>NZ_JAMQGO010000002.1 GCF_023703375.1 Lutimaribacter degradans
CGACGTGTGGCGACCCGATACGACAGATGCCCAAAGGTCTTCCTCTCCGCCATCGCACTCGCGGCGCTCGTCATTTATTGGCTATGAGTCCTGAGCCTAACCGTTCCAAGACTTGTTCATCTGTCAACAAAGCTTTACCCTAAAACCCCCACGAACTCCCGCCATTCCCCCTTGGACATGCCGGAGTTTTCCTGCGTCACTTCTTCACCTTTCAACATCCGCCGTATACAATCAAGGGCTGTGGCGCTCAGCGTGGCGCCACCCATGCGGTAATCTTCGAAGGCCTTGTAGGCAAAGGGCACCCAGTCGGCCACCACGTTGCAGATCGCATCGGCATAGACGCGGATTTCGTATTGCGCGTGGGTGTCGGCGCGCAGGCGCAGGAAATGCAACAGGTTGTGCAGGTCGACCTTCCAGTACCACTGGGTATAGATGTTCGCGGGCAGGTTCATGCGGGCCAGTTCGCGGGCAAGGCCCTGCTGGCCGTCTTGCGAAATCATTTCCTCGTAATGGTCATAGGCGCGCATCGCGTCGTCGCGCAGGTAACGCAAGACGCGCTCGGCCTCTTCCCCTTCCAGCGCCGCGCCACGTCCCTGGTTGTTGACCACCGATTGCGCGGCCAGCGCCTCGGGCGCGGGGATATAGAACTCCCGATCCAGGATCGAATAGCGCGCGGAATACTCGTTCACATTGGCGGTGCGGTGCCGGATCCATTGCCGCGCGACGAACACGGGCAATTTCACGTGCAGCTTGATCTCGCACATCTCGAACGGGGTCGAGTGCCAGTGCCGCATCAGGTAGCGGATCAGCCCCTCGTCGTTCTGCACGCTTTTGGTGCCCTTGCCATAGCTTACCCGCGCGGCCTGGCAGATGGCGGCATCGTCGCCCATGTAATCGATCACCCGGACAAAGCCGTGATCCAGCACGGGGATCGCGGAATAAAGGTGCTTTTCCATGCCGGGCGCCACCGCGCGCAGCGTTGGCTGCGCGGCGCCGCGCAGTTCGTCGATTTCAGCCTGCTGTTCGGGCGAGAGCGTCATGGCGCATCCTTTCTGTTCCGGGCGAGTCGCCGCACCACTATATCTTGCGGAGAGGGCGGCAAAAACGGCTATATTCGGCAGCTTGCGGAGGAAATGCGCTTTTTGACGCCCCCCTTGCCGCAAAGGGCATGATCAAGGTGGTCATGCCAGCGGCGCGGGCGCGGCTGCCCGGTGCCCCCGCCACGCCAGCGCGCGCACGCCCCGACCGGGTTGCGCCGCGCCGGTATTTCCGATTACCTGAGCTTGTTCACCACGGCACCGGGCAACCGGCGGAACGATGCGGTTTTTGCCCCGCGACATCACGTTTTCGAAAGCCGGTCATGCGGGGCGTCAAGCCGCTTGCCGGCCTGACCGAACAGAGAAGCAACCGGGCTGTCCGCCGCTTTGCAACCCGCGCGACCGCGCTATCATCGGGCACCGAGTCGACATACCAATTCACCAGACACGAGGGAGAAAAAAGTGACCCTGAAATACCTGCACACCATGGTGCGCGTGAAGGACCTGGAAAAAAGCATGGCGTTCTACGAGCTGCTGGGCCTCAAGAAGACGCGTCAATACGACAGCGAGGAAGGCCAGTTCAGCCTTGTTTTCATGGCCCCCGAGGGCCAAGAGGAATGCCCGATAGAACTGACCTACAACTGGGATGGCGACGATGGCCTGCCATCCGACAGCCGGCATTTCGGGCATATCGCCTATGCGGTCGATAATATCTACGAGATGTGCCAGCACCTGCTGGATAACGGCGTGACGATCAACCGCCCGCCGCGCGACGGGCGCATGGCCTTCGTGCGCAGCCCCGACAATATCTCGATCGAGCTGTTGCAGATGGGCGACCCGCTGGCCCCGGCCGAACCCTGGGCAAGCATGGAAAACACCGGCCACTGGTAAACAACGGCCCCGTGGATGACCGCCGGTAAAACCGGGTCACGGTCATTCGCCGGCGCAGATCTGGATCGGGCGGGCCCTGGTACGGCCCGCCCACCCCGCGACCAGTCAGTAGATATAACGGATCTGATCGCTCCAATAGCGTTCGACGCGGCGCAGGGAATGGGTGATCTCGTCAATGCCGTCGGTGCCCAGAACGCCGTGCTCTTGCAAGCCGTCGGCATGACGGGCGAACAGGCCGCTCACGACATCGCGGATATTTCGCCCCTTCTGCGTCAGCCGCACCCGGACAGCGCGGCGGTCGATCTCGCACCGCTGGTGGTGCATATAGCCCATTTCCACCAGTTTTTTCAGGTTGTAGCTGACATTGCTGCCTTGGTAATATCCGCGGCTTTTCAATTCGCCCGCCGTTACCTCGTTATCGCCGATATTGAACAGCAACAGGGCCTGGACCGCGTTGATATCGAGGATACCCAGCCGCTCGAACTCATCCTTGATGACATCGATCAGCAAGCGATGCAGCCGCTCGACCAGTGCGAGCGCCTCGAGATAGCCGGTCATAAACCCCTGCTGCCCAGGCGTGGGCAATCTGCTGTGCATGCTCATCTGTCCGTGTCTCCGTGCGTGACTGCTCGGATAGGGACACTGGCGCACAAAGGCGAATAATCGGTTAAACGCCGAAAACGGGTCGTGAAATGCGATCTATTCCGCGTTGCCGATGGTGTCGCGAATATCGCCGATCAGGGCGCTGAACCGGCCGGGCGGGGCCGCCTGGCCCGAGACCCATTGATAAAGATCCTGATCGTTTTCCGACAACAGCGACTCATAGACATCGAGCTCCGCCTCGGGAAGCGCGTCAAGACGCGCCTGCGAATAGCGGATAAGGATCATGTCCATTTCCTTGATGCCACGCCGCATCGAGCGCATGCGTAGCCGTTTCAGACGTATGTCGCGCGGTTCGATCATGCCACCTCAGGTGCCGGATTTCAGCGTCAGGCGCAACTTCTTTTCCAACCGGCCCAGGCGGTCGGCCGAGGCACCGATCTGCGCCTTGAGGTCACGAATCTCGACCAGAAGATCATTGATGGCGGGGGGAATCGCTTCTTCGTCCTCGGGCGCGGCAATGCCGTTGCCCTCGCCGGTCAACAGCCACATGATCGAAACGTTCAGGATGCCCGCCATCATCGACAGACGGTTGGCGCGTGGCTCGCTCAGGTCGTTTTCCCAACCGCTCAACGTGGTCAACTTGACGCCAAGCCGCTTGGCCAGTTGTTTCTGCGTCATGCCCGCCGCTTCGCGGGCCGCGGCCAACCTGTCACCGAAAGTGGCCGCTTCGGGGCCATACCAGTCGTTCGAGCCGGTGTTTTCCATGTGTCGTGTTCCTCTGATGACGCTTGATCGCTTTTGAGGCCAAGCCTAAGACAACGCAACAGCGATTAAAACCTGGGGTGATCCATGTCCTTCCTGTCACAGACGCTTTCTCGCGTAAAACCGTCACCCACCATCGCGATGTCGAACCGCGCAGCCGAGTTGAAGGCGCAGGGGCGCGACATCATCGCGCTCAGCGCGGGCGAACCCGACTTCGACACGCCCGACCATATTCGCGCCGCGGCGGTTGCCGCGATCGAGGCGGGGCACACCCGCTACACCCAGGTCGATGGCATCTCCGAGCTGAAACAGGCCATTTGCGACAAGTTCGCCCGCGACAACGGGTTGGCCTACGCACCCGCGCAGGTCAGCGTGGGCAGCGGCGGCAAGCAAGTGCTGTACAACGCGCTGATGGCCACGCTGAACCCTGGCGACGAGGTGGTGATACCCGCGCCATACTGGGTCAGCTATCCCGACATGGTACTTTTGGCGGGCGGTCAGCCCGTCATCGTCGAGGCGCGGCTGGAAAACGATTTCAAGATCACGGCAGAGCAGCTTGACTCCGCGATCACCCGCAACACCAAGTGGTTCCTGTTCAACTCGCCCTCGAACCCCACCGGCGCGGGCTACAGCCATTCCGAATTGAAAACCCTGACAGATGTGTTGCTGCGCCATCCGCATGTGCATGTGCTTACCGACGACATGTACGAACACCTGGCTTATGATGGGTTCGAATTCTGCACCCCCGCACAGGTCGAGGCCGCGCTTTACGACCGCACGCTCACGGTCAACGGCGTGTCCAAGGCTTACTGCATGACCGGGTGGCGCATCGGCTATGCCGCCGGCCCCGAGCCGCTGATCGCGGCCATGCGCAAGGTGCAATCGCAATCCACCTCGAACCCCTGCTCGATCAGCCAATGGGCGGCAGTGGCCGCGCTCAACGGTCCGCATGATTTCATCGACCGGCACAACCTGGCCTTTCTGCGCCGCCGCAACCTGGTGGTCGACACCCTGAACGCCATTCCCGGCATCACCTGCCCCCGCCCCGAGGGGGCGTTCTATGTCTATCCTTCGATCGCGGGTTTGATCGGCAAGAGGACACCCGATGGCATTCTGATCGAAAGCGACGAGATCTTTGCTACCGCGCTGCTGGATGCCACCGGCGTGGCGGTGGTGTTCGGCGCCGCCTTTGGCCTGTCGCCCTGCTTCCGTATCAGTTACGCCACGTCCGACGACGTGCTGTCCGAGGCATGCAAACGGATAGGCGACTTTTGCAGCGAATTGATGTAGGCCCACAAAGCAGGCGAGCACAGAGACACATATGGCAGGCGAACTTCCCCCGTATTACTTTCGCGTCCGTGACAACGGGGCGTTCGTGTTCCGTGTTGACACCGAGAACCGCCAAAGGCGGATCGAGATGGATCAGATCGCTGTCGTCAACATCAACAACGGCCAGATCAAGCCGCATGGCGACCGCCCGCTGTCGGAAGAAGATCTGGCCGCGATCCGCGACTGGATGGCCCAGCGCGTGCGGGTGCTGGCGGAACGCGATATCGACGATATCCATCGCACCGTCGATCACCTGAACCAGACCACGCATTGGGCGCAATCACGCGCCACCGAAGAGCAGCTTGAGCTGGTGACGGACACGTTGCTTTTGGCCATGCACGATCTGCGCACGGTGCTGGTGCGCAAGAAGGCCGACAGGATGCTCGCCCAACGTGGCCTCAAGGAGGAGTGAGCTCGCTGGTCGCCGCCAGGCCAGCCCGGCGGAAACTGGCGATCACGCCGCTTGCGCGGCTGACAAGCGCGGCAGGCTGATCCGCCAGAACCGCCACATCATGAACACGCCGGCCAGCGCCAGCCCGATCGCCAGGCCCAGCCAGACGCCGACACCGCCAAGGCCAAGCGGAAACCCAAGGACATAGCTGAACGGCACGCCCACCGCCCAATAGCTGAACGCCGCGATGACCATCGGCACGCGCGTATCCTGCACCCCGCGCAACAGCCCCAGCGCCATGACCTGTGCCGCGTCCACCAGCTGAAACAGCGCCGCGGCCGCCAACAGCCCCACGCCGATGACGATCACCGCGCCGCGCTCGGGGTCGTCGGGCGACAAGAACAGGGCCATCAGGGGCTCTGGCGCCAACACGAACAAGACAACTGTCAATGTCACCATCACTGCGGACACCGCGATGATAACCTTCCCCCCGCGCCGAAGCCCCGGCAGATCCCCCCGCCCCAGTGCCCGGCCCGCGCGGACAGTGGCGGCATTGGACAGGCCCAGGTGCACCATGAACATGGCCGATGTGATCTGCAGCGCGATACCATGCGCGGCCAGCGGCAAGGTGCCCAGCCAGCCCATCATAAGCGACGAGGCGCCGAACAGCCCCACCTCGGCCAGGTTGGTGATGCCGATGGGCCAGCCCAGTCGAAAGACAGCGCCGAACGCCTCCCAATCGGGGCGCCACAGGCGCTGGAACAGCGCGTGTTCCGGCGTGACCAGCGCGGCATAGACGATCAGCGCCAGCGCCGATACGCCCTGCACCGCAAGCGATGCGATGGCCGCACCGCGTATGCCCAGCTCGGGCGCGCCCCAATTGCCAAAGATCAACGCGTAATTGACCAGTATGTTCACACCCACCGCCGCCACGGTCACCCACAAGACAACCTGCGCGCGCTCCAGCGCCGACAGGTAGGATTTCAGCACCATCACCACAAGCGCCGGAAAGATGGCCCAACCGGCGATCCGCAGGTAATCCTGCGCGCCCTGCGCCACGGCGGGTTGCTGGCCGGCCAGGTCCAGCAAAGGCGCCGACCACCAGAAAACCGGCATCGCCGCCGCGCCGAACAGCATCGACAGCCATTGCGCCATGCGTGTAACCCGGCGCACCTCGGTGATGCGGCCCGCACTTTCGGCCTCGGCCACCATGGGCATGACCGCCCAGGCAAAGCCCGAGCCCATGATGAACAGCACGAAAAACAACATACCGCCCAGCACTTGCTGGGCCAGCACCTCGACATCATACCAACCCAGCATGATCGCATCGGTCAACGTCACGGCAAACTGCGCCAGGTGGCTGCCGATCAGGGGCAGGCCCAGCACCATGATGGCGCGCATGTGCTGCATATGGCTTTGTTCAGGCTGCATGCCATCCGATTACCCCCGCACCCTGCCCTGCACAAGCGCAACAATCGCCGCTTGATCGCACCCCGCTTTCACGCAACAGTCGGCATGGGCAGGCAACCGCGCAGGAGGCACCGGGTGGCGCGAAATTTTGCACCGAAAACCGCGCTGTCGCACCAGGTAGGCGTGCACACGCAATACGCCGCCTTGTGCTATCGCTTGCGCAAGGACAAGCCGCAGTTCCTGCTGGTCACCTCGCGCGGAACGGGGCGGTGGATACTGCCCAAGGGCTGGCCGATGAAGGGCAAGTCACCGGCCAAGACCGCCCTGCGCGAGGCATGGGAAGAGGCCGGCGTGCGTGGTCGCGCGGGCAAGGATCCGATCGGGGTGTATTCCTATCGCAAGGTCGTGGGGCGCGGGCGGGTATTGCCCTGCGTTGCGTTGATATTTCCGGTCGAGGTCAAATCGCTTGATTCCGATTTCCCCGAGGCAAAGCAACGCCGCCGCAAGTGGTTTGGCCGCAAGAAGGCCATCGCCCGCGTGACCGAGCCCGACCTGGCCGCCCTGCTTCGCGATTTCGACCCGCAGGGCTGGCGGCGATAGCTTGATCTTGCAGGCACCGATGTTATGTAAACTGTCGAACTTGCAGAGGTCTCGTTCATGATTCAATTCACGCTCAAATGCGATGAAGGCCACCGCTTCGAAAGCTGGTTCCAATCCGCCGATGCCTTCGACAAGCTCAAAGGCGCCGGCTTGGTGTCTTGTGCTGTTTGCGGATCTGACCGGGTTGAAAAGGCGCTGATGGCGCCTGCCGTGCGCACCACCGACAAGCCCGTGCCAGCGCCCGGGGCCTCGCCCACGCCGCTGTCGGCACCGGCCAGCCCGGCCGAACAGGCCATGGCCGACCTGCGCCGCAAGATCGAGCAGAACAGCGATTACGTGGGTATGAAATTCGCACAAGAGGCGCGCGCCATCCACGAAGGCACCGCACCCGAGCGTGCAATATATGGCGAGGCGCGCCCGGACGAGGCGAAGAAACTGATCGAAGACGGCGTGCCCGTCGCGCCACTGCCCTTCATTCCCGGGCGCAAATCGAACTAGCCTGGGCACAGACGCCCCGGCCCCGATGCAGGAGAAACGCCCATGCACATGGTCATCACCGGCGCCAGCCGCGGTATCGGCCAAGGCCTGATGCAGGGCTACACCGCGCGGGGCGACAACGTCACTGGCACCTCGCGCAGCGGCGATGGCGGGCTGATCCGGCTGGATGTTACGCGCCCCGACGATATCCGCGCCCTGGGTACGGCGCTTGATGCGCAACCCGTCGACCTGCTGGTGTGCAACGCCGGGATATACCCCGACAAGGGCCAGAACCTTGCCGATGGCTATCCGCCCGAGATGTGGGCGGAAACCTTTGCCGTGAATGTCACGGGCGTGTTCCTGACGGTGCAAGAGCTGCTGCCCAACCTGCAGATGGCCGCGCGGCCGCGCATTGCCATCATCTCTTCGCAGATGGCCAGCGATGCCCGTGCGCCGGGCGGCAGCTATATCTACCGCGCGTCAAAGGCTGCTGCGCTGAACCTGGGCCGCAACCTGTCTGCCGACCTTGCACATCTGGGCGTCGCCGTGGGTATTTACCATCCCGGCTGGGTGCAGACAGACATGGGCGGCCTCACGGCCGAGATCACGGCAGAGGCGGCGGCGGCCGGGCTCATGCAACGGTTTGACGAACTGGACATGGCCACCACCGGCTGCTTTCGCACCTGGGACGGGCGGGACCACCCGTATTGACCGCCCTGCCCGACCGCCCCGAGGATATCCCCCGCGCTTTCGCCGATGCCTGGATGGCGCGCGATGCGCGCGCGCTGGCCGCGCTGTTTACCAAGGATGCGGAATTCGTGAATGTCGTGGGCGTGTGGTGGCACGACCGCGCGGATATCGAACGCGCACATGATTACGCCCTGCGCAGTTTCTTTGCCGAAACCACGCTGAAACCGGGCGTTGTGAGGGTGAAACGGTTGGGCGAGGCGGTGGCGGTGGTGCAATGCCGTTTTACCCTGACGGGCCAACGCCTGCCCGATGGCCGCGTTGCCGGCCCGCGCCGCACGATCCTGAGTTTCGTGGCACAGCGGCGCGACGCGGGCTGGCAGGTGGCCGCCGCCCAGAATACCGATATTGTCGAAGGCGCCGAGACACTGGCCAATACCGGCCCCCTGCGCCCTATCGATTATCGAAAATAGCGCGGTTCAGCCGTCACTTACCCCCGCCTCGGCGAATGTGGCCATGCCCGAATGGCACGCCACCGCACCCTGTACCACGCCAATGGCCAGCGCCGCGCCCGACCCCTCGCCCAGACGCAGCCCCAACTGCAAGAGCGGCTCTTTGCCTAGATGCTCCAGCAAGCGGGCGTGACCCGGCTCTACGCTGACGTGACCGGCCAGACAGTGATCCAGCGCAGCGGGGTGCTCGGCCACAAGACAGGCGGCGGCAGCCGTGCAGATGAACCCGTCGAGGATCACCGGGATACGCAGAACCCGCGCCCGGGCGATGGCCCCTGCCATTGCCGCAAGTTCGCGCCCGCCTAGACAGCGCAGCACCTCAAGCCCCGTGACGCCGGAATGTTTAGCCGCGCCCGCCGTGACCACCTCGGCTTTCAGCGCAAGCCCGGCGTCGTCCACGCCGGTGCCGCGCCCGACCCAATCGGCAGCCTCCCCCCCGTAAAGGGCAAGCGCCACGGCAGCGGCGGATGTGGTGTTGCCAATGCCCATCTCGCCCGTCACCAGCAGGTCGGCCTCGGGGGCGACGGCGTTCCAGCCCGCTTGCAGCGCACGCAGGAACTCACCTTCGTCCATCGCGGGGGCAAGGGTGAAATCTGCGGTGGGTGTGTCCAGTTCCAGCGCGTGCACATCCATCCTCGCGCCGAATTGCTTTGCCAGTTGGTTGATCGCGGCGCCGCCGGCCTGGAAATTCAGCACCATCTGGGCTGTCACTTCGGCCGGAAAGGCGCTGACCCCCCGCGCGGTGACGCCATGGTTTCCTGCAAAAACAACCACTTGCGGATGGTTGGCGCGGGGCCGGTCCGTGCCCTGCCAACCGCCCATCCAGATCGCCAGATCCTCTAACCGGCCCAACGCGCCGGGCGGCTTGGTCAACTGCTCGTTGCGGTTGCGCGCAGCATCAAGGGCAGAGGCGTCGGCGACCGGCGCAGCGGCCAGGCGCGCGCGCAGGTCTTGCAGGTGGGCAATCGTGTCAGGCATCGGAACTCTCGTTGATTGGCGTTGTCTCTCCGTGTTTAACCGACGGTAGCCTGACGACAAGGAGCGTTCTGACAATGCCGCCACCCGAAACCGACAAGGCCGCCTTTCGCGCGGCCGATATCCTGGCCGCCATCGGCTTGCTCACGCGCCTGCCCGTGCGCCTGCACGACGACATCACGGCACGTGGCGCGCGGGCTGCCTGGGCCTATCCGCTGGCCGGCGCGGTGGTGGCGGGCCTGGCCGGGGTGCTGGGTTGGGCCGCCCTGGCGCTGGGGCTGACACCCGCGTTGGCCGCCGGGCTGGCGCTGGCCGCGCTGATCGTGGTCACCGGCGCCCTGCACGAAGACGGGCTGGCCGATTGTGCAGACGGTTTCTGGGGCGGCTGGACGCGCGACAGGCGGCTGGAGATCATGAAGGACAGCCGGATCGGCGCCTATGGCGTGCTGGCGCTGGTATTGGGCGTGGGGCTGCGATGGGCGGCGCTGACCGCACTTTTTGCCAAGGGTTGGGTTGTCGCGCCGCTGATTATCGCCGCCATGGGCAGCCGCGCGGCGATGCCTGCGCTGATGGCCGCCCTGCCCCATGCCCGCGACACCGGCCTGTCACACCAGGTCGGCCGGCCAGATGCACGGGCAGCGACGGTCGCGCTGGCACTGGGCTTGCTTGCCGCCGTGCTGCTGGGTGGGCTGGCAACCGCGTTCTGGGCCACCGCCGCCGCGCTGTTAAGCGCGCTGGCCGTGGCGCGACTGGCACGGGCGCGGATCGGCGGGCAAACCGGCGATGTGCTGGGCGCGACGCAGCAATGCTGCGAAATCGCGATCCTGCTGGCATTGGTGCCATGAAAAAGGCCGCGCCCTGTTTGGGACGCGGCCAATCATCAAGGGCGTGTCGTCACGCGGCGCGTGACAGCAGCGCTTCGTCAACCTGCTTGGCGGCGTCCGTTTCGTCGCCGCCCGCCACGGCGGCCACCTCGCGGGTCAGGCGCTCCAGCGCCGCTTCGTAAAGCTGGCGCTCGGAATAGCTCTGCTCGCGCTGGTCGTCGGTGCGATGCAGGTCGCGCACAACCTCGGCAATGGCGATCAGATCGCCCGAGTTGATCTTTTGCTCGTATTCCTGGGCCCGGCGCGACCACATCGCGCGCTTGACCTTGGCCTTGCCCTTGAGGGTTTTCATGGCCTGGCTGACCACGTCGGGGCTCGACAGGCTGCGCATTCCGACCTCGGTCGCCTTGTGTGTTGGCACGCGCAGCGTCATCTTGTCCTTCTCGAACGAAATGACGAACAGTTCCAGCGCGATGCCGGCAATTTCCTGCTCTTCGATCGACACGATCTGTCCTACGCCATGGGCGGGGTAGACCACGTATTCATTGGGCCGGAACTCGGCTTTCTTGGATTTGCTCATTCAGTCCTTCCTTGCAACGGACGCTCATCATCCGGCGACAATCTTCACGGCGCGGCCGATACGACCCCGTCGTGAAAACAGAATTTAGAAAAAACCGGGTGGCAGCATCCGGTCCGGTGCGTCAGGTGCTTGTTGTCATATGGCTGTGACATTACCATAAAAACAGGGCACGCGCAAAATTCACCCTAAAGGGCGCCGAATCTGCCGTTTTTTACAAATGTCAACTATGCAGAACAGCCGGCGACCCGATCTAACCTTACGTCACAATCGTCAAAGTTGCGAATCGGTTATCCGCCTTCGCCCGGAGCCTCGCTGAAATATTTTTCCAGTTTCCCGGTTTCGCCGTCGCGCTCTTCGGCGTCGGGCAGCGGGTCTTTCTTGGTGATGATGACCGGCCACATTTCCGAGTACTTGCGATTGAACTCGACCCATTGTTCCATGTCAGGCTCGGTGTCCGGGCGGATCGCGTCGGCGGGGCATTCCGGCTCACACACCCCGCAATCGATGCATTCATCGGGATGGATGACGAGCATGTTCTCGCCTTCATAGAAACAATCGACCGGGCAGACCTCGACGCAATCGGTGTATTTGCAGGAAATGCAGTTATCTATAACGACGTAGGTCATGACTGTCTCGTATTCTTGACGGTTGCCTCGTGACCTAGACCAGCGCGCCGGATCAATCAAGCACCCTGCGTCGCGCTGCGTCGATCTTTCGCCGATCACGTTTGGTCGGGCGGCCACCGTCGCCATGAACATTGTCATAACGCGGCGCGCGGGCCGGCGGATCGGCCGGTGGCGCACTCAGATCATCGTAAAGACCCTTTGCCTCGGCCGCCGGGCCGCGCCTTACACCGATGGCCACGATGCGCACCACGTGCACGCGACCGGCCTTGGCAAATGTCAGCACGTCGCCCGGCCCCACCTTGTGCGCCGGTTTACCCGCCTTGTCACCATTTACCCGCACGTGCCCCGCACCAACCATGTCAGAGGCGACCCCGCGCGATTTTGCAAATCGCGCGTGATATAGCCACTTGTCCAGCCGAATCCGGGGCGCATCGGACACCCGCGATCACCCCTTGTCTTTCAGCCCCATCAGCGCGGCGGCAAAGGGGTTGTCCGGGTCGATCTTGTCAGCCTTTTTCGGCGCGGCGGAATAGCTTTTGGCCCCTTGCTCGCGGCGTTGGCCCTTGCCCTTGGGCGGGCGGCCCTTGCCCTTGGCTGGCGGCTTGCCACGGCCCTTGGCCTGGCCCTGCGCATCGGGGCGGCGTCCGCCACGGGCGCGACCGGCCCAGGTGAAGGTGTAATAAACCTCGATCTCGGGCGCGTCCGCCGCGGCATCGGGGGCATCGCCCACGGGGACTTCGCCTTCGCTGGCCTCGGGGTTGTCGGCGGGCACCTCTGCTTCGGCGGGTGGTTCTTCGGCTATGGGGGCAACGCCCTCGTCGGGGATGTCCGCCACCGCATCGGCTGCCACCGGCGCCTCTGCCGCTTCAACATCGGCGTCTGCGGCTTGCGCGGCATCCTGTGCGGCAGCGTCAACCGCCTCGTCCACGGGTTTCACCTTTTCGCGCTCGCCCTTTTCGGCCTTGTAGCCCAGGCCCTGCATCAGGTCGGCGAATTGCTCCAGCGTCATGCCGGTGATCGACAGCATGTCGGCTGTCGCCTCGAACCCGGCGCGGCTGTCCTGCCCGCGCAGCATATCGGCAAGACGTTCAAGCATGTCGATTCGAATCGCGCGTTCACCCGCAGCGCGGTAACCCGCCATCGCGTGGTAGCCCTGCGGCGCGCCATTATCGGCCGGCACGGTCACCAGCCCGGGCGGCGGCGCCTCGGGGAAGGTATCAAGACCCTGCGCCAAGCCCCACAGCACCAGCCGCAGCCGCGTGGGCGCCGGCTTCAGCAATAGCGGCATGAAGATCGTGAACTGGCCAAACCGCACGCCATGCTTGCGCAGGGCGCCGCGCGCGTCCTGGTCCAGGGCCTTGACGTCATCGGCCACCTGCCCGCGTGGCAGCACGCCCAGCCCTTCGACCATGCGAAAGGCAAAACCGCGCGCCAGCCCGGTCAGGGCCTCGTCGCGGCTCATGGCCAGAAGCGGCTCGAACAGCGCCGCAATCTTGCGGTCAATGAAATGCTGCAAGCGGCGTTCGACCTTCTGGCGCACGTCCGGGCCGGCCTCGTCATCGACGAAACCATGCACCTGCGGCTTGAGCGGATCGGCCCCGGCCACCAGCTTGCCCACAGCCTGCTCACCCCACATGAGACCGCCCTGCTCGGTAAAGTCGATCTCGGTATCGGGGGAGTTGTAGAACCGATCGGCCCGCAGATGGAAATGCGGCACCAGCGCCTGCAACGACGCGCTGCGCAGCGTTTTGGCCTCCTGCCCGGTCGCGTCCTTGTCCTGACGGAACCGGAACCCCTCCAACCGCCCGGCGAATTCGCCCTCGACGGTCACTTCACCCTTGTCATTCACTTCGGCCAAAAGGGCCTCCTTCTGCTTGAGCCGGCGCAAAAGCACGCTGGTGCGCCGATCCACAAATCTTTGTGTCAGACGAGTGTGAAGCGCATCTGACAAGCGGTCTTCTACCGCGCGGGTTTCGCCGCGCCAATGGCTTTCATCATGCACCCAGCCGTTGCGCTGCGCAACGTAGGTCCATGTGCGGATGTATGCCAAGCGTTTCGACAGTGCGTCGATATCGCCATCGGTGCGGTCGATCCGGCGGACCTGCCGGGCCAGCCAGTCATCGGGCACCCGGCCGCTTTCGTGCAGAAACCCGAAAATCCGTTCCAGCAACCCGGCGTGCTCGGCATGGCTGATGCCACGGAAATCGGGGACGCGGCAGACATCCCAAAGCAGCCGCACAGCGCGGGCATCCGACGCGCGGGCCCGCACCTCGCCCAGATCGGCAAGCGATTTCAACGCCAACAGGTCATCGCTGTCGCGGGTGCGCACCAACAGTTCGTCGCCCGGATTGCGTTCGAGCGAGCCGATCAGCGCCTCGGGCGAGCCGAAATTCAGGTCCGGATTGCGCCATTGCAGTTTACGGATCGGGGTAAACCGGTGATCGCAAATCGCCTGCGCCACTTCGTCGGCAATGGGCGGCGCCTCGCCCGTGACGCCGAAAGTGCCATCCGACATGCCCCGCCCCGCGCGACCCGCGATCTGGGCCAATTCGTTCGGCGCCAATTGCCGCATGCGACGCCCGTCGAACTTGGACAACGAGGAAAAGGCGACATGGTTGATATCCAGGTTCAAGCCCATGCCGATGGCATCAGTCGCCACCAGGTAATCGACTTCGCCATTCTGGTACAGATCGACCTGCGCGTTGCGCGTGCGCGGCGAAAGCGCCCCCATAACGACCGCGGCGCCCCCCTTTTGACGGCGCAGAAGCTCGGCAATCGCATATACATTTTCAACCGAAAAACCGACGATTGCGCTTCGTGGCTGCATCCGGCTTATCTTTTTCGAACCTAGATACGAAAGTTGCGACATCCGCTCGCGATGCATGAACTGCGCGTCGGGCACCAGCGCCGTGATGGTCTGGCGCATAGTGTCGGACCCCAGGAAAACCGTTTCGTTCAACCCGCGCGACCGCAACAGGCGATCGGTGAAGACATGGCCGCGCTCGGGGTCGGCGCAAAGCTGGATTTCATCCACGGCCAGGAAATCGCAACCCAGCCCCTCGGGCATCGCCTCGACCGTGCAGACCCAGTATTTTGCCCGCTCGGGCACGATGCGCTCCTCGCCGGTGACAAGCGCCACGACCGAGGGACCGCACAATGCGACGATCTTGTCATAGACCTCGCGCGCCAGCAGCCGCAGCGGCAAGCCGATGATGCCGGTGCGATAGCCCAGCATCCGTTCGATCGCGTAATGCGTCTTACCGGTATTCGTCGGCCCCAGAACCGCCGTGATCCGCGCGTTTTGGGCCATGTCGCCCCCCGCCTGTCAGAGTTCGCGGCCCTCGACCTGCGTTTCAAGCCGGGCGCGCGCTGCCTTGGCCTTGTCGTAATGCGGGTGCAGGGCAAGGACAAGCGCATAGGTGTCATAGGCAAGTTCGGGCTGGTTCACCTGCTCCAGCACGGTTGCCAACCCGTAAAGCGCGTCGAAATGTTGCGGGTTGATCAGCAATGCCTGTTCAAGATCGGCCAGCGCGGGGCCGGCCATGTCTTCGGCAAAATACGCCTGCGCACGGCCATGATAGGCTTCGGCGAAATTCGGCGCATGGTCGATCACGGCCGAGAAATGCTCGATCGCCGCGTCATGTTCGCCCCGTTCCAGCGCGTCCTTGCCCCGTTGAAGCAGCAAATCCATCGAATCCGACCCGCTTTGCGCCCATTTCATGCGAATTTCGCGCGTGATAGATTTCGAATCGACCTGCTCGGCGTTTTTCAGCCGCTCGTAAAGCGGTGCCAGATCCGCCTCTTGCGCGAAAACGGGTAGGGAAAACGTGACCATCAGCACGCTTGCCGCGAGGATATGTTTGAGATTGAAGCGTCGGATGCTCATAACAGGGGATAGTTTAACGCGCCGACGGCCCAAGACCAGCCCCCGGCGGATCAAAAAAGGATGAGACACATGAGCGACGTGATCGAAGCAGCCGTTTCCGCGCTGAACGAAAAGATGAGTGGCGCCGATTTCGACGGCACCGCGAAATTCGTGATTGAAGGCGAAGGCGCCGTAGTGATCGACAGCGATGGTGCGCGCGCCAGCGACGAAGAGACCGATGTCACTCTGACCGCCGATGCCGATACGTTCCAGTCGATGCTGTCGGGCGATATCAACCCCACCGCCGCCTTCATGTCGGGCAAGCTGACCGTCGATGGCGACATGGGCCTGGCCATGAAGCTGGGCAGCGTGCTGGCCTGATCCATGGAAAAGGCGCCGTTTTTTGACCATCTGGCCGAAGGCCCCGAAAACGGTGCCGCCTGGTGGTTGCGCACGTCGGACGATGTGCGCATCCGTATAACCGTCTGGCCCTGCAAGGGGGCACGGGGCACGGTCCTGCTGTTTCCGGGCCGCACCGAGTATGGTGAGAAATACGGCCGCGCGGCCGTCGACCTGGCCGCACGCGGGTATGCCACCCTGGCCATAGATTGGCGCTGCCAGGGCCTGGCGGACCGTCTGCTGGATGACCCGACCGTGGGCCATGTCGGCAGCTTTGCCGATTACCAGCGCGATGTCGCGGCGGTAATCGAGGGCGTGCAGACGCTGGACCTGCCCCGCCCCTTTCACCTGATCGCCCATTCGCTGGGCGGCTGCATCGGCCTGCGCGCGGTGATGAACGGGCTGCCCGTCAACTCCTGTGTCTTTTCCGCGCCGATGTGGGGCATCATCATTTCGCCGGTGCAACGGCCCGTCGCCTGGGCGCTTGGGTGGAGCGCCTCACACCTGCAGCTTGGCAACACGATGGCGCCGGGCACCAGCCCCGTGCACCTGGTCACCAGCGCCCCGTTCCAGGGCAACCCGCTGACGACCGACCCTGACATGTTCGATTACATGAAGCGCCATCTTGACGCGCAGCCGGCGCTCAGCCTCGGTGGCCCCTCGATCCGCTGGGTGCACAAGGCCCTGGTGGAAATGCGCGCGCTGGCACATTTACCCGCGCCCGACCTGCCCTGCCTTGCCTTCCTGGGCACATCGGAACAGATCGTCGACGCGGGGCGCATCAAGGCGCGGATGGATAGCTGGCCCAACGGCGAACTGGTCATGCTGGACGGGGCCGAACACGAGGTGATGATGGAGGTGCCAGCCATCCGCAACCAGGTGTTCGACCGTGCCACCGCGCTGTTCGATGCCAACGCGAAGGCACGGCCGGGCACAGCCGTGGCCTGACGCGCGCCTTAGGCGTCGCGCTGAATTTCCTGCCGCTGCGCGCCCAGCTTCTCGATGCTGGCCGACATCACGTCGCCTTCTTTCAGGAATTTCTGAGGTTTGTGCCCCATGCCCACGCCCGGCGGCGTGCCCGTGGCGATCACGTCGCCCGGATGCAGCGTCATGATCTGGCTGAGATGCGCAACGATATGCGGCACCTTGAAGATCATGTATGACGTGTTGCCGGTCTGCATCCGCTCGCCGTTCACCTCCAGCGACATGGACAGCGCATTCACGTCCCCCACCTCGTCCGGGGTTACCAGCCACGGCCCGATGGGCCCGAACGTGTCGCAGCTTTTGCCCTTGGTCCATTGGCCGCCCCATTCCATCTGGAATTCACGCTCGGACACGTCATTGACAATGGTAAAGCCTGCAACGTGATCCATAGCCTCGGCCTCGGACACGTATTTGGCGGTCTTGCCAATGACGATGCCCAGCTCGACCTCCCAATCCGCCTTGTGCGCGTTGCGCGGCAGGATCACCGGGTCGAACGGGCCGTTGATGCAGCTGTTCGCCTTCATGAAAACGATGGGCATCTCGGGCGGTTCGGCGTTCAACTCGGCGGCGTGATCGCTGAAGTTCAGGCCGATCGCCACCAGTTTGCCGATCTGGCCCACCGGCACGCCGATGCGCGGCTCACCCTTGACCAGCGGCAGATTCTCAAGATCGACCGGCGGCAGATTGCCCAGCACGTCCCCCGCCAGATCATCCACCACGCCCGACAGGTCGCGCAAGCGGCCCTCGTGGTCCAGTACGCCGGGTTTTTCGGCCCCGCGCTCGCCGTAGCGTACGAATTTCATTCTATCCCTCCTGGTTTCGGTTTGCCGCCACCCTACTGCCGCCGCAGGAAAGGGCAAGCTCTGGCGCCGGGGCAAGGTGGCCCTATCATAGGGTCATGGCAAAGCGCGCGGTTCTGCAATTTACGGAGCGGGGGATTTTCTGCCCTGCTGGCGGGTTCTACATCGACCCGTGGCGCCCGGTCGACCGGGCGCTGATCACACATGCCCATGCCGACCACGCGCGCCCCGGCCATGGCGCCTATCTTGCCACGCATGCTAGCCTGCCGGTGATGCGCCACCGTTTGGGCGCGATTGCGGCAGACGGCATCGGGTACGGCGAACAGCGCCGGATCGGCGACGCGCTTGTCAGCTTTCACCCCGCGGGCCACGTGCCCGGCTCGGCGCAAATCCGGGTCGAGGTGGCGGGCGAGGTTTGGGTGGTGTCGGGCGATTACAAGCTGGGCGATGATGGTTTGTGCGACCCGTTCGAACCGGTCCGCTGCCACGCATTCATCAGCGAATGCACCTTTGGGCTGCCGGTTTTCCGCTGGCGCCCGCAGGCGCAGGTCGCCACTGACATACTCGACTGGTGGCAATCCAACGCGGCCGAAGGGCGGTTCAGCTTGCTGGGGGCCTATTCGCTGGGCAAGGCGCAGCGACTGCTGCACATGCTGCAAGATGGCCCCGGACCGATCCTGGCCCATGCGGCGGTGGAAAACGTGAACGCGATTCTGCGCGCCCAAGGGCTATCCTTGCGCAACACGACCCGCGTGACACCCGACCTCGATGCAAAAGCGCATCCCGGTGCACTTGTCATCGCGCCGCCCTCGGCCTTTGGCAGCACCTGGGCACGGCGGTTTGGGCAAGCCAGCACCGGATTTGCCAGCGGATGGATGCAGTTGCGCGGAGTACGACGTCGCCGCGCGATGGATCGAGGCTTTGTCGTATCAGATCACGCCGACTGGCCCGAACTGCACCACGCCATCACCGAAACGAACGCAGAAAGCATATATGTTACGCATGGTTATACGGAAACCTTCGCGCAATACCTGAAGGAAAGCGGATATGATGCGCATGTCGTCCCGACCGAGTTCGGCACCGACGAGGATGACGCCGAGGGCGCCGCATGAAACGCTTTGCCGCGCTTTTCACGCAGATTGACCAGACCACGAAAACATCTCGTAAAACCAATATATTGCGCGACTATTTTGAAACGGCCCCAGACCCGGACAAACTGTGGGCGGCCGCGCTGTTCTCCGGCCGCAGGCCCAAACGCGCCGTCACCACCACGCGGCTGCGCGAATGGGCGGCCGAGCGCGCGAACATTCCCTTGTGGCTGTTCGAAGACAGCTATGCCATCGTGGGCGACCTGGCCGAAACCATCGCCCTGGCCCTGCCGCCGTCCAGCCGCGCCGATGATCACAGCCTGACCGGCATGATCACGCGGCTGCGCGATTTGGCCACGCTGGACGAGGCCGCGCGCAAGCCCGTGATCCTCGACCTTTGGGATGGGCTCGACCAGACCGAGCGCATGGTTTTCAACAAGCTGTTGACCGGCGGCTTTCGCATCGGCATCAGCCAGAAACTGATGACCCGCGCCCTGGCACAGGCCGTGGGCCGCGACGAGGCCGAGATCGCCCACCGCTTGATGGGCGACTGGACAGCTGACAGCACCACGTGGCACCGCCTGATCCTGGCCGAGGATGCCAGCGCCGACCTGTCGCGCCCCTACCCCTTTGCGCTGGCCCACCAGTTGGAGGATGCGCCCGAAAGCCTTGGCCCGCGCGCCGATTGGCAGGCGGAATGGAAATGGGATGGCATCCGCGGCCAGTTGATCGTGAGGCAGGGGCAGCATTTCACTTGGTCGCGCGGCGAAGAGCTGATGACCGACCGTTTCCCCGAACTGGCGCGCGCGGTGGACGTTCTGCCATCGGGCACGGTTCTGGATGGTGAACTTGTCGCATGGGATGGCACGTCGCCGCTGCCCTTCAACAACCTGCAGAAACGCATCGGGCGCAAGACAGTGCCCAAGAAGCTGTTGAGAGAGGCCCCCGTGATCCTGCTGGCCTATGATCTGCTGGAACACCGCGGCCGCGACATGCGTGCCTGCCCGCTTTCGACACGGCGGGCCACGCTCGACATCCTGTTGGCCGACCTGCCCGACGACGCGCCGGTGCGCCCCTCGCCCCTGGTCAAGGCCGACAGCTGGGAGGGTCTGGCCAAGATCCGCGCCACCGCCCGCGAGACCCGCGCCGAGGGGCTGATGCTGAAACGACGCGAAAGCCCCTATTTCGTCGGTCGCAGGAAGGGGGATTGGTGGAAATGGAAACTTGACCCGCTGACCATCGACGCGGTCATGATATACGCGCAGGCTGGCCACGGGCGGCGCGCCAACCTGTTCACCGACTTCACCTTTGCCGTGCGCAACGGCGAGGCGCTGGTGCCCTTCACCAAGGCCTATTCCGGGCTGACGGATGCCGAGTTTCGCCAGATTTCCCAGTGGGTGCGCAAGAACACGATCCAGCGTTTCGGCCCTGTTCGCCAGGTCACACCTCACCACGTGTTCGAAATCGCCTTCGAGGGGATACAGCGCAGCCCGCGCCACAAGTCGGGCGTTGCGTTGCGGTTTCCCCGCATGGCGCGTTGGCGGCAAGACCTGTCGATCAAGGATGCCGACACGCTCGACCACCTGCACGCACTGCTGGATCTCTACGGCTAGGGTTGAGAGTGCGCCGCGTGCGCCATATGTCTGCCCTCAACGCTTGATAACAAAGGAACGCCCCATGCTGCACCTGCCCTTCCCCGTCCGCGATGCCAACGCCTCTTCCGGGTCCGACAATCTGGGCGACCTGCCGGAATGGGATCTGAGCGATCTTTACAAGGGCGAGGACGACCCCCAACTGCAAAAGGATCTGGACTGGCTGGAACAGGAATGTGCCGCTTTCGCCGCCGACTACGAGGGCAAGCTGGCCGCCTTGGACGCCGCCGGGCTGTTGACCTGCGTGCAGCGCAACGAACAGATCAGCGCCATCGCCGGGCGGGTGATGTCTTTTGCCGGGCTGCGGTATTACCAGCTGACAACCGATCCGGGGCGCGCCAAGTTCCTGTCGGACGCGCAGGAGAAGATCACCAATTTCACGACGCCGCTGGTGTTCTTCACGCTGGAACTGAACCGGATCGACGACGCCGCACTTGATGCGATGCTGGATGAGAACGCCGAATTGGGCCGCTACCGCGCGGTTTTCGACCGGATTCGCGCGATGAAGCCCTACCAACTGTCGGACGAGCTGGAAAAATTCCTGCATGACCTGGGAGTGGTGGGTGACGCCTGGGAGAGGCTTTTCGATGAAACCATCGCAAGCCTCGGCTTCGAGGTCGACGGCGAGGCGCTGAACATCGAGGGCACGCTGAACCTGCTGACCGACCACGATCGCGCGAAACGCGAAGCTGCGGCACGCGAACTGGCGCAGGTGTTCGGCGCCAATGTCAAGACTTTCGCCCGCGTTCACAACACGCAGGCCAAGGAAAAGGAAGTGATCGACCGCTGGCGCGGCATGCCCAGCCCGCAAACCGGCCGCCACCTTGCGAACGATGTCGAACCCGAGGTGGTCGAGGCGCTGCGCAACGCCGTGGTGGCGGCCTATCCGCGCCTCAGCCATCGGTATTACGAGCTGAAGCGCAAATGGCTGGGCCTTGACCGGATGCAGGTCTGGGACCGCAACGCGCCCTTGCCGATGGACAACCCCAAGACGGTTGGCTGGGACGAAGCCCGCGCCATTGTGACCGAGGCTTATGCCGGGTTCGATCCGCGCATGGCGGAACTGGCCGAACCGTTTTTCACCAAGGGCTGGATCGACGCGGCCGTGAAACCGGGCAAGGCGCCGGGTGCCTTTGCCCATCCTACCGTGACCGATGCACATCCTTACGTGATGCTGAACTATCTCGGCAAACCGCGCGACGTGATGACGCTCGCGCATGAGCTGGGCCACGGCGTGCATCAGCGGCTGGCCGCCGGACAAGGTGAAATGCTGTCATCGACCCCGCTGACGCTGGCCGAAACGGCATCTGTTTTTGGCGAGATGCTGACATTCCGTAAAATGTTGGAAAAAGCCAAGGATCAAAAGGAAAGAAAGGTTCTTCTGGCCGGAAAAGTTGAAGATATGATAAACACGGTTGTCCGGCAGATCGCGTTTTACGACTTTGAATGCAAGCTGCACGAGGCGCGCCGGGGCGGCGAGCTGACGCCCGATGACATCAACGACATCTGGATGAGCGTCCAGGGTGAGTCCCTTGGTCCGGCCTTCGATTTCATGGACGGGTATGAAACCTTCTGGGCCTATATCCCCCATTTCGTGCACTCGCCTTTCTACGTCTATGCCTATGCCTTCGGCGATGGGTTGGTGAACGCGCTTTACGCTGTTTACGAGGAAGCCCCCGAGGGGTTCCAGGAAAAGTATTTCGACATGCTCAAGGCCGGCGGCTCCAAGCATCACAAGGCGCTCTTGGCGCCCTTCGGCCTTGATGCGAGCGACCCCGAGTTCTGGGACAAGGGCCTGTCGATGATCGAATCCATGATAGACGAGCTTGAAGCGATGGAGGGCTGAGCGCCCCCTTGCCAATGACGCGGCCGGGGCGCGGCCGCGTCAGACTGCAACGCAGGATAGGCGCACCCAACCGCCCCATGCGTCACTTCAACTGACTGTCCTTCGAGCCGCGCCGGTTGATGCCCCCGCGCTGCGCGGCCCGCCCATCGCGTTCTGACGCGCAATCCACGCACAACTTGACGCCCGGGATCGCCTGCCGGCGCTTTTCGGGAATCTCTTCGCCGCATTCGGCGCAATCCGTCCGGCTTTCACCCTGCGGCTGGGGCCGGGCTTTCAGGCGCTTCAACTCGTCCTCTATCGACGCCTCGATCTGTTCGCTTACCGCGCCGTCCCGGCTCCATCCTCCGGCCATGGTTGACCTCCTTTCGCACACCACGCCACGTCAGGCTTGGCGCGCTGAAAATATTCCCACATTCTCGCCTAAAACGGGAGGAACGGAAAGATGCGTGTTTTGACGAAAGCCCTGGGCGCCCTTTTGGCGCTTTTGATCTTGGCCACGGCCGCATTTTTCCTGTTCGCGCCCGCCTATGTCGAGTCGCAGCGCAACGCTGTGATTCCGCACGCCCCCTACCCCGTTTCGACCGAGGCACGCGCCCTGCATGACAGCCTGATCGTGGGCGACTGGCATGCCGATCCACTGCTTTGGAAACGCGACCTGGCCGAACGCGGCAATCGCGGCCAGGTCGATATTCCACGCCTGATCGAGGGCGGCGTGGCGGTTCAGGTCTTTACCGCCGTCACCAAATCGCCCGCGGGCCAGAATTACGAGGAAAACAGCGCCGAGGCGTTTGACAACATCACCCTGTTGGCTGTCGGGCAGCTTTGGCCAATGCGCACATGGACCAGCATCTACGAGCGCGCGATCTACCAGGCCGAGAAGCTGCATCGTTTCGAACGGCAATTGGCCGGGCAGTTGAGAATCATCAAGTCCCGGGCCGACCTGGACGCAGTGCTGACCGCCCGCGCCGAGGGTGGTGACATCGTGGGCGGCATCCTGGGTGTCGAGGGGCTGCACCCGCTGGAAGGCGATTTTGCCAAGCTCGACGGGTTGTATGACGCCGGGCATCGGCTATTCGGGCTGCACCATTTCTTCGACAATGAACTGGGCGGCTCGTTGCACGGGACAGGCGATGCCGGGCTGACCGAGTTTGGCCTCCAGGTGGTGGCCGAGCTGGCCCGGCGGCCGGTTATCATCGACCTGGCCCATTCCAGCCCGCAAGTGGTGCGCGAGGTGCTGGAGATGACGGACGTGCCGTTGGTCCTGTCCCATTCCGGCCTTCATTCGCACTGCGAGGTCACGCGCAACCTGCCTGACGACCTGATGCGCCAGATCGCGGAAACCGGCGGTGTGATAGGCATGGGGTATTGGGCCGATGTCGTATGTGGCCCGATCACGCCCGACGGGATTGCCGAAATGATTGCCGCCGCCATTGCCGTGGTCGGCGAAGACCACGTATCGCTTGGGTCGGATTTCGACGGGTCGGTTGAAACGGCCTTCGACACCTCGGAACTGCCCGCGCTCACCCATGCGCTGTTGGCGCAAGGGTTGAGCGAGGCGCAGATCGCCAAGGTCATGGGCGGCAACATGATCCGCGTGCTGCGCGCCCGGCTTGACTAGGGCTCAGACGGCCAGCACGTCTTGCAGATGCGATGGCAGATCGGCCAGCTCGGTCTTGGTCAGATCCTTGTCCAGGTCTGCGTGCAAGGCCGATTTGAGCGGCGCGGGCATGTCGTCGCGCAACGCGCCCAGCATCTTGGGGGCCGCCGCAACCACCAGCCTGTCATAGCCGTTGGCCTGAAAGATGCGCGCGGTTTCATCCATCACGTGATCAGCGAAATCCTCGCGTTGCTGGCGGCGCTCCGACGTGGGCCGTTCGAATTCATGCCCCCCCATGCCCGGCCCGCCACGCTGGCGACCCGGCGCATCGGCGTAACGGCTGCTGATCTCGCCCAGGTCATCGACCGTGTAGGTGGCAATCTCGGCCACGCCCTTGCCGACGCCGACGTTTTCAACAAGCCTCATCTGCTTTTCACTGGCCAGCAATATCAATGTGCGAACGGGTTTCATGCATGAACCTCCTTTTCGGGTATACCCCATGACTCTGGGGGTTCAGGCGGCACCAATCAATGATCTGGGTCAGATCGCGTAGCCAGTTGCCCTGATACGGTGCAGCACCTGTTCCAACAGGTTAGGCCCGCCGGCATTCACGCACATATGCCCGAAATACCAGTAAACGTACTTGTCATAGTGGCGCGCCGGGGCCGGGCCGCGCAGCGCCGCGCCCAGCGCATCGGCCGATTGGGCCACGGTGGCGATATGATGAAAATCGGCCTTCCCACACAGGATCACGGGTTTTCGATGCAGGTAAGCCTCGACACCCACGGCCGAGTTGATCGTGACCACCCGATCGGAGGCGGCGATGATATCGTGGATATTGCCGGTACTGATCGCCAGCCGCGGCGCAGCGGCCCGGAACGCCGCCAGACGATTATAGACCGCGCCATCCAGTTCGCGCGGGTGCGGTTTGACGATGACCGGCCCCTCGGTGGCGGCAAGCACCGTTTCCAGCATCGTCCAGCGATCAAGATAGCAGGTCTCACCGACGGTGCGATGGCCCTCGGATTGCAGGAAAACCGCCGCCTCGGCCCGCGGCAAGGGGGCGCGTTCTTGCGGCTGCTCATAGCGCGACTGTCGAGCTGCAACCAGACGATCGCGCTGACGGCGGATAAAGGCCCGCGCCTTGTCGGCATCCACCCGAGCGGGGCGGAACGGGCGCCCAGCGATCGACGAAAAGGCCCGGATGCCATCCGGGTCAAGGTTCCAGAACGGGTAGATATAGGCAATGCCCGCATTCAATGCGCGCGGGTGCTGCACGCGGCCATGGTTGATGATGTGAAACGCATCATCGGCATCCAGCGCACCGGGCAGCGCGTCGCGGTTGATCGGCACCGCGCGCCAATTGATCCCGCGTTCGGCCAAGCCCTCTGTCAGCTTTTGGTAAAACGGCAGCATGGCGGCCGGATCGACCACCCAATCGGCAGGCAGATGAAAGACGATTTCAGACATCGCGCGCAGTTGACCGCCCCGCATCGCCAAAGACAAGCCCCCGCGCGCATCCTGCGCACGGGGGCCTGAGAAAATGGCCATCTGGCCGGAAAGGCGGCTCCGTCACGCGGCGGGCAACATGCCTTTTTCAGCGGCCAGTTCACGCATCCGCTGTTGCAGCTTTTCAAAGGCGCGCACCTCGATCTGGCGAATACGTTCGCGGCTGACATCGTATTGCCCGCTCAGATCCTCCAGCGTGACGGTCTCGTCGCTCAGCCGGCGCTGGGTCAGGATATCGCGCTCACGATCGTTCAGAACTTCCATCGCGCGGGCCAGGAGTTCGCGGCGGGCTTTCAACTCGTCGCGTTCTTCGTACTCGGTGGCCTGGTCGGCGTCTTCATCTTCCAACCAGTCCTGCCACTGCATCGAGCCTTCGCCCTCTTGACCCACCTGCGCGTTCAGCGACGCGTCGCCGCCGGACATGCGGCGGTTCATGCTGATGACCTCGTCCTCGGTCACGCCAAGATCGGTGGCAATCTGCTTGACGTTCTCGGGGCGCAAGTCGCCATCTTCCAGCGCACCGATACGGGCCTTGGCCTTGCGCAAGTTGAAAAAGAGCTTTTTCTGCGCGCTCGTGGTGCCCAGTTTCACCAAGCTCCATGACCGCAGGATATATTCCTGGATCGAGGCGCGGATCCACCACATTGCATAGGTTGCCAAGCGGAACCCCTTTTCGGGGTCGAACCGCTTGACGGCCTGCATCAGGCCGACATTCGCCTCGGAAATCACCTCGGCTTGGGGCAGGCCATAGCCGCGGTAGCCCATGGCGATCTTGGCCGCCAGGCGCAGGTGACTGGTAACCATCTTGTGCGCGGCCTCGGAATCCTGGTCTTCGACCCAGCGCTTGGCCAGCATGTATTCTTCTTCCGGTTCCAGCAGTGGAAATTTGCGGATTTCCTGCAAGTAGCGGTTCAGGCCGCCTTCTGGCGTTGGTGCCGGCAGATTTGCGTAATTGCTCATTATCCCTGTCCCCTCCTTAATGTTTAAGGGTTTAACATGACAGTTAGGGCGCCATGCCGCCCGTTTCAAGGGTCTGTTTCCACTATACGGAATATGGGCGCTTTTCCGTCGTTTTGCGCGAAATGTGACAAGGCCCTCACGGCCTTGTGCACCGCGTTTCAGCCGCGCAGCGCGCCCAGAAGGGTGGCGAAATCGGTTGGCAAGGCGGCCTCGAACCGCATCGGTTCGCCGCTGACCGGGTGATCAAACCCCAGGATCGCCGCATGCAGGGCCTGGCGCGGAAAGGCGTGCGCGGCGTCCACCGCCGCGGCACTCACCGCTTTTTCCGACAACTTGCGCCGCCCGCCGTAAACCGGGTCACCGATCAGCCCGTGGCCAACATGGGCCATGTGCACACGGATCTGATGCGTGCGCCCGGTTTCAAGGCGACATTCCACCAAGGCCACAACCGGGGGCTGGCCGAACCGCTCCAGCAGGCGCACCCGCGTCACGGCGTGCCGCCCGCCCTGGAACAGCACCGCCTGTTTCTGACGGTCGGTCTTGTGCCGGGCCAGTTGGGTGGTGATCTTCATCACGTTGCCCGTCTCGAAGCTGACGCCGCGCACACCGCCAAGGCGCGGATCGGCCTGATCGGGCACGCCATGGCACAGCGCAAGGTAAGCACGGTCTACCGTGTGCCTTTCGAATTGCGCGGCCATCCCATGATGGGCGCGGTCGGATTTGGCCACCACCAGAAGACCGCTCGTATCCTTGTCTATCCGGTGCACGATGCCAGGCCGCTTGGCCCCGCCCACCCCGGAAAGCGCCCCGCCGAAATGATGCAGCAGCGCATTGACCAGCGTGCCGCCGGGGCTGCCGGGCGCGGGATGAACCACCATGCCCGCAGGCTTGTTCACCACGATCAGGTCATCGTCTTCGAACACCACCTCCAGCGGAATGTCCTCGGGGGCGATATGGCTTTCGTCGGCCTCGTGAACGGTGATCACGGCAATATCGCCCTCGGCCACGCGGGCCTTGGCATCGGTCACGGCCGTACCGTTCACCGTCACCAAACCTTCGGCGATCAGTCGCGCCAGCCGCGTGCGCGACAGCGCCGCCGCCTCTGGCACATCGCGCGCCAGCGCCTTATCAAGGCGGGGCGGCGGCATGGCGCCGATACGCACTGTAACAAGGGTGCTTTGCATGGATGACCTGCCCCAGCCGGAAGAACCGGCCAACCTTAAATTTCTGCGCCTTCTGGTGACAACCCTGACGACGGTTATGATCGTGGGCGTCATAGTGGTGATCGGCCTGCTTGTCACGCGCTTGCGCGACGCAGGCCCCGCCCTGCCCGACCAGGTCACCCTGCCCGCCGGCACCGGCGCCACCGCTTTTACACAAGGCGACGGCTGGTTTGCCGTCGTGACAGACGACCAGCGCATCCTGATCTACAACCGCCTGACCGGCGCCTTGCAGCAAGAGATCGCGATTACCGCAGGAGAGTGATGGTACCGCCTCCCTGGCTTGAACAGGGGACCTCTGGATCCACAATCCAGCGCTCTAACCAACTGAGCTAAGGCGGCACTGTCGGGCGATTTAGCGGCACCCGCGCGCGAATGCAAGGGCATTGACCGGATTTTTCCGCGCGCCTTTAAAGCGCGATTTCCCAGGTCTGTTCCACCAGGTCCACGCCGAAATTGTGCACCGGTTCCTGCGCGATGCAGCGCCAGCCGTTACGTTGGTAGAGCGCACAGGCCGCCTTGTGGCTTTCATGGGTCCAAAGCTGCATCCGGGTGTAGCCGCGCGCCCGGGCCCACGCCGTGCACTCATCCAGCAACCTTTGGCCAAGCCCGGTGCCACGTGCCGCAGGCACGGTCAGGAACAGGCGCAGCTTGGCGGTGTCCTCATCAAGCCGAACGCAAAAGATGCTGCCAAGGCGCACATCGCCGTGCCACGCGATCCAGGCACGTTCACAGGCGGGGTCATGGTCACGAATGTAGTTGGCCAGGATTTCCGCCACCAACGCCTCGAAACTGGCATCAAACCCTTCGTCGCGGGCATAAAGTTCGGCATGTTGCTGGATCAGCCAGCCGGCATCGCCGATTGCAAGATCGCGCAGGACAATATCGTTCATGCCAGGCATCTGATACCGCGCGCGCTTGCCAATCAAGGGCGAACCCGCTAATCGCCGCGCAAAGCAAGGAGATCCGGGATGGGCATCAACACCGAACGCGATATCGAGGCAAACCTGCAAATCGGTCCCACCGAGCTTGGCATGGTGCGGCTGTTCATCGAGGGCGAAGGCATCGAAATTCCGATGGATTTCAGCCCCGACGAGGCCGATGAAATCGCCGAAGAAATTCGCGCTGCGGCCCGCGCCGCGCGGGCCGTCAAACCGCGAAAGTAAAGCCGGGGTCGCGCAGCGCCTGCAGGCGCCGCGCGGCATGCGCCGCGAATCTGCGTGTCAGCGCGCGTCGGCGTGCGCCCGGCAGCTTTTGTTCTGCCGGCATCCGCACCAGTTCGGCACTGTAATCATCGGCCAGGATCAGCCCGGTGTCTTCGGGCAGCAACTCGACCGGGAAATCGGCGTCAACCGCCCAGAAAAATCGGTCGCACCATTCCAGGTAGCCGTGCCATTTGGCGTCTGATTGAAAATCGGCCCGCCCGGATTTGCACTCGACCACCCACAGCTCACCTTTGGGGCCAAGCGCCATCACATCGACCCGCTTGCCCCGCTGCGGGGAAAATTCTTCGACGCAGGCAAAATCATGCGTGGCAAGATGGCGGCACACGCCGCGTGCAAGCCGTTGACCGGGCATCAATATTTCAGTCGTGCCTGACATGGCGTGCCCCGAATGATGGTCTTGCAGCCGCCTGGCCCGCCCCGGTTCAGCATCGGCACCGGGCTGGCCAGAAGGCGGATAAAGGATGAAACAAAACAGGAACAATCGCAACCCCTTGTCGCGAGCCGCATGACACACTAGGTAGCTCAGTGGCGGGTGCTGCTCTTCACGTGATACGGTTGCATTCCGGTGGCCTTACCCAAATCCGAGGGAGTTGGCTCTGTCCGGGCCCTGGTCCGGTTACCTGACGCCCACCTGTACATACAGGTCCTCGGGAATGAGATAACCACACGGTCGCTGCGGGCCCGCCACTTCACCCCGGCAACCATGTAACTGGAAGACGGCGCCCCGGTCAGTACCCTTTGGGTGCCTTGGCTTCGGCCTTGACCATGACGGGTTTGCTCATGTCGACGCGCACGGGGCTGCGGTTGCCCTTGTCGTCGTCATCGTCATCGTCGTCTTTCATCCGCATCACCGCGATGCCGAACTGCACGCCCGCAAAGACGATACCGTTGGCCAGCCACAGAACCGCCACGGCAATCAACCCCTTGTCGGAATGGGTCACGAGGTGCCACAGGTTCGCCACGTTGAGGTACAATAGCAGGCCGACGAAGACCCCGGCCAGGGCAAAGCCGATGGCCACGTTGACGATGTAAAGGCGAATGAGTTTGGGCATGGAAACCTCCTGTCACAAGGCCTGAAACATAACGTCGGACTGGCCGGTATCAACCCCGCGGACGGTCTCACCGGGGGTTTAGGCCGTTTTGGCCGGTGCCGCCAGGTTCCGTGGCGCGCTATTTCGACAGGCGCCGCGCCAACAGCGCCGCGGCGCGCTCTCCCGCGGCCCCGTTCAACATCGTTTCGTTCGGGTGGCCCTCGCGAATCGGATACATGTGCGTCTCGTAAGACACGTCGTTGAACTTGACACCGACCTCGCAAACCATCAGCCGCCCGTCAGCGGCGGCAAGGATATCGATCCCGAAAAATCCGAATCCCAGCGCGTGCGATACCTGCGCGGCGATGCGTTGTATGTGTGCCTCGTTCGGCCGTACAAGGCGGTCGTGGAGCGCGCGTATCAGGCCCAGGTCCTGCGGGGTATCGACGTTGTGCACCGAGGGCCCGCCATGTTCCACGTCCCGCGCCCGCACGTAGACAAAATTGATATCCGGCCCAACGCAAAGTGCCCGCAGACACACGTGATATGTCTGCCCACCTTCTTGGTGCCGACAGTCGACATAGTCGACGTTGAACCGCCCCGCGTCGAGCTCTGCGCCGGGCGGCAACACCTCGACGGCCTGATGCGAGGCCGACAGGCTGTTCGAAAACACTTTGGTCGCGGCTTCGCCCGAGGAAAGCGACGGCGTTGGCACCGAATGCAGGCGCAAGACTTCACTGGTTGCGCGCTTGTTCGCCAAAACCAGCGCCTGTTCCAGCCCGTGTATCAGGGTAAGCCCCTGCGTGCGGCAATAGCTGCTCAGCATGGCCATGGCCGGAAGCCGCAAGTCCAGATTGCGGTAAAATTCATCCTCGTTCAGCGACAGGGCCACGACAGAGCCGCGCGGAAGGTTTGCGGCGAAAAGCTTGCGCAGGCCGGCGAACCGGTGCGCCCTTATACCGCGCGCGCGCAACGCCTGCACGAAATTGCGGCGAAACGAGCCCGTTGCCTTTGCCCCCTTGGAGCGGTGGCCATCAAGGAAAGTTATAAGCGCGACCTCGGGCTCTGGTGTCTCGGGCGCGGCTGACATGGGTCAGAAAGCGTCGGGGCGCACCTCGCGCGCCATGTGATCGAGCACCGCGTTGACGAAACCGGGTTCGCGGCCCTCGGGATAGAACGCCCCGGCGATATCGACGAATTCCTTTATCACGACCTTGGGCGGCGTGTCCTGCGTGATCATCTCGGCACCGGCCGCGCGGAACAGCGCCCGCAGCACCGAATCGATTCGTCCCAGCGGCCATTTCGCCACCAGCGCCCGGTCGGTCATGTGGTCGATCCTAGTCTGCCAGTTCACGGCCTCGTTCACCAGCGCGCGGAAATGGTCGGGATGGCCCTCGGCCATCTCGTCGTCTTCATAGGTCGCCCCGAAACGATGGTCGATGAATTCACGCACCACCGCGTCTGTCGATTGGCCGGATTGTTCCATCTGGAACAGCGCCTGCACGGCGTAAAGCCGGGCGGCCGATTTCATCTGGCGGCGGGCGTCGTCCCTGGGCGCGGATCTGGTCGTCATGCGGTGTGGTTATCCTTGGATTGCCCCGCGATCTGGTATTCGTCGCGTGCGGGCTGAAATCCCACGCTGTCGCGGGGCGTGCCCCACTTACGGGCAAGCGCCACCAGATGCAAGGCCGCAGCCGCCGCGCCGCCGCCCTTGTTCTGATCAGCGGGATCGGCGCGTACCTCGGCCTGGCGGCGGGTTTCCACCGTCAGTATGCCGTTGCCGATGCACAGCCCCTGGAGGCCCAGCAGCGTCAGCCCCCGGCTGCTGTCGTTGCAGACGGTTTCGTAATGGGTGGTCTCGCCCCGGATGACGCAGCCCAACGCCACGTAGCCATCGTAATTCGACAGGCGTTCGGCCATGCCGATGGCACTCGGAATTTCCAGTGCGCCGGGCACCTCGACCAGGTCATGGGTGCCGCCCGCCGCCTCGATTTCCGCCCGCGCGCCCGCGATCAGGTTGTCGGCGATATCCTTGTAATAGGGCGCGACGACGATCAGCAGCTTAACGGGCTTGTTGAACTCGGCCCGGGGCAAGGTGTAATGGGTTTCCGTGCCAGCCATGTCAGGCCCCCCTTTCGATCTTGCGGGTTCCGGTGATTTCCAGGCCATACGCCTCGAGCCCGACAACCTTGGGCGTGCCGGAATTGGTCAGCAATTCGAGCCGCGATAGCCCCAGCGACGACAGGATCTGCGCTCCCAGCCCGTATTGGCGCAGGGTTTGCGGGCTTGCCTCGCCTTCTTGCGCGATCTTCATTTCCAGGTCGCGCAGCAAAACCACCACGCCGCGGCCCTCGGCCGCGATCTGGCGCATCGCGTCGGAAAACTCGAAGGCACGGCCGGCAGGGCCCGCGCCCACCATATCGTGCAACGGGTCAAGCGCATGCATCCGCACCAGAACCGGCGCCTCGCCGGTGATATCGCCCTTGATCAACGTGATATGCTCGGCGCCTTGCGTTTCGTCGATATAGACACGCATCTGCCATTCGCCGCCGAACTCGCTGGTGATGGTCTTTTCGGCGCGCATCTTGACCAGGTTGTCATACCGGCGGCGATAGCCGATCAGGTCGGAGATCGTACCGATCTTGAGCCCATGCCGCTGGGCAAAGGTCACAAGATCGGGCAGGCGCGCCATGGTGCCATCCTCGTTCATGATCTCGCAGATCACGCCCGAAGGGTTAAGCCCGGCCAGGCGGCTGACATCGACCGCCGCCTCGGTATGGCCCGCGCGCACCAGCACGCCGCCGTCGCGCGCGCGCAACGGAAAGACGTGACCGGGCGTGGCGATATCCTGCGGCCCCTTGGCGGCGTCGATCGCCACCGCGATGGTGCGGGCGCGATCATGCGCCGAAATGCCGGTGCTCACCCCTTCGCGCGCCTCGATCGAGATCGTGAAGGCGGTTTCATGCCGGCTGGAGTTGTTCGTGCTCATCAGCTGAAGCCCCAGCTGGTCGGCACGCTGGCTGGTCATCGCCAGGCAGATCAGACCACGCCCGTGCATAGCCATGAAGTTGACCGCCTCGGGCGTTGCCATCTGGGCGGGTATCACCAGGTCGCCCTCGTTCTCGCGGTCCTCGTGATCGACCAGGATGAACATGCGCCCGTTGCGCGCATCCTCGATGATGTCCTCGATCGAGGAAATGGCATCATGCCAGTTTTCTTCGACCGGGCCCGGCTGTTCGTATTTCGCGCTGTCGGCCATGGGTCCCCCTGTGGCAGCTTTCCCCGGCGAAATAGCGCAGGTACCGCACGATGACCAGAGGAACGGCGCGTCGCACCGGCCGCGCGGCCGGTGCGACAGGGCGCGCTTCACCCCCGGGATACGCGCCGGGAAATGAAACACGCAGTCTCGCGCCCTGCCCGGGTCACTCGGTGAACTGCCACAACGCCGGGATAAAGCGATAGCTGTCATCCTCACGCAGCACATGACCGACCCCCGGGAAGGGGAAATGGTACCCCAGGATCGAAATCCGGTCGGCGGCGGCCATGTCAAGCAGGCGAAGACGGGTGGCAACGGTCTGTTCGCCGTCGGCATCAAAGTTGTTGTACCAGTCAGGATGGGCGAAATTGGTGTAGGCGTGGCTCATCGCGTCGCCCAGCGCCATCAGTTGCTTGCCGCCCGACTCGACCACCACGCTCATGTGGCCCGGCGTGTGGCCCGGCGTGTCGATGACGCGCACGCCCGGCACGATTTCGTCATCGTTGCCCAGCAGCGTCCACTCCAGCCCCTCGGCGGTGATCGAGTTTACCGCGCCCAGCACGAATTGCTGGTCCTCGGCGGCGACCTTGTTCACAAGATCATCCTGCATCCAGTAGTCATGCTCGGCCTGGCCGATGAAATACTGCGCATCAGGGAAAAGCGGCTCATCGAAATCGTCGCGGATACCCCAGATGTGATCGGGGTGGGCATGGGTGATGACGACATGGGTTATCTCGGACGGGTCTACGCCCGCGTCTTCCATGTTGGAAATCAGCCGGCCCACGCTGGGCATGAAACGGTTGCCCGAGCCAACATCGACCAGCACCTTGGCATCACCCGCTTCGACCAGCAGGTGATTTGTGTGCGAATACCCGTCGGTCGGCGACAGGTAATGCTTTTCCAGGAATGCCTGCACCTCGTCACGCGGGGCGTTCACGCCCAGCCCATCGGCCGGCAGGCTGAAGAAACCGTCCGAAAGGATCGTGATGCGCATGTCACCAAGGGTGAACCGGAAATGCCCCGGGTTCGGCGCATCCGGCGCCCCGAGCTGCGCGCGCACCGCGCCGGGCAGCGCAAAGGCCGGGGCCATCGCGGCAAGTTTCAGGATCTCACGTCGCGTGGGTTTCAAAAGGGTCATGGCTGGCGTCCTCCCATTGTTCATTTCGCTTGGCCCCAGCTTAGGGCGTGCAGCAGTCAACGCAATGCGTTTGATGAATATGTTTTACGCGATCTTGTCCACGGGCCAGCAACTAGGGATTGCAACGCCACCCACCCACGTCTAGCGTTGCGCGCATGTCTGAAGATCGCCCCATACTCGGCATCGGCCTGATGCTAGGATTTTGCATCGTCGCGCCTTTGGCCGACGCCGTCGCCAAGCTGCTTGGCCAGGCGGTGCCGCTGGGCGAGGTCTTGCTGTTCCGTTTCGGCCTTCAGGCGGCGATTCTCATTCCGTTGATCGCGCTGACCGGGCGGATCTGGCGAATGCGCGGCATGGTGCTGTGGCTGACCGGCCTGCGCACTGTGGTGCATCTTACGGGCATCGCGATGATGTTTACCGCGCTGCGCTACCTGCCGCTGGCCGAGGCGATTGCCATCACCTTCGTGATGCCGTTCTTCTTGCTGATCCTGGGCAAGTTCGTTTTGGGCGAAGAGGTGGGGCACCGGCGCGTCATCGCCTGCATCGTGGGCTTTGCCGGCACTTTATTGGTGGTGCAACCCAGCTTCGCCCAGGTCGGCTGGCCCGCGCTGCTGCCTGTGGGCGTGGCGCTGAACTTCGCGGTTTTCATGCTCATGACGCGCAAGATCGCCAAGGCGACCGACCCGATCGGGTTGCAGGCGGTCAGCGGCGTCATGGCGGTTGCGATCATGCTGCCACTACTGGCCTTTGGCACCGAGACGGGGCTGAATTTCGAGGTATCGGGCGGGTATGAATGGGGCCTGTTACTGGCCATCGGCAGCCTTGGCACGCTGGCGCACCTTCTGATGACATGGTCGCTGCGATATGCGCCCTCGGCCACGGTGGCGCCGATGCAATACCTTGAAATTCCCTTTGCCACGCTTATCGGCTGGCTGATCTTTTCCAACTGGCCCAACCCGATCGCGGCCGCAGGGATATGCGTCATCATGGCTGCGGGCCTTTACGTTCTGTTCAGGGAGCGGGCCACCAGCCGGGCAAAGCCAGAACCACCCGCACCGTCAGATCCAACGCAGATCGCGGCAGGATAAGCAGCATACCGGGTTCATCGAATGTCAGGCGCACGGGTCCGGTGGCCATGTTGGACGTGCCCACGCGGCCATGAGGCGCGAAATCGATCCCGTCGATGGGCCATCGCAACCCGTGCGAGTGCCCCCTGACCGGCCGCATCGGGAAAAGCGAAACGCGCGTGCCCGCTGCCAGATCCAGGTGCAGATCGGGGGGCGCCAGCATAACGATCTCGTCGCCGCCCACCAGGATGCAGGGCCGGTGCGCATGGCGCACAAGCGCGTTGTAATTGGCCAATTCATGATCACGCCGCGCCCCCATGAACCCCGCGCCCAGCACAAGCGGCGTCACAACCGAACGCAGCGCCTTGTCAAAATCGGTGCTGACCTGTTCGGAAATGGTGTGGATGCGCGCCGGATCGATCTGCGCGCGCGTCTCCGGGTCAAGGCTGTCCATATCGCCCACCACCGCGCGTGGCATCACCCCCGCGGCCAGGGCCGTGGCCGCACCGCTGTCGACGGCGACAACCTCGGGCGCAAGCGCATGCAGGCACCTGACGGTCGCCGAGTCGGCCTCCCCGCCGCCGACCAGCAAAAGTGGTGTGTCGGTGCGAACAATTTTAACTGTCATTGAAGGATTATCCCGTTTTCGGGAAACAAACCACATTCCTGCCATGAAATGATACGGTAAAAACCGAAGAATCGTTCACGTTTCGGCGTCACTCGGATGCTAGGTACACTCTGGCCGGCACATAAAAGGTAAGGTGATCATGGTGAGCACGAGTAAAATTCTGACGGTTTCCTACGGCACGTTCTCGTGCACGTTGGAAGGATTCGACGATTCATTTGAAACGATGAAGGCGATTGCAGAGTATTTTCGAGACTTGGCCGCTGACGACCGATATTTCGGGGCAGAACCTCCGTCGCCGGATGCAGAAATGCTTGCCCGGATAGCCGAACGTGAGATTGCCCGCCGCGTCGAAGCACGCGAGGAACGGGGCGGTATCGTTCTGCGAGCCTCCGACCCGGTTGAACCCGCCCGGACGCTTGCCGACACGGACCAACCCCAAGAACAGGACGCGCCTGCGCAAGAACCTGCCGCCGAATCCGAAACCGACCTGGCCCCACACGCCGATACGCATGAAAGGGCGGTCGACGGCGGCGAAGATGAGAATGAACCCGAGGCGAACGCGGCGCGCCCAGGCCCCGCACAGGACGGCCCCGCACAGGATGAAGCCGCCGCGCATGAAGAAACCGGGTCCGACAATGTCGCGGTGACTACCTCGGCCGAGGCAAGTCAAGACGCAAACACCGATGCCCAGGCGGCGCCGATCACAGTGGCGCGCGAGGTGGCAAGCGACGAAACGAGCATTGCCGCCAAGCTTCAACGCATCCGCGCGGTCGTGTCGCGCAATGCCGTCACGACTGGCAGCGAGTATTCCGAGGATGAGCACGCCGAGGGGTTCGACGCCGCCGACAGCGCCGCGCTTGACGCGGTTTTGACCGAAAGTGTGGAAGACGAGGACGAGGATTCAACCCTGGCCGATTTCCTGGCCGCGTCCCGGCCCGAGCAGAACGAAGCGGAACCCGAGGCAGATACTGCGCCTGAGCATGACACCGCAGTGGAAACGACCGCCCCGGTCGATAGGTCCGACGACGCAACCGCACGGGCGGCCCCCGGTGACAGCGACGCCAAGGCCGAGGACCAGGCAGATACCGATGACGTTGCCAGCATCCTTGACGAGCTGTCCGGCTTGTCGGGTGACAGTGTCAGTGCGGACGAGATGCCGCAGGGCAATGATGCCGCTGCGGACGGGAACGGCACCGAAGCCGAAGATGACTCGCTCGATGATTTCCTGGCTGGTCTCGAAGCCGGGGAGGCAGAGTCGCCCAGGACCGTATCGGAAACGGCAGACCATGCGGACGCAGACGGGGCTGACGAGGCTGCCGCCCGGTCCGATGCTGACAAGGCTGATCCCCCGGCCGCCCCGCAGCACCATGCGCGGATCGTCAAGATCAAACGCGCCGATTTCAAGGCCGCCATCGCCGACGGCACGTTGGAAGAGGCTGACGAAGACGACGATTGGAATGCGCTGGATGAAAGCGACCTAACCCCCGAGGAAGAGGCCGAACTGCGGGCCGAGCTGGCCCAGGTCGAAGCCGAACTGGACGACGAGGATGATGCCGACGTCGATTCGATCTTTGCCGAGGCCGATGACGACACGCCCGACACGCAAGACCGGCGCCGCGTGCGCGACCAACTTGGGCAGGCCACCTCGGAACGAGACCTGACACGCCTGATGGCCAAGACGCTCAGCGAGATGGACGAGCCGGAATCCACCAACCGGCGCAACGCGATCCAGCATCTGCGCGCCGCTGTCGCCGCAACCCGTGCCGACAAGGAGGCCGGGGTGGAAACGGGCGAGGACACGATCGGCGAGGCCTATCGCGAAGACCTGGCCTCGGTCGTGCAGCCGCGCCGCGCCAGCACTGAAAGTGCCGGCACCCCGCGCCCAACCGAAGGATCGCGCCCTGCCCCGCTAAAGCTGGTGGCCGAACAGCGCGTGGATACCCGGGATGAGCCGCGCAGCCCCGTGCGCCCGCGGCGCGTGTCGATGGCGGATATCCAGGAAAAGGCACAGGAACGGCCCGTAAAGGGGGCCGAGGGCGAAACCTTTGCCGATTACGCCGAAACGCAGGGCGCCAAGGACCTGGCCGAAGTGCTCGAGGCGGCGGCATCCTACCTGTCCTTCGTCGAAGGGTGCGACCAGTTCTCGCGCCCGCAGCTTATGACCCGCGCCCGCTCGGTGATCGGCGACGATTTCAGCCGCGAGGACGGGTTGCGCAGCTTTGGCCAACTGCTGCGCCAGGGCAAGATTCAAAAGCTGAAAGGGGGCCGCTTTACGGTCTCCGACCAGATCGGCTTTCAACCCGCGGAGCGGCGCGCGGGCTGATCGCCCACGCTGATCTAAAGACAACAAAAGAAAACGGCGGGCCGAATTGTGGCCCGCCGCTTTTCATATCATTACCCCGTCAGCCATCGTTATCGTCCGGGTCGGGCTGGCCGACACCCCTGAATATGAAACGAAACGGCAGCGCCCAAACGACCCCAAGTGCGACATAGACAAGGAACTCGGCCCAGATCGGCGGACGTTCAAGCATGTTTACAACTGTCACCGCTGCCACGATGTAAAGCGGCAAGCCGATCAGAAGTATAACCAGCGACCAGCGCTTTCGGGCTTTGTAACTCAGGCTCATCAGTCTGCAAACGGGTCCGTTACAAGGATCGTGTCATCGCGTTCGGGTGACGTCGAAAGTAGCGCGACCGGGCACTCGATCAACTCTTCGACGCGGCGGACGTATTTGATCGCGTTGGCGGGCAGGTCTGCCCAACTGCGCGCCCCTTCGGTTGATTCGGCCCAGCCCTCCATTTCTTCGTAGATGGGCACGCACCGCGCCTGCGCATCGGTTGCGGTGGGCAGGTAATCCAGCCGCGCACCGTCCAACTCGTAGCCCACGCAGATCTTGAGAGTGTCGAACCCGTCCAGCACATCGAGCTTGGTCAGCGAGATGCCGTTGACGCCACTGGTGGCGCAGGTCTGGCGCACCAGTGCCGCGTCGAACCAGCCACAGCGCCGCTTGCGGCCCGTGGTGGTGCCGAATTCGTGCCCGCGTTCGCCCAGGCGCTGCCCATCTTCATCATGCAGCTCGGTCGGGAAGGGCCCTTCGCCCACGCGGGTGGTGTAGGCCTTGACGATGCCCAGCACGTAATCGATGGCCCCCGGCCCGATGCCCACGCCAGTGGCCGCCTGACCGGCAATCACGTTGGACGAGGTGACAAAGGGATAGGTGCCGAAATCGATATCCAGCAGCGCGCCCTGCGCCCCTTCGAACAGGATGCGACGGCCAGCTTTGCGTTTCTCGTTCAGCACCTTCCAGACCGGCGCGGCGTATTGCAGGATCCGGGGCGCGATCTCTTGCAACTGCGCGATCAGCGCGTCGCGGTCGATCGGCTCGATCCCCAGGCCCCGGCGCAGCGGATCGTGGTGTTGTAACGCGCGATCCACCCGCGCCTCCAACGTGGCGGCATCGGCCAGGTCCGCCACGCGGATCGCCCGCCGGCCAACCTTGTCTTCGTAGCACGGGCCAATGCCGCGCCCGGTCGTGCCGATCTTGGTGCCCTTGCTCGCCGCCTCTTCGCGCGCGCGGTCAAGTTCGCCATGGAACGGAAGGATAAGCGGCGTGTTCTCGGCAATCATCAGTGTCTCGGGTGTGATTTCGACCCCCTGCGCGGTAATCGTCTCTATCTCGGTCAGCAGGTGCCACGGGTCGAGCACCACGCCATTGCCGATCACGCTCAGCTTGCCGCCCCGCACAACGCCCGAGGGCAGCGCGTGCAGCTTGTAGACCTTGCCGTCGATCACCAGCGTGTGGCCGGCATTGTGGCCACCCTGAAAGCGGCAGATCACGTCCGCCCGCTCGCTCAGCCAATCGACGATCTTGCCCTTGCCTTCATCGCCCCACTGCGCGCCTACAACGACCACGTTTGCCATGTCACGACCCTTTCCTGACGGTCCAAACCCGCGCCGGTATAGCGACGCGCGGCGCCTGTTGAAACCGGAAATTCACGCCGCCCGTTTAACGGGTGGGAATTCAGGTTGCCTCGTGGGTTTGCCGATCGCTATCGCTCAGGCCGTGGCGCCAGCCCCGCGTGATGCGCGCGGCGGCCATGGCATCACGCCAGCCGCACCGGGTCGCCGTGCGGCGTGCGCATGTAAGCCGCCTCCCACGCGTCGCGCATCTGCTGCACCAGCGCCGCCTCGGCCAGCGAACGCTGGGACAAGAGCCCCTCAAGCGCGGCCAGCCAGGCGTTGAAATAATCGTCGCCGCCATCCAGCTCTTTCGACAGGCCATGCTCGGCCAGCGTAGCGCCGAACCGCGCGGCCCAGTCGGGCCAGGTGAACACGTCACGTTCGTGCAGATGCACCGTCAGCGCGAAAAGCTGCGCATGCCATGGTTCGGAAAATACGGGGGTCTTGGGTGCGTCGCTCATGCCGGCTCCAGGTAGCTTTCCCACAGATCGCAGGTCACCTCGTCACCGGCACGTTCGGCCGTGCCCCACAGTTCGGCGGCATCGAAAACGACGGTGTAAAGGTGTTCGGGCGCTTCACCCAAGCCATGGGCGTTGGCATCAGGCAACACGTGGCCGCCATGATGGTGCAGGATGCGCCCCACCGCACCGGCCGCATATGCCGGCAACCGCGTATGCCCGCCGGGCACAAAGGCGTTACGCGCCGGCCTGCGGGTGCGCACGCCATCACCGGGGGCAAAACGCGGCCCGCTCGCAACCGGGCGATCGGCAGGCCCGCCACGCGCCAGCGCACCGGCGACCTGATCGGCCTTCAAGGCACGAGAGGCAAGCGGGCTTGCACCATCGCCCTGCCCCGCCGCCAGCTCGGCGCGGGTGACAACGCCGTGCTCTTCCAGCAGGTCGGCAAGCGCCGAGATCCATTTTTCGAAATACGAAAACCGCGCATAATCGGAGGGCGACAACCGCTCGCGCGAATGGCGCGAGGTATCGAGGTTCCATTGACCCAGCGCACCAGCGGCAAGCGTCACGGCCAGGGCCCGTGCGTGCCACTCTTGCTTGAAGACAGGCTCGGGCGCCGGTGCCACGGGCCCGTCGCCGAACCGCCCGCCCATGTCATGCACACGGGTCATTCTGGCCGCCCCGGCAGGCCGGTGCCGACCATCGAATCGCGCGTGACCCAAGGTATAAGGTCTTCTTCGCTCAGCCCTTCGGTCCCTTCGGGGCGCATGGGAATCACGAGGTATCGCATCTCGGCGGTTGAATCCCACACGCGCACCTTCGTGCCTTCGGGCAAGGCCACGCCGAATTCGGCCAGCACCTTGCGCGGCTCTCGCACGGCGCGGGCGCGGTAGGCGTCTGACTTGTACCAGCTTGGCGGAATGCCCAGCAGCGGCCAAGGGTAACAGCTGCACAGGGTGCAAACGACCATGTTGTGTTGCTCGGGCGTGTTTTCGACAGCCGTTATATGCTCGCCCTGGCGGCCATAGAACCCCAGTTCGGCCACTACCGACGTGGCATCGTCCAGCAGGGCCGCGCGAAACTCGGGGTCGGTCCAGGCACGGGCCACCACTAGCGCACCGTTCTTGGGCCCGATGCGATTTTCGTAGGTGTCGATAATCTCGTCCAGCGCAGCGGGATCTATCAGCCCCTTCTGCGTCAGGATGGTTTCGATCGCCTTTACCCGCAGCGCCGGGTCGGGCGGCAGGACGGCATGGGCGTGGTCGTGATCGTGATGGTCATGTGGCATGGAATCGATGATGCGCCAGGCAACCCATCCTGTCCAGAGCGGGAATGATCGCTTGCCCCTTGGGCGAAACATCATTACATGGCCCCTGATACGAAAAATCCGCCAAGCCGAGGCCCCATGGAAAACGTCATCCTCATCGTCCATCTTCTTCTGGCGCTGGCGCTGATCGGCATCGTGCTGGTTCAGCGGTCCGAGGGCGGCGGGCTTGGCATCGGTGGCGGTGGCGGCGGCACCATGTCCGGGCGCCCTCCGGCAACGCCGATGGGCAAGGTGACATGGGTTCTGGCGATCGCGTTCATCTGCACTTCGATGATATTGACGATCCTGGCCGCGCAGAAATCGGCAGGCAGTTCGGTGCTGGACCGCATCGGGAACCAGCCCGCCGCTGAACAAAGCGACGACGGCGATCCGGTGCTGCCCTCGGCGGGCGATGGCCTGCTGCCGCCCAGCGGCGATGACAGCGCACCGCTGGTTCCGCGCGCCGATTAAGGGCCCGCGCCACAACTTTTTGAGGGAAGTGGCGGGCCCACAACAGCATCTTGCGGTCTGCTTGCGTCATCAAGGCGAATCCATTATAACTTGAGTCCCGTGGTGCTGCGGTCTTTTGGGCCGGGCGGGCGCTCTGTTTCATGCGACACACGGGAGAGGCCGATACATGGCTCGTTTCATTTTCATTACCGGCGGCGTTGTGTCTTCCCTTGGCAAGGGGTTGGCGTCGGCCGCGCTTGGCGCGCTGCTCCAGGCACGCGGGTTCAGCGTTCGGCTGCGCAAGCTTGACCCCTACCTGAACGTCGATCCCGGCACGATGTCGCCGTTTGAACATGGCGAGGTTTTCGTTACCGATGACGGTGCGGAAACCGATCTGGACCTGGGCCATTACGAACGCTTCACCGGCGTGCCCGCGCGCATGACCGACTCGGTCAGTTCCGGGCGCATCTATTCCAACGTGCTTGAAAAGGAACGCCGCGGCGATTACCTGGGCAAGACCATTCAGGTGGTCCCCCACGTCACCAACGAGATCAAGGATTTCCTGCGCGTGGGCGAGAACGAGGTCGATTTCATGCTCTGCGAGATCGGCGGCACCGTGGGCGATATCGAGGGCCTTCCGTTTTTCGAGGCGATCCGCCAGTTTTCCCATGACAAGCCGCGCGGTCAGTGCATCTTCATGCACCTGACGCTGCTGCCCTACCTGGCCGCCAGCGGCGAGTTGAAGACCAAGCCGACACAGCACTCGGTGAAAGAGCTGCAAAGCATCGGCATTGCGCCGGATATCCTGGTTTGCCGTTCGGAACAGCCGATCCCCGAGAAAGAGCGCGAGAAAATCGCGCTGTTCTGCAACGTCCACAAGGACTCCGTGGTTGCGGCCTATGACCTGAATTCGATCTACGAGGCGCCGCTGGCCTATCACCGCGAAGGGTTGGACCAGGCGGTGCTGGATGCCTTCCAGATCAGCCCGGCCCCCCGCCCCGACCTGTCTAAATGGGAAGACGTGGCCGACCGCATCCACAATGTCGACGGCGCGGTAAACATTGCCATCGTCGGCAAGTACACCCAGTTGGAAGACGCCTATAAATCCATCAAGGAGGCCCTGACCCACGGTGGCATGGCCAACCGGGTCAAGGTGAATGTCTCGTGGGTCGATGCCGAGGTGTTCGACGCCGAAGACGCCGCGCCCCATCTCGAAGGCTTTCACGCGATCCTCGTGCCCGGCGGCTTCGGCGAGCGCGGCACCGAGGGCAAGATCAAGGCGGCCGAGTTCGCCCGTACCCGCAAGATCCCCTACCTGGGGATCTGCCTGGGCATGCAGATGGCCGTGATCGAGGCGGCCCGCAACGTCGCCGGCGTCAGCGCCGCCGGGTCCGAGGAATTCGACCACGAGGCCGGCAAGAAACGGTTCGAGCCGGTGGTGTATCACCTCAAGGAATGGGTGCAGGGCAACCAGAAAGTGAGCCGCAAGGCCACCGACGACAAGGGCGGCACCATGCGCCTGGGTGCCTATGACGCGGTGCTGAAAGAGGGCTCCAAGGTTGCCCAGATCTACGGCACGACTGCGATCGACGAACGCCACCGCCACCGTTACGAGGTGGACATAAAGTATCGTGACAAACTGGAGGCCGCGGGCCTGAGCTTTTCGGGCATGTCCCCCGACGGCCGGTTGCCCGAGATCGTCGAATGGGCAGATCATCCGTGGTTCATAGGCGTGCAGTTCCACCCCGAGCTGAAATCCAAACCCTTCGATCCACACCCGCTTTTCGCCGATTTCGTGCGTGCCGCGGTTGACGCGTCGCGGCTGGTTTAAGGCGGCGCCATTCCGGCAACCGGCGCAGCCAGTGCGCGGCGCCGTTTCTTGCATTGGCGTACGGGCGGCCTGGTCGGGCCCGGCGGGTCGAGGCCGCTGTTCGCCGGGCACGAATTCATTGCAAAACCATGCCAGCCCCGGGTGGAAAACCTGCCCGTGGGCTTGTTTTCCACCCGTTGCATGCTTCACCCTTTGCACTGCGCCTGACCGATAATTTAAATTCGATCCGAACAGGAAGCAGCCGTGACACCATCCGCCGCCCTGGTACTGGCCCTGATACTGGCCTGCATCCGGCCCGCTTTGGCCGACCCGCTGCTGGCGGTGCCCTATGCCGACCTGGCCGCACGGCTGGATGGGCGCATAACCTTTGACACGCTGCCGGCCGGGCCTGAGCCCGGCCTGTCGCTCGATCACCCCGTCCAGGTCGATGGCGCGGCGGTGGGTGCCGGGTTCGCCGGGCAGCAACACGCCATCCGGCAGGCAGGCAGCGGGGCGCGATACGACCGGCTTGCGCGCGCTCGCGCGCAGGCGCCATTGCGGCTGGTGGGGCAAGGGCCGGGCCAGGGGCTGGCCTTCGCGCATCATCGCGGTTTTGGCTCGGTCGCTGTCTTTCCGTTGGGGCCGGACGGGTTCAAGGCCCTGTCAGGCCGTGGCGAAGGCGCGCTGGCCGTGCTGTTGCCCGGCGACCAGGCGGCAGTGGGGCTGCGCATCCATTCCGACTACCCCGATCCGCTGGGGGCCCGGCCCGCCCGGCCCGGCACGGTAGAGGTGATCGCGCTGTCAAGCGACGGGCGCGTGATCGGTCGCCACGGCGCACGGCTGGGTGCGGGCATAACCGAGCTGGGGCTGGTGCGCGCCGAGGGCCAGGCCGATATCGCGGGGTTCGTTCTGCTCAATACCGATCCCGGCGGGATCGCCGTGGACGACATCGTGTTCCAGCGCGCGGCGCTGCTGGGCAACCTCTTGACCGCCCCCGGCCCTGCGCGCAGGATGAACGCGAAACGAGGGACGAGAACAAGATGACGAAAGCATACTGGGTGGCCCATGTGGATGTGGATGACCCCGAAACCTACGAGAAATACCGCCAGGCCAACGCGGCCCCCTTTGCCGAGTTCGGCGCCCGCTTCATCGTGCGCGGCGGCGAACAGGAGGTGCGCGAAGGCCGCGTGCGCGCCCGCACCGTGGTGATCGAATTTCCCAGTTACGAGGCGGCGGTCGCTTGTTACGAATCCCCCGCCTACCAGGCCGCCAAGGATATTCGCGACCCGGTATCCTCGGCCGACATGATCATTGTCAAAGGGTACGACGGCTGATGTTCGAAAAACTGTTGGCGCGCTTTCGGGCGGGCGAACCTGCCACGCCGCCGCAGCCTGATGCGGACCTGGCGCTTGGGGCCTTGTTGGTGCGTGTCGCCCAATCCGATCACAATTACCGGGTCGAAGAGATCCAGCGCATCGACCGGCTGCTGGCACGTCTGTTCCGGCTGAACCCGGTCGAGGCCGCCAAGATGCGCGCGACCTGCGAAAAACTGGAAAAACAGGCCCCCGGCACCGGAAGCTTCGCCGCGCTGATCCATGACAACGTGGATCATGCCCACCGGCTGGACGCGTTGCAGGCCCTCCACGAAGTGATGCTTGCCGATGGCCGCCGCGCCGAGGAAGAGCTGTCGCTGATCCACGCGCTGACCAGCGCCCTGGGCCTGACCGACGAGGACGAGGCCACCGCACGCGCGCGCGCCGAGGCTGGGCAGGATCTGCCCCCGGCCCATCCCTGAGGTCGGCAGGCCCGCGGCGACCCTGCGCGATTGGGCTTGGCGGCGGGCGGCGGGCGGTCTATGTCATGTCACATGCTGTCCCGTATCCTGACACGCCTGTTGGCGCCCGACCCCGCGCTTTTGCCCGATGAAGACGCCCGGCTTGCGATGACCGCGCTTCTGGTGCGCATCGCCCGCACCGATGGCGATTACGCGCCCGCTGAAATCGCGCGGATCGACCGGATCGCCCGCGCCCGTTACGGCCTGACCGAGCACGAGGCACAAGAGCTGCGCGAGCAGGCCGAAGAGGTCGAGACCCAGGCCCCCGACACCGTGCGCTTTACCCGCGCCATCAAGGACGCCGTCCCCTACGAGGAACGGCTGGGTGTCGTGGTGGCGCTGTGGGAAGTGGTGCTGGCCGATGGCGTGCGAGAAGCCGAAGAGGATGCCCTGGTGCGCATGGTCACCAATCTTCTGGGCATTTCCGACCGCGACAGCGCACGGGCGCGCCAGCGCGCCCAGTCCGGCGGGTGATCGCCGCCCTGCCCATGTATGACCTGCCCTGGCTGCGTGGCCCGACCGATCGGCTGTGGCACGCGGTCAGGGCGCATCTGCCTGACGCCATGCGCGATGCGGCGCCCGCCGCGCCGACGCGCGATGCCGATCCATGGGATATCTGGCAATCGCCCGATCTTTTGCTGGCGCAAACCTGCGGGTTACCCTTCCGCGCAAGACTGCATGAGAGGGTCGCACTTGTCGCCAGCCCCGATCACCGCCTGCACGACTGCGCGCTGGGCCAGTATCGCAGCACGCTGATCCGGCGGCGAGACGACACGCGACGGCTTGAACAATTGGCCCAAGGCATCATGGCCTATAACGAGCCGCTGTCGCAATCGGGCTGGGCCGCGCCCATGGCGCACCTGGCGGCGCGCGGGCTGGCGCCCGGTTGCCTGCTGCAAACAGGGGCGCATCTTGCGTCAGTCGACGCCGTGGCAGAGGGGCGGGCCGATTTCGCCGCCATCGACGCCGTGACGCTGGCGCTGTTCGCCGCGCATGATCCCGACACGATGGCGCGGCTTGACCCGTTCGATCACACCACCCCTACACCTGCCCTGCCTTATATCACCGCCGCGCGGCACGATCCGGCGCCGATCGCCACTGCGCTGGCCGCGGGAATCGCCGCAATATCGGCCGATGACCGCGCCGCGCTTTACCTGCACGGCGTGACGCGCCTGCCGCCTTCCGCCTATACCGCAATGCCGATACCGGATGCGCCCGATCAGGCGGCAAACCCGTCGTCTTGATACCTGACTATGGGTCAATTCTGGCCAAACACGTCGATTTCCCGCGCTTTGATCGTTGCAATAACGCGAAAATTCGTCCCTATTGTCGGATTGAAACAACCCACAGGGGGATACGTGGCGGATACCGCTCCGGTCATCGAAATTCGGAACCTGCACAAGGCCTATGCCGCGCTCGAAGTGATAAAGGGCGTCGACATTACCGCCCGGCGGGGCGACGTGGTATCGTTGATCGGGTCGTCGGGGTCGGGCAAATCCACGATCCTGCGCTGCGCCAACCTGCTGGAAGACAGCCAGCAGGGCGACATCCTGTTCAAGGGTGAGCCCGTGAAATGGCGTGGCACCGGGCATGGCCGCCACCCGGCCGATGCCGCGCAGGTTCTGCGCATCCGCACGAACCTGTCGATGGTGTTTCAGCAATTCAACCTGTGGGCCCACATGACCATCCTGCAAAACGTGATGGAGGCGCCGGTAACCGTGCTGGGCCGGCCCCGCGACGAGGTGGAAAACGCCGCACGCGCCTATCTTGAAAAGGTGGGCATCGCCGAAAAGGCCGATGCCTACCCCGCGCAGCTTTCGGGTGGCCAGCAACAACGCGCCGCGATCGCGCGCGCGTTGGCGATGGAGCCCGAGGCGCTCTTGTTCGACGAACCCACCAGCGCGCTTGATCCCGAACTGGAACAAGAGGTGGTCAAGGTCATCAAGGCGCTGGCCGAGGAAGGGCGCACCATGCTGGTCGTTACCCATGACATGCGCATGGCGGCCGATATCTCGAACACCGTGATCTTCCTGCACGAAGGCAAGATCGAAGAACAAGGCCCGCCCGATGCAATATTCGGTGCGCCGCAAACCGAGCGGCTGAGGGGCTTCCTGTCGGCCACCCTTAACGAGTGACCGACCAACCATACCAACCTAGGGAGAGAACCATGAAAAAACTGATCCTGACCACAGCCTCGCTGGCACTTTTTGCCAGCATGGCCGCCGCTGGCAGCCACTCCGTGACCCGACTGGGCACCGAGGGCGCTTACCCCCCGTGGAACTTCATCAATGACGCCGGCGAAATCGACGGGTTCGAACGCGAACTGGGCGACGAACTGTGCGCGCGCGCCGAACTGACCTGTGAATGGGTGACGAACGACTGGGATTCGATCATTCCCAACCTCGTATCGGGCAACTACGACGTGATCATTGCCGGCATGTCGATCACGCCCGAGCGCCAGGAACAGATCGACTTTACCCAGAACTACACCCAGCCCGACCCCTCGGCCTATCTGGCCACCTCGGCAGATGTCGATGTCGAGGGCGCGGTGATCGCCGCACAATCTACGACGATCCAGGCGGCCTTCGTGGCCGAACAGGGCTGGACCCTGCTGGAATTCGCCACGCCCGAGGAAACCATCTCCGCGGTGCGCAACGGCGAGGCCGACGCGGTTCTGGCTGACAAATCCTACCTGGTGCCGGTCGCCGAGGAAGACCCCGACATGGTCTTGCTCGAGCGTGAAGAGCTGATCGGTGGCGGTGTGGGCCTTGGCCTGCGCAAGTCCGACACGGAACTGCGGGAAACCTTCAACGCTGCCATCCAGTCGATGAAGGACGATGGCAGCCTGAACGCGCTGATCGAAAAGTGGGAAATCGGCGAAACCTTCTGATCCACGCGTGGGGGTGGGCGCTGTGCCCGCCTCTTCGCAAGCCAAACTGATGGGGTGGGCAGCTTGCCCACCCTGACCGAGCATCCTGGGGCCCTGACATTTTCAGCTATTGCGCCAATCCCGAAACGCTGGAAGGCCTGCGTTGGCTGTCGTGTTACCTCACGACGGGCAAGCACATGGCGTTCTACTGGTCGTTTGGAACGGTGCTGCTGCTTTTGGCGATCACGGCGCCCGCCGCCCTAATGTTCGGCTTTGCCGGCGCCTCGGCCGCGCGTTCGCGCTTCGCGCCGCTCTCCTGGCTGGGCAAGGGCTATATCGCCATCGTGCGCGGTGTGCCCGATATCGCCTTCTTCCTCTTTTTCGTCATCGCGCTGGACCAGGGGTTCGAATACCTGCGCCACCAATGGATGTGCCCCGACTGGGACCAACCGATCCGGCAAGGTAATGATTTCATCGTGTGCCAGCAGGCCAAGCTGCCATTGGGCAATTCGCCGCAGATCTGGCACGAGGTCTACGGGTTCTTGCTGGCCGTTCTGACATTCGCCATCGTGTTCGGCGCCTTTGCCGCGAACGTGCTGTTCGGCGCGATGCGCGCCGTGCCGCAGCCACAGCTTGAAACCGCCGCCGCCTATGGGCTGAGCCCGCGCCAGACCTTTTGGCGTATCCTTGTGCCGCAAATGTGGGTCTACGCCTTGCCCGGTCTGGGCAATCTCTGGATGGTGCTGATCAAGGCCACGCCGCTGTTGTTCCTGCTGGGGGTGGAGGATATCGTTTACTGGGCACGTGATCTGGGCGGCACCAAAACCGCGCGTTTCACCGATTACCCGCATGGCGATTGGCGCATGTGGTATTTCGGCGCTCTTCTGGTCTTTTACCTGATGTTCACCAGGGTTTCGGAAATCTTCCTGGATCGGGTCATGAAGAAACTGACCCACGGCCAGGCCACGATGGGCGGTGAAGCCCAGCGAAAGGCCGCCGTATGACCAAGCACCACACCCAGGCCGCCCCACGGCATTCACAATCCTTCGCCACGCAATCGCACGCATGCGGGCGCATCTCGGCGGGGGCGGTGACATGAGCTGTTGGGAAACCGTTGCCGATTACGGCCTGCGCAGCCTTGGCATCGGCGAGCGCCTGCTGCCGCGTGACAATTTCACCCTGTGCCAACAGGTCGTGCTGATCGGGTCGGGCATGATCTGGAACATCTATTTCGGTGTGCTTGCGCTGGCCTCGGGGTTCTTGCTGGCCGTCGCGTTGGCAACGGGCAAGGCCGCGCGCAGTTGGCCAGTCCGCAAACTGTCGGAATGGATGATCTTCGTGTTTCGAGGCTCGCCCCTCTTCATCCAGTTCTTCTTTGCCTATTTCCTGTTCCTGTCGCTGAAGAACGTGCTGCCCTTTTTCGGGCCGCTGACAAGCGCCTGGGCGGGGGCGCTTGTCGTCTTGTTCCTGAACACCGCCGCCTATTCAGGCGAAATCTTTTACGGCGCGCTGCTGTCGGTGCCCAAGGGCGAGATGGAGGCCGCCGATGCCTATGGCTTTTCCGGCTGGAAAAAGTTTCGCAAGATCACCTTTCCCACCATGCTGCGACTGGCCTGGCCTGCCTATACGAACGAGGCGATATTTCTGTTTCACGCCACGACGCTTGTGTTTTTCAGCGGCTTTCCGGCGCGCGGGCAACAGGGCGATGCGCTGTATTACGCAAGCTACTTTGCCGACAAGACGTTCAACCCCTTCGTGCCCTATCCGATCCTGGCGCTTTATTTCATCGCGTTTACGCTGGTGATCACCGCGGTCTTCGGGTTGATGAACCGGCGACTGAACCGGCACCTGCCACAAGACCAGCGCCGCCGCCTGAAATTTCGTCCAAACCTTTTGCGCTGATGCACCGCGCCAGACGGATTGGCGCGAATTACCTTGATTTCCAGGCGGCCGGGACGCTATCCAATATTTGATCAAATTATCTCTACGGCTTTCAAGATGACCACGCATTCGCCCAAAGACTGGCTGGCCGCACACCCGCAAGTGCGTACCATCCGCGTTGCCGCCTCGGACCTGAACGGTCAGGCACGCGGCAAACGCATCCCTACCCGTTTCGCCAACAAGGTGGTCGAGGATGGCACGCGCTTTCCGCTTTCGGCGCTGAACCTGGATATCTGGGGCGAGGATATCGACGACAGCCCGCTGGTGTTCGAAACCGGCGACGCCGATGGCGTGCTGCGCCCGACCGAGCGTGGCTTCATGCCGATGCCCTGGTTGTCGGCCCCCACCGGCCTGTTGCCGATCTGGATGTTTCACGACGATGGCCGCCCCTTCGACGGAGACCCGCGCCACGCGCTGCGCGCGGTGGTCGACCGCTACAAGGCGCGCGGCCTGACGCCTGTGGTCGCGGTCGAGTTGGAGTTCTTCCTGATCGACGACAGCGGAAAATCGCTTCAAGTGCCGATCAGCCCGCGCTCGGGCAAGCGGCGCAAGGCCGCCGAGATCCTGTCAATCCGGGCCCTTGATGCCTTCGATGAGTTCTTTACCGATCTCTACGACGCCTGCGAAGCAATGGACATTCCCGCAGACACGGCGATTTCCGAGGCCGGGCTGGGACAGTTCGAAATCAACATGATGCACCAGGACGACGCGCTGCGCGCCGCCGATGATGCGTGGCTGTTCAAGATGCTCGTCAAGGGCCTGGCGCGGCGGCATGGCTTTGCCGCCTCGTTCATGGCCAAACCCTATGAGGATTACGCCGGCAGCGGCCTGCACGTTCATTTCTCGGTGCTTGACCAAGACGGCAACAACATCTTCGACGATGGCGGGCCCAAGGGGACCGACGCGCTGCGCCATGCCATCGCGGGCTGTCTTGACGCCATGCCCGGCTCGATGCTGGTGTTTGCGCCACATGCCAACAGCTATGATCGGCTGGTGCCGGAAAACCACGCGCCGACCGGCATTGGCTGGGCCTATGAAAACCGCACCGCGGCCATCCGCGTACCGGCCGGAAACCCGGCCGCGCGCCGCATCGAACACCGCGTGGCCGGAGGCGACGTGAACCCGTATCTGCATCTGGCCGCCGTGCTGGGCGCGGCCCTGACGGGAATTGAGGACGGCACCGAACCGCCCGCCCCCGTCACCGGCAATGCCTATGCGCTGGACCTGCCGCAGGTGCCCAACACCTGGCCCGAGGCGATCACCAGTTTTGAAAGCTGCGACCGCATCAAGCGAATATTCGCGCCCATGCTTATACAGAACCTGCTTCTGACCAAGCGGCAGGAAATGCATTACATGGCCGAACTGACCCCGCAGGAACAAGCGGAAATATACCTAGACACGGTGTAGGGCGGGCCTTGCCCGCCTGCCCGGCCCCACGTTACCCTTACCGCACCCAACCCAATTGGTGATCCATGAAAATCGGCATCCTGCAAACCGGCCACGCCCCTGACCAGATCAGGGAATCGGTGGGCGACTACAAGGATATGTTCCACACCTTGCTGGCGCGCCACGGCTTTGACTTTGAAACATGGAACGTCGTCGATGGCGACTTTCCCGACGGGCCTGCGGCCGCCGACGGCTGGCTTGTCACAGGCTCGAAACACGGCGCCTACGAGGACCACCCCTGGATACCGCCGCTGGAAGCGCTCATCCGGTCGACCCGTGACAGTGGCCGCCCGTTGGTGGGCGTATGTTTCGGCCACCAGATCATCGCACAGGCGCTTGGCGGCCGGGTGGTGAAATTCCCCGGCGGCTGGGCCACCGGCGCGCAGGTCTATGAAATGGCGGAGGGCGGGCAGATGACGCTGAACGCCTGGCACCAGGATCAGGTGGTCGCGTTGCCGCCGGACGCAAGGGTGATCGCGCATAACGATTTCTGCGCCAACGCGGCGCTGGCCATCGGTGACAACATCCTGACCGTGCAGGCCCACCCGGAATTTGGCCGTGAGGTGATAGACGGGTTGTTGACCCACCGCGCCAAGGGCCTGGTTCCCGCAGACCAGATCGCCGCCACGCGCGCGGCGCTCGACACCCCGACCGAAGGCTCGGAATTCGGCAATCGCATGGCCGAATTCTTTCGCCGGGTCGCCCAGGAGGACGCGGCATGAGCGATTGGACAGATACCCTTCCCGACGCTGCACGCGCCTATCTTGAAGGCCGCCGGCTGGACGAGGTCGAATGCATCATCTCCGACCTGCCGGGCATCGCGCGCGGCAAGGCCGTGCCCGCCAGCAAGTTCGGCCGGATGGAATATTTCCACCTGCCCGACAGCATCTTCTACCAGACGATCACGGGCGATTGGGGCGATGCCGCGGGGGCCGAGGGCTTTATCGAGCGCGACATGATGCTGTATCCCGACATGTCCACGGCCAGCGCCGCGCCCTGGACCGCCGACTGGACATTGCAGGTGATCCACGACGCCTTTGATCGCAAGGGCGCGCCGATCCCGTTTTCGCCGCGCAACGTGCTCAAACGCGTGGTGGCGTTGTACGAGGCCCAAGGCTGGCGGCCGGTGATCGCCCCCGAGATGGAGTTCTACCTGGTCGCCCGCAACCTGGACCCGGCGAAAAAGATCGAGCCTATGATGGGCCGTTCGGGGCGCCCCGCGGCCGCGCGACAGGCCTATTCGATGTCTGCCGTCGACGAATTCGGCCCCGTCATCGACGATATCTATGACTTTGCCGAGGCGCAGGGATTCGAGATCGACGGCATCACCCAAGAGGGCGGCGCGGGCCAGTTGGAAATCAACCTGCGTCACGGCGACCCGGTGAAACTGGCCGACGAGGTCTTCTTTTTCAAACGCCTGATCCGCGAGGCCGCGCTGCGCCACGACTGTTTCGCCACCTTCATGGCCAAGCCGATCGAGGATGAGCCGGGCAGCGCCATGCATATCCACCATTCGGTTCTGGATATCGAGACCGGGCAGAACATCTTTTCCGGTCCGCAAGGCGGCGAAACCGATGCGTTTTTCAACTTCCTGGGTGGCATGCAGAAACACCTGCCCTCGAGCATCGCGGTCCTGGCGCCTTACGTGAACAGCTATCGCCGCTACGTGCGGGACCATGCCGCGCCGATCAACCTGTCATGGGGGCGCGACAACCGCACCACCGGGCTGCGCGTACCGCTGTCGACGCCCGAAAGCCGCAGGATCGAAAACCGCCTGGCCGGGATGGATTGCAACCCTTACCTCGGCATCGCCGCCAGCCTTGCCTGCGGCTACCTGGGCCTGATGAACGAGGAATGGCCCGACAAGCAGTTCAAGGGCGACGCTTATGAACGCGAAGAGGATATTCCCCGCGTTCTGGGGCAGGCGCTGGACCTGTTCGAAACCGCGAAAGAGATGCATGACGTGCTGGGCGAGGAGTTCGCGCGCGTCTACGGCATCGTGAAAAGAACCGAGTACGAAGAGTTCCTGCAAGTGATTTCGCCCTGGGAACGTGAACACCTGCTGATGAACGTCTGACCGTCGCCGCCGAAACCCTGCCGCAGGGTTTCGGCGCGCTTTCCTGGAAAAAGAAAGCGCGGCAAGCGGTTGGCACTGATGGGAAGGCCGTGATGGATCTGCTTTTTTCCAATGACCGCAAGGGAGCATACCCCCAAAGCTGGTATGCCGCCACCGCCCACGAGGCGCCCGAACATCCCGGGCTGCAGGGCGAGGTAAAGGCCGATGTCTGCGTGGTGGGCGCGGGGTTTACCGGGCTTTCAACGGCGTTGCACCTGGCCCAGCGCGGGGTCGACGTCGTTCTGCTCGATGCACATCGCGTGGGGTTTGGCGCCTCGGGGCGCAATGGCGGACAGTTGGGCAGCGGCCAACGGCAGGACCAGAAGGCCCTGATCCAGATGATGGGGCGCGATGATGCGCGTCACCTTTGGCTGCTGGCGGAAGAGGCAAAGCAACTCGTGCGCGGGCTGATCGACACGCATGGCATCGACTGCGACTACCGGCCCGGCGTCGCCTGGACCGCCTTCAGCGAGGCCGAAACGCGCGAGATGCACGGCTATGCCGATCTGCTGGAACGCGAATACGGCTATACCCAGATTGAACGTCTGGATGGCGATGCCTGCCATGCGCTGTGCCCCTCTCCCGCCTACAAGGGCGGCATCCTGGACATGGGTGCCGGCCACCTGCACCCGTTGAATTTCGCACTGGGCCTGGCTCGTGCGGCCAAGGCGGCCGGCGTGCGCATCCATGAACGCACCCATGTCCATTCTGTTGAAGATGGCCGCCCAGCCACCGTGCGCTGCGACCATGGGTTGGTGCGGGCCGAAACGGTCGTGCTGGCCGGCAATGGATACCTGGGCGGGCTCAACCGCAAGGTGGCCGCACGGGTCATGCCGATCAACAATTTCGTCGTGGCGACCGAGCCCTTGGGTGACCGCGCGGCCGAGGTGCTGACACGCGACGTCGCGGTGGCCGACAGCAAGTTCGTGGTCAATTACTTTCGCCTCAGCCATGACAAGCGGTTGCTGTTCGGCGGCGGCGAAAGCTATGGCTACCGCTTTCCCGATGATATCGCCGCCAAGGTGCGCAAACCGTTGCAGGAGATATTTCCCCACTTGACGGACGTGCGGATCGACCATGCCTGGGGCGGCACCCTTGCAATCACGATGAAGCGCCTGCCCTACCTGTCGCGCGTGGGCGACAGCATCCTGAGTTCGTCGGGCTATTCGGGCCATGGCGTGGGCACGGCAACCCATGCCGGGCTACTGATGGCGAAGGCCATTCTTGGCCAGGGCGCCGGGTTCGACATGATGGCACGATTGCCTGCGCCGCGCTTTCCGGGTGGGCCGGCCTTTCGCAGCCCCCTGCTGGCGCTGGCTATGACATGGTTTGCCCTGCGCGACCGGCTGGGCGTCTAGGCCAACCCAACCTTGCATCACCTTGCGACTTCCTGCCCGGCTTGGCGGCGCGGGCAGCGGGGGCTTGTTTTTTTGCGCAAGTCATTTAGAAAACCTGAAAAGAACATTCAGGAAAGTCGAAAGCATGTCGCTTGCCCCCAATGTCTACGACGCCGAACCCATCCCTGCCGCCGCCCGCGCCGAGATCGAGCGCTTGCTGCAATCGGGTGACCTGTTCCGCTATACTGCGCCCGAGGATGCGCCGGTTTCGCTGTTGGAACATGAATTCGCCGCTATGTTGGGCGCGAAATACGCGCTTGCGGTGTCGTCTTGTTCGGCGGCGTTGTTCCTGTCGCTCAAGGCGCTGAACCTGCCGCGCGATGCCAAGGTTCTGATCCCGGCCTTTACCTTTGCCGCGGTGCCCTCGTCTATCGTGCATGCCGATTGCATTCCGCTCTTGTGCGAGGTGGGTGACAATTACCGAATCGACCTTGACGATTTTCACGCCAAGATCGGCCAGGCCGACGCGGTGATGATCAGTCACATGCGCGGCCATACCAGCGATATGGATGCCATCATGGAGGCTGCCGCGCAGCACGGCCTGCCGGTGATCGAGGATGCCGCCCATTCCCTGGGCACCACCTGGCGCGGGCGGAATATCGGCACCATCGGCAAGATCGGATGTTTCAGCTTTCAATCCTACAAGCTGTTGAACAGCGGTGAGGGCGGTATTCTGATCACGGATGACCCTGATATCCTGGCCCGGGCCGTCATCATGTCGGGCGCCTATGAACACAACTGGCGCAAGCACGGCACCGACCCAGAACTGGATGCCGCTTTTGCCCGGCATCAGAACCAGCTTCCGCTTTACAATCTGCGGCTGGGTAACCTGTCTGCGGCGGTGGTGCGCGCGCAGTTGGCCGAGGTCGCGCGCCGCGTGCGTGACGGGCGGCGCAACCACGATCACGTGGCAACCCAGCTGAACCTGAGTCCGTGGATCGAGGTGCCCGACAAGCTGCCCCGCGAAGAACGCGCACCGGATTCGATCCAGTTCAACCTTTGCGGCATGGACGAGGGCGAGATTCGCGCTTTTGCCGATGCGGCCGCCGCACGCGGCGTCAAGGTGCAGGTGTTCGGGCTGAGCAAGGACAACGCGCGCGCCTATTGGAACTGGCAATTCCTGGCCGATCTGCCCGACCTGCCCCGGACTCGTGCGATGCTGATGCGCGCCTGCGACGTGCGCCTGCCCGCCCGCCTGACGCTTGAAGACTGCGATTTCGTGGCCGATGCGCTGATCCGCGCGGCACAGGACATCAAGGGCAACCTGCGCGCCACCGGAACCTGACGCCGACGCTTGCCAAGCCGCGCCCTGCCCCCCATCCTGCCCCGAAAACAGGAGGGCAAGATGGCGGATTTATCCAAGGGCGCGGCGTGGATGGCAGGGGAAATACGACCGATTTCCGAGGCCACGATCGGGGTAACGGATTGGGGCCTGACCCATTCCGATATCACCTATGACGTGGTGCCGGTCTGGAAGGGCGGATTTTTCCGGCTCGATGATTACCTCGATCGTTTCCTCGAAAGCCTGGCGGCAACGCGGCTTGATCCAGGGCTGACGCGTGCGCAAATAGCTCAGGCACTGAGTGACATGATGGCCGCCAGCGGCTTGCAAGACGCCTATTGCGCCATGGTCTGCGCGCGCGGCACGCCGCTGATCCCCGGCACCCGCGACCCGCGTGAATGTGGCAACCATTTCTACGCCTGGTGCGTGCCTTACGTTCACGTCATCCCCTTTGACGTGGCCGAGAAGGGCGCCAGCGCGCTGATCCCTGACAGCCCCCGCCGCATCCCCGAAACCAGCGTGAACCCGCGCGCCAAGAATTATCACTGGGGCGATTTCACCGAAGGGCTGTTCCAGGCCAAGGAAGGCGGTTTCGACACCGTGATCCTGCTGGATCATGCGGGCAACGTGACCGAGGGGCCGGGTTTCAACGTTTTCGCGGTCAAGGACCAACGCCTGATCACCAGCGGGCACGGGGTTCTGGGCGGTATCACCCGGCGAACGGTGATGGAAATGGCAGCCGAGCAAGGCATGATGCCCGAGGAACGGCCATTGCCGCTGGACGAGTTTCTGCAAGCCGACGAGGTATTCCTGTCATCGTCGGGCGGGGGTGTGACACCCTTGGTGCGCGTGGGCGACCGGGTATTCGCCAATGGCGCACCCGGCCCGGTCGCGCGCCGGCTACGCCAGACCTATTTCGACTGGCTGGAGGCGCCGCAGTTTCGAACAGAAATCACCTATGGTTAGACGGGAAAGGCGCGGTACAGGGTCTTGAAACTGGGCCGCGCTTGGGCCTCAATGCATGGTCAACACGTCTTCCATGAAGGGGTAAGCGGCCACTGCCGGTTCGATCACCACTTCTTTCAGTAGCGGTTTCAACTCGTCCGCGACACGGGCCGGCATGTCCTGCAAGATGCCCTTGCGCGCGGTCAGGGTGATCGTGCGCGACAACGGCGCAAAGGGCAGAGGCAGCACATCCAGTTGATCGGCGAAACGCCGCGCCCGCATCAGCGCAAGCGGTGTCAGGATCGTCCAGCCTGCCCCCTGCCCCACCATGGCCAGGATCGCGTGGTAACTGTCCAGTTCGAACCGGGGCGACAAGGTCAGGTTCTGGCGTGCCAGGTGCGCGGTCAGCAGCCGGCCCATGTGATGCCGGGTGGTGTATTGCACCAGCGGCAGCGCCTTGAGTTGGGCCAGAACATCGCCACCGGGGGCCACGGTGCCACGGGGCGCGGCCACGACGAAGCCCTCGGTCAGGATCGGGTGCAGCTCCATCCAGTCGGCTTCGGCGCCCATCTCGGCGGCCACGATCATGTCGAGCGCACGAGCATCCAGCAGGTCTTGCAGATAGTGGCTTGCGCCGGTTTCCAGCAGGAACTGGCACCCCTTCAGATCACCGGCCAACCGCGTCAGCAGGCGGGGTGTCACGTCGGCCTCGAAATCCTCGATCATGCCCAGGCGAAACCGCGTGAGGTTGGACATGTCACCCATGGCCAGCTCGGCCCGCGCCAGCGCGGCCTCGTTGAGGATGTTACCGGCTCGGCGGCGGAACACCTCGCCCGCCGGGGTCAACAGAACCGGGCGTGTGTTGCGGTGCAACAACGTGGTGCCGATCGCGCTTTCCAGGTTGGTCAATTGCTGGCTGATCGTCGAGGGGCTGGCATCCAGACGCCGTGCCGCAGCCGAGATGCTGCCTTCTTCCGCGGTGGCGACAAACACCTCGACGCCCCAAAGCGTGATCCGGCCGGGGCTGTCCACCATCGGGCGTTACTTGTCCATCTTCGACAGTTTGGCTTGCAACTCGGCCAGTTGCCGCTTGATGTCATCAAGGTTGTCATCGCCCGATGGGCGCGCGTCGGCACGGCTTTCATCGCCCGTTTCATTGCCGGGCCATTGTGGCGGCATACCGCTTGTCATCGCCTTGAGAAACGCCTGTTGTTGCGCCTGCATCGCCTCGAACCCGGGCATTTGCGCCATCGGGTGCACCTTGGCCATGTTTTTCATCATCTTCGACTGGCCATCGCGCAGCATCTCGAATGACGCCTGCAGGAATTGCGGCACCATCGAATTGGCCTGATCGGTGTAAGAGCGCACGAGGTCGGTCAACACGTTGACTGGCAGCATGGTTTCACCGCGGCTTTCATGTTCGGCGATGATTTGCAGCAGGTATTGGCGCGTAAGGTCGTCACCCGATTTCAGATCGACGATCTGAACCTCGCGCCCTTCGCGGATGAAGCCGGCGATATCTTCAAGCGTCACGTAATCGCTGGTCTCGGTGTTGTAGAGCCGGCGGCTTGCATAGCGCTTGATCAGCAACGGTTTCTTGTCTTCGGCCACTGGCAGTCCCTCCGATGCAGCAATGCAGCGGAACACTAGGACAGGCCGAAGCAAAAAGAAAGGGCGGGCAAATTGCCCGCCCGTAACCTGCATACCGAGGGAGGAGGAGTGGATGCAGATTATGTCACCCGGCGCCTTACTTGGCGGCGGTGGCCTTCTTGGCCGCCGTGGTGGCGTCCTTTGTCATCTTCTGAACGTTGGCCGAAGCTTCTTCGGTCATGTCCTTGCCGGCGGCCATCATCAGTTCGACGGTGTCCATCTGAACCTTCTTGGCGATTTCGGCGAAAGCGGCCATGTTCTCGGCGGCGACTTCAGCCTGGGCCGACGCGAAATCGGTCATTGCCTTGGCGTAATCCGCAGGCTCGGTTTTCGCCTTGGACATCTCTGCCACCTTGGCCAGCGTGTCCTTGGTCCATTTGGCTGAAATTTCCGATGACTTTTCAACGGCTTCCAGCGTCACGCCGGTCAGCTTTTCGTTCAGCGTGGCCTGCGTCTTGAACGCGTCTTCCATCGCCTTGGTGTCAACGGGGAATGCGCCCATCATGTCTTTCATCATCGCGGTGTAATCTTGGGTCTTAGCCATGGTCTTGATCCTTTGCGTTTGCAGTGCACCGGGTCAGTCCCGGCCGTGTCTTTACGCAACGAATATGCATGCTGCAGCGCAGCATTTCAAGTTTTTTCGCTGCATTGCAGCAAAATTTTGCCTACCCTAGGTAAATCAACGGTTTTCAGAACGCCGCACGTAGGTGCCCGGCGCCGGGCAAAGCGGCGGATGGGTCGAATCACCCGGTTCGCGCGCGGGCACCATCTTGCCCGACCTGCGCGCCAACCACTTGCCCCAGCGCGGCCACCACGACCCTCCGTGGAACTTGGCGCCATCCAGCCAATCATCGGCTGAAAGGGTCATGTCGGTATTGGTGTAATGGCCATATTTCTTTTTGCTGGGCGGGTTCACGATGCCCGCGATATGGCCTGATTGCGCAACGATGAAGGTACGGTCTTTCGACCCGAATTTCTGCGCCCCGCGATAGCTGTCTTTCCACGGCGCGATGTGATCGTTTTCGCTGGCGACGAAACAACAGGGCAGTTCCACGTCCTCGACCGCCAGCCGCTCGTGGCACATTTCGATTCCGCCCTCGACGAATTCGTTTCGCTGGCAAAGGCCGCGCAGGTATTCCACCGCCATGCGCCCCGGAAGGTTCGTGCCGTCACCGTTCCAATACAGCAGGTCAAAGGCGGGGGGCGTTTCTCCCAGCATGTAAGAGCGGATCGCGGGGCCATAGATCAGGTCGTTCGACCGCAGGAAACTGAAGGTGCGCGACAGGATGAAACTGCGCAGATACCCCTGTTCGCGTACCTCCTGCTCGATCCCGTCTATGAAATCGTCTTGCAGGAAGGGCGTAAATTCACCCTGGTCGGAAAAATCGGTGAGCGTGGTAAAGAAGGTGGCCGACTTCACCGACTTGTCCCCGCGGCGTTTCAGCAGCGCCAACACCATCGACAGCGTGCTGCCCGCGATGCAGTAACCGACGGCGTTCACCTGCTTTTGCCCGGTGATCGTCTTGATCTCGCGGAAGGCGGCCAGGTAACCGTCTTCGATGTAATCCTCCATACCGACATCGCGATAGGTCGCATCCGGGTTGACCCAACTGACCACGAACAGGGTAAAGCCTTGTTCGGTGATCCACTTTATCAGGCTGTTCTGCTCTTTCAGGTCGAGGATATAATATTTGTTGATCCATGGCGGAAAGATCACCAGCGGCGTCGCATGGACCTGGTCGGTCGCGGGCGAGAACTGGATCAATTCCATCATGCGGTTGCGATAAACGACCTGTCCCGGCGTGGTGGCGATGTTCTCGCCCAGGCGAAAGGCGTTTTCATCCGAAAGCCGCACCAGCATTTCACCGTTATTTGCCTCGAGATCGGAGACAAGGTTCTCAAGCCCCTTCACCAGGCTATCGCCATCTGTTTCGATCGCGCGTTCGAGCGCGTCGGGGTTGGTCGGCAGGAAATTGGTGGGCGCCATCATGTCGATGATCTGGTTCGAGAAATATTCAAGCCGCCTGCGTTCTTTCGGCTCAAGGTCGTCGGCGGCGGAAACCGCATCGCGGATCGCCTGCGCGTTCAGCATGTACTGCTGCTTGACGTAATTAAAATACGGGTGCTTTTGCCACAACGGGTTGGCAAAGCGCCGGTCGCTGGGCGTTTCATCCTCGGGGGCTTCCAGCTTGCCCTGGGCCAGCGCCTGTTGCGCCTCGAGGAAATGCTTGACCGACTTGCCCCAGTATTCCACCTGGCTTTCGAAGATGCGCGCAGGGTTTTGCATTATTTCTTGCCAATAGGATTGCGTGGCCTTCACCAGCAGGTCCGACCCCGGCGCGTTCAGCGTGGGGTTGGCCTGGTTTCGGCGCGACACGGCCGCAACCAGGCGTTGCGACAACTCTTCGACCTTCGCAAGATTGCTGTTGAGCCGTTCGAGATTTTCGGCTGTGGCCTTGTCCGCGACATCGTCTTTAGTTGTCATATTCAGTTTTTCCTCGTATCTTCGCTGCTATGCAGCATGACGATCGCCAGCACGGAGGAGCAGCGCGACCGACATCGAACCGGGGCGATCCGCCCTTAGAAAGGAAAGACCGCTTATGCGCTACATGGCCACCTATGACCTGATGGAATCGATGCGCAATACCAATCAATGGCTGGGTGCCTCCGCCCTGTCCTTTGCATCGTATCCGCTTTTTTCGATGGTGCCAAACCCTGCGCTGCAATGGTTGGCAGCTTGGGGCGAGGTGACGGAACGCACGTTCCAGCGCATGGTGGCCAAACCCGACTGGGGTATTCGCACCTTCACCTGCGAGGACGGCAAGGACCACTTGGTCAACATCGAAACAGTGGTCGAACGCCCCTTCGGCAACCTGTTGCATTTCAATGTCGCCGGGCGCGAGGAACAGCCGCGCAAGGTGCTGCTGGTGGCGCCGATGTCGGGGCATTACGCCACGCTTCTGCGCTCGACCGTGAAATCGCTGATCGTCGACAACGAGGTGTATATCACCGACTGGCATAACGCGCGCGACATCTCCGTGTCCGAAGGCAAGTTCGATGTCGAGGATTACACGCTTTACCTTGTCGATTTCATGAAGGAAATGGGCCCCGACACCCATGTGATCGCCGTGTGCCAACCCGCACCGCTGGCACTGGCCGCCACCGCCTACCTGGCCGAGGAAGAGCCCGACGCCCAACCCCGCACGCTGACGCTGATCGGTGGCCCGATCGACCCCGACGCCACGCCCACCGACGTGACCGATTTCGGCAACCGGGTCACGATGGGCCAGCTCGAGGAAATGATGATCCAGCGCGTCGGTTTCAAATACAAGGGCGTGGGCCGCATGGTCTATCCCGGCCTGCTGCAACTGGCGTCTTTCATCTCGATGAACGCCGACCGCCATTCCGAGGCATTCCAGAACCAGATCGCACGGGTGATGCGTGAAGAGGCGTCGGAACATGACGCGCATAACCGCTTTTACGACGAGTACCTGGCGGTGATGGACATGACGGCCGAGTTCTACCTTTCCACCGTCGAGCGCATCTTCAAGGAGCGCGAGATCGCGCGCAACGTCTTTACCGTGGCGGGCAAACGCGTCGATATCGGCAAGATCACCAATGTGGCCGTCAAGACGGTCGAAGGCGCGAATGACGACATCTCGGCCCCCGGCCAATGCGTGGCGGCGCTTGATCTGTGCACCGGCCTGCCAGACAGCATGAAAGCCAGCCATGTCGAACCGGGCGCAGGCCATTACGGCATCTTTGCCGGCAAAAGCTGGCGCAACAACATCCGGCCGCTGGTGCTGGAATTCATGAACGCCAACAGCCCCGCCCCGGCCAAGAAAAAGCCCGCGAACAAGAACGCCGCCGCCCGCTGAGCGGTATGCGCGCAGGTGGGGCCGGCAGCGCGTTCAGCCGCCGAACAACCCCGCCAGGGCACGTTTCACCGTGCCCGACACCGAGGGACGCGCCGCGCGGCCAAAGGGCAGCGGGCGGCAGACCTCCATTGCGGCGATGCCCACCCGCGCGGTCAACGCGCCATTCACGATCCCCTCGCCAAAGCGGCGCGACAGTTTCGACAGCACGTTACCGCCCGCGACCGAACTTATCAGGTCATCGCCCACCGCCACGGCGCCGGTGGCCACAAGGTGCGTCATCACCGCCCGCGTCAATCGCCATGACCCCAGAACGCCCGACCGACCACCATAAATTTCGGCGATCCGGCGGATCATGCGCAAGTTGGCGCTCAATGCCACGGCCACATCGGCCAGTGCCAGCGGCACGATCGCGGTGACGGTGGCAACCTGCCGCGCGGCCGCCTCGACCTGGACGCGTGCGGCGGCGTCCAGCGGTGCCAGCATCTCGGCCTCGGTCAGGGCGAAAAGCGCGTTGGCATCGAACTGTTCATCCCTGCGATCGGTAAACCGCGCGCGATTCCAATCCAGCTCCGGCCGGCGAGCATAAAGCCGCTCAAGCTCGGCCACGACTGCGCGCGCCTTGGGCAGCGATGCCTCGGACAACGCGGCCTCGGCCCGGCCTTGCAGCTTGTCCATGCGGGCAAGCCGGGCAAAGGCAGCCATTTCACGCAGCCCCGCCAGCAGCGCCACCAGCACCAATGCCCCGATAAGCACCGTGACGGCATAGCCCAGCAACGGCATCCGCGCGATCAGGCCGGTGGCGAAATCCCACGCCGCGACGGAAAGTACCGCCCCCAGTACCGCCAGCAAAAGCCCCCAGAACCAGCGCGCCAACCACGACGGGCGACGCGCGCCCAGCGTCGCTACGGTCTTCATGGCGCGGCCTTGCGGCGGGGGCAGATCCGGGTCGGGCACCGGCGGCGCAGCATCGGGTCCCGGCGCGGAATCGTCGTCCTCAAGATCAATCAGAACCGGGCCATTGGTCATGTCGCAGCCTCCTTTTGCCAGGCCAGGTGGATGTCAGGCAGGCCGCCATCGTTGCCCAGCCCCATTCCGCGCGCCACCTCGACGAAACCATGCGCGGCGTAAAAGCGCCGGGCCGGCAGGTTGTCGCGCAGCGTCCATAGCTCCAACTGCGGGTGGCATGCCTTGGCATCGGCCAAAAGCATGCTGCCATAGCCCCGGCCCTGCCCCCGCGGGTGCACGTAAAGCGCCAGGATGATCGAACCGTTGCGCGCGATGAACCCGACCGGGCGGCGCCCGAGCTGAATGACACGTATCGCGCGCTGCCGGATCAACCGAAACATCAACGCCGCATCGGTTCGGCGCGGCCGGTCAGAGGCATCCTCGTGCGCCCATAGTATTCGCAGCAGGCACGGCGCATGCCAAACCCGCGCGCGGCATGGCGCCGGGTCGATCACAGCCTGTCCCCGATCAGGAATTGCGCGGCACGATCCAGCCGGATGTGCGGCGGCCCCTCGCCCGGTTTCAGGCTAAGCCGCGCGGGCGCAAAGCGCATGATCTTGTAATCCGCATCCAGCCAGGTCGTGGCGCCGTCGCGCGCAGGCGACAACAGACGGTTGGGGTCTTCGGGCAACTCGCCCGGGTAGAAGGCGGCGCGTTTGCCGCCATCCAGCAACGTGCCGCGCACGCAATCCAGCGCGCGCCCGTCATGGGTGATCGTATCTTCGGTGGTGGCGCGCAGGGCGGCGATGGCCATGGCCTGCGTTCGGGCACCGGCAAAATCGGCCCGGTCGCGCGCGTCGCGGGTCAGCGCCTCCATGATGGCGGTCAGCCGGGCATGTTGCGCGTGATGCAGGTGGTCGGCCTTGGTGGCCGCGAACAGGATCTTTTCCACCCGTTTGCCCAGCAAAAGCTGTGACAGGAAGGCGTTGCGCCCAGGGCGAAAGGCCGACAGGATATCGGCCATGGCAAGGCGCATGTCCTCGACCGCCTTTGGCCCCGCATTGATCGCCCCCAGCGCGTCAACCAGCACCACCTGCCGGTCGATGCGGGAAAAGTGATCGCGGAAGAACGGTTTCACCACTTCGCGCTTGTACGCCTCGAACCGCCGCGCCATCTCGCGCGCAAGCGAGCGGCGCGGGGCATCGCCCCCGTTCGGCAAGGGCGCAAAGGTGATCGCGGGGCTGCCCGCCAGATCGCCGGGCAGCAGGAACCGCCCCGGCGTACAGTCATAGAACCCCGCGCCCCGTGCCGCATGCAGGTAGCTTGTGAAACTGTCGGCCAGGGCCCGGGCCGTGGGCTCGTCATGCGGCGCCGTGCCATCGGTGGCCCGCGCCTGCAGCAGGAAATCGGCCGCCTGCGGGCGCGTGTCGATACGTGCCAGCACCTCGGCCGACCATTGGGCGTAATCCTTGTCCAGCAACGCCAGGTCCAGCAGCCATTCACCGGGGTAATCGACGATATCCAGATGCACGGTGCGCGGCCCCTGCAAGCCCCCAAGCAATCCGGTGGGCTGCACCCGCAAGGACAGGCGCAGTTCGGATACCGCGCGGGTGCTGTCGGGCCAGCGCGGTTGATCGGCGGTCAGCGCGGCGTAATGCGCCTCGTAATCGAAACGGGGCACGGTGTCGTCGGGTTGCGGCTGCAAGAACGCGGCCACGATGCGCCCGTCGGCCGCGGCAACCAGTTGTGGCATGCGCCCCCGGTCCATCAGGTTGGCGACGAGCGAGGTAATAAAAACCGTCTTGCCCGAGCGCGCCAGCCCCGTCACGCCCAGCCGGATGACAGGTTCGAAAAACGCACCCGACACGCTGTCACCGATCCCTTCGACCGTGCGCGTGATGCCGTCTGCGATGCTTGAAATGACCAAACCCTGCCCCCGATATTCCGATACACCGAAGATAGTCCGCCGTGCCGCGCGTTACCAGTGCAGGCCCCGCCGCATGGATACGGGGAAAAGCCGGGCAGCTTTCCCCCTGTTGCGCAGTGATTGCCGCCGCTTCGTGCAACATGCTAGACTGAAGCACAAGGCAGAGCAGGCCCAAGAAAATGACAGCATTGAAGCAGTACCAGCGGCTTGAAGCGACCGGTCTTTGGCGCGAAAGCCCCGAGGCCCAGCGGCGCGAGGTGGTTGTTTCCATCGGCGATGCGACACTGGTTATCGCGGATATGCAAGACCGGCCGCTTACCCATTGGTCACTGGCCGCGATCGAGCGCGCCAACCCCGGCGAAAGCCCCGCGTTGTTCCACCCCGACGGCGACCCCGGCGAATTGCTGGAACTGGCCCCCGACGCCGAAGAAATGATCAAGGCGATCGAAAAACTGCGCAGTGCGATTGACCGCGGCCGCCCGCACCCTGGGCGCCTGCGCCTGCTGATGTTCGGGCTCAGCGCCGCCGCGGTGGCCGGGTTGGCGCTGTTCTGGCTGCCCGAGGTGCTGCGTGAACACGCGGTAAAGGTGGTTCCTGCCGCCAAGCGCGACGATATCGGCGCCGCCCTGATGACGCAGTTGCAACGCGTCACCGGCCCTGCCTGCACCGAGCCGCAGGGGCTTGCGGCACTTGGGCGGCTGGCCGCGCGGCTGCCCGGCCCGGACGGCGCGAGACCCCGTTTGCACGTGGTGCGCGACGGGGTGCGCGATGCCCTGGCGCTGCCCGGCGGGCGCATCCTGTTGCGCGCCCGTTTGATCGAAGATCACGAAGAGCCCGACGTGGTGGCCGGCTACATCATCGCCGCGCAAGAGCGCGCGGCCCTCTCCGATCCGCTGGACCGGCTGTTGCGCGAAACCGGCGTGCGCGCCTCGTTCCGTTTGCTGACGACGGGCGCTGTGCCCGACACAATCCTGCAACGCCATTCCGAAACCTTGCCAGCCGCCACGCCCGTGCCGGTGCCCGATGATCGCCTGCTGGCCGCGTTTGCCGATGCGGGTGTGCGTTCGGGCCCCTATGCCTATGCGCGCGACGTAACGGGCGAAACCGTCCTTGGCCTGATCGAGGCCGACCCCTTTGCCAGCGGACCGCCGCCCCCCGCGGTATTGAGCGACAATGACTGGCTGCGCCTGCAAGCGATCTGCGGAAACTGACCACCCGGCCCCTACGCCAAGGCGCCGGCCCGATGCCCGGTGCCGGCCCCTTTGGTTTTCAGCGCAACACGGTTGGCTTTACTTGTGGGTAAAGGCCCCGGAAAAGCCGGCCTTGCGGGCGGCGTACAACGCGTTGCCCAGCGCCTGCGGCGAGCTGTAAGGCCCTGCCAGCAGAACGCGCGCCTGCCCGTCATTTCCGCGCAGCGTGCCCATACGCACCGTCAGCCCGGCCCGCTTCAGCCGTGCCGCATCGCGTCGCGCGGCGTCACCAGACGGGTAACGACCCACCTGCACAAAGCGGTGACTGACAGCAACGCGCACGGCCTTGGTGTCAGCGGCAACCGGCGCCTTGGGGGCCGACCGTGTCGATACCGTCGGCTTTTGCGTGGTCTCGTGCGTTCTGCCGCTGGTCGAAAGATACCCGCCACGCGAACGAGGGGCGGCGCGCTGTTCTTGCATCGAGGTGTACGGATAGACGAGATCGGGGTTGAAGGCGGTCACGTCCATGCCGCTGCTGATGTCGATCAGGCGGCGGGGCACCTCGCGCGTCCAGCGCCGGTCCATCTGCTGCTTGCCGGCCAGGGTCTGATGGGCACGCCTGGGGTTCAGGCGGTCATCTTCCCACACTCGGCGATACCCAGGCGGCACGCGCCCGACACCCACCACCTGGGCCTGCGCCTTTGCCACGTGCAGGGGCGCGATTCGGGTTGCCGGCGTGACACGAGCCGCCGCAGGAGCAGCAGCGACGCGCCGCACACCCGCCGCTTCGCGCACCGGGGCCTGGCCGCGCTGCGGCGTTTGGACCCCTGCCAGCGGCGAGATGTTTTGCGGGCCGCAGCGCACGCCTTCGCCACGCATGTACTGGGCGCTTTGCGGCGAGGCCCAGCGGCATCCCCCCTCGGAACCGCGCAGGACGGGCGCACGTTTTTTCACGACCTTGCGCGCGGGCGTGGCCATCTGGCGCGGCTTGGGCGCGGCTGGCGACGGCGCCACCGTGACACGGCGCGGCTGTGAGGCGGTCACACGAACCGGCTGGGCCACGCGGCGGACCGTCGGTTTCGGCGCCGCGCTGCTCGACGTTGCAGCCTTGGCCTGCCGCTCGGGCGCGCGCGCCTTGGGGGCATCGGCGGGCGGCGGCAGCATCTTTGGCTCGGCCGCGGCCGTCTGCCGTGCTGCAGGCTCGGGCGCGGGCGCATTGGCAAAGGTCGGCTGGGCGTTGCAGATATGCTTGCGCGCGCGGGTCATGCGCGGCACCCAGGTGACATTGCCATCAATCCCCGCGCGCACATAGATGCAGCCGCGGTTATCGACAAACTGCTTGCCCGCGTAAGAGCTGGGCGGGAAATTCGCCGGTATCTGGGTTTTCATTTGTGACTGGGCGTTTGCGCCCCCAAGGCCGACATGCCCCATCAAAACGGCAACAGACAGAACTCTGACAATCTTCATATGCGCCCCCACGCAACTTTACCTGTACAAATTGCATGGATCACGGGCGCGAGTAAAGAGCGGGGTGCCTTCAATCTACCTTATTTCGTGCCGAACATGCGATCACCCGCATCACCTAGTCCCGGCACGATATACCCCTGTTCGTTCAATTTTGTGTCCAGCGCCCCGGTAAAGATGCGCACATCGGGATGCGCCTGACGCATCCGGGCCACCCCTTCGGGCGCGGCCAACAGGCAGACGAAACGGATGTCGCGGCAGCCCGATTGCTTGACCAGGTCGATCGCCGCGGCCGAAGAATTGCCCGTGGCAAGCATCGGGTCGACGACAAGCGCGGCCCGCCCGTCCATCCCCTGCGGCAGCTTGGAGTAATATTGAACCGGCGTCAGCGTCGCCTCGTCGCGGTAAAGCCCGACAAAGCCCACCCGCGCCGAGGGGATGCAATCAAGCACCCCGTCCAGCATCCCGTTGCCCGCGCGCAGGATGCTGACCAGCGCCAGCTTCTTGCCCTTCAGCGTGGGCGCCTCCATCTCGGTCATCGGTGTTTCGATGATCTTGGTCGTCAGGGGCAGGTCGCGCGTGGCCTCGTAGGTCAGGAACAGGCTGATTTCCCGCAGCAACTGCCGAAACTGCGCCGAGGGCGTTCGCATGTCGCGCATGAGGGTCAGCTTGTGCTGGACAAGCGGGTGGTCGACGATCGTCAGGTGGTCGCTCATTCCGGGCTCCTGTCAGGGCATGGGCCAGTGATAACGCGGGCCTGGGCTTTTGCAAACCGTCCGCACGAGCAGGGGCAAAAGCACCCTCATCCCGGCGTCTCCAGTCGCTTGGCCAATGCGGCCCGCGTCGCATCGTCACAAAAGGCCGCGTCAAGCGCGGTATGCGCAACCTGCATGAACCGCTCGCCATCCCAGCCGTGCGCGCGCTCCAGCGCGGCAAATTCGCGGCTCATATCGGTGTGGAAGAAGGGCGGGTCATCGGTGTTGATCGTAATCTTCACGCCCGCCGCGCGCAGCCGCTCGACCGGGTGGGCCCGCATGTCGGGATAAAGCCCCAGTGCAAGGTTCGAGCCCGGGCACAGCTCAAGCACCGTTCCCTGCGCCACCAGTCGGCTGACCAGCGCGGGCTCTTCGATGGCCCGCACGCCATGGCCGATGCGGTCAACGCGCAGGTCATCCAGCGCCTCGCGGATCGAGGCGGGCCCGGCGAACTCGCCCGCATGGGTCGTCAGCCGCAGCCCCGCCTCGCGCGCGCAGTCAAAGGCCCAGGCGAAATCACCCTGCCGCCCGCGTGTTTCATCACCGCCCATACCGAAACCCACGATCCAGTCACCGGCGGTTTCGGCCGCGCAAAGGGCCGTTTCGCGGGCCTTTTCAGGGCCGAAATGGCGAATACAGGTGACGATGCCGCGCATCACGATTCCAAGCCGCGCCTCGGCCCGGGCGGCGGCATCCTGCATCGCGGCCATGTAGTCGCGCCAAGCCGACAAATCGCGCGCACCGCAAAAATCGGGCGACAGGAAGATTTCGGTGTAGATCACGCCATTCTCGGCCGCGCGGGCCAGCACCTCGGATATGAGGCGTGCGTAATCGTCGGGGCTGCGCAGCACGGCCGTCGCGGCCTCGTAAACCTGCAGAAAATGCGCGAAGTCGCGAAATGCATATTGGCCCCGCTCATCAAACACGCCCGACAGGTTGACCGATTTTTCCTGTCCCAGGCGGCGGATGAAGTCAGGGGGCGCTGCCCCCTCCAGGTGCAGGTGCAGTTCAAGCTTGGGAAAATCCTGCCAACTCATGCAAAGCTCCGTCCCGGTCCCTGTGCGGGCACGCCCAGATGGGCGGCCACGCTGGCGGCCACATCGGCAAAGGCCACTTGCCCCACCGCGCATGATGCCCGCCCGACACCCAGCACCGGCACGCGTTCGCGCGTGTGGTCGGTGCCGCTCCAGGTCGGGTCATTGCCGTGATCGGCCGTGACCAGCATCAGGTCATCAGGGCCAAGACGACGGGCCAGCGCGGCCAGCCGCGCATCGGCCCATTCCAGGTGGCGGGCATAGCCAACCGCATCTCGGCGATGGCCGTAAAGGCTGTCGAACTCGACGAAATTGGCAAAGGTCAGGCTGCCATCCGTCGCGGTATCCACCAGCCCGTCGAGGTGATCCATCAATTCGGCATCGCTGCCCTTCACCACGTCGGTTATCCCGCGCATCGAGAAGATGTCGCCGATCTTGCCAACCGCATGCACCGCGCGCCCCGCACCCGCCACCCAGTCGCACAACGTGGGCGAAGGCGGCGCGATGGCGAAATCGCGGCGGTTGCCGGTGCGTGTGAAATTCCCCGGCTCACCGACAAAGGGGCGGGCGATGACGCGCCCAACCCGCATCTCGTGCAGCAGGGGCGCAACGGTGCGGCACAAATCCAGCAGGCGGTCCAGGCCGAACGCCTCTTCATGCGCGGCGATCTGGAACACGCTATCGGCCGAAGTATAGCAGATCGGCCAGCCGCTGCGCAGATGCTCGGCGCCCAACCGCGCCACGATCTCGGTGCCGCTGGCGTGGCAGTCACCCAAAATGCCATCAGTGCCCGCCGCGCGCGCCACGGTTGCCGACAGATCGGGCGGAAAAGCGGGCTGCGTGTCGGGGAAATAATGCCAATCCCAGGGCACCGGCACGCCGGCCAGTTCCCAATGGCCCGAGGGCGTATCCTTGCCGGGGCTTGTTTCGGTCGCCGCGCCCCACAGCCCCCGAGGTGTGACGCCAAGGCCCGGTGCATCGGCGCCACTGGCCAGATGCAACGCCGCGCCCAGCCCAAGACCATCGAGGAACGGCAGGTATAACGGGCCGCTGCGCCCGTCTTCGGCCAGGCCGTCGGCACAGGCGCGGGCGATATGCGCCAGCGTGTTGGCGCCGGCATCGGGCCGGTCGCCGTTGAAGAAACGCGCCGCATCCGGCGCGCCGCCAATGCCAACGGAATCCAGCACGACCAGGAAAGCACGGCTCATGGCCCGACCCTTTCGAGAACCAATGGCCGGTCGCCAGGCGCGCCGTGGCCCAGCGTGATCGCAGCCTGCACCGCGCGCAAGGACGCCTCGGCGGCATCTTCGCGGGCGGCGTGGATGCGCGCCAGCGGTTGGCCCCTGTCCACCCGATCACCCAGCGACACGACATCCGAAAGGCCCACCGCCGGATCAACACGGTCGGTTTCGACCTGCCGCCCCCCACCCAGCGCAACCACCGCCAGGCCCAACGCCTCGCCATCCATCGCGGTGACATGGCCTGCCATCGGTGCGGGGACCTCGCGGATAACCGGGGCCTCGGGCAGGAAGCGAGCCCATTCCCCGACAAAAGCCAACGGCCCGCCTTGCGCGGCCACCATGCGCCCCATCGTGTCGGCCGCGGCCCCGGTGTCGATGGCCTGCGCCACCTGCGCGGCACCTTCGGTCGCGTCGGTCGCAAGGCCGCCCTGCACCAGCGCCTCGGCCCCCAGCGCCACGCTCAGATCGAAAAGCCGCCCCCGCGCGGCGCCGGTCAGCACCCGCATCGCCGCCGCAACCTCAAGCGCGTTACCCAATGCCGGGGCAAGCGGTTGCGTCATGTCGGTAATCAGCGCCGATGTCGGGCAGCCCGCGCTGTTTGCCGTTTCAACCAGCGCATGCGCCAGCGCGCGGGCCTCCTCGACCGTTTTCATGAAGGCGCCCGACCCGGTTTTCACGTCAAGCACCAGCCCCTGCAGGCCCGCGGCCAGTTTCTTGGACAGGATCGAGGCGGTGATCAGGTCCAGGCTTTCCACCGTCGCCGTCACGTCGCGCACGGCATAAAGCCGCTTGTCGGCGGGCGCGATACGGTGGCTGGCTGCCACGATGGCGCACCCCGCCTCGGTTACCACCGTGCGCAGCCGCGCCTCGTCCAACTCGGTGGCAAAGCCCGGAATCGCCTCGAGCTTGTCGAGCGTGCCACCCGTGTGGCCCAACCCCCGGCCCGAGATCATCGGAACCGCCGCGCCACAGGCCGCAAGCGCCGGGGCCAGCACGAGGCTGACACAATCGCCCACACCACCCGTGGAATGTTTGTCGATCACCGGGCGATCCAGCGACCAGTGCAGCACATCGCCCGAGTCCCGCATCGCCAGCGTCAGGGCGACGCGGTCTGCCGCGTCCAGCCCGTTCAGCAGAACCGCCATGGCAAATGCCCCGGCCTGCGCATCGCTGACCCCCCGATCGGACAGGCCCTGCGCGAACCAGCGCAACGCGTCCGCATCCACGCGCTGACGATCGCGCAAGCGGGCGATGATGGCGCGGGCATCCATGCGGGTCAGTCCTTTCCGCCACCCATGTGCGACGTGGCAAAGGCCCCAGGCAACAGGTCGGCCACGGTGACCACCTGTTCCGGCCCGTTCACCGTGGCCAGCCGCACCGTCACCTCGCCGCGCGCGAACTCGGCCAGCTTTTGCCGGCAGCCCCCGCAGGGCGAGGCGGGCGTCGGGCTATCGGCGATCACGCAAACCTCGACAATCTCGGTCTCGCCGGCCGCCACCATCGCGGCGATCGCGCCCGCCTCGGCACAGGTGCCTTCAGGGTAGGCCACGTTTTCCACGTTGCACCCGGCATAGATCTGGCCCGAGGCCCCGCGCACGGCGGCCCCGACCTTGAATTGCGAATAAGGGGCATAGGCGTTTTCGCGCACCACGCGCGCTGTATCAAGAAGGCTCATCGGGCAGTCTCCAGCATCGTTGTGACCATGCCGGGCATGGTCCTTGTCAGGTCCAGGGGCCCGGCCAGATCCGCATAGCGCGTTTTCATCCCCCCGAGAATGATGAACGCATCAGGCGGCGCCTTTTGGCCCGTGCAACGAGACGAATTTACCGACATTTCCGCGCGGATGGTTTTCATGATCGCCCTCGTGGCTGAACCGTCGCCCGATCCTGTCGCCTCGGCCCGCCCTTTGCAAGCGCCAGCCCGCGGCCGGACGCCCGGGCACGCTGCCAGTCCGCGCGCCCCTCGGCTGCGGCTTGACCCAAGCCGCCGGACAGCAGACCATCGCAACGCGGCAAGTCACCCGGCCGTGCGGCGCCAGGCCGTTTCGAGGCATTCGGAACCGGCGGCGCGGCATTTGGCTTTTCTATTGATCCAGGCAATAGTTTAATACTAAACAATTACGCAGGAGGCCCCCATGACCGATACCCCCAAAGACCTGCTGCGCGAGGCGGCGCTGTTCTACCACGAGCATCCAAAGCCCGGAAAACTGGAAATCCGCGCCACCAAGCCGCTGGCCAATGGCCGCGACCTGGCGCGCGCCTATTCGCCCGGCGTGGCCGAAGCCTGCACCGAGATCGTGGCAGACCCGGCCAATGCCAGCCGCTATACCGCGCGGGGCAATCTCGTTGCGGTGGTCTCGAACGGTTCGGCGGTTCTGGGGCTGGGCAATATCGGGGCCCTGGCCTCCAAGCCGGTGATGGAGGGCAAGGCCGTCCTGTTCAAGAAATTCGCCGGCATCGATTGCTTCGACCTGGAACTGGACGAATCCGACCCCGAGAAACTGGCCGAGATCGTTTGCGCGCTTGGCCCGACCTTTGGCGCGATCAATCTTGAAGATATCAAGTCGCCCGATTGCTTCATCGTCGAAAAGATCTGCCGCGAGCGGATGAACATCCCCGTCTTTCATGACGACCAGCATGGCACCGCCATCGTGGTTGGCGCTGCGGCAAAGAACGCGCTGCACGTGGCGGGCAAGCGGTTCGAAGACATCAAGGTGGTCAGCACCGGCGGTGGCGCGGCGGGTATCGCCTGCCTGAACATGCTGCTGAAACTGGGCGTGAAGCGGGAAAACGTCTGGCTGTGCGACATTCACGGGCTGGTCTACGAGGGCCGCACCGAGGACATGACCGAGCAAAAGGCCACCTTTGCACAGGACACCTCCCTGCGGACGCTGGACGAAGTGATCGACGGCGCGGACCTGTTCCTCGGGCTGTCGGGCCCCCGTGTATTGAGCCGTGACATGGTCACACGGATGGCCAAGCGTCCCATCGTGTTCGCGCTGGCCAACCCGACGCCCGAAATCCTGCCCGACGAGGTGCGCGAAGTGGCGCCCGACGCCATCATCGCCACCGGGCGCAGCGATTTTCCCAACCAGGTCAACAACGTGCTGTGCTTTCCGTTCATCTTTCGCGGCGCGCTCGATGTCGGCGCGACCGAGATTAACGACGCCATGCAACTGGCCTGTATCGACGGCATCGCCGAGCTTGCCCGCCAGACAACCAGCGCCGAGGCCGCCGCCGCCTATCGCGGCGAGCAACTGACATTCGGGGCTGATTACCTGATCCCCAAGCCGTTCGACCCGCGCCTGTCGGGTGTCGTGTCGACGGCCGTGGCACGCGCCGCGATGGAAACGGGCGTGGGCACCCGCCCGATCGCCGATTTCGACACCTACCGTCAAACGCTCAATGCCAGCGTTTTCAAATCCGCCCTGCTGATGCGCCCGGTGTTCGAGGCCGCCGCGACGGCCGCCCGCCGCATCGTCTTTGCCGAGGGCGAGGATGAGCGCGTCCTGCGCGCCGCGCAGGCAATTCTCGAGGAAACCACCGAGCAACCCATCCTGATCGGCCGCCCCGAGGTGATCGAGAAACGCTGCGAACGCTTTGGCCTGACCGTGCGCCCTGGCCGCGACCTGGCTATCGTGAACCCCGAAAGCGACCCGCGCTACCGCGATTACTGGCGCACCTATCACGAGTTGATGGCCCGCCGAGGCGTCACCCCCGACCTCGCCCGCGCGATCATGCGCACCAACACCACCGCCATCGGCGCGGTGATGGTGCACCGCGGCGAGGCCGACAGCCTGATTTGCGGCACCTTCGGCGAATACCGCTGGCATTTGAACTATGTCAGCCAGGTTCTTGGGCGGGGCGATCTGCGCCCGCATGGGGCGTTGTCGATGATGATCCTCGAAGACGGGCCGCTGTTCGTCGCCGACACCCATGTCTATTCGCTGCCCACCCCCGAGAACCTGGCCGAGATCGCGGTGGGTGCAGCACGCCACGTGCGCCGTTTCGGGTTGGAGCCCAATATCGCCCTATGCTCGCAAAGCCAGTTCGGCAACCAGGCCGAAGGCTCGGGCCGGCGCCTGCGCGAGGCCATCGCCATTCTTGACAGCGCACCGCGCGATTTCGCCTACGAGGGCGAGATGAATGTCGATGCCGCGCTTGACCCCGAGTTGCGCGAGCGCCTGCTGCCCGGCAACCGGATGCAGGGGGCGGCGAATGTGCTGGTCTTCGGCCATGCCGATGCGGCCTCGGGGGTGCGCAACATCCTCAAGATGAAGGCCGACGGGCTTGAGGTCGGTCCGATCCTCATGGGCATGGGCAACCGCGCCCATGTGGTGGCCCCCGGTATCACGGCGCGGGGGTTGCTGAACATGGCGGCGATTGCCGGAACACCTGTGGCCCATTACGGCTGATCCGCCGCGCCACGCCCGGCACAGCCCTTGGCGCGGGGTCCAGCCCGCCAAGGCCCACTTCCTTGACCTTGGCCCGGTGCAGAAGCACCGTTTCCTCCCTGCAATGGCCGATTCCCCTACTTCGCAGAGGGCAATTTGCAACTTTGCAAATATTTGCGCATTTCGCAGCGAAGCGGCAGAAACCCGAGGGTTTGCCAAATTTTGCAAAAGAAGCGCCCCTTCATCTGCAAATTTTCTGCGGCCATCTGTCCGTTTGGGCGGTAACAGGCTTGCCCCAACGGCACCCTGTCCCCTATCCCCAGCGCAAGGCGGCACCACGCAAGCCGGGCGCCGAGGGACGGAGGACAAGACCATGACCACCTATGCAGACGTTTACAAAAGCTGGCAGGACGACCCAGACGCTTTCTGGATGAAAGCGGCCGAGGCGATCGACTGGGACGAAAAGCCATCCAAGGCGCTGTTCGACCTGGGCGACCACATGTATGAATGGTTCGCCGATGGCCGGGTGAACACTTGCTGGAACGCGGTCGACCGTCATGTCGAGCAAGGGCGCGGCAGCCAGGTTGCCATCATCCATGACAGCCCGATTACCGGCACCGTGCGCAAGATCACCTATGCCGAACTGCGCAACCGCGTGGCCACGCTGGCCGGCGCGCTGCGCGCCAAAGGCGTGGAAAAGGGCGACCGTGTCATCATCTACATGCCTATGGTGCCCGAGGCGCTCGAGGCGATGCTGGCCTGTGGCCGCATCGGTGCGATCCACTCGGTCGTGTTCGGCGGGTTCGCCGCGCATGAACTGGCGGTGCGCATCGATGACGCGCAGCCCAAGGCGATCATTGCCGCCAGTTGCGGGTTGGAGCCGGGCCGCGTGGTGCATTACAAACCGCTGCTCGACGGGGCCATCGAACAATCCAGCCACAAGCCCGAATTCTGCGTGATCTTCCAGCGCGAACAAGAGGTCGCCAGGCTGAACGAGGGGCGAGATGTCGACTGGCACGCCTTTCAATACGGGGTTGAACCGGCCGAATGTGTGCCGGTCGAGGGCAATCACCCGTGCTACATCCTCTATACCTCGGGTACCACGGGCCAGCCCAAGGGCGTCGTGCGCCATACCGCCGGCCACCTGGTCGCGCTGAACTGGTCGATGAAGAACATCTACAACGTCGATCCCGGCGAAGTCTTCTGGGCGGCCTCCGACGTGGGCTGGGTCGTGGGCCACAGCTATATCTGCTACGCGCCGCTCATCCACGGCAACACGACGATCGTGTTCGAGGGCAAACCCGTGGGCACCCCCGATGCCGGCACCTTCTGGCGGGTCATCGCCGAGCATGACGTGAAATCCTTCTTCACCGCGCCAACCGCCTTCCGGGCGGTCAAGCGCGACGACCCCAAGGGGGAATTCGTCCGGAAATACGACCTGTCCGGCCTTCGCGCGGTCTATCTGGCGGGCGAACGCGCCGACCCGGACACGATCAACTGGGCCGCCGACGTGCTGGGCAAACCGATCTATGACCACTGGTGGCAAACCGAAACCGGCTGGACCATCGCGGGCATGCCCGCCGGGATCGAGGCCCTGCCCGTCAAGGTCGGCAGCCCCACGGTTCCGATGCCCGGCTACGACGTGCAGATCCTCGACGAGGCCGGCCACCCGATGCCCCCGGGCGAGCTGGGCGCCATCGCCGTGAAACTGCCGCTACCCCCCGGTACGCTGCCCACGCTGTGGAATGCCGAGACACGGTTTCGCAAATCCTATCTCGACCACTTCCCTGGCTATTACGAAACCGGCGATGCCGGCATGATCGACGAAGATGGCTATCTCTATATCATGGCGCGCACCGATGACGTGATCAACGTGGCCGGCCACCGCCTGTCCACCGGCGCGATGGAGGAAGTACTGGCCAACCACCCCGACGTTGCCGAATGCGCCGTGATCGGCGTGTCTGACACGCTCAAGGGCCAAAGCCCGGTTGGCTTCGTCTGCCTGACCAACGGGGTCAACCGCCCGCACGAGGAAATCACCTCCGAATGCGTGGCCATGGTGCGCGACCAGATCGGCCCGGTTGCCGCCTTCAAACAGGCTGTCGTGGTCGATCGCCTGCCGAAGACCCGCTCGGGCAAGATTCTTCGGGCCACCATGGTCAAGATCGCCGATGGTGACGCGTTCAAGATGCCTGCCACTATTGATGACCCGGCCATCCTCGATGAAATAACCGAGGCGCTGAAAACCCTGGGCTATCCCAAGTCCTGATCGTCAGGCAGCGAGGGGCCAGCCCCTCGCGCTCCCCGGGGTATTTCAAGCAAGAGGAAGACGGGAAATCCACACAGCTTCCTCTTGCCGGAAATACCCCGGGGGAGGCTGCCGCAGGCAGACGGGGGCAGCGCCCCCTGTCCGAGGGCCCGAAAGGGCCCGAGATATCAGGGCGTCGCGCCAGCGACACCGCCCGATCACGCAAGGCTGCGCAAGCCGCCCATAACGAAATCGCCCGCCAGGTCGGCATATTCGGCCCGGCTCATCCCCTTGCCGGGGCGGTGCCACATGTAGAACCAGTTCAGGATCCCGAACACGGTCATCGTGGCAGCACGCAGCCGGTCGGGCGTCAGGCCGGGTGCCTCGGCCGCCACGGCGTCGGCCATTATGGCAACCAGGCGCCGTTGATGGGCGACCAACGGGGCCTGCTTGGCCGCCGGCAACACCGTCAAGGCGTCCAGTTGCAGCTTGTGTTCGGCGTCGGCGTTCTCGTAGGCGGAAAGGATCGCCCGGATCAGGCCACGCATGCCCTGCTCACGAGTGGCTTCGACCACGGCCACAAGATCGCCCAGGTGATCATCGAGGATATCGAACAGCAGATCCTCTTTTGACGGGTAATAGTGATAGAGCAGCGCCTTGGACACGCCACAGGATTTCGCCGCACCCGTCATGCTGGCGCGATCGAACCCGTGGCGCGCGAAATACTGCGCAGCCCCCTTGCGCAGGGCTGCGCGCTTCGCGTCATGGTCGCGCGCCAGACCGCGGGCCATCAATCGCCCTTGGAGCGGTTGTCGATGATCCGCACGGCCTTGCCCTGGCTGCGCGCCACGCCACCCGGGTCAGAGACATGGATTTCCACGCTGACGCCGATCGTCTGCTTGACACGGTGGCCCATGTCGCGTGCCGCCGCATCGCGCGCCGAGGGGCCTACGCCCTCGCATGCCTCGCACAGCACGCGCATGGCATCCATCCGGCCCTTGCGGTGCAGCTCAATCTGGAAATGCGGGGCAAGGTCGCGCACCTGCATCAACACTTCCTCGATCTGGGTCGGAAAGACATTGACGCCGCGCAGGATGATCATGTCGTCACTGCGGCCCGTCACCTTTTCCATGCGCCGCATCGTGCGCGCGGTGCCCGGCAGCAGGCGGGTCAGGTCTCGGGTGCGGTAGCGGATGATCGGGAAGGCCTCTTTCGTGAGCGAGGTGAACACCAGCTCGCCCAATTCGCCATCCGGCAGCACCTCGCCCGTCTGCGGGTCGATGATCTCGGGGTAGAAATGATCCTCCCAGACGTGCAGACCGTCCTTGGTTTCAACGCATTCATTGGCCACGCCCGGGCCCATCACCTCGGAGAGGCCGTAGATGTCGACGGCGTGCATGTCGAACGCCTCTTCGATCTCGCGCCGCATGGCGTTGGTCCAGGGCTCGGCGCCAAAGATGCCCACCTTGAGGGGCGACTTGCGCGGGTCCAGGCCCTGCGCGGCGTATTCATCCAGGATCGACAGCGCGTAGGACGGCGTCACCGTGATGCCCGTGGCCTGGAAATCTTCGATCAGGCGCACCTGGCGCGGCGTCATCCCGCCAGAAATGGGCACCGTCGACAGGCCCAGCTTGTCGGCGCCCAGGTGGATGCCCAGCCCCCCCGTGAACAGCCCGTAACCGTAGGCATTGTGCAGCAGATCACCCGCGCGCAGGCCCGCCGCGCGCAACGAGCGGGCCACCACCGTCGCCCATACATCGAGGTCATGCGCGGTATACCCCACCACCGTGGGCTGGCCGGTCGTGCCAGACGAGGCATGAATACGCTGCACATCGCCGCGCGGCACGGCGAACATTCCGAAGGGGTAATTGTCGCGCAGGTCGGTTTTCGCGGTGAAGGGGAATTTCGCAAGATCCGACAAGGATTTCAGATCGTCGGGATGCAGGCCCGCCTTGTCGAAACTGTTCTTGTAGAACGGCACGTTGTCATAGGCATGGCGCAGAGACCATTTCATCCGCTCCAGTTGCAGCGCCGAAATCTCGTCGCGGCTGGCGGTTTCGATCTGCTCAAGATCGCCGGGTTTGGGCGACAGGTCTTCCATCACACGGCCTCCATCAACAGCGCGATCCCTTGGCCCACGCCAATGCACATGGTGCAGATCGCGCGCTTCGCATCGTTTTCGGACATCGTGATTGCATTCGTCAGTGCCAGCCGCGCGCCGGACATGCCCAGCGGATGGCCCAGAGCGATGGCACCGCCATGCGGGTTCACATGCTCGGCGTCATCGGGCAGGCCAAGCTGGCGCATCGTCGCCAAGCCCTGCGCGGCGAAGGCTTCGTTCAGCTCGATGAAGTCGATATCACCGATTTTCAGGTCATGCCGATCCAACAGCGCCTGGGTAGCGGGCGCAGGCCCGATTCCCATGATCCGCGGCGGCACACCCACCGTGGCCATCGAGGTGACGCGCGCGATGGGTGTCAGCCCGTATTTCCGGACCGCCGCTTCGCTTGCCACGATCAGCGCCGCGGCGCCATCATTCACGCCGCTTGCATTGCCCGCGGTCACGCTGCCGCCCTCGCGGAAGGGCGCGGGCAACTTGGCCAGCTTTTCCAGGGTGGTGGCACGGGGGTGTTCGTCGGTATCCACGACGATCGGATCGCCCTTGCGCTGCGGGATCGTCACCGGCTTGATCTCGCGCGACATGCGCCCCGACGCGATGGCGGCTGCCGCGCGCTCCTGGCTGCGCAGGGCGAACTTGTCCTGGTCCTCGCGGCCGATATTGAAATCTTCGGCCACGTTCTCGGCGGTCTCGGGCATCGAATCCGTGCCGAACTGCTTGTGCATGGCGCGGTTGACGAAACGCCAGCCGATGGTGGTGTCATAGATCTCGGCCTTGCGGCTGAAGGCGGCATCGGCCTTGGGCATGACCAGCGGTGCGCGGCTCATCGACTCGACACCGCCGGCGATCACCACCTCGGCTTCGCCCAGCTTGACCGCACGCGCCGCGCTGCCCACCGCGTCCAGCCCCGAGCCGCACAGCCGGTTGATCGTGGCACCGGGCACATCCTCGCCCAGCCCGGCCAGCAGCGTGGCCATACGCGCGACGTTACGGTTATCCTCACCAGCCTGGTTGGCGCAGCCGATCAGGCATTCATCGACCTGCAGCCCCTTGAACGGGGCGACCAGCTCGCGGATGACACCGGCCAGCATGTCGTCGGGCCGAACATGGGCCAACGCGCCCCCGTAACGGCCGATCGGTGTGCGCCACCCCTCGCAGATGAATGCCTCTCTCATGCGTCGTCCTCCTCGAAATGCTGTCCTGAAACCTGGCGTGAAAGCCCCCGGAACAGCGCCACCTTGCGCCCGTCCTCGCCTGTCACGACCACGTCATAAACGCCTGTCCGGCCGGACAGGCTGATCTCTTGCGCCGTGGCGGTCAACCGCTCACCATGCTTGCCGGGGCTGATGAAGGTGATGGAATTTTCCTGCGCCACGACCATCTTGTTGTGGCTGTTGCAGGCAAAGGCAAAGGCACTGTCAGCCAGCGTGAAGATATAGCCGCCATGACATATGCTGTGCCCGTTCAAGTGATGCTCGGCCACCTCCATCGACAGAATGGCCCGCCCCGGGCCAATTTCGTCAATGCGCGCGCCCAGCCATTTGCTGGCGCGGTCGTCGGCCCACATGGCTTGCGCCGAGCGTTCGGCCCGTTCCTGCGGCGTCATTCCAGCCCCTCCCTCCTGTTCACCAAATGAGCCTGCACAAAACCGACCGGGCGGTCAAGAGTATTGCGCACATGCCCCCGATGCGCCATGCTGCGCGCAAATCCGAAGGAGGGGACCAGATGCTGACACCCGAAAGCTTTGCCTGCGGGCAGTGGATCGCACCGGGCGCGGGCGCGCAACAGATCATCGGCCCGGTGACGGGCACACCGATCGCCCGCGCGGGCGACGCGGCACTTGATTTCGCGGCCATGCTGGAGTGGGCAAAAACGCGCGGCGGCCCTGCCCTGCGCGAGATCACGTTTCACCAGCGCGCCAAGATGCTCAAGGCGCTGGCGGGCTACCTCGATTCCCGCAAGGAAGAGCTTTATGCCCTGAACCCGATGACCGGCGCCACCCGCCGCGACGGCTGGGTGGATATCGACGGCGGTATCGGCACCATGTTCCTGTTCGCGTCGAAGGGGCGGCGCGAAATGCCCGAAGGGCAGGTCTATATCGACGGCGAGATCGAACAGCTTTCGCGCAACGGCACCTTCCTGGGCCAACACATCGCGGTGCCCCTGCAAGGCGTGGCGGTGCATATCAACGCCTTCAACTTCCCGGTCTGGGGGATGCTGGAAAAAATGGCTCCCGCCCTGCTGGCGGGGATGCCCTGCATCGTCAAGCCGGCCACGCAAACCTGCTATCTGACCGAGGCGTGTTTTCGCATGATCGTCGAGTCCGGGATCTTGCCCGAGGGTGCAGTGCAGTTGATCATCGGGCGCACCGGCGACCTGCTGGACCGGCTGGGCGCCCAGGACGTGGTGGCCTTTACCGGGTCGGCCGACACGGCGATGAAACTGCGGGGCAACCACAACCTCTTGCGCAACTCGGTGCGCTTCACCAGCGAACAGGACAGCCTCAACGCCGCGATCCTGGGGCCGGATGCAGCCCCCGACAGCCCCGAGTTCGACCTGTTCGTGAAAGAGGCCCTGGCCGAGATCACCACCAAGGCGGGCCAGAAATGCACCGCGATGCGCCGCCTGATCGTGCCGCGCGCGCAGCTGGACGCGGTGGCACAGGCGCTGGCGGCCAAGTTGGAAGACGTGAAGATCGGCGATCCGGCCGACAAGGCCACGCGCATGGGGGCGCTGGCTTCGCTTGATCAAAAGGCAGACGTGCAGGCAAAGCTGGCGCAGCTCAAGGCCGAGGCGCGGGTGATCTGCGGCGATACCGCGCCAGACGGGCCTGGGGCCTTCCTGGCGCCGACGCTGCTGGCCTGCGACGACCCCGATGGCGCGCAAGCGGTGCACGAGATCGAGGCGTTCGGCCCCGTGTCCACGCTGATGCCCTATGACGACACGGCCCATGCCGCGCGGCTGGCCAATGCGGGCGGGGGCTCGCTGGTGGCCTCGCTGTTTTCGCATGACGCGGGGGTGGCACGCGACGTGACTCTGGCAAGCGCGGCGCATCACGGCCGCCTTTACATCATGAACCGCGACAGCGCCGACGAGGCGACGGGCCACGGCTCGCCACTTCCCCACATGATCCACGGCGGACCGGGCCGTGCGGGCGGAGGCGAGGAGTTGGGCGGCGTGCGCGGCGTGCTGCATTACATGCAACGCACCGCCATTCAGGGCAGCCCCGACATGCTGAGCGCGATCACCGGCACATGGGTAAAGGGCAGCGCCGAGAAAACCGGCCCGAAACACCCGTTCCAGCGCACCTTCCGCGAGATCGAGATCGGCGAAACCATCCACACCGACACGCGCACGGTTTCGCTCGACGATATCGAGCATTTCGCGCATTTCACCGGTGACACCTTCTATGCCCACATGGACGAGGCGGCGGCCAGGGCCAACCCGTTCTTCCCCGGCCGCGTCGCGCATGGATACCTGTTGCTGTCCTTTGCAGCGGGGCTGTTCGTGCAGCCCGATCCGGGGCCGGTTCTGGCCAATACCGGGCTGAACGGGTTGAGCTTCCAGAAACCCGTCAGCCCCGGCGACAGCGTGGCCGTACGCCTGACCTGCAAACGCAAGACCGGGCGTACCGACAGCTATGGCGAGGTTGCCTGGAACGCGACCCTGACCAACCAGGATGGCGAGCAGGTGGCGGAATACGAATTGCTGACCATGGTTGCCTACGACAGGCCGTGATCCGATGGTGTCGCTGACGCGACGCATTTTCAGCCGCGCCCCGAAGGCCGCGGCGGCATGGGGGCTCCGCCCCCGGCGCGCCTCCCCAAGGGTATTTCCGGCCTTATGCAGCAAACGCACCAATAAAGTATGTGCATGGATTCCGCATGTGAATCATAATGTTGGGATGCAGGACAAGACAATCAACAACGCGCTTCTGGCGCTGCGAAAGCAAGGCGGGGAAGTCCAGGAGTTGGCCGAAAGGCTGCTGGCGGCGCGGGGCATTGATCGGCTCCCTCGGAGAGAAGAAAGTACGCTGGCGTACTGAGAGCAGGGACACAAGTAACGCATATAGTACTTTTATTATAGGAGGCGGCGCATGCCGGAACATACAGTCTGGGAAGCAAGATCTGCGAACTTACTCAAGGCCGAGTTGAAATGTAAGGGAGTGACTTACGCTCAACTTGTTGAAAGGCTTGCTGATATTGGAATCAGCGAAAAGGAGGTAAACGTTCGCAACAAGCTGTCCCGTGGGAAGTTTTCAGCGGCGTTTATGTTGGCATGTTTAAGCGCAGTTGGATCATCTCAGTTACACTTGGATTAGCCGTATTTATTTCTGGGCTTTGGTTCTCGTGGAGCGTGTTCTCGGCCTACCAACAACGCCACGCCGATGAACGCGCCACCGCTGCCCAATATTACTCCGATACCACCCAGCATGGCCCAAGAGCCTGCCGGTCCATCGTGGCTGAAACGGGCGTGCTCGACTGGCTTACTTGTTTGGCCGACAATATAAGCGCTGACGGCAGCGTAAAGCAGTCCGAGTATGACCTGAAGGCTCAGCAAGATATGGCTGCGTGGGCGTTCGGGATGCTTGTCGCGACTGTTTGGCTGACTGTGATTACTCTTTTTGGTGTATTTTTTGTCTGGCGCACCCTACTGGCCACCCAAGCCATGGCCAGAGACGCCAGGGAGATCGGTGAGGCGCAGGTCAGGGCGTATATCTCTCCTACGCACGGGGAATATGAGATTGGTCCTCGTGGGCTGAAAGTGCGTGTCTATTTTCGGAATTATGGTCAGTCTCCGGGTAGGGACGTGGCTATCAAAGGAACCGCTCATTTGGCTACACCCGCCACACCCCCGAGGTATCCCGATGATACAGTGCAGCGCGTCACTCCGGAGGCAAGGAACTCTTGGGGTATGGTTCCCGCTTCTGGAGTAGACGATACATTTCTTCACTGGGATGCAGATATCATTGGCCCTGATGCTACAGTCGCCATCATATCCGGGCGCGGAGCTTTTCACATAGAGGGCACACTGGTTTGGAGCGACGTGTTTGGTTCGCACCAGAGCATCAATGTTTTTCTGTGGAGCGACGGTGGCCGACCTACCAGAGATAGCAGCGGCCTGAGAGGGAACTTGTGCGCACACAGCCGAGGAAAACAAGCATAATGCTGAAAACAACGCTTTAATCACCGCTCAGCCTCCGGCTGGTGCGTTTGCGACATAAGGCTAGGTATTTCCGGCAAGAGGAACCCTGGGGGGACACGCATCTTTTCCCCGCATGTTTCGCGGTGTAATCAGGGGCATGGACCCGCTTGCCCCCCTTTTGAAAACGCTTGAAGCCGATGGCCGTTTGCGCGTCTGGTCGCTGGTTATCACCGTGTTCGGCGACAGCGTGCAGCCGCGTGGCGGGCGGGTATCGACCGCCCGGCTGAACCGGCTGCTGGGACGTATCGGCGTGGAACCCGGTGCGCTGCGCACCGCGCTGTCGCGGCTGGGCCGCGATGGTTGGGTGGAAAGCGAGCGCGATGGCCGGTTGAGCCATTACCGGCTGACCGCGGAGGGTCGTGCGAAATTCACTGATGCGACGCATCGGATCTATGCCCCGCCGCCGGACCCGGTGGCGGACTGGGCGCTGAGCCTGGAGGACAGCCAGGATCCGATGGCCCTGCAGGTGGGCGGGCTGGCGCTGCGCCCGGCGGACGGGCCCGCGCCGCCCGCGCGCCTGCGGCTTGTGGGCCGGCTTGAGGCGCTGGCACCGGGCATCGGGGCGGACATTGCTTCGGCCGAGCATCGCGACGCGTTGGGCGCCCTTGGCGCCGACCTCGAGGCGGTGATGACGCCAGAACTGGCCCCGCTCGATGCCGCGGCGGCGCGCACCCTGTTGATTCATCGCTGGCGGCGTATCGTGCTGCGTTTACCGGACCTTCCCGCGCCGCTATTGCTGCCCGGTTGGGACATGGCGCCGCGCGCCGCCGTCGCGCGGGCCTGGCACCGGCTGACCCCGCAAGCCGAGGCCTGGTGGGACCAGCCCGGCCCGAACCTGCCGCCGATGCCGCCTGCCGACGGGGCGCTGATGCGGCGCTTTGGCGGCAAGGGGCTTGATTAATCCGGCCAGCGGCGCAAATCTGGCGTCATGACTTTTCAGACCCCTCCACCGATGCCGCCACGAACGGCCCCCGAGCAGGTGGCTTTCGACCGCCGCGAGTTGGGCGTGATCCTGGGCCTTTACGGGCGCATGGTGGCCGCGGGCGAATGGCGTGATTACGGCATTTCCCATCTGCGCGACGTGGCGGTGTTTTCCGTCTTCCGCCGCACCGCCGAACATCCGATCTACCGCATCGAGAAACGCCCCAAGCTGCGACAAAGGCAGGGCCAATACACGGTGGTCGGCATGGACGGCCAGGTGCTCAAGCGCGGGCACGAGTTGAAAACCGTGCTGCGCGTGCTGGAACGCAAGCTGATCCGCGCGGTGGATTGACGGCCCTGACCGCTGACCGCTGCACCCGACTTTTTCCCGCCGCGTCCAGCCTCAATGCGGCTTTTGCGATGCGCGTTCCATCTCGTGTTCGATTTCCTCGATGGCGCGCTCGACGTCTTCGGGATCTTCCGAGGGGATGGCGTAAGAGCCGCTGAACCATTTCGACAGGTCGATATCGGCGCAGCGTTTCGAACAGAAGGGGCGAAATTTCGGCGCGGTGTCCTTGCCGCAGATCGGGCAGCTCATGACAGCACCTCGGAGAGCGGGCGGCGTTCGCGCTTGCGTTGCAGTTCGTAATGGCCCAGCGGTGTCCAGCCGGCCAGCGTGGTTTCCACCGCGTCGGCGCGAAAGGCGGCGCGCAAGGCGGTCTCGAACGCGCGGCGATCTTTCTTGGGCATCGGCGCCACGTCCAGCGTGACCTGCCCACCCAGGCCCCGCACCCGCAGTTGGCGCGGAAGGTCGCGGGCGGCGGCGATATTGGCCTTGAGCGCGGCAGCCGGCGTGGTGTCGGTGCCGGTGTTCACATCCACCGCCACAAGGGCGCGGGTGGGTTCGATGTAAAGCGACCCGCCCCCGGCCAGCGACACGTGGGGGCTGCGCGCGGCATCGATGCGTTCCAGCACGCCGTGAGTGGCGAATCCGCCGGACTCTGTTATCACCTCGGCAGGGTCTGTCCAGTCGCGCCAGGCCAGCGCGTGGGGCCCGTCACCTTCGACCAGTGTCTCCATCTCGCCGGCGTCATCGGCCATGACAGCACGCGCCAGGTCGGCCATTGCCGCGATATCGGCAGCGATATCGTCTGGCGCGGCGTCCACGCAAGACGACCGCAGGATCAGGCCCATCGCCTCGCCGTCCATCACCTCATGCGCGATTTCCAGCAATTGGTCGCGTATTGAATCATCCCGGATCTTGCGGCTGATATTCAGGCCCGGCGCGCCGGGGGTGACGATAGCATAGCGGCTTTTGAACAGGATCTTCTGTGTCACCGGCATGGCCTTGCCCGGCTCGGCATGGCCGGTCGCCTGCACCAGTACCCGTTGTCCGGGCGACACGCCCCGGACCTGGCGCAGGAAGACCTTGCCATCGGGCGTGGACAGGAACAGCCCGCCCTGCCCCTTCATCGGGCGTTCGGCCACGGCGCGATAGATCGCGCCCACGCGCGGCCCGTCACCATCGACCAGGAGGTCGTCAAGCCGCCCGTCGACCATCAGGGCCGCGGCCTCGCGCCCGTCGAGCGTGTCGAGTATGATCTGCCGTCCCTTCATGCGCCCTTCCATAGCGGGTAGCCCGCCGCCTGCAACAGCCCGGATGTCTCCGCCAGCGGCAGACCCACGACGCCGGTAAAGCTGCCATTGATCCACGGGATCAGCGCGCCGGCCGGGCCCTGGATACCGTAGCCGCCTGCCTTGCCCTGCCAATCGCCGGTGGCGATATAGCCCCGTAACTCCTCGTCCGACAGGCGTTTCATCTGCACGGTGGTCACCACGTCACGTTCCCACAGTCGCGCGCCCAGGCGCAAGGCAACCGCGGTGATCACGCGATGCCGCCGCCCCGAGAGCGCGCGCAGGAACACTGCCGCCTCGGCCGCGTCGGCGGGTTTGCCCAGGATGCGCCGGCCCATCGCCACCGTGGTATCCGCGCACAGCACCAGTTCATCGGGTGCCGCTGGCACGGCTTGCGCCTTTTCGCGCGCGATGCGCGCGCAATAGGGGCGCGGCACTTCCTGCTTGTGCGGGGTCTCATCAATATCGGGCGGGCGGATGTCATCCGCCACCACCCCGATCTGCGCCAATAATTCGCGTCGGCGCGGGCTGCCTGACCCGAGGATCAGGCGCACGTTACTTGAAGCGATAGTTGATCCGACCCTTGGTCAGATCGTAAGGTGTCATTTCCACCTGAACCCGATCGCCAGCCAGAACACGGATACGGTTTTTCCGCATCTTGCCTGCCGTGTGCGCGATGATCTCATGGCCGTTGTCCAGCTCGACCCTGAATGTCGCGTTCGGCAGGAGTTCCTTCACGACACCGGGAAATTCGAGCATTTCTTCCTTGGCCATGGTCTCTCCTTCATTGCGCGACCCGCCTGTGATGCGGGACGAGCGAGTAAATGGGCGCATTCGCGGCGATTTTCAAGGGAAAAACGCATGCCTACAGCGTGATCCGCTCGATATGCGGCAGGCGCTCGGCCTGCTCGGTCCAATGGGTCATGTTCAGCACATGACCATCGGCCCGCACGGCCTCTATGGCGGCACGGTCGATCATGGCATAGGTCCAGCCCGGCGCATCCAGCTTGCCCTCGGCCAGGACGCCGGTTGGTGGAAAGCCCATGTCGGGTGGGCCGAACACGCCGCCCAGGCCGGTGTTCTCCTCGACCGCGTAGATGCGCGGCTGATCGCCCACCAGCGAGGCCATGACGCTGACGCATTGGCATTCAAGCGCGCGGGCCATCGCGCCGATGCGCACGCGCCAGTACCCCTCAAGCGCTTCGGTGCAACTGGGCACCAGCAGGATCTCTGCCCCCGCTTCGACCAGGCTGCGCGCCAGCAACGGGAACTCGCTGTCGTAACAGATCAGGATCGCGATACGCCCCAGCGGGGTGTCGAAGACACGCAAGGGCCCGCCGCCCGAAACGCCCCATTCGTCGCGCTCGAACCGGGTCATGATCTGCTTGTCCTGGTGGCCCACGGCACCGGAGGGGGCGAAAAGATGTGCCCGGTTGACCACCCGCGCGCCGTCCTCGACCGGGGCCGAGCCGCCCAGGATATGCACGCCGAACTCGTTGGCCAGGCGGCCATGCAGCGCATTCATCTCGTCAACCCGTTCGGACACCGCCCGGATCGAGCCCTGCACGTCGCCGGCCACGTTGTCGCCCCCGAGCGAGGCCAGCTCCATCGCGCCGTACTCGGGAAACACCAGCAGATCGGCTCCGGCCTCGGCCGCCTCGGCCACCCAAGCGCGTTGCTTTGCCTCGAACTCGCGCCAATCCGCGAACCAGTCCAGCGGGTAGGCCGCCGTGGCAACCTTGACTTGCGCTTTATTTGTCATTCGAACGCCTCTTTTCTCAACCGTGCCAAGCAATTTCGGGGGCTGGCGGTTTACGCCCCCAGCCTGCCCGCGCCCCGTATCATATCGCGAACCGCTCTACCACGATGCCCGCGTCTTCCAGGCCCGCACGCACGGCACGCGCGATCGCGACCGCCTCGGGCGTGTCGCCATGCAGGCAGATCGTGTCGATCCTTGCCCCGATCCGCCTGCCGCTCGCGGCAATGATCGCGCCTTCCTGCACCATCGCGACGACCCGCGCCGCGGCCTCGCCGGCGTCGTGGATCACCGCGTCGGGCTGCCGGCGATCCACCAGCGTTGCATCGTCGTTATAGGCGCGGTCGGCGAAAATCTCGCCCACCCAGTTGCAGCCCAACGCCTCGACCGCACGCTGTTGCGCTGTGCCCGTGATCGCCATGATCGTCAGCTCTGGCACAACCGACAGCGCCGCCTGGTAGCAGGCACGCGCCAGCGCCTCATCCTCGGTACACATGTTGGCCAGCGCACCATGCAGCTTCAGGTGGCGCACCCGCGCCCCGACCGAGGCCGCCATGCCCAGCGCCGCCCCCAATTGGTACCGCACCTCGTTGGCCAGCGTCGCGTGCGGCACCTGCATCCGGTTGCGCCCGAACCCGGCCAGATCGCGAAAACCGGGATGCGCGCCGATCCCCACGCCCTTTTCATGGGCCCGCGCCATGGTGGCGGCCATCACGTCCGGATCGCCGGCATGAAAGCCGCAGGCGATGTTCGCCGAGGTCACGGTTTCAAGCAACGCCGCGTCATCGCCCATGTTCCAGGCCCCGAAACTTTCGCCCATATCGGCGTTGAGATCCACGCTGCGCGTCATGGTGAGGCTCCTTTCCGCCCGTAAATTCGGGTCATCAGTATGGGTGTCAGGTACATCGGCAGTTGATAACAGCCCAGCAGGATCAGCAAGGGCTCGGTCACCTGTGGCGGCAACGCCATCAAGAACAGCGCGGCATTGCGGTTGCCCGCCACGATGGCCGGGCCCACCGGATCGGGCAGGTGCAGCGCGGAAAACAAGGCAAACCCCGCGATCTGAAGTGCGAAATTGACCGCCATGACAGCCGCGATCAGCGCCAGAACCGGCCCCGGATCAGCCTGCAATGCCGGCCCCAGCGCCGCCATCAGCCCGACAACGATCACCGCCAGCGCCACGGCGTTCAGCCCGTCAAGCGTGCGCGGGTCGGGCGCGCGCCACAGCCATTCGCGCGTGGCAAACCCAGCCGCGGCGGCGGCAAAGATGACAAGAAGCAGGCGCAGGCTCGCCGCGCCCGCCTGCGCGCCCGCCCCCACATCCGGCCCCAACCACAGGATCGGAAGCACCGTCAGCGGCAACAGCGCCGTGCCCAGAACCAGCAGCCGCAAGGCCGGGGCCGGATCATGGCCAAGCATGATCGTGAAGTTGACCGACCCGGTAACCGCGGGCGCCGACAGCATAAGAAGGAACGCCAAGGCATAGCCATGATGCATCAACCCCGCCGAGGCCAGCACGACCAAGGCCGCCAGCGGCAAGGCCAGTTGCAGCAGCAGCACCAGCCACAGGGATTGCCGCGCCTCGGCCAGCCGCCCCAGCGCCGCGCGCCGCCCGATCCGCAGCGCGTTCAGGTACAGCAGCAGCGCCACGAGATGTGGAAGAAACGGTTTTATCAGCGCGGACAGCCCGGGCAACAGCAGCCCGCCCGCCAACCCCATGACCAGCGCCCAACGCCCATGCGCAGCAATGAAATGCAGCACCGCGATCATGCGAAACGCCCGGGCGCATAGGCCGCCATGTCGACATTGGGCCGCTGCCCCAGCACCATCTGCGCCAGCCAGCGCCCGGTGACCGGCCCGGATGTCAGCCCGACATGCTGATGGCCCACGCCCACCCATGCCCCGGCCAGGCCTAGCACGGGGCCGATCACCGGCAGGCTGTCTGGGGTCGAGGGGCGATGGCCCATCCACGTGGTCTGCCTGTCCCAGCGCAGCTCGGGGAAATTGCGCGCCAGCGCGCGGCGCAGCATGGAGAGCGGCGCGCGGGAGGGACCGGCGCGCAGCCCGCCCAGCTCGACGATCCCGGCAAGGCGCACACGCCCCGTCATGGGCGTCACGACGAATTGCCCCGCCGCCACCATCGTGGGCGCACGCGGGGCCGTTGAGGCGCCCCACAGCTCAAGATGATAGCCACGCTCGCTTTCCAGCGGAACACGCAGCCCCATGTCGCGCATCAATGGCCCTGACCATGCCCCGGCGCATAGCACCAGGTCATCGCAGGCCAGCACGGTTTCGCCCGTGCGCAGGCCGGCCACACGCGCGCCCTCGCGCGCGATGCCTGTGGCCTCGGCCCGCAGAATGCGCCCGCCCTGAGATTCAAAATGCCGGGCCAACTCGGTGACATAGGCCTGCGGGTCGCTGATGCGCCCATGCCCGCCCATGCGCATCGCGCAGGCAAAACGCGCCAGCAGCGGGTCATACTCGGCCAGCGCCGCGCCCTCCAGCCGGTCGCTCGCACCCCCCAGATCGCGCCGCAGGGCCCACCCCGGCGCGGCGGCCTCCAACGCGGCGCGGTCGCTGTAGGCATAAATGTAATCACAGGGAGCCAGGTGCCTCTCGGCGCCGGTTCCAGCGGCCAGGGCCCGGTGCTGGTCGAGACTGTCCAGTACCAGCGGCGCCAACGCCTGTGCGATGCGCGCGGTCTCGCGCGTGGTGCAGCGCCGCGCGAAACCGGCCAGCCAGTGCATCATGAACGGCAGGTAGGACCAGCGCAGAAACAGGGGCGCGTCCGGGTTCAACGCCATGAAGGGCGCGCGCCGGATCAGCCCGGGTTCGGAATTGGGCAACACGGCTGCCGCCGCCAAAAGCCCCGCATTTCCCTGGCTTGCGCCAGCGGCCGGACCATCGCGATCAACCAGCGTGACCGCCGCGCCACCGCGCTGCAACCAAAGCGCCGTGGCCACCCCGACAATGCCCGCGCCTACGACGATCACGTGTTTTTGCATCGACTCATGCCCCCTGTTCCGGCCCAAACTCGCTCTTGGGCGCGCAATTGCCAAGCCCCGGCCGGTGGCGTCACACCGATTGCACGCAATGGGCAAGCGCCGGTATGTTGATTGCGAGCGGCAAGCAGGGAACAGCAGCATGGCGGAAAAGAAAACACTGGCGCAGCCCGGCAGGCTGGTGATGGCCGGGGGTGGCTTCGTTTTGCTGGTGCTGGTCGTGGCGGCTGTCGTGATGTTTGTCAGCCTGCCCGACGCCAACGTGTTCAACGATCGCGTAGCGCAGATCTTCGCCGAGAATGACGCGCTGGTAAACCCAAATGAAATCAACCTGTTGATGGTTCTCGGTCAATCCGGCACCACCTTTGCCGAGGTCCTGTCATCCTACCGGCTGATCATCCTCGTGCTGCTGGTGCTGGCCTTTTGCCTGCTGCTGTCATCGCTATATTTCCTGATGACCAACGCCGCGCTCAACCAGCACCTTTTGCAGATCGAGCGGGCCGGGCTGCACATCACCGCGCTGGAACTGAACCGCGCGCAAAAGCTGGTGTCGATCAACAGCATGGAATTTTCACTGACCGATAACGCCTTGGAAACATTATCGGTTCTTTGCGAAGCGCGGCTGGATGACGAGATCATTAGCGGCGTCGAACTCGAGGCCGCAATCTCGGGGCGGCGGGCCGAGGAATGCGAAGAGGCGGCCGGCGCCACGCGGATCAAGCGGCTGCGCGACCACCTGGGCAACCAGTTGTTGAGCCAGCTTCTTATCCGCCATGTCTCACGCGAGGGCTACATGTTGACGATCAGCCCGGACGTGATCCGCCTGCGCTGATATATTCATGGGCGCCGTAAATATGCAAACCTCGCGCGGCTTCGGCCCTGTGCCGCGCGGTCGCGCGGCTGGCCGCGGGCAGAGTGAATTTCGGAAAGATGACGCAACGGGCAATGGACGCCGTGGCCGCGCCACGCTAGAGGGTTTCGCGACACGATGAACGAGGTGTGCGATGTCCTCTCATGGTCCGGCAGTTCCCCTGACCTCGCGCGCGGGCGGCGCGCTTAGCGGTGTGGCCCATGTGCCCGGCGACAAGTCGATCAGCCATCGCGCGCTGATCCTGGGCGCGTTGAGCGTGGGCGAGACCGTTGTGACCGGCCTGCTGGAGGGCCAGGACGTGCTGGACACGGCCGCCGCGATGCGCGCCCTGGGCGCCGAGGCGACGCGCGATGACGATGGCACGTGGCGCGTGCACGGGGTGGGCGTGGGCGGCTTCGCCGAACCGGCCCGGGTGATCGATTGCGGCAACTCGGGCACCGGCGTGCGGCTGATCATGGGGGCGATGGCCACCTGCCCGATCACCGCGACATTCACCGGCGATGCCAGCCTGAACAAGCGCCCGATGGCGCGGGTGACCGATCCGCTGGCGCTGTTCGGGGCGCAGACGGTGGGGCGCGCGGGCGGGCGGTTGCCGATGACGATCCGGGGCGCCGAAAACCCGGTGCCGGTGCGCTACGCGGTGCCGGTGCCTTCGGCGCAGGTGAAATCGGCGGTGTTGCTGGCCGGGCTGAACGCGCCGGGCCAGACCGTGGTGATCGAGCGCGAGGCGACGCGCGACCACACCGAGCGGATGCTGGCGGGATTTGGCGCCGAGATCGTGACCGAAAAGACAGACGAGGGCCGCGTGATCACCCTGACAGGGCGGCCCGAACTGCGCCCGCAGACCATCGTCGTGCCACGTGACCCGAGTTCGGCGGCCTTCCCGGTCTGCGCGGCGTTGATCGTACCCGGGTCGGATGTGCTGGTGCCCAATATCGGGCTGAACCCGACGCGGGCGGGGCTGTTCTTCACCTTGCAGGAAATGGGCGCCGACCTGGCCTTCGAGAACATGCGCGAGGAAGGCGGCGAGCCGGTGGCAGACCTGCGCGCGCGCTACTCGCCCGCGCTGGCTGGGGTCGAAGTGCCCGCCGAACGCGCGGCCAGCATGATCGACGAATACCCGGTGCTGTCGGTGGTGGCGGCCTTTGCCACGGGCAAGACCCACATGCCGGGCGTCAAGGAGCTGCGCGTCAAGGAATCCGACCGGATCGACGCGATGGCCACGGGCCTGCGCGCCGCGGGTATCGCGGTGGACGAGGGCGAGGATTGGTGGACGGTGCATGGCCGTGGCCACGGGGCGGTGCCCGGCGGCGTGACCGTGCAGACCCATCTCGATCATCGCATCGCGATGTCGTTCCTGGTGCTGGGGCTGGCCAGCACCGCGCCGATGACCGTGGATGACGGCGGGCCGATTGCCACGTCTTTCCCGGTATTCGGCCCGTTGATGGCCGAGCTGGGCGCAGTGATCGAGGGCTGAACCCGGCGCCGATGCTGTTGGAAGCCGCCCGGTTTTGTGCGAACAAGGGCGCCCGGAATGACATGACGGCACCGCCCCACGGCCGGTGCGAAGCGCGAGGAGAGTGGCCGATGGCCTTCACCATTGCAATCGACGGGCCGGCCGCGGCCGGCAAGGGCACGGTATCGCGCGCGGTGGCCGCGCATTTCGGGTTCGCCCACCTGGATACCGGGTTGCTGTACCGTGCGGTCGGCGCGCGGATGCTGGCGGGGATAGAGCCGGTTGAGGCCGCGCGGACGCTGCGCGCCGAAGACCTGGAAGACGACGCGCTGCGTACCCCCGAGGTAGCGCAGGCAGCCAGCAAGGTGGCCGCAATCGGCGCGGTGCGCGCGGCGCTGGTGGATTTCCAGCGTGCCTTTGCCCGGCGCGCGGGCGGCGCGGTTCTGGACGGGCGCGACATCGGCACGGTGATCTGCCCCGAGGCCGAGGCCAAGCTGTTCGTCACCGCCAGCGCCGAGGTGCGGGCCGAGCGGCGGCATCGCGAGTTGACCGACAAGGGGGTACAGACGGATTTCGCCACCGTTCTTGCCGACGTCAGGGAACGAGACGCGCGCGACATGAGCCGGGCCGACGCGCCCTTGCGCGCGGCCGAGGACGCGGTGGAGATAGACACCTCGCACATGGATATCGATACGGCGGTGGCCACGGCCATCGCGGCGGTCGAAACGGCAGTGAAGGAGAAGACGGAATGAACCTGCCCAAGCGCAAGATCGGCGAGGCCAGCACCTCGGCCCTGGGGATCGGGGCGATGAGTTTCGCCGAGTTCTACGGGCCGACGACCGAGGAAAACTCTTACGCCATCCTGGATGCGGCGATGGAGTTGGGGGTGCACCATATCGACACCTCGAACGTCTATGGCATGGGCCGGTCCGAGCGCGCCATCGGCGCCTGGCTGGCGGCCAATCCGGGGGTGCGCGACGATCTGCATATCGCGACCAAGGGCGGGATCACCCGCGATGCCGACGGCAAGCGGCGGTTCGACAATTCGCTGCAACACCTGGAGGCCGAGCTGGACCAGAGCCTGGCGCGGATGGGGATCGACTGTGTGGACCTGTATTACGCCCACAGGCGCGATGCGGCCATGCCCATCGAAGAGGCGACCGAGGCGCTGGGCGCGCTGGTGAAGAAGGGCAAGGCGAAATCCATCGGCTTTTCCGAGATCGCGCCAAGCTCGTTACGCCGTGCCCACGCGGTGCACCCGGTCGCGGCGGTGCAGTCGGAATATTCGCTGGCCACCCGCCAGCCCGAGCTTGGGCTGGTGCAGAGCTGCGCCGAGCTGGGCGTGGCGCTGGTGGCGTTCTCACCCGTTGGCCGCTCGCTGCTGACCGACCATCCGCTGACTGCCGAGGCGGTGGCGCGCCTTGATTTCCTGAAGGTGAACCCGCGTTTCCAAGCGCCGAATTTCGCCGCCAACCTGGCCGCGACCGACCGCTTTCGCGCGCTGGCCGCCGAGATGGGCGTGCCTGCGGCCGCGCTGGCGATTGGCTGGGTGCTGGCGCAGGGCGACCACCTGCTGCCGATTCCGGGCACGCGATCGGTCAGCCATTTCCGCGAACTGGTGCAGGGCGCGCGACTGGAGCTTTCCGCCGACGACATTGCCCGGATCGAGGCGGTGCTGCCGGTCGGATGGGCGCATGGCGACCGCTATTCCGAGGCGCAATGGGTGGGGCCGGAGCGGTACGGCTGACAGGGTTGGCGGGGGCCGGATTGCCTGGTTGCCTGGTTGCCGGGCTGAAACCCGGCCGACATCTTGGGCGTGGTTTGGTTGCCGGGTTGAAGCCGGGCCTAGCGATTGGTTTCGGCGGGCGAAGGCCAGGGCCGATGGTTGCACCATCACGCCGGGCGATTCGGCGCTAGGCGCCGACCCGGTCACGCAGGACGCGGCGCAGTATCTTGCCGCTGGCCGATTTGGGAACCTCCTCGACCACTTCAAGGCGGTGAACCTGCTTGTAATGGGCCAGCCGCGCGTCGAGATGCGTTTGCAGGGCTTGCAGGCTCGGCGGCGCGGCGCCGGTACGGGGCACGACAAATGCCATCGGCACCTCGCCCGCGTCAGGGTCGGGCACGCCGATCACCGCCACATCGGCGACGTCGGCATGGGTCAGCAGCTCGGCCTCCAGCTCCGCCGGGGCGACCTGGAACCCCTTGACCTTGATCAGTTCTTTCAGCCGGTCGGTCAGGTAAAGATATCCGTCCTCGTCGAAATGGCCGATATCGCCGGTGCGTAGCCAGCCGCCCTCGACGATGGTTTCGGCGGTGGCCTTCGGGTTGTTGAGGTATCCCTTCATCACCTGCGGGCCGCGCACCCACAATTCGCCATCCCGGCCCGGGGGCAGATCGTCATGGGTTTCGGGGTCGACGATGCGGCATTCGGTGTTCGAGGTGGTGACGCCCGAGGCCCCGGGCCGCCCCCGCCCACCGGGCGAGATATGCGACGTGGGACTGAGTTCGGTCATGCCATAGCCTTGCGTGGCCGCGGTGCCCAGCCGCTGGCCCATCGCCTCGGCCACGTCGGCGCCCAGCGGCGCGGCAGCGGAATTGACCTGTACGACATGGGAAAAATCCGCGCCCTCCACCATCGGGTGCTTTGCCAGCGCAAGGGCGACGGGCGGCACGATCCACAGGCGGGGCGTGCGGTGTTTCTGCAAAAGCTCCAGGTACAGGCCAAGGTCGAAACGCGGCATCGTCACCAGGCCGCCCCCCGCCGCGAGATAGACGTTTTGCAGGATTTGCAGCCCGTAAATGTGGAAGAATGGCAGGAACGCCACCGTCATCTCGCCCGGTCGCAGGCCCGCAGGTTCCAGGCATTGGTCGATATTCACGACAAGGTTGCGATGGGTCAGCATCACCCCCTTGGGCAGCCCCGTGGTGCCCGAGGAATAGGGCAGCGCCACGACATGGTCGGCCACGTCCACCGGCGCCTGCCGGGTCAGCGGCGCGCCCATCAGGTCAGACAGCGGCGTGAACCCGGCGGGCGCGTCGCCGATCACGACGATCTCGCGCACATCCGTGCCCTGCGCGGCCGCGCGGGCGGTGTCTGCGAACATCGGAACGGTCACCAGCAGGTCGGCGCCGGCATCCTTCAACTGGTGCGCCACTTCGTGCGCGGTATAGGTGGGGTTGATCGTGGTCACCGTGCCGCCGGCCCAGGCGCTGGCGTGGAAGACCACGCAGTATTCGGGGATATTGGGGGCCATCAGCGCCACGGTGCGGCCCGCGCCAAAGCCGCGCGCCGTCAGCCCGCCGGCCAGCGATTGAACGGCCGCCACGAATTGTGCGCCGGTCATGGCCCGGCCCGAGGGCCCGTCGACCAGGAGTGTCATCGCCGGATCTATCCCCGCGAAGACGCGTTGCGTGACCGTCAGCTCCGTCAGCGGCACGTCGGGAAAGGGGCTTTTGTAAATGGTCATTGCAGTCTCCTCCCTGCGTTGGGGCAGGTTGGCATGGCCCGTGCGATTGGCAACCCGATTCTCGCGCATGTCGGCATGTCGCGAAAATGCTGCAATGCGGCGTTACCAGCCGCGAAACATGCCATGCGGCGTGCCAAGGGGTGGATGAGACACGTTTGCGCAAACATCATCGGGGAATGCACGCCATGATCTCGGTTCTGACCAATGTCTGGGCGCTGCTTTTGGGCATCGTTCTGATCATGCTGGGCAACGGCATGCATTTCACCCTGATCGGCCTGCGCGGCGGGATCGAGGGGTTCTCGGCGGGGGAACTGTCGGTCGTGACCTCGGGCTATTTCCTGGGCTTCCTGTCGGGGGCGCGTATCACGCCACTTCTGATCCAGCGGGTGGGGCATGTGCGGGTCTTCGCGGCGCTTGGCAGTTTCATGTCGGCGGGGCTGATCGCCTTTACCCTGCTGGCCGAGCCCTGGGCCTGGACGATCCTGCGCATCCTGATCGGGTTTTCCATGTCCGGCATCTACGTGGCGGCCGAAAGCTGGTTGAACAACGCCGCCACGAACGAGACGCGCGGCAAGCTGCTGGCGACCTACATGACCGCGCAGACCCTGGGGATCATCGGCGCGCAAGGGCTGCTGACGCTGGGCGACGCGGGCAACGCGGCGCTGTTCATCGGAGCCTCGATCCTGGTGTCGGTGTCCTTTGCGCCGATCCTGCTGTCGGTCACCCCTGCCCCGGCGGTCGTGGTCGCCCGCCCGATGTCCCTGCGCCAGTTGCTTGCCAACTCGCCCCTGGGCACCGTCGGCATTTTCCTGCTGGGCAGCGTCTATGCAACGCAATCGGGCATGGGGGCGGTGTTCGGCTCTGAAACGGGCATGACCGCGTCGCAGGTGGCGCTGTTCGTCGCGATGCTGTTTGCCGGGGCGCTGGTGCTGCAATTCCCGGTGGGCTGGCTGTCGGACCGGGTCGATCGCCGGATGCTGATCCTGGGCATGGCGGCCTTGGGGGCAAGTTCGTGCGCGGTGGGCTGGATGACGGGTGGCGACATCCGGGCGCTTATGGCGGCGGCCTTTTTCGCGGGCGGTGTGACAACGCCGCTTTACGCGCTGATCCTGGCCTATGCCAATGACTTTCTGCCGGCCGAGGACATGCCCGCCGCCTCGGGCGGCTTGGTGTTCACCTTCGGGCTGGGCGCCATCGCCGGCCCGATGCTGACGGGCTGGGCGATGCAGGTTCTGGGGCCGGAAGCTTTTTGGCTGGTGCTGGGCAGCACGTTCAGCGCGATCGTGCTTTATGCCCTTTACCGCACCACGCAGCGCCCGCCCCTGCCGGTCGAAGACACCGACAGCTATGTCGGCGTTCTGCCCACCGCCAGCCCCGTCACCATCGAGGCGGCGGGCGTCTGGGCGGCCGAGCAGGCCGAGGCCGAAGCGGAAGCCGTTGCAGAAGCCGAGGCCGAGGCGGAGGCCCGGAGCTGAGGCAATACAGGCCAAACCCCTTGCGTCGCGGCGCGTTTACGCCTAAAACGCGCGCGTCGACAAGGCGGGCAACGCCACGAACCAAAGAGACGAGCAGGGTCGGGCGTCCTCCGGCCCTCTTTGCTTTGTGAGCCGTCTGACCAACGAAACCCCAAGACCGGCGGAGACAACCGCGCGGCCAGTGAAATCGATACGCAAAGGAACGAAACGCCACATGGCAAACGCATCGATGGAGGAATTCGAAGCCCTCCTTAACGAAAGCTTCGAAATGGACACCCCGGACGAAGGTTCGGTTGTCAAAGGCAAGGTTATCGCCATCGAGGCGGGCCAGGCCATCATCGACGTCGGCTACAAGATGGAAGGCCGCGTCGAGCTGAAAGAATTCGCAAATCCAGGCGAAGTGCCCGAAATCGAGGTCGGTGACGAGGTTGAAGTCTACCTGCGCGCGGCCGAGAACTCCCGCGGTGAAGCCGTCATCTCGCGCGAGATGGCCCGCCGCGAAGAAGCATGGGACCGCCTGGAAAAAGCCTATGCCGACGATCAGCGCGTCGAAGGCGCAATCTTTGGCCGCGTCAAGGGCGGCTTTACCGTCGATCTCGGCGGCGCCGTGGCCTTCCTGCCCGGCTCCCAGGTCGATGTGCGCCCCGTGCGCGACGCCGGCCCGCTGATGGGCCTCAAGCAGCCCTTCCAGATCCTGAAGATGGATCGCCGCCGCGGCAACATCGTTGTCTCGCGTCGTGCCATCCTGGAAGAATCCCGCGCCGAGCAGCGCGCCGAGGTGATCGGCAAGCTGAACGAGGGCGACACGGTGGACGGCGTGGTGAAGAACATCACCGAGTACGGCGCCTTCGTGGACCTGGGCGGTGTCGACGGCCTGCTGCACGTGACCGACATGGCCTGGCGCCGGGTGAACCACCCGTCCGAGATCCTGTCGATCGGCGAGACGATCAAGGTGCAGGTCATCAAGATCAATAAGGAAACCCACCGTATCAGCCTTGGCATGAAGCAGCTCGAGGACGATCCGTGGGATCTGGTGGGCGCCAAGTACCCGCTGGGTTCGGTGCACACCGGCCGCGTGACCAACATCACCGATTACGGTGCGTTCGTCGAACTGGAGCCGGGCGTCGAGGGCCTGGTGCACGTTTCGGAAATGTCGTGGACCAAGAAGAACGTGCATCCCGGCAAGATCGTGTCGACCAGCCAGGAAGTAGAGGTCATGGTTCTGGAAATCGACCCGGCCAAGCGCCGCGTGTCGCTGGGCCTGAAGCAGACCATGCGCAACCCGTGGGAAGTGTTCGCAGAAACCCACCCCGAGGGCACGCAGGTCGAGGGCGAGGTCAAGAACATCACCGAGTTCGGCCTGTTCATCGGCCTCGAGGGCGACATCGACGGCATGGTTCACCTGTCCGACCTGAGCTGGGATCAGCGCGGCGAGGAAGCCATCCAGGAGTACAAGAAAGGTGACGTGGTCCAGGCCGTCGTGACCGAAACCGATGTCGAGAAAGAGCGCATCAGCCTGTCGATCAAGGCCCTGGGCGGTGACAAGTTCGCCGAGGCCGTGGGTGGCGTGAAGCGCGGCTCGATCATCACAGTCGAAGTGACCGCGATCGAGGATGGCGGCATCGAGGTGGAATACGAAGGCATGAAATCCTTTATCCGCCGCTCCGACCTGTCGCGTGACCGTGCCGAGCAGCGCCCCGAGCGTTTCCAGGTGGGTGACAAGATCGACGTGCGCGTGACCAACGTGGACAGCAAGACCCGCCGCCTGGGTCTGTCGATCAAGGCGCGCGAGATCGCCGAAGAGAAAGAGGCCGTGCAGCAGTATGGCTCGTCCGCCTCGGGTGCATCGCTGGGCGACATCCTTGGCGCCGCGCTGAAGGGCGACGACGAGAAGTAAGCCCCGGGCGCCCTTGCGCCCGCTGCAAGATAAAGAAAGGCCCCGTGCATTCCGCGCGGGGCCTTTTTCGTGGGTGGGGCGGGCCGAATCATCATTCGGGCTGGCCGACGACGGGGTGGCAATGCTGCCCAAAGCATCGGCACCGCGGTGGCCAAATCGCGCCAAAGGCCCAAGATTCCCCCGAAAGGGCCCAGCGCAGCTATTTCCGTGAGCCACGTTTCTGCCTATAGTCGGGGAACTTAGAAACTGCGACACAGTCATGCGCGGGGGGAATTTCCATGATCAGGTCAGAACTGATCCAGAAGATCGCAGACGAAAATCCGCACTTGTATCAACGCGATGTAGAAAAGATCGTGAACACGATTTTCGAAGAAATCACCAATGCCATGGCGCGCGGCGACCGGGTCGAGCTGCGGGGGTTCGGTGCCTTTTCGGTGAAACATCGCGATGCGCGGACAGGCCGCAACCCACGAACCGGCGAATCCGTGTATGTCGAGGAAAAGCACGTGCCCTTCTTCAAGACGGGCAAGTTGCTTCGTGACCGGCTGAACGGAAAGTAAACCATGCGCTATATCCGCTATGCCATCCTGGCTGTCATCGCCGCGGTGCTGATCGTTCTGGCACTGGCCAATCGTACGATGGTGACATTGACGACCCTGCCCGAGGGCCTGGCCAGGGTGCCTGGCATGGCTATCCTCGAACACTCGGTCGAGGTGCCGCTGTTCATCGTACTATTTGGCGGTGTGCTGGCCGGTCTGCTGCTGGGCTTTGTCTGGGAATGGGTACGCGAGCACAAGCAGCGCGCCGACGCCGCGCGCAAACAAGCCGAGATCAAGAAGCTGGAGCGCGAGCTGCGACGCAGCCAGGCCAAGGCCGACGAGGGCAAGGACGAAGTTCTGGCCATGCTCGACAAGACCGGCTGAACCTGGAATGCCCGATATTCGCGTAAAGATCTGCGGGATTACCCGGCCCGAAGACGTGGACGCCTGTGCCAGTGGCGGGGCCACCTACCTGGGTTTCAACTTCTTTCCCAAAAGCCCGCGCTACGTCGCGCCGGATTCCGCCGCCGCCCTTGCGCTGCGCGCCCCGGTGGGGCTGGCCAAGGTCGCGCTGGTGGTAGATGCCGATGATGCCACGCTCGACGAGATCGTGGCCGACGTGGCCCTGGACATGATCCAGCTTCACGGCCGCGAAAGCCCCGAACGCGTCGCCCAGGTCCGCGCCCGCTACGGACTGCCGGTGATGAAGGCGATCGGCATCGCCGAGGCCGCCGACCTGGCCAAGATCGACAGCTACGCCCCGGTGGCCGACCAGTTGCTGATCGACGCAAAGCCACCCAAAGACGCGGTGCTGCCGGGGGGCAACGGGCTGGCCTTTGACTGGCGGCTCTTGCAGGGGCGCAAGTATTGGCAGAAGCCGTGGATGCTGGCGGGCGGCCTGACGCCCGAAAACGCGGCCGAGGCGGTGCGCCTGACAGGTGCGCGACAGGTCGATGTGGCCAGCGGCGTGGAAAGCGCGCCGGGCGTCAAGGATGCCGCGCTGATCCGGCGGTTTGTCGCGGCGGCACGCGGCGAGGCATAGCCCGCGCCTGGGCGTGGCGCCCGCGTTTCACGGTCGTCTTGCGCCGGACGCACCCTACCTTTAAACCAACGACATAACGACAGCCCTAGCAGGTGGGAGAGCGCCACGATGGCCGACGATCTTTTCAATTCCTTCATGAACGGCCCCGACGAAAAGGGCCGGTTCGGCGATTTCGGCGGGCGGTTCGTTTCGGAGACGCTGATGCCCCTGATCCTGTCGCTGCAGGAAGAATATGACCGCGCCAAGACCGATCCGACCTTCTGGGCCGAGATGGACGACCTTTGGGAACATTACGTGGGCCGCCCCAGCCCGCTGTATTACGCCGAGCGGCTGACCCAGCACCTGGGCGGGGCCAAGATCTATATGAAGCGTGACGAGCTGAACCACACCGGCGCGCACAAGATCAACAACGTGCTGGGCCAGATCCTGCTGGCCCGCCGCATGGGCAAGAAACGCATCATCGCCGAAACCGGCGCCGGCCAGCACGGCGTGGCCACGGCCACCGTTTGCGCCAAGTTCGGCCTGCAATGCGTGGTCTACATGGGCAAGCACGATGTCGAACGGCAAGCGCCCAACGTGTTCCGCATGCGCCTGCTGGGTGCCGAGGTTATCCCGGTGACATCCGGGCGGGGCACGTTGAAAGACGCGATGAACGACGCGCTGCGCGATTGGGTGACGAACGTGGCCGACACGTTCTATTGCATCGGAACGGTGGCCGGCCCGCACCCCTACCCGGCCATGGTGCGCGATTTCCAGTCGATCATCGGCAAGGAAGTGCGCACGCAACTGGCCACGCAAGAGGGCGAGGGACGCCTGCCCGACACGGTGATCGCGGCAATCGGCGGCGGTTCGAACGCGATGGGCCTGTTCTATCCGTTCCTCGACGATCCGACGGTGAACATCATCGGCGTCGAAGCCGGTGGAAAGGGCGTGGACGAGAAGATGGAGCATTGCGCCAGCCTGACAGGCGGCCGGCCCGGCGTGCTGCATGGCAACCGCACCTACCTGTTGCAGGATGATGACGGCCAGATCCTCGAAGGGTTCAGCATTTCGGCCGGCCTCGACTACCCGGGTATCGGCCCGGAACACGCATGGCTGCACGACACGGGCCGCGCGCAATATGTCAGCATCACCGACAAGGAGGCGCTGGAGGCGTTCCAGCTGTGCTGCGCGATGGAGGGCATCATTCCCGCGCTGGAGCCCAGCCATGCCCTGGCCCATGTGGCCAAGATCGCCCCGGACCTGCCCGCCGACCATATCATCGTGATGAACATGTGCGGGCGCGGCGACAAGGATGTGCAGACCGTTGCCAATTTCCTGGGCTTTGACATGTCAGACACCGAAGGGCGCAAAGCCGACTGACACGCCACCACAACGGCCCGGATCGATCCGGGCCGGCTGTTGCCAATTCCCGCATGATGGGCCCGGGGCGGGCAGGTTGCCCGATCAGCCTGTCGCGTAAAGTTCCAATATCTCAAGCGGCACGATTTCCAGCGCACGCATATGCGTTGCAGAGAGGTCAACGCGGGGCGCGCAGCCCTCGTCATGGGCTTGCAGGAACCGCGCGGCGCAAAGGCACCAACGGTCGCCGGGTTTCAGCCCCTCGAACCCGAATTCCGGGCGCGGGGTCGACAGGTCATTCCCGACATATTTCGAATAGGCCAGGAACTCGGCCGTCACCTCGGCGCAGACCGTGTGGCTGCCGGTATCCTCGGCGCAGGTGTTGCAATGCCCGTCGCGGAAAAAGCCTGTCAGCGGAGCTGTCGAACATGGTTCAAGCGTGCCGTTCAGCACGTTCACGGGTGGCTCTTTCCGGATCGTCATTCAGTCTCCTCCTGTCGCGGCCCGGGCGATGCGGCGCAACATGGCGATATTGGCATCATGCCGGCCCTCGTCGCGAAACGCGCCGTCGGCGCCGGTGACGACGATCACCACGCCGCGCGCCCGGTCAAGATACAGGTATTGCTCGTAAACGCCGCGTCCATAAACCTCGCCCTCGTCCGCGTCGGCGGGGATCCACCACTGGTATCCGTATTGCTCGGCGCCCGGCGCGGTCGGCGCCGAGGGCACGGTGCTTGTCGCAAGCCAGTCGGCGGAAACGATCTGCCGGCCCTGCCACTGGCCGTCTTGCATCACCATCTGGCCAAAACGGGCATAATCGCGCGTGGTCAGGTTCAGACCGCCCAGGACAAAGGCGGTGCCGAAGGCATCGGTAACATAATAGGGGTCTGCCTGCAGGCCCAACGGCGCGATCAGGTATTCGGCCATCATGTCGGTGACACGCCGCCCGGTCGCACCGCGCAGCGCCATGCCCAGAACATGGGTATCGATCGAGACGTATTGCCAGCGCTCGCCCGGCGGCCGCAGACGCCCCTGCAGCGACTGGGCAAACCCATCCATTGAACCACCAAGGGCCAGAACGCGGCCCATGCGATTGATATCGGACGAGAATTCCAGGTAATCCTCGTCAAACTCCACACCACTGGCCATTTGCAACACGTCACGCAAGCTGGCCCCGTCATAAGCGCTGCCCGCCAATTCGGGGGCGTAATACGTCACCGGCGCGTCAAGGTCATCGATTTCGCCCTGGTCCACCAGGATGCCTGTCAGCACCGACAGGAAACTTTTCGCCATCGACCAGGAAATGCGCAGGTCATCCGGGCCGGTGCCAAGATTATAGCTTTCATGCACGATATCGCCATCATGCAGCACCAGTAGCGAGGTGACGGCACGATCTGCGACCCAATCCTCGGCCCCCTCGGGCAGGACCATCGCCGTGCCCTGAGGCAGGGGCGAAACCGGCCCATCACCGCGTGGGAGGGGTGCGCTGTGAAACATCCTGTCCATGGACGAGAAATTCTGCACGATGCGACCCTCGGCAAAGAGCGAGTTGACCGCCCAGAGCCGCGTCAGGTCGTCTCGTTTCCAAAGCCCCACCAGCACGGCGGCCAGCACCAGCAAAACGATGATCCGCAGAAATGCGCGCATGATCCATCCCCTCGATATGCGCCAGAGTGCAGCACGTCGCGCAAGATCAGGCAAGGGGCCAAGCGGCCTTGCGCGCGCCATCCGCCCGGTGGGCGTCCTGCAAGAACCTGCGGGTCGCCTTACTTGAACTTGTCCAACAGCTTTTGCATGGGGTTCCGGGTGTCTTGCGGTTCCGCGACCGGCGCGTCGGGCTTTTCGGGTTTGGGTTTGGGCGCGGTTTTCTGCGGTGCGGGCCGGGCCTGCGCGATAGCGTTGAGGAATTTCGGCCCCTCCCCAGCCGCCAGGTCGGGCGCGCCACGCCCGATGCCGCGCAACAGATCCTCCAGCCAGTCCTGATCGGCCTTGGCGAAATCCGACAGCACGTAGCTGGCCACGCGGTCCTTGTGGCCGGGATGCCCAATGCCCAGCCGCACCCGCGCATAGTCGGCGCCGATATGGCCGTGGACCGAACGCAACCCGTTATGGCCTGCATGGCCCCCGCCCTGTTTCAGCCGCACCTTGCCCGGGGCCAGGTCAAGCTCGTCGTGAAACACCGTCACGTCGGCAGGCGTCAGCTTGTAAAAGCGCATCGCCTCGCCGACGGCCTGGCCCGAGAGATTCATGAAGGTCTCGGGTTTGAGCAGCAGCACCTTTTCCGCGCCCAACCGCCCCTCGGTCAACAGGCCCTGGAATTTCGAGCGCCAGGGTGCGAATCCGTGATCTTCGGCCACGCGCTCGAGGGCCATGAAGCCGATATTGTGCCGGTTATGGCTGTATTTCGTGCCCGGATTACCCAGACCCACCCAAAGCTGCATCGCGCGCTCCTGCCGTTTTGTCGCGGTGAAGGATATTGACGCGCGCGCGGGTTTTCAATGAACTGCGGCACAACAATGGGGGCTGCATGGCTTATATCGCGATGAACCGCTTTCGGGTGCTGCCCGGACAGGAGGAAACATTCGAAACCATCTGGCGCGAACGCGAAAGCAAGCTGTCGGAAATGCCGGGATTCGTGGAATTCAGAATGTTGAAAGGGCCCGAGAAGGACGGGCATCGCCTTTATATCTCGCACGCGACATGGGCCAGCGAAGAAGATTTTCGCGGCTGGCTGACATCCAGCCAGTTTCGCGGCAGCCACAAGAACGCGGGCCGCAACCGTATGGAGGGCGTGATCGACGGACCGCCCGATTTCGAAGGGTTCGAAACGGTGCTGCACCAGGGGGCCTGACACTGAAAAACGGCGCGGGGATGGATTGCCCCGCGCCGTTCAAGACTGTCCCTCGAGATGGGAAAGATCAGTTTTCGTCTTCGTCCTGCTCGGTGGCGGGCACTTCGTCAGCTGCGGTCTCTTCGCCGTCTTCCTCGTCTTCGGCGGCGCGCAGGCCCGACGGGGCCGAGATGTTGGCGATCACGAAATCACGGTCGATCGTGGGCTTGGCACCTTGCGGCAGGTCCACCATCGAGATCGTCGCGGTGTCACCGATTTCCATGTCGGCCAGGTCGATGGTGATCTTTTCGGGAATATCGCCCGCTGTCACCATCAGTTCGACCTCGGGGCGGACAACGGTCAGAACGCCGCCCTTCTTGATGCCCGGTGCCTCTTCCTCGTTCAGGAACTCGACCGGGATGAAGAGGTTGATCTTGGACGTGCGGCGCAGGCGCATCAGGTCCAGGTGCGTGGGCAGGTCTTTTACCACGTCGCGCTGCACGTCGCGGCAGATCACGCGCACGTCGTCATGGCCTTCGACCTTCAGGTTGAACAGCGTCGACTTGAAGCGACCAGCCTTCAACTGCTTGAGCAGCGCGTTGAAGGGAATATTGATGGGTAGCGGATCGACGTCGCCGCCGAAAACGATACCCGGTACCATGCCGTCGCGCCGTGCCTGACGAGCGGCGCCCTTGCCTGTCCCCGTCCGGACTTGGGCGTGAAGATCAGGAATTTCTCCAGCCATTTGAATTCTCCATAAGCTAGGGCGGGGTGCCTCCAAGGCTGTCACCCCGCGTGAAGTCGCGCGTATAGACCGGATGGGGCGGTTTGGAAAGAGGTAAAACACCGATAGGCGGCCATGGCGCGCGGCAGCGGGACAAGCCGCGCCGGAACAGGCCTTACAATTCCCGCGTCCAGAATTGCAGCGGCTTTTTCGTCTCTTCCGCCCGGTCGATGTCTTTCCAGCCGAAATGTGCCACCGCGCCGGGCAGCTTTTCATAGCCGCGCTTGCGCCAGAAGGCATCGAGCGGGACGTAACCGGCCGGTTTCAGCGGATGGTCGTCGGGCCGCACCACGCCACAAAAGGCCGATGTCGCACGGCCCATCTCGCGGGCATGGTTCTCGCGCAGATCGAAAAAACGATGCCCGACCCCTTGCCCGCGATACTCGGGCAAGAGGACGGATTCGGCGCAATAAAAGATGGATGTCAAATCCAGCACCATGCCGTCGAAGGCCGCGGCGAAATCATCGGCGTGATCCTCCATCGGTGTGCCGGTGGCAGCCCCCACCAGGCGCGCACCGTCAAAGGCGCCCACCACGATGGCGCCCGCGCTGTCACGATAGGATTGCAGGTAATCGCGTTCGTAATCCAGGTCACCGTCGTACAGGTACGGCCAGGCCCGGAACACCGCGATGCGCAGCCGCGCCACGTCGTCCAGCGCGGCATCGAGCGCCGCACCCCTCAAGGCGCGCACCTGTGTCATTCGGAAACCTGCGCGATCCAGTCGGCCAGGTTGTAATAGGTGACAACACGGGTGATTTGGCCGTCGCGCAACGAAAAGAACGAGCCGGCCGGCAAACGATAGCCCTGGCCCCTGGCCTCTGGCAGTCCGTCGTCGGTTTCCAGGTAGGTGCCGTTCACGATGTACTCGGCCGCCGCGCGGGTGCCATCATCGCTGGCGAAAATCACCATGTCGGTCAGGGTTTCATCGTAGCAACGGCTCATATGGGCGCAGAAATCGGCGAATTTCGCACGGCCTTCGCGGATATTGCCCTCGTTCACGTGATGGGCCACGTCATCGGAGAGGCAGGCCAGCATCCCATCGGTATCGCCGCCATTGAAGGCGTCGAAATAGCTTTTGATCGTGTTGCGCGCGGTTTCGGTCATCTGCCGTATCTCCATGTGTCATCGGCGCTTGCGTAGCACCTGCGCCCCCTGCCCTCCTAGGGCCAAAGCGGCAGGATGCGGCCTGCCCGCGACAGGGTTCAATCGTCTTGCGGCGGGCCCCAGCGCCGGGTCAGATGCGACACGATCTGGTCGCGGGTCTGGCGATAGGCATCCAGCTTGGCCTCGCGCGTTTCACCAAGGCCCGTCGGGTCCATGATCGGCCAGTATTCGACCTCGAGGTGAAACACCCGCGTCAGCTCCAGCGCCTGGCGCTGGCTGGCCGGCGACAGCGCCACCACCAGGTCAAACGCCGAAAGGTCATCGCCCCATTCCTGCAACTGCTCGAAACTGCGCGACCGATGCCGCGAAAGCTCTACCCCGATCTCGGCGCAAACGGCGATGGCGAAGCCGTCGATCTCCAGCTCGCTTTTCACCCCCACCGATTGCACGTAGGTGTCGGTGCCGTAGAACTTTTTCATGATGCCCTCGGCCATGGGCGAGCGCACCGCGTTGTGATCGCAACAAAACAGCACCGATTGGGGTAGATCGCGCGGCACCATCAGCCCCCGAAATGCAGAACGCAGATCAGGGTGAACAGGCGGCGCGCGGTGTCGTTGTCGATCTCGGCCTTGCCGTCCAGCCGCTCGGCGAGGATCCGCGCGCCCTCGTTGTGGATGCCGCGCCGGGCCATGTCGATCGTTTCGATCTGGGCGGGGGCCGAATTCTTGACCGCGTCGTAGTAGCTTTCGCAAATGGCCCAGTAATCCTTGACCACCTGCCGGAACGGAGACAGCGACAAGTGGAATTCCGCCGCCTTTTCGTCGGCCTCGGTCAGCACATCGAAAACCAGCCGTTTCTCGCGGATCGACAGCGCTACGCGATAGGGCCCGTCGGGCACCGCGCGATCATCGCGTTTGGGCAGGGAAAAACTGTTTTCCTCCAACAGGTCGAACATGGCAACCTTGCGCTCTTGTTCGATCTCTGGGGTGGGCGGCGGCAGATTTGCGTCGTCCAACTCGATATGAGTGATGTAGGACATGAGTCTTCTCGCATTTGGGTGTCCCGTCCCTAGCGCAGCGGTGCGATTTCGGCAATGCGCGATAAAAAACGCGCCGACCGCTGTGGCCAACCAGGCGCGAACAGTCCGCGCGCGGCGCCCGGGGATACCGGCGTCAGCCCTCGTTCAAGCGGTTCAACCGGGCTCGCACGCTCAACCCGTGGGCTTCGAGGCTTTCGGAAATCGCAAGCGTTTCCGCCGCCGGACCGATGGCTGCCAACGCACCCGGCGACATCTTGGCCAGCGTCGTGCGCTTGAGGAAATCCATCACTGACAGGCCCGAGGAAAACCGCGCCGAACGCGCGGTGGGCAGCACGTGGTTCGGCCCGCCGACATAGTCACCGATCGCCTCGGGCGTCCAGGCGCCAAGGAAGATAGCACCGGCATGGGTGATCTTTTCGGCCAGCGCGTCGGGGTTTTCGACGCATAGCTCCAGGTGCTCGGGCGCCACGCGGTTGGACAGCGATGCGGCGGTATCAAGGTCGGGCACGGTGACGATCGCGCCGAAATCGCGCCAACTGGCGCCGGCGATCTCGCGCCGTTCCAGCGTGGTCAGGTAACGCTCGACCGCCACGGCCACGGCCTTGGCCATCACCGGGCTGTCGGTAATCAGGATCGACTGCGCGCTTTCGTCATGCTCGGCCTGGCTCAACAGGTCCAGCGCGATCCAGTCGGGGTCGTTATCGGCATCCGCGATCACCAGTATCTCGGATGGGCCGGCGATCATGTCTATCCCCACCTTGCCGAACACGCGCCGCTTGGCCGCGGCGACATAGGCATTGCCGGGGCCGGTGATCTTGTCCACCGGGGCGATGGTTTCGGTGCCATAGGCCAGCGCCGCCACGGCCTGCGCACCGCCGACCCGGTAAATCTCGTCCACGCCCGCGATGCGCGCGGCCAGCAGAACCAGCGGGTTGGCCACCCCGTCGGGCGTGGGCACCACGATGGCGAGCCGCTCGACCCCGGCCACCTTGGCCGGGATGGCGTTCATCAGGACCGAGGACGGGTAGGAGGCCAGCCCGCCCGGCACGTAAAGACCGGCTGCCGAAACCGGCGTCCAGCGCCAGCCAAGGGTCGCGCCGTCAGGGTCCGTCCAGCTTTGATCCTCGGGCATCTGGCGCACGTGATAGGCGCGGATGCGCTCGGCCGCCTGTTCCAGCGCGGCGCGCTCATGGGCGGGCACCCGGGCGATCAGCGCCTCGACCTCGTCCTCGGAAAAGCGCAGGGTCTCGGCCGTCAGCTCCTGCCGGTCGAATTTCGCCGTCAGTTCGATCAGGGCCGCATCGCCACGCGCGCGCACATCCGCGATGATGGCCGACACCGTGTCGTCAACATCGACGCTGTCTTCGCGCTTGGCCGACAAAAGCGCGACAAAGGCTGCTTCGAACCCGGGGTCGGTGGCATCGAGAAACTGGGGCATTCATCCCTCCTGCAAGGCGTGCCAGTCACTTAGCGCCCCCGCCCGCCCGGCTCAAGCCGCATCCCTTCATCCGGCCAGATAAACCGGCGACAGGACGCGCGCTTTGTCCGCGGGCCACGGACGCGATACCGCAGCAGGGGTTCAGGCGTTCGGTGCTGCCTTATTCATGCGGGTCAGTCGTCATGCGCGGGCACCTTGCCCGAGGGCGCGCGGTAAGGCCGCGTTACGTCCCGCAGGCCAACCTCCAGCGCCTCGACATCCAGCCGGATCGCGCCGTCACCGGCCAGTTGCAGCTCTACAATGCCGCCGGGCGCCTCGGCCGGTTGCCAGTCGATCGCCAGCAGCGACAAGACCGTATCGGCATCGCCGCGCGGCACACCCTGGCTTGCCACTTTCAACACGTTTTCAAAGAACAACACCGACTGAACGCGCTCGGGCCCGTGGCGGTCACGGCCCGCATCCTCCCAGCGAAAGCGGTTAAGCAGCAGCGCGAACCGCCGTTCGCGCGCGCGCCATGTCATTTCCGATGCGGGAAAGACGGCGTCTTGCACAAGCGCGGAAATTATCTTGAGATCCTCGGCATTCAAAGCGCCCAGGTTCAGCGGCGCGTCGCGCGCATCTTCGAATCTGGCATCTTCGGTCACTGGCCGCTCACCCTTTCGATATGGGCTCCGACATTGCCCAGCTTCTCTTCTACCCTCTCATACCCGCGATCAAGATGATAGACACGGTTCACGATGGTCTCGCCCTCGGCCGCCAGCCCCGCCAAGATCAGCGACACGCTGGCGCGCAGGTCGGTCGCCATCACCGGCGCCCCTTTCAACCGCTCGACCCCGCGCACCGTGGCCGTGCCGCCCGATACGTCGATATCGGCCCCCATGCGCATCAGCTCGGGCGCATGCATGAAACGGTTCTCGAAAATCTTTTCCTCCAGCACGCTTGTGCCCTCGGCCATGCAAAGCAAGGCCATCATCTGTGCCTGCAAATCGGTGGGAAAGCCCGGAAAAGGTTCGGTGGTCACGTCCACCGCGCGGATGCCGCCGTTGGTGCGGCTCACCTTGACGCCGGCCCCTGTCTGCGCGACCGAGATGCCCGCCGCGTCCAGCTTTTCGCAAAAAGCGCCCACCAGGTCGATCCGACCGCCCAGGCATTCGACCTCGCCGCCACAAATCGCCGGCGCCAGCATGTAGGTGCCCAGTTCGATCCGGTCGGTGACAACCGGGTGCGTCGCACCGCCCAGCCGATCGACACCTTCGATGGTGATCGTGCGGCTGCCCTCGCCCGCGATCCGCGCGCCCATTCGTCGCAGGCACTGCGCCAGGTCGACGATCTCGGGCTCGCGGGCGGCGTTTTTCAAAACCGTCGTCCCCTTGGCCAGGGTCGCCGCCATCAGCGCGTTTTCCGTCGCCCCCACCGAGACCGTGGGAAACTCGAACACGCCGCCCTTCAGCCCGCCCGGCGCGCTGGCGTGCACGTAACCGTCGCGCAGCTCCATCTCGGCGCCCATCGCCTCGAGCGCGCGCAGATGCAGGTCGACCGGCCGCGCACCGATGGCGCAGCCACCGGGCAGCGACACCTCGGCCCGGCCCTCGCGCGCCAGAAGCGGACCCAGCACCAGGATCGAGGCGCGCATCTTGCGCACGATGTCATAATCGGCACGGGTGCTGGACAATTTTTGGCTGCTCAGCACCAGAACCTGCCCGTCCTGCGTCGTGGAAACCTCGGCGCCCAGCGATTGCAACAGCTCTGTCATCGTGCGGATGTCGGACAGGCGCGGCGCGTTGGTCAGCGTCAACGGCTCGTCGCTCAACAGCGTGGCGGGCATCAGCGTCAGGCAGGCATTCTTGGCCCCGGCTATCGGAATCTGCCCGCTGAGCGCGCCGTTTCCGCGCACGATGATCGATTCCATCAACCCTGCCCCTTTTCGCCGGTGTCATCGCCGCCATCCCGGCCGGCCCGTGCGCGCGCCTGCGCCTTGCGCCTTGCCATATTGGCCTTGAGCGCGGCCTTCAACCGGGCATCACGGTCGGCATCCTTTTTCGCCTGGTTCTTACTGCTGTTCTTATCGGCCATGCCCCCTGTCTACAGCAGGGTTGAAAAAGCGTCCAGATTGCGCTTGCACCCGCACGGATTTGCGTCTAATCAGCCGCCCACGCACGGCGCTGCTGTAGCTCAGAGGTAGAGCACTCCCTTGGTAAGGGAGAGGTCGAGAGTTCGATTCTCTCCAGCAGCACCACTTCCCCAAAACCCTGCTATCGTGGGCGTCAGTCATCGGCGAGATCACGCAACGATGATCGCGGCAGCCCCGGTCGTAATTGCAACGCGGCGCGCGCTTTGGCATCTTGTCACATGTAAGAACAAAATTTGGTAAAAGAGGTATCGGGCACATGAAACAAGCGGCGCATGCAGTCATTCTGGCCACGTTTCTTTTGCCCCTGCTGCCGGTTGCGGCGGCCCAGGCAGGGCCGATCGACCGGGCCTGCAACGCCAGCCCGCGCAAGCAGAAATCAATCAGCCTGTGCGCCTGCATCCAGCGCGTGGCCGATGCCTCGCTGACCCGCAGGGAACAGCGCCAGGCGGCCCGGTTCTTCAGCGACCCGCATCGCGCGCAGGAAACCCGGCAGTCGGACCGCCCCGGAGATGAGCTGTTCTGGAAACGCTACAGGGCCTTCGGCGACCTGGCCGAGCGCACCTGCCGCTGATACCCGCGCGGCCCGTCAGCCGTGGGTGATCAGACCCCGCGCGCATGTTTCGATCAGGTCGAGGCAACCATCGAAATCTCGGGTATAATACGGGTCTGGCACATGATCGGCGGCCCCGTCGCCGAACTCGGTCAGCAGCCGCACCGGCGTTGTATTGCCCGCGGGGCGCAATGCCTCGATCCTTGCCAGGTTGCTGTCATCCATTGCCACGATCATGTCGAAAGCATCGAAATCCTGAACCGTGAACTGGCGGGCGCGCAGGTCGGCCATTTCGAGCCCGCGCGCACGGGCTGCTTGCTGCATCGGGGCATAGGGCGGCTCGCCCACGTGCCAATCCGATGTGCCGGCGCTGTCGATCTGCCAATCGGGAGCCAGGGCGCGCGTCACCGCATGGGCCGAGGGAGAGCGGCAGATATTGCCAAGGCAGACAAAGAGGATACGCTTGCTCATGGCGTCGTTCTGGCGCCAAATCGAAGAAAGGGCAAGCCATGGACAAGATCGTGATCCTGACAGGGGCAGGCATTTCCGCCGAAAGCGGGCTGGGCACCTTTCGCGACAAGGATGGCCTGTGGACCCGCTATCCCATTGAGGATGTCGCCACACCCGAAGGATTTGCCCGCAACCCCGCGCTGGTGCAGGATTTCTACAACCAGCGCCGCGCGCAGGCGGCAACCGCACAGCCCAACGCGGCGCACCGGGCACTGGCGCGGTTGCAGGCCGAACACCCCGGCGAGGTCGTGATCGTCACGCAGAACGTGGACGCGCTGCACGAGGCGGGCGGGGCCAAGGGCGTGATTCACATGCATGGCGAACTGGCCCGCGCGCTGTGCAATGCCTGCGCCCACCGCTGGGACGCACCCGAGGTGATGGCCCCCGGCACCCCCTGCCCCGCCTGCGCGGCACCGACCGTGCGGCCCGACGTGGTGTGGTTCGGAGAAATGCCTTACCGGATGGACGAGGTTTTTGCCCATCTCGGGCAGGCCGACCTGTTCGCGGCTATCGGCACCTCGGGCAATGTCTATCCTGCGGCGGGGTTCGTGCAAGAGGCCGCGATGGCCGGCGCGCATACGGTCGAGCTGAACCTCGAACCCTCGTCCACGGTGTCGGATTTTGCCGAAACGCGGTTCGGCCCGGCCTCGTCCATCATGCCCGATTGGGTGGATGCGGTTTTATCGGGACGGGCCTGAGCGCGGACCATTCCCGCGCATGCTCACGTCGCGCAAACTGGCGCGAAAACCACAAAAACCAACGCCCCCGCAGATCGCTGCGAGGGCGCCATTCGGGTGATGGTGGCCGGGGCCACAGCCCAAGACCTTAGTCGGATTGTTTCATCTGTCCATGCTTCATCTGCCCGTGCATCGGCTTGCGCTCCAGGTCGACAGGCACCTCGACGGTGACATCGCCCGCCTTTTCGAATTGCAGCGTCAAATCGATCATGTCGCCCTGCGCCATTTCACCCTTGAGCCCGAGGAACATGACGTGATGGCCCCCGCGCACCATTTCGATGGTGCCGCCGGCGGGGATGGCAAAGCCCTCTTCCACATGGATCATGCGCATGACGCCCATGTCGTCTTCCTTGTGGGTGTGAAGCTCGACCTTGTCGGCAATATCCGAGGCCGCGCCAACAAGATGGTCGTCGGTGTCGCCGGTATTGTGAATGATCATGAACGCCGCGCCCGAGCTCGACATCATCGAGGACGCGCGGGCATAAGGGTCATCCACCGTGATATCGGCGGCAAAGGCGGGCATGGCATAGGCGACCGCGGTCGCGGCGACAAGAATCGTGGTTTTGATCGACATCGTTTGGTCCTTTCCTGTTCTGTCGTGATCCGTTCCAACTGGGGTCACGACAGAACGGGCGGCCCCCTTGCCTGCGGGGTCGGGGCCTGGGCCGTCTCGGGGCGCGCCGTCGTGTCGGGACGCAATGGGACGGCGCGCGCCTCGGGACGCGGCGGCAGCCTTGGCGCATCCCAATGGGCCGCGAAGAAGGCAAAGGCACAATCGGGACAGATATGCGCCCGCCCGACCGGTTGGCCGTTTTCGTCGACAAGAACGCTGATGGGGCCCGACCCGGTGCACAGGACAATCTCGCCAGACGGTCCGGGGGTGCCACGGGCAATCGCCATCGACTGGCCCGTAAGGACCAGAACCAACGCCACCAGGACGCCTGCCAGGGGATGCCGAAACATATTCATCGCGCCAGATATACGCATCGCTGACGGGCTGCGAAAGCGACAAAGTGAAACAGCCCCGCCGGGGTGCCGGCAGGGCTGAAATCAAAGCTCGGCTCTGACAGGATCAGGCTTCGGCAGACTGCGCCTTGACGATCTCTTTCTTGATCTTCAGCGCGTTGGCCGACAGCGTGTCGTCCTTGGCTTTCAGCAGGTAGTTGTCCAACCCGCCGCGGTGATCGACCGAGCGCAGCGCGGATGCCGAAATACGCAGCTTGATGCCACGGTTCAACGTCTCGGAACGCAGCGTCGTGTCGTTCAGGTTCGGCAGGAAGCGGCGCCTGGTCTTGTTGTTGGCGTGGCTGACATTGTTGCCAGTCATCGGGCCTTTCCCGGTCAGTTCGCAGCGGCGCGACATGGTTGTTACCTCGTTCTGGATCGGGGGGCATGACTGGCCCCTGCAACACATAGGGGCACTGCCGGGGGCAGCGCCCTGAAAATCGTCTGCGGTGATTAGGCGGAATCGGTTGGGCCGTCAAGAGGGTTTCCCCCGTTACCCGCAGTCCCCTGCGCCAAGCGCACAAAGGGGGGCCCCAGCCCGGCAGCTTGCCCGCGAAGATGGCGCGGTTGACCGCGCCTCAATCCTTGCCCAGGAACCCGCCCGACTGGTGCGCCCAAAGCGTGGCATAAAGCCCGCCCCGCGTCAGCAGGTCGGCGTGGCGGCCCGCCTCGACGATGCGCCCCTGGTCAAGCACCACGATACGGTCCATGCGCGCGATGGTGGACAGACGGTGCGCTATGGCGATCACGGTCTTGCCCTCCATCATCTCGTAAAGCGTATCCTGCACCGCGGCCTCGACCTCGGAATCCAGTGCCGATGTCGCCTCGTCCAGCAGCAGGATCGGGGCGTTCTTCAAGATCACGCGGGCCAGGGCAATACGCTGGCGCTGTCCGCCCGACAGTTTCACACCGCGTTCGCCCACATGCGCATCAAAGCCGCGCCGCCCCTGAGGATCTTCGAGATCGTGGATGAACTCCAGCGCCTGCGCCTGGCGGGCCGCGCGGATCATCTGCTCATCGGTGGCATCGGGCCTGCCGTAAGCCAGGTTGTCGCGCACCGAGCGGTGCAGCAGCGCACTGTCCTGGCTGACCATGCCGATCTGGCGGCGCAGGCTGTCCTGGGTGACATGCGCGATGTCCTGCCCGTCGATCACGATGCGCCCGGCCTCGGCCGCGTAGAAACGCAACAGCAGCTTCATCAGCGTTGATTTTCCCGCGCCGGACCGGCCGACCAGCCCCACCTTTTCACCCGGTGCCACGGTAAGGTTCACCCCCTCCAGCCCGCCGGTTTCGCGGCCATAGGCGTGGCGCAGATCGTCGAACACGATTTCCCCGCGCCTGACCTGAAGGGGCTTGGCATCGGGCGCGTCCAGCAGCGTGATGGGCTGAGCGATGGTCTGCATCCCTTCGGCGACGACACCCAGCTGCCGGAACAGCGTGGTCAGCGCCCACATGATCCAGCCCGTCATCGCGTTCAGCCGCAGGGTCAGCGCCGTGGCCGCCGCCACCGCGCCGACGCTGGCCTGGCCCTGCATCCACATCCAGACGGCCCAGCCAACGACGCTGACGATCAGCAAACCGTTCAGCGCGACCAGGCCGAAATCCATCTTGGTGTAAAGCCGCATTTCCGCCTGGAAGGTGCGGCGCGCATCCTCGATCGCCTCGCGGGCGAATTCAAGCTCGCGGTCGTGATGGGCGAACATCTTGACCGAGTGGATGTTGGTGTAGCTGTCAACCACCCGGCCCGTCACCGCGCTCCGCGCATCCGCCGCCGCCTGGCTGGCCGGCGCAACCCGCGCGATCGCCCAGCGCATCAGCCAGCCATAGGCCACGAACCACGCCAGAAGCGGCAGCATCAGCCTGGCATCCGCCTGCCCCAGCACGATCACTGCCCCCGCGGCATAGGCCAGCGCGAACGTGACCGCGTCGAACACCTGGAACACCGCCTCGCCCGCGGCCGGCGGGGTCTGCATGATACGGTTGGCGATGCGGCCGGCGAAATCGTTCTCGAACCAGCCCACCGATTGGCGCAGCACGTGCGCATGGGCCCGCCAGCGGATCAGCGTACCGAAATTCGGCAGGATCGTGTTGTTCAAAAGCAGGACATCGACCCCCTGGATCAACGGGCGCAACAGCAAGATGAACACCGCCAACGCGATCAGCGTCCCGCCATGCTCGGCCCAGACCTGCCCCGGATCGCCCTGCAACGCGTCGACGATCCAGCCCATGTAATAGATCAGCGCAATCTCCACCCCGGCCACCAGAACCGACAACAGGGCGGCAAGACAAAAGACCCGTTTGAAGGGCTGGGCATAATCCCACATGAAACGCCACAGCGTCTGCGGCGGGGTGTCCCTGGCCTGGTAGGGGCAATACGGATCGACGAGGGTTTCGAAGAAACGGAACATGGGCATGGCGCTTTCGCTGGGGGTCATCAAGTGTCGAACGGCGGGGACCTGACGGCGGGTATCGCCCGTCACGCCTGTTTCAACCCCTCCAGCATCTCTCGCGCCGCCACGGTCGGGGTCATGCGGCCGTCGGCCACCGCCTCGGCCAGCTCATCCATCCGCGCCCGCGCGGCGCCGGTTTCCAGCTGCGCCAGGAGTGCCTGCCGCACCTCCTGGTCGAACCAGTACCGCGCCTGCCCCGCGCGGCGCATGTCGAAATGGCCCGTCTCGCGGCGCCAGTCGACCAGCGCGCACATCTCGTCCCAGGCGCGTTCCAGCCCCGCATCCTCCAGCGCCGAGACGCAGATCGCCTTGGGAAACCCCTCGGGGTCCTGCGGTCGCTTGCGCAGCAGCCGCAACGCGCCGGAATAATCGGCCTGGGTACGCGTCGCCGCCGGTTTCAGATCGCCATCGGCCTTGTTCACCAGAATCAGGTCGGCCATCTCCATGATACCGCGCTTGACGCCCTGCAACTCGTCCCCCCCGGCCGGCGCCAGCAACAGCACGAAAATGTCCGACATCTCGGCCACCACGGTTTCCGACTGGCCCACGCCCACGGTCTCGATCAGCACCACGTCGAAACCCGCCGCCTCGCACAGGGCCACCGCCTCGCGGGTGCGGCGCGCGACGCCGCCCAGGTGCGATTGGCTGGGCGACGGCCGGATAAAGGCGTCCGGCTCGCGGCTCAGCCGCTCCATGCGGGTCTTGTCACCCAGGATCGAGCCCCCCGACCGGGCCGAACTGGGGTCGACCGCCAGCACCGCCACCCGCAGGCCGCGGCCCAAAAGCATCATGCCAAAGCTTTCGATGAAGGTGGATTTACCCACGCCCGGCGTGCCCGACAGCCCGATTCGCACCGCCTGCTTGCCGGTCTTGGCGCGCAGCGCCTCGATCAGCGCCACGGCCTGCGCGCGATGATCCGCCCGGCTGCTTTCCACAAGCGTGATCGCGCGCGCCAGGGCCCGCCTGTCCCCCGCCACGATCCCCTCTGCCAAGTCCTCGGTCTGCATCGGCGCCTCCATGCTTCGGGCGCCGTGATGCCCCACGCGGCCGGGCAAAGTCCAGCCCGGGCTTCCTCTTGCCGACAATACCCTCGGGGGGTGAATTGGGCCGCAGGCCCAAGAGGGGGGCAGACAGCCCCCCTTTCCCGGGCGCGCAAAGCGCGCAATAACGGCGCCATGACACGCCTGCCCATTCACGATGCCATCCCCGACCTGCTGGCAGCCCTGCGCGCAACGGGCCGTGCGGTGCTGCAGGCGCCCCCCGGTGCGGGCAAGACCACCGTGGTTCCGCTGGAGATGCTGCGCGCGGAGTTGTGCACGGGGCGGATCGTCATGCTTGAACCCCGGCGGCTTGCGGCCCGTGCCGCAGCCGAACGCATGGCTGACACGCTTGGCGAAAAGGTTGGCCAGACCGTCGGCTACCGCATCCGTGGCGAAAGCAAGACCAGCAGCGCCACCCGCATCGAGGTTGTAACCGAAGGCATCCTGACGCGGATGCTGCAATCGGCCCCCGACCTGCCGGGCGTGGGCGCGGTGCTATTCGACGAGTTTCACGAACGCTCGCTCAATGCCGACCTGGGGCTGGCCCTGTGCCTCGAAGTGACGGGCGCGCTGCGCGATGACCTGTTGCTGCTGGCAATGTCGGCCACGCTGGATTCCGAGCCGGTGGCCGCGCTGATGGCGGCGCCCGTCATCACGTCACAAGGACGCAGCTACCCCGTCGATATCCGTTGGCGCGACACCCCGCTGCCCAAGGGCACGCGGCTGGAACAGGCCACCGCCGATCTGGTGGCGCAGGCCGTCGCCGAAACGCGGGGCGGTGTTCTCGTCTTCCTGCCCGGCGAGGGCGAGATCCGGCGCACCGAAACGCTGTTGAAGGACCGCCTGCCGCCCGATTGCGCGCTCCGCCCGCTTTTCGGCGCCATGCCCTTTGCCGCGCAGCGCGCCGCCATCGCCCCCGCCGGGAAAGGGCGCAAGGTGGTGCTGGCCACCGCCATCGCGGAAACCTCGCTGACGATCCAGGATATTCGCGTGGTGGTGGATGCGGGCCGCGCCCGGCGCGCGCGCTTCGATCAGGGCAGCGGGATGTCGCGGCTGGTGACCGAGCGCGTGACCCGCGCCGAGGCCACGCAGCGCATGGGCCGCGCCGGCCGCGTGGCCGAAGGCACCTGTTACCGCCTCTGGACGAAGGGAGAGGAAGGCGCCCTGCCCCCCTACCCGCCGGCCGAGATCGAGGCCGCGGACCTGGCGGGGCTTGCGCTGGAACTGGCGTTATGGGGCGCGGCGCCGACCGACCTGCCGTTTCTGACCCAGCCCAACCCCGGCGCCTATGCCGAGGCGCAATCGCTGCTGATGATGCTGGGCGCGCTGGATGCGCGGGGCCGTATCACCGATCACGGGCGCGCCCTGGCCGCGCTGCCCCTGCATCCAAGGCTTGCGCATATGCTGACCGTCGCAGGCCCGCAGGCCGCATCGCTGGCCGCCCTCCTGGCCGAGCGTGACCCGCTCCCGCGCGCCGCGCCCAGCGACCTGGCCCTGCGGCTCGAGGCCGTGACGCATCCCCGCCGCTACGCCGAAACGCGCCCACACCCGGCCAACCGCGCGGTCGTGGAGCGCATTCGCACCGAGGCCAAACGCCTTGCCAGATCGGCGGGGGGCGGCCGCAGCGACGCGATGAGCGCGGCGGAAATGGCCGCGCTAGCCTATCCCGATCGCGTCGGGCAGCGCCGCCGCGGCGACGCGCCCCGGTTCGTCCTGTCAGGCGGCAAGGGCGCAGCGATGGAGCCGGGCGATCCGCTGGCAAGCGCCCGGCTGATCGTCGTCACCGACACCGACGGCAACCCGCGCGAGGCCCGTATCCGCCAGGCCATCGCCATTTCCGAGGGCGAGCTGCGCGGCCTGTTCGCCGATCGGATCACATGGGAAAGCACATGCGCCTGGTCGAAGCGCGACCGCCGCGTACTGGCCCGCCAGCAGGAACGGCTGGGCGCCGTGGTGCTGGAGGACCGTATCTGGAAGGACGCGCCCGAAGACGCGCTGGCGCGCGCCATGCTTGACGGGGTGCGCGAGCTGGGGCTTGCCCCCTCTGACGCGGCGCGCCGGTTCATTGCGCGGGTGGAGCTGGCGCGGGCGGGCGGGCACGACCTGCCCGAGATGTCCGAACCCGCGCTCGTGGATCGCATCGAAGACTGGCTGCTGCCGCATCTGGCGGGCGTCAGGTCGGCCGAGGACTGGAAACGCTTCGATATCCTCGATGCGCTGCGCGCGCGGCTGGATTGGGGGCAGGTGCAGGCGCTCGACCGTGCCGTGCCTGCCCATTTCACCACGCCGCTTGGCCGCAGGATTGCCATTGATTATTCCGGCGACGCCCCCGAAATTCAGCTGCGCCTGCAAGAGATGTTCGGCCAGGTCACCCACCCCACCGTCGCGGGCCAGCCGCTGCGCGTGACACTTTTGTCGCCGGCAGGCCGCCCGGTGCAGACCACTATGGACCTGCCCGGATTCTGGGCAGGATCATACGCCGATGTGCGCAAGGACATGCGCGCCCGCTACCCCAGGCATCCCTGGCCCGAAGACCCGACACGGGCTGACCCGACTCTGCGGGCGAAACGCCGCGGTTGAGGCCATTTGCCTTTTGTCTCGACCCCTTGCACAATCGCGGCGCAACCACAGGTGAAAGCTCATGCATTGGTCATTTTCGATAGGCTCCGTGCGCGGCACGGATATCCGCATACACGCCACTTTCTTCCTGCTTCTGGCCTGGGTACTGGTGGCGGCCTGGATGGCGGGCGGCCCGGCGGCGGCGGCGGTGAACGTGGCGTTCATCCTGGCGCTGTTTGCCTGCGTCGTGCTGCATGAGCTGGGCCATGTCACCATGGCGCGCCGCTTTGGCGTGAAAACGCCCGATATCACGCTGCTGCCCATCGGAGGGCTGGCCCGTCTGGAGCGCATCCCCGAAGACCCCAAGCAGGAAATCGCCGTGGCGCTGGCCGGCCCCGCCGTCAACGTTGTGATCTGGGCAATACTGACCCTGGCGCTGGGGGCCAGCGTGCAACTGAACGTGCTTGCCTCGATCGAGGACCCGAACCAGGGCTTCGTGCAACGGCTTGCGACGGTGAACCTGATCCTGGTGCTGTTCAACATGATCCCGGCCTTTCCGATGGATGGCGGGCGGGTGTTCCGCGCGGTGCTGGCGCTGTTCACCGACAGGGTTCGGGCCACGCGGATCGCGGCGCAGACGGGGCAGGCAATGGCGTTTCTTTTCGGCTTTCTCGGGCTGACGGGGGGTAACCCGCTGCTTTTGCTAATCGCGGTCTTTATCTTCTTCGCCGCCGGCGCCGAAAGCTCGGACGCGGCGATGCGGGGCCGCGCGCAGGATGCGCGCGCCCGCGACGCCATGATCACCAGCTACGAAGCGCTCGCCCCCGACGACACGCTCGATACCGCGGCGCAGGCCGTGCTGCGCACCACGCAGGCCGAGTTTCCGGTTCTGGGCGCCGATGGCAGGCTTGCGGGGATACTGACCCGGCACAGCATCATCGCCGCGATCGAGGCAGACAAACGCGCCGACCGGGTTTCCGCGCATATGACGGATGACATTCCGGCCGTGCGCCTGACCACGCCGATGGAAAAGGTTCTGACCGCGATGCAAAAGAGCCCGCCGGGCGTGGCCGTAACCGACAAGGCAGGCGCTTTCCTGGGCTACATCACGCGCGAGAATATCGGCGAGTGGTTCATCCTGTCACGCAAGTAGACCCACCCGCCGCGGCTATCATCAATCGCCGAACTCGTAGGGCGCGGCACCGCCGGCCGCCCCGCCCCAGGCGGTCACGGGCACGATCGCGTCCTGCCCACCGCCCATTCCGGGCGAATCGCCCGGCATACCGGGCACCGAGATCCCCTTGATATCGGGGCGCGTGGCCAGCATGTGATCGATCGCGGCAAAAGGCACATGCCCCTCGACCACGTAGCCGTCAATCGTTGCGGTGTGACATGATACCAACCGCTTTGGCACGCCATTGGCCTTTTTCATGCCGGCATAATCGCGCGTGTCCGTCACCTCGACGGTGAAACCATGCGCGCGTGCCATGTCGATCCAGGCCCCGCAACAGCCACAGGTGGGCGTCTTGGTGACGTGCATCACGCGTTCGGTGGCACTTTGCGCGCCCAGCGGCGCAGACCGGGTGGCCAGCACGGTGGCGGCCAGGCCGACCATCAGGGATCGGCGGGAAAGCTTGAGATGTGTCATTTCTGATCTCCAGTCGAAAGGGGTAAGGCAAGGCTTTCACCTTGCCGCCTTGCAGAGCGGGGATCAGGCAGCGCGCGGTGGCGGGTTCGGCACCTCGACCTGCACGGCAAGGCGCGGCGGTGCGAGCCGCGGCTCAGCGCCAGACGACCACGCCATGGGCACGAACTGCACCGCCGGATCATCGACCAGCGCCTGGCAGGTCGCGCAGAACTGTGCACAGGCGGTGCCGGTGACATCGCATTCGGGGCAGGCGATCATATCCGCCGTATCCGCCATGTGATGCCGCGCCTGGTCGGCCGGCGCGTCGAGCGCCGATGCCATTGCGGCCGGGGGCGCGAACGCCAGCATCACGACAAGTAGCGGCAGCAGCAGCCACATGGTCAGCCGGCGCGGCGGCCAGGTATCGGCGCGATGGCGCAAACCGGGGTCAGCGCCGGCGGTCGCGGCGGCTGCTCATCGGCTGGAACGCCACGCCGACATGCGCCTCGCAATAGGGTTTGCCTTGCTGCACGGGCAGGCCGCAGAACCAGAAATCGGGGGTCGCGGGGTCGCCCACCGGCCATTTGCAGGTGCGTTCGGTCAGTTCCATCAGGTTAAGCCGCTTGGCTTTCTTCTCGATCTCGCTGACCTTGGCCAGGGCGGCGGGGTCGATCTCGTTGGCCGAGGGCTGCGGCGGCAGCGGCTGGCCTGCCGGAATGATCTGCTTGCGCGCAGGGCTGGGCGCCGCCGGGCGCGCCGCAGCGGGCGCCTCGGGTTCCGGCGCGGGCGCAGGCGCGGGTTCGGCCGGCTTTTTCGCCGCCTTTGGGGCGGGCTTGGCCTTGGGCTCGGGCGCGGGCTTGGCTTCGGCCTTGGACGCCGCAGCAGCCCCCCCGCCCGACCGGTTGGACAGGCCAAGACGGTGCACCTTGCCAATGACCGCGTTACGCGTGACACCGCCCAGTTCCTTGGCGATCTGGCTGGCCGACTGGCCTTCGCCCCACAGTTTTTTCAACAATTCGACGCGTTCATCCGTCCACGACATCAGCTTCACCCGGTGCTTTTCTAGCGAGAAGGGCGGCCCGCGCATGCCGACCGCCCCTGTTCAAATTCGACAGTCCCTATTCTAAGCATCCCACTCCGAGTTACAAGGGACCGAATCGAAAGGATGCGAGGGCGACATGGCAGAAATGGAAATGGGCACACGTCGCTTTGGCAGCGTCAACTGGCTGGGGCTTTACACCCTGTGCCAACGCGAGATCCAGCGCTTTACCTCGATCTGGATGCAGACGCTGATCGCACCGCTGGTGACGGCGGGGCTGTTCCTTGTGATCTTCACCATCGCCATCGGCCCCAGCCGGGGCGACGTGATGGGCGTGGCCTTTACCACCTTCATCGCGCCGGGGCTGATGATGATGACGGTCATCCAGAACTCGTTCGCCAACACCTCGTCCTCGCTCATCGGCTCAAAGGTGCAGGGCAATATTGTCGACACGCTGATGCCACCGCTATCACCGCTGGAAATCGTGCTGGGCTATATCGCGGGTGGCGTGGGCCGTGGCCTGTTCGTGGCGTTGCCCATCGCGCTGGGTCTGTGGCTCTTTCTGGGCATCGTGCCGCAGAACCCCTTGCTGGCGCTGGTATTCGTGCTGCTCGGCTCGGCCATGATGGGCGCGCTTGGCATCGTTGGCGGAATCATCGCGCAGAAGTTCGACCAGATGGCCGCGATCACCAATTTCATCGTCACGCCGCTGGCCTTTCTGTCGGGCACCTTCTACTCGGTCGAGGCCCTGCCCCCCGGCCTGCGCGAGATCACCCATGTGAACCCGGTTTTCTACGTTATCGACGGCGGACGCCGGGGCATGCTGGGCATTTCCGACAGCTCGCCCTGGCTGGGGCTGGCCGTGATCTGCGCGACAACGCTGATCGTGGGTTACCTGGCGTGGTTCATGGTGCGGCGCGGCTACCGGCTTAAGGCCTGAACCGGCCCTGCCCCGCATGCGGCCCGCCGCGCGCCGGCGCCTGGGTGACAGGCCGGGTTTTTATGCTTGGCAGCAAAAGCGAAACCCGCTAACCGTTCAAGCCATGACAACGCTGGCACATATCCCTGCCCTTCGACGCCGACATACCCGCGCCTGACGTCATATTCGTATTCGCAGTTGTCATCCGCGCTGAATTGCGCAAACTCCCTCAAACTTGACGAAGCCCGTGCATTTCGGCACTGATTTGGCTTCTTTTTCTCGAAGGATGATCGCCATGATCCCCAGTATTCTGCCGACCTATTCCCGCGCGCCGCTTGAATTTACCAAGGGCGAGGGCAGCTGGCTGATGACGGCGGATGGGCGACGATTCCTCGATCTGGGCGCCGGAATTGCCGTGAACGCCCTGGGCCACGCGCACCCGGCACTGGTCAAGGCGTTGACGGATCAAGCCGGGAAATTGTGGCATGTCTCGAACCTTTACCAGATCCCGCAGCAGCAGGCGCTGGCCGACAAACTGGTGGATGCCACCTTTGCCGACACGGTGTTCTTTACCAATTCCGGCACCGAAAGCTGCGAACTGGCCGTCAAGATGGCGCGCAAGTTCTGGTACGAAAAGGGCGATCCCGACCGGGTCGAGATCATCACGTTCTCGGGCGCGTTCCACGGGCGCAGCACCGCCGCCATCGCGGCGGCCGGGTCAGAGAAGATGACCAAGGGTTTCGGCCCGCTGATGCCCGGCTTTACCCATCTCGATTGGGGCGATCACGATGCGCTGCGCGCGGCGCTCACCGATCGCACGGCAGCGGTGCTGATCGAGCCCGTGCAGGGCGAGGGCGGTATTCGCGCCCTGCCCGATCAATGCCTCAAGGGCCTGCGCGAGCTGTGCGATGAAACCGGCGCGCTGTTGATCTTGGACGAGGTGCAATGCGGCATGGGCCGCACCGGCAAGCTGTTCGCCCATGAATGGGCGGGCGTCACGCCCGACATCATGATGGTGGCCAAGGGCATCGGCGGCGGCTTTCCGCTGGGCGCGGTGCTGGCCACCGAACAGGCGGCCAGCGGCATGACGGCGGGCACGCATGGCTCGACCTATGGCGGCAACCCGCTGGCCTGCGCGGTGGGGTGCGCGGTGATGGACCACGTGGCCGACCCCGGTTTCCTGGCCCATGTGAACCAGGTCGCCGGCCAGCTTCGCCAGGGGTTGGAGGGGCTGATCGCCAGCCACCCGGACGTGTTCGAAGAGGTGCGCGGCGCCGGGCTTATGCTGGGCATCAAGTGCAAGGCCCCCAATGCCGATATCGTGCAAGCCGGCTATGACGCGCAGGTGATCACCGTGCCCGCGGCAGACAACGTGATCCGGCTGTTGCCACCTCTCACCCTGTCCGCGGACGAGGTGACCGAGGCGCTCGCCCGTCTTGACCGTGCGGCCACGCAAGCAAGCAATGGCTGATCTTCGTATTGCCCGACAAGCTTCGGGGGTGAACTGGCCAGAGGGCCAAACGGGGCAGCGCCCCATGTGCCCCGCCCAAAGGATCGAAACCAGATGACTCATTTTCTCGATATCAACAAGACCGACGCCACCGCCCTGCGGTCAATGATCGACACCGCGCAGGCAATGAAATCCGCGCGCAACGGGCGCCCCAAGGGCGCACCCGACGACGAACAGCCGCTTGCCGGCCACATGGTCGCGCTGATCTTTGAAAAGCCCTCGACCCGGACACGCGTCAGCTTTGACGTGGGCGTGCGCCAGATGGGCGGCGAAACCATGGTGCTGTCGGGCACCGACATGCAACTTGGCCATGGCGAGACAATCGCCGATACCGCGCGCGTCCTGTCGCGCTATGTCGACCTGATCATGATCCGCACCTTCGAAGAGCAGACGCTTCTGGAAATGGCGGAACATGCCACCGTGCCGGTGATCAACGGGTTGACCAACCGCAGCCACCCTTGCCAAATCATGGCCGACATCCTGACATTCGAAGAGCACCGCGGCCCCATCAAGGGCAGGAAGGTGGTGTGGTCGGGGGATGGCAACAACGTGTTTGCCAGCTTTGCCCATGCCGCCGGGCAGTTCGGGTTCGACCTCACATTCACCGGCCCGCCGCCGCTGGACCCGGAAATGGTTTTCGTGGAAGAGGCCCGCGCCAAGGGTGCAAATGTCGTGATCGAACGCGATCCGGTCAAGGCCGTGCAGGGTGCCGACCTGGTTGTGACCGATACCTGGGTGTCCATGCACGATCCGCAAAGCGCGCGCGAACGGCGCCACAACCAGTTGCGCCCCTACCAGGTGAACACCGCGCTGATGGCCCATGCCAAGCCCGACGCGCTGTTCATGCACTGCCTGCCCGCCCATCGCGATGACGAGGCGACATCCGAGGTGATGGATGGCCCCCATTCGGTGATCTTCGACGAGGCCGAAAACCGCCTGCACGCGCAAAAGGCCGTCATGCGCTGGTGCCTGGGCGTGTAAACCCGCCCTTGCACCACTGCCTTGCAGGCTGACCGGCCAGGCGGGCCTGCAAGGCGGCTCCAGCGGTCATTCGAACAGCTTGCGCAACCCGCGCTTCAGCTCGTCTTCCACCTTGTCCTTGACTGCATCCTCGGCGCTCTGGCCCTGTTCTTGCTCGGCGCCCTGGCCCTCTTCCTGCGGGGTGTTGCCCAGTTCTTCGGTCACGCGATCTTCAAGGCGCTGGCGCAGCTCATCTTTCTTTTCCTCGATCTCCTGGTCGAAATTGTCGCGTACCGCGCGCTCGAGGTCGATCGAGATATTCGGGTCGGCCCAGGGCCCGCGCACACGCACCGGCACGGCCAGCCCGCGCCCGTCGCGCGCCGTCAGCGATATCGGGGTTATGGTGTAATTCAGGGTCTGTGCGCCCAGGTTCACCCGCCCCGCGCCGCGGGCACGGCCAAAGGGCAGCGCCATCGAAAAGTCATCGTTGCGCAACACCCCCTCGGCCAGCGTGAACGTGGCGCCGGTTTCATCGAAAACGGTCGTGCCGCCGGTGGTCATGTCGCCGCGCATCAGCCGGTCAAGGTCGATCCCGTTGATCACGCCCTTGCCCGTCGAAATCTCGCCATCGCCGCTGAGCGAGCGCATGATCGCATTCAGCGATCGGCCGACGCCCAGGAACTCCACCCGCGCGTCCCCGGTGGCGCGAAACCGCGTGATGCCCACCGCATCGCCCAGCAGGGCCTGCAAATCGACGCCGCTGGCACGCAGCCGTCCGCCCACCGAAAGCCCCGAGCGATTGTTCATCACGAAATCCCCCGCGATCTGGCCGCCATAGGCATCGATCCGCGTGATATCCACCACCGCGCGGGCGCGATCATTGGTGACCCGTGCCCGCGTCTGGCCCAACCGGAACTGGCCCAGGTCAACCGAGTCCGCCGCAAGTGCGAGATCGGCGTCAAAGGCTGACAGCCCACTGGCATCAATCGACGCTTTCGACCACCCGCTGCCCGGGGACGGTGCGGCCCCGGCACCGTCAGCGGCGGAAAACGAGGTCAGGTCAAGCGCGCCCGCCGACAGGCGGCCCGTCACGCGCGGCACGTCGTTCAGCGCGACGGCCACATCGCCATTCAGGCGATTGTTGTCGAGCGTCAGCACCAGGTCGTCCAGCGCCGCCCGCGTGCCGTTGAAATCGAACCGTGCCGACAGATCGACCGACCGGCCCAGTCCGCGTGGGATATCCACGCCGCCAATGCCAAGCGCGGCCAGTGCCGCGCCGGTATTCGGCAGTTCGGCCCGCAGCGCGCCTTGCGCAAACAGCCCCGGACCGCCCTGGCCATCGAAACTAACGCTGCCACCGCCCAGGCTGGCGCGCGCGACCATCGGCTGTGCCTCCCCCTCGAACAGCCCTGCGAAATTCTGCACCGTGGCCGTCACCTCGACCGTGTCGCCGTCCGGCGGGCGCAGGCGCAGCACGAAATCCGCAGCGCCGGCCGCATCGGGCCATTGCATGTCGAAATCGACATTGTCGTAGATGCTGGTGGCCCGGGTCGCACCATCAGTGTAGCGGATCGTGGCATTCGTGATAAGCGCCCGGTCAAGCGTTAGCGCCAGCGGGTTCGCGGTGCTTTCGTCCACACCCGAGGGGCTGACACCCTCAACCCCGACCTGCCAGTTCACGCGGCCGTCAGCGGCCGTTTCCAGCCGGATCACGGGGTTTTCCGCTTCAAGCCCGGTAATGCGGATGCTGCCCCCGAAAAGCGCGGCCATGTCGACCCCGACCTTCAGGCTGTCGGCCTCCATCATCGGGCCGGAATCGGACCAGTCGGCATTGGCAAGCGCCATCTTTCCCGTGGAAACGCCCAGCACCGGCCAGAAACTGACCTGCGTGTCGCCCGACAGCGTGACGGCCCGGCCCGTCTGCGCCTCGATCTGGCTGGTGGCGATGCGCGCGATACGCTCGCCCGGCAGCAAGAACAGCATCGCCACCGCCACGATGGCAAAGACCAAGACAAGACCGATGACACGGAAAACCCAGCGCATGACGCCACCCCCTGATTGAACTCGGCGCAACGATACCAGCGCCGGCAGCCGCCGCAAAGCAAAGGCCGCGGTATCAGCCGGGTTTCGCCGGACCGCTACAGAACGATGGTGTTGAGCACCAGGAAGATCACCGCCGACATCGCGGCCGCGGCGGGCACTGTGATGACCCAAGCCGCCACGATGGTCATGAAATGGCTGCGCCGCACCAGCTTGCGCCGGCGACGTTCCTCGGGCGCCAGGCGTTTGGCGGCGGGGCGGGCCACATGACCGTTTTGCAGGCGCCGCTCGGCATGCCATTCGCGGAAGAACCCGACGCCGAACACCCCGCCCACAGCGATATGGGTCGAGCTGACGGGCAGGCCCAGCCAACTTGCCAGGATCACCGTGATCGCCGCCGACAGCGCCACGCAATAGGCGCGCATCGGGTTCAGCTTGGTGATCTGGCTGCCCACCATGCGGATCAGTTTCGGCCCGAACAGGAAAAGCCCGAAGGATATGCCCATTGCCCCGATCACCATCACCCATTGCGGAATCGCCACCTGGGCAGTGACATCGCCAAACTCGGCCGCGTGCACGATTGCCGCCAGTGGCCCCACCGCGTTGGCCACGTCATTGGCACCGTGCGCGAAGCTCAGCAATGCGGCGGAAAAGACCAGCGGCAGGCCGAACAGCGCCTTGAGCGACTTGTTGCGGTTCTCCATCCCCTCGGATTGTCGGCGGATGAGGGGCGCGGTGATCGCATAGGTCAACGCACCGATAACCGCGCCGATGAACAGCGTGGTCCCCAGGTCGATCTTCACGATCTTCTTCAACCCCTTCATCGCAAGATACGTGGCAAAGACCCCGGCCATGATCCCCACCAGGACGGGCACCCATGTGCGCGCCGCCGCGATCTTGTCGTCGACATAGATGATCCTGGCCTTGATGAAGGCCAAAAAGGCCGCCGCGATCACGCCGCCCAGCACCGGGGAAATTACCCAGCTGGCAGCAATCGCGCCCATGGTGGGCCAGTTCACCGCCGACAGGCCCGCCGCCGCGATACCGGCGCCCATGACGCCCCCGACGACCGAATGGGTGGTCGACACCGGCGCGCCGATCCATGTCGCCAGGTTCACCCACAAGGCCGACGAGATCAGCGCCGCCATCATCGCCCAGATGAAGACACGCGTTTCGGACACACCCGCCGGGTCGATAATACCCTTGGAGATGGTCGAGACAACATCACCCCCCGCCAAAAGCGCGCCCGCGGTTTCGCACAAGGCAGCGATGACGATGGCCCCCCCCATGGTCAGCGCATTCGCCCCGACCGCCGGGCCCATGTTGTTGGCCACGTCATTGGCACCGATATTGATCGCCATGTAGGCGCCAAAGACCGCTGCCGCCACGACCAGCATGTTTGCCGGTTGTTGCCCGAAAATCACCGCGGCGCTCAGCCCGGCAAGAACGATAAAGACCAGCGCGATGCCCGGCGCCACCAGGGGGCGCGCAACATAGGCCGTGGCATATTCCACATGCGCGATGCGGTTGAGATCCTTGTCGAGCGTTTTCCAGCTCTGGTCATCGTGTTTCGGCGTGCGCATCCTGGCCCCCGGAATGTTATCCGGGCTGCCCTACGCGCGCGAGCGCGGCGGATCAACCGCGCTGTCACAATTAATTCTCAAAACTGTTACAATTGAAGCAGCAGCGCCTTCAACCCGTCCTCGTCCACCAGCTCGGCGGCCTCGGCGGGGCTGACCCAGCGGCGGGTGCGTTCATCCACCTCGGGGTAGGTATCGGACAGGCGCAGAACCTCGACACGGTAAACCTGCACCTCGACCGGAACAGGCACACCGCCCCGAAGGCGCTTGTCATAGTCATACCGGCCGATACCGCCGCCTTCGATCCGCGCCTCTTTCACGCCGGCCTCTTCCCAGGCTTCCTGCAAGGCGGCCTCGGGCGCGGTGAGCCCGTCGATGGGCCAGCCCTTTGGCAGTATCCAGCGCCCGGTATCGCGCGAGGTTATCAGCAAGACACGCAGCCCGTCGGGCCCGGTCTTGCAACACAGCGCTGCCACCTGGAACCGTCGGGGGCGGAAAATCATTGGCTGGACCACTTCGGCCCAGGCTTTCTTCAGTGCACCAGTCATCGACAGAACCTGCTCATTCTTTTTTTCGTATCGCTCTTGTATATACGTATATTGAAGGGAAATGCAAAAAATTCCTTAACATTTGATCCTTTTTTGCCCGACACGCCCTTGAACGGGCAACCACGCCTTCGCGCGGGGCCACGGGACCGATGCGCAATCCCCTTTCCCCGGAAACCACGGCGATGTATCAGGCAAGCCATGCAGAATCCACCAGACCTTCGCCCCGATCTTGCCAATGCGCGCATCCGCGAAACACGCCGTGACGGCCAACCGACCATCGGCATGGTATCGCTTGGCTGCCCCAAGGCATTGGTGGATAGCGAGCGGATCCTGACCCGGCTGCGCGCCGAAGGCTACGGCATCAGCCCCGATTATTCCGGGGCCGACGCGGTGATCGTGAACACCTGCGGGTTTCTCGACAGCGCCAAGGCCGAAAGCCTTGATGCCATCGGCGAGGCGCTGGCGGAAAACGGCCGCGTGATCGTCACCGGCTGCCTGGGCGCCGAGCCCGAATACATCACCGGCGCGCATCCCAAGGTGCTGGCCGTAACCGGCCCGCACCAGTATGAACAGGTGCTGGATGCGGTTCACGCCGCCGTGCCACCGTCGCCCGACCCCTTTGTCGACCTGTTGCCCGCAAGCGGTGTCAGGCTGACGCCGCGTCACTATAGTTATCTAAAGATTTCCGAAGGCTGCAATCACAAGTGCAAGTTCTGCATCATCCCCGACATGCGTGGCAAACTGTCCAGTCGCCCGCATCGCGCCGTGCTGCGCGAAGCGGAAAAGCTGGTGGAAGGCGGCGTCAGGGAATTGCTGGTCATCAGCCAGGATACAAGCGCCTACGGCACCGACTGGGATCGTGAAACGCGCCGCGCCCTGACCGAGCAGCCGATCACCACGCTGGCCCGCGATCTTGGGCAATTGGGCGCCTGGGTGCGGTTGCACTACGTCTATCCCTACCCCCATGTGGCCGAGATGATCCCGCTGATGGCCGAAGGGCTGGTGCTGCCCTATCTCGACGTGCCGTTCCAGCACGCGCATCCCGATACGCTGAAACGCATGGCACGCCCTGCAGCGGCCGAACGCACGCTCGACCGGATCGCCGAATGGCGCGCCATCTGCCCGGACATCACCCTGCGCTCCACCTTCATCGTGGGCTATCCCGGCGAAACCGAGGAAGAATTCCAGACCCTGCTCGATTGGCTGGACGAGGCGCAACTGGATCGCGTCGGCTGCTTTCAATACGAAAACGTCGCCGGGGCGCGCTCGAACAGCCTGCCAGACCATGTGCCCGACGCGGTCAAGCAAGAGCGGTGGGAGCGGTTCATGCAAAAGGCGCAAGCCATTTCCGAGGCCAAGCTGGCCGCCAAGGTCGGCCAGGTGATGGACGTGATCGTGGATGATATCGACGCCGAGGGCATCGCCACCTGCCGCACCAAGTCCGACGCGCCCGAGATTGACGGAAACCTGTTCATCGACGAGGCGACTCAGGGGCTGGCCGTGGGCGATATCGTCCGGGTCGAGGTGGACGAGGCCGGGGACTACGACCTGTGGGGGCGGCGCTTGTAAACCACGCGCCCCGTCAACCGCCCCACCCGTCGACCGGGTTTCAACCCGGCATCACCCGTAGACCCGCCGACACCAACCTCGCCGTTCCGCTTGACCCTGCCCTGCGCGCGCTATCCTTTGGCCCATGGCAAAACTGCGCGTGTTGCATAACGATACCTGCCCCATCTGCTCTCGCGAGGTGGCGGCCTATGACAGGCTGGCCCGCAAATCGGGCTTGGAGCTGGAAATCGACGGGCTCGACGCCGCACTTGGATGGGGGCTTGATCGCGACAGCGCCGCGCAATCCTTCCGCGTGGAACAGGATGGCCAGCGGCACGAAGGGCTGGACGCGTTTCGCCTGCTCTGGGCGCGGCTTCCGGGCTGGCGCTGGCTGGCGTGGCTCACCGGCTTGCCTGTCCTGCACTGGCTGGCCGACCGCGCCTATCGCCATCTCGCCGCGCCCGCGCTTTATGCGCTGCACCGCCGTCGCCAGCGCCGCGGGGCTTGACGCGGGCCGCGCATGGCGCACCATGTCAGTCAGCCAACCCGACAAAGGACAGCCTGATGACCGATACCCCTGAAATCGCACAGAAAGCCCCCTATCCCGTCGATGTGGAAGCGGGCAAAACGTATTTCTGGTGCGCCTGCGGCAAGTCGCAGAACCAGCCCTTTTGCGATGGCAGCCACAAGGGCACCGACATCACGCCGGTGAAATTCAGCGCAGAGGCGTCGAAAAAGGTGTTTTTCTGTGGGTGCAAGCAGTCGGGCAAATCGCCGCTCTGCGACGGCAGCCATTCCGGGCTATGATACATCTGACGGTGCCCTGCCCAGACATGGACACTGCGCGTGCGATCGCCCGGGCGGCGCTTTCGGCGCGGCTGGCGGCTTGTGCCAACATGACACCGGGCATGGTCAGCCTGTTTCACTGGCAAGAGAGGATCGAGGAAGACACCGAGGTCAACCTGCTGCTCAAGACCCGCGCGGCGCTGGTCGATGACCTGGCCGCGCTTGTTGCGCGCACGCACCCCTACGATCTGCCCGTCATCACCTGGGAGGCCCGGCACAGCACCCCGGAGGCCAGCACCTGGCTGAACGAGGAAACCGGCGGCTGATCACTCGCGGATCAGGATTCGCGTCTCGGATTTGCCCACGTCCTGGATGCGCCTGAACAGCGTTTCCGCGTTTTCCGGCGCCAGCCGCACGCATCCGGCCGAGGCCGGTGTGCCCAGCATGTCGACCTGCGTGGTGCCGTGAATGGCATAATTCCCGAAGAAGAACACCGACCAGGGCATCGGCGCGTTGTTGTAAAGGCTCGAGTAATGCTCTTCCTTCAACAGGTAGGGCGTATAGACCCCGGCCGGTGTGCATTTGCCGACCCGCGCGGTGGAAACCGGCCATTCGAACATCCGGTCCTGCCCTTCGGTCACGGTCATGCGCTGCTCGGACAGGTCGACCTCGACCCACAGCGATTGCGCCGCCGCCGGCCCGCCCCAGGGCGCCACCAGCGCCAGCACCAGCACCGCACGACAGATTGCCTTGACCGCCTTTGAAATCCGCATCATATCCCCCTCATGACAGACCTCGCCCATATCCGCAATTTCTCCATCGTGGCGCATATTGACCACGGTAAATCCACGCTGGCCGACCGGCTGATCCAGCTTACCGGCACCGTGGCCGAACGCGACATGAAAGAGCAACTGCTCGACGCGATGGACATCGAGCGCGAACGCGGCATCACGATCAAGGCCAACACCGTGCGCATCGAATACCCGGCAAAGGACGGGCATACATATATCCTCAACCTGATCGACACGCCGGGCCATGTCGACTTCGCCTACGAGGTCAGCCGCTCCATGCGTGCGGTCGAGGGCTCGCTGCTGGTCGTGGACGCCACGCAAGGGGTCGAGGCGCAGACCCTCGCGAATGTCTATACCGCGATCGAGGCCGACCACGAGATCGTGCCGGTCCTGAACAAGATCGACCTGCCCGCCGCCGAGCCCGACCGCGTCCGCGAGCAGATCGAGGACGTGATCGGCATCGACGCCTCCGACGCCTGCATGATCTCGGCAAAGACCGGGGTGGGCATCCCCGACGTGCTCGAGGCCATCGTCCAGCGCCTGCCGCCACCTCATGGCGGCACGCGCGACGCGCCACTCAAGGCCATGCTGGTGGACTCCAAGTACGACCCCTACCTCGGCGTCGTGGTAATCGTGCGGGTGATCGACGGTGTGCTGAAAAAGGGCCAGCGCATCCGCATGATGAAAACCGGCGGCACTTACGACATCGACCGCATCGGGGTCTATCGCCCCGCCATGACCGCCGTGGACGAGCTTGGCCCCGGCGAAATCGGCTATATCACCGCCCAGATCAAGCAGGTGCGCGACACCCGCGTGGGCGACACCATCACCACCGAGAAGAAGGGGTGCGAAACCCCGCTGCCGGGTTTCAAACCCTCGGTCCCGGTGGTGTTCTGCGGTCTATTTCCGGTGGACAGCTCGCAATTCGAAGACCTGCGCGACGCGATCGAGAAACTGGCACTCAACGATGCCTCCTTCTCCTACGAGATGGAGACCTCTGCCGCGCTGGGCTTCGGCTTCCGCTGTGGCTTTCTGGGGCTGCTCCATCTCGAGGTGATCCGCGACCGGATCGAGCGCGAATACGACATCGAGCTTATAACCACCGCGCCCAGCGTGATCTACCACGTCTACATGAAGGACGGCACCCGGATCGACCTGCACAACCCCGCCGACATGCCCGACCCCTCCCATGTCGAACGGGTCGAAGAGCCGCGCATCAAGGCCACCATCATGGTGCCCGACGATTATCTCGGCGACGTGCTGAAGCTCTGCCAGGACCGCCGCGGTATCCAGCTCGATCTGACCTATGTCGGCGGGCGGGCGATGGCGGTCTATGACCTGCCGCTCAACGAGGTGGTGTTCGACTTCTACGACCGTCTGAAATCGGTGACCAAGGGCTATGCCTCCTTCGACTACCAGATGGAAGGCTACCGCGAGGACCGGCTGGTCAAGATGCAGATCCTCGTCAACGACGAGCCGGTGGACGCGCTGTCGATGATGGTGCACCGCGACCGCGCCGAACAACGCGGGCGGGCCATGTGCGAAAAGCTCAAGGAGTTGATCCCCCGGCACATGTTCAAGATCCCGATCCAGGCGGCCATCGGCGGCAAGGTCATCGCGCGCGAAACCCTTTCGGCGATGCGCAAGGACGTGACGGCCAAATGTTACGGCGGTGACGCAACGCGAAAGCGCAAGCTGCTGGACAAGCAGAAGGCCGGCAAGAAGAAGATGCGCCAGTTCGGCAAGGTGGAAATCCCGCAAGAGGCGTTCATCAGCGCACTGAAGATGGATGACTAACGGCGTGTGCCCCGGCTCGACCCCGACCGCGACCGGGCTTTTCCAGCCGTATGCCAGGCTTCAGCCCGGCATACCGCCCCGAGCGCACCACCGGCAGTTCATCGGGAATGGCAGGGTGTGCCGGGCTGAAGCCCTGCCTACGGTCCTTGGCGGAATTTTTGCGCAAACCCATCGTGAACCGCGCCTTGATGGCGCCCCATCGCACGCCGTACGCGCGGTCGCCCGCAGGCAGCGCCCAGATTGCGTGAACATGATCGGGCAGCAGCACCCAGGCATCTATGCCGATTGGCCGCTCGGCCCGTGTCTGGCGCACCGCGCAGCGGAGCAACGCGACCTCGCGCAGCAGCAGCAGGTCGCCGCCGCGATGGGCCTGGGTGGCGGTAAAGAACACGCGGGCGCCGGTGACGCGGGGGCGCAGGTAGACGGACATCCCCCACCCTCGTCCTGCCAGGGTCAAGAACGCGTGAACACCTCACCTCGGCGTGAGCCCTCCTCACCCCTGCTTGAGCAGCCCTTTCACCGCCCCGTCGCCTGCATATGTCTGGCTTGAAAGGAGGCCCGAAATGGATCGCCTGAAATACGTACTTATCCCGTCCGGCGTGTTTCCCGTGCTGGCCGGTGGATTTCTCATCGTCGCGCTCAGCCTGGGCTATTACACGTGGCCCGTGATCGTCGGGGCAGTGGCGCTTGGCGCCGTGCTGACCCTTCCTGTCGCGCACCTGGTATCCCGCAGGATCAAGCGCGAAGACCCGAACTTCAACCACCGTCGCAATTCGGCGGATGGGGTCCTTCCCGACCCGACCGCCCGCGAGGTGTAACCCCGAACAACCGCCCAAGGCGTCAACGCCAGGACCGCGCGATTTTCACACAAGATCGCGCGGTCCTGCCTGTTCTTTCTCAAAAACATCCACACCCGGCCCGACGCCGCGTCATGACAGCCCCTCGGCGCCAAGAACTGCCCGGTATTCCGGCAAAACCGCGCGGTTCGTGGCCAGCGCGCCTTAGTTCAGTTGGAAATGCAACGGGTAATGCCCATCCTCGAATGGGCCGAAGAGGTCGGGAATATCGGGGTGGTCCACCGGCTCGCCCGAGGTGTCGGGCAGCAGGTTCTGCTCGGACACGTAAGCGATGTAATAGCTGGTCTCGTTCTCGGCCAGCAGGTGATAATAGGGCTGGTCCTTGCGCGGGCGCAGTTCCTCGGGGATGGCCTGGTACCACTCCTCGGTATTGTTGAAACGCGGGTCCACGTCGAACACGACGCCGCGGAACGGGTGGCGCTTGTGCCGCACCACCTGGCCCAGGTTGTACTTTGCCTGCGTCTTCAACATGTCATCCGTCATTAAGAGCCTTCCTTGTTCAGCCACTATAGATGCGCGCTGCGCCCCGGAAAATCAAGGAAACACTCTTGTGAAAGGCGCTGTCGCCGCGATTGTGATTTCACAGAGCGGCAATTTTCTGTAAACTGCCCCAAAACACGATAAAAACAAGGCGAGAGGCAGATGAGCAGAACTCTTCGCGTATTGGTGTTGTTGATGGTACTGGCCTCTTGCGGGGGCGGCGACTTCTCGGCACCGCGCAACCTGGACAACGCCTGTTCCATCCTGGCGCAGCGACCGAAATACGCCCGGGCCTTCAAGGCGACCGAACGCAAATGGGACGTTCCGGTGGCCGTGCAGATGGCCACGATCTACCAGGAAAGCAAATTCATCGGCAATGCGCGCACACCGCTGCGCTTTGCCGTGGGGGTGATCCCGATGGGCCGGCAAAGCTCGGCCTATGGCTATGCGCAGGCGCTGGACGGCACATGGGATGACTACCGCCGCGCCACGGGCCGCTCGGGCGCCCGGCGTGATCGCATTCGCGATGCCACCGATTTCATGGGCTGGTACATGAACCTTTCTCGTGAACGGAACGGCATTTCGCTGTCGGATGCGCGCAATCAATATCTTGCGTATCACGAAGGCCATACCGGCTTCAGCCGCGGCAGTTACCGCGCGAAAAGCTGGCTGATGCGCATCTCGGGCGAGGTGGCCGAGCGCGCGGTTCTGTATGATGCGCAACTGGCCACCTGCCCACGCCGCCTGCGCTGAAGCCCGCAATAGCCCGGCCGGGCCGCAACGCGCGGGTCAGTCCGGGGGCGCGCGGGTATGGCTGATGCGTAACAGATCGGGCGTCTGCCCGCGCGCGCGGCCCGCCCCCACCGGCGCGCGACCGTCGGGCGGGGTCAGCAGCCCCCGCAGCAGCGCCAACGGATGTGCACGCAGGCTCAATCGCATGGCCACGTAATCTTCGACCACCTCTTCGCCCAGGGTCATTGCGGGCAGATGGGCGGCGGGCTCGTCGATCGCCTCGCCGTCCAGGTCACCCTCGAACAGCGGCAGGGGCTTGGCCGACCGGATCGCACTGGCCTGCCAGAGCGCCTCGCGCCGCGTGAGGCCCAGCCCGGCAAAGGCATCCGCCTCGGCCAGGCGGGTCAGCATCGCCGGCGCCAGCCCGGCGCGGCGCCAAACGTCCTGCACCCCGCGATAGCCGTTGCCGCGTGCGGCAGCCAGCCAATTGCCCTCTTCCTCGGACAGGCCCTTGACCTGGCGAAACCCCAGCCGCAGCGCCAGCCCGCCCTGCCCGTCGGGTTCCATCGCGTTGTCCCAGTAACTGGCATTGATGCAAACCGGTCGCACAATGACCCCGTGTTCGCGCGCGTCGCGCACGATCTGGGCCGGGGCATAGAACCCCATCGGCTGGCTGTTGAGCAACGCGCAGGCAAAAATGCCGGGGTGGTGGCGCTTGATCCAGGCGCTGGCATAGACCAGCAGCGCGAAAGAGGCCGCGTGACTTTCGGGGAAGCCATAGCTGCCAAACCCCTCGATCTGGGAAAAGCAGCGTTCGGCAAAGGCGTCGTCATAGCCATTGGCGCGCATCCCCCGCAGGAACAGCCCGCGAAATTCGCTGATATTGCCGTGTTTCTTGAACGTGGCAAGCGAGCGCCGCAGCCGGTCGGCCTGGTCGGGGGTAAAACCCGCGCCGACGATGGCGATCTGCATCGCCTGTTCCTGGAACAGCGGCACGCCCAGCGTCTTGCCCAGCACCTCGCCCAGCGCGTCAGACGGAAAGCTGACCTGCTCTTCCCCGTTACGGCGGCGGATATAGGGGTGCACCATGTCGCCCTGGATGGGCCCGGGGCGGATGATCGCCACCTCGATCACCAGGTCGTAGAAACAGCGCGGCTTCATGCGTGGCAGGAAATTCATCTGCGCACGGCTTTCCACCTGGAACACGCCCACGCTGTCGGCGCGGCACAGCATGTCATACACCGCCGGATCTTCGGGCGGGAGGGTGGCCAGGCTGAAGGCGGTCCCGTGATGACCCGCGATCAGGTCGAACGCCTTGCGGATGCACGTGAGCATTCCAAGGCTCAGCACATCGACCTTCAATATCCCCAGCGCGTCGATATCATCCTTGTCCCAGGCGATGACGGTGCGATCTTCCATGCTGGCGTTCTCGATGGGCACCAGCTCGTCCAGCCGGCCCTCGGTCATGATGAAGCCGCCCACGTGCTGGGACAGGTGGCGCGGAAAGCCGATGATCTGCCCGATCAGGCGCAAGGTGCGCGCAAGGTGCGGGTCAGACGGATCAAGCCCGATTTCACGCAGCCGCGCGGGCTGGGCCCCTTCGGTCGAGAAAAACCCCCAGAGCTGCGAGCTGAGCGCCGAGACCGTATCTTGCGCCAGCCCCATCGCGCGGCCCACCTCGCGGATGGCGCGCTTGCCCCGGTAATGGATCACCGTCGCGCACAACCCCGCGCGGTGGCGCCCGTATTTTTCATAGATGTGCTGGATCACCTCTTCGCGGCGTTCATGCTCGAAATCCACGTCGATATCGGGCGGCTCGTCGCGAGCCTCGGACACGAACCTTTCGAACACCATCGTGCCGATCTCGGGGGAAACGCTGGTGACACCCAGGCAGTAGCAGACCACCGAATTCGCGGCCGAACCACGCCCCTGGCACAAGATCCCGCGCGAGCGGGCGAAATCGACCACGTCATGCACGGTCAGGAAATAGGGGGCGTAGCGCAGCTTGGAAATGAGGGTCAGTTCGTGCTCCAGCAGGGCGCGCACCTTGTCGGGCGCGCCCTGCGGATAACGCCAGCGCAACCCCGCCTCGGCCAGTCGGCGCAGGCGGGTGTCGGGGGTTTCGCCCGGGCTGACCTCGGACGGGTATTCATAGCGCAGTTCCTCCAAGGAGAATGTCAGCCGTTCGGCCAAGGCGCCCGCGGCCTCTACCGCCGCCTCGTGCCCGGAAAAGATGCGTCGCATCTCGGCCTCGGCGCGCAGGCGCTGCTCGCCATTGGCCAGCGCCGCCCGGCCCAGCGTATCGACGCGGCAGCCCTGGCGGATCGCCGCGAGCACATCGGCCAGTTGCCGTCGGCTGCCATGATGCATCAAGGGCCTGGCAGAGGCGACAACCGGCAAACCCAGCCGCCGGGCCAGGCCTGCCTGTGCCGCCAGCCTTGCGTCATCCTGCCCGTCATAGCGGGGATGCATCAGCAGGTGCATGTGCTTGCCAAGGCGGCGCGCCAACCGCTGTGCCCGCCCCTCCCAATCGCCCGCGCCGCGCGCCATCGGCAGCGCGGATGGCGGATGCAGCAGCAAAACCAGCCCCCCGGCGTGCGCCCACAGGTCATCGAGGCGCAGCAGGCATTGCCCCTTGGGGGCACGGCGGCGGCCGATCGTCAGCAGTCGGCACAGGTTGGCCCAGCCTTGCCGGTCGCGCGGCAACGCGGTCAGCCATGTGCCGCAGTCGAACACCAGCGCCGCCGCCGGAACCAGCCGCGGCGCGCGCAGGCCGGGCGTTTGTGCAGGCTGGCCGGGGCGCCCCGGGCCGATCACGCCATGGGCGGCCTCTTGCGCGCGGCGTTCATCCAGTTGGCGGGCCAGGTCGCGCGCCTGGGTGTAGGCACGCACGATACCCGCCACGCTGTTCACATCGGCCACGGCCAGGGCCGGCAGGCCCAGCGTCATGGCGCGCGTCATCAATTCCTCGGGGTGGGACGCCCCGGTAAGAAATGTGAAATTCGACGTGGCAGACAATTCGGCAAACATGGCAAGGCAAGACTATATTCACCTTTTGTTCCTTTTCCGAGTCCCGATTTCACCAAGCCGCGTTGCATCCCCTGCCCCCGGCTGGCATCACCAAGCAAACCCCACAGCCAAAGCGATTCAAGATGACCCTGGACCTGCCCGCCATCGTAACCGGCCCATTGACCAGCGCACAGCGCACCAGCCTGATCAACATCATTCGCCGCGCCGCCCGAACCGAGATACTGCCCCGGTTCCGTCGCCTGGCCGGCGCCCAGATCGCCACGAAAAGCGGCCCCGACGACATAGTGACCGAGGCCGATACCGCCGCCGAGGCCATGATCGCACGCGGGCTGGCCCGCATGTTCCCCGGCGCCGTGATCATCGGCGAAGAGGCGGCGGCCAGCGACCCGTCGCTACGCCACAAGGCCGCCGAGGCGGAACTGGCCTTTATCATCGACCCGGTCGACGGCACCTGGAATTTTGCACATGGTTTGGGCGTGTTCGGCGTGATCCTGGCCGCCACCCGCTATGGCCGGCCGGTATTCGGGCTGATCTATGATCCGCTGGCCGATGATTACGTGATCGCGGATGAGAGCAGCCCCGCCCGCCACGTCACCGCCAGCGGCCAGGAAACCCCGCTGACCATGTCTGGCGGTGGCCCGATCGACCGCCTGTCGGGCTATACCCACATGTCGCTGATGCCCAAGGACGCGCAAAAGACGCTGGCCCCGCTGCAGACCGCGTTCGCCCGCACCGGCGCGTTGCGCTGTTCGGCGCATGAATACCGGCTGGCGGCGTTGGGTCACGCAGATTTCATCCTGTCGGGCACGTTGAACCCTTGGGATCATGCGGCAGGCGTGCTGATCTGCCAGCGCGCGGGCGGCGTGGCCAGGATGCTGGACGGCGCCGATTACACCATCGCGCAGGATGCAGGCTACCTGCTGACCGCCGCGGACGATGCCACGTGGGACGCGGTGGCAGACGTGCTGGAACCGCTGCTGGGCTGAGCCCGCACACAAGGCCTGGTTTCGAACATGCCGCGCCTGTCCGGCCGGCTGGGGGGCTTTGCCCCCCGTCGCCTTGCGGCGCCTCCCCCCAGGATATTTTCAGAGAGAGGAAGGCGGGGGCCCTGCACCTGGCATCGCGCGATCAGCCCCGCCGGTGCGTGACCGCATCGAGCGCCGCGCTGTCATAGATGCCCACCAGCAAATCCAGCGTGCGCGTTGCCTCACGCAGCGACGCATCGGGCGATTTCAGCCGACCCAGCAGTGACACCAGCAATTCACGCCGGATATCGGCATAGCGGTCGGTGATGGCGCGGCCCTCGTCCGAGACCGAGTAATGCACGCCCGTGCGCGACGACCCTTCGCGGACGATCAGCCCGGCCTTGAGCAGCTTGCGCAGGCTGTATTGCATGTTCGGAATGTCCTCGCGGTTGGTGAGCCGCGCCAGTTCCTTGATCGTCTTGGGCCGGTCATGCATTCGTATGACATGCAGCAACGCGTTTTCGGGGCCCGATGCCTCGATCCGGGCCGACGAGGCAAGGCATTCCGCCTGCCACCGGCCAAAACTTTCAAAGGCCCGCATCAAGGCGTACTCGAAATCCGTCAGTTCGATTTCCAGCGGTTCACGGGCCAGGTGCCAACGCCTGTCGAAACCTGATTCGGGGGTCGTCGATGTCATCGGTGGGCCTCCTGTTGCATGAGAATGCACGGGCTACAGCATTGTCGCCAAACGTGATTTTCACAAGATTCATTTTTAAATTGATTTTTAATTTGAAATTGCATCCAATTTTCTAACAACAAGAAACCAACAGCGGAGACGAAATCATGCGCGCCTTTCTGGCCAACGACCATTTCAAGCTGGGCACTTTTTCCACCAACTGCTCGTCCGGAATGACGGTGACAAAAGTGGATGAACGCTGGGACAACAGCTGGGACAACAACTTGCGGCTGGCCAAGATGCTGGACGCGGCGGGGGTGGATTTCATGCTGCCCATCGCCCGCTGGATCGGCTATGGCGGCGAGACGAATTTCCATCACAACGTTTTGGAAACCATGACCTGGGCCACCGCGCTGCTAGCCTCGACCGATCGGCTGACGGTATTTGCCACGATGCACACGGCGGCCAACCACCCTGTCGTGGTGGCCAAGCAACTGGCCACCGCCGACCAAGTGGGCAAGGGCCGGATCGGGCTCAATATCGTGGCAGGCTGGAACCGCCCCGAATACGAGGCGTTGGGGCTGACCCTGCCCGACGATCATGAAACCCGTTATGGCTATGCCCAGGAATGGTTCGACGTCGTCCAGAAACTTTGGACCAGCGAAGAGATCTTTGACTGGGAGGGAAAGTATTTCAATCTCAAGCAGATCCTCGGCGCGCCGCGCCCAGTCGATGGCCGCCCGCCGATCCTGAACGCCGCAGGCAGCGCCCAGGGGCGCGACTTTGCCACCGACAACGCCGATTTCCTGTTCACCCCGGCCATCGACCTGGAACGCTCGGTCAGCGAAGTGCAGGAGCTGAAAGACCAGGCCGCGGCCAAGGGGCGCAAGGTTGGCGTGCTGACCTTCAGTCACATCTGCTGCCGCCCCACCGAGAAAGAGGCGCGCGAGGTGCACCATTGGTATGCCCAAGACAACGCCGACTGGGAAGCCGTGGACAACCTGATCAACCTGCAATTCGCCAATGCGCAATCGTTCCCGCACGACCTTCTTGCGCTGATCCGCGATCGGTTCGCTGCCGGGCACGGAGGCTTTCCGCTGGTCGGCACGCCCGAACAGGTGGCCGACGGGATCGAAAGCCTGGCCAAGGCCGGGTTCGCCGGTACCACGATGTCGTTTCTCGATTACGCGGAGGAATTTCCTTATTTCCGCGACGAGGTCATGCCGATCCTTGCGGAAAAAGGTCTGCGCCCTGCCCCGGATGCCGTGCCGGCCGCCGCGGAATGAGCCTGATCGACCTGTTGAACCGGCGCCATGCAGTGCGCCGGTTTTCTCCCGGCGTCGCGGACCCCGCGGCGCTGGATCATGCGTTTCGTGCCGCTGTCCTGGCGCCGACATCGTTCAACGCGCAACCGTGGCGCGCCGTGCTGGTCGAACACCCGGAAACACGCAAGGCCGTGGCTGGGGCCGTCTATTCCAGCACCAACGTGGGCGCGGCCGGGCACATGGTGCTGTTTTGCCACCTGGCCGACGCGGCGGCGCTGGATCTTGATGGCCATGCCGCGCGCATGGCCGACCAGCGCGGGCTGGCCGGCCGGGAGGCCTTGCAAAAGCTGCGGGCAGGCTATGCCCGCGATATCGAGGGCAAACCCCCGCAGGTGTTCGATGCCTGGGCCAAGGCGCAAACCTACCTGGCGCTTGGGCTGTTCCTGGCCGGTGCCGCCGAGGCGGGCCTGGATGCCTGCCCCATGGAGGGCTTCAACCCCGCCGCATTGGAAGATGCGCTGGGGCTGGCCGCGCGGGGCCTGGTGCCGGATGTTCTGGTGACACTGGGCCGCTCAGCCGAGGATGACCCCGCGGCGCATTGGCCAAAGCTGCGGCAACCCGCCGACAGCCTGATCCTGCGTATCTGAGCACGAAGCGCCCGCAGGGCCCGTGCCGGGTATCGGCACGGGCCCTGCGGGTTTCCGTGGTTACTCGGCCGCTTCGGCATACTCGCTCATCGGTGGGCAGGTGCACACCAGGTGGCGGTCGCCCCATGCGTTGTCGACGCGGTTGACCGGCGGCCAGTACTTGTCGACGCGGAAGGCGCCGGGCGGGAAACAGCCCTGTTCGCGGCTGTAGGGACGATCCCAATCGCGCACGAGGTCTTCCATCGTGTGGGGGGCGTGTTTCAGCGGGTTGTTCTCAGGGTCCATCCGCCCTTCTTCAATGTCACGGATTTCATCGCGGATCGTCAGCATCGCATCGCAAAAGCGGTCAAGCTCGGCCTTGGTCTCGGATTCGGTGGGCTCGACCATCAGCGTACCCGCCACGGGCCAGCTCATCGTTGGGGCGTGAAACCCGCAATCGATCAGCCGCTTTGCGATGTCATCGACGGTGATGCCGACGCTGTCGGCAAAGGGGCGCGTGTCGATGATGCATTCATGCGCCACCCGGCCCGTCGGCCCCTTGTAGAGTACGTCATACGCCCCTTCCAGCCGCTTGGCGATGTAGTTGGCATTCAGGATCGCAACGCGCGTGGCCTGCGTCATCCCCTCGCCGCCCATCAACAGAACATAGGCCCAGGAAATGGCCAGGATCGAGGCCGAACCATAGGGTGCCGCCGATACCGGGCCTTCGGACCCGCCGGTTTCGGGGTGGCCGGGAAGGTGGGGTTCCAGATGCGCCTTTACGCCGATGGGCCCCATGCCCGGGCCGCCGCCGCCATGCGGAATGGCGAATGTCTTGTGCAGGTTCAGGTGGCTGACATCGCCCCCCAGGTCACCGGGGCGCGACAGGCCGACCATCGCGTTCAGGTTCGCCCCGTCGATATAGACCTGCCCGCCATGATCATGGGTGACCTGGCAAACCTCTTTCACCGTTTCCTCGAACACGCCATGGGTGCTGGGATAGGTGATCATGCAGCCGGCCAGGTTTTCCGAATGCTGTTCGGCCTTGGCGCGGAAATCATCAAGGTCGATATCGCCATTCTCGGCCGATTTCACCGGCACCACTTTCCAGCCGACCATCTGGGCGCTGGCGGGGTTGGTGCCGTGGGCGCTGGTGGGGATAAGGCAGATGTTGCGGTGCCCCTCGCCCTGCGCGCGGTGGTAGGCGGCGATCGTCAAAAGCCCCGCATACTCGCCCTGCGCGCCGGAATTGGGCTGCATCGACATGGCGTGATAGCCGGTGATTTCGCACAGTTTTTCCGACAGGTCGCGCACCATGGTTGTATAGCCCTGCGCCTGGTCGAGCGGGGCAAACGGGTGCATGTTGGAAAATTCGGGCCAGCTGATCGGCATCATTTCCGCTGCCGCGTTCAGCTTCATCGTGCACGACCCCAGAGGGATCATCGCGCGATCCAGCGCCAGGTCACGGTCGGCCAGGCGGCGCATGTAGCGCATCATTTCCGTTTCGGCCCGGTTCATATGGAACACGCCATGCGTCAGGTAGTCGGACGTGCGCACAAGGCTGTCGGGCAGGCGATATTCGTGGTCCTGGTCGTCGACCTTGCTGTGGATGCCGAAAGCGCGCCAGACGGCCTCGATGATGGCGGGGCGCGTGGCCTCGTCAAAGGTGATACCCACCTTGGTCTTGCCGACGCGGCGCAGGTTCACGCCCTCCTTGACGGCCGCCTGAAGCACGCCGCGCTGGAACAGACCCACCTCGACGGTGATGGTATCGAAATACCCGTCGCGCGGCTCCACCTCGAACCCGGCCTCTTCCAGGCCGCGCGCCAGGCGCACGGTCTTGCGGTGAATACGTTGCGCAATGGCCTTGAGGCCCTTCGGCCCGTGGAACACCGCGTACATCGAAGCCATGACTGCCAAGAGTGCCTGCGCCGTGCAGACGTTCGAGGTGGCTTTTTCACGGCGGATATGCTGTTCGCGGGTTTGCAGCGACAGGCGGTAGGCGCGATTGCCCAGGCTGTCGACCGATACGCCGACCAGACGGCCCGGCATTGCGCGCTTGAAAGCATCGCGGCACGCCATGTAGGCCGCGTGCGGCCCGCCATAGCCCATGGGCACACCGAAACGCTGCGTGCTGCCCACGGCGATATCGGCGCCCATCGCGCCGGGTTCTTTCAACAGGCACAGCGCCATCGGATCGGCGATGACGATGCCCACCGCCTTGGCGGCATGCAGTGCCTCCATCTGCGGGGTGAAATCGCGCACGTGGCCGTAGGTGCCGGGATACTGGAACACCGCGCCGAACACCTGTTCGGCCTGCATGTCCTCGGGCGCGCCGACGATCACCTCGATTCCCAGCGGTTCGGCGCGTGTGCGCATCACCGCGATATTCTGCGGATGGCAGTTTTCATCAATGAAAAATGCCTTCTCCTTCGATTTTGCCACGCGCTGCGCCATTGTCATGGCCTCGGCGGCCGCCGTCGCCTCGTCCAGCAGGCTGGCATTGGCAATTTCCAGCCCCGTCAGGTCGGCCACCATGGTCTGGTAGTTCAACAACGCCTCAAGCCGCCCCTGGCTGATTTCCGGCTGATAGGGGGTGTAGGCGGTATACCAGGCCGGGTTTTCCAGGATGTTGCGCTGGATCGCGGGCGGTGTGACCGTGCCGTGATAGCCCTGCCCGATCAGCGAGGTCAGAACCGTGTTCTGCTCGGCAACCTTGCGCATGTGATACAGAAGCTCTCGTTCCGATTTCGGCTTGCCGAAATCCAGCGGTTTTTCCTGCCGGATGCTTTTCGGCACGGTCTCGTCGATCAGCCCGTCAAGGCTGTCGGCCCCGACCACGGTCAACATCTCGGCCATTTCATCGGGAGAGGGGCCGATATGGCGGCGATTGGCAAAATCGTAAGGCAGGTAGTCGGTGGGCACGAAAGGCATGGGTCAATCTCGCTCTGGCTGTCGATCGGGGCGGGCAGGCCGCGCGGCCTGCCCGGTCGCGGGCGTTGTCAGCCCACGAATTCCTTGTAGGCGTCTTCGTCCATGAACTTGTCGATCTCGTCCAGGTCCGCGACCTTCATCTTGAAGAACCACGCCTCGCCCAGTGGGTCGTCGTTGACCTTGCCGGGTTCATCCACGATGGCGTTGTTCACTTCCACGATCTCGCCATCCAACGGGGCGGTAATGTCGCTGGCGGCCTTGACGCTTTCGATCACCACGATCTCGTCGCCCGCAGCGACCTGTGTGCCCACCTCGGGCAGTTCCACGAACACGACATCGCCCAATTGCGCGCTGGCATGTTCCGTGATGCCGACAACGACATGATCATTGTCGATGCGCAGCCATTCATGGTCTTCGGTGAATTTCATAAGGTCCATCCCTTGTTGGTTCAGCGTTTGAAGTTGGCGGGGGTGAAGGGAAGCGCCGCCACGGTGACAGGCTGACGCCTGCCACGCAGCTCGCCCCAGATACGGGTGCCGGTTTCGGCATAGGGGGCCGCGACATAGCCCATGGCGACGGGGCCGCCCACAGTGGGGCCAAACCCGCCCGAGGTGATCGTGCCGATCTGCGCGCCCCCCTCTTGGGCTGCGAAAAGGGCCACGCCTTCGCGCATGGGCGCGCGGCCGTCGGGGCGCAACCCCACGCGAAGACGCGTGGGCCCATCTTCCATGGACTTCTCGATCACATCGGCGCCGGGGTAGCCACCCGCGCGCGCGCCACCGGGGCGGCGAATTTTCTGAATGGCCCAGGTCAGCCGCGCCTCGACCGGCGTAGTGCCAGTATCGATGTCATGGCCGTAAAGGCAAAGCCCGGCCTCCAGCCGCAGGCTGTCGCGCGCGCCCAGCCCGATGGGCAGCACCCGCTCATCCGCCAGCAGCGCCCGCGCAAAGCCCGGTGCCGCGTCATTCGGAACGGAAATCTCGAACCCGTCTTCGCCCGTATAGCCCGAGCGCGACAACCATAGCTCGGCCCCGTCCAGTTCCATCACCGCAACATCCATGAACCGCATGTCGGCCGCGCCCGGCAAAAGCGCGGCCAGCACCGCCTCGGCCTGCGGGCCTTGCAACGCCAGAAGCGCGCGGTCGGTGATCTCTTGCACATCGATGCCCTGCGGCTCGAGCGTGGCGCGCATATGGGCGATATCGTCTGCTTTGCAGGCGGCGTTCACCACCATGAACACGTGATCGCCGCGATTGGCCAGCATGAGGTCGTCGAGAATGCCGCCCGCTTCGTTGGTGAAAAACCCGTAGCGCTGCCGCCCCTCGGCGAGCCCCCCGATATTGACCGGGATCAGCGCCTCGAGCGCCAGCGCGATCGCTTCGTAACTGGCGCCGCGCAGGATCACCTGCCCCATGTGGCTGACATCGAACAGCCCGGCCTTTTCGCGTGTGTGGATGTGTTCGGCCATGACCCCGGCGGCGAATTGCACCGGCATCTCGTAACCGGCAAAGGGCACCATCTTGGCGTCAAGAGACTGGTGCAGATCGTGCAGCACAAGGCGTTTTTGTTCGGTCATCGACCATCCCCCGGTCTTGCGCGGCGATCCATGCGTTTCGCCGGGCATCATTGCGCACCTTTCCGGTGCATAAGATGCCCCCTCTGTCCTTTGTGCCTGAGATCGCTATCCCTTCGGCGGGCGCGTCGGGCGCGCCACTCTCCAGAGTGTTGTAGACCGCACGGTCCCTTGGGCCTGAGAGTTTCCGGGGCGGTTGCTCCTTCGGCACTGGCGGCTGCCAGTTCTCCCGTGCAGATGGCCTAGACGTAGCCGAGTCGTGGCCACGCGACAAGTGGTCGTTTTCACCGCATCAGGACGGCGCGGCGGTGCAGCGCGCAGGCGCCAGGATGTCCAGCAAGGGATCATTCCCGCAAACCAGCGCATCCAGCGTGATGGCGTCAAGGTGGGCGTAGAATGCTTCGGCCGCGTCGGCGATGGCCAGCCGCAACCGGCAGGCGCTGACCAGCGGGCACGTGTTGTCGACATCGGCGAAACACTCGGCCAGGGGCACAGTTGCCTCAAGCTGGCGGAACACGTCGCCGATCACGATCCGCTCCATCGGGCGGGCCAGCTTGATACCGCCGTTGCGCCCTCGCTGCGTATAAAGATAGCCAAGCTGCCCAAGCTGGTTGATCACCTGTGCCAGATGGTTCTCCGAGGTGTTGCACCGCTCCGAGATTTCGCTTTTGGTCACAAGACGATCGGCATTGGCCCCGCAGAACATCAGGACACGGATCGCCAAGTTTGTGCGTTTGGTAATGCGCAATGGGCTGTCTTTCGCTGCAAGATTTGGGCCCCTTTCCTAACACACCCGCATCGGGAGTGATTGACTTGTGTCAATAAGGGGCAGGATTGTTGCATGAATGATGCATTTTTTTTGATACCATGCGCAAGAGGCGCCAGCAAAACGTTACTTCGAAAGGCACGCCTGCAAGCGCACCACGTCGTGCCGAATTCTGTTTAAATGGTGATGCAAGAGCATTGCAACCTTCGCTACCGGGGCCGTTTGCCGCCGGTTCACAATTTCTGACGTCACGGGTGGGCCACATGACCAATTACCTGAAAATGCCGCTGTCCATCCTGAAACGGTTTGCGCGCAAGCTGTGGGTCAGGGTCACATTGTTTGCCGTGCTTGCAGTGGCCGTGGCCGTTGCGGCGTCGCTTGTCACACCGCTGTTGCCCGAGGGGCTGGCCAACTCAATCGGCCCGGATGCGGTGATGCCGGTGCTGTCGATACTTGCCTCGTCCATGCTGGCGGTTTCAACCTTCTCGTTGTCCATCATGGTGGCGTCGCACCAGGCCGCTGCGGGAAATGCCACCCCGCGTATCCACCGCATCCTTCTGGAAGATACGACAACGCAATCGGTGCTGGCCACTTTCATCGGGGCGTTCGTCTATTCGCTTACATCGATCATACTGTTTCGCGCCGATATCTATCCCGAACATGCGGCCATCGTGATCATGGCCGTGACGGTGACGGTCACGGTCCTTGTGATCGTGGCCATGCTGCGCTGGATTCATCACCTGTCGAGCCTGGGCAGCATGGATGATAGCCTCCAGATCGCCTATGAGCTTGCGCATGAAAGCCTCGGCGCGCTCGCCCGCCAACCGGCACAAGGTGCCAACCCGCTGACACGGGACACGATCCTGCCCACCGACCTGACACCGGTGCCCGCGCCCAGTTCGGGTTACGTGCAAATGATAGACATGGCCGGGCTGCAGGATTGTACCGGGCCGGGCATCTTGATCTACGTGGCGCGCAGACAGGGGCGGCACGTGTTGGCAAGCCAAGCGCTGGCGCATGTGTCAGGAAACACCACCCAACAGCTACGAGACCGGATCGCGCGCTGTTTCGTAACCGCCGACCTGCGCAACCATGAACAGGATGCCGAGTTCAGCCTGCTGGTCCTGTCCGAGATTGCGTCAAAGGCGCTGTCACCGGGTATAAATGACGCGGGCACCGCGATCGAGGTCATCACGCGGCTGGAAACGCTTTTGTGGGAGCATGCAAGAGACAGGGCCGACCAACCAACCGCCAAGTATCACAACGTCTTCTGCCCAGTTCCCTCGGCCGGGCGACTGGTGAACGCGGGCTTTGCCGCCACCGCCCGCGACGGCGCCGGCCTGGTAGAGGTTGCCCTGCAACTGCGCCAGGCGCTGCTGGAACTGGCGCAAGGCCCGCAACAAGAAATAGGCGACGCGGCAACCGAACTGGCGCAGCGCGCGCTGGCCTATGCCGATGCCGCCCTGCCGCTGCAGGAAGAAAAGGACATGCTGCGCGCGGTCACGGTTTGATACAGCAATTCGGCCGCATCTCAGCCGATTTGCGGCATCTTTTGCAGAAGCGGCATCAGGTCGCTCATGTCCGGCCCCGATTTCTGCCCCGTCAGCGCAAGGCGCAGCGGCATGAACAAGCCCTTGCCCTTGCGGCCCGTGGCCTCTTTCACCTGCGCGGTCCAGTTGGCCCAGGTGTCATCGGTAAAGGGTGGCGGCGGCAACATTTCCAGCGCCTGGGCAACGAACTCGCGGTCTTCCTCGGCAACCACGGGCGTTGCGCCCTCGCGGCACATGGCCCACCAACCGGCCAGGTCGTGGCGGGTGGTTATGTTGTCACGCGTCACGGTCCAGAACCGCTGCGCCAGCTCATCGGGCACACCCAGCGCGGCGATATCATCGGCCACGGCCGAAAGCGGCTGTTGCTGCAGGTAGTGCGCGGTCAACGGAAACAGGTCGCGCTCGTCGAACTTGGTGGGGGCAGCGCCGAAACGGCTGATGTCGAACCCTTCGATCAGCGCATCGATATCGGTGCGCAGCTCGACCGGGTCGGCCGACCCAAGCCGCGCCATCAACGACAAAAGCGCCATCGGTTCGACCCCCTGGGCGCGCAGATCCTTGATCGACAATACGCCAAGCCGCTTCGACAGCGCCTCGCCCTGCGGGCCGGTCAGCAGCGAGTGGTGGGCAAATTCCGGCACCACGCCCCCCAGCGCGCGGATGATCTGGATTTGCGTGGCGGTGTTGGTCACGTGGTCCGAGCCGCGCACCACGTTGGTCACACCCATTTCGGTGTCATCCACGACCGAGGCGATGGTATACAGCACCTGGCCATCGGCCCGGATAAGTACCGGGTCGGACACGCTGGCCGCGTCGATCGACGTGTGGCCAAGGATGCCATCCTCCCATTCGATCCGCTCGTGATCCAGCTTGAAGCGCCAGACGCCGGGGCCGCGTTCGTCGCGCAGCGTGGCCTTCTCGTCCTCGGACAGGGCCAGCGCCGCACGATCGTAGACCGGCGGTTTGCCCATGTTCAGCTGCTTCTTGCGCTTCAGGTCCAGTTCGGTCGGCGTTTCGAACGCCTCGTAGAAACGGCCCATCTCGCGCAGCTTGTCAGCCGCCTCGGCGTATCGGTCGAGGCGCTTCGACTGGTATTCGATACGGTCCCATGTCAGGCCCAGCCATTCCAGGTCGCGCTGGATCTGGTCGATATATTCCTGTTTCGAACGCTCTTGGTCGGTATCGTCGATCCGCAGGATGAAGGTGCCGCCGGCCTTGCGGGCGATCATATAGTTCATCAGCGCGGTGCGCAGGTTGCCCACGTGGATATGGCCGGTGGGCGACGGGGCGAAACGGGTGGTTGTCATCGGGGTGTCTCCTGTTGGCGCGGGCCATCGCACACCCGCGCGGAATTGTCCAGAAATCGCGCGGTCACCCTGGCCAGGCAAACCGTTTCTGGCTGGACGCAAAGGCCCCGCCACCTATCTTTACCCTGCGTCAGGGCACAGCCGGTGCGCGCAATCCCACAACAAGACCGGCACCGTCACGTTATTTGTTGATGCAGTTCAAAAGAGGAGTTCCGCAATGAGCTATCCCAAGATGACCCGCCGCAGCGTTCTGGCCTCGGCGGCCGCCATGCCGATTGCAGCCGCCGCCAGCAAGCCCGCGCTGGCCGCCGCCGAGATGATGGGGGCCACCCTGCCCCGTTTCAACCGGATAAAGCTTGGCGGGTTCGAAGTGACCACCCTGCTGGCCGGCACCCGCACCGTTCCCGACCCGCAGACCATTTTCGGCATGAACGCAAGCGAAGAGGAATTCGCCGAAGTCAGCGCCGCCAACATGATACCCACCGACAAGGCACAGTTCTTTTTCACCCCCACCGTGGTGAATACCGGGGCCGAGCTTATCCTGTTCGACACCGGGTTGAACGGCGGCGCCACAAGCGCCGCGCTGCAAGCGGCAGGCTACACCGCCGAACAGATCGACAAGGTCGTGATCACCCACATGCATGGCGACCATATCGGCGGGCTGTCAGCCGATGACGGCACGCCGACCTTTGGCAATGCCGCCTACATGACCGGCGCGGTTGAATACGATGCCTGGGCGGCGATGGACAACGAAGGCTTCGACGCCAAGGTGCGCCCGCTGTCCGAGCAGATGACAATGCTGGACGATGGCGGCAGCGTCGCCTCGGGCATCACCGCGATGACCGCCTTTGGGCACACGCCGGGCCACATGGCCTACATGCTGGAAAGCAACGGCCAGCAATTGGTGATCGCCGCCGATTTCGCCAACCACTACGTGTGGTCACTGGGCCACCCGGATTGGGAGGTCAGGTTCGACATGGACAAATCGACCGCTGCCGCGACGCGGCGCCGCATGCTCGACATGATGGCCGCCGACAAGTTGCCTTTCATCGGCTACCACATGCCCTTCCCTGCCATCGGCTTCGTGGAAACCCGCGGTGACGGGTTCGAATACGTTCCGGCCAGCTATCAGTTCATGATGGATTGATCCCGCAGCGCAAGGCCACCCGGCGGGGTGGCCTTGTCATCCACGCAATCGCGCGTGGCAGGGGCAGGTGACGACGTGGTCATTGACCAGCCCCGCCGCCTGCATGAAGGCGTACACCGTGGTCGGCCCGACGAAGCGAAAGCCACGGGTCTTGAGATCCCTGGAGATCTCACGCGACAGTTCCGTCTGCGCGGGCACCTCGTCCAGGCTGGCGCGGTCGGGCTGCAAGGCTGTTCCGCCCACGTAGCCCCAGATGTGCCCGGCAAACCCGATCTCGGCGTTCAGCGCGCACCATGCGCGGGCGTTCGCGATCGTCGCCTCGATCTTGCCCCGGTGCCGCACGATGGCCGGTTCACCCAGCAGGCGTGTCACGTCATCCTCGGTGAACCGGGCGACCGCCTCGGGGTCGAATCCATGGAACGCCTGGCGAAACCCCGCGCGCTTTCTCAGGATCGTCAGCCAGTTCAACCCCGATTGAAACGACTCGAGCACCAGCATTTCGAAAAGCACCCGGCTGTCGCGTACCGGCACGCCCCACTCATCATCGTGATAGGCGATGTAAAGCGGGTCGTCGGATACCCAACCGCATCTTTCGTTCACTGCGACCTCCGCACGACCAGACCGACCACCCCCGAGAAAAATGTATCTCTTTACCACCTGTCAACATCCAGGGCGCCAAACTGCCCGTGCATGGCAAGCACAGGAGGTCGCCACGATGCCGCGCGGTGTGGACAAGACATGGGCCGATTTGCCGCCGGGGGCAACCAATCCGCTGGATATGGCGGTGCAGGCGCGCGATAGCGAAGCCATCTGGATGGTGGCGGATGCCCTGCGCCACAAAGAGGTGTTGCTGGCCTTTCAGCCGGTCGTGGCCTCGGGCGCACCGGGCCGCGTTGCCTTTTACGAAGGGTTGATGCGGGTTCTTGATGCCGGCGGCCGGGTGATCCCGGCGCGCGATTTCATAGGCGCGGTCGAAGAAACCGAAACCGGCCGCATCATGGATTGCGTCGCCTTGGAAATGGGCCTGCGCACATTGGAGCGCGTGCCAGCGCTGCGCCTGTCGATCAACATGTCGGCGCGCTCGATCGGTTATCCGCGGTGGATGAAGACGCTCAAACGAGGGCTTGAGCGCAACCCAACCGTGGCCGAACGCCTGATCCTGGAAATCACCGAACGCTCGGCCATGATGGTGCCCGAACTGGTCGTGTCCTTCATGTCTGACCTGCAACGCAAGGGCATCAGCTTTGCGCTGGATGATTTCGGCGCGGGCTATACCTCGTTCCGCTACCTGCGCGATTTCTATTTCGACATCCTGAAAATTGACGGGCAGTACACGCGCGGCATCAACCAGAACGCCGATAACCAGGTGCTGTTCAAGGCGCTGGTGGCCATAGGGCAGCAGTTTGACATGTTCACGGTGGCAGAAAGCGTTGAAAACCAGGCCGATGCCCTGTGGCTGGCGCGGGCCGGCGTGGATTGCCAGCAAGGGTACTACCACGGTGCGCCCACCGTCTCGCCCGCCTGGGCAGCCCGGCCCCGAAGGGCTGCGGGGTGACCCTTGAAGCGCGATACAGTTGCCGCAACGCGGCATTTCCTTTATGACGCGGGCGAAGCCGGGGCGCGGGCCCCGCGCAGCAATTGGTGGAGGATACCATGACCAACGTCGTAATCGCATCGGCAGCGCGCACCGCTGTGGGATCGTTTTCAGGCGCATTCGCCAACACACCGGCCCACGACCTGGGCGCGGCCGTGCTTGAAGCCATTGTGGAACGCGCAGGCATCGACAAATCCGAGGTATCGGAAACCATTCTGGGCCAGGTTCTGACAGCCGCACAAGGCCAGAACCCCGCGCGCCAAGCGCATATCAATGCCGGCCTGCCCATCGAAAGCGCCGCCTGGGGCATCAACCAGGTTTGCGGCTCGGGGCTGCGCGCCGTGGCGCTGGGTGCCCAGCACATTCAACTTGGCGATGCCGGCATCGTTGCCGCCGGCGGCCAGGAAAACATGAGCATGTCACCCCATGCCGCGAATCTGCGCGCCGGGCACAAGATGGGCGACATGAAATTCATCGACACGATGATCCGCGATGGTTTGTGGGATGCCTTCAACGGCTACCATATGGGCCAAACCGCCGAGAACGTTGCCGAAAAATGGCAGATCAGCCGCGAAGTACAGGATGAATTCGCCGTCGCCAGCCAGAACAAGGCCGAGGCCGCGCAAAAGGCAGGCCGGTTCGACGACGAGGTGATCCCCTTTGCCGTGAAAAGCCGCAAGGGCGAGACCATCGTGGACAAGGATGAATACATCCGGCACGGTGCCACGATCGAGGTCATGCAGAAACTGCGCCCCGCCTTCACCAAGGATGGCAGCGTGACCGCCGCAAATGCCAGCGGCATCAATGACGGTGCCGCCGCCGTTCTGCTGATGACCGCGGACGAAGCCGAAAAGCGCGGGATAACACCGCTGGCCCGCATCGCCAGCTATGCCACCGCCGGCCTGGACCCGTCGATCATGGGCGTGGGGCCGATCCATGCCAGCCGCAAGGCGCTGGACAAGGCGGGCTGGTCGGTCGACGACCTGGACCTTGTCGAAGCCAACGAAGCCTTCGCCGCCCAAGCCTGTGCCGTGAACAAGGACATGGGGTGGGACCCGTCGATCGTGAACGTCAACGGCGGCGCCATCGCCATCGGCCACCCGATCGGCGCCAGCGGCTGCCGCGTTCTGAACACGCTGCTCTTCGAGATGAAGCGCCGCGATGCGAAAAAGGGCCTTGCCACTCTGTGTATCGGCGGAGGCATGGGCGTTGCCATGTGCTTGGAGCGCCCGTGAGGCACGCGGAACGACCATTCAAAGGGCGCCGCTGTGGCGCCCTTTTTTTATGCGCTGCGACAATTCGTGGCGCACGAGAAATGAAATCGTCACGAAACTTTATTGCGCATGTCATTTTGAAAAAGTAACAAGGTTACTAACCTATTGCGCCAAACTTGGAGGATATCATGGCAAGAGTTGCACTCGTCACCGGTGGATCACGCGGCATCGGCGCGGCTATTTCGAAGGCATTGAAAGCAGAAGGCTACGAGGTGGCCGCCACCTATGCCGGCAATGATGAAGCCGCGGCCAAGTTCACCGGAGAAACCGGCATCAAGACCTACAAGTGGAACGTGGCCGATTATGACGAGTCGAAAGCCGGGATCGCACAGGTCGAGGCCGACCTTGGCCCGATCGACGTGGTGGTGGCCAATGCCGGCATCACCAAGGATGCCCCCTTTCACAAGATGACGCCCGAGCAGTGGCACCAGGTGATCGACACCAACTTGACTGGCGTGTTCAACACCGTGCACCCCGTTTGGCCCGGCATGCGCGAGCGCGGTTTTGGCCGGGTGATCGTGATAAGCTCGATCAACGGTCAGAAAGGCCAGTTCGCGCAAGTGAACTATGCCGCGACCAAGGCGGGCGACCTAGGCATCATCAAAAGCCTGGCCCAGGAAGGCGCGGCCAAGGGCATCACCGCCAACGCGATCTGCCCCGGCTACATCGCCACGGAAATGGTGATGGCCGTGCCCGAAAAGGTGCGCGAGGCCATCATCGGCCAGATCCCGACCGGCCGGCTGGGCGAGCCCGAGGAGATCGCGCGCTGCGTGACCTTCCTGGCGGCAGATGACGCGGGCTTTATCAACGGGTCGACCATCACCGCCAATGGCGGGCAATTCTTCGTCTGAGCCGGGCCATTTGGCCGCGCGAAACGCGTAAATTCGACACGCGCCCCGGTAGGTCCGGGGCGCGTTTTTTGTGCGGAATTGCACAAATCACGCGCGAAACTGGGCATTTTCGCACCAGACACCGACCACATATGATAAGGTGAACGGAGGATTTGCCATGCTGACCCAGATAAACGGATTGCACCACGTCACCTCGCTGGCCAGCGATGCCCAGCAAAACAACGATTTTTTTACCAAGACGCTCGGTTTGCGACGGGTGAAGAAAACGGTGAATTTCGACGCGCCCGAAGTGTATCACCTGTATTACGGCGACGAGATCGGCACGCCCGGCACCGTGATGACCTATTTCCCCTTCCCCGGCGCGCGCCGCGGACGGCCAGGCGCTGGCGAGGTCGCGGTGACCGCCTTTTCCATCCCCAAGGGCAGCCGCGATTGGTGGGCCAACCGGCTGGCCGCGCAGGGGGTGCAAAACATCATCAGCCAAGACCAGCTTGGCGAGGTGCGGCTGCGCTTTGACGGACCTGATGGCGACGGTTTTGCACTGGTCGAAACCGACGATGCGCGCGCGCCCTGGACGGGTGGCGACATCGGCGCCGACCATGCCATCCGGGGCTTTCATTCCACGCAGATGCGCCTGGCCGATCAAGGTGCCACGGCCGAGCTTTTGCGCTTCATGGGGTATGAGCAGCGCGGCACCGAGGGTGATATCACGCGGTTCGCGATTGCCGGGGGCCCTGGAAACGGCGCCAATGTGATTGATATCGAAACCCTGCCCAATGCCCCCGCCGCCGCGCAAGGTGCCGGATCGGTTCATCATATCGCGTTCTCTGTGAATGACCGGGCCGCGCAGGCCGAGGTGCGCAAGGCGCTGATCGACACGGGTTTCCAGGTGACCCCGGTGATCGACCGTGATTATTTCTGGGCGATCTATTTCCGCGCGCCGGGCGGCGTGCTGTTCGAGGTGGCCACGAACGAGCCCGGCTTTGACCGGGACGAAGATCGCGCCCACCTGGGCGAGGCGCTGAAATTGCCTGACCAACACGCCCATCTGCGCGCGGTTCTGGAGGCCGAGCACCTGCCCCCAATCCATGACTGATCTGCATTTCATCGAAACCCTGGGCGCCCCGACCGGCCCCTTGGTGATCACCTTTCACGGAACGGGCGGGGACGAGATGCAGTTGCACCCATTGGCACAGCAGTTGGTGCCGGGTGCGAACGTGGTTTCCCCGCGCGGGCAAGTGCGCGAGGGCGGCGCCAACCGTTTTTTCCGACGCTTGGCCGAAGGCGTCTACGACATGGACGACATGGCCAGGCGTCGCGACGCACTTGGCTCCTTCATCCGCACGCTAAAGGCCCGTCTTACGCCGTCACGCGTGATTGCGCTTGGCTATTCCAACGGGGCCAATATCGCTGCCGCGATCAGCTTCGTGGCGCCCGACCTGCTGGATGACCTGGTGCTGATGCACCCGCTGATCCCGTGGACACCGGAACCGCAACCCGGCCTTTCAGATCGACGCATCCTGGTAACCGCCGGTCGGCATGATCCGATTTGCCCCGCCGACCAGACACAGGGGTTGGCCGATTGGTACAGGGCACAGGGTGCCGGGGTCGATTTGCTGTGGCACGACGGCGGACACGAGATTCGGCCCGACGAGCTTGACCGTGCGGCAGAGTTTCTGCGACCGGCGCATTCGCATCGGGCCGAATAGGGCCGCGGCCTGTTTCGCCATGGCGGCAGGGCCGCGATGGCAAAACGTCACGACGTGGCTGTCAGCCTTTCGATTTCGTCTTTCAGGCGCAGTTTCTGTTTTTTCAGTTCTGCGATTTCGGCATCAGGAGTGCCGGGCGCGCGCAGCGCCTGTTCAACCTGCTCCGAGAGGGTGTGGTGTTTTTTCTTCAGTTCCTCGATATGCGAACTCAAGGCCATTGGCGTCCTCCTCTCGTTTCATGACTACCAGGTAACAGTGCAGCACATTCGCACCTGCCTGTCACGCCGCAGCCGCAGCATGTGGCAAATAATCTCTTACCAAACCTTATGGAAACGGCAGGGCCGCTGCATCATGCAGCACCGCGCGGATCAGCGGGGCATAGTCGGGCCGGTCACTTTCGTGCCTGTCAGACAGGTGAATCTGCACACCCGCATGCAACCGGAACGCGGCCCGGCCACCTTTTCGGCCACGGATCAACACCAGCTGGCTGTCGCGCCCCGGACGGGGCATCAAGGGCAGCACGCGCACCGAGCCGAGGAACCGCGTGAAAAGCGCCAACAGCTCGGGCAGGCGGTCGGCGCGCTGGATCATCGTGACCTCGCCCCGGTCGCGCACGCGCCGGGCACCCGCGCGCACCCATGCCGCAAGCGTGGCGCCCTCGCCCATGGCGGTTTCGCGGCCCTCGTCGCGGGCGGGCGTGGTCCGGTCGCGCAGGAAATAGGGCGGGTTGGCAATCACGTGGTCGAATTGCCGGTCGCGCACGGCGCGGGGCATATCCGTCAGGTCGCCCTGCACCACGTCGAAGGCCAGCCCGTTTTCAAGCGCATTGCGTTGCGCCAGCGCGGCATAGGCGGCCTGCACCTCCAGCCCCGTCACCTGTGCACTGCCCAGCCGTGCGGCCACGCAAAGCCCGGCTGCCCCCACGCCGCACCCCATGTCTAGCACGCTGCGCGCGGTTTCAGGCACAGTGGCGGCAAGAATCACCGGATCGACACCCGCACGATACCCTCGTCGCGGTTGCCACAGCTGCAGCCGCCCCCCCAGGAACCCATCCCGGGTCAGGTCATTCATCCAGCTCGATCCCGTTGTCGCGCATCGCCCGTTGCGCCTGGGCCAGGTCTTCGTCGCGCACCATCAGGCGGCGCGGCAAAATGCCAATCGACCCTTCCAGGGCGCTCATGTTTACGTCAAGTTCGAAGCAGGCTATATCCTCGCCTTGAAGCAGCGCCTTGGCAAAGGCGATTACAGTCGGGTCGTTGGTGCGTAAAAGCTGTTTCATGGCACCGAGATAAGGGCATGGCCATGCAAATGTCGAGCCATGCAATGGGGAACACATGAGCCTGGACAACGCCACCACCAAACCGCACGAGGAACTGGCCCGCGCCTTGGACGACGGCATGACCGCAGTCAACGCGCTGATCCGCGATCGCATGGCCAGCGAACACGCCCCCCGCATCCCCGAGGTCACGGCCCACCTGGTCGAGGCGGGCGGCAAGCGCCTGCGCCCGATGCTGGTGCTGGCGGCGGCGCGCATATGCGGCTATCCAGGCCCGTACGATGTGCACCTGGCCGCCACGGTCGAGTTCATTCACACCGCCACCTTGCTGCATGACGATGTGGTGGATGAAAGCCGCCAACGCCGCGGACGGCCCACGGCCAACCTTTTGTGGGACAACAAGTCAAGCGTGCTGGTCGGCGACTACCTGTTCGCCCGCGCGTTCCAGTTGATGGTCGAGCCGGGCAACCTGCGGGTTCTGTCGATCCTGTCGAACGCGGCCGCCACGATTGCCGAGGGCGAAGTGCTGCAACTCAGCGCGGCGCAGGATCTGCGCACAAGCGAAGACATCTACCTTAAGGTCGTGCGCGGCAAGACAGCGGCGCTTTTCTCGGCCGCGACCGAGGCGGGCGGCGTGATCGCCGGCGCCAACAATGATCAGGTGCAGGCGCTGTTCGATTACGGAGATGCGCTGGGAATCGCGTTCCAGATCGTCGATGACCTGCTGGATTACCAAGGTGACGCCAAGGCCACGGGCAAGAACGTGGGCGACGATTTCCGCGAACGCAAGCTGACCCTGCCCGTCATCAAGGCCGTGGCGAAGGCCGATGACGAGGAACGGGCCTTTTGGGCGCGGACGATCGAAAAGGGCAAACAAGAGGACGGCGACCTGGAGCACGCGATCACGTTGCTGAACAAGCATGACGCGCTTGAAGAAACGCGCGCCGACGCGCTGGCCTGGGCGGCCAAGGCCAAGGCGGCGATGGCCACCCTGCCCCAAAGCGACCTGCGGCGAATGTTGATCGACCTTGCCGATTACGTGGTGGCGCGGATCAACTGATCGCGGCCGGGCGCGCGCCGATGCTGCGCGTGGGCTGCACCCACCAATCGGGGTGCTGCGCGGCGATCCGCGCGGCAGCGGAGCGCGCCTGTTCGGCATCGGGGTAGATACCGAAACATGTTGCGCCCGAGCCTGACATGCGCGCCAGTTCGGCGTCGTGCTCCAAGGCGGCAAGTGCGGTTGCAATCTGCGGCGCCAGTCGAATGGCCGGCGCGGTCAGGTCGTTGCGCTGACGGCACAGCCAGTCAACCAGCCAACCGCGGTCGGACCAGGTTCCCACGCCCTCCATCGGGTCGTTCATCTTGTCTTCCAGCGCGCCGAAAACCGTGGGCGTGGGCAGGTGTCCGCCAGGGTTGACCAGCACCAGGTCCAGCGCCGGCGTATTGCTGAGCGGCGTCAGGATCTCGCCGATGCCCTGCACGCGCTTGGCCACTGCGCTCAGGCATACGGGCACATCGGCACCCAGCGCCTCGGCACTGTCGAGATCGGGCTGTCCCAACATCCGCAGTGCCGCCGCCGCGTCCGCCGATCCGCCTCCGATTCCCGCCCCGTGCGGCAGGTTTTTTTCCAAGGTGATATGCCCCGTCCAACCCGCCAGTTCCGCCGCGCGCCAGACCAGGTTGCTGCCGTCCGCGGGCACGCCCGCGGCAAAGGGCCCCGTTACCGCCAGCGAAAGGCGCGGCCCGGGGTCAAAGGCCAACCTGTCGCCCACGGCTGCGAACACCACCAGCGAATCCAGCATGTGGTAGCCATCGGGCCGCTGCGCGGTAACATGCAGGGTCAGGTTGATCTTGGCAGGCGCGAATGACTCTTCAGTCGCCATTTGCCACCTTCAAGGGCGGGGCGCCCTCTTCGGCCAGAACCTGGTCGAGCCCGACCTCCAGCTTGCGGCGGATACGGTCGGGGTCAACATCATCGCTAGAGTCCGACGTACCGTAGAACGACAACGCGCGCCGCCATTGGAACCGGGCCTCGAGCTTGCGGCCCACTGCCCAATAGACATCGCCCAGGTGGTCATTTACCACCGGGTCGGTCGGCATCAGTTCCGTGGCGTGCTCCATGTGGTCCACCGCTTCGTCATAGCGGCCAAGGCGGTAAAGCACCCAACCCAGGCTGTCGACGATATAGCCACTGTCGGGCCGTGCGGCGACTGCGCGCTCGATCATGTCCAGCGCCTCGTCCAGCTTTTCCTGTTTCTCGACCAGCGAATAACCAAGGTAGTTCAATACCTGCGGCTGCTCGGGGTTCAGCTCCAGCGCCCGGCGGAAATCGGCTTCGGCCTTGTCCCAGAGATCCAACCTTTCATGGCTGATCGCGCGGGCGTAAAACAGGAACCATTGCTGCGTTTCCGGGTCATCGAACAAGTCGATCGCCGCAGTATAGGCTTCGGCGGCGGCCTCGTAATCCTTGGTCTGGCGCATCAGGTCGCCCAACGTCATGTGCACGATCGGCAGATCGCCATGGGACTTGGTCAGTTGCTCAAGCACGTCGATAGCATCATCGATGCGGTCGACCGCGCTCAACGCGGCGGCGCGGCCCAGCTCGGCGGCGTGAAACGACGGGTGATCCGGCGGCAGCCGCTTGTAGGTATCCACCGCGAGTTCGAACTGTTCGAGGCTTTCCAGCATCTGCGCCGACAAAAGCACCGCGTCGCCGTGATCGGGGCGCAGGTGCTCGGCCACGCGGCTGTAAACCAGAGTGTAATCCGGGCCAGCCTCGTTCGACAGGGCCGCGGCAACGGTATAGAACACTTCGGCCACGCCATCCTGGGGCGAAGTGATGAACTCGAAGCGGATCGTTTCATCGGCCTGTAGCCGCGCCTGCATGTCACGCAAAGCAGGATCGAGATCGGCGCCGAACAGCGTGTCGAGCAACTCCAGCGCCGCGTCGTTCTTGTCGAGTTGGCTCAGAACCTGCATCCGCGCGATCGTGGCGCGGCGGGTCATCTGCAATGGCCCGGCACCATCCGCGGCATAGATTGCCTCGGCGCCTTCGAAATCCCCGACCAGCGCCAAGACCAGCGCCTTGTGATACAGGGCAAACCCGCTAAGCCCCTGTTCGGCCGCCAGCGCATCGAAGGCCGCCAGCGCCTCGTTCGCGGCACCGTTGCCCATATGTGCCCAGCCCCGCAGCAAGCCGTCAACCAGCGGGCCGACGCCGCGCCCGTCATCCAACCGGGTCAGCAGCGCGCGGTAATCGCCGTTCTCCACCTCGTCGGCCACAAGCACCATTTGGGCGATCTGACTGGAAAGGCCGTCGGCCTCCATCTTGCGGGCGCTTGGCACGGCGCGCGGCAGGTTGCCCAGCGCCAATTGCGACAGCGTGGCATCCTCCAGAAGCGTGGGGTTGGACGGATCACGCGCCAGCGCCCGGGTGAAATACTGTGCCGCCGCCGCGTAATCGGCGGCCAAAGCGGCCTGTCGTGCGGCCAGGTACGAGCCAGACAAACCGTTCGACGCAACCGCCTGTGCGCCGGAAAACCCCAGGATGGCGGCCGCTACCGCGCCGATGAACCGTTTCTTTGCGAATGCCACTATGGTGTCCTTATCCCTGCTTTAACGCCAAGGTAACGCAGATGCCCCGAAACGCAATGCAAGCAGGCCCGGGGCGCGACAATGCGCGGCAGACTGCAAACAGGCGACCACCGGGGCCGCCTGCCTGATAGAACCCTGGCAAGGATCACATGTTGGGATAGTTCGGCCCATCCCCGCCCTGCGGTGTCGTCCAGTTGATGTTCTGGGTTGGATCCTTGATGTCACAGGTCTTGCAATGCACGCAGTTCTGAAAGTTGATCACGAACTCGGACTTGCCGTCCTTTTCAACGAACTCGTACACCCCGGCAGGGCAATAGCGCGCCGATGGCCCCGCGTATTTGGGCAGGTTCACCTCGACCGGCACTGCGTCATCCTTCAGCTTCAAGTGACAGGGCTGGCTTTCCTCGTGATTTGTCATCGAGAAGCTGACATTCGTCAGCCTGTCAAAGCTGAGCTTGCCGTCAGGCTTGGGATAAGTGATTTCGCTGTGTTTCGCGGCCGGTTCAGTGGCTTCGGCATCCGATTTGCCGTGGCCCAAGGTACCGAACAGCGAAAAGCCCAGCGTGTTGGTCCACATGTCCATGCCACCCAGCACCAGGCTGGCCGTCAGCCCGTATTTCGACCAAAGCGGCTTGACGTTTCGAACCTTTTTCAGGTCGGCACCGATGGCACCCTCGCGCACGTCTTTCTCGTAGGCGTTCAACTCATCCGACTGGCGGCCTGCCTTGAGCGCCTCGACGGCGGCCTCGGCTGCGGCCTTGCCCGACAGCATGGCGTTATGGTTGCCCTTGATTCGCGGCACGTTGACCATGCCCACCGAACAGCCCAGCAACGCGACGCCCGGCGCCACCATCTTGGGCATGGATTGATAGCCACCCTCGGAAATCGCCCGCGCGCCATAGGCCACGCGCTTGCCGCCCTTCAGCAGGTCGGCCACCATCGGGTGGTGCTTGAAACGCTGGAATTCCATGTAGGGGAACAGGTGCGGGTTCTTGTAGTTCAGGTGCACCACGAAGCCGACATAGACCTGATTGTTTTCCAGGTGATAGATGAACGAGCCCCCGCCCGCGTTCGAGCCAAGCGGCCAACCCATCGTGTGGGTGACCGTGCCCTCACGGTGCTTTTCGGGGTCGATTTCCCAGATCTCTTTCATGCCAAGGCCGAATTTCTGCGGCTCGTGGCCCTTTTGCAGATCGTACTTGGCAATCACTTCCTTGGCCAGGCTGCCACGCACGCCCTCGGACAGGAAGACGTATTTGCCGTGCAGCTCCATCCCCGGTTCGGTGTTGGGCCCGATCGAGCCATCGGGTTCCAGCCCGAACACGCCCGCGACCACGCCTTTCACCTCGCCGTTGTCGCCGTAGACCAGTTCGGAACACGACATGCCGGGGAAAATCTCGACGCCCAGTTCCTCGGCCTGTTCGGCCATCCAGCGGCACACGTTGCCCATGCTGACGATATAGTTGCCGTGGTTGTTCATCAGCGGCGGCATCGGCCAGTTGGGAACGCGCACCTGGCCCGCTTCACCCAGCATGTAGAAATTGTCTTCGCGCACGGGCACGTTGAGGGGGGCGCCCTTTTCCTTCCAATCGGGGATCAGCGCATCCAGCCCGCACGGGTCCAGAACCGCGCCCGACAGGATATGCGCCCCCACCTCCGAGCCCTTTTCAAGCACGACCACGTTCAGGTCGGCATCAAGCTGCTTGAGACGGATCGCGGCCGACAGGCCGGCCGGCCCTGCGCCCACGATGACGACGTCATATTCCATGGCTTCGCGTTCGATTTCCGACATGCTGGCTCCCTCAGGCTATGGCGCGCAATAAAATTTCCAACGTGGATACCGCGCTGCAGCAACACACGTCAATTGCAACACAACGTTAAACCATGTGAAATGCGCGACAAGGGGCGCGCGCGTGGAATTGCGCAGGCACGTCGCGTCGTCTATTGCGTTGCCAAGCCCGGTTGGGGCAGGTTTGACCGAACAGTTTGAAATGACCGTGGTCCACGTGACGACCAAGGGAGATACCATGGAAAAGATACCGATGACGCGCGCGGGGCACACCGCGCTGGAAGCCGAGTTGAAGCACCTGAAATCCGAGGAACGCCCCGCGATCATCAAGGCGATCGCCGAGGCGCGCGAACATGGCGACCTGTCGGAAAACGCCGAATACCACTCGGCGCGCGAGAAACAGTCTTTCATCGAGGGCCGCATCAAGGAACTCGAGGGCGTGATCAGCCTGGCCGAGGTGATCGACCCCACCAAGCTGTCAGGCACCATAAAGTTCGGCGCCACCGTGACGCTGGTGGACGAGGATACCGACGAGGAAAAAACCTGGCAGATCGTAGGCGAGCACGAGGCCAATATCGAAAAGGGCCTGCTGAACATCAAGTCGCCCATCGCCCGTGCATTGATTGGCAAGGAAGAGGGCGACAGCGTCGAAGTGCGCACGCCCGGGGGTGAGAAATCCTACGAAGTGCTCAAGATCGAATACAAGTAACGCCAAGCCAGCAATTGGAATCGGGGATGGCCAAAGCGAACGAGAGCAAGCCGACACCGCTGGGCCTGTATGACCGGCCCTCTCAGCAGCGCATTACCGCGATCGAACTGGTCGCCATTGCCCTTTCGCTGCTCTGGCTTGCGGGGGCAGCGGCGTTCTTCCTGGTGCTTTCGCCCGATCCGGCCAAAGGCGAAAGCGGCGGCTTGCGCTTCCTGATGACCATGCTGGCCATCTTCATGCCGGTCGCGATGATCTGGGTGGCGGCCACCGCCGCCCGCGCCAGCCGGATCATGCGCGACGAAAGCCAACGGCTGCAAACCGCCATCGACGCGATCCGCCAAGCCTATATCGCCCAGGCCCAAGGCCGCGACCTGGGCGCGGAGCCATCGGTGGCGCGCAAGCTGGACGAGATTGCCGAGACCGCGCGCAAGACCGAAACGGCCTTGGCCACTTTCACCTCGTCACGCCATGCCGAACCCGCCGCGATACGCCCTGCCCCCCCGCAGCCCCCGGCCCCCGCCGGGGACGACCAGGCGGCGCTGCCGCTGGGCACCTCGGCCGAAGACATGGCCCCCCCGCTGGACCGGGCCGATTTCATACGCGCGCTGAACTTCCCCGAAACCGCCGAGGATGAAGAAGGCTTCGCCGCCTTGCGCAAGGCGCTGCGCGACCGGCAGGCCAAGGATCTGATCCAGGCCAGCCAGGACGTTCTGACCCTGCTCAGCCAGGATGGCATCTACATGGATGATTTGCGCCCCGACCTGGCCCGCCCCGAGATCTGGCGCCGCTTCGCCACCGGCGAACGCGGGCGCGTGATCGCGGCTTTGGGCGGCATCCGCGACCGCTCGTCGCTGGCACTGGCCGCCGGGCGGATGAAGCAAGACCCGATTTTCCGCGATACTGCGCATCATTTCCTGCGCAAGTTCGACCGCATGTTCATCGCTTTCGAACAAACGGCGACCGACACCGATATCCAGGATCTTGCCGGCACCCGCACCGCCCGCGCCTTCATGCTGCTGGGCCGTGTTGCGGGTATGTTCGACTAGGCTCGGCACCGGCATTACCGCACCGTCTTTGTGCAAGTGGTGCGTTGCATCCCCGGTGGCGGGGCGATACCCCTTGGCTGATCAGGATATGGGGCAGTGCCATGACCGATGAAAACCGACCCGCCTTTTGGCAGGGTGTCCGCGATGGCGCGCCATTTTTCCTGGTGGTGACGCCTTTTGCCATGCTGTTCGGCGTTGTCGCGACCGAGGCCGGGTTGAACGTGTTCGAGGCACTGTCCTTCTCGGTGGTGGTGATCGCGGGGGCGGCGCAGTTCACCGCGCTTCAGCTTCTGGTCGACCAGGCGCCGCTTTTCGTGGTGCTGGCCTCGGCACTGGCGGTAAACCTGCGCATGGCGATGTATTCGGCCTCTCTTACGCCGCACCTGGGGCGCGCGCCGATGTGGCAGCGGGCGCTGATCGCTTATTTCCTTGTCGATCAATCCTATGCCAGTGCCATCATCACCTACGAACGCGAACGCGACTGGTCGGTGGCGCAAAAGGTCGCCTATTTCTTTGGCGTCATCCTGCCGATCTGTCCGATGTGGTATGCCATGACCGTGGTCGGCGCTTTGATTGGCAGCGCCATCCCGCCCGAACTGGGCCTGGATTTCGCGGTGCCCATCACCTTTATCGCGCTGATCGCACCGATGTTGCGCACCGGCGCGCACCGGGCGGCGGCGCTGGCCTCGGTCCTGTTGGCACTGGGGTTTGCCTGGGTGCCCTATAACCTCGGGCTTATCGTGGCCGGGCTTGGCGGCATGATCGTAGGCGCGCAGGTCGAGCTGGTGCTAAGACGCCGGGGATTGTGGGTGGATCCATGATAGACCGCTTCGAACTATGGGTTGTGATCCTCGGGCTGGGCGTGGGCAGTTTCGCCCTGCGCTTTGTCTTCCTCGGCCTGATCGGTGAAAAACCCCTGCCCGACTGGGTGTTGCGCCATCTGCGCTACACCGCCGTTGCTGTTTTGCCGGCCATCGTGGCGCCCCTGGTGGTGTGGCCCGCCGCGACCGGCGGCGCGTTTGACCCGGTGCGTGCCACCGCGGCGGTCGTGACTCTGGCTGTGGGATATTTTTCCAAGAACGTGTTGCTGGCCATAGGCCTGGGCGCCGGCAGCTTGCTGGGCGGGCTGTATCTATTCGGCTGAACGCGCCACACGCTGGGCCGCCGCTCGATCCGGGTCGAATGTCTCAAGCACGCTGCGATTGTCGTCCGAGTCATATTCGTAAAGCTCGCGCGTGGTGACACCGCCGATCTCGCCGAAATCCCTTGCCAGCTTGTTCGGATACCACGTGCTCTGGATGCCGAGTTGCTCATAGCGCGACAGGATTTCTGAAACGCTGGCCGCGCAGCGCGCGTCGGGCTGTCGCCCGGCAGCCCTTACATCGCGCAAGATCGCCTCGGCCAGTTCGGCCGAAACTTCCAGCCACTGAACCTGCACATGGTATGTCTCGCGGGCATGAAAGCGCGTGTAGACATCCAGCAACTGCGGCGTCACGCCATAGACAACATCGCCGCTGCGAATGATCGCCTCGTTGCGAAACGAGCCCGCCGGGTCGAAAATCACCCGTTGGCTGCCATTGACCATAAGCGCGGTATGGGCGCCCGCGCCGGTCGTGTTGCTTTTCATGGTGAAAAGCGTCAGCGCCGGCGGGCCGTCATGGCGGTACTGGGCCTGCTGGATCGTCTCGGGGCTGCGTGGAATCTCGGGTTTGACCGTGCAGCCCGCAAGCGTCACCGCACAGAACAAGGCAACCAGAATGCCACGTATACCCACCCCCGAACTCCTTACCTGTCCCACTCAAGGCGGGCTAGTGGATCAACCGTTGAAGATCGCGATGAAAATCAACGTCGCGATGATCGCGATGACCGACCATTTCACCCATTTGATGAAGGCGTCAAAGGTTTTCTCCTGGACGGTGATATCCATTTCACCATGCTTGTGATCAGCCATGTATCCTGTCCTTGTCGATGGTCCCGAAAGCATTCGGTTCGTTGCTTAGCGGATTCAGAAATGCCTGTCACCCACCAAGCGGCAGGCTCAGGCTTTTTCCAGGCCCTGCGCGAGGCGAAACCCGATGCGGCGCGGCTCTTTCTCTGTCAGGGGTTTGGGAAGCGCACGCAACATCACGCTCAATTGGCTGACATGCTGGATGTACTGCGTTCGCGCGCCATCCGCGTCGGTGCCGTAAAAGGTGATCATGTCAGGGTCGAAAAACCCCATGCCCTCGATCCGCAGCACGCCCACGTCGCCGCCTGTAAACCCCATCGCGACCTCGTGCTCGCTGTCCAGCTGCGCCTCGAAATCGCGAATATACAGGATCAGCCGCTCATACGCCCATTCGGCGGGGCTTTTTTCCTCGGTAGGGTCGATTGTCGTTTCCGAGGTCTCCTCGGGGGCGTCGGCATGCACCTCGTGCCGACGGGGCGACGCGGCGGCATCGCGGGCGGGTTTCTCGTCGCTCATGTCGCTCAGCCCCCTTGCGCAAGATGCCAAAGCCAGGCGCCATCCTCCCTGCGTTGGCGGGTGACCTCTCCAAGGTGCAGCAGGTGATTGAGATGGGCAACCGTCTCTGACAGAGCCAGCCCGTAAGTGCCCGCATCGATCTGGCGCTTGAATAGCGGCGGAAAACACTCGCCCGCCACGCGAGGCACCTCCAGATGCGCGCGCAACCGCCTGAGTGCGCCGTGATGGTTTTCAGCCAGTTGATGCATCCGCAGGGGCAGCCCGGTAAAGGGCAGCTTGTGCCCACCCAGAACCAGGTGATCCTCGCGGGCCAAAGGTGCAAGCCGCGCGCAGCTTTCCAGCCATTCCGCCAGCGGATCGGCCAACGGCTCGGCCGGGTGCACGCCGATATTGGGGCTGATCGACGGCAGCATCTGGTCGCCCGCGAGAACCAGGTTGTCCTCACGGCTCCAGAGCGTCAGATGCTCGGGCGCGTGGCCATTGCCGACATGCACATCCCAGGTGCGGCCAGCGGCGGTGACGGTGTCGCCTTGTTGCAGCCGAACAAATCCGGTGGGCAGCATGTGCGACATGTCAGACAGGTTGAACGGCCGTTCGTCCATGCGTTTTTGATAGATCTCAGGCGCCATGCCGGCATCGCGCCAGAATTGCTGAGCCTGCGGGCTTGGCGTTTCCTCGGTATCCAGCATCAGCATCCGGGCATAGGAATAGGTGGTGCGGCTGGTCCAGTTCTCGGCGCCAAACCGCTCCATCAACCATCCCACCATGCCCACGTGATCGGGGTGGTAATGGGTCAGGATCACGCGGCCCACGGGCTTGCCGCGCAGGGGACCGTTCAGGATGTCCTCCCACATGGTGACGGATTTGCGCGTCTTGACGCCGGTATCGACGATCGTCCAGCTATCGCCCTCGTCCAGCGCGTAGATGTTGACGTGATCCAGCGCCATCGGCAGCGGCAGGCGCAACCATAACACCCCCTCGGCCACTTCGCGCGCCAGCCCGGTTTGCGGGGCCTCGTCCCACGGATAGCGGATGCCGTGGCCCGCGCCGTCCATCACGCTGCCAACTCGTCTTCGCTAAGCGCAAACAGGTCATCGGCGCCGGACATCGCGTGGGTCAGCAGCGCGGCATGTTCGGGCAGCAGCCGCGCGATGTAGAACCGCGCCAGCTTTGTCCGCGCCCCCTCGCCTTGCTCGGCCAATGCCGCGCGCAGGTGATAGTGCCCGCCCAGCACGCGGGCAAAGGCGCGCAGGAATGGCACCGACCCGGCAAAGCGGGCCCGCATGTCGCCCTCGGCCACCAACCATTCGACCGCCTCGCGCAGCGTTTCAGAGGCCTGCCAGACCGGCTCGGCCAAGTCGTTGCGCACGGATTCCGCATGGGCCTGTATTTCGTCCAGCAGGCGGAACGCCGCCTCGCCGCCATCCATCATCTTGCGCCCAACCAGGTCCATCGCCTGAATCCCGTTGGTGCCCTCGTAGATCGGGGTGATCCGGGCATCGCGCAGGAATTGCGCCGCGCCGGTTTCCTCGACATAGCCCATACCGCCATGGACCTGGATGCCGATGCTGGCCACGTCGCATCCCACGTCGGTCGCAAAGGCCTTGGCAATCGGCGTCAGCAACGCGGCGCGTGCCTTCCAATCCGGGTCATGGGTGGCAGTTTCCATATCAATGGCCACGGCGCAATTCACCGCGATGGCGCGCGCGGCAAAGGTGTCTGCCTTCATCGTCAGCAGCATCCGGCGTACATCGGCATGGTCGACGATCCGGCCCATCTGCTGGCGGTCGGTGGCATAAGCCAGCGCGTGCTGGTAAGCGCCCTCGGCACAGCCGACGCCCTGCGCCCCCACGGCCAGGCGGGCATTGTTCATCATGGTGAACATCGCGGCCATACCCTTGTTTTCCTCGCCCACAAGCCAGCCGGTGGCACCGTCATACTGCATCACGGCCGTCGGGCTGCCATGAATGCCCATCTTGTGTTCAAGGCTGACCACCTTCAGGTTGTTGGCCACGCCTGGCTTGCCCTCGGCATCGGGTATGAACTTGGGCACCATGAACAGGCTGATGCCCTTGGTGCCTGCGGGCGCATCCGGCAGGCGCGCCAGGACCAGGTGGCAGACATTCTCGGTCAGGTCGTGATCGCCGAACGTGATGTAGATCTTTTGCCCGCTGATTGCATAGGTGCCGTCATCCCTGGGCTCGGCCTTGGTTTTCAAAGCGCCCACGTCGCTGCCAGCCTGCGGCTCGGTCAGGTTCATGGTACCGGTCCATTCGCCGCCGATCAGCTTGGGCAGATAGGTCGCCTTGATCTCGTCGCTGGCATGATGCTCCAGCGCCTCGACCTGGCCTTGGGTCAGCAACGGGCACAGCCCCAGCGACATAGCCGTTGACGCGGCCATTTCGTTGAAGACCGTCGTGATCGCGATGGGCAGCCCCATGCCACCATGCTCTTGCCCGGCCGACAGGGCGATCCAGCCGCCCTCGGCCAGTTGCGCAAAGGCTTCCTTGAAGCCGTCCGACGTGCGCACCACGCCGTTTTCCAGCCGCGCCGGTTGCAGGTCGCCCGCGCGGCGCAGCGGGGCCAGCACGTCTTCGCAGATGCGGCCCGCCCCTTCCAGGATCGCCTCGACCATGTCTGGCGTAGCATCGGCGAACCTGTCGGTCGCCTGCACCTGGGAGAACTCGGACACGTTTTCAAAGATGAACCGAAAATCGTTGATGGGGGCACGATAAGGCATGACTATCTCCTGCGGTGGCAGCTTGGCTTTCCTCTGCGCGGCATGTATGCGCTTGGATCGCCTCGGAACACTAGTTGCCGACCGGCGCGCATCAACTGAAACGCGGCGTCAGACCATGGGTAAAACAGAGCATTTGCAGGGTGACGCAACCGGAATAGTCCGCGCCGCGGAATTGCTTTCCGAAGGGCGGCTTGTCGCGCTGCCAACCGAAACGGTTTACGGGCTGGCCGGCGACGCCAGGTGCGACCATGCGGTGGCCCGAATCTTTGATGCGAAAGGCAGGCCCAGCTTCAATCCGCTGATCGTGCACTTGCCCGACGCCACCGGCGCGGCCCGGTTCGTGCAATGGACCAAGCGCGCGCAGGCGCTGGCCGATGCGTTCTGGCCCGGTCCGCTAACGCTGGTTCTGCCGCTGAAATATGAGCATGGGCTGTCACCGCTTGTCACAGCCGGGCTTGACACCGTGGCCCTGCGCGTGCCGGCGCATCCCTTGGCCCAGGCGGTGCTGCGCGCCTTTGGCGGGCCGGTGGCTGCGCCCTCGGCCAACCCGTCGGGCCGGATCAGCCCCACCACCGCCGCGCATGTGCTGGCCGGGCTCGATGGCCGGATCGACGCGGTGATGGATGGTGGCGCGTGCACGGTTGGGGTGGAAAGCACCATTGTCGGCCTGTCGGGGGCCCCGACCCTGTTGCGCCCCGGTGGCATCGCGCCCGCAGATATCGAGGCCGCGCTTGGCGTGCCGCTGGCCTTGCATGACGGGGCGGCCATCACCGCACCGGGGCAGCTTGGTTCGCATTACGCGCCGGGGGCGCGGGTGCGGCTGGAGGTTACTCAGGCGCAGCCGGGCGAGGTGCTGATCGGGTTCGGGGCAATGGAGTGCGACCTGAATCTGTCACCCGGCGGCGACCTAGTCGAAGCGGCGGCCAACCTGTTCCACCACCTGCACGCAGCAGACCGCGCCGAAATTTCGGGCATTGCCGTGGCGCCGGTGCCCGAGACCGGCCTGGGCCTGGCAATCAATGATCGGCTGCGCCGCGCCGCCGCGCCGCGCGACTGACCCTTTTCGCTTCGGTGCAGAGCGCATAGGTTAAGCGTCATGGATTCGGCAATCGACACACACGCAGCGCTGGCCGCCCTCGAATGGCAGGTCGAGCTTGGCGCGATCGACGCCATCGCCGACGCGCCCGTGAACCGCTACGATCTGCCGAGCGAAGCCCCGGCCAAACCGGCGCAGGCCCAACCCGCGCAAGCGACCGCGGCTACCCCCGGGCCGCCCGCCGCACAGCAGGCCGACGGGGTCGCAATGGCGCGCCAGGCCGCCGAGGCCGCGCAAGACCTCGACGCGTTGCGCGCCACCATGGCAACCTATGAGCATTGCGACCTCAAGCGCGGGGCCCGCAACCTTGTCTTTTGCGACGGCAACCCCGCCGCGCGGGTCATGATCATCGGCGAGGCGCCGGGCCGCGAAGAAGACCGCGAAGGCAAACCTTTCGTCGGGCGCGCGGGCCAGTTGCTTGATCGGATGCTGGCGGCCATCGGCCTTGACCGGCAATCCCAAGACCCCGCACAGGCGGTCTACATCACCAATGTCCTGCCCTGGCGCCCGCCGCAAAACCGCGACCCGAAGCCCGAGGAAATCGCGATGATGCTGCCCTTCATGCAGCGCCACGTGGCGCTGGCCGGGCCCGAGCTGGTCGTGCTGATGGGCAATATCAGCTGCCAGGCTGGGCTGGGCAAACGCGGCATCACCCGATTGCGCGGCCAATGGGCCGAAAGCTATGGCCGCCCGGCGCTGCCGATGTTTCACCCCGCCTACCTGTTGCGCAACCCGCAGGCCAAGCGCGAAGCCTGGGCAGACCTGCTGTCGTTGAAATCGAAACTTGGGGGTGGCTGATGCATATCATGGCCTTTTCCGACCTTCACATGGCCGCCAATCGCGCCGAAACCCTGGTCGAGGCCAGCACCGAGGCCGACCTGGTGATCGGAGCGGGCGATTTCTGCAACATGCGCGAGGGGCTGGATGAAGCAATGGAGATGCTGCAAGGCATCATGGCACCGATGATCGTCGTGCCGGGCAACGCCGAAAGCGCCAAAGAACTGCGCGCGATGGCCCGCCCGAACATGACCGTGCTGCATGGCGAGAGCACCGAACATGACGGGCTTTGCATCCTTGGCCTGGGCTACGGCGTGCCCACAACGCCCTTTGGCCCCTGGTCCTGCGACCTGTCGGAAGACGAGGCCGCAAGCATGCTGGCCCCGTTCGAGATGGCCGACCTGCTGGTCACCCATTCGCCCCCAAGGGGCGTGGCCGACATCACGTCGGGCGGGCAATCCGTGGGCTCGGTTGCCATTCATGATGCCATCCTGCGGATCGGGCCGAAACTGGTGCTATGCGGCCATATTCACGACAGCTGGGGCAAGTCGGGCACCATAGGCGACGCCAGCGTGCACAATCTTGGCCCCACCCCAAACTGGTTCGAGCTTTGATCGGAGACACAATGTCGCGCATCGACGAAAGCAAAGAGTTCATCCCCGTCCGCATCGCGGTGCTGACGGTCAGCGACACCCGCGGAATCGAGGACGACCGCTCGGGCGATACGCTCGTGCAGCGCATCGAAGAGGCCGGGCATATCCTGGCCGACCGGATGTTGGTGCGCGACGAGCGCGACGCCATCGCCGCACAGCTGCGTGAATGGGTCGAAGACGCCAATGTGGATGTCGTCATCTCGTCCGGGGGCACCGGGCTGACCGGCCGCGACGTGACGGTAGAGGCGCATCGCGACGTCTACGAAAAGGAGATCGACGCCTTTGGCACGGTCTTTACCATCGTCAGCATGCAAAAGATCGGCACCTCGGCCGTGCAATCGCGCGCCACGGGTGGCGTGGCGGGGGGAACCTATCTTTTTGCTCTGCCCGGCAGCACCGGGGCGTGCAAGGATGCCTGGGACGAAATCCTGCAATACCAACTGGATTATCGCCACGCCCCCTGCAATTTCGTACAGATTCTACCCCGGCTCGACGAACACAAGCGACGGAAATAACGCGACCATCCGTAACACCCTTGTGCCTTGGCTTTTGCAAGGCCGTGGCTACACTGAACCGTCGGGTGCGACCCCGATTTACAAGGGTTTGATAATCGATGCGATTCCTGCGGCAAAGCCTGACCGGGCTGATGTTACTGGCTGTCACCTTGGTTGTGCTGGTCTATGCCGGCGTGCTTGTGCGCGACGCGGTCCAGGACCGCATGAATGCAAGCCCCCAGGTGCCTCCGCAGCGCGAACGCGTATTCACGGTCAATGTTCAAACGGCGGTGCCGCGCAGCGTCACGCCCATCCTGACTGCCTTTGGCGAGGTGCAGAGCCTGCGCACGCTTGAACTTCGCGCCGCGGCGAGCGGCACGGTCATCATGCTGTCGGATAATTTCGAAGAAGGCGCACGTGTCGAAAAGGGCGAGGTTTTGCTGCGCATCGACCCGGACAACGCCCAATCGGCGCTGGACCGTGCCGAAAGCGACCTGGCCGATGCCCACGCGGAACAGCGCGAGGCCGCCCGGGCGCTGGAACTGGCCCGCGATGAACTGGCCGCCGCACAAGAACAGGCCGCGCTGCGCGAACGCGCCTTTCAGCGCCAGAAAGATCTCGAGTCGCGCGGCGTGGGCACCGCAGCCGCGGTTGAAACCGCCGAGCTTGCGGCCTCGTCGGCGCGGCAGGCGGTTCTGACGCGACGCCAGGCGTTGAGCCAGGCCGAGGCTCGTGTTGAACGCGCCGAAACCGCGCTGGCGCGTGCGCGCATCGTGCGCGACGAGGCCCGGCGCCGATTGAACGACACGGTGATGCACGCCGAGTTCGACGGCTCGCTGAACGAGGTCAACGTGGTCGAGGGCGGGCTTGTCTCAACCAACGAACGGCTGGCAGAGCTGGTCGATGACACCGCGCTCGAAGTGGCGTTGCGCGTCTCGACGGCGCAATATGCCCGGCTGCTGGATGACGAGGGCCGGCTGAGGCCGCTGCCCGTCACCGTCACGCTCAGCGTGATGGGTGTCGACCTCGAGGCCACCGGCGTTCTGAAGCGCGACAGCGCCGCCGTGGGCGAAGGCCAGAGCGGGCGGCTGATATTTGCACGGCTTGACCGGGCGCGCGGGTTCAAGCCCGGCGATTTCGTGACCGTGCGCGTCAGCGAACCCGAGATCGACAATGTGGTGCGCCTGCCCGCCACCGCGCTGGCCGCCGACGGCACCGTGTTGGTGCTGGGCGATGATGACCGGCTGGCGCCGCTCGCCGTCACGCTGGTGCGCCGGCAGGGCGACGACGTGCTTTTGCGCGGTGACGGCCTGGCCGGGCGCGAGGTGGTGCGCGAACGTTCGCCGCTGCTGGGCGAGGGCATCAAGGTTCGCCCGTTGCGCCAGGATGACCAGGGCGCCGATGCCGCCCCCGCGCTGCTGGACCTTTCCGAGGAACGCCGCGCGCGCCTGGTGGCCTATGTCGAGGGTGACGGCAGCATGACCGAGGCGGTGAAATCGACGATCCTTGATCGCCTGCAACAGCCCCGCGTGCCCGCGCAAATGGTCGAGCGGCTTGAATCGCGGATGGGGGGCTGACCGATGGCACGCCCGATTCCCGCCCGCGCCGGTGGCATCCTGTCCTACTTCACCCGCCACCGCACGGCGGCCAACCTTCTTTTGGTCGTATTGCTCATGCTGGGAGTTGCCGCCGTCCCGCAGATGCGCGCGCAGTTTTTTCCCGACGTGGTGGTAGACAACGTGCGTGTCTCGGTCATCTGGGAAGGGGCCGGCGCCGAGGATGTCGACCGTGCCATCGTGCAGGCGCTGGAACCTTCCCTGCTAGCCGTTGAAGGGGTCGAAAGCTCGTCCAGCACCTCGTTCGAGGGGCGCGCCTCGATCAACCTTGAATTCGAGCCCGGCTATGACATGGGCCGGGCCAGCGATGACGTGCGGCAGGCGATCGACTCGGTCACCACGCTGCCCGACGAGGCCGAAGAGCCCGAACTGGTGCGCGGCGTCTGGTATGATCGCGTGACCGACCTGGTGATCACCGGCCCCGTCGGCACCGAGCAACTTGGGCTTTTCACCGACGAACTGGTGAACCGCCTTTTTGCCGCGGGTGTCACCCGCACCACCATACGCGGCGTCGCCGCGCCACGCACGTTGATCGAGGTGCCCTCGGTCAACCTGATGGCCCATGACGTGACGATCCAGCAGATCGCCGCGGCCATCGCCGAAGAGGTCGATGCCGACCCCGCCGGCGACGTGGACGGTGCCAATGCCCGCGTGCGCACCGGCGTCGAAAAACGCAGCCCCGACCAGATCGAGCAGATCGTGCTGCGCTCGAACCCCGATGGCTCGACCCTGACGGTGGGCGATGTGGCCGAGCTGCGCGTCGAAGGCGTGACCCGCAACCGCAGTTATTTCGTGGGCGATAACCCCGCGATGTCGATCCGCGTTGACCGATCGGCCCAGGGTGATGCCATCGCCATCCAGCGCCAGGTCGAAGATGTCGCGCGCGAGATGCAGGCCACCTTGCCCGAGGGCACCACGATCGACCTGATCCGAACGCGGGCGGAAATGATCAGCGGCCGCCTGAACATCCTTGTCGATAACGGCTTGATGGGGTTGGGGCTGGTGTTGGCGCTGCTGTTTCTGTTTCTCAATGCACGCACCGCCTTCTGGGTGGCCGCGGGTATTCCGGTGGCGATGCTGACAGCCATTTCGCTGATGTATGTGGCCGGGCTGACCATCAACATGATCTCGCTTTTCGCACTGATCATCACGCTGGGCATCGTCGTGGACGATGCCATCGTGGTGGGCGAACATGCCGATGCCCGCGCCCGACGCCTGGGCGAAAGCCCGGTCGAGGCTGCCGAGAACGCCGCCCGCCGCATGGCGATGCCTGTCTTTTCCGCCACGCTGACAACGATCCTCGCCTTTTTCGCGCTGACGGCCATCAGCGGGCGGTTCGGCGACCTGATCTCGGACATACCGTTTACCGTGATCGCGGTTCTGGCCGCGTCACTGATCGAATGTTTCCTGATCCTGCCCCACCACATGGCCCATGCGCTGGCTCACACGGCGAAAGAGCACTGGTATGACGTGCCTTCGCGGATCGTCAACCGGGGGTTTCGCTGGGTTCGCGACCATGTCTTTCGTCGCGTCATCGCCTTGATCATCGTCGCCCGGTATCCGGTGCTGGCCGCGACGGTTCTGATCCTTGCCAGCCAGGTGGCGCTGATTGCACGCGGCGATGTGCCGTGGCGATTTTTCAACGCCCCCGAAAGCAGCAGCGTGACCGGCAATTTTGCCATGCTCCCCGGCGCCAGCCGCGCGGACTCGCTTGAAATGATGCGCGAGATGCAGCGCGCCACTGAAGAGCTGGCCGCCGAATACGAAGACCGATATGGCCGCAACCCACTGGATTACGTGCTGGCCGAGATCGGCGGCAACTCGGGCCGCCCGTTGCCCGGAGCCGATACCAAGGATGCCGACCTGTTGGGTGGCATCGCGATCGAGCTGATAGATGCCGATCTGCGCCCGGAATATTCCAGTTTCCAGTTCGTGGGCGAGTTGCAGGACCGCGTGACCCACCACCCGCTGGCCGAGACCGTCAGCTTCCGCGGCTGGCGGTCGGGACCAGGGGGCGAGGCCCTGGATGTTGAATTCTACGGTGCCGATGCGGGCACGCTGAAAGCGGCCAGCGAGGCGCTCAAAGAGGCGCTGCTGCGCTTTCCCGAGGTATCCGCCGTCGAAGACAACCTGGCCTATGACAAGGAAGAGCTGATACTGGAACTGACACCGCAGGGCCAATCGCTGGGTTTTACCATCGACGCGGTGGGCCGGGTGCTGCGACACCGTCTGAACGGGCTCGAAGCCGCGACCTACCCGCTGGGTCCGCGCAGCGCCGAGATTCGCGTGCAACTGCCCGAAACCGAACAGACCGCGGATTTCGTAGACAGGATGCAGATGCGGGCGCCCTCGGGCTCTTATGTGCCGCTGGCCGATATCGTCAGCGTCGAACGCCAGACCGGCTTTTCCACGGTGCGGCGTGAGAACGGCATACGGCTCATTTCGGTCACCGGCGACATCTCGGAAGACGACCCGGCCCGCGCCGAGGAGGTAATGAGCGCGCTTGAAAACGAGATCCTGCCCGATATCGCCGCGCGCCATCAGGTCGAATGGCGCCTGTCGGGGCTGAGCGAACAGGAAAACGAGTTTCTGCGCGACGCCATGACCGGGCTTATTCTGTGCCTGGCGGGGATCTATGCCGTGCTGGCCTGGGTGTTTTCAAGCTGGACCCGGCCCATCGTGGTGATGGCGATCATTCCCTTCGGCCTGGTGGGTACGATTTGGGGCCATTACATCTGGGATGTGCCGTTGAGCATGTTCACGGTGGTGGGGCTGTTGGGCATGACGGGCATCATCATCAACGACTCGATCGTGCTGGTGACCACGATCGACGAACACGCCGAAACCCGCGGGCTGATCCCGTCGATAATCGACGGCGCCGCCGACCGCTTGCGGCCCGTGATGCTGACAACCCTGACCACGGTTCTGGGCCTGGCGCCATTGCTTTACGAGAAAAGCCAGCAGGCGCAATTCCTGAAACCAACCGTGATCACGCTGGTTTACGGGCTGGGCTTTGGCATGGTGCTGGTGCTCGTCGTGGTTCCCGTGCTGATCGCGATGCAGCGCGATGTCAGCCGCCAGATCGCAGCATTGAAACGCAGCTTGCGCACACGGGCGCTACGCGGGGCGATGAGGCCCGCGTTGGTGCTTATGCTTGCATGGTTCGCCGTCACAATGGGCTGGGCCGCCGTGACCGGCGTGCTGGCGCCCGCGCTGACAAAGCCCCTGCCCGCGCTGGCCGGGCTGCCCGCGCTTGCGGCTGGTGCCGCCTTGTTCCTGGTCGGGGCTGTTGTGCTGGTGCTGGGGCTTTTCGTGGTTCTGGGACTGCGCCACGCGCTGCGCCAACGCAAGCCCGGCTGACCTGACCGCCGGGTTTCTTGCGGCGCGGGCCGCTCAGGCGCGGTGATACGGGCTGCCCGCCAGGATCGAGGCCGCGCGATACAGTTGCTCGGCGAGCATCACCCGCACCAGCATGTGCGGCCAAACCATGCGCCCCAGGCTCAGCGACGCGTCGGCACGCATTCGCAAGGCCGGGTCGATGCCATCGGCGCCACCGATCACGAAAGCCAAGTCGCCCCGCCCCTGGTCACGCCAGTCGCCCAGCATCTGCGCGAACTCGGGTGAGCTCATGCGCGTGCCGCGCTCGTCCAGAACACAGGTCATGGCACCGTCCGGCACCGCGCGCGCCAAAAGCGCGCCCTCGGCCGCCATGCCGCCGCCTTTCTTGTCTTCGACCTCGTGCACCCGGGCCGGGCCAAGGCCCAGCCCGCGCCCGGTACGATCAAAGCGTGTCAGGTAATCATCTATCAAGTCTCGCTCGGGGCCGGCCCGCAGCCGCCCCACAGCGCATAGATGCACCCGCATTCAGCCCTTGGCCTGGCCGACCGCCGCCTGGTTGGGCAACCACATCTTTTCAAGTTGGTAGAATTCGCGCACTTCGGGGCGGAACACGTGCACCACCACGTCACCAGTGTCGATCAGAACCCAGTCGCCGGCTTCCTGCCCTTCGAGGCGCACGGAAATGCCGAACTCTTCTTTCAGGCGCTGCACAAGTTTTTCGGCGATGGCCGCCACCTGGCGCGAGGACCGGCCCGAACACACGATCATGAAATCCCCGATTGAGGATTTACCGCGCAGATCGATCTGCACGATGTCTTCGGCCTTGTCGTCGTCAAGTGACGCGAGAATCCGCTCCAGCAGTTTTTCGCTGGTCACGTTGGTCTTGGCGCCGCTCATAAGGGCCCCGGTATCAGCGGCATTGGCCGCGTCTGCGATAAGAGACAGGACATTGTCCTCCCATGGCTGCACACCGGCCTTGCCCCGGTGCATGGCATGAACCAAAGGTAGCAACGCGGTTGCGAAAAAACAATGTCATTGCATGGCTCACAGCTGCGATGCGCCAATTTGCGCCCCCGCGCACCGTCCCCTCTGCAACACGCCCGCTCCCGGCCCGCGTCAGCCCTGCAAGGTGTCGCGGTCAGTCGGCGGCGGCCCCTTTCGGGCGGGGTCGTCAGGATCGTTGAGAATGCGCAGTTCGCGCTGTGGGAAAGGGATCGATATGCCGTGTTCATGGAACGCATCCCACAGCGCAAGATATACATTGCCACGTATATTGGTCAGCCCGCCCGTCGGGTCGGAAATCCAGAACCGCAGGATGTAATCGATGCTGCTGTCGCCGAACCCCACGATATGGCAGACCGGCGGCTTGAACCCCAGCACGCGATCAACGCTTTTCGCGGCGTCGATCGCGATCTTGCGCACCTTGTGGGGGTCGTCGCCGTAGGACGTGCCGAAATAGATATCGAGCCGCACGAATTCGTTCGAATGTGACCAGTTCACCACCTGCCCGGTGATCAGGTCTTCGTTCGGTATCAGGTATTCGCGCCCGTCCCGCGTAACGACCGAGGTATAGCGCGCGCCCAGCGTGTTGATCCAGCCGAAGGTCTCGCCAAGGCTGATCACGTCACCGGGCTTGATCGACTTGTCGAGCAGGATGATGACGCCCGATACCAGGTTCGACACCACCTTTTGCAGGCCGAAGCCAAGGCCCACGCCGATCGCCCCCGACAACACCGCCAGCCCGGTCAGATCGACGCCCACCATGCGCAACCCGGTAAAGAAAGCAGCCCCATACAGCAGCAATTGCAGGAACTTGACCGCCAGCACCTGCATCGAGGGGCTGATATCCTCGTTGCGCCGGATGCGGCTGGCCGAGCTGACCGCGACGAACCGCGCGACAAAGAACAACGCCCCGATGATCGCCGCGGCCTGCAGCACGATCCAGGCTGAAAGCCGGGTTTCGCCCAGGGTCACGGCGATGCCGTCAAGCAGGCTGCGCGCCTCGTCCGTCAGGCCGAGGATGGACAGCGTGACCCAGATCCAGCCGGCATACCGCACCACGCCGCGCAGGAACGAGTTCACAATCAGGCGCGACGCGACCGTGATCAGCAGCCAGGCCAGGGTCAACTGGGCGATTATGCCCAGCAGGTAAGACCGCGAGGGCCATGTCATCTCTTGCATGATCCACACGGTCGGCCAGATCAGCCCCACGAAAAGGACAAGGCGCATCCGGTTGCGCAGCATCAAGCCAAAGCGCTTGCGCCACATCGGCCAGTTTTCGCGCGTGCGCAGCCATCCGTCCCACCGCGCGGCCAGGGGTTTGGCCACGAGATGCGCCAGCAGCAACAGGCCAAGCGCAATCGCGATCTGGTAGGCGTTCCATGGCCGCAACAGGCTTTGGGCCAGCCCCTCGACCTGGCCCAGGATGCCCTGTCCGATTTCGGTGGCCTGCCGCGCCAGGTCAGGTGTGTCTTCCGGCTCCATCCACGCTCCTTCACGCCCCACATTGGCCAAGCCCGGGATGCAGGGCAAGGGGATAGAGGCTTGCGAGACTCAGGGCAGAGGTATATCTGACATGGCATGACAGGGATTTTTGACATGGACGACCGCGCGCGCCTGCCTTGGCGCTTTTTCGGCGCGACCCACACGGTTCTGGCGCGTCCATGACGCGGCGCGGGCGCACTACGCCCGCCTCAGACACCCATGCCCCGCAAACAATCCAACCACTCTAGATCGGGAGAGGACCAAATGTCCCCCAAAACGCTTTACGACAAGATCTGGGATGCCCATGTCGTCCACGAAGACGCAGACGGCACCAGCCTTCTTTATATCGACCGTCACCTCGTGCACGAGGTGACCAGCCCGCAAGCCTTCGAAGGGTTGCGCATGGCGGGACGCCAGGTGCGCGCACCGGGCAAGACCATCGCGGTGCCCGACCATAACGTGCCCACCACGCCGGGCCGCGAAAACCCCGACCAGATGCCCGAGGACAGCCGCATACAGGTTGCCGCGCTGGACAAGAACGCCCAGGATTTCGGGATTCACTACTATCCCGTCAGCGACGTGCGCCAGGGCATCGTTCACATCGTCGGCCCCGAACAGGGCTGGACCCTGCCGGGCATGACCGTAGTGTGCGGTGACAGCCACACCGCCACGCATGGCGCCTTTGGTGCGCTGGCGCATGGCATCGGCACATCCGAGGTCGAACACGTTCTGGCCACACAGACGCTGATCCAGAAGAAATCCAAGAACATGAAGGTCGAGATCACCGGCAAGCTGCGCCCCGGTGTCACCGCGAAGGACATAACCCTGTCGGTGATCGGTGAAACCGGCACCGCGGGCGGCACCGGCTACGTGATCGAGTATTGCGGCGAGGCAATCCGCGACCTGTCGATGGAAGGCCGCATGACGGTGTGCAACATGGCGATCGAGGGCGGCGCCCGCGCCGGCCTGATTGCGCCAGATGAAAAGACCTTTGAATACGTTGAAGGCCGCCCGCACGCGCCCAAGGGCGCCCAGTGGGAAGCGGCGATGGAATGGTGGAAGACGCTGTATTCCGACGATGACGCGCATTGGGACAAGGTCGTGACGATCCGCGGCGAAGACATCGCGCCCGTCGTTACCTGGGGCACCAGCCCCGAGGACGTTCTGCCCATCACCGCCGAAGTGCCCGACCCTGCCAGTTTCGCGGGCGGCAAGGTCAGCGCGGCGCAGCGCGCGCTGGATTACATGGGGCTCAAGCCGGGGCAAAAACTCTCGGATATCGAGATCGACACGGTATTCATCGGCTCTTGCACCAATGGCCGGATCGAGGATCTGCGCGCCGCCGCCGCGGTCGTGAAAGGCAAGAAGATCAAGGAAGGCATGCGTGCCATGGTCGTGCCCGGTTCGGGCCTGGTACGCGCGCAGGCCGAAGAAGAGGGTCTGGCCGATATCTTCAAGGAGGCCGGGTTCGAATGGCGCATGGCGGGGTGTTCGATGTGCCTTGCGATGAACCCCGACCAGTTGAGCGAGGGCGAGCGCTGCGCCTCGACCTCGAACCGCAACTTCGAGGGGCGGCAGGGCTACAAGGGCCGCACGCACCTGATGAGCCCGGCCATGGCCGCCGCCGCCGCGGTGACCGGTCGGCTGACCGATGTGCGCGAACTGATGTAACGGCACGCGCCCATCGGCCATTGCAGGCGTCGTCGCAACGACGGGCCGCAAGAGCTTGATGGGTGCTCCTTGAAGGACAAGACAATGGAAAAATTCGAAAAAATCACCGGGATCGCGGCGCCCCTGCCGCTGGTCAACATCGACACCGACATGATCATCCCCAAGCAATTCCTCAAGACGATCAAACGCTCGGGGCTTGGCGTGAACCTGTTCGACGAAATGCGCTATGACCGGCAGGGTAACGAGATTCCCGATTTCGTGCTGAACCAGCCAGCCTATCGCGAGGCGGAAATCCTGGTGGCAGGCGAGAATTTCGGCTGCGGCTCGTCACGCGAACACGCGCCCTGGGCGCTCAAGGATTTCGGAATCAAATGCGTCATTGCGCCCAGCTTTGCCGACATCTTCTACAGCAATTGCTTCAAGAACGGCATCCTGCCGATCGTGTTGCCGCAAGAGGCGGTGGACGTGCTGATGAAGGACGCGGAAAAGGGGTCGAACGCGCGGATGGTCGTCGACCTCGAAGCACAGACCGTCACCAGTTCGGACGGCGAGGTGTTCAGCTTTGATGTCGACAGTTTCAAGAAACACTGCCTGCTCAACGGGCTCGACGATATCGGCCTGACCATGGAAAAGGCCGGTGCGATCGACACGTTCGAAGCCCAGGCCGCACAAGCCCGCCCCTGGGTCTGACGCGCTGGCTGTTTCGACATTGGCAACGCGCCCGGCCTTGAATACCGGGCGCGTTAACCAATTGGCCCTTGTGCGCCTTTAACTCTACCCCACAAGATATTGAGATTTCACGCGAGTTTACACAAAACCCGCGCAGAAATGATGCAATCCCGCACCAGTTTCTTCATGAAAACGCCCGAAATATTGTGTCTGTATCAGGGGCGTCTTGAGGAATTGGGCGAAAGAAGGCAACAATTGGGCAAGAATGAGGCAACTCGCCGACACCGGCGGCATCAAGTTGGAAAAAGGGCGTGGCAATGCATCACGCCCGGCCAGGTTGAAGGGAACAGGCAGTGATCACCCAGCTGATCAACGCGCTTTCGCGCGCCATTATGGCGGCCGTGCTCGTGGCACTGCCCGCGCTTGTGCTGCCCAGCGCAAGCTTCGATGGCACGCAAATCGTCGTGTTGGTTGCCCTGGTTGTCGCGTTCCTGATCTTTCTGGAATACAGCAGCACCTATCCCAGCTTTGTCGAGTTCCGATATGCCCCGCCGATCAACCGGCTGCGTTTCGGGGCGCTTTTCATTACCGTCACCGTCCTGTGTTCCGTCTGCACCGGCCCCGCGCCGGACAAGACGATCAGCGCCATTGCCGCCTCTCTTGCCGGGCTGACGGCAGACTGGCTGGATCTGTCATTTTCGCCCATCCGGTTGATGCAACTGGTCCTGCCGACGGATGCGCCGGGACATTTGCAATCCACATTGCGCGACGCGGCGGGTTTTGCCTATTTCATGAGCCTGCTGACCATCGCGGTCTTTTTCTATCTGGTCCGGGTCAAGGGCTGGCCCGCGGGCAACGGCGCGTTCAACGTCTGGATCAACTTGCCCTTGTTCGACCCGACCGCCGGCCTTGACGTGGTGGCCCGGTTGCAACGGCACGCGTTGATTAACATTGTGTTAGGGTTTCTGCTGCCATTCTTGCTCCCGGCAGCTTCCAGGGCGTTCTCGGGGGTGATCGACCCGATGATGCTTGAAAACCCTCAAACACTGATCTGGGTCGTATCCTTATGGGCCATCCTGCCGGCAAGCCTGATGATCCGCGGCATGGCGATGAACCGGATCGCGCAAATGATCTTGCAAAAACGCCAGCGCACCTACGCCGCCGCGCAGGCGGCAAACGATGCCGACGGAGCCGCATCGGACGCCTTGCAAACCGTCTGACCCTGGTGCTTTTGCTGACGGTCATGACCGCGGCCAAGGCCAGTTCCGATCCGTTACGCATCGTCACCTACAACGCCGAGTTGACACGCGACGGCCCTGGCCTGTTGTTGCGCGATATCCGCAGCGGGCGCGACGCGCAGGTGAACGCGGTGATCGCGCTACTAAAACATCTGCGCCCCGACATACTGGCCCTGCAGAACGTGGATCACGATGCCGGGTTTGCCACCGCGCGCGCCTTGCAAACGGCGTTGCGCAAAGCCGGTCTTCCACTGGTGCATCTTTTTGCCCCCGCGCCGAATACCGGGGTACCCACCGGCCTTGACATGAACGGCGATGGCCGACGCGGGCGCGCCGACGATGCGCAGGGCTTTGGCCTGTTCCGGGGCGAAGGCGGGATGCTTCTGCTGTCACGGTTTCCAGTGCAAACCGCGCGGGCGCAGGATTTCTCGGGGCTGTTGTGGCGCGATTTGCCGGGCGCGCGGATGCCGCGTGTCGATGGCGCGCCTTTCCCCTCGGCCCAGGCCCAGGCGGTGCAGCGCCTGTCTTCGGTTGGGCATTGGGCAGTTCCGGTTCAGACACCGGGCGGGCCGCTTTGGGTGCTGGCATTCCACGCGACCCCGCCGGTTTTCGACGGGCCCGAAGATCGCAACGGGCTGCGCAACGCCGACGAGATCCGGTTCTGGCATGTTTATCTGGATGGGGTACTGGGCCCGGCCCCGGCCCACCGATTTATCCTGTTGGGCGACGCCAACCTTGACCCTGCACGCAGCGAAGGGCGGCGCGCCGCGATACGGGCCTTGCTGGACGATCCAAGGCTGCGCGCCCTGGCCCCCGAAGGCGCACAAGGCACGGCAACCGTGGATTGGTCCGATATCGGGCTTGGCGCGATGCGGGTCAGCTATGTCCTGCCCTCGGCCGATCTGCGGGTTATCGACAGCGGCGTTTTCTGGCCTGCGCCCGACGACCCGATGGCACAAACCGCCGCCCGGGCCAGTCGGCACCGCGCCCTCTGGGCCGATATCCAGCTGCCGGGCACCAACTAACGCAACGGCGCGATGGTCCGTGTCAGCGCCTCATCCAGCGGCGTGGCCTGAAACCCGGGCAGCACCTCTGCAAAGCGTGCCCCGTCCAGCCTATGCGGCAAGGACCAGAGATATCGCATTTCCAGCAGCCCGCCGATGAACGGCATGACCGGCCGCGCCATCCGCAAAAGCCCCCAGCGCACAGGCCGCACCTGCACTGGCTGCCCCGTGACCCGCGCAAGCGCATCGGCCATTTCATACCCTGTCAGCGTATAGCCGGGAAACGGTATGTCGGCGAATTGCGGAAGCTGCGCACGCGTCTCGGCGAGCGCCACAAAGGCCCGCGCCAGATCGGGCAGAAAGGCCCAGGCATGGGGCACGTCTCGCGCGCCGGGATAGCGCAAAATGCCACGACCGATACGCTTGGCCATGAGCGCGTCAAACCAGTTGCCAGACGCTTCGGTATCGAGGAAATCACCCGCGCGCAGCACGATGGTGCGTACCCCTTCGGTGCGATAGGCGGCCTCCATCTCGATACGCAGCCGCCCCAGCGGGTTGGTCGCGCGGTGCGGCGTGTCCTGATCCCAGACCGGGCCCGAGTTCTGGCCAAACACGTATACATTGCCCGGCAACAGCACGGTGCAGTCATGCCGCAGCGCCGCACGGCGCACGGCCGCGTGCAACCCAGGCATTTCCGCCGCCCAGCGGTGATAGCGCGGGTTCCAACCCATCGCGATTACATCGGCGCCTTTCGCCACGCGGTCCAGATCATCGCGGCTGCGGTCAAAGCAGCGCACGCGCCATCCGGCCCTTGCAAAGGCATCGGCGATGTTGCGGCCAAAACGGCCCGTGGCCCCCAAGACAAGAATCGTTCCCGTCATGTTTCGGTCTCCTTCGTTGAAACTGTAAAAACAGGTTACGGCCAACCGTATACGTATATGAATTGACAATTTATGCCTATTTCATATTCATATAAGCATGGATAACCGCACAGACCTTGCCGATTGGACGCTGATCCGCGCCTTCCTGGCCGTGGCGGAAAGCGGCTCTTTGTCTGCGGCGGCGCAGCGTCTGGGCACCAGCCAGCCAACAGTGGGCCGGCAGATCAAGTCGCTTGAGGCGCAATTGGGAACCGTGCTGTTCACCCGTCATGCCCGCGGCCTGGATCTCAGTGCGCAGGGGCAGGCACTGCTGCCCTCGGCCAAGGCAATGCAGGCCGCTGCCCAACGGCTGAGCCTGCAGGCCGCGGGCCAGGCCGAAACATTGCGCGGCACCGTGCGCATTACCGCCAGCCAGGTGGTTTCGCACTATCTTCTACCGCCTGTTCTGGCCGGAATCCGGCAACAAGAGCCCGAGATAACAATCGACCTTGCCCCGACCGACAGCCCCGAGAACCTGCTGTTCCGCGAGGCGGATATCGCCGTGCGCATGTTTCGCTCCAGCCAACTGGATATCGTCACGCGGCAGCTTGGCGAACTGCCGGTGGTGATCTTTGCCAGCCGCGCCTATCTTGACCGGCGCGGCCGCCCCACGACGCCGGAGGCGCTTCTTGACCATGATCTTATCGGTTATGATCGGTCAGAGCTCATCATCAAGGGGATGCGCGCGGCGGGGTTTCCGGCCACCCGCGACTGGTTCACCCTGCGCTGCGACGACCAGGCGGCATGTATCGAACTTGCGCGCGCCGGGTGCGGCGTCGGTTTTGCCCAGCGTCATATCGTCGAACGCGACCCGACGCTTGAAATCATCGACATCGGGCTGAACCTGCCTGCCCTGCCCGTCTGGCTGGCCGCACCGCAATCGACGCGGAAAACCCCGCGTATCGCCCGCATCTGGGATCTGCTGAGCCAGGGGTTGGCGCCCATGCTTTCTTGACCCTTCCCCCGCCGGGCGCTACGCCACGCAAAACGCTTTTGCAGACGAAGGACAGCAGAACATGACCAACCCCTCGCTTCTTATCCTGCCCGGTGACGGGATCGGCCCCGAAGTCATGGCCGAGGTGCGCAAGATCATCGAATGGTTCGGCACCAAGCGCAACATGGCCTTCGACGTTAGCGAGGACCTTGTGGGCGGTGCCGCCTATGACAAGCACGGCACGCCGCTGCATGACGACACCATGGCAAAGGCGCAAGAGGTCGACGCCGTGCTGCTGGGCGCCGTGGGTGGCCCGAAATACGAAGCGCTGGATTTCAGCGTGAAGCCCGAGCGCGGGTTGCTGCGCCTGCGCAAGGAAATGGACTTGTTCGCCAACCTGCGCCCGGCGCAGTGTTTCGACGCGCTGGCCGATTTCTCGTCGCTGAAAAAGGACGTGGTCGCCGGGCTCGACATCATGATCGTGCGCGAGCTGACAAGCGGCATCTATTTCGGCGAGCCGCGCGGCATCATCAAGGAAGGCAATGAACGCGTGGGCATCAACACCCAGCGCTACACCGAGTCCGAAATCGCCCGCGTTGCGCGGTCGGCGTTCGAACTGGCCCGCAAGCGCGGTAACAAGGTCTGTTCTATGGAAAAGGCCAACGTGATGGAATCGGGCGTGCTGTGGCGCGATGTCGTGACCGAGGTGCACCAGGCCGAATACCCCGACGTGGAATTGAGCCACATGTATGCCGATGCGGGTGCGATGCAGCTGTGCCGCTGGCCCAAGCAGTTCGACGTTATCGTGACCGACAACCTGTTCGGCGACCTGCTGTCGGACGCGGCGGCGATGCTGACCGGCAGCCTTGGCATGTTGCCCTCGGCCAGCCTTGGCGCGCCGATGGCAAATGGCCGGCCCAAGGCGCTTTACGAACCCGTGCATGGCAGCGCGCCCGACATCGCGGGCCAGGGCAAGGCCAACCCGATCGCCTGTATCCTGAGCTTCGCGATGGCGCTGCGCTACAGCTTTGACCTGGGCGCCGAGGCCGACCGGCTGGAGGCTGCGGTCGAACAGGTTCTGGCCGATGGCAAGCGCACCGCCGACCTGCTGGGCGAAGAAGGCGTAACGCCTGTTTCGACCGGCGAGATGGGCGATGCGGTCGTGGCCGCGCTCGACGCCAGCATTTGATCGGCACTCAGCCCGCGTTGCCTTCGGGCGGCGCGGGCAACCCGGCGCGGGCCTGCTGCTGGTAGCTGGCCACCCGCGCGGCGTTGTGCAGCATCCGGTTCAACCAGCGCATGGCATCGGTGTGATCAAAAACATAAGCCAGCGAATATAGCCCCGCATGCTCTCCCAGCAACAGGGCGCGGCGATGCCGAGCTTGCCGCCGCGAGACAAGCGCGTGCAACCGCACAAGCCGCCGCGCCTCGCGGTCTGAAGGCCCGGCGGCCAGCCGGCGCAGGCTGGCCCCGACCGACAAGCTGGGCCGGCGCAAGATCGGATCATCGAGCAGCGCCTGTATGCGCCCGCTTTCGGACGCGCGCGCGCGCATCCGGCCCAGGTGATCCATTTGGTGCAAAAGGTTTGAATAGACCTCTTCGGTCGGCTGCCGCCCCTCGGGCAATCGAATGTCCTGCATGAAGCGGCGCAAATCGTCGAGGGCCGTGTCGCAAGGCGACAGCGCGGCCAAGCCGCGATAATCCGGCGAGGGCGCAAGGGCTGCACCAAGAGCCGCCCAGAGCCGCGCCGCGATGGCATCCGCGGCCGTCTGCGCCGCAACCAGCGCCGCTTCGGCGTCGCGCAGCATCCGCGGATCCAAGGCAACCATCGGCCCACCGCCCGGGTCAGGCAACACCCGCGCGATCAGCGCGGCGAAACGTGGCGTGACCGGCACGAACAAGGCCACGCCCAGCAGGTTGAACCCGGTGTGAAACAGCAGCAGCACGGTCATCGGGTCGCGCGCGGCCCCCATACCTTCGATCCACCCCGCCCCGAACCAGACCAGCGGGAAAGCCAGGGCAAACGTGCCGATGTTGAACACCAGGTTGGCCAGCCCCGTTTGCCGCATCGCCGCCGACCCCCCGACCGACGCCAGAAGCGCGGTAAAGGTGGTGCCGATGTTCATGCCCAGCACGATCGCCAGTGCCTGGATCAGCGCCAGCGACCCGCTGTCAAGCATCACCAGCGCCAGCGCCAGAGCCGCGCTGGACGACTGCATGAGCACCGTCACGACCAGCCCAAGCCCGGCAAGGGCCAGCAAGCCGCCAAGCGATGGCCCCGGAAGATGCGCGGGCGTCAGCCGGTCGGTCAGGCCGGCCGCGCCCGCCTGCATCACCGAAAGCGCCACCAGCAACAGGCACAGCCCCGCCGCCACCCGGGCCGTCCGCGCCACCGCGCCTCGCCCCAGAACCGCGCCAAGGCTGGCCGGAAACAGCGCCGCCAGAGCGATCACGTCAAGCTGCAGCTTGAACCCCAGGACTGATACCAGCCATCCCGTCGCCGTCGTGCCCAGGTTTGCACCAAAGACAACGCCAAGGGCCTGCGGCATGGTCATAAGCCCCGCACCGACGAAACCGACCACCATGACGGTGGTTGCGCTTGACGATTGGATCAGCGCGGTCGCACCGGCCCCGGTCAGCACGCCGCGCAGCGGTGTCGTGGTGAACCGGGCCAGAAGCGCACGCAACCGCCGCCCGGCCGCATCGCGCAAGGCCGCCGTCATTACCTCCATACCCAGGAGAAACATGCCCACGCCGCCCAGCAGTGACAGCAGATTATCCATCGGCACCTCCATCGATCGATCCTGCCGCGCGGGACAGTCCCGCGCAAGCAGCGGGCATTTGTTTTTCCTGCGCCTTGGCTCTTGCAAATCGCGCGGGCCAAGGGTAATTCACGCGCCACGGTCGGAGTGTAGCTCAGCCTGGTAGAGCACTGTCTTCGGGAGGCAGGGGTCGGAGGTTCGAATCCTCTCACTCCGACCAATAATTCCAGATACTTAGCCCCTAATGCCTTACCCCTCTTTCGGGGCAGGTCCGGATTTGATCCGGATTATTCCGCTTTTCGGGCGGGATTCTCTGAAGAACTGACCTTCAGAAACCAAAAGGCCGCTGACCGGGCTGGCACCCGCGTCAACGGCCAAATCGAAAAGTTTGCTCGGAATGGATACCAGATCGCGCCCGTGATCGCAATCGCGGGAGGGGCCGATGTCTGAGCTTCTGCCCTTCTGCAAGATCAAGCTGCAATACCTGCTGGAGATGGTCACGGACCACGAGCTGGACGACAACGCCTTACGCGTGGCGCTCTACCTGACGCTGGCCCATGCCGATCATGAGACCGGCGAGAGTCGCCCGTCATTCGAGACCATCGGCGCGGCCATCGGAAAACACGCCAAGTCGGTCAAAAGGGCGCTGAACAAGGTCGAGGCGGCGGGCTACATGACCGTGGAGCGCGGGACCAACAAGGGGAAATCCTCGCGCTACCGCCCGACCGAAGCGGCTATGCGGCGGGCCACCGAGCGCCGCCGGGAGGGGGACAAGATTGTCCCGCTTAGCCGTGCCAAAGGGGGACAGTCCTGTCCACAAAGCGGGACAGATATGTCCAGCAAAGGGGGACAAGATCGCCCCCCGAACAGAGAACAAGAACTTAGAAAAGAACAGGGGCGCGCGTCCGCGCCGGATTTGCCCGATGAAGGGCAATCCGGCGGAACGCGCCCGGACCTGGTGTTTGTCCCGAGGGGCATTTGCTTTGTCCGGGACTGGGACGCACGGCTGGCCAGGGAAGGGATGACGACGCTGGAACGCAGCTTGCCCCTGTCACCGCACGAGCATCACCTTGGCTTCTGGCTACCGGCGCGGACACCGGCCCAATTGGGCAGCGTAGAGTGGCGAGAACAGCTCCATTTGCTCAGAGATTTGATCCGCGAGACGTCCGCAAACGTGGAGCATCGCCATGCGATCTGAGCAAACAGCAAGGCGACCCATGTCATACGCTGGCGCTGCTGACACGGGACCTTGCGAGGGGCGGCAAGCCTCCCCTTCGAACCCCACCGGCGCGGGCAAAACCCACGCCAAAGAGCCGCTGACGGAGACCTTCGTCTTCCGTTGCACGGCAGCTGAAAAAGCCGAGCTACGCGCCAAGGCCGTGGCTGCTGGTGTGCCTGCCGCGAACCTCCTGCGCGAGGCGCTTGGCCTGACCGAGGCGCGCCGACGCAAGCCGGTGCCGCGCGTCGATCCGGCGCTGGTGCTGGCGCTCTGGCGCATCGGTGGCAACCTCAACCAGATCGCCCGCTGGCTGAACCGCGCGATGCTGGTGGGCCGCACCGACCTAGACAGCCTGACCGTCGCGCGCCGCCTGTTGGTGATCGAACGCCAGCTTGCTCAGCTCCTCGAGGAGGCGCGGCGGTGCTGATCAAGTTCTTCCCCAACGGCAAAGGCGCGGGCGCAGGGCCGGTCGGCTATCTCGTCGCCGAGCACGTGCTGGCCTATGACGGCAATCGCGACCTGATCCGCGATGCCGATGGCCAGCCCCTGACCGTAACGCGCGATCCCTTGCCCGAGGTGCTGCGCGGTTATCCAAGCCGTACCGAGGCGCTGATCGACGCCAGCCGACACCAATGGACCTACCGCGCGGGCGTGATCAGCTTTGCGGCTCAGGATGCTCCCAGCGAGGCGCAGCAGGCGGAGGTCATGGACGCATTCGAGAAACTCGCCTTTGCCGGGCTGGACGGCGAGCAATACGACATGCTCTGGGTCCGTCACAGCCACGAGGACCGCGTGGAGCTGCACTTCTGCACCCCGCGCCTGGAGCTGACCACCGGACGCAGCCTGAACATCGCGCCACCGGGCTATCAGGACGCCTTTGACAGCCTGCGCGACCTGATGAACCAGCGCCACGGCTGGGCCGATCCGATGGAGCTGGAGCGCGCTCAGGAGGTGCGCGACACCATCGAGGCCCCGACCCGCGCGCAGGGGCGCGACGAGCTGCACGCGTGGATCCTCGATCAGATTTCGATGGGTCTGATCGAGGATCGCGCCAGCATGCTCGACGTGCTCACGGACGCGGGGTTCGACCTGCCCCGCGTGGGCAAAGCCTACCTGACCGCCCAGGACCCCGAGACCGGCGAGCGCTGGCGCCTGAAAGGAGAGATTTTCCATGAAAACTGGCAAGCCGACCCGGCTGAGCGAGAAATTGAACGCGGAACTCGACACGATACGCCAGGACTACGCCGCCTCGATGGCATCCCAGCTGGAGAGCTTCAGGACCGATTTGACGGCCATTGCGAGCGACGCGCGGCGTACCATCGAGAACGATACGCGTCGCTTCCTGAACGAGAACAGGAGCTTGTTCGAGACGCGGACCGAGCAGATCAGGCGCTGGCTGACGATCTCGCCTTGGGTGATCTCGGGGCTGATCGTGACGGGGATCGCCTCGACGATGGTCGCGAGCTGGTTCTGGACGTCTCTGCTGACGCGCTCGGAGCTGACGGAACTGGGCCTCACGCGGATCGAGCGGCCCGAGGGGAGATGGTTGATCCTGGACCTGGACAAGACGCGGCTCAGGACCTGTTCGATGGGCGGCAAGACCGTCACCTGCATCAGAATAATGGAGGACTAGATGACGACGCCCCTGACAGCCTTGGAACGCGACTTGCTCGCCTGCGTCGAGCGGTTGGTGACGGCTTGCGAAACATCAGCGCAGGAATTGAGCGGCTTGGAAGCACGCTCGACGAAGAGGCTGCAAGCCCAGTTGGATGGTATCGCGGGCTGCGCGACGTTGCTCATACGCTCGCAGATCGCGTCAATGCAGGCGTTGCGTGGCTTGCTGAGCGAAGAGGCGAGCTACAACGCGCTGGACGCGAAGTTGAACGAGAGCTTGACCTTAGCGAAGGACGCCGAAAAGAGGCTGAGACAGAGCTAGAGGCGCGGGAACGCGACATGGACCGGGGGCTGACGCATTGAGGTTGAGTGCCAAGCCGTCGGTTGGCAAAAGTGCACAAACTACCATGCTATGGCGTGGCAACCGCCCTTCGTACGACAAGAGCGTTTTTGAAGCTCAGGCTGCTCCAGCGCTACTCTGAACGTCTGTTTCCAGTTTGTCCGCGTAGATGAATTGCTTGGCGTCCTCGCGCACTTCAAGCGTCGCCCCGTCAATCGCGCCGACGGCAAGGCCCGCGTTCACGCGCCGCGCCGGTTTACCCGCACTCAGCCACTTTCCCGCTTTGCCGACCGCGAAGCGCCCTTTGCGCGCTCCAGCGCCTTTGCCTTCCGCTGCGTCCATGATCACCACGGCGACCTCTTCCATCCGGAATAATCCACCCTGGCTTGCTGGGGGCATTTTGCGCTTCTGAAGGGATTGGCGCGTGACTTCCAACCGCTTGGCCACGTCGGCCAAGCTGACGAGATCAGGCCGCACTTCCCGAAGAATCGAGCCCGCAGGAAGCTGTTTCTGGATCGCCCGAGCGGCGTCGAGAATGGCGTCCTCGGCATGGTCACTGACTGCTTCCAGCGCGATCCCGATCATGCCAGGCACGCCAGTGCCAACAATGGCATCCTCGAACCCTACCTCGAAGACAGCGTCCATCAGGTCGAATGCATCGTGATCGTCTTCGGGGAGGGCGAAGATCAGTTCGAATTCGATTTCTGCCATGTCATTCATCCTCTTGAGGGCCCTCATCGGCATTGCCAAGTTTTGTGCAGCCAAGCGCCCTGTTTCTCAGTTGACGGGCGAACCGTCCCGGATTCCGTGGCGTCGACCAGACCCCCATCTGACAAAACTCGCCGCACCGGCAGTCCGGATCGTTGTTGGGGCAGCGGATCAGCCCCCATGCATGCCCGCGCCCGGAGCGTGTGGTAACAGTCCAACCCAATGCCTCGAGCTCACGCAAGACCGCTTCGATTTCCTTGGACTTGTGCGCTTTACGGGACATTATTTAGGCTCTTCGGTTTATGTTGTCAATCGACAACTTTATGTGCTGCCAAACGCTTTTTCTCAATCAAGGCACAATGGTAGAACAACAACGTCCGACGGGCCATTTCCCCGATCACTCGTTCACCCCATAGAGCTCTCGCAACTGCTCCGGCACGGGCTCAGGAATATCCCATTGCACCGTGATCGGTGCCTCGCCCTCCCATCCGGCGAACTCCACCGGGCCAGCATAACGGAAAGGTGCCGCGCGGCCATCGCGCAGTTTCGATTTGCGCAGGAACAAGTGAACCGTCCAGCCGGCTTCCGCGCCAGAGATGATGCGGCCGCGCAGGCCGTTGCGGCGGGTGCTGGTCTGGGCCTGCCAGACAAAGCGCGTTGGGCTTGCGAACTGGTCGGCATAGTGGCCTCCAAGGGACATGCTCCCCTTGTCCATTGTCACGAGTAGGATCATCGCCCGTACGCCCTTGAGCACCACAATACCGGCGTTCCATGAGCCAGTATTGAACACCGCCCCGAAATGCGGCGCGATCTGATCGCGCTGGTATTCCTGCCATAGGGTCAGGCTCTGGGTGGGGGCGACCGGTGCGGGGGCGGCATCTTCGGCGGCTTCCGCCAGGCTGGTGCCCTCGGGCATGTCATAAACTACATCCCGCGCCTGAAGATACCGTAGCAACCGCCAATCCACGAGTTCCGAAGCAAGCGGGGCTAGAGCGGGGTTCTGAGCTTCGGCAAATGTGGTCTGGAAGGTGCCTGGCCCCAACTGGAACCAATCCGTCTCTGCCAGGATCTTGAGCGGTTGCTGCATCAGGACAGCGCGCAAGCGTGGGGTGTCATCCGGATCGACGCTTAGGTCCGCCTTGATCTGTGGATTACGACGCGCCAGCCTGGCAACGCGCTCCACCAGCTCGGTCAGGGCGATCTGGCCCGGGAAGGCATTCCCCTCAATCATCGCGCGCAGGACCAGCATCTTGTAGCTACGGGTCATCCGCGTCGTCTCGATCTCGTCCAAAAGCGTGCGATGAGCGGTCCAGGTCGCGCGCTGTGTATCAGACAGGTCGCGCATATCTGCAACGAACCCGAGCCATCCTTCATGCCCCGTGCGCCCAGGGTTGAAGCCCGCATGCTGCACCTCGGAGGCTGTGGGCCGTGTGCCGTGACGCTCACGGAAATCGCGGTAGAAGGCGGCAAGTTCCTCGCCATCGCGCGGCTGGCGGATCAGGGACCGCAGGATGTCGAGTGCCTGCAGGTCATAGGTCACCTCGCAGCCCACGGGAAACTGGATCAGCTTGTCGTTGAGCCGCTCCAGCGCGAGCCGCAGCGCGCCATCGCCCGCGCCCAGCTTGAGAAGCGTGCGGAACTTCGTCAGGAAAATCCGGTGGTTACCGATATAGTCGATCACCGCCAGATGCGTCTTTTCCGCCGACCGCCGCAGACCGCGACCAAGTTGCTGCAACCAGATCACCGGGCTTTCGGTGGGGCGCAGCATCAACACCGTGTCGATCGAAGGCACGTCGACCCCCTCGTTGAACATGTCGACGGCAAAGACGATGTCGAGATCGCCGTCCTCCAGCGCTTTCAGTGCGCTGGCCCGAGGGGCCGAAGTGTCCCCCGAATGGACCGCCACTGCACGCAGACCGCGCGCTTGCGCGAAGTCGGCCATGAAATCGGCATGGCGGCGGGAGACACAGAAGCCGATGGTCTTCTTGCCACCGCGCTTCGCAAGCTGTTCGAGGGCGTTCTCGGCGCGGGCCTGGGTGGCGACGGCTTCTGTCAGGGCAGCCTCGTCGAACCGCCCGCTACGCCAGGGTATCTGTGAATACTCGACCGGGTCGGGCACGCCGAAGTAGTGGAAGGGGGCCAGAAGCCCCCGGTCGATCCCCGACCAGAGATCGCATTCGTAGACCAGGTTTTCCTCGCACAGCCCCAACAGGTCACCACCATCGCTGCGGTCGGGTGTGGCGGTCAGGCCCAGTAGGAAGCCGGGCTGGAAATGGTCGATGATACGCCGATAGGTGGCGGCGGCGGCGTGGTGGAATTCGTCGATGACGATGTAATCGAAGGCGCGCGGGTCGAAACGGGTCAGATGCGAGTTGCGTGCAAGTGTCTGGACCGAGGCGAAGACGATATCTGCCTCGGGGTCCTTCTCCTCGCCGCTATAGCGGCCAAGACGGTCGCGAGGCCGGACCGCACGAAAGGCAACCATGGCTTGGGTCAGAATTTCTTCGCGGTGCGCCACGAAGAGGACACGGGCGGCAGTCGCGCTGTCGAAGGCAGCGAGGAAAGTCTTGCCCAGCCCCGTAGCTAGCACCACCAGCCCCGCGCCATAGCCCTTTGCTCGGGTCGCTCGTAGCGCCGTCAGCGCTTCGGCCTGAACCTCGTGCGGGGTGGGCTCCGTTTCCGGGGCCTCTACTGGTGCACCGGTGATCGTGGGCTGGGGCACGATGCGGCGATCCTCATAGGCGTCGATCCAGGCTGGGGTCAGTTCGGTAACCTCGGGCCTTATCAGCAGCGACTCGAAGGCCGCCCGCGCGGCCAGCAACGGGGCGGGATCGACCGGGTCAACGTGGCGCAAGTTCCACTCGATGCCCTCGGTCAGCGCCGAGCGGGACAGATTCGACGACCCGACGATCAGCGCCCCGCCGTCACCGGCAAAGGTGAACATCCAGGCCTTGGGGTGGAAAGGGATCTGCGCTGCCTGAAACACATGCAGCCGAAGCTCGCCCTCAAGATCTGCTATGAGCCGCAAGGCCGCCGGTTCCGTTACACCCAGGTAGTCGCCAGTCAGCAGCCGCAACTGCCCACCGCGGTCCAGCAGGTCGCGCAGATGCGGCAGGATCACCCGTACGCCCGAGGTCATCAGAAATGAAACCGACAGATCGACAGCGTGCGCCTGGTCGATCAGTGGGCGCAGATGGGCGTGCAATGCATCCTCGCCGCCCGAGATCAGGGGGCGGTCATGGGGCATTCCCAGCAAGGAGCCGGGTGCCGCCAATGGCGGATCGAGGCGCAGATGGACATGGTCGCCAGTCTCAACCAACGTCACGCGTGCTGCCACGTTCGCCGTCTCGAGAAGAGCTTGCACCGGTCCAATCCTTGCAGCCAGCGTGGCTTGCTCTGCGGCGGACAGTTCCCGCCAACGCGCAACGTGACGGCGGGGGGCGAGCGCAAGACCAGCACCCTGGCGGACCAGGATGACCTGCGCGTCGCATTCCACAATGTCACTGGCGGCGGCAGCGCAGACAACGCAGGGATGGTCGCCCGATCCCTCAGGCACATTCGATCCAGCCGTCACGTCTTCTTCACCACTGAATTCACCCACTGTTCCGATGCGCGTTCAGGGCGGCAGTCCCGGCTTTCCCAAAAGTCCGATTGGCCGAATACGGCGCATTCGGCCAGGAGAGACCTTAGACGTTCCTCAGTCATGTCGGTAAAGCGTCGACCATCCTTCACTCGCTCGCCTTTGCCGCACTTGAACGACATATAGAGCACGCCGCCAGGGACGAGATGGGCGGCCAGCCGATCGATGACGTCTGGCAAGTTCTCCTCTGCAACATGCAGCAGAGAAGCGCAGGCCCAGATTCCCTCGAACGAATGATCCCACGAAAAATCTTCGAAACGCATCAGCTTGGTCGGTACCGCCGCGAGTTCTTGCGTAGCGGCTGCCATAGTTCGCGAGGAGTCGAAAGCTTCTACATCGTAACCCAAAATGCGAAAGGCTAGCGCGTCACGTCCTGATCCTGACCCCGCATCGAGAATGCGTGCAGGGCCGTTATGTCGCGGCGGCACAACTTGCAGAAATCGCCCACGCGCCGCTGACATATCAAGATCGCGTGTGGTCGATATGAAGTTAGAGGCATTGTCATCATAAAAGTTAGACAATTTGTTGCTCCGTCAGAACTATATCTTCATTTCGTGCCGATCAAAGATCGAGAGTTCTTTGCGGGTATGTTTCATAAGAATGCGCAGGAACCTTTGGACAATAAGGGTGCCGCCAAGGCCGATGGTAACAAGCATTAGATAGAACCAGTGGGCAAGCCCCCATGTCTCTTGGCCAGACGTTGCAATCAATCCAGTGCTGCCGACCAGCAAGCAGATTGCACAAGCCACGCCGATTTGTCGGGCGAATGTGAAGATTTCCAGCTCACAAGGCTCCAGCTTTTGCTTTGGCGATTTCGGGTGGTAAGCATTGTCACTCATTCAAACATCTCCTCAGTCAAGCGTATCGAAATATTTTTTCGCAACCGCTTCCGGTGTCTCGCCGGTTTGCGCAGCTTGCGCGGCTACGAAACCTATGATCTTCGCAAGTTTGACGATTGGCAGGTTTGTCTGCCGTGTTTGATCTTCGACTAGTACGGCCATTGAGCATTGCTCGGATAGTTCCGGATCGTCCGTCTTATGAATGCCGCCCTTACCGGTTAGCAGCCATTCAAGCGTGATGTTGAACGCTTCACTTATCTTGACTGCAGCTAGAGCCGGAAGTTCGCGCTTTTCTTGTTCGTAGTACTTGTAGGTCCGGTCCGACACATCGATCGCGGCGGCCATAACGGGCTGCGTAAGATCATTGATCTTGCGGATTTCTCTCAAGCGAAGGCCGATTCCAGACAGGTCTGTTGACAAAGTGCATCCTGGGTCATTAAAAGTGCATATAGCTGCACTTTATGTGGGCAAGCAGCGATTCTGTTCACTCTTGCAGGATTTTGAGTAATTTCCAACTGGAAGGCGAAGCATGGAAAAGCATCTCGAAACACCCAAGGAACTCGCAGAACGCATTGGCATTCCGGTGTCCAACGTGCGCTACCTGATCCGAGAGGACATGCTGGACCACATTTACACGGCCCCAGGGCGCCGCAACCCCAAGATCCCACAGGGCGCCTGGGAGCGGTACGTTGACAATTTCACGGTGAAGGCATGCCCAGAAAACCATTCCCGCCGCGTCTCGAGCGCGACCGCAAACGTCCGTCCGAGGGCAACTGGTATATCTACTGGACCGAAGGGGGACGCAGCCGCGAGCACTCGACTGGCACTGGGGATCGCAACCAGGCTGAACTCTACTTCGCAGAATGGAAGCTGAGGCGCTTCAGGCCTGAGCGTGCGGTCGAGCCGCACGAATTCTATGTTGCCGACGCGATTTCGCACTACCTGGCGAAGCGGCTTGATGATGTCACCGACCCGGAGCGCCTGGCCAATGCAGCCCGGCCGATCATTCGCTTTTTCGATGGCTATTCGGTAGGAGATATCAACGACGTGCTCATAAAGGAGTACTGCCAGAAACGGCGTGACAGCCGTGCGGACAAGGGACTCAAGGACGGCACTCTGAGGCGAGAACTCAGTCTGTTGTCGACAGCCATTCGCCGAGCCGAAGAAGATCAGCTGATCACGCGAAAGATCGCGGTGCGGCTTCCTCCAAAGCCTGAGGGTCGTATACGCTTTCTGACCTGCGATGAAGCGATAAGGCTCATACAGGCTTCGCGAAGCATTAACGCTTCGCCGGAGAACGGCGTGCCGACAGAGACCAAGACCGAACACCTGACACTGTTTCTCAGGATCGGCCTGCTGACTGGCCAGCGGAAAGAGGCGATCCTATCCTTGCGCTGGTCGGACATCGATTTTCACAGCAACATCATCTACTGGAACCCGGTCGGTCGCCGACGGACCAAGAAGGAGCGCCCCAGCTCGAGGTTGCCTGCGCGCCTGAGAAAATACCTGTTGCGCAGGCGCAGGCGATTTCCGGAAGACGAGTTCGTCGTCACGCATCGCGGAAAGTCTCTGCAGAACATAAAGCGCGCGTTTCGAACTGCTGTTGTGGAGGCTGGCCTCGAGACCGAGGGAGACAGCAAGGTCGTTCCGCATACTCTCCGACATACCTGCGCGACCTGGCTCATGCAAAAGGGCGCGCCCAAGTGGGACGCCTGCGGCTTTCTCGGGATGACGCTCGAGACGCTCGAAAAGAACTATGGGCATCACCACCCGGACCACCAGCGAGGGGCGGCAGATGCAATCTGATGTCCGGATCATTTCCGGAAATAGATCGACACAAAGCGGAAAAAAGGAGCAGCAATATGAGTACGTACTACAATGATTACAGCAGGTTAGCCTCAGGCCCGATCCTTCGGGAGGCAGGGGCCGGAGGTTCGAATCCTCTCACTCCGACCAATAGACCAAGGCGCCCACGGGCGCCTTTGGTGTTTCATCACCGACGAACACCAACGGCAATGCCCCCGGACCCCGCACGGGTTTGCCCTGCCCCTTGTCGCAACACCGCAATTCCACCCCACGCTCTACAGGTCGGGATATCCACCCCTGGTGGCGTCTTGCACGCCTGGGCAGCTTGACCGGCTTCCACGCCATGATCGGAAAATTTCAAGCCGCCGATATCAAACACGTGCAAGGGCGCCGTGATTCGTGTAAGTTTAAAGTGACAAAGGGAGGTCTAAATCATGTCAGGTGCGCTAAACACTTTGCTGGTAGACTTTCGATATCGTCAGCGCGTTCGCCATGCGATGTTCGATCATATGGGAATCGATATTCCCGAAGAGGATGCGAAAAGGCTATTTGAACATCTGCGTGCGGCGATGTTGGCCTGCAATCGTTGCCAGGCACCTGAAACCTGCATCAACTGGATCAACGGCGGGCATCGCGGAGCACCACACTTTTGCAAGGCACATACAGCACTGATGGTGCTGCAACGGGCCACGGGCCAGGCATCGGCGGCGCGTCACGCGGCGGAATGACACTGCCGGGCTTCGTGGAAATACCCGCACGGGCCAAGATGCATTCCGCCCATAGCTGACCCAGATCAAGGCACTTCAATTGCGATATCGTTAATGTACCTTTCAAGGGAATAGGCCCCTTGATTTGAGTGAGGTTTATCAATGCTGCGTCTTGCATCCATTCTTTATTCGCTGATCAGCACGTCGCTGGCTGGCAGTTTCATTGTCGTGGCACTGGTCACCGGCTACACGACGCTGATGCCAATCATCTATGCTGCCGCGGCCGGTTTCGTGTTGGCGTTGCCTGTCTCTTGGGCGGTGTCAAAACAGCTTTACGACGACTCCTGACTGCCGGTCTGATTGGCCAGCGCAGTGTCGCCCCGGGCAGGAACCGGGCGGTGCGTGCCGGTGCCAACGTGGCCGTGCCTCAGGCCAGCATATCCAGGTAGTGGCGCACTGCCGCTTCGAACTCGCGCGGTTTTTCTGCGTGCAGCCAATGGCCCGTACCGGGAATCTTGGCGAATTGCGCCTTGGGAAACAGGCGCTTGATTTCCGACCGATACTCGGGCGTCACGTAATGCGACTCCGCCCCGGACAGAAACAGCACCGGCCCGTCGAATTGCGTTTCGAATGACGGGAAAGACAGGATCTTCGGCATGTCGCGGGCCAGAACATCAAGGTTCAACCGCCAGCGCCGCCCTTGCACATCCAGCGACTGCAGGAAAAACGCGCGCAATTGCGGATCGTCGATCGCTTCGAGCTGGGCCAAGGCGTCCGATCGTTTTTCAACGCGGCTCAGGTCGACCGATTTCATCGCCTCGATGAATTGGGTCTGCGCATGGTCATAGCTCACCGGCGCGATATCGGCCACGATCAGGCGGCGCAGGTTTTCCGGGTGCGACAGCGCCAAGGCCATGGACGCCTTGCCCCCCATCGAGTGGCCAAGAACATCCCAGGTGCCGCCCAGGTGCTCGATCACCTCGGCCAGATCGCTTGCCATCTCGGGGTAACCGTGGCTGTCGAACCAGGGGCTGTCACCGTGGTTGCGCATATCCACCGCCACGACCTGCCGCGTATCGGACAGGCGCTTGGAGATAACACCCCAGTTTCGCGCCGATCCGTAAAGCCCGTGTGCGATCAACAGGCCGGGGCCGCCCTGCCCTTCGCCGTGCCGGATGTAATTCAGCATGTCGCCCCCTTTCGCATTTGACCCCACCGCAAGCGCGCCCTAGCCTGCGCGGCGGAGAGACCGATGGATTCCCAGGAATTGGCGCGCAAGACCGCGCATTTGAACACCTTGCTGGAGCAAAAGCTGGGCCTGCGCAAGGGCGGGCTGGCCGCCCGTGCCAACCGCGCGGGGCGCGATCTGCCGGCCTGGGTGCGGCGCAATCTGCAACAATTGGCCGAGGCCGAGACGATGGCCAGCCACCCCAAGCTGGCGCGGATGCTGGACGGGCAGGCGCTGGAAAAGGCCTATACCGCTGCCGCCGCGCACCTGGCTGACATCGACCCGCGCGAAAGACGCAAGGACCGGCTGTTGGGGCTGCTGGGCGGGCTGGCGTTCAACATGCTGCTGTTTGCGGCATTGGTGCTGGCGCTTTTGCGCTGGCAAGGTTTCATCTGACAATCAGACGAATTGTTCGCGGATCAGCCGCTCTTCCAAGCCGTGGCCCGGATCGAACAGGATACGATGCACCACGTCGGGCGCGCTGTTGATCTCCACCGAAACCACATCACGCACCGAACGGGAATCGGCATCCGCCATGACGGGGCGTTTGTCGGGCTCGGTCACGTCGATGCGCACATGAGCCTTCTTGGGCAGCAGCGCCCCGCGCCAGCGGCGCGGGCGAAACGGCGCGATTGCAGTCAGCGCCAGAACATCCGACCCGATGGGCAGGATCGGCCCGTGCGCGGAATAATTGTAAGCCGTCGATCCCGCGGGCGTCGATACCAGCGCGCCATCGCAGACCAGTTCCTCCATCCGCAGCCGGTCATCGACCGTGATCTTCAACTTGGCGGCCTGCGGCCCTTGCCGCAGCAGCGACACCTCGTTGATGGCCAGCGCCTCGTGCAGGGATCCGTCCATGCACGTCGCGCGCATGCGCAGCGGGTTCAGGGCCTCTTCCTGGGCGTCTTGCAGGCGCTCCATCAGATCGGTTTCGTGATAGGCGTTCATGAGAAACCCCACGGTGCCCCGGTTCATTCCGTAAACCGGCGCGTCCAACCCTTGTGTCCGGTGCAAGGTCTGCAACATGAAACCGTCGCCCCCCAGCGCCACGATAACGTCGGCGCGTTCCTCGGGGGCGTCGCCATAGCGCGCGACCAGCGCGGCACGCGCGGCTTGCGCGGTGGGCGCATCGCTGGCGGTAAAGGCGATGGCAAGCGGCATGGCTGGGTTATCCTGTTTCCGAAGGGCGAATTTTGCCCCCGACAGAACCACAACTTGCCCAAACGCACCAGCCCCGCCGCGCGGACGCAGCACTGCGTCGCTTTCGACCCTTCCAGCCGCGCCCGCTTTCCAGTAGGACCAATGCCAAAACCATCCCCTTGTTCTGACCCGAAAACGGAGCCCTAGATGTCTGACACCGGTTTCTTCACCGAAAGCCTTTCCTCGCGCGACCCCGAGCTTTTCCAGTCGATCACCGACGAGCTGGGGCGCCAGCGCCACGAGATCGAGCTGATCGCCTCTGAAAACATCGTGAGCGCCGCCGTGATGGAGGCGCAGGGTTCGGTGATGACGAACAAGTATGCCGAAGGCTATCCCGGGCGGCGCTACTATGGCGGCTGCCAGTTCGTCGACGTGGCCGAAAACCTGGCCATCGACCGCGCGAAAGAGCTGTTCGGTTGTGAATTCGCAAATGTGCAACCCAACTCGGGCAGCCAGGCCAACCAGGGCGTCTTTACCGCGCTGCTGCAACCGGGCGACACCATCCTGGGGATGAGCCTGGATGCCGGTGGCCACCTGACACATGGCGCCAAGCCCAACCAGTCGGGCAAGTGGTTCAACGCCGTGCAATATGGCGTGCGCCAACAAGACAGCCAGATCGATTACGAGCAGATCGCCGCACTGGCAGCCGAGCACAAACCCAAGATGATCATCGCCGGCGGCTCGGCCATCCCGCGCCATATCGACTTTGCCCGCATCCGCGAGATCGCCGACAGCATCGACGCATGGGTTCTTGCCGATGTGGCGCATTTCGCGGGCCTGATCGCGGCGGGCGTCTACCCCGACCCGTTCCCGCATGCCCATGTTGTCACCACCACCACTCACAAGACCCTGCGCGGCCCGCGCGGTGGCATGATCCTGACCAACGACGAGGCGCTGGCCAAGAAGTTCAACAGCGCCATCTTCCCCGGTATCCAGGGCGGCCCGCTGATGCATGTGATCGCCGCCAAGGCCGTGGCCTTTGGCGAGGCGCTACGCCCCGGATTCAAGACCTACCAGCAACAGGTGGTCAAGAACGCCCAGGCGCTGGCCGACGAGCTGATGAAGGGTGGGCTGGATATCGTGACCGGCGGCACCGATTGCCACGTGATGCTGGTCGACCTGCGGCCCAAGGGCGTCAAGGGCAACGCGACCGAAGCCGCGCTGGAACGTGCGCATATCACCTGCAACAAGAACGGCATTCCGTTCGACCCGGAAAAGCCCACCGTGACCAGCGGCGTGCGCCTCGGAACCCCCGCCGGCACGACCCGCGGTTTCGGCGAGGAAGAGTTCCGCCAGGTCGGGCGCTGGATCGTGGAAGTGGTCGATGGGCTGGCGGCCAACGGTGAAGAAGGCAACGCTGCCGTCGAGGCCAAGGTCAAGGCCGAGGTCGAGGCGCTGTGCCGGAATTTCCCGATCTACCCCAACCTCTGACATCGCTCGGCGCGCGTTATAGTGCGCGCCGACGCCCCCTTGCCGTGATGTGGGAACGCGCGCTCAGTCCCCTTGGCACAGGCTGTCGAACACCGCGCGGGTTGCGCAGGCCGGGGGCACTTGGGCCGGTTCGCCCATATCTTGCGCCGCCAACCAGGATTGGCATTTTTCAGCCCATGCGCAGCCGCGACACCGCGTGATCATGGCCGTCCATTCCCCGGCTGTCAGGCGGCCTTGCCGCCGCGCGTCCGGCAGGTCGACACCGGCGGCCCGCGCCATATCCTGAACCAGCCAGAAATGCGTGATCGGATTGCCAAGATTGCGCATTGCCTCCCCTCCCGGTCTGAGTGTCCCGTCATACTGAGGCAAGACCCCGCGATCCGCGTTGATCCTGATCAAGCGCCGTCGCTCACTCCCTCATGCTCCAGATAGGCGGCCACGCAGCTTTGCACGTGGCGAAACCTGTCACCCCCCAGATGCTTGCCGCCATACCACCGCGTCACGACCACGACCCGGTCATGCAGGCCCGCCCGCTCAAGCATGCGCAGGATGACCATCCCGGCGCCCGCCTCGCCGTCATCACCCTTCAGCGCCGTGCCATCGGCCAGCAACACCGCCCAGGTGTTATGCGTTGCCTTGGCGAATTTCTTGTTTCGCTTCAACTCTTTGAGAAAGGCCGCCACATCATCGGGCCCACGTGCCACCCCGCCCGATACCGCGTAGCGCGAGCCGCGATCACTGACGATGTTGGGCAAGATGACCATGGAAATGAAACTCCTGCTTCGGGTTCGAGGTGCCTTTGCCGGGCACAGCGTGCGCCCCGCATGTCATTACCTGCAATACGCCAGCGCCAAAAGGCGTGCCGCGGGCGGCCATCAAACGGCGCATCAAAGGGCAGCGACGGTTTCGCGCACAACCTGGATACGCCGCGCATTGGGCGGGTGCGTGCCCAGAAAGCGGTTGCCCGGATCCGGGATGCGGGTAAAGAACTCGGCCCCGCGCAACGGGTCATATCCCGCGCGCTTGGCGATGATCGTGCCCAGGTGATCGGCTTCCAACTCGAACTCCTTGGAATAGCTGCGCGCACCCACGGCTGCGCCCAGGTCCTGCGCCGCGCGCACGCCGCGCTCATCGGCGCCCGTCAACGTGGCAAGGCCCGCGAAAATCACCGCCCCAGCAGCGGCGGCTTCGCGCTGGCGGTCAATATGGCCAGCGATATGATGTGCGGCCTCGTGCCCCATGACAAAGGCCAGCTCATCGACATTGCGCGCCTCGGCGATCAGGCCGATGGTAAAGGCGACCACCGGACGCCCCTGTGCGTCCAGCGTCTGAAACGCGTTGGGCGGCATGCCCGGCCGGTCGTCGATAACGATCTGGAAATCGCAATTGGCACCGGGCGCGACACGGCGGCATTCCTGCTCGGCCACGGGCTCGACCGTTTCGACCACATCAATGAAATTCCGCGCCGCCACCCGTGCCGCTTGCGACACCGACGCCGATGCCGGCCGTTGTTGTTCCGGCGCCGGGCCAACGGTTTGCACACATCCCGACAGGCCCATCACGGCCAAAAGGACCAACCCCAATGCGCGCATTTTCACCCTTCCAATCGCTGGCTGCATGACGCGTTCTAACACGGTCGCGCCGGGCCGCCATAGGCTTCACGCGGTGTTGAAACGCTTGCAAAGGCGAAATCCCGCCATACACTGACCCCATGTTCAGTATCGAGCACGAATTCGACGCCACAGTTGTAACGCTTGTCGACGAAGGCCGCGCGCCTTTGCAGGAAGACGTGACGCTGAACGCCTTCGAGGAATGTGTGACCGTCGAACAATACGACCCCCGCACCGACAGCGTGCAAAAGATAACGCTGTCGATTACCCAGGTAAAAGACCTGGCTGCCGCGTTGAACCTGCCCGAAGGGCTCTACAGCCGCAATCGCGGGTAAGGCGACGCCTCATTCCAAGCGGAACACCTTGTCTCGTGCTGTCTGCCCGCGCACCAGCACCAGCCGCGATTTGGCCACGCCCATCGCGCGGGCCAGGATCTTTTGCACCGCCTTGTTGGCCTTGCCGTCCTCGGGCGGGGCCGTGACATAAATGCGCAACGCGCCCTCGGCGGTGTCGATCCGGTCGCGCGCGGCACGCGGTGTGACGCGCAGGGCGATCTCGGCACCGGGCTGGGCAAGATGTGTGAGGTCGGGCAGATGCTTGGCCATGGCTTAACATGGACAATCCCGGCCAGGATGGGAATAGTCGCCGCAACGACATTGGAAAACGGGGCTGGCCATGACCACGGGTTTCTTTCACGATGAACGCTGTTTCTGGCATTCGGGCGGCAACTACGCCCTGACCCTGCCGGTGGGCGACCTGGTGCAGCCCCTCGCGGCGGGCGGTCTGCCTGAAAGCCCCGAAACCAAGCGGCGGCTGAAGAACCTGATGGAAGTCACCGGCCTGTTGTCGGAACTCTCGGTACAAAGCGCGCCACCCGCCACCCGTGACGAGCTGCTGCGCATCCACCCCCCCAGCTACCTTGATGAATTCAAGGCAAAATCCGATGCCGGTGGGGGCGAGATGGGGCCACGCACCCCCTTTGGCAAAGGGGCCTATGAAATCGCCGCGCTGTCGGCGGGGCTGGCGCGTTCGGCGTTACTGGCGGTAGTGCGTGGCGAGATGAACAATGCCTATGCCCTCTCGCGCCCGCCCGGCCATCACTGCCTGCCCGACTGGCCCAACGGGTTCTGCCTGCTGGCCAATATTCCCGTCGCGGTCGAGGCGGCGCGGGCAGAGGGCTTGCTGGGCCGGGTCGCTATCGTGGATTGGGATGTCCATCACGGCAACGGCGCCGAGGTGATCTATCAAGACCGCGACGACACGCTGACAATCTCGATCCACCAGGAAAACAACTATCCCACCGACAGCGGCGCGCTGGAGAACCGGGGCCGCGGGCCGGGGGCGGGGTTCAACATGAATGTCCCCCTACCCCCTGGCGTGGGGCATGACGGCTATCTTGCCGCAATGGACAAGATCGTGACGCCTGCGCTGGAACGGTTCCGCCCCGAGGCGATCGTGGTGGCCTGCGGCTATGACGCGTCGATCTTCGATCCGCTGGGGCGCATGGCATGTAGCGCTGACACGTTTCGCCAGATGACCGCGCGGATCAAGGCGCTGGCCGCGCGCTTGTGCGCGGGCAAGCTGGTGCTTGTGCACGAGGGCGGATATTCCGAAGCTTACGTTCCCTTCTGCGGCCATGCCACCATCGCCACGCTTGCCGGCAGCGCCACCGACGCGCCCGACCCGCTGGCGCATACGATGGAACGTCGCCAACCCAATGCCCGCACGACCCGCTTTTTCAACGACATGATCGCCGAAATGGCGCAAGAACTGCTGGGCAAGGGTTGAACCGCCCGCTGTCTTGCCCGACATCAGATACAAGATCGGAAAGGACGATTCATGCCCACGCCCAATGACGCCGCGCTGGAATTTCTGCTGACGCGCCGCTCGCGCCCCGCGAAAACGCTGACCCTGCCGGTACCCGACCGCGCCGCGCTGTTGCCCTTGCTGACCGCGGCCGCCCGCACGCCCGACCACGGCAAGCTTGAACCCTGGCGCATGATCGTGCTGGAGCGCCCCGCGCTGGAACGGCTGGCAACCCTTGCGCGCCAACGCGCCGCCGAGCTGGGGCACGCTGCCGAACAAGCCGACAAGGGCGCCAGCCAGTTCGAACAGGGTAACCTGGCCGTGGCCGTGATCGAGGTGCAGAAACCGAGTGAAAAGATCCCCGCCATCGAGCAGACCTATTCCGCCGGCGCCGCGTGCCTCGGACTGCTTAACGCCGCGCTGGCAGCAGGTTGGGGAGCGAACTGGTTGTCGGGCTGGCCAAGCCACGACCGTGCTTTCGTTGAAACCGGGCTGGACCTGGCCGAGAACGAGCGCGTCGTGGGCTTCGTCCATATCGGCACCGAACGCAATGCGCCGCCCGAACGGCCGCGCCCCGACCTGGAGCAGATCGTCACATGGATATCGGACTGATCCTTTCGGCCTTTCAGCGCACGCTGGGCCAGGTGCATGACCGCCGCTTCCTGCGCGTGCTGCTGATCGGCGTGGGGCTGACGCTGGCGCTGCTGGTGGCGGCCTATGCGGGTATTCTGTGGCTTTTGCAGGTGCTGTTGGGCCCCGAGGCGACCCTGCCGCTGATCGGCACGGTGACGTGGCTGGATGACCTTGTCGGCTGGTCAAGCCTGCTGTTGATGCTGATCCTGTCGGTGTTCCTGATGATCCCGGTGGCCTCGGCCATTACCTCGATGTTCCTCGAAGACGTGGCCGACGCGGTCGAGGACCGCCATTTCCCCCACCTGCCCGATGTGCAGCCCGTCCCCTTCTGGGACGCATTGCGCGACACGGTGAATTTCCTCGGCCTGCTGATCGCGGCCAATACGCTGGCCCTGATCGTCTATGCCTTCGTGTTCTGGATACCCTTCGCGCCGCTCGTGCTATTCTGGGGCTTGAACGGGTTCTTGTTGGGGCGCGAGTATTTTACCCTTGCCGCCATGCGCCGCGAGGGCCGCACCGCCGCGCGCGCATTGGCCAAACGCCACCGCATGACGATCTGGGCGGCGGGCATACTGATGGCCATTCCTCTGACCATTCCTATCATGAACCTGCTGATCCCCATCCTGGGCGCGGCGACCTTTACCCATATCTACCACGGCCTGAAATCGGCCTGATCGCGGCATGTTTCTTCCGCCAAGCCGCGAAACGTGGGCCCCTGTTTCGCGTGGCTGTCGGCGGGATGGCCAGAAACAGGGGCAGGCATCGGTTTTTCAGTTTCGGTTTACCCTGCAAGGGTAAGCTTTTGTCGCGTCACACCAGCGTTTTGGCCTGCAAGGTATCAATCGGGCGTGGCCACCGGCGGCATCAGCCCGCGCCAGTCCAGATCGCGCACGGTGATCGTGCCGGTTATGATGATCGTGGCGATGATCGCCCACAAAACTGCGGCGACCAGCGTGGTGATCCACGCCTTTTTCTTGAGGTTGTGCACCTCGGGGCTACTGGAATGGGTGCCCGGCACAACATTGCCCACGTCTCCCTGCGTCTTCAGCCGGATCGGAATGGCGACGAGAAAGGTCATGAACCACAGCACCGCGTAAAGAACTATGCCCGATGTAACCCCCATCAGACCTGCTCCAGTTCCGTCAGGGTGCCGTTCATATCCTTCGGATGCAGGAACAGAACCGGCTTGCCATGGGCGCCGATCTTGGGCTCGCCGTCCCCCAGTACGCGCAGCCCGGCCTCTTTCAGCTTGTCGCGCGCGGCAAGGATATCCTCAACCTCGTAGCAGACATGGTGAATGCCGCCCGCCGGGTTCTTTTCAAGAAATCCCGCGATGGGCGAGCCCTCTCCCAGCGGATACAGCAGCTCGATCTTGGTGTTGGGCAGTTCGATAAACACCACCGTCACGCCATGGTCGGGCTCGTCCTGGGGGGCTCCAACCTTGGCACCCAGCGCATCACGGTATTGCGCCGATGCCGCCTCGAGGTCGGGCACGGCAATGGCGACATGGTTCAAACGTCCGATCATGGGGCCTCCTTTGGCGTCGTGTTCGCGTTTCACCCGTTATGGGCGCGCCGAGGCGCAAGGGCAAGCGACAGGGCGCCGCAACGCGGGCATTAACCATGCGTTAGCCAAGTCACGGCATGGTGAGTCGCACCGACGCTGCTTTCCAGGGGACAATCATGATGGATGAACGCGAATTCCTGCTCGCCACGCCCAAACCCACCACGCACCGGCCGCTTCTTGGGCTGACCATCCTGGTGGTCGAGGACAGCCTGTTCGCCTGCAAGGCGCTGCGCCTGATGTGCATCCGCTCGGGTGCGCGGTTGCGACGCGCCGACAGCCTGCGCGCGGCCAGGCGCCATCTTCGGGTCTACCGCCCCTCGGCGGTTATCGTGGACCTGGGCCTGCCCGATGGGCCGGGGACAGAGTTGATCAACGACCTGAACAAGGCCCGTCCGCGCGTGGGTGTGCTGCTGGCCACCAGCGGCGATGAAATGGCACCCGCCACCGCCGCCGCGGCGGGCGCCGATGGCTTTCTGGCCAAGCCGCTGGTGTCGCTTGCCGCTTTCCAGGATGCGATCTTGTCACGCCTGCCCGCCGATCGCCAACCTGCGGGTCCGCGCCTGGTGCGTGACGAGGTGATTGTGCCGGACCAGGTCGCGCTGCATGATGACATGTCCCATGCCGCCGAATTGTTGGGCAAGGACATCGATGACGACACGCTGGATTACACGCTGCAATTCCTGTCGGGCGTCGCGCTCAGCGCGGATGACACGCCGTTGATGCAGGCCAGCCAAAGACTGGCCAACGCGCGGGCCCAGGGTCATTCCACGGATCACGGGCTTGCCCAGCTGGCCGGTCTTTTGCAAGACCGGCTCGATCGGCGTGTCGCGATCTGACCGGGCCCGCGCCCTTGCGCAGCCCTAACGCGATGTCAGCGCCGGGTCGCTGCTGACACGGACAAGGCGGGTCAGATCGGACAGGCGTTCGCGCTGCTGGCCTTGCGCGTCGAAATTACCCGGCGCCAGCCAGACATTGAACGCCTCTTTCAACGCCGGCCAATCGGCATCGGTGGCCGCGAACCAGGCCGTATCGCGATTGCGCCCCTTGACGATCATGTGCTGGCGAAACACGCCTTCGTAACTCAGCCCAAGCCGCTGCGCCGCCCGGCGCGATGGCAGGTTGCCGGCGTCGCATTTCCATTCGAACCGGCGATAGCCCCTGTCAAAGGCCCATTGCATCATAAGGAAAAACGCCTCGGTCGCGGCGCGGCTGCGGCTCAATGCCGGCGACAGGGTGATATAGCCCAGTTCGATCACGCCCATCTCGGGCGTGATGCGCATGAAGGAGGCAACACCGCCGCACACGCCGCTGTCGCGCGACTGGATCACGTAAAAGAACGGATCATCCTGCCCGGCATGTTCGCGCGCCCAGCGATGGTACTGCGCGGCCGAGGCAAAAGGCCCCGCGGCCATGTATGTCCACAGGTCATCATGCCCGGCGAATTCCCGGTACAACAGCGCCGCGTGGCGGTCGGCATCAAGCGGCTCCAACCGGGCAAACCGACCCTCCAGCACGGCCCCGTCCGGCCGCGACGGTGCCGCCCAATCGGCCAATGGGTTGCTTGACTTGGTCATTGCTGTCTCCGTCCCCTCATCCCGGCACAGGCGAGAGTGGCACGAAGCGGCAGCAGGGAAAAGCCCTCAGAGTATCAGGCCCGGATCATCGCCCATCTCCAGCCCGGGGAAGATCACGTTTTCGATCAGCGCCCTGTCAAAGCCGTAGAGCCCGCGCATGATCCAACCAGCATGGGCGCGCACATCGCGCGTGGGCATCAGGTCACGCCCCTGGTACAAATCGGCCCGCCCCAGCCCCGGCCAATCGCCAAGAACCTGCCCGCCGCGCAACGCACCGCCCGCCAGGAGCATCGCCCCCCCGGTGCCATGGTCCGTCCCGCGTGAACCGTTGGCCCGCGCCGTGCGGCCGAACTCGGTCATCGCGACAACGGCCGTCTTTTGCCAGGCCACGCCCATTTCGGCGCGCAGTGTCAGGATGGTGTCCGACAGGCGCCGCAGCGCGCGCGGCAACGTCACGTCCTGGCGCAGATGCGTATCGAACCCACCCAAGGAGAACGCCGCGATCCTCGCATCCTTGCGCAGCTTCTCGGCGGCAAATCGCGCGATGGCATTGTGCGGCTGTCGCGCGCGCTTTCCCTCGGGGGCGTCCATCTCGGCCATGCCGCCCATGTCGGGGGCTATCATGCCTTGCTCTTCGGCCAGTTCATCGGCGCCCGACAGCATCAGCGCTTCCGTCAGGGCATCATGGAACAGCGGGTCATCGGCCATCATGCGCCGCGCCAGCAACTCGGCCTGCGGGCTGATCGACAAACCCACGTCGGGGGTCCAGTTGGCAACCGGCGCGCCCCCCTTGGTCAGAAGCATTTCGTCATGGCCCAACGCATAGGCGGTTTCGGCCTCTATCCCAGGAACCTGTTGCAACATCCGGTTCAGCCAGCCATCTCGCATCCCCCGCCCGGTCAGGTCGGGTGTGCCCGCCTCGAGCATGTCCTGCCCGTCGAAATGGCTGCGCTTGTCGCGGTAAGGCGTCGAAACCGCGTGCACGAAGGAGAGCTCGCCCGCGCGCCAAAGCGGCATCAGTTCTCCCAGCCCCGGATGCAGCGCGAAGAACCCGTTGAGGTCATGCGCACCTGCCGCGGTGCCGCCCGGCAGCGACCCGCGCAACGCCGCAAAGGCCGGGTCGCCCACCGGCTGCACCACGTCCAGCCCATCCATCGCGCCGCGCAGGATGATCACGACCAGCCGGTTGGGCCAGGGCGCTGCGGCAAAACTGACCGGCGTGACCAGCGGGCTGGCCGCCAGCGAACAGCCCAGCGCAAGACTGCGGCCCATGAAGGATCGGCGGTTCATCGCGGCATGGCGCATGGCACTATTTCCTTTGAAAAGCGGGCGAGGACAGGATCAGCCCCACACCTTCGCGCCGGTTCTCGGCGGCGTGGGCGGCAAACATCACCGGCTCGGGCGCGCGGGCGCCCAGCGCGTGGTGAACAAAATCGCGCGGATCGGGCAGGTCGCGCTGCAACCGCGCTGGCATGGTCATGGCCCAGCCCATCCGCGCCGCCAGCCCCTGCGGCGTGATCCAGGCGCTGTCATCCTCGGGCCAGCCATCGGGGCCAGCCGGGCTTTCCCAGCGCTGGCCCATCACGACCAGCGGACGATGCAGAAGGGGCCGCAGCTCGTTTTCCTTCAGACCGTCGAACCGGCCCGGCGGCACGGCCAGCGCGCGAGCCGCAGATGTCATGAACTCCCACGGTTGCTTGACGTTGTGCAAATCGGGCGCCCATGCGGCGGGGTGGCGCAGCAATGCCTCGGTGACGGCCAGCAAATCTCCGTCCGTATCCAGGAACCGCACGGTCAGATGCGCAACAAGATCGGGATCGGGGCGGTCGGCCACGAAATGCACAGCCAGTTTTTCGGCCACATGCGCCGCCGTGGACGGATGCACGGCCAGATCATCGAGCACCGCGAAAATGTCGGCCACGTTGGGCTTGTCGCTGCCATAAAGCTGGCCAAGCACCCGTTCGGCCCCCGGTTCCGCAAAATCCTTGCGAAACTTGAAACCGGCCCGCGCGTCAAAATACAGGCCGGTGAACAGTTCCGCCAATTCGCGCACATCGGCCTGCGAATAGGGGCCATCCACCCCAAGCGTGTGCAGTTCCAGCACCTCGCGGGCAAGGTTCTCGTTCAGGCCGGCGCCGCCCTGTTTTTTCTGCGCGCGCTTGCTGTTCGGCCCCATCGAGCGCTGTTGATCGAGATAGTGCAGCATGACCGGGCTGGTGATGGCCGCGCGCAGCAGGTCGGCGAAACGGCCCGTCACATGCGGGCGAATGGCCTCTTCGACATGGGGGGTGGCGGCGCGCTTTATCGTACCCTGCTTGCCCACGGCGGTGAAATGATCGGCCCAGAACCAGGTCAGCCGTTCGCGCAGGCCATCCGACGTCCAGGCACGGCGCAAAAGCCGCTGCGCCGTCCACCGGGCCTGCGCGATGCGGGCGTTTTTCTTTTCCACCTGCTGTGCCTTGCGGGCAATCTTGGCCTCGGGGGTGCCCCGCATGGTACGGCGCGTTTTCAGATACTCGGCCGAGCGCTTCATCCGCTCGCGGAACTGCGTCAAATCCTCGACCGGAAAGCGCAGGGCTATTTCATCGGGGCCGGTCAGGCGCGCCAGCATGTCAGGCACCGAGGCCGGCGGCGCAACAACAGGGCTGAGCCCGCAGCCAAAGCGCATTTCGGCCAGTTCAGGGTCAAACATCGGCACACTCCCACGCAACGTGGAGTGACAATAGCAAACGCGCCACCGTTTGAAACGATGGCGCGTGGCCCGTGCCGATCACATCGGCGCTATTTCGCGCAGTCACTCCTGCGGGATCACCCGCAGGCTCAACTCCATCAACTGGTCGCTTGCCGGCTCGGACGGGGCGCCCATCATCAGGTCTTCGGCGCGCTGGTTCATCGGGAACATGATCACCTCTCGGATGTTCTGCTCTTCTGCCAGCAGCATCACGATACGGTCGATGCCCGCCGCGCAGCCACCGTGGGGCGGTGCGCCGAACTGGAAGGCGTTGACCAGGCCGCCAAACCGCTTGCGCACCTCGTCCTCACCATAGCCTGCCAGTTCGAACGCCTTGATCATGATGTCCAGCTTGTGGTTGCGGATCGCGCCCGAAACCAGCTCGTACCCGTTGCAAGCCAGATCATATTGATAGCCCAGCACCTGCAGCGGGTCGCCCGACAGCGCGTCGATACCCCCTTGCGGCATGGAAAACGGGTTGTGGCTGAAATCGATGTTGCCGGTTTCCTCGTCGGCCTCGTACATCGGGAAATCGACGATCCAGCAGAATGCGAACCTGTCCTTGTCGGTCAGGTTCAGCTCTTCGCCGATCACGTCGCGCGCCTTGCCGGCGACGCGTTCGAACTGCGCAGGCTTGCCACCCAGGAAAAACGCGGCGTCGCCCTTGCCCAGGCCCAGCTGCTGGCGGATCGCCTCGGTGCGCTCGGGGCCGATATTCTTGGCCAGCGGTCCAGCCGCTTCCATGCCGTTCTCGCCCTCACGCCAGAAGATGTAGCCCATGCCCGGCAGGCCCTCTTTCTGGGCAAAGCTGTTCATGCGATCACAGAACTTGCGGCTGCCGCCGCCGGGCGCGGGAATGGCGCGAATTTCCGTCCCGTCCTGCTCCAGAAGCTTGGCGAAGATGGCAAAGCCGCTGCCCCGGAAATGCTCCGAGCAATCGGCCATCTTGATCGGGTTGCGCAGGTCGGGCTTGTCGGTGCCGTACCACAGCGCCGCGTCACGGTAAGAGATCTGCGGCCAATGCTTGTCGACCTTCTTGCCACCGCCGAATTCCTCGAACACGCCCTCGATCACCGGCTGGATCGTGTCGAACACGTCTTGTTGTTCAACGAACGACATCTCCATGTCCAACTGGTAGAAATCGGTGGGGCTGCGGTCGGCGCGGGGGTCTTCGTCGCGAAAGCAGGGCGCAACCTGGAAATACTTGTCGAAGCCCGAAACCATGATCAGCTGCTTGAACAGCTGCGGCGCCTGCGGCAGCGCGTAGAACTTGCCCGGATGCAGGCGCGAGGGCACCAGGAAATCGCGCGCGCCCTCGGGCGAACTGGCGGTGATGATCGGCGTCTGGTATTCGCGAAAACCCTGCCCCCACATGCGTTTGCGAATGCTGGCCACCACGTCCGAGCGCAAGGTCATGTTGCGCTGCATCTCTTCGCGGCGCAGGTCGAGATACCGATAGCGCAGGCGCGTTTCCTCGGGATACTCCTGGTCGCCGAAGACCATAAGCGGCAATTCGTTCGCGGCGCCCAGAACCTCCATGTCGCGGATATATACCTCGATCTCGCCGGTGGGGATCTTGGCGTTGATCAGCTCGGGCGCGCGGGCCTTTACCGCGCCGTCGATGCGCACGCACCATTCGCTGCGCAGTTTTTCCACCTGGGCGAAAACCGGGCTGTCGGGGTCACACAGAACCTGCGTCATGCCGAAATGGTCGCGCAGGTCGATGAACAAGACGCCGCCATGGTCGCGCACACGGTGCACCCAGCCCGACAGGCGCACGGTTTCGCCCACGTTTTCCTTGGTCAGATCGGCGCAAGTATGGCTGCGATAGGCGTGCATGATAGCTGTTCCCTCAGGGTGTTTCGCGGTTCGGGCCGATACACCGCGCTTGCGCCCGGAAGTCAAGGTCGCGTGCTGGTTTTGCAGGCTTCTGCCCGCGCAAAACCCCCAGCAGACCGCGTGATTCTTTACAGATCGCGATTCTGCGGTAGGCTATACGGGTCGAGCACCACCGCACACGCGCCCCGCCATGGCGGGCATCATGCGGCAAATGGCAGGTTTCTACCGTATCGAGATGGCGCCGGATGGCGCCGGAACTGGAGGGGTGAAACATGTGGACACAAGGCTTGGATCGGCTGTTGTCGCATCTGGTTCGACACGGCGAGTTGAGCGTTACCTATCCCGATGGCACGACGCGCGTTTACGGCAGCGGCACGCCACGCGCGGCGGTAACCTTGCACGCGGCCAACCTGCCGCGGCGCCTGGTTCTGACGCCGCATATGGCCATGGGCGAGGCTTACATGGATGGTGAACTGACCATCGAAGACGACGGCCTGCGCAGCTTCATCGACCTGATCACGCGCAACGCGGCCCAGAACGGCCTGCCGGGGTTTCACAAACCTGTCGCGGCGCTGCGCAGGTTGGGGCGCCGGCTGGCGCAGTTCAACCCGGCCGCGCGCGCCCAACGCAACGTGGCGCATCATTATGACCTGTCTGGCGAACTTTATGATCTGTTCCTGGATGACGACAGGCAGTATTCCTGCGCCTATTTCGCCCGTCCCGACATGACCCTGGACGAGGCTCAGGAGGCCAAGAAACAGCATATCGCGCGGAAACTGCGGATCGAACCGGGAATGCGCGTGCTGGATATTGGCTGTGGCTGGGGCGGAATGGGCCTGACGCTGGCACGCGATTTCGGCGCGCATGTTACGGGCGTGACCCTGTCGCGCGAACAACACGCGATGGCCAATGCCCGCGCCGCCGAGGCCGGTCTGACCGACCGCGCACAATTCCACCTGATGGATTACCGCGATATCACCGGCCCCTTCGACAGGATCGTGTCGGTGGGCATGTTCGAACATGTGGGCGTGCCGCACTACCACGAGTATTTTTCCAAGGTACATGATCTGCTGTCACCTGACGGCATCGCGCTGATCCACACCATCGGGCGCACAACGCCACCCGGCGCGACCAGCCCCTGGATCACCAAGTACATCTTTCCGGGCGGCTATTGCCCCGCCCTGTCGGAAACGGTGGCCGCGATCGAGCCCACGGGGCTGGGCGCCACCGATATAGAGGTGTGGCGCCTGCATTACGCCGAAACGCTGAAGGAATGGCACGCCCGTTTCGTCGCGAACGAGAAAAAGGCACGCGCGCTGTATGACGAGCGGTTCTGCCGGATGTGGCGGTTCTACCTGCTGGCAAGCGAGTTCACATTTCGAAACGCCGGGCAGGTCGTGTTCCAGTTGCAGTTGACCAAGGCGCAGGATGCGGTGCCGCTGACGCGCGATTACCTTTATCCCGCGCCGTCACCCGAGAAACGGCCCCTGGCCGCGGAATAGATCAGGGCGCCGGGCAGCCGCGAATATCGACCGCCGGCGCGGTGCCCAGCACCGTCAACCGCAGGCCCGAGCGGTCCAGCGCGAAGGGGCCACCATCAATGTGAACCAAGTCGCTGGTGGCCACCAGCGTCCCGTTGTCATGGTGCATTTCGGGCTCGGACACCCAGATTTGCGGATCGGCGGTTTCCACGACCAGCGCCGTCGCCTGCCCCGCGCGGCGCAGTGTCACCCGCGTCGTCACGCGCAACCCGTTTTCGGTGGGTGTCACCGCGCAACTGACCCCGCGCACCCCGCCCTCGGCGGCGGGCACCGGCACATCGGCCATGGAAGCCACGATACGCGGATCGGGGTGCCCGCCCGCAGGCAGCGATGCCTGCACCGAAAGATCGGCGGGCACGCAGATGTCGTCGCATATCCCGATCTGGATCTGCGCGTTCAGGGTCATGTCCCCGCCCGCATCGCGCGGCGTGATCTTCAGTGGCAGCACCAATTCACGCTTGTAGCCGATCGACCGCATCCCGTTTTGCGAAAAAACGATCGGCGTGGGCCAGACGGGCTGCACGCCACCCATGTTGCGTGATCCGCTCCAATCGAAAAGCGGCGGGATGCCGGCATCGCCCGGCGCGCGCCAATAGGTCTTCCATCCATCGGCCAGAACCAGCCGCAAGGCCGCCACGTGTACACCATCAGGCCGCCGCCAGCCCGGCAGCAGCTCGGCGCTTACCATCTGCTCATAGGGGTTGGCGCGCGCAACGGGTGCGGGCAGGGCGAGGGCGATGGCCACGATCAGCAAGCTCAGGACATTTTTCATATCATACAGTTGCGCCAAACCGCGGTGAAATCCAAGTCACATCCCGGCGAGAGTTGCGCGAGCACCGCCCGCCCCTTGCGCGGCGCCCCGCCCCGCTTCATGCTGGACGCAGGCCAACCGCGCCCCCATATGACCGGAATGACGCAGATGAGCGACACACTCGACCTTACAGGCAAGCTTTTGATCGCCATGCCGGGCATGGGCGACCCAAGATTCGTCAAATCTCTGGTTTTCGTTTGCGCCCATTCCGATGACGGCGCCATGGGGCTGGTCATCAACAAACCCACCGGCGACATCATGCTCGACCACCTGCTGGAACAACTGGAAATCGAAATGACACCGGACGTTTCCAACCCGCCGGTCTATTTCGGTGGCCCGGTCGAAACCGGGCGGGGGTTCGTGTTGCACGGCGCCGATTTCACCTCGGCGCTGAACACGTTGCAGATCGACGGTGGTTTCGGGCTGACCGCAACGCTGGACGTGCTGGAAGAGATGGGCCGCGGCACCGGGCCAACGCAGGCATTGGTGGCACTGGGCTATGCCGGCTGGGGGCCCGGCCAGTTGGAAAGTGAACTGGCCGAAAACGGCTGGCTGACCTGTGACGCCTCGCGTCGGATCGTGTTCGAAACAGCCGATGCGGCCAAGTGGGAGGCCGCGCTGAATTCCATAGGTGTGGGCGCGCTGACGCTCTCGGCCGATTCCGGGCGCGCCTGACCGGGCAAACATCCAGGCCCCGCGCACCTTTCCCCCCGTTGCCCCGCACCCGCAGCGCGCCTATAACGGGCACGGGCCAGCCAAGGGACAAACGCGCATGAGCTTTCGCCAAAAGCACCTGCTGGGGATCGAGCCCCTGCACCCGACCGAGATCACCGCCATCCTGGATCTCGCCGACAGGTATGTCGAGCTGAACCGGCAGGCCAACAAACATGCCGACGCCCTGACGGGGCTGACGCAGATCAACATGTTCTTTGAAAACTCCACACGCACGCAGGCCAGTTTCGAACTGGCGGGCAAACGTCTGGGGGCAGACGTGATGAACATGGCGATGCAGGCCAGTTCGCTCAAGAAGGGCGAAACGCTGATCGACACAGCGCTGACGCTGAACGCGATGCACCCCGACCTTCTTGTGGTACGTCACCCCCATTCGGGCGCGGTGGACCTTTTGGCGCAAAAGGTGAACTGCGCGGTACTGAACGCCGGCGACGGGCGGCACGAACACCCCACGCAGGCCCTGCTTGACGCATTGACAATCCGGCGTGCCAAGGGCCGTTTGCACAGGTTGAACATCGCCATTTGCGGCGACATCGCCCATAGCCGCGTTGCACGTTCGAACATCATCCTGCTGGGCAAGATGGAAAACCGCGTGCGCCTTGTGGGGCCGCCCACCCTTATGCCCACCGGAATCGCGGATTTCGGGGTCGAAGTTTACGACGACATGCGCGAAGGGCTGCGCGATGTCGACGTGGTGATGATGCTGCGCCTTCAGAAAGAGCGGATGGATGGCGGGTTCATCCCCTCGGAACGAGAGTATTTCCATCGCTTCGGACTGGACGCCGAGAAACTGTCATTTGCCAAGGACGATGCCATCGTGATGCATCCCGGCCCGATGAACCGCGGCGTCGAGATCGACGGCACCATCGCCGATGACATCAACCGCAGCGTCATCCAGGAACAGGTGGAAATGGGGGTCGCCGTGCGCATGGCCGCGATGGATTTGCTCGCGCGCAACCTGCGCGCGGCGCGCGAGGCGGACCAGGGGGTCATGGCGTGACCGACCGCATGAAGATCAGCGCGACCGAGGCCGGTCTGGTGCGCGTTTTCGCCATCGACCTGCCGGCCGATGCCGTCGCCGAGTTCACCGACCCCGACGCCCCCGATATCGCCGCAATCCGCGATGCGCTGGGGGCCGAGGTGCTGTCACCCGATCATGTCGATTTCTTGCGCGTGACCGAGCTGGGCGAGTTGGGCCTCGATGGCTACCTGGTTGACGGCCTGGGCGTCGCCCAGGACGAGATCGCCGCCGACCGCGCCCGCCTGCGCGCGCTGCGCGGCTACGTTCTGGTGCTGCCATCGCGCGCCTTTGCCGGTACCGCGCAAGAGCTGTCACCCCGCACCCCGCTTCGCTGGATCGGCACCTATGCCGAGCCTGGCCCCCAGAACAATTTCACCCCGCTGACATCCGCTGCCGCCCAGGGCGCCCCCATGCCCGCGCGGCCCAGCGACGCGGCCATGTCGGGGCGCGTGGCGGCCATCGCGCTGCTGGTGATGTTCCTTCTGGTCGCACTCGTGGTCTGGATCGCGGCATGAGTGATTACGCCAACACGCCCAAAACCGCGCTTACCGAGGACGAGGCAGTTCTGGCCAGCTTCGCGCCGGACCGTGGCACCTATATCCGCGATCACGCATGGTTGGCGGCGGTGGCAATGGCGGTGGGGATGGGGCTGCTTTGGGCGATCGGCAACCCGCATGTCTGGACGGGCGCGGTGGGCGGGCTTGCAGCGGTGGCCTTTCGTGCCTGGTTCGTCGCCTCGGATGAGCTGGCCACGCGCTGGGATCTGACCGACCGCCGCTTGCTGGGCCCTGGCACCCGCGCCGTGCCACTGAACCGGATCAAGGCGATCAACACCCTTGGCAGCGCGGTGCAGATCGTGACCCAGGGCGGCGACAAGCACATGCTGAAATACCAGCACGACCGCGACGCGACCCGCGCGCGCATCGCGGCTGCACTGGCCGGGCGGCGCGATGGCTGACCCGGTGGCCGATATTCTGGACCCGGGCGAAACCCTGCGTGCCACCTTTCGCCCGTCCTTTCGCATCTACCTGCAACGCGAGCTGTTCGTGGTCGTCCTGACCGCCGTGGCCTTTGCGCCGCTGGTGCTCTATCTGGACGAGCCGCGCGCCTGGGTCATCCTGCCGCTGGTGATGCTGGTCGATCTTTTCGTCTTCGACAACCTGGGCGACTGGCGGCGCAACCGCACGCTCAACTGGGTGCTTACCGACAAGCGCCTGCTGCAGGTCGACACCCAAGACCCGCTTGGCCTGCGCGCCTTGCCAATCGCCGAGATCGCACGGCTGCGCCGCCTGATGTGGTGGCGTCTTTTCGTGGTGGGGGAAGAACGCGAAATCATCGAAATCGCCTATGTTCGCGGCCTGCCCGCCCTGCGTCACGACCTTGCACGACTGCGCGAGGGCACGGCATGAACGCCCCCGACCCCTGGCTGGGCATCCTCGAGCCCGATGAAATCATCCTGTGGCAGGGCCGGCCCGACGCCCGGATCGACTGGCGGGCACTCTCGGCACGACGGGCGACGGTGGGCGCGGTGACAACACTCGTGGCGGCGCTCTGGATCGGCCTGGCCGGCAACGTGCTTGCCCCTGTCAATCGACCGCTTGCCGACGTGCTTTTGGCGGGGGCCGGGTTTGCCTTGCTGGCTGTGGGCCTGTTCAACCTGTTCGGCCACGTCCTGTGGGATGCCTACCGGCGCGCACGCACCTGGTACACGCTCAGCGACAGGCGCGCCTTCATCGCCACGAAGCTGCCTTTTCTAGGCAAGCAGCTGCACAGCTACCCGATCACGAGCGACACGCTGCTTACCTTCGATGATTGCGAACCCGCCTCGATCGGCTTTGCTTTCAAACCCGTTCCGCTAAAGCGCAACACGCGCCTGCGGATGTTGGGCTTTGAACGCATCCACGATGGCCGCAGCGTCTATGCCTTGCTGCGCGGCGTACAGGGGCGGGTCGCATGCGACCGATCACAAGGCCAAACGTAGTCGCGCCCCTCAGGCAGCGGTCATTTCGTATTAGACAAGCTTGTTCACTCAATGTGCTCATGCAGGAAATAAACCTTCTCTTGCCAAATTTTGGCCAGATTCTGGAGCCTACTCTGAATTGCAGGCAGCATAACGAGGCAAAAACCATGACCGAGATTACCGCGCAGAGCGCTTTGCTGGCGCCCCCGAAAAAGCACTTCCACCAGGTCCAAAGCTGATCGTGGACGTCGCTCGCCAACACGGACTCAGCCCATTTCGCCAGTTGTTCGAGATGATGAGGACTCGCTATGGGAAACAGAGCCTCCGCTTCAACGAATATTACACCCACAGAGTGTATGACCCGATCCACAGTTCCACACAAAAGCGCGCCTTTGTCGGTCTTCGCGGAAATCTCAAACTAAACAAACGGTTATCGCCACACGACCTGACCAGTTCGATGCGGGAGTTCCTGACAAAAAAGCCTTTCACTGAGGCATTGATTTCTAAGCTGGGATTTCCCACGACAGAGACACAAGCAATTTTGTCATGCAATGCAAGTTATGGGAGCATTCCATCTCTCCGTACGGCGGCAGAGATCGAAACCTTCCTTTCAGAAAAGGCACGCTATCCGATCTTCGTCAAACCTGAGGCAGGCTCCGGTAGCGTCGGATCTGCGCTGGTAGAACAGTTTGATCGCTCCACGGGTGAACTTCAATTGCTGAACGGCAGCAAAATCACGGTTCGCAAATTCTCCGAGGAAATCTTTGAAGACTATGCAGCCGGTTTTCTGATTCAATCGGCAATTCAACAACACCCTGCCCTGTATAATGTCACTGGATCTGCTGTTGGCACCATCCGCGTGGTCACAGTTTTGCGCGATGAAGAACCCGAAATTCTTTACACGCTGTGGAAGATCCCTTCGCCCACTGCGATGTCAGACAATTACTGGCAAGATGGCAGCATGCTGGCCGAGCTAGACCGGAAAACGGGTCAGATCATTCAATGCCGCAAGGGAACGGGGCCATGCCTGGAACAGCCTGAAACTCACCCTGAGAGCGGCAAGGTGTTCCGTCAGGTCGAAATCCCCCATTGGGACGAGGTTCGGGACATGACCACCAGATGCCATGCGCTTTTCCCTCACTTTGGTGTCTTGGGCTGGGATGTCGCTATCACCGAAAGCGGTCCAATGATAGTCGAGTGTAACGTCAACCCGCATCACACGCTTTACCAATTGGCAACTGGCCGCGGCATACTGAACGACGAATTCCTGCCCATCTTCGACGCTGTCGCGCAACGCGCTGAAACAATAATTGCAAAAAGAAAGAGTGATCAAAAGCAACGCCAGAAAAAGCTTCAGTAAGTGTATTGGACAAGCGGCGTGCAGTAGCCGTGCGGCCCGCGGCATTGGTGCCGTCTTTCGAAAACCCCTGTCCCCCACAGAGGAACAAGAATGGCGGCGGCACTGACCGCCCCCCCCTTGCCCCCGCGCGCGCAAGCGTGTTTACCGTGATCCGCGTGCCAGGAAGGACAGGCCCATGACCGCGACGCTTTTTACCAACGCCCGCATCATCGACCCGCAGGCCGGCGACGTGACCCACGGTGCGCTTCTGGTGCGCGACGGCAAGATCGTCGGGCATGGCGCCGAACTGGCCATCCCCGATGGTGCCAAGGTGATTGATTGCGGCGGGCACTACCTGGCCCCCGGGATCGTCGACCTGGGCGTCAAGGTGTGCGAACCGGGCGAACGGCACAAGGAATCGTTCCGCTCGGCCGGGTTGGCGGCGGCGGCGGGCGGCGTGACAACCATGATCACCCGCCCCGATACCGACCCCGCCATCGACAACCCCGAAACGCTGGAATTCGTCGCCCGCCGCGCGTCCGAGGCCGCGCCCGTACGCGTTTTGCCGATGGCGGCACTGACCAAGGGGCGGCAAGGGCGCGAGATGACCGAGATCGGTTTCCTGCTCGATGCCGGGGCCGTGGCTTTTACCGATTGCGACAACGTCACCTCTGATACCAAGGTGCTGACACGCGCGCTCAGCTATGCGCACAGCCTTGGCGCGCTGGTACAACTGCATCCGCAGGAACCCGGCCTGTCGAAAGGCGCCGCCGCGACGAGCGGCAAATTCGCCTCGCTGCGCGGGTTGCCCGCCGTTTCGGCCATGGCCGAACGGATGGGGATAGACCGCGATATCGCCCTGATCGAGATGACGGGCGCGCGCGTGCACTTCGACCAGATCACCACCGCCCGCGCCCTGCCCGCGCTGGAACGTGCCAAGCGCAACGGGCTGGACGTGACCGCCGGAACCTCGATCCACCACCTGACGCTGAACGAGCTGGACGTTGCCGATTATCGCACCTTCTACAAGGTCAAGCCGCCGCTGCGTTCGGAAGACGACCGTCTTGCCACGGTCGATGCGCTGCGCGCGGGGCTGATCGACATTCTCAGTTCGATGCACACGCCGCAGGACGAGGAATCAAAACGCCTTCCCTTCGAAGAGGCCGCCAGCGGGGCCGTCGCCCTGCAAACCCTGCTGCCCGCCGCGCTGCGCCTGTATCATTCGGGCGACCTGACCTTGCCGCACCTGTTCCGCGCGATGGCGTTGAACCCGGCCGACCGGCTGGGCCTGCCGCAGGGCCGGTTGACCGCCGGCGCGCCCGCCGACCTAATCGTGTTCGACGCGAACGCGCCCTTTGTGCTGGACCGCTTCACGCTGTTGTCGAAATCGAAGAACACGCCCTTTGACGGGGCCCGCCTGCAAGGGCGGCTGCGCGCCACCTATGTGGGCGGCCAGCTTGTGCATGGAGAGACCGCCTGATGCCCGCGTTGGAAACCGCCCTGCCGTTGCTGCTTTCATGGGGCGTGATCGGTTACCTGCTGGGCTCGATCCCCTTTGGCATGGTAATCGCGCGGGCGATGGGGCTGGGAAACCTGCGCCAGATCGGCTCGGGCAATATCGGCGCGACCAACGTTCTGCGCACCGGCAACAAGGCGGCGGCGGCGGCAACGCTGTTGCTTGACGGGGCCAAGGGCGCGGTGGCGGTGCTGCTGGCCCGTGCGCTGGCGGCGGAGGATGCCGCGCAATTGGCCGGGGTGATGGCCTTTATTGGCCACGTCTACCCCGTCTGGCTGGGCTTTCGCGGTGGCAAGGGCGTGGCAACATTCCTGGGGCTGGTATTGGCGCTGGCCTGGCCCGTGGGGCTGGCACTATGCGCCACGTGGCTGGTCGCCGCGGTGCTTGGGCGTATTTCGTCGCTTGCGGCCCTGGCGGCGGCGGCAAGCTCGACCTTCTGGCTTACCCTGCTGGGCCATGGCCATGCGTTTTTCCTTGGTGTCGCGGTGACGCTTCTGGTGTTCTGGACCCACCGCACCAACATCGCCCGCCTGCGCGCCGGGACCGAGCCGAAGATAGGCCAGAAATAGGCCGCCCACTGCGCGGCGGGCCGAGACAGGGAACGCCGCGCGCATGTGGCACCGAACGCACCGGAACGGCCGCTTGATCCGGCGTTGCCAGCCGTATCAAGCGCCTGCATCACTCACCGAGGGCCACGCCCTCGCGCCGCGTGTCGGCCCCGCCGCGCAGGCCATCCGGCCCGATGGAGATCGCGTGCAGGCCCGAGTTCAATCCGCCGATGGCCACCTCGTATCCCAAGGCGCGCAACGGCCCGGCCAATGCCTCGGCTTCGGTCCCTTCCTCAAGGTCAAACGTGCCGAACCGGTTTACCAAATGCGGCAGGTCAACCGCCTGCTGCACGTCCAGCCCCCAGTCGACGAAGGCAATGATCGTCTTGGCGACAAAACCGATGATGCGACTGCCGCCGGGGCTGCCCACCACCAGAACGGGCTTGCCGTCGCGCAGAACGATTGTCGGCGCCATGGACGAGCGCGGCCGCTTGCCCGGCGCCACCGCGTTGGCCACGGGCCGCCCGTCACGATGCGAGCGGAACGAGAAATCCGTCAACTCGTTGTTCAACAGAAAGCCCCGCACCATCACCCGGCTGCCAAAGCCATTCTCGATCGTCGTGGTCATGCTGAGCGCATTTCCGTACGTGTCGGAAATCGAGATATGCGAAGTTGCCGGCTGCGCCATGTCTGCCCCCGGCCCATATTTCCAGGCATGGTCGAATTCCGGTGCGCCCGGCGCCACCTCGGGCAGCGCGTCATCGCCTGTCAACAGCGCCCCGCGACGCGCAAGGTAATCGGCGGCGATCAACCCCTTGACCGGCACCGGCACGAAATCGCTGTCGGCCATGTAGAGGCCCCTGTCGGCAAAGGCCAGGCGGCTGGCATCGCCTATCAGGCGCCACGCCTCGGCGCTGTCGGGGCCGGGCAAGTCATGGCCGTTGAGCATTCCCAGGATCTGCCCCACGGTCAGCCCGCCCGAGCTTGGCGGGCCCATTCCGCATACCTGCGTGTCGCGATATGGCACGCATACGGCCGCCCGCGAGCGCACCGCGTAAATGGCCAGGTCAAGCGCCGACAAGACACCGGGGTTTGCCGCCTCGCGCACGGCCCGCACGATATCTGCGGCGATCTCGCCGTGATACATCACTTCGGCACCTTCCGTGGCGATCCGACGCAGAACATCGGCGTAATCCCGGTTTTGCAGCCTGTCGCCTTCGGCAATCGGCGTGCCGCCGGGCAGGAAATAATCCGCTGTCACAGGGTGGCTGGCCAAACGCTCCGCATCGCGTGCCACTGATGCCGCCAGGCGTGGCGACACGGCAAACCCGCCCTCGGCAAGCGCAATCGCCTCGTCGAACAGGCTGCCCCAGTTGACCCCACCCCAGCGCCTGTGGGCGGTTTCCATCAAGGCAGGGGTGCCCGGCACGCCCACCGATCGCCCCCCGACCACGGCCTCGAAAAAGCCCAGAGGTTCACCGGCGTCATCCTGGAACAGCCGGGGCGTGGCCGCCAATGGCGCGGTTTCGCGCCCGTCCAGCGTGGTCACCTCGCCCGTCGCGCCATCGTACCATACCAAGAATGCCCCGCCGCCCAGGCCCGAGCTTTGCGGCTCGACCAACCCCAGAACCGCCTGCACTGCCACCATTGCATCGGCCGCCGTGCCGCCAGTGCGTAGAACCCGCGCGCCCGCCTCGGCCGCCAGCGGGTTGGCCACCGCCACCATCCACTCGCGCGCCTGCACGGGCTGGCCCGCGGCCTTGGCCGCCTGCGCGGCAGCCACCGCGTCGGATGTGACGACGACACCGGCACCGCCCGCCTCGGGGGCGACGCTATCTGCCGCCTCTTGCGCGCAGGCCATGCCGGCGGACAGGCCCAGAACCAAGGAAAGAATGACACCACGCATGACTCCCCCTTTCAACTCGCCCGGCAAATTGCCGCCGGTAATTTCACCGTGCCGCGACGCCCTGCCGGGTCACAGCATGGACGGCACCACCTGGTCGGGCGGGCGATGGCCGTCGGCGAAGGTCTTGATGTTTATCAAGACCTTTTCGCCCATCTCCAGCCGCCCCTCGCGGGTGGCGCTGCCCATATGCGGCAACAACACCACGTTGGGCATCTCGCGCAGGCGCGGGTTCATGTCGTGCCCCTGTTCGTAAACATCCAGCCCCGCCCCCGCGATTTCGCCGGCGCGCAGCCCGCGCGTCAGGGCGTTTTCGTCGATCACCTCGCCCCGGCTGGTATTCACGATCACCGCCTCTGGCTTGAGCAGCTTCAACCGTCGCGCGTTCATCAGGTGAAAGGTCGAAGGCGTGTGCGGGCAATTGATGCTGATCACGTCCATTCGTGCCACCATCTGGTCCAGGCTTTCCCAATAGGTCGCTTCATGCGCCTCTTCCACCTCGGCACGCAGGCGGTGCCGGTTGTGGTAATGGATCTGCATGCCAAAGGCCCGCGCGCGCCGTGCCACCGCCTGCCCGATCCGCCCCATCCCGAGAATGCCCAGGCGTTTGCCGCCGACACGCGCGCCCAACAGCGCCGTGGGCGACCAGCCTTCCCAATCGCCCGACTGAACCATCGCCAGCCCCTCGGGTATGCGCCGCGTCACCGCAAGGATCAGCGCCATGGTCATGTCGGCGGTGTCATCGGTCAGCACGCCGGGCGTGTTCGACACCAGGATTCCGCGCTGCCGGGCGGTCGACACGTCGATATGGTCGAACCCCGCGCCATAGTTCGCGATCAGCTTTAGCCGCGGACCGGCCTGGCCCAGCATGCCGGCATCGATGTGGTCGCCGATCGTCGGCACCAGGATATCGGTCTGCTGCATTGCCACGATCAGCTCATCCCGGGTCATCGGAGTGTCGTCATCGCGCAAGCGCACGTCGAAGAGCTCGGTCATGCGGGTTTCGACAGCGGCGGGCAAACGTCGCGTAACGACAACACTCAGACGATCAGATGGCATCGCACTCCTCCCAAAGGGTTTTCAATCTCGGGTCTTGGTGGCAGAGTGGCCGATGAATAGCCGGGGCACAAGAACCCGGGGGCAAAAACATCGGGCGATTGGAACAGGCACCATGACATCGTGGATCGGGCGTCTTTTGCTATGTGCGGGGCTTGTTCTGGCAGGCGTGGCGCAGGCGCAAGAGCGCGGACCGGTAACGAACCTGCCAATGCCGCGCTACGTGTCGATCCGCGCGGGCGAGGCCAATGTGCGGCGCGGCCCATCGCTGACGCATCGCATCGACTGGGTTTTTACGCAAAAGGACATGCCGGTTGAGATCACCGCCGAGCACGGTCACTGGCGTCGCGTGCGTGACCATGAAGGCGCCGGCGGCTGGGTGCATTACTCGTTGCTGTCTGGTGTGCGTACGGTGATCGTCGACCGAGACATGCTGCAAATGCGCACCCGGCCCGACCCGGCCAGCACGATCACCGCGCAGCTTGAACTGGGGGTGATCGCGCGACTGGGCGAATGTGTGCCGGATTGGTGCCGCCTGTCGGTCGCGGGATATCGCGGCTGGGCGCCCAAGGACGCGCTGTGGGGCGTCAAGCCGGACGAAATTCGCGATTAGAACAGGTCGCTCGGCCTTGGGGCCGTATCGAACGACCTGGACATGCAATTCCGGCAGGGCCAGGCGCGCAAAGTGCAACCGACGAAACGCGGCACGCCATTGTCATGGCCTATTTCGTCAGGATCAACTTTCCGGCGCGGGTGATGCGCAAGACGTAAACCTGGTCATCCAGCTTGATCTGGGCCAACCCGTCATTGCCGGTCAGATCGCGCGCGTCATGCTCGGGTATCCTGGTGGCGGGGGTGTTCTGGGAAAAATTCTGCCGCTCGATCATGCCCGGCTCTCCCTGTGTTCGATCCGGTCGAGTAGCGTTTCCAGTGCCAGTAGGTCGGGCACGAGGCTGTCATGCAGCAGGCTGACGATTTCGGCCCGGTCGGGGCCATTGGGCATGTGGCGCATCGGCGCCGGTGGGCTTTGACGGGTCATTCGCAACATTCCTGTTCACGCGTTTCACATTGCATATGTCGGCTGGCCCGCAGGTCTGGGGTGGCTTCGCAAATCATGACTGTTTTAGTCAGATTAGACAAGCCCCCAATTCCACTGCGCGGCGTGGCTGGGCATGGGGCGGGTTTTGTCTTAGCCTTCGCGAAGGTCTTTCATTTCGCTTAACGAGAATTTCCCATGATCATTCGTCTTGCGCTTGTCGCCTGCCTGTCGATCCTGCCGTTTGCCGCCCTGCATGCCCAATCTGCCAACCAGCAGCCCACCGGCACCATCGACGTGACCGACACCGCCGAGGATGACGCCGCCATCGCCGTGCGAATTCGCAACATCCTTTCTGAACTGGGGGGGTATGAAGACGTCACGGTTACCGTGTCATCGGGCATCGTCACGCTGCGCGGCACCACGCTGGAGGCCGTGCAAGCCGCACGCCTGAACGAACTGGCAAGCCGGGTTGATGGTGTCGTGGCGATCGAGAACGAAGTAAGCGAAACAACGGATGTCGCCCGCCGCCTCGACCCCGCGCTTGAGCGGTTCAAGAAACGCATGTGGCAATTGGTGAATTACACCCCGCTTCTGGCCGTGGCACTGCTGGCCTTCGCGCTTGTGCTTGCCTTGGGCATTATGATCGCCCGGATGCGGAACCTGTGGAATCGGCTGGCGCCGAACGCCTTCATCGCCGACATCTATCGCCAGATCATCCGGCTGACCTTTGCCATCGGCGGACTTGTCGTCGCGCTTGATATACTTGGCGCGACCGCGCTGCTTTCGACCATACTGGGCGCGGCCGGGATCATCGGCCTGGCCATCGGCTTTGCCGTCCGCGACACCGTTGAAAACTTCATCGCCTCGGTCATGCTGTCCATCCGGCAGCCTTTTCGCCCCAACGATGCCATCGAGATTGGCGGCGACGAGGGCAAGGTCATCCGCCTGACCAGCCGCGCGACCATCTTGCTCAGCTATGATGGCAACCATATACGCATTCCCAATTCGACCGTGTTCAAAAGCCGCATCGTCAATTTCACCCGCAACCCGGAACGGCGCTTCGTGTTCGACGTGGGCGTGGGATATGGCACTGACCTGGCCGCGGCGATCAAACTGGCCACCGACACGATGAATGCCCTGCCCTTCGTTCTGGACACGCCCGCCGTGGCAATCTGGACCGAGTCGCTGAACGGGTCGGACATCACGCTGCGCATGACCGCCTGGATCAACCAGGGCAACACGTCGCTCCTGGCCGCGCGTGGCGAGGCGATCCGCCAGATCCTGTCCGCGTTCGAGGCAGCGGAGATCGAAATGCCCGAACCCACCTATCGCCTGTTGACCCGCGATATCGCCACCACCGCGGTGCCCACCCAGGCTGGGCATGTGACCCCGGTGAACGATCCGAGCGAATCGCCCGATGTGCAGGCCAAGGCCGAACATCAACTGGAACGCATCGTCAAGGAAGAACGAGAGGTGGGCGGCGAAGAAGACTTGCTCAAGGAAGATGCCCCGCGCGAATAATCGACAAATTTTTCGCAAATCCGGTCTTGAACCCCCGGGCACAAGACAGTAATTAGCGCGTCACTGTTGGGGTGTAGCCAAGCGGTAAGGCAGCGGTTTTTGGTACCGTGTACCGTAGGTTCGAATCCTACCACCCCAGCCACTTACCCGCAAAGTTTTGCAACTATGACGTAAAATGTCGAAGGATCTTCGACGGGCGGATGCGTCATGAGAAAGCGCGCAATATCGGCGTGATGGATCACGTCAACCGCCGCGGAGTGCCGTCTGTGTGTGTGGCGGCGAACCCCACCGGCACCCCCTTTTCCCCGGAAGCCCCGGTTGTTTGCACGCGTCAGTCCGTTGCCCCGACCCGGGAATGTCGTGGCATGCAGACATGGGGACATCATGTTTTCAATTCGTTTCGCGACCTTGAACATGAAAAGGCGACCCGGCTTCCCGGATCGCCAAAGCTCAATGAAATTGGCCAGCAATCATGTGTCGACGCTGTAGGGCGAAACCCTAGCGAACGATATACACCACGCGGCGCTTCTCGCGCTCGACAAGAACCGGAACACCGTTGACATAGGCATAATGGTATTCGCTGTCAGGCACCTCGGACAGGGTGACTGTTTCGGGAATGCCAGCACCCACGACAACCTCTCCGTCGAGATAAACCGGATCAAGCGGATTGGCGCGGACATAGGTTGTTACCTTGTCCGTCGGTGTGGCCGCCGAACCGGCGCTCGCACCGATTGCCGCGCCGATGAGAGCTCCAACCGGCCCCCCCACGGCGGCGCCCGCAACCGCGCCGACCGCGCCGCTGCCAACTGCCGCGCCAGGATCCTTTTCATAGGTCACGGATTTGACTGCCAGCCGTTCACGGTTGCCCGCGATGGGCGCCTCGACCATCGCGGTCAGGTAATCCCCCGATGCCCAGCCGTTGATCTCGCCATGCGTGACCCGGCACCAGTTGGACTCGTCAAGGCATCCGTCCACCACAACGCTTTGCGCTGCCGGAATTACCGAGATGATATCATATGTCGTATTTGGCCCCGCCCGAAGGTTGAGGTCGGTCCAGGCTGTTGCCGTGGTTTCTGCGAAAGCTGATGTGGCAAGAACCAAACCGGCAAGCGTGGTACCCAAAGTGAGCTTGATAGTCATTTGAAACTCCTACTGGCCTAATCCCGCCCATCGCGGTTTCAGGATTCTCGACAGACCTGTGAATGGCCTGCACGTGTTTCCGCGATGTCTGGAATAAACCTCTTGGCGGCCGGAGATTCGCCCGCCAAGGTCAACATACCCTTCAATCCACCATCCCAGACTGATGCAGGTCAGCCAGCGGTGCGTACCGTGCATTATGTCGGCGTTGGCGTTGGCGCGGGTCTGCCACCGGCCCTGGAGCAGGAACGACCGTGTGCGCCAAGGATATCCTGCGCGTCGGCCACATACTGATCCATGTTATTTCGCACGCTTTGCAAGCGGGTATTTTTCCGGCGACTCGCTGATTGCAAATCATCCAACAGGTAGGAAACCAATGAACCGGATCATATACATTGTCGGCCTTATCGTGATCGTCCTGTTCATTCTGGGCTATTTCGGTCTGCGCTGAGCGAGGCCGCGTTGAGCCGGCGCACGAAGGCCACCGCAACGATAAGTGCTGGCGTAGCCACCAATGCCCCACCGGCGCCCCACAGCCAGGCGCCGAAGGCGATCGCCACGAAAACGGCGATGGGGGCGATCCGGATGCGCGCACCGATTACCATTGGCGTAACTATCTGACCTTCCAAAATGTTCAGCACGACGATGACCGCGAAGGGCGCGAAGGCAACGACAGGGTCTTCGAACGAGGCAATCCCTATGCCCAACGTGATCAGCGCCAGGATGGCGATCCCCAAGAAAGGCATGAAGTTCAAAAGCGCCGCGGCAACGCCCCATAGCGGAGCATTCGCCACGCCAAGAAGCTGGAACGCCACGGCAATGCAGATTCCGAGCGCCAGGTTGACAGCGGACATTGCCAACAGGTAGCGCGCGACGTTCGTGCGCACGTCACGCATGGCCCGGCCGACCGCCCGCCGCGCCGAACCGCCGGGCACTACGGATATGACCCAGCGGGCCAACATCACGCGATCGCGCAGCATGTAGAAGGTGAGCATGGCCCAGAACGCGGCTCCGCCTGCAATTCTCGGAGTTCCTATCGCCCAGTCGGTCAACATTCTCTGGCCTCCTTCGACCAGCCTGTCCACCGCATCGTCATCTTGCTCCTTCGCCCCGTTGTCACCCGTGTCGTCGCCGGTTTCTTCCTGCGAGTCGGTCGCGGGCGCATCGTCCGGCGCGGTCTGGAAATTGTTTTCCGGCACGACTGCCGGTGCGGGGGCGGCTTCGTCGTCGGACGAAGACGAGTACGATAGCTCAGATATGATTTGGCGTGCGCGCCATTCCGCTTCGCGCAGGATCTGCGGCGCGCGATCATTCAAGGCTTCGGCAGAGGGAGAAAGCGAATAGGCGGTGACTGCCGCGCCCGAAAGCAGGCCGCCGACAACGAAGGCCGCGCAAAGCGAGGCCGGGGCCCCCGTGCGCTCCAACCAGCGGACCGAAGGTGCAAGGGCTATCGCACAAAGCACGGCGAGTACCGTGGGCACCGCGATCAGGCTTGCCGCGTCAAGCGCCGCGATGATCATGACGCTGGCGATGATGCCCAGCGATACGGTCTGTATCGCGCCACGATCGAGCCTGGAAATCCTTCCGGTAGCCGGCACTGGTTGCAATCTCACTTCATACATGGGCCCGCACCGGCCGCGCGATGCGGCTGACGGCGTGTCGGGCAGAGCCGACCTTACCTGCGGCGACGTCGGGTTGGGCTGACGCAGGTTAGTGCGGCGCGGTTGCCAAGCGGCGATTGTGGGTATCGTGGCGCCGGACCTGCACCGTTTCCCTTGTTCCCTGGGTGCAGGTCCGGCGATCCCGCTTCCGGGTCAGAAACCGGCTGACGGCACCATCAGGGCAATTTTGGCAACGCGCGCGAGCGGACAAACCGCCACGAGGCCGACGGAAGGGCCATACAGGCCCCTGGGTCGGTCAAGGCGGCATATGGCAAGGCGAATGTCACCCGCGAAAGGACCGAGACCGGAGTTACCGGAAGGAACAGAAAGGTCAGGACAATGGAAAAGAAGAAAAAGAAGAAGGCAGCCGGCGACTCGACGGCCCCAAGGCAGCTGTCCCAGTACAAGTCCCGTGAGGCTGACGGGAAGACGAGCAAGACCGACACGGTCTTTCACAATACATCCGGCAAGGCAAAGAACAGCCCGCGCAAGGGCTGACGCTGCCACCGTATGAGCCCCGCCGCGTTTTACCTCGTCCGGCGGGGCTAATTGCTTCCAGGCCGAACCAAGGGCTTGCGCCATGCTTGGCACGGATCATGTCATCCAATTTGTCGTGCTACTGGCCAGCCCCATACCCGACTCGGCGCAGCGCTTGGCGCCGGGCAGCCTGCCCCGGGGCGCACGCCCTGAACGGGCGCGCCCCGCAATTCCGAAAAGTGACAGGCCAGGGGCCATTCAGGCCATTGCCCCCAGTGCGGCGTCAGCCCAAGGGCAGGCGTTGCCGCACCAATGTTGTCCAATAAGAGCACCCCCAGGCGATGGCGTCATCGTTGAAATCGTATTCGGGATGATGCAACCCGGCCGATGGCCCGTTACCGATATTGATCAACGCGCCCGGAACCTCGTTGAGCATGAAAGAGAAATCTTCACCACCCAGCGTTGGCGGCATGTCCAGATGAACATTCTCCTCTCCGGCCACCTCCTGCGCCGCGCGCGCGGCAAGGCCCGTTTCGCTTTCGTGGTTCACCGTCACCGGGTACTGGCGGATATAGTCAAGCGTGCCGACGCCGCCAAACCCCGCGGCAATGTGGTTGACCAGTTGTGCCAATTGCGTCTCGACATGCGCGCGTACCTCTTCGCGCAAGGTTCGCACCGTTCCCGTCACCTCGACGGATTGGGGAACGACGTTGAACGCATTGCCCGCCTTGAGCGTGCACAATGACACCACCGCGCTATCCATCGGGTCGACGGTGCGAGCCGTGACGGTCTGAACCGCCTGAATAAGCGCGGCGGTTATCGGCAAGGGGTCGATCGTGTCATGCGGCCGGGCCGCATGACCGCCTCGGCCCTCGATCGTTATCTTCACCTCATCCACCGAACCCATGATCGGCCCAGGCGCGATGGTGAATTGGCCGATCGGCAGGTTGGGGCGGTTGTGCATCCCGTAGACTTCGTTGCAAGGCCAGCGGGTGAACAACCCGTCGTCGATCATCGCCTTGGCGCCTGCGCCGCCCTCTTCAGCCGGTTGGAAGATCACGATCACGGTGCCGTCGAATGCACGGCTTTCGGCCAGGTGCTTGGCCGCACCCAGCAACATCGCGGTGTGACCGTCATGGCCACAGGCATGCATCTTTCCGGGCACGAGCGAGGCCCAGGGCTTGCCCGTCGCCTCGGCGATGGGCAGCGCGTCCATATCCGCGCGCAGGCCGATCATGCGCCCCGACGTGTTGCTTTGACCGTGGATCACGCCGACGACGCCGGTCTGGCCGACGCCTTCAACCACCTCGTCCACGCCCGCGGTGCGCAGGGCGGCGGCAACGGCCGTGGCCGTGCGCGTCACATCATACAAAAGCTCCGGGTTCTGATGCAGATCGCGGCGAAAGGCCGTGATACCTTCGATTTCCTTCGCAACCCAGTTTTCAACAGCCATATCAGGCGCCCTTCTTCATGCGGTAACGGAAATCGCAATGGCTGGCACCCTTCATGATGGTCTGGGTGCGGGTCAGCTCGATATCCGGGTTGTAGCCGATGCAGAAATCGCCATCGCGGTTGCATGACAGCAGGTGCCCGATGTCGCCCAGCCCCATTTCCTTGTACATCTCGGAATAGCGGCAACGGCGCACGTTGAAGTCCATCTTGTCTTCGGTGGCTTCCAGCAACTCGATCTGCAACGCGTCCTCGCGGGTCCAGTTCGGCAGGATTTCAGCGAAATCGGTCAGGTTGGGTGTTCGGCCAAGCGCTTCGGCCAGTTGTTCGCCCTGTTCGATGGCGGATCGCGAACAGGTATCGCCGATCACGGCCTCTGCCTCTTCGCGACCGGACCGTTCGGTGATCACCTCCAACACGTGCTTGAGGATCATGGCCTCGATCTTGCGGCGCAGCAGGATCGGGATGTCATTGATATCCATGGTGTCGGTCCGGGGGGCTTCGTTGTCAGACATGCGGTGCTCCTTACAGTTTCGGTTCGCTCAGGTCTTTGCGTTTGAGCCACGCCAGGTAGGCGGGCGCCACGCGACGGACCAGGCCATGCGCGGGAAAGGGTTTCGGTTCGGTGACGGGCAAGGCAAGTTCGTGTTCGTCGATGCCTGTCACCGCCCTGGCAAGCTCGCGGCCCAGCGACGTGCCCAGCGCGACGCCGCGCCCGTTGCACGCCACCCAGGCCCAGCCATCGGGGCCAAGCTTGTGAATGCGCGGGAAACGGTCCCAGTTCATGCCAATGAAACCGGACCAGACATGCGTCATCTCGGGCACGCCCAGTTCGGGAAAAGCCTCGGCAAGGCTGTTGGCGGCCTTCTTGCGCACGCGGTTGGCCACGTCGAAACTACCGATGACGGCCCCGCCGGTAATCAGACGATTGCGCGCGTCATAGCGGAAGAACCGCAGATCACCGCGCGTGTCCGACACGGCCTGGCGGCCAGGCAACAGCTTTTGGCGCAGGTTGTCGCCCACCGGCTCGGTCGCCATCTGCCAACTGTGTACCGGCACGATCGAACGCGCCAGGCGCGGCGCCAGCCCCGGTGCCAGTTCCCCGGTATAAGCGTTGGTGGCAAGGATCAGGGCACGCGCCTTGACCGTTCCGTTCGTGGTGCGCGCGACCCATTGCGCGCCTTCACGTTCGAAGGTCGAAACCGGCGAGTTCTCGTGGATCGTCGCGCCCAGTGACTCGGCGGTCTTTGCCATCGCGCGCGACAGCGCCAGCGGATTGATATGCCCGCCGGACGGGTTGTACATCCCGCCGTACCAGAAATCCGAACCAAGGATTTCGGCCGCTTCCTTGCTGTCTTTCAGCTCGGCCGGGAACCCGAACCTTTGCCACGCCTCTACCCGCTTTCGCGACAGCGCCACCCGTCCGGGGCTGTGCGCAGGCTGGAACCAGCCCGATTGCTCGGCCTCGGCCCGCATGTCGAATTCGCGCACGAGGTCAAACAGGATATCGGCGGAATTGCCGATCAACTGCACCATCCGTTCGCCCGCGGCGCCAAAGCGGCTGACCCACATATCGGGCTCGGCCGCCGTCAGGATCGGGATCACCTGGCCATTGTTGCGCCCCGACGCGCCCCAACCGACAGCCTTGCCTTCAAGCAAGGTAACAGCGTTGCCACGCCGGGCGGCCTCGATCGCGGCCGACAGGCCGGTAAAGCCGCCACCGATCACTACCACGTCGGTTTCCACGGTGCCGTTCAAGGCCGGCGCGGGGCTGCGTTCGGGGGCGGTTGCGGCCCAAAGCGACGGCGGAAATTCCACGGGCTTGTCCATCAGGCGGCTCCTTCTTGCGATGTGATCGGGTTTGCAGCCTCGGTTGGCAACCAGAACCAGCGCAAGGCGTCCTCGTCCGGCGGAAGGGCCGGCCTGTCCGGCATGGGCTGCTTTGCTGCCGCGCGCACCAGGTCCGCCGCTTCAGCCAGGCAAGCGTCGAAGTCGGGCAAATCGGCACGCATCGCCTGCGTCCCTGACCAAAGCGCGGACAGGCTGGAAGGCGGGCCGTCATCAAGCGGACGGTTTGCCCGCCATACCCCGCCCGTCACGTCCAGCCGGTAAAGCGGCAACAGGGCCAGCCCGTTTTCGGCAATGAACCGGATGGCCCGAGCCATGCGGTCAACGTCTTCTTCCGAGAAGAACCAGTTGATTCCCAGCCGCGCCCATCCGGGCCGAAACGCGGAATGGCCACGGCTGACGGCCTCTTGATGGCGTTCCGTGGTTTCAAGGTCGATCGAAAGAAGCTCGTGCCCATAGGGGCCTGCGCAGGAACAACCGCCCCGGGCCTGGATGCCGAACAGGTCATTCAACAGGGCCACCACGTAATTGTGGTGGAGGTATTTCCCCTTCACCCTGATGTTGAAAGAAAAAATCCCGATGCGCGGAACGTCTTGCGGCCCCAGAAGCTCAAGCCCCGGAATCGCGCGCAATGCCGTCTCCATGCGCCGTGTCATCGCCGTTTCGCTGGCTTCTACAAGCCCCTCGTCCATGTCGCGCTTCAACTGCAAGACCATGCCCGCGCGGATATTCTCAACGATCGATGGTGTGCCACCCTCTTCGCGGCGTTCAGGGTCGGCAACGTATTCATGGCCAGCGGCGGTTACATAGGAAACGGTGCCCCCCCCGGTTACGGTCGGGCGCCTTGTATCCAGGAACCGCCTGTCGGCGATCAGCAGACCCGAGGCGCCGGGCCCGCCCGGATACTTGTGCGGCGAGATGAACGCCGCATCAATCCGATCATCCGCCCCGGGTTCGGTCTCGGACAGCCGGACGGGAATATAGGGGGCTGCCGCCGCGAAATCGGCAACGCACCACGCGTCATGGGCGTGCAGCAGGTTGGCAATCGCGCGCAGATCGGTGCGCACGCCCGTCACGTTCGAAGCCGCCGAAAACGCACCGACCTTTATCGGTGCATCCCGGTGGGCCTCCAGTTGCGTGCGCAGCGAAGACAGGCAGATACTGCCCTGCGCATCCAGTGGAATCCGAACCACCTGCGCACCGCTTTCGCGCCACGGCAAATCGTTGGAATGATGCTCGTAAGGGCCCACGAACACGACCGAGCTTTCATCCATGCCCAGAAGCACCAGCGCGCGCACCAGCTTGTCCGCCGCGCCGGTGGCGCCCGACCCGGTGAAGACCACCGCATGATCTGCATCGGCATCAACCGCGCTGCGCACGGCCTGGCGGGCCATTTCGCGCAACTGCGTGGTCCGGCGTCCGGTAAAGGACGTGTCGGTATGTGTATTGCCGTAATATGGCAGAACATGAGCGCGGATCGCGTCTTCGATGAACGACAGCGACCGGCCCGAGGCGACGTAATCCGCGTACATCAGCGGGCGCGGCCCGAACGGGCCGGGAATCGCACAGCCCTCGCCGATGATCGCGTTGCGGATGTCTTTGAATTGTAGTGTCATGATAAGCCCTTATGCGGCATCCGTGTTGCGCGTCGGCGGTGTCCAGTCACGCCCGGGAATGGAGGACAGCAGGTTCTGGGTATATTCGTGCTTAGGATCGGCAAATACCGATGCGGTTTCGCCCTGCTCCACGATCTCGCCTTTCTGCATCACGATGATCCGGTCGCACAATTGCGCGGCAACCCGCAGATCGTGGGTGACGAACAGCAACGACAGATCCATCCGGTCGCGCAAATCGGCCAACAGTTTCAAAACCTGCGCCTGCACGCTGACATCCAGCGCGGACACGGGTTCGTCGGCCACGATAACCTTGGGCTCCATCGCCAAGGCCCGCGCGATGCCGATGCGTTGCCGCTGCCCGCCCGAGAATTCATGCGGGAACCGGGTGGCGGCCGAGGGCGACAGCTCGACCAGTTCCAACAGGTCGCGGGCCCGTGCGCGCGCTTTTTCGGGTTTTTCCCCATGCGCGATGGGGCCCTGCGCGATCAGGTCGACCACGCGTTTGCGCGGGTTCAGCGATGCCATCGGGTCCTGGAACACCATCTGAATTTCCTTGCGCATGGCGCGCAGTTCACGCGGCGAACAGGCCAACAGGTCAGTACCGTCCACCTCTACCGCGCCGGAATCGGCCTCAAGCAAGCGGGTAACAATTCGCGACACGGTGGTCTTGCCTGACCCGGACTCGCCGACCACACCCAAGGTTTCCCCCTTGTGCAGGTGAAAGCTCAGGTCTTTTACCGCGGTGACGGCCTTGCGTTTTCCCGACAACAGCCCGCCGCGTGCGGCAAAGGTCTTGTTCAGGCCGGTGCCCTTCAGAACCACGGGCATGGTTGAAACCGGCTTTGCGGGTGGCGGGGTCAGCGCGGGAACCGACGCGATAAGCGCCTGCGTATAAGGATGCTGCGGACTATTAAGAACTTCGGCTGCCGGGCCGTGTTCCACCATTTCGCCCTGGCGCAGCACGACGACCTTGTCGGCGATCTCGGCGACGACGCCGAAATCATGGGTGATGAACAACACACCCGCCCCTTCCTGTTCCTGCAATTCGCGGATCAGCTTGAGAATCTGCAGCTGCGTAGTCACGTCCAGCGCAGTTGTCGGTTCATCCGCGATGATCAACCTGGGGGACAGGCACAACGACATCGCGATCATCACCCGTTGACGCTGCCCGCCGGAAATCTGGTGCGGGTAGGCATTGTAGGCCGATACCGGGTCGGGGATATGAACCCGGTTGAGCATTTCAATCGCATGGGCCTTTCGCGCGGCCCTGTTGCCCTTCATGTGCAGGCGCAAGACTTCGTCAATCTGCCACCCCACGGTTTTCTGCGGGTTCAGCGCCGTCATCGGCTCCTGGAAGATCATGGAAATCCGGTTGCCGCGAATGGCTTTCATCTCGGTTTCGGAGATGGCCAGAAGGTCTTGGCCGTTGAACCGGATGGAGCCGGCCGCCACGTGCACGTCCGGCTCGGGCAGCAGGCGCATCACCGCGCCGGCTGACAAGGATTTGCCAGAGCCGGACTCACCCACGAGGCAGACGATTTCACCGGAGTTCACCGTCAGGTTCAGCCCTTCTAGCGCGAAAGGCCGATCTGCCCCCTTGGGCAGCGCAACGGTAAGATCCTGGATCTCGAGAACAGGTGTATTGTTGGTCATTACTTTTTCTGCCTCGGGTTAAGTGCGTCGTTCAGCCCCTCGCCCAGCAGCGAAAAGGACAGCACGGTCAGAACGATGGCGATGCCCGGGATGGCGGCACAATACCACGCGGTGCGCAGAACGGCGCGGCCTTGCCCGATCATGTTGCCCCAGCTTGCATAGTTGGGATCGCCAAGCCCGAGAAACGCCAGCGCGCTTTCCAGCAAGATCGCCAGCGCCATGATGACCGACGCATAGACGATGATGGGCGGCAAGGCGTTGGGCAGGATTTCCTTGAAGATGATCGATGTGTTCGTCACCCCCAGATTGCGGGCAGCATCCACGAACTCACGCCCGCGCAGCGACATGAATTCGGCGCGCACCATGCGGGCCGGCGCGGTCCAACTGACAAGGCCGATGGCCAGCGTGATCCATTCGATCTTCGACCCCAGGATGGCCACCAGCGTCAGCAAGAGAACAAAGTTCGGGATGGTCTGGAACGCCTCGGTGATGCGCATCAGAAGATCATCGACCCAGCCGCCGAAATAGCCTGACAAGGCGCCGATCACCACGCCGATGGCGATGGAGATCAGCGTCGCCGCCACACCGATCAGCAACGAGATCCGGGCGCCGTAAAAGATGCCCGCCAGGATGTCGCGGCCAAGCTGGTCGGTGCCCAGCGGGGTCGCCATGTCCACGAATGGCGGGGTCAGCGGCGGCCCGGCGCGGCGCAGCGGGTCGCCCGGCTCGATCAATCCGGCGGTCAGCGCCATCAGAACGACGATGGCAAACAGGAACAGGCCCAGCAGCGCCGCCCGGTTGCGACGATAGCGATGCCAGAAAACGACAAGCCGCGGCGGTTGAGGCGGGCGCAGGTCAGTGTCAAGCGTGGTCATGCGAGTTCGATCCGGCTGTCAAGACGTGCATAAAGCAGGTCGGTAAGGAAATTGACGACAACGACGATGATGGAGCACAGGAAGATGATCCCCATCAACGTGTTCATGTCGCGCTGCACGACGGACTGATAGGCAAGCTGCCCCAGCCCGGGCAGGGTAAAGATGGTTTCCACCACGACCGATCCGCCAAGAACGGTCGAGAATTGCAGCCCCAGTAGCGTGATGACCGGCAACAGGGCATTGCGCATGATGTGGTGGATCATCAAACGCCACTCGCCCGCCCCCTTGGCGCGGGCGGTGCGCACGTAGTCAAGATCTGCCACCTCGATCACCGAGGCGCGCATCAGGCGCAGGTAGAAGGAGAGATAGATCAACGACAGTGCCGCCGTCGGCATCACCAGGTGGCGCGCAACATCCAACACATGATCCCAGCCGGTGTAGAACCCGGCGATTGTCTTGATCCCGCCCACGGGCAACCACCCCAGTTTCACCGAGAACAGCAGCATCATCATCAGCGACAGGAAAAAGCTGGGCGTTGCATAGAACACCAGGCCAAGTGTCGAGATCAGGTTGTCGGTGGCCGAATTGACGCGCCGTGCAGCGATGGCGCCCAGGGCAATGCCGATGGTAAAGGCAAAGCTGAGCGACGTGGCCATAAGCAACAACGTGGTTCCAAGCCGATCCAGCAGGATCGTGGCGACGGGTTGCTCATAGACGAAGGACCACCCGAAATCGAAGGTCGCCAGCTTGAGCATGTAGCGCCAAAGCTGCACCCACACCGGCTGGTCCAGCCCGTATTCCGCGCGCAGCCGCGCGATGAACTCGGCATCGGCGCCACCCATGTCGCCGACCAGTGCATCCACCGTGTCACCGGGGGCCAGTTTCAGCAGAAGAAAGGTACCGATCATGATCAGCACGATCACCGGCACGGCCTGTATCAACCGGCGCAGCGCGTAGATCATGATTGGTGGAATTCGCAGTTTCATTGGGCAAGCTTTCGCAGGTTGAAGTCGTGTAACGTCATCATTGAATCGAAAGAACGCGGCGGCGCGCTGTTGCCGGGCTTATGTGCACATCCGCCCAAACGGCTTTTGCCGGCTACGATCGAACCGCAGCGCAGCAAGCCAAGGGATGATCAGGCACCGGCCAGAGGTGGCCGGGCCCCGCAAAGGAGGCCCGGCCGCTGTCTGATCAGTCGTCAAGCCACAGATCATACCAGCTGGAAGAATTCCAACGTGGCGTGTTGTGGTGGTTCTTCAACTTCTTGGACGTGACCGAGATGAAGGGATGCTCGATCGCGAAGATCACCGGCAGCTCTTCCATCGCCTTGGCCTGGATCTCGTGATACATCTCCGCGCGCTTTTCCGGGTCCAGCTCGGATGCCGCGTCGTCGATCATCTGGTCCATCTCGTCGCTTTGCCAGCCGAACTGGTTGCTCCAGGGTGTGCCCGCGGGTTGCCCCGAGCGCAGCCAGACCATCGTCGAAACCGCAGGGTCGGACCGGAACTGGTGCCAACCATTGGCCGTGTCGAAATCATGATCGCGGTACACGCCGTTCAAAAAGCCCGGCGCATCGTTCGTCAGGATTTCCACGTCGATGCCGATCTCGCGCATCGCCTGCGCGTAATACTCGGCCCAAAGCTGTGTATATTCGCCCCAAGGCGCCGGACGGTGGCGCAACTTGAACCGATAACCACTGTCGGTGACGGGATAGCCCGCCTCGTCCAGCATGGTTTTTGCCAGCTCGGGGTCATACTCATAGGTTGGCACGTCGTCGGTATAGTTCGCACCGCCCGCACTGGGCACGGGGCCGCGGCCCGGCTTTGCAAAGCCACGCATGATGGTCTCGATCGCATAGTCGATATCCAGGCCATGATACATCGCCTGGCGAACCTTCACATCGGCCAGGATGGGGTTGCGGTGGTTGAACTCGACGGTCGAGTGGGCAACGTTGTTCTCGTAGCCATCGGTGCCAACATCGAAACGGTCATCATCCGACAGGCGCTCCACGTCGGCCATCGACACGCCGATAAAGCCGGATTCGTGAACTTCGCCAGCTTCCAGCGCTGCAGCGGCAGCCGACTTGTCCTTGATGAAGCGCCATACGATGCGGTCCAGGTAAGGGTACCCTTCGCGCCAGTAATCTTCGTTCTTCACGGCCAACACGTACTGGCCGCGTTCGTATTCAACGAACTTGAACGGGCCGGTGCCCACGGGCGCGGTGTTGTATTCATTCTTCAGGATGTCCGTGCCTTCATACAGGTGCTTTGGCATCGGATGACCAAGGTCGGGCATGGCCGCCACGAACAGGTCCAGCGGCATCGGCTTTGAATAGTTGAAAACAGCCGTGTGTGGATCGGTGCAATCCACGCTTTCAAGGCTGGCCTGCAACGCCGACGAATAGTTCAGCAGCTTCTTCCACATCTCGATCGCGGTAAACGCGACATCATCACAGGTGAAAGGCTCGCCATCATGCCAGTTGACGCCCTCGCGCAACTTGACTGTGATCGCCAGGCCATCGTCAGAGGACGACCAGTCTGTTGCGAGAACCGGCTCGTACCCATCATAGCTCTTGTCGATCAGCGGTTCGACGATCTTGCCAGATATGTTGTAGACGCCGGTGGAGGCCCGCAGCGCAGGATTAAGGATGCGTTGCTCCGAAATCATGTGCACGACGGCCGTGCCACCCCTTTTGACCTCTTCAGCCATGACCTGCGAAGCCATGGTCACAGCTGCGGTGCTGGCAAGCGCCAAACCCAGACTTCTGAGTTTCAGTTTCATTCTATCACTCCCGGTCGGTTGCAAACCCCGTCGAAGGCGCGAGGTCTTGCTATAGGGTTGCAAGGGTGCGGAACAGAATGTCGCATGTCAACTTGATTTTATATTAATGTTGTTTTTTGGAAAAAATTCCTCTCTTCTGTTTAAAGATTGGTATAGAAAACCCGGTATAGGCGAAAACGGAGGTATAAAATGCGGCAAACCGTGTGGATAACAGGCGCAGGTTCCGGGATTGGCGCGGCCATGGCACGTGCCTTTGCCGGGGCTGGCTACAACGTGGCACTCACGGCGCGAAACCGCGACAGCCTGGAAGATGTCGCCGCATCGCTTGCCGATCGCGACAGGGCGCTGATCGTACCGGGCGATGTGACCGACCGTAAGGCGATGGCCGGGTTGGCCGGGCAGATCGCCGACTGGGGTGGTGGGCTGCATGTCTTGTGCAACAATGCCGGGGTGAACATCACGAAACGCACATGGGCCGAGTTGGACTGGGAAAGCTGGGATCGGGTGCTCGAGGTGAATGTCACCGGCGCGCTGAACGTGATCGGGGCCTGCCTGCCGGTGATGCGCGCACAAAAGAACGGCATCATGATCCACACGTCCAGTTGGGCGGGGCGTTTCCATTCGTCGGTATCCGGCGTGGCATATGGTGCATCAAAACACGCGCTGTCAGACATATCCGCCAGCCTGAACGGCGAAGAGGGCGCAAATGGCATCCGGTCCACGGCGCTGTGTCCGGCCGAGGTTGCCACCCCGCTCTTGTCCAAGCGCCCGGCGTTTGACACCTCGCGGCTGGCAGGAATGATCCAACCCGAAGACATGGCAGAGACCGCGCTTTACGTGGCGCGTATGAACCCCTCTGTCGCCATCCACGAAATCGTATTGGCCCCCGTGCGCCACTGATCGCGCCGGCGCGTCGCGCACAGTTGAAAAGGAATTTCCAAATGTCTCATCCCGTCAAAGGCATAGATCACTGTTTCTCGTTGGTGAAAGATCTCGACAAGGCCGCGGAACAGTTCGCGGCGCTGGGATTCACCCTGTCGCCACGCGGCCTGCATTCCGAGGCAAAGGGATCGGCAAACTACACGATCATGTTCCCGGACGATTATTTCGAGCTGTTGGGCCTTATCAAACCGACGGAAATGAATGCGCCGCGCCGAAAGATGCTGGATGACATGGGTGAAGGGCTTCACGCGATCGCCTGCCGGATCGACACGGCCGAAAAGGCTGCGCAGGAGTTGGAAGCCCTGGGTATTGCGACCCACGGGCTTGGCAGCTTTGCACGGCCCGTGCCGCTGCCAGGTGGTGGTACCGGCGAGGCCGCGTTTTCAACCGTGGCCTTCACCCCCGAAGAGGTGCCGCTGGGAACCGTGTTCATGTGCCAGCACAAGACACGCGATACCGTCTGGATTCCCGAATTGCTGAGCCATGCCAACACCGCCTGCGGGCTGGGGGGCATATTGGCGATCTCCGCCGACCCGGCAGCCGATGCCGCAAGGTTCGCACGGCTTTGGGCCGACGGACAGGTCAGCGATGACGGCAAGGTTTACACCGTTGCGACCGGCCCCAATTCGGCGCCGCTGCTGCTGATGTCGCGCGATGCCATGGCGGAGATCTATCCCGGCATCGACTTGTCGGGCACGCCCAAGGGCGCATTCACGGCAATGCGAGTAAAAGTCGCCGACATGACCGCGCTGCGCGCCTGCCTGGAAAAGGCCGGAATTACGCCGATTGAAACCGCGCTGGGGCTGGCGGTTGCACCCGAGCATACATCCGGAACAATCGTGGAGTTTGTCACGGCATGAGTTCACCCAAGCCCAGGAAAACCGGATCGAAACCCGCGGAAACCATCACCTTCGACGAGATAGATCAGCGTATTCTGGAAATCCTGCAACACGACAGTGACACCCCGCTGACGACGATCTCGGAAGAGGTCGGGTTGTCTGCGACGCCCTGTTGGCGGCGGATCAAGCGCATGGAAGAAGCGGGCGTGATCAAGAAACGCGTCGTGCTGGTCGATCAAAGCCGGGCCAACGTGCCGATGACGGTATTCATCGGCGTATCCACGCCCCGTCACGAAATGTCATGGCTGACGCAATTCCGAGAGTTGATAGACGAGATCCCCGAGGTGGTCGAAGCCTACCGATTGACGGGCACGGTGGATTACATCCTGAAAGTGGTGGTACCCGACATCACCACTTACGACACCGTCTACAAGAAGATGATCGAACGGCTTGAATTCAGCCAGGTCAACTCGATGATCTCGATGGAAGAGCTGAAGTTCACAACGGCGATCCCGACGAAATACCTGTGACACGCTTCAGCGCAGTCCGGGTGCGCTCCCCTTGTGGGGCGCGGCTGCGCCGTAACGCCCTTGGCCCTGCTGCAAGGGAATGTCGGGCGTTATGCCGGCGGGCCGCCTGCAGGAACCCAACCAGCAATCCGAATTCCATCCGGGCCATGGCGCCGCCCCGGCGGGCGCGGCACCGCGCCCCCTGCGCCCATGATCGGCCACGGCCCTGCAAAGTTCATGAAACCGACACATAAGTTTTGGCTGGCCTTCACAATCGCGCATTAGGCGGAAACGACCAGCGACTTGGGACTGGCGCGCAGCAATTGCGCGCAGGCCGGTGTCGCTTTGCAGATGATGGAGAAATACATGAAAACGCAACTCCTTGCCACGGCTGCGGCCATTTCCCTGAGCGCCGTTGCCGCCCAGGGACAAGAGCGCATCGAGATCCAGTTCTGGCATGCCATGGGCGGCCAGTTGGGCGAGCGCACCGACGCCTTCGCGACCACCTTCAACAGCCTCCAAGACACTTGCACCGTGAACTCGGTCTACCAGGGCAACTACACCGAAACGATGACCGCGGCGATCGCGGCATTCCGCGCGGGCGAGCAGCCCAATATCGTGCAGGTGTTCGAGGTCGGCACCGCCACCATGATGTCAGCCGCCGACAATGGCGCGGTTTACCCCGTGCACCAGCTGATGGCCGATCAGGGCGTCGAGTTCAACGAGTCCGATTACCTGCCCGGCGTCATTTCCTACTACTCGGATACCGACGGCAACCTGCTGTCGCTGCCCTTCAACTCGTCGACCCCCGTGATGTGGGTGAACAAGACCGTGTTCGAGGAAAACGGTCTTGAGATCCCGACCACCTGGGATGGCGTTGTCGAAGCCGCCCGCGCGCTGAAAGCCGCTGGCGTTCCCTCGCCCTTCGGTATGGGCTGGCAGAGCTGGACCATGATCGAGAACTTCTCGGCCTGGCACGACCTGCAGATCGGCACCAAGTCGAACGGCTTTGGTGGCACCGACACCGAACTGACAATCAACAACGACCACGTTGTTGGCCATATCCAGCGCCTGGCCGACATGGCCGAAGAGGGCCTGTTCACCTATGGTGGTCGTCGCGGTGACTCCCGTCCGCAATTCGTCAACGGCGAAGCGGCAATGTGGATCAACTCGTCAGGGTATTTCGGCGGCTTCAAGGCCGATATCGAGGATTTCGAGTTTACCCAGGTTCCGATGCCCTACGACCCGGCCGTGCGGTCCGAGCCCCAGAACTCAGTCATCGGCGGCGCGACGCTTTGGGTGCTTCAGGGGCATGAAGACCCTGAATATGCCTGCACCGCGCAGTTCCTTGATTTCCTGTCGGGCACCGAACAGCAGGCAGATTGGGCGCAGGCGACCGGCTATGTTCCGATCACGCTGGCCGCGGCCGAGCTGATGGAAGAGCGCGGCTTCTTCGCCGAAAACCCCGGCACCGACGTGGCGATTTCGCAGCTTACGCTGAACGAACCGACGGCCAACAGCGCCGGCCTGCGTTTTGGCAACTTCGTCCAGATCCGCGACGTGATCAACGAAGAGCTTGAGGCCGTCTGGTCGGGCAACAAGACCGCCAAGGAAGCAATGGACGCGGCTGTCGAGCGCGGCAACGAACTGCTGCGCCGCTTCGAAGCCACCGCCGGCTAAACCGTCGACGGACCTTGCAAAGACCGGTCGGGCATCCCGGCCGGTCACTTTTATTCTTGGATCACCATGCAGAAACGTGTCGTCTTTCGCAATCGCTGGCTGCCTTACCTTCTGGTGGCGCCCCAGATTGCCGTAACCCTGATCTTCTTCATCTGGCCTGCCTATCAGGCGCTGGAGACCTCGTTCTTCGTCGAGGACGTGTTCGGCTTTTCGCGCAACTTCGTGTGGTTCGAAAACTTCACACGCCTGTTCGCCGACAAGGGCTATCTACGCAGCTTCTGGACAACGCTGGTATTCGGTTTGTCCGTCACGTTCCTGTCGATGAGCATGGCCCTGGCGCTGGCCGTGGCCGCCAACCGCGTGCTGAAAGCTGCAACCGCCTACCGGACCTTCCTGATCTGGCCCTACGCGGTCGCCCCCGCGCTGGCCGGGGTCTTGTGGTATTTCATGATGAATCCCTCGCTCGGTATTCTGGCCTACATGCTGGAAGGCACCTTCGGCGTGGATTGGAACCATTACGTCAACGGCAACCAGGCGTTGCTGTTGGTGATCATCGCCGCCGCTTGGAAGCAGATCAGCTACAACTTCCTGTTCTTCCTTGCCGGGCTGCAATCCATCCCGAAATCACTGATCGAAGCCGCGGCAATCGACGGGGCCAGCCCGACGCGCAGGTTCTGGACGATCGTGTTCCCGCTGCTGTCGCCAACGACGTTCTTTCTGCTGGTGGTGAACCTGGTCTACGCGTTCTTTGACACGTTCGCGATCATCCATGCCACGACCAATGGCGGCCCGGCCGACGCGACCTCGATCCTTGTTTACAAGGTCTATTCCACGGGCTTCGTCGGGCAGGATTACGGCTCATCGGCGGCGCAGTCGGTCATTCTCATGGTGCTGGTCATTGCAATGACCGTTGTCCAGTTCCGCTTCATCGAACGGAAGGTGCAATACTGATGGTCGAAAATCGTCCACTCGCCGCCATTCTGACCCACGTGGTCCTGATTGCCGGTATCGTCTTCCTGTGCTTTCCCGTCTGGGTCGCGCTGGTCGCATCCACCCATCCGGGCGAGGCGCTGCAACGCTCGCCGATCCCCATGTGGTTCGGCGACCAGGGGTTCGCGAATTACAGTCAACTGCTGCGCGAAGGGGTGCCCGCCGCGGGCGGTGTGCCACTATCGACGATGATGCTGAACTCGCTGTTCATGGCGCTGGGGATCACCGTTGGCAAGATCGCGATTTCGCTGATCTCGGCCTTTGCGATCGTGTATTTCCGCTTTCCGTTCCGCATGCTGTTCTTCTGGCTGATCTTCGCCACGCTGATGCTGCCGGTCGAGGTGCGTATCCTGCCCACCTACGACGTTGTGGCCAGCCTTGGAATGCTCAATAGCTATCCCGGCCTGATCATTCCGTTGATTGCCTCGGCCACGGCAACCTTCCTGTTCCGGCAGTTCTTCATGACCATCCCGGATGAGCTGGTCGAGGCCGCGCGCATCGACCGCGCGGGCCCCCTGCGGTTCTTCTGGGATATTCTGCTGCCGCTGTCGCGCACCAATATCGCGGCCCTGTTCATCATCCTGTTCATCTATGGCTGGAACCAATACCTCTGGCCTTTCCTCATCACCACCGATCAAGACCTCTACACCGTCGTCATGGGCATCCAGCGCATGGTGAACGTGGGCGAAGGGGTTCCGATCTGGAACTACACGATGGGCACGGCGATTCTTGCAATGATCCCGCCAGTTCTGGTCGTGCTGGTCATGCAGCGCCTGTTCGTCAAGGGCCTTGTCGAAAGCGAGAAATAACAAATGGCAAATCTGAAATTGGACCGTGTGGGCAAGACCTATGCGGGTGGCGTAAGCGCCGTCGAAAACGCAAGCTTCGAGATCGCGGATGGCGAGTTCATCGTGCTGGTGGGCCCGTCTGGATGCGGCAAATCCACCATGCTGCGCATGATCGCCGGGCTGGAAGAAATCACCGATGGCGACGTGCAGATCGGCGATCGTTCGGTGAACGGGGTCGAACCGGGCGACCGCAACATCGCCATGGTGTTCCAGAATTACGCCCTTTATCCGCACATGACCGTGCGGGGCAACATGGCCTATGGGCTGAGAAACCAGGGCATGCCGAAACCCGAGGTCGAGGCTCGCATTGCCGAGGCCGCGCGCTTCTTGCAGCTTGAACCCTATCTTGATCGCAAGCCCAGCGCCCTTTCGGGCGGTCAGCGTCAGCGCGTTGCCATGGGCCGCGCCATCGTGCGCGAGCCGTCGGTGTTCCTGTTCGACGAGCCGCTTTCGAACCTCGATGCCAAGCTGCGCACCCAGTTGCGGGCCGAGTTGAAAGACCTGCACAAACGCCTGGGCGCCACCTTCATCTATGTCACCCATGACCAGATCGAAGCGATGAGCCTTGCAGATCGCATCGTCATCATGTCCGCCGGACGGATCGAGCAGATCGGCACACCGATGGAACTTTATGCCAATCCCGCCAGCACCTTCGTTGCCGAGTTCATCGGCGCGCCGCCAATGAACGTGCTGCCCGTCACCGGCGAGGCCGCGCGCGCGTTCCTTGCGCAAGAGGCCCGCGTGCCCGACGACCTGGGCCATGTCGGTATCCGCCCCGAGTTGATGTCAATCGGTGACAACGGCATACCCGCCACGATCACGTTGGTCGAACCGCTGGGCGCCGAAACCCTTGTTCACCTGAAGATGGGCGCGGACAAGCTGATCATGCGCAGCGGGCATGGTTTGGCCCTTGATGCCGGCGCCGAAATCAAGGTCGCCGTCGAAGCAGGCGCGTTGCGTTTCTTTGACCGCGACGGGCGCACAAGGTCGGCCTGAAACGGGGTTGCAGCATCGGCCAAGGCAAGCGGGCGCGATCATGGCATGATCGCGTCCGCGCGAACGACCAACGCCTTGGGGCGCCCGCAGGGAAAGCCCCTCGATACCGGCTCAACCCTTGTTGACCATGTGCGACGCGGTGGGCCGCCCAGCCGCGACCCGTTCGGCTTCAAGCCTTTCGATGGTAGCGTCGATGGGGCGGCGGTCCATCATGCCATGGGGGTTTTCACGCGTCGGCATGGTTTCGGCCAAGTGCAGGAACCGTTCCTGCGCCACAGCGTAAAGACGGCGCAACTCCTCCAGCGGGTCGGCATGGTCATCGGCGCGGATATCGAGCCAAGCGTAATCCTGATCGCGACAGACCACCAGGCAGGCGGATTGCTTGCCGCGCTTGTCGCCGCCCGCATCTTCGCCAGCCTGCATCGCGACAAGCAGCCGTTCGATCAGCGGCCTGTCCATGGCCGCCTGGTAGGTGGCCAGCGTATCGTCGATAACCGCGGGGCCTTCCAGCATGTTGCCCGCCACCGATACACCATCGGCCACGCAATGCCCGCACCAGTCAACGCAGTCATCCCCGGTAAAGGCAGCGTTTCGCCCCTGGGCGTCGACCAGGTGGAATTGGCGGTTGGCATGCCCGTTGTCCCGGTCACGCAGGATCGGCACGATCGCATCCGGCGGGGCGCCGGCCTCCAACAGGCGCAAGGCATCCGGCCCAAATGTCGGGTTTACGAAGGCTTGTGTGGCAATCGCGCCGACCCGCCCTTTCAGAAACGGCACCGACCCGCCGACAGCAAAGAACCGGCTGGCAACGGCGATGCCCAGATGGCCGGTGGCGGGGTCACGTGCAACGATGGAATATGTCATGCCTCAACGTCCTACAGCATAAGCCTGCATAAGGCGCGGGGTGGCCGCTGCGCGCAACAGGCCATCGGGGTCGCGCCCTGCGGCGGTCAGGCGCCCCACGGTCCAGGGGTCTGCCTCGGTCACAAGGTGGCCGCGCGCGCGAAGATCGTTCAGCACGTCGGCGCCAAAACTTTTCTCGGCCATGATCATCCCCGGCTGGCGCGAGCGCGGGTAGAAGCTGGACGGAAAATGCGACGAATGGAACAGCGGCGCGTCGATCGCCTCTTGCAGGTTCATCTTGTGATGGACGTAGCGCAGGAAGAACACCAACTGCCACTGGTCCTGCTGGTCGCCTCCCGGCGTGCCGAATACAAGTTGCGGCACCCCGTCTTTCATCGCAAGCGACGGCGTCAGCGTGGTGCGTGGCCGCTTGCCCGGCTCAAGCGATGTGGGCAGCCCCTGCTCCAGCCAGAACATCTGCGCACGGCTATTCAGGCAGAAGCCCAGCCCCGGAATGGTGGGCGACGATTGCAACCACCCGCCCGAAGGTGTCACCGACACCATGTTGCCGTCGCTGTCGATCACGTCGACATGGACGGTGTCGCCCTTCTTTTCCGACAGGTGCGCCATCGTCGGTTCGTAAACCGCCTCGTCCGTGCGGCTGAAGGCGCCCAGCATGGCCATCGTTTTCTCGGCCTGATCGTCAAATCCGGGCACGCTGCCCGGACGCAGTTCCATGCTGGCACTGGTGCCGATCAACTGGCGACGCGCGTCGGCATAGCCGTCGGACAACAGAACGTCCAAGGGCACATTGGTGAACTCGGGGTCCCCATAATATACCTCCCGATCCGCATAGGCGAGCTTCTTGGCCTCGACGACATGATGGATGAAATCCGCGCCATTCGGGTCCATCGCACCCATGTCGACCCCCTTGAGCAACGACAATGCCTGCAACAGCACCGGGCCTTGCGTCCATGGCCCGCATTTCGCCACCGTCCATCCATGGTAGTCATAGGTCAACGGGTCTTCGACATGGGCAGCATAACCGGCCAGGTCATCGGCCGTCAGCACGGCCCTGTGCCTTGCGCCCGAGGCATCCATGACCTCGGCCTTGGCAAGGAAATTCGCGATTTCCTCGGCCACGAACCCACGATAGAAGGCATCGCGCGCGGCGTCTATCTGCGCCTCGCGGCCCTGTTTTGCCTCGGCTTCGGCGAGGATACGCCTCCACGTTGCCGCCAACGCGGGATTGGTGACATTGGCCCACGGGTCCGGCGCGACACCGCCCGGCAGCCACGTATCATGCGAGCTTGGCCATTCATCGCGAAAGAAATCGCCCAGGCCGGCAATCGTCGCGGCCACGCGCGGCAGAACCGGGTGGCCTTTCTCGGCATAGAAAATCGCAGGCTCCAGCACATCGCGCAGAGACAGCCGACCGTAATCGCGCAGCATCAGCATCCAGCCATCCCACGCGCCGGGAATGACGGTGGCCAGCAACCCGTCGCCGGGAATGACATCCAGCCCTTCGGCCTTGTAATGATCAATCGTGGCTCCGGCGGGCGCCGGGCCTTGGGCGCAGATCACCTCGACCTTGCCCTTGGCCTTTGAATAGATGATCGCCGGCAGATCGCCCCCCGGCCCGTTCAGATGCGGCTCAAGCACCTGCAAGACAAGCCCCGTGGCCACCGCGGCATCAAAGGCATTACCGCCCTGTTCAAGGATTTTCATCCCCACGGCAGATGCAATCCAATGGGTCGAGGTGACAACCCCGAACCGGCCCAGAACCTCGGGGCGCGTAGTAAAGGCAGACATCCAATTCCTCCGGTTGGTCAACTTTCGCGCGGGCGAGGCGCACGCAAGGGATCATGATGCGTCATCGAGCGCCTCCAGCGACGCCAGGCGCAAAATGCCTGCGTACCGCGACACGAGATGCGCCCGCATCGCCGCACCGGATCATGGTCGGCAATGGGATCCACCAGTTCGCGGTGCTGGCGCTCCAACGCGAGAGGCAAGTTGTCGCAATAGCGATCAGCCATACCGCACCCATTGGAACCAATTTGTCATGGGTCCAACCATTCGTAAAATTGGTCGCAAGGCAAGGACAACTTGCGCAGCCAAGATGAAGGGCCCCAGGAATTCCAACGCCGCGGGCAGCGAAACAGTCGTCGCTGCCAAAACGCTACCATCGCCTCATTGTTGGCGCGCGGGGTGTTTGGGTTGGTTCGCCCCCGTCCAGCAACTTCCCGGTGCAAGGGCTACCTGGCGTTGCCATGTCCGGGGCCAATTCTGCATCGGGCCAACAATTTTCGCCGCCGCCCGAAACGTGGGCACGACGCTTGGCAAGCATTTGCGCTTTCCTGGTATGCGGCGCCAATTCGCGCCATACTCCCTTTTTCAAAGCCGCACGGCTAAGACGGCACTCAGGCACCTTTCTACGCGCCCCAGCGGGCGGCCATCCGCGCGGTCAGCGCGATGATCGGGCTGGAAAACGGCAGGATGATAAAGATACGCACAACGTGAAAGGCCGTGACGACCGCCAGGCCATCCTCAAGTATTTTCGCGGTCAGCGCCATTTCCGTCACGCTGCCCGGTGCGGTCGACAGCAGCATGACCTGCCAAGTCTCGTCGGTGATCCACGTCAGGCCAACGCCCATCGCGCCACACAGGAAGATCAGCAGGAAAGAGGCCAGGACAGCCCCCGGAATGAACCCGCGCGCGCGGCGCAGCAGCTCTCGGTCGAAAACACCGCCCAGCCAGACCCCAAGGAAGACCTGGGCCAGCACCAAAAGCGGATAGGGATAGGCGGTGATCGGCAGGCTCAGCGCGGCCGCCAGCGCCGCCCCGCCCAACGACCCCACGAAAAACGGGTTGGCAAGGCGAACCGCCCGGGCGGCCAAGGCGCCGGCAACGCCCGTGACGGCCAGCAACGCCGCGCCCGAAACCGTCCACTCCATCCGGCTCAGGGCGGCGACCGGGTCCTTGACCGTGCCGTCAAGCGCAACGATCGCGGGCGGGATCAGGATCACCAGCAACATGATCCGCAAGGTCTGGGCAAAGACGACAGGGCCGGGAAGCACGTTGTGCCGCACGGCAAGCGTGGCACTTTCAACCGGGCCCATGGGGATCGAGGCCAGAAGTGCCGAGATGAAATCAATGTGCGACACCCGCACCAGGAAGACCGCCACGACAAAGCCAAGGCCGATGGTCAGGATAGCCGCACCGATCATGGGGATCAGAAGCGAGCCCATCGCGCCGACCGCCTCGGGGGTGAAAGACAACCCCACGGACGTGGCCACCAGGATCTGGCCGATCTGACGGGTCTGCCCTGGCACCGGCAGAGGACGGTCCGCCAGGCGCACGGTCGAGGCGAAAACGATCGCCCCGATCATCCAGGGCAGCGGAAAGCGCATCCAATGCGCCACAAGCCCGAACAAAAGCGCCCCGACATATATCGCCACCAGCACGACAACCCGGCGAAGTATGCCTGACCAGGTCATGACGCAAAGGCCCGGGCTGGTGTTCGGCGCGGCGACAGCCTGCGCCGCCTTGGCTGAGCTGTCTCTCGTCCCATTGGCTCAATCCGGGCTTTTGCCGTCGCCGATATCCCAGAACACGCCGGCCATCAGCCGCAACGCGTCGCGGCATACGGGTTTGAGCACATGCTCATCCGGGGCGTGCTGCGAACATCCTCGGTAGGAATGAGGCACCCAGACGGTAGGCACACCCAGGATTTCGGCAAAGGCATCATTGGGCAGCGAGCCCGCCAGGTTGGGCAGGACATGCGGCGGCTGCCCCGAGGTTTCCTCGAGCGAGGCGGCCACGAACTTGACCCACGGATGATCGGGGTCAAGCCGCGTGGCGCGGAAAAAGCCGCGGTCATGCGGCACGATCTGTACCGCCTCGAACCCGTGCGCATCCAGGTGGCGGCGCAGCGCGGGCAGGATGTCTTCGGGGTCGGTGCCAACCACGTAACGCAGCTGGCAAGTGGCACGCGCATGGGCGGATATGGCATTGACCGGGGCCTCGGGCACGCCGCTTTTCATCGCTAGAACCGCGAAACTGTTCCAACCATAGGCGCGTTCGGCCGGGGTCAGGCCTTCTTCGCCCCAGTCAGGGTCGATGGCAGGGCCGTCACCGCCCTCGATCGGCAGGCCGCGCAAGGCCGCGCGCACCGCGTCGGTCAGGCTGTCGGGCCGCCACTCCGGGATGCGGATCTGGCCACGCTTGTCGGTGATGGTGGACAGCGCCTGCGCCAAGATCATCGCCGGATCGGCCAGAAGCCCGCCCCAATTGCCCGAATGATGCGCGCCCTCGCGCAGGTCAACCACCAGGTCGAAACTGACACCCCCGCGTGATCCCATGAACATCGTGGGCGTTTCCGGTTGCAGGCGCGGCCCGTCCGAGGCGATGAGCACATCGGCGCGCAGCGCCTCCTTGTTTTGCTCGAAAAAGGCGTGCAGGCCGGGCGATCCGGTTTCCTCGCCGGTTTCGATCACCACCCGGCAGTTGAAGCCCAGCTTGCCGCGCGTCTGCAATACCGCCTCAAGCCCGGCAAGGTTGATCAGGTGCTGGCCCTTGTTGTCGGCGCTGCCGCGCCCATACAGGCGGTCGCCCTCTTCGGTCAGGCGGAACGGATGCAACCCCTCGCGCCATTGATCAGTTTGCGCGCGAATGACATCGCCATGTCCATAGGTCAGCACCGTGGGCAGTTCGTCGCCCTCGTGCCGCTCGGCCGTCAGGATCGGGCCCGCCCCCGGTTCGGGGTTGTCATGGAGCCGCGTTTCAAACCCGAGGGCCGACAGCCGCGGGATCATCGCCTGCGTCAGGTAGCGCGCCAGCTCCGGCGCCTGCTCGGGGTTCTGACTTTCGGTCTCAAAGGCCACCAGATCGGCAAGATCGGCCTGGAACCGCCCGTCGTCGAAATAGGCGGAAATGCTGTCAATCGCGCTTTGTCGTGTCATTTTGAACCTGTCGAAGTTTCGGAAACGGCATCGCCCCAGGGCGACATTATCTCGGTGCAGCCGCTATTGGCCGCGCCTTTGCGCATCACCCCGGCAGGGCAGGCAAAGGCATAGGGAAACGGGCTGCGCCGCGTGGTATGCACCGGGTAATGGGCCTGAAGCGCCGAAATCACCTCGGGCGGCAGGGTTTCATCCGCGACAACAGCCTTGCCGCCCGACACGTCGATGCGCGGATGATGAAAGGCCGCACCGACATCCATGCCGAAATCGGCAACGAAAGAAGCCATCTGCACCATTGCCGAAACGATCTTGCGCCCACCCGAGGCACCAAAGGCAAAGCGCGTGTCGCCGGTCTCACCCAGGACAGGGCAGACGTTCATCAGGCAGCGCTTGCCCGGCGCCAGCGAATTGGGCCGCCCCTGCACCGGGTCGAACCACATGATACCGTTGTTCATCAGAAACCCGGTCGAGGGCGACACGACCCGCGCGCCAAAGATCGACAGCAGGGTCTGTGTCTGCGCGACCATGTTGCCGTGCCGATCCACGACGGAAAAATGCGTGGTGCAACCCGTGTGCGTTTCGGTTTCGCCGGTGTCACCCATGCGGCCCAGCCTGTCGGCATAGGCGCGGGTCAGCCCGTCGGCATAGGCGCTGAAGGCCCCCGCATCGGGTGCGTCGCCCAGGGCGCTGCTCTCGACCACGGCCAGCGCGTCGCGAAAGGTTGGCCCGGCGGTCAGGCCCGGCACCACGTGGAAACGCGCATCGCGGTAATCGAAGCTCAGGGGATCGCTGAATTGCGCCCGGTAGGCGCGCAGATCCTCGTGGCTCAGGCTGCCGCCCTTGGCCTGGATATCCGCGGCCATCGCCGCCCCCAGATCACCGTCATAAAGCGCGCGCGCGCCGTGGCGGGCGATCTGCTCAAGGCTGTCTGCCATGCGGCGCTGATCAAGCCGCTTTTCGGCCAGCGCGGTCCAGCCGCTGATCGTGGGCCACTGCCCGTCTTCCAAAAACATCGCCGCCGCATCGGCATCCTTGGCCAGCGCGCGGGTGGTCGAGGCGATGATCAGCGCGGCATACCAGTCTACCAACAGCCCCTCGCGGGCGCAGGCGATGGCGGGTGACAGCAGGTCGGCCCAGGGCATCCGGCCGTAGCGCGCGTGCAACTGGCCCATGCCGTCAACGACACCGGGCACGGCCACGGCCGTGGCGCCTTGCACGTTGCGGTCATCCACCACCTTTTCCCATGGGAAAAGGTCGCCCGCCACGCCCTTGCCGGTTAGCGGATAGTCCGCAGGGTCCAGGCCCGCAGGTGCGCGCATGCCATAGTTCAGCGCCTGCGCGGTGCCGCTGTCGGCCCGCCACAGCATCAGCGCCCCACCCCCGGCCGGGCCGCTCATCCACGGCTCAAGCACACCGATGGCGAAAGAGGTGGCAATCGCCGCGTCCACCGCATCGCCCCCGGCGGCCAGAACCTCGGCCCCGGCCTGCGCCGCAAGGCGGTGCTGCGCGGCCACGACACCATGTTCGGTTTCGATGACGGTTTTGCGGGTTTGCGCGGTGCGCGACAGGTTCACGGACATCTCAGGCAGCCTTGTTGTCGAACATGGGACTTTCCGTATCGTACAGGTGACATTCCACCAAGCCTTGCGGCGTGGGTACGGGCCGGGGGGCCTTGGCCTTGCAATGGGCCGTGGCCAAGGGACAACGCGGATGGAACTGGCAGCCCGAAGGCGGGTCGATCGGGTTGGGATAGGCCATACCAAGCTGGGTGTCAGGCACGCCCAAACCCGGTTCGGGCGTCAGAACCGATTTCAAAAGCGCCTGCGTGTAGGGATGGCGCGCATGGTCGAACAGGCCCGCCACGTCGGCCTCTTCCACGATCCGACCCAGGTACATGACGGCCACGCGCGTCGCCAGATGCTCGACCACGGCCAGGTCGTGGCTGATGAAAAGGTAGGTCAAGCCGAATTCGCGGCGCAGATCGCCCAGAAGGTTCAGGATCTGGCTTTGCACCGAAACGTCGAGCGCCGAGGTCGGCTCGTCACAGATAACGATCTCGGGCTTCATGATCAGAGCACGCGCTATCGCCACGCGTTGCCGCTGCCCCCCCGACATCTGGCTGGGATAGGTGTTCATCACTCGTGCGGGCAGGCCTACGATATCAAGGATCTCGCGCACCTGCTTTTCCCAGTCCTGCGGGCCGCCCACACCATGCACGCGCAACGGCAGCGACACGATGTCGAAGATGCTCTTGCGTGGATTGAGCGAGGAATAGGGGTCTTGAAAAATGGGCTGGATGCGCCGCGCAAGGCTAAGCCGGTCTTGCGCACCGATCTCTTCCCCATCCACCAGGACCTGCCCGTGTGTCGGGGCTTCAAGTCCCAGCAGGATCTTGGCCAGGGTGGACTTGCCGCAGCCGGATTCACCCACGAGACCAAGAACCTCGCCGCGCGGCAGCGACAGCGACACGTCATTGACAGCGGTCAGGGGACGCGCCTTGCCGAACAGGCCCTGCTTGACCTTGTAGGTCTTGGTGACATTGCGCAGTTCGAGCACCGGAGAGGATTGCGTGCTTTGCCGGGTCATGCGGTGGCCTCCTCAGCCTGTCGTTTACCGTCTTCGTGGATACAGCGAAAGGCATGGCCCGCGCTACCCTGACGGGGGATTTCGCTGCGGCAGGCGGCCTCGGCATAGGGGCAGCGCGTGCGAAAGGCGCAGCCTTCGATGTCGCCCACCAAGGATGGCACGATGCCCGGAATGGTGCCAAGCGTGCTGCCGCGTTCCGTCTTGCCCGGCAGCGGAATGCAGCGCAGCAAGCCGCGCGTATAGGGGTGCGAGGGCGTATTGAACACATCCGCGGCCGGCCCTGTTTCGACCAGTTCGCCAGCATACATCACCGCCACCTTGTCAGCGACACGGGCAACGACGCCCAGATCATGGGTGATCAGGATCATCGCCATGTTCATCTCGCGGCCCAGGTCGTACAGCAGGCGCAGGATCTGCGCCTGGATGGTCACGTCAAGCGCGGTGGTTGGCTCGTCGGCGATGATAAGTTCAGGCTCGCACATCAGGGCCATGGCGATCATCACCCTTTGTCGCAACCCGCCCGACAACTGGTGCGGATATTGCGAAAGGCGGCTTTCGGCGGCGGTGATACCCACCTTTTCCAGCAACTCCACCGCGCGGGCGCGGGCGGCTTCGCGGCCCACGGGCTTGTGAAGCAACAATGCCTCGGTCAGTTGGTCGCCGATGGTGTAGGCCGGGTTGAGCGATGTCATCGGCTCTTGAAAGATCATCGACATCCGCGCGCCGCGCAGTTTGCGCATGGTGCGCGGGTTGGCGCGGGTCAGGTCGGTTCCGTCGAAATCCATGCGATCGGCGGTGCGGCGGATGGTCTTGCCCAAAAGGCCCATGACCGCCAGCGAGGTCAGCGATTTACCAGACCCGCTTTCACCGACGATACACAGGGTTTCGCCCCGGTTCAGGTCAAAGTCGATACCGCGCACCGCGTGCAGGGTGCCGCCCCCGACAGGGATGTCGATGGTCAGGTTGCGGACGCTCAGCAGGGGTTTTTCCATTGTCTCAGCTCCGGTTTTCCGGGGCGGTCACGTCGCGCAGACCGTCGCCCATGAGATTGATCGCCAGCACCAGCAGGAACAGCACGGCACCGGGAATAAGCACCAGCCAAGGTTCGAACAGCATCATGTTCTTGCCTTCCGATACCATCAGGCCCCAGCTCGGCGTGGGCGGTTGCACGCCCAGCCCCAGAAAGGACAGCGCCGCCTCAAGAAGGATGGCGTGGGCCATTTCCAGCGTGATAACGACAATCAGGTTGTTGGCGATGTTCGGCATGATTTCCGACAGGATCACCCGCGGTGTCGAGGCACCGATGGCGCGCGCGGCAGCCACGTATTCACGCCCGCGCACCTGCAGGGTCGAGGCGCGCATGACAACGGCAAAGCGATCCCACAACAAAAGGCCCAGCACCACGATGACCACCTGGAGCGAGCCGCCCAGGATGGCCACGACGGCCAGCGCCACCAGCACGACGGGCATGGCCAGCCGCACGTTGATCAAAAAGGTCACGACCATGTCGACACGCCCGCCGAAATAGCCGGCGGCCACGCCCATGGCGGTGCCGATCACACCCGAGATCAGCGCCGCCACGGCACCGATCAACAGTGAAACGCGCGCACCGTAGATCAGGCGCGACAGGTAATCGCGGCCCAGGTGGTCGGTTCCAAGCGGATGCTCCCACGTGCCGCCCAGGAAAACCGGGGGCTCCATCCGGTTCATCAGGCTTTGCGCATAGGGGTCATGCGGGGCCAGAAGCGGCGCGAAGATGGCGATGAACAGCAAGATGATCAACACCACGGCGCCGATCAGCAGGCCCTGGTGACCAAAGACACGCTTACGCAGCATCTGGCCCGGTGTCGGGCCGGTGATCTCTTGCAGCAGGGGATCGGTATTATCGATATGCGCCATGTTCAGCTGCTCCGCATACGGGGGTCAAGCCAAGCGTTCAAAACGTCGGCCAGAAAGGTGAAAACGATGTAGAACATCGAAAATACAAGGATCAGCGCCTGCACGGTGGGCAGGTCGTTGCGCGCGATGCTTTCCCACGCCAGGTAGCCGGCGCCATGCAGGGCAAAAATCGACTCGACCACGATCGAGCCGCCCAGCATGAAGCCCATCTGCACGGCGGCCAGCGACACCACCGGAATGATCGCGTTGCGCAGCGCGTGGCGAAACAGCACGCGGCCCTCGGGAGCGCCCTTGGCGCGCGCGGTGCGGATGTAATCCGACGAAAGCACATCCAGCATGCCCGCCCGCGTCAGGCGCATGATCGCCGGCATCGCGTAATAGCCCAACACGATGGTCGGCATGATGAAGTGTACGGGGGACGAGGCACCCGATGGCGGCAGCCAGCCCAGTTGGATCGCGAAGATCACGATCAGGATCAGGCCGAACCAGAAGCTGGGCATGGCCTGCCCTGCCACCGACAGGAACAGTGCCACCCGGTCGATGATCGAATTGGGCCGGATCGCGGCAGCGACGCCAAGCGGGACGGCCGTAAGCAACGCGAAGGAAATGCCGCAAACCCCGAGCGTCATGGTCACGCTGAGCCGTTCGGCAATAAGCGACGCCACGGGCAGGCGAAAATAGTAACTTTCGCCGAAATCGCCCTGGATGGCGGAAAACAGCCAGTCCCCGTATTGCACCAGCATTGGCCGGTCAAAGCCATAAAGTTTGCGCAGCGATTCAATGTCTTCGCCGCTGGCGGTTTCACCAGCCAGCGCCGCAGCCGGATCACCGGCAAGGAAAAGCAGGCTGAAACTGATGAACGAGACGGTAAAGGCCACCAGAACGGCAAGGCCCAATCGTTTCAGGATGAATGTCAGCACAGAGGTACCTTTGCGTCATCGCCTGCGCGCCGAACACGCGCAGGTTGGATCGGAGGGAACGAAAACCAAAGGCAGGGGCCGCGTGATGCGGCCCCTGCCCCGGCAATTGGTTCAGATCAGTTCCACGACATGGTGGTAAAGCGCAGAACCTCGTCGGCGGTGGGCGTATACTCGACCTCTTTGGTAAACACGTAGTTGGTGTTGTACGAGAACATCGGCGCCCAATATGCCTGATCGGTGATGCGTTCGATGGCCTTTGCATAATGCTCGACCCGCGTATCGGGGTCGGTCGCGCTGTCGGCAACGTTCAAGTCGGCCAGCACCTGGTCGTCACGCGCGTCGTCAAGCGACCCGTGCTTGAAGAACTGGCTGACCATGGCCGAAGCGTCGTTGATCGAATAGCTGCCCCAGGTTTGGAAAGACATCGGCACCTCGCCCTTCATGTTCAGTTCGCGCAGCGCGGAATACTGAAGGAACTTGAAATCAGCGTCGATGCCAACGGCATTGAGGTAGCTCAGGATCGCTTCGGCATATTCGCGGTCACGATAGGCATAGAACTCAGTTTCGAAACCATCAGGATACCCCGCTTCGGCCAACAGGGCGCGGGCCTTCTCGGGGTCGTATTCATACGTGGTTGCGGCCTCTTCGACACAGCCGAACTGGCTGGGGAAGCATGGCGTCCAGATCACTTTCGATTTCCCCTTGAGCAGGGCATTCACCAGCTCTTCGCGGTTGATCGCGTGGTTGATGGCCCGGCGCACGCGCAGATCGCCGAAAGGCGAGTCGCCCGAACGGCCTGCCGCGTCGAACGACAGATAGCCAACCCGCATCGTGGATTCGTTCATCACGGTGAACTGGTCCATCGCGCTCATCTTCTCGGCCTGGTCGGCCGGAACCTGCCAGATCAAGTCAAGCGAGCCGCTGAAAAGCTCGGCCAACTGGGTGTTCACGTCCGGAATGGTGCGGATGTCGATATTGGTGATCTCGGGCGCGCCCTTGGGGCTGTCGTGATACCCTTCGTATTTCTTGAGGACGAAATGCTGCCCCGGAACCACCGAGACGACCTCGTAAGGGCCGGTGCCCACCGGCTTGAGGCCCATGCCGCTCGGGCCGACCTCGGCATAGTATTCATCGGGGTACATCGACACCGGGCCCGACAGGAATTCGATCGCGGCCGGAAACTTGTCTTTCAGGTGGATGCGAACGGTGTAGTCGTCGATCTTCTCGGCCGATTCCATCCAGTTCACGTTGCGCTGTGTCTTGACGCCGTTTTCCTCTTTCGCGACGAAATTGACGGTATAGACCACGTCATCGGCATTGAACGGCTCGCCGTTGTGGAACGTCACACCCTCGCGCAGCTTGAATTCCAGCGTGGTATCGTCGATCCACTCCCACGATGTGGCCAGGTTGCCCTTGTATTCATTTGTAACCGGGTCGCGGTAGATCAGGCCATCCCAGACCGCGCGCTGCAACACCACGCCTTCGCGCGACGAGTTGAAGTAGCTGTCGACATTTTCCAGCTCCTTGGTAAAGGCCACGCGCAGCGTATCGTTGGCCTTTTCAGCCATGGCCGCGCCCGAGGCGGCGATCAGCGCAATGCTGGCGATTGAGGTTTTGAGCCATGATGAGGTCATTGGATATCTCCGTGTGTTGGTCCGATAAAAACGGCGGTCTGCACGCTTTGTTTCTAGGTGACAGTTGTATCAAATAATGATACGCCGCACTTTATTGTGATTAACTAAACCCCGAGGTGGCGCGCAACGTCAACCCCTCCGATCGGGGTGAACGAGGAATTTTTAGGAAGCCGATGAAAACAAAGCAGAATACACTTTACGTCGGATCGCTTGCCAAGGGATTGCAGCTGCTCAAGGCATTCGATGAAAGCCACACCGATATGTCCTTGTCCGAGCTGGCGCAGCGCACCGGCCTGAACAAAAGCGCCACCCAACGCCTGGCCAATACCCTGCATGTCGAAGGGATGCTGGACAAAGACCCGGTCACGCGCCGCTTTCGGCCATCTCATGCCTGGTTGCAACTGGCCTATGCCTATTACTGGTCCGATCCGCTGGTCGGGCAGGCCATGCCCAAGCTGATCGGCCTGTCGCAGGAACTTGGCGAAACGGTGAACCTGGCCGAAATGTCGGGCGATCACATCGTCTATGTCAGCCGCCTGCCCTGCAAGCGCACGCATTTTGCCGCCACGATCATAGGCCGCCGCCTTCCGGCACTGTCCACCGCTGCGGGGCGGGCGATGCTGTCGACCTTTCCCGAAGATGAACGAAACCATGCCATCGAGACCTGGCCGGTGCAGAAATTCACGCCGGGCACGACGATCGACCGAGACGAGATCCGCCAGACCATCGAACAGGCGGTGACGGATGGTTTTTCCATCTCGTCGGGGCAAATGCTGTTGAACGAAACCAGCGTCGCATCGCCTATCATTGGCCATGAGGGTCGCGCCCATGCCGCTGTGCAGTGTTCGGTTTCGGCCCATACCTGGACCCGAGAAAAGGTCGAACGGGAAATCCTGCCAAAGCTCCAGGATACGGCGAATGCCATCTCCCCGTCATTCCAGCCTTATCGCGGCGGCACGCCCGGTCCTTTAAACGGCGAGTGACGCGTTGAACGCAGCCCCCCGGGCCGCGCATGGCGCCGGCCGGTTGCGAAACCAGGGCCCTGCCCCGTCGCCCCGGCCAAGACAGGCGCCACTGAAACGGTTGGCGGTCTAGTGGGTCGCGGTCACTCCCCGGCGGCATCACCGGCTTCCAACGATTATCATCAACCGCAATTCATCCAAGGCGCCGATCAAGCGCCTTGCCGATTTCCTCAAGACTGCTTGCAATCTCGGCGCCCGACTCTTTCAATAGCCGGATCTTTGCGCTGGCGCTGTCGGCGTCATCGCCGATCATCGCGGCGACATGGCCGAAACTGACACCCTTTGGGTGGTTTTCCTGAAAACGGCCCGCAACAAGCGCCACCACGGGTTTTCTCAACCGATTGGCGCGCAGTGCGGCGGCAACCTCGGCTTCGTTGCCGGTTCCGGGTTCTCCGTAGATGACCATTGCATCGGTTTCGTCGTCTGCTTCGAACAGTTCGAGATACTCGAACATGGATCGCCCGGTTGTCCGGTCTCCGCCCATCGAAACCGCGGTCGAGACACCGTGGCCCGCAGCATTCAGCGCCATTGAAATCTCGGCCGACATCCCGCCTGAGCGTGAAACCACACCAATGCGCCCGGCCGGGTACAAGGCATCCGGGTTGTCGCCTCCAATCCCGCCGATCTTGCATTTACCCGGGGAAATCACGCCGTTCGTGTTGAACCCCACCAGCCAGGCATCCGCTTGCCTCGCCGCGGCGACCGCGCGAACCGCATCATGCCGCGGAACGTTCTCGGTCGTTGCCAGGATGACGCCAATTCCGGCCTCGGCCGCTTCGGTCACCGCATCGCAAACGCCGTTCACCGGAACGTAGAGAACGGCAGCATTTGCATCGGTGCCGGCCACTGCCGCGGCCACTGTATCGAAGACGGGCACGCCCTCTACTTCTTCGCCACCCCGGCCGGGCGTGACGCCGGCCACGATATTGACGCCGTAATCAAGCGCAAGCCGCGTATCGTAACGCCCCTGGTTGCCCGTGATGCCCTGCACGACCACGCGCGTTGACTTGTCGATCAGGATGCTCATGTCGCGGCCCCTTCTTCTTTTTCTGCTGTAACTTTGCGGGTGGCTTCGACAATGGCGCGGGCGCCCTCCAACAAGGAAGTGCCCGGTGGCAGGTAGGTCACACCGCCTATCTCGGCGGCCAATGCGCGGGCTTCGGCCTCGCGCGGGCCAAAAAGGCGCAGGATGATCGGAAAGCGTGACGTATCGACCTTGTTGTGCCGCACTGCGTTTGCAAGCGCTTCCACCACCTTGTCGACAGGCGCCATTTGCAGATGATTGTATCCGATCAGCAGGCTGCGGGCGCGCGGGTTCGTGAACACGGCATCCAGCACGGCCTCTGTCTTGACCGTGCCAGGGGCGGGGCTGATATCGGAATGGTTGGCTGGTCGCCCCCCAAGATCGACAATCATGTCGTGCTGCAAAAGCCCCGCACCGCCGCCTGCGACAAGCAACCCGATATCGCCGTCCAGCTCTACATATCGGGCGTCGCCCCCCGGGTTGGCACGATTTGCCTCGTTCACCATTCGCTCGCGCGGATTATCGGGTTGCTGCGATGGTGCATCGGGCAATTCGGGATGGCGCCCCAGGGCGCCGTCGTCGATTTCAATCATCGTGCCAACCATCGAAAGACGTCCGTTCTTGTCGAGTGCAAGCGGATTGATTTCCATCATCTCGGCATCCAGGTCGACGAAGGCGCGCCACAGCCGTGCCGTAAGGCGGCCAACATCGGCAAGCGGGCGCCCCGACAGCCCGGCACGCGACCAAAGGTCAATCGCCTCCCATGGCCGCAGACCTTTCAGCGGGTCGATCGCGATCGTGACAATGCGCTCTGGCGTGGTGGAATGGACCTGTTCGATTTCGACACCGCCGGCGGTGGAAATCGTCAGCATCGGCATCCGGTCCGCGAAGCTGAAGGCAAGATAAAACTCTTCTTCGATCTGGGCGCCCCGCTCGACATAAACCCGTTCGACCGGGCCATGCTCGGTCTGCTGGCCAAACATCTCGGATGAAACCGCTTGCGCTTCGGAGGCCTCGACCAGGCGCACAAGCCCGCTCTTTCCGCGTCTGCCGGTGGGCAAAAGCGCCTTCAGGGCAACAGTACCGCCATATCCGGCGGCCAATTCGCCAGCCTGGGCCGCCGTTTCGGCCGGGGCCCCGTCGGGCACCGGCAGGTTCGCGCGCCGCATGAGGTTTTTCGCAATGTCTTCAGTGAGTTTCATGCAACCTTCCAGTCAGTTTTTTTCATGTCGCCGCCAAGAAACAAGCGTTCAGGATGGACTTTTCTGTGCCATCATTAAAGAATGTCAACATAATTAATGTCAAACGAAAAGCCACAACGAAGGAGGTCACACATGTCATGGAAGCCAGAAGTCGATGAAATCGCCCAACGAAGTGCTTGGGCAGAGGAAATGGGCGGGGCCGAGGGGATCGCCCGGCAGGAGGCCCGTGGCCGCCAGACAATTCGTGACCGAATCTCGGCCCTTGTAGACCCGGGGTCGTTTCGCGAAGTGGGTAAGCTGGCCGGAACGGGTGAGTATGTAGACGGTAAACCTGTCGGCGTTACGCCATCCTCTTATGTGATGGGGCTGGCCAGGATCGATGGTCGTGATGTCGCGCTGGGCGGCGAGGATTTCACCGTGCGCGGCGGAACAGGATCAACCGCGCGCCGCAAGGGCGGCCAAGGCGGGTTTGTCGAAGACCTTGCCCATGAATACCGTATTCCCCTGATCAACCTGATCGACGGCGCCGGCGGTTCGGTGACATCGCTGAAACGGCGCGGATACGCGCCAATGCCGGGAACCGATGATTTCGGTCGCTCGGTCGAACTGTTGGGCGAGGTGCCGGTCATCACGTCGGTCATGGGCACGGCGGCAGGTGGGCCCGCCGCACGGGCGATGCTCGCGCATTTCTCGACGATGGTCCGCGAAAAGTCACAGGTATTTGCTGCGGGTCCAGCCGTGGTCGAACGTGCGTTGGGTGAAAACCTTACAGCCGATGAACTTGGCGGGGCGGCGATCGCGGTGGATACTGCCGGCTCGATCGACAACGCCTACCCTTCCGAAGCGGACAGCCTGGATGCCATCCGAAAGTTCCTGAGCTACATGCCGCAAAACGTCTGGTCGGCACCGCCCTTCGTGGAAACCCATGACCCGGCGGACAGGCGCGACGACAGGCTTTTGTCGCTGGTCCCGCGCAGCCGGCGCCAGCCGTATAGCATGCACAAATTGATGTCGATCATCGCGGACGAGGGCTCGACTTTCGAGATACAGCCAACATTTGGCAAATCCATAATCACGCAGTTTGCGCGGTTCGGTGGCCATGTTGCCGGACTGATCGGGAACAATCCGATGCACTATGGCGGCGCCCTCGACGCGGCCGGGGCGCAGAAAATGGTCCATTTCATAGACCTGTGCAACCAGTTCGGTATCCCCATAATCTACCTGGCCGATGTTCCGGGCTTCATGATCGGATCGGCGGCGGAACGGTCCGGCGTGTTGCGCGCGGGCGTTCGTGCGGTGCATGCCGGGCTGCAGGCCAGCGTGCCGTGCATGACCGTCATCATCCGCAAATGTTATGGCATGGCCGGCATGGCGATGGTCAACCAGAAGGGGCTGAACCTCAAACTTGCCTGGCCTTCAGGCGAATGGGGGTCGTTGCCGGTCGAGGGCGGTGTGGCCGTCGCCTTCCGTCGCGAGATCGCGACAGCGCCCGACCCTGCCGCGCGCGAGGCGGAACTGGAAGCAGAGTTCCGCACCTATGCCAACCCTTTCAAAACCGCCGAGGCTTTTGCCGTGGAAGACATCATTGATCCGCGCGACACGCGGTTTCACCTATGCCGCCAGATCGAGGCCGCACAGGAAAGACTGCGCACCGACCGTGGCCCGCGCCCACAGACAGGGGTCCGGCCATAAGCCGGGCCCCCGCCCCCAAGGTGGCGCTCAGGCCACCAGCGACTTGCGCCGTTCCTCGACAAAGCCGGTCCAGATCGCCCCGGCCCTGAAGTCAGGATCGTTCAGAACCGCGATGAGAAACTCGCGGTTCGTCGCGGGCCCTTCGACCCGGGTCGCCTCGAGCGCGTCACGCAAGCGATCAATGGCAATGTTGCGATCTTCGCCCCAGGCGATGAACTTGGCGATCATCGGGTCATAGTAGGGTGTGATCGTATCACCCGCGCGCACGCCGGCATCGATGCGGATACCGGGCATGCCTTGGGGTAGGTCGAATACCGACAGCTCGCCCGGCGATGGCAGGAAGTTCTTCGCCGGGTTCTCGGCGTAGAGGCGGCATTCCACCGCTACGCCGGAGCTGGACACCGAGTCGAGCGCGTTATTCAGCTTCTCGCCCGCCGCAAGCCGCAGTTGCAACCCCACCAGGTCGCAGCCGGTGACCATCTCGGTCACAGGGTGCTCAACCTGGATGCGGGTGTTCATCTCGAGAAAGAAATACTCGCCCGTTTCCGCGTCGGCCACGAACTCGACCGTTCCGGCCCCGGTATAGTTCTGCGACGCGGCCAGTGCCCGGGCCGATTCCGCCATTCCGGCCACGGCCTCGGCAGGGAAACCGGGGGCGGGGCTTTCCTCGATGATCTTCTGGAACCGTCGCTGCAACGAGCAGTCCCGCTCGAACAGGTGAACGGCCTGCCCGTTGCCAAGCCCGAAAACCTGTATCTCGATATGCCGGGCCTTGGGAATGAACCGCTCCAAGTAAACGGACCCATCGCCAAAGCTGCGTTCGGCCATGGATTGCGTTGCCTCGACGGTTTTGCGCAATGTCTCGACGCTGTCCACGCGCCGCATGCCGATGCCACCGCCACCAGCCGCAGCCTTCACCAGCAGCGGGTAGCCAACGGCTTCTGCCATCTGTTCAAGGCCGTCCAGCGATCCGGGTTGCAGCCGGTCGGAACCGCTTGCAACCGGAACCCCGGCCTTTTGTGCAAGATCGCGGGCCCGCTGTTTGTCGCCCATGGCCTCGATCGTTTCAGGGCGCGGTCCGACCCAGGTCAACCCGGCATCCATGACCGCACGGGCAAAATCCGCGTTCTCGGCCATGAAGCCATAGCCCGGATGAATGGCATCGGCGCCGGTTTCCCGTGCGGCCGCAAGGATCGCATCCTGCCGGAGATAGCTTTCGGCCGCGGCCGGCGGGCCGATCCGAACCGCGGCGTCGGCCATGCCGACATGCATCGCCTCGGCATCAGCGTCGGAATAGACGGCCACAGCCTCCATTCCCAGTTTCTGAGCAGCGCGGATCACGCGACATGCGATTTCGCCTCGATTGGCGACAAGTACTCTTTTCATGCTCTGCTCCCTGTCAAATCCGAATCGTTCGGCTTTTCACGCCCAACTGCTCAGGCAGCAGCCGCCACGCATCATCCAGCCAATCGTTCAACAGCGCGCGGGTTTCGCGCGGATCAATGATGTCGGGCACTTTGAACCGTTCGGCGGTGAGGAACGGAGATTCAAGATGGTCATACATCTCTTCCAACTCGGCCAATCGTTCGGCGCGTTCCTCGGGCGACAGGGCTTCGAGTTCTTTTCGATACGCCGCCTCAACACCGCCGCTGACAGGAATCGAGCCCCAGCGCGCCGAAGGCCAAGCGTAGTGCAGATTGATCCCTTGAAGGCGCCCATACGTCGTTCCGGCGAGCCCATAAAGACGCCGCACTATGATCGCGCACCATGGCACCTGGCTTTGTTCGATTGCGGAAACCACGCGCACAGAGCCCTTGACCGTTCCCATGCGTTCGGCTTCGGGTCCGACCACCGTGCCTGGTTGGTCGACAAAGTTCACCACCGGAAGATGGAACGTATCGCAAAGGTCAATGAATGCCTCCATCTTTTCTGCTGCCGCACGGGTCAGCCCGCCGCCGTAGAACATAGGGTCGTTGGCGATCACGCCCACCGGGCGGCCATCAAGGCGCGCAAAACAGGTCACGACGGACCGACCATAATGCCGCGTCATTTCAAAGACCGAGCCCTTGTCCATGACCAGTTCGATCAACCGCCGTGGCTTGTAGACCCGGCGACGTTCGCGCGGGATGATCGACAGCAGTTCTTCTTCTCGCCGGTCACGCGGATCATCGCAGTCGATGACGGGTGGCGCCTCGAACACGCTGGAGGGAAGATACGACAGGAACTTGCGCACCATGTCGAAGGCTTCTTCCTCGGTTTCGGCCTCGTTGCCGATAACCCCGCTTTCACGCGTGTGAATATGCGATCCGCCAAGCTCTTCCTTGTCGACCTTTACGCCCATTCCACGCTCGACCACGGGCGGACCGCCCGCGAACACCTGCGATGTACCCTTTACCATGACAGAGAAATGCGCACAGGCCGCCTTGAGCGCCCCGAGACCGGCGCAAGGGCCAAGGGCAAGCCCGACGACGGGGATATAGCCCAGCATCGACGCCATAAGCCATGTGGGATAGCCCGGTATCTTGGTCGACGCCTGTTGTTCCAAAAGGCGCACGCTACCGCCCGCGCTTTCGACAAGCCGAACAAGGGGAAGCCGCATTTCAAGCGCGTAGTTTTCCGCGTAGATCCACTTTTCCGATACCGTTGCCTCGGATGATCCGCCCCGGATCGTCCAGTCGTCACCATCGACCGACACCTTGCGCCCATCGATCTTGATCGTACCGATCACCGCGTTCGATGGCCTGACCGAAACAAGATTGTGTTTCGCGTCATATGTTCCCTTGCCCGCCATGGCGCCCATTTCGCGGAAGCTGCCTGGATCGGCCAGCTTCGCGATACGTTCGCGCACCGTGAAACGCCCGGCGGCATGCTGACGCTCTACCGCCTCGGCTCCACCCAGATCTTCGGCGATCTTCCTGCGCCTTGCTATTTCATCGACTTCTTTTTGCCAGCTCATGCGGGATTCCCTCTTTGTATCTCCATCACCGGACGCGCCAGTGCGAGTTCAGCGTAACAAGTAATGTTGACATTGTGAATGATTTCATCATCAATAAAAGACGAATTGCGAGCGGAGGAAATGCAATGTCTCGACACGATGAGCTTACCCAAGACCTTGAGGCGCGCCGCGCCCGGGTTAAGGAAATGGGTGGCAAAGAGAAGATCGCTGCACGCAAGGCCGCGGGGCACATGGATGCACGAGAGCGGATAGATCACCTGTTCGACCCCGAAAGCTTTGCGGAAACGGGCATGTTCGCCACGTCGCACCGGCCCGAAATGCGTGAAAAATCGCCCGCTGACGGCAAGGTTTGTGGCTATGGGCGGATCGACGGGCGCCCGGCGGCGATCGTTTCGTGTGACATCACAACCCTGGGCGCATCATCAAGCCTGACGAACGTGCGCAAGATGGGGCACCTGCGCCGCACGGCCATTCGCAACGGCATGCCGATGATCTTTCTCAATGAAACATCCGGCGCACGCATCCCCGACACGATGGGCGCACAAGGAACCGGCGCCTTGGGGCAAGACCCGGAACAGTTCATTCGCGGTCGCGAAATTCCCTACGTGTCTGCCTGTCTGGGGCCAAGCTATGGCACTGGCACCTGGTTCACCATGCTGTCGGATTTCGTGGTGATGCGCAAAGGCGCGTGTCTGGCTGTCTCATCGCCGCGCGTCACCTCGCTGGCCATCGGCGAAGAGGTGCAACTGGAAGAGCTCGGCGGCTGGAAGCTGCACACGGAAAGGACCGGGCTTGTCGATTACGCGGTGGACAGCGACGAAGAAGCCTTGGACCTGATAAAGCGGTTCTTGTCCTATCTGCCCTCTCACGCCGAGCAGCTCCCCCCCGCGGCAGAGCCCCCGGATGAAACCGAGATTGACGGCGCGTCGATCACCGACATCGTTCCGGCAGAGCGCCAAAAGGTCTACGACGTTCGGAAACTCATTGCTGCAATCGCCGACCCGGAGTCGGTGTTCGAACTCAAGCCGCGATTCGGCCGGGTCGCCACGACGTCACTGGCGCGCATGGGCGGACAGGTGGTCGGTTTCGTTGCCACCAACCCGATGTTCAAGGGCGGGGCCCTCGATCCGGATGGATGCGACAAGATAACCAGCTTTCTGGTTCTCTGCGACAGCTTTCACATTCCGGTCATCATGCTCACGGATACGCCGGGCTTTCTGATCGGTGTCGAAGGGGAAAGGCGCAAGGCACCGGGCAAGATAATGAATTTCATGTCTGCCTTGCAAATGTGCAGCGTGCCCAAATTCTCGATCGTTACGCGTAAATCCTATGGCCAAGCCTATCTGAACATGGGTGGATCGCGCAATTCCGACGAAATGGCCGCCTGGACGACCGCCGATGTCGGTTTCATGGACCCGAATATCGGCGTCAATGTCGTGTACGGGGTGACGGCAGAAAGCGACCCGCAGAAATTCGAGGAACTTAAAGCCGAAATATCCCGCGAGACATCTGCCTACGATCTCGCCGCGATCTATTCCGCGCAGTCGGTTCTCGACCCCCGCAAAACGCGCCAATGGCTGATGTCCATGCTCAGCGTGCATTCCCGTGACAGGGAAGGCGGTTTTTCCCGCCGGGCGCTTGCAAGCTGGCCGACCACATTCTGACAACAAATCAATCTTTAGACCAATCAACCAAGTTAGGGAGTAACGACATGGCCGAAGAACAGATCTGCTCGGAGATCACCGGAACCGTCTGGAAAATCGAAATGGGGATCGGGGACAAAGTCGAAGAAGACGACGTGATCATGATCCTGGAATCCATGAAAATGGAAATCCCGGTTCTTGCACCTTGCGCAGGCACACTTCAAAAGCTTCTCGTCGAGGAAGGCAGTGCAATAGCAGAGGGTCAAATGATTGCTATTGTCGACACGTGATTCTATAGGTCATGCTCAGACAATCAATACGTGTTTCGACTGGAATCTGACGTGACCCTTGGAAGTGCAAGTCGCATAGAACAGAGTTTGGGCGCAATTCGCCCAAACCTAACTGATGGGCATCAGGCCCTTTCGCTTGCAGAGCAAATTGCGACGCAACTGGCGGAGTCCATAATCAACGAAGAATACGCGCCCGGCGCCCGAATCCACGAAGTTGCCGTATCCGAGCAATTTCAGGTGAGCCGGGGCCCGGTGCGCGAGGCCTTGCGCATTCTCGAAAATGCCGGGCTTGTCTCGATCCAGCCCAGGCGCGGCGCCATCGTCACCAAGCTGACGGTGGAAGAGGTGGAGGACATTTTCGAAATACGCGCCGTTCTGGTGGGTTTGGCCGCGCGGCGCCTTGCGCGCAAAGCGCCGCCAGAAAAGCTGGCCCAGATCGCCCAGCGGATATCCAAGCTTCAGGAGCTGACCACAAAGGCAGATCAGGACGCGACACGCTACGTGGCCATAAGCCAGGAATTGAGCTTTCTGTTATGCGCCAGCACGGGCAGTGAGCGGCTGACCTCGATCGTCTATTCTCTGTTTCACCAGACCATTCGGTACACCCGTATCGGGCTGTCGACACCGGAAAGGCGCAAGATCTCTGCCAACACATGGGCGCGGCTGCTGGCCTGTATCCAGGCGGGTGACGAGATCGAGGCGGAAAAGGCAGCCCGCGAGCTGGTCGACAACTCGCGGGCCATGGCGATCAAGATGCTTCGCAGCGAGGACGGCGGCGACTGAGCTTGGCTCAGTCGTTTTCGCCCTGCCCACGAGAATGCCGAAACCCCACCCAGGATGACAGCGCCCCAAGTGCACGGGCGGCCTGGGGCAGTTCGGCAAAAACCGCAAGACCGGCCTGTCGCGCGCGCTCGCTGTCGCGGCGTTGCCGTGCATCTGTGGCCTCGGCACCATCGGAGCGCAACACCAACACGATACGCGGGGCATCGGCCAGCGCGCTGACGCGCACAGCCTCGCGCACCAGACCGCCGATCACATCAACAGACTGGTTGGCGGAACTGGTAAATACCGGCAGGTTCACATGCACGACGATAGCATCATAGGCACCGGCCCCGGCAAGGATATCAAGGATTTCACCCGCAACGGCACCGTCGCGATGGCGCAAGGTACCCGCTGGCGTATCGACGGGATTGGATAGGCCGGTCCCGGGCGGAAGCCCCAGCGTTTCAAGTTGTTGTAACGCGGGTTGAGGCACCTCGGGCGTGGTCAGGCTCGCCCGCGAAAAGGCATCAGCCGCCAAGACGCTTGTGCCGCCGCCATTGCCGAACAAGGCAACCCGCCGCAATGGCCGCGCGGGACGTTCTACCTCGGCCTGGCAGATCAGCAGGGTATCGAGGAAATCATCCAGTGTCTCGGTAATCACCATGCCCGTTTGCTGGGCAATACCATCCCACAACCGGGCCTCCCCGGCCAGTGCCCCGGTATGGGATGCCGCGGCCCGACGCCCCTCGGCAGTGCGCCCGCCAAGCAACAAAACGACCGGTTTCCGGGCACCGGCCTGCCTGAGGCGGGTCACGAAACGGCGACCGTCCCGCACATCCTCGATATATAGGCCGATCACCTTGGTATCGGGGTCGCACAGGTGGTATTCCAGCAGATCGGCCGGGCCAAGATCGGCACTGTTGCCCAGCGTCGTTACAGCCGAATAACGCAGGCCGCGCGTTTCACCGCGCAGGATCACGTCAACGGCAAGCCCGCCGGATTGCGAAATCACCGCAACGCCGCCAGGTTCGGGGGTTGAGCCGCCAACGAAGGTCAAGCCACCACGCGGACTGTGCACGCCAAGACAATTCGGCCCGATCAGCCGCATGTCCGAAGCGCGCGCCGCCTCAAGCAGGCGATCCTCTCGAGTGTGTCCATCCTCGGCCTCACCGAAACCGGATGACATGACCTGAACGAACCGCGCACTGCCCGGCGCGCCGGAAATCGCATCAATCGCCGCCTCGGCCGCAACAGCGACATAGGCGAAATCCACTGGCTCGGGGAGATCGGCAAGGGTCGGAACTGCCGCGAACCCCTCCACCTCGGCCGCTTTCGGATGCACCGGCTGAACCCGCCCCTTGAACCCGTAGGCAAGGCTATGGCGGATCACCTCGTTGCCGAAACTCGTCCCGCTCGCCGAGGCGCCCAGAACCGCGATTGACCGTGGCATGAACAGGGGACGAAACGTCTTGTTCACCTGTTCGCAATCGACCGGCGGGGCCTCGGGGACGGGTTGTGACGGGGCGGGCGCAAGAAGAATACGCGCATCCACCGCGATGGCACCGTCGGCGTGAACGATCAGAGGATTGATGTCTATGGCGGTGGCTTGACCGTCCAGCGCCGACATCAACCCATCGCGCCCGCCCAGTGCCAGAAGCGCGGAAATGACCGCGTCTTCGTCATGGGCGGCCATGCCACGCGCGCCACGCAACAGCGCGGCCGCGCGCAAGCCGTCGATCATGCTGCGCGCATCCGCCTCGGTGATCGGGCAGGCACGAAAAGCGACATCCTCGAATATCTCGACAAAGACACCGCCAAGGCCAATCATCACGCATGGGCCCAACCGGGCATCCCAGAACCCGCCAAGAACCATTTCAAGGCCCGGCGCGCTCTGCTCTTCCACGAGGAACCCGTCAACCGGCACCCCTGTCCGCTTGGCGGCATCCGCGATACCCGCGATTGCCTCGCGAACCTCGTCCGTGGACTGAAGGCCCAGCCTGACACCGCCAAAATCGGATTTATGCGCACCATCGCGTGTCAGCACCTTGGCGACCATGGGCGGGCGCAACCCCGCAAGTGACGTGTCGGTGACGTCTTCGGCATGGCGCAACCGCTGCCCATGCGGGGCCGGGATTCCGGCGGCGCGCAGCAGCGCCTTGGCTTCGCCCTCCGAAATTGCGCTTGCCCCGGCCTCTCGCGCCGCTTCGGCTGCACGCGTCACGGTCTCGATCAGCGAAATTTCCATTGCGGCGTCCTTTTTTCATTGAATGCATCCACCCCTTCGGCCCGGTCTTCACTCGCCGAAAGACGCTGATGAACTGAAACTTCCAGCGCCAGCCCAACCTTGAGCGGCGCACCAATGCCGCCGTCCATAGCCCGTTTCGCGCCCTGCACCGCAAGCGGTGCATTCCCGGCAATCCGTTGCGCTACCGCGACGGCAGCCTCCAGCTCTTCGCCGGCTGGGTGAATCGCGTTGACAAGCCCCCAGTCCCGCGCCTCGTGGGCCGAGAATTTCTTGCCGGTCAGGATCAGCTCTTTAGCGCGCCGCAATCCGACGGCGCGTGACAATAGCTGCGTCCCCCCTGCACCGGGCATGATTCCAAGATTGATCTCGGGCAGGCCGAACACCGCGTCATCGGCGGCATGAACGAAGTCCGCGGCCAGCGCGAGCTCGCAACCGCCACCCAGGGCATAGCCGCGGATGGCCGCGATGATTGGCCACGGGAAGTTCCACAGGCTTTCAAACGTATCGCGGTAGAGCGCATGCTGCTTGCGCCATGCGTCGTTCGTCATCCCGGCGCGTTCCTTGAGGTCCGCACCGACACAGAACGCCCGGTCACCCGCCCCTGTCAGCACAACCGCGCGAATGTCATCGCGCCGCCTGAGCGTCGTGCCGAAGAGGGCAAGCATCTCTTCGGCCATCGCGGTATCGAAAGCGTTCATTGCATCGGGCCGATCCAGCGTCACGACCACGACGCCACCGCCCTGTTCGGAAACCCTCAAACGCTGGGTCATCGCAGCGCTGCCGGCAGCCAGGTCGCAAGACCAGGCAGGAATATCATCATGACCGCATAGACGATACCCACGCCCACGAACAGCATCGCACTCCCAAAGGCCCTGTCCGCAGAAAGGTTTATGACGCTGGATGCCGTGTATAGGCCAACGCAAACCGGTGGCGTCAGCAACCCTAGGCCGGCAAAGGCCGTGAACACGATGTAGAGATGCGTCAGCGGCACTTCGAGGCTCATGGCTATGGCCATGAACACAGGAACCGTAAGGTAGAACACCGGAACGATCTCGACGAACGTGCCCAGTATCAGGCAGATCGCCCCGACCATGAACAGGAACATGATCGGCGTGACACCGTATTCAATGAAGAAGGTCGTGAGCTTTTGCGGTGCCTGGGTATAGGTCAGCACGACAGACAGGAAGGTGGCCATCGCGATGATCGAGAAAATCACCGCCGTGGTTACCGCCGTTCCCTGCAGAGACTGCCAAAGCCCGCCAAAGGTCAGTTCGCGGTGTATCGTAAACCCCAGGAATATCGCCCAGACCGAGGCGACAGCCGCCGTTTCCGATGGGGTCAGCAAGCCGCTATAGATACCGCCCAGGATGATCACCGGCGTCAGCAACCCCGGCAACGCCTCGCGAAAGGTGCTGATCCGATGGGAAAGGCTGGCACGCGTTTCGCGCTCCATGTGCCGGCAGCGGACGATCACGACCAGGATAAGGATGACGAGCAGCGTCAGGCCGGGAAAAACGCCTGCCGCAAAGGTGTCTGACACCGGAACGCCGGTCAGCGCCGAATAGATGATCGCCGCGTTCGAGGGGGGGATCAGCGCTTCCAGCAGGCCAGCCGCCGCGGCAAGCGCCACGGTGAACGGCGCGGAATAGCCCTTGCGCAGCATCTGCGGCATCATGATCGCCCCGACCGCCGTGATCGCGGCCAGGATCGACCCGCAAAACGCGGCGAAGAACCCCATCGTGATCACCATCGCAACGCCAAGCCCGCCGGGCCAGTGCCCGACAAGCGCCATGGCGAAATCGACAAGCCGCCGCGCCACGCCCGAGCGGAGCATGACCAGGCCGGCAAAAACGAAAAGCGGAATGGCGAGAAGCACCTGCTTGGTGACGGCGCCGAACGCGATCTGGATCAACGTTGACCAGGGCAGGTCCAAGCCCTGGGTTGCGACCACGCTCGAACCGATACCGAAAACCAGAAAAATCGGGAGCGACAGAAACAACAGAACAAGCGAAAGACTGATGACGACGAAAACCATGGCTCAAATCTCCGCTTGGGGGGAATGGGTTTCAGGCCCGTCGGGATCGGTATCCTCGACAAGAGCTTTCAGCAGGTTTTCCAGCGCAAAGCTGGTAAGGATGGCAAATCCGACGGGAAAGGACAGGTAGATCCACCAGATCGGAAAGGCCCATTCCATCTCGGTTCTTTGTCCAACCAGCTTGAACAGCGCAGTGGCCTCGTAGCCGGCATAGCAAAAGACGGCGCCGGCCCAGATCGCGATCAATGAAATGATGGCACGCAACACGCGCGAGGGTCGGTCGGACAATCGCTCGGGCAGGAAATCAACGGCAATATGTGAGCCGCTTCTGAGCAGGATGCCGGCAACCGGAAAGATAAGCCACGGCATCAGCATCGGCGGCAATTCCATCACCACGTTGTATCCGATGCCAGTCACGTAGCGGGTGACGGCGCCACCAAAAACCGCCAAGACCATGAAGGCCACAAGAAGCCCTGCCAATGTTTTTACGACAATTTCAAGAACGTCATTCAGCCCGACCAGGGCGCGAAGCGCGGATCTCATTGATATCTCCCGAAATGGGTAGTCGGTACGGGCGCTGCCCCGCGCCTGGCGGGGCAGCGCCCAGCGTACAGCCTACTGGCTTGAGAACTCCAACGCCGCGTCAAGCACTTCGGGGTCGATCATCTCGCTCAGCCCGGGAAAGACTTCCTCACGGTTGATGCGCTCGAACTCTGCTTGTGCCTCTTCGCTCAGGGTGTTCACCTGACCACCCATGGCAACGAATTCTTCAAGCACCTTATCGGAGAATTCCATGATCGATGCGGTGGATTCCTCGGATATTTCCTCGCCCACTTCGATCAGCAGTTGTTGAACGTCTTCGGGCAGCCCGTCGAACCACGCCTGGTTGGCCATTATGAACGAGTCCGCGTAGAACTGGTGAGGAAGTTCGGCATATTTGACGTGGTCCCACCAGCTATAGGCCTTGATGGCCGAGGGCACGGTCGCAAAGGTGTCGATCATCCCGTTCTGAAGCGCCGTGTAAACTTCGCCGGTCGGCATTGAAACAGCATCGGCCCCAAGCGCGGTCCAGCGGGGCCGCTCGACACCACTGAGGTAGCGCGCCTTCAGACCCTCGTAGGATTCAGTCGAGGTAAGCGGGCGCTGGGACGTGAACGTCATGAACGGCCCGGTCGGGTTATAGGCAAGGAACTTGGTCCGCGTCCGATTGAGGACATCGTTCCAGACTTCCTGACCCACTTCCGTTTCACGGAAGAACTTGCGAAGATGGCCGAAGTCCTCGAAAACCCCAGGCAGCGCCTCGACGTTGTAGTTGCGATTGACTGGCGGAAAACTGACCGTTCCGACAACGCCGCCAAGCTGGACCGAGCCGGATGTCAGTGCGCCCATGATCTCGCGGATGCCGAACAACTGCCCTGACGGGAAGGTCTCAATCCGGATCTTGCCCTCGCCCCTGGCATTCACCCGGTCGGCAAATTCCTGGCTGTATATCGCGCTGTGGTGTTTGGGGGCCCAGTGATAGCTGAGGCGCGCCACAATCTCGTCCGCCGCGGCAATCGGCGCCCACACGCCACCAGCAACAAGGCCTAGACCCAAGGTCGCAAAGGTACGTGCACGCCGAAGCGTGTTAACAAAATTTCCAGACATGTTTCCTCCCTATGTCCAATTCTGGACTTCTCAGCGCCGTCTTCCGTGGCAAACCCAAGGATTCGACTGCTTATGAATGTTGACATTCTTAATTCCGTTGCGTCAACTATTCATTATGGAAAGAGGATGAAAACGATGCTTCGCAAGGAATTTCAAAGTGATACGGTACTGGTTACAGGGGCCACGGCGGGCTTTGGGCGCGCCATTGCCCACAAGTTTCACGCGGCTGGCGCCAAGGTTATCGCCGTGGGGCGGCGCGCCGACCGCCTCGATGCCCTGAAGCAAGAATTGGGCGCGCGCCTGATGCCGCTTGCTCTCGATGTTGCAGACACTGCCGCCATTGCACGGGAAATGGAACAGCTTCCGGCAGATTTCCGTGATATTACCTTGTTGGTAAACAATGCCGGGTTCGGCACCGACCGAGGGGCCGCCCAGGACGCGGCCCTTGCCGACTGGGACGACATGGTCAACGTCAACATCCGGGGCCTGCTGCACATGACGCATCACGCGCTTCCCGGGATGCTGGCGCGGGGCCGAGGCCAGATCATAAACATCGGCTCGGTCGCAGGCCGGGCCGTCGGGCCGACAAACGCCGTTTACAGCGCCACGAAATCCTTCGTGCTTCAATTCACCAAGGCCCTGAAAACCGATCTGATCGGCACGCCGGTCCGGGCAAGCTACATCGCGCCCGGTGCGGCCGAGACCGAATTTTCTCTGGTCCGCTGGCAGGGTGACGAGGCACGGGCCGCCAAGGCTTACGCCGGCTATCAGCCGCTGACTGCCGAAGATATCGCCGAAGCGGTGTTTTTCGCGGCGGCGATGCCCGCGCATGTCGATGTCACCGAACTGGAACTGATGCCGCATCAACAGGGGTTCGGGCCGCGCATCTTCGCGCGCGACCAGAAATAATGACGACGCAGGTCAGGCGCCCCCGCCGACATCGAGCGTCGTGCCGGTGATATAAGAGGCCTCGTCCGACAGCAGCCAGACAATCGCGTTGGCAACCTCGTCGGGGGTGCCTGCGCGCGCCATCGGCATCCGCGGCCCGACCTTCTCGATGCGGCCGGCCATTCCCGCACGCGCATGAATGGGCGTGTCGATCAGCCCGGGGCGTACCGACATCACCCTGATCCCTTCGCGCGCCACTTCCAGTGCGAAGCCGTGTGTGAAGGCATCGACGGCCGCCTTCGACGCGGCGTAGTGGACATAAAGTTTCGGGGCGCCATGAACCGCCGCAAGCGACGAGACATTGACGATCGTGCCACCTGCACCGCCCTTCGCGGTCGACAGGCGGGCCGCCGCCTCTCGTGCGGCGATCATCGCCCCGGTGACGTTCACACGCATCAACCCGTCGATCTCGGCGGCGTCCATCTCGTCAAGGCGCATGGCGCGCGGGGCGACGCGCGCGGCGTTGTTCACAAGGCCCCCGAGAGGCGGCAACGCCTTGTCAACGGCGCAAAACAGGTCGATCACTTCAACCTCGTTGCCGATATCGGCGCGAAAGGCCTGTGCGACCCCACCCGCATCGACGATCTCGGCGACGACATTTTTCGCGCCTTCGGGGTCAGACCTGTAATGAACGGCGACAGCCCAGCCCCGTGCCGCGGCCAGCCTGGCGGTCGCGGCCCCGATGCCACCAGCTGCGCCCGTAACTATCAGTGTCTTCTGACTCATGGGTTCGTTTCCTTTCCAGATGTTTCCGTGCCCCTGACCACGACCACCGCACAGACGGCAAACGCAACGGCAAGACAGACGATGCCCGGTGTGTAGCTCCCGCTTAGCAGGACAGAGATGCTCAACAATGCCGGGCCAAACAGTCCGCCCAGGTAGGCAAAGACCATCGACCCTGCCGTGGCGGTCAGAACACCACCCGGTCCGCCGCGCGCCTCGCCGGCCCGCGCAACCTCCGCAAGCAACACGCCGCTCCAACCCATCGGGCCAAAACCCAGCCCGACGCTGACCAGGGCAATGGCCGCCCACGGCCATGACGGCCCCAGAAAGAGCAAAAGCAGCAACAACGCAGCGCCCGACCATGCAAGCCAGGACAAGACATGGCGCGGGCGCCCCCGGTCAGCGCGCCAACCCCAATACAGCCGGCCGCAAATGCTTGCCGTCATCGTCAGAGACAGCATGGCCGCCGCTCCTTCGGGGGGCAGATTGCTTTCCCGCCAGATCATCGCGATATAGACCGACATGAACCCGAACTGCGCCATCGAGAAGGCGAAAACCCCGATTGCCAGGCCACGTTGCATCGGGTCTGCCAACACGTCACGCGCGGGCGCAAAAGGCAGCTTGAACCGGATCGAAACACCCGCAAGCCCATCTTGCCCAAGCCTTTTGCCGACAAGGGGTGACAAGGCCGCAACCGCAAGCGCCAAGGCCATGGTGGCAAGCGCCGCCATGCGCCAGCCGGAAACCAGTACGATAACCGGCAGGATAAAGCCCGCCGCCGCGCCGCCGATAGCGACGCTGGATTGCTTGAACGAAAAGACCAGGTTCCTATGCCGTCCCACAGCAATCTTGTTGAGCAACCTTGACCCGATAGGGTTGACCGGCCCATAGCCGACTCCGATCAGCACCGCCCCCAGCAGAACCAGCACCGGCCCTTGCGCCAGCGCCAGCGCCAGTGCACCCAGCGCCACCACGACAAGCGAAGCGGAGGCGCCACGAAACGAGCCCCACCTGGCAACCACGCCGGCCGTACCCGTTGACGAGACCAGCGCCATGGCAAAGATGATGGCCGTGAAAAGCCCGATCAGATCGGCATCAAGGCCAAGCCCAAGCGCCGCGAAGGGCGCAAGCACTGGTGCCGTTTGCACCGCGGCCACCACCGCGGTCTGGTAGATCAGAACGAAGCCGACCCCCAAAATGGCGTTCTGGCGCGCTCCTTCATTCATACGCAGGCACCGAACATGGCCAGCGGACCGGTCGAACCGCGCGTCTTGGGGTCGGTATCGGGGGCATGCACGTCGCCAGCATCACGTCACCTCATGGGTTGATGGCGTTTCGGGGTTTGCAAGCACCCGGCCCAGGGCCGGAAGGCTGCGATGCAGGCGGAAAGCGATCTGGGGAATGGCGGTCATGTCGCCGAACCGTCCGCGTGTCAGCAGGCCAAAGGCCCATAGCCCGTCCTGCGCCTTTCCGTTTTCGTCCACGACCCGACACAGTCCATCGACATCGAAGCCCAGCCCCAGGCTGTCACGGCGGGCCAGACCTTGATCGCACAGGGCGCTGACAAACGGCGCCTCCGAAAGGGTTTTCGGTCCGGTGCAGTTAATCACCGTGTCAAAAAATTCGCGGGTCACGCTCCTGTCGCGCCCGACCAACCGCGCATCGAGGTGGTCGCCCTTGGCTTCAAGCCCATCAAGCCGCGCCACGCGAAAGACCAGTTGCCCGGCATCCTGCATGGCCGCGACCGCGGCCCCGGTTTGCGGCACCATGCGATACCTGTTGACGTCATACCACGGCTTCAGGTGGCGCAGGAACCTGCGTTTCTCGGCCTCGGTGAAATTGGGCCAGAGCCACCCCGAGGCATCGCGCGCCTCGTCGAAGGGGGCTTTCAGGTCTCGCCCCTCGGCGGTGGCGGCGGCCATGTCACGCCGCAGCGCGCGAAATGCCGCAAGAAGCGACAGCCCCTTGCCATGACGTTCGATGAAACGCGGCACCGGGCGCGCCAACCGCTGCATCAGCGCAGCCACGTCCGGCGCATCGCCCTGGGGCTGGGGCACCAGGCCACGGCGCGATATCGCGGTAATCGGCCCGCGATGGCCCTGGCGCGAAAGGGTTGCCACCACGTCGGCGGCAGTCAGTCCGGTCCCTACAAGAAGCACCTTGGATTTGCGGCAAATGGCCGATATCGCCCGTGAATCGAACGGATCACCGATAAATTCGGTATGGTTCGCGGCGCTGGCTGAAACCGCCCCCGGCAAAGAGGGCCGCTGCCCACCAAATGCAAGAATTGTCAGATCAGAAAGCACCCTGCCCCCCGAGGCCAGTTCGATCTGCAGCTCATCATCGTGCCGTTGCACGCCAACGGCACGATCCCGAAGGTGATGAACCTTGGAACCGTGGACATTCTCGGCAAGTGCCTGTTGCAACGTCTCGCCCAGGTAGCGTCGGACGTCAGACCGGCGCACATACCGAACGCCTGACGCGGCCTGCGCGTCGGGGTCTTGTTCCGACGCGCCCGACGCGTCGTACCAACGCGCGAAATGGCCGATATCGTCTGGGAACAGAACCAGCAGCTCATGCGTACCATTCACGCGGTGGTCTGGGTCATTGCCCCCGTAGGCAAGCCCGCCACCCAGTTCAGAACGTGGCTCAATGATCGTGATGTTCAACGCCGCCGGAATGCTGGCGCAAAGCCGTATTGCAACGCCGGTTCCGGTAAAGCCGCCCCCAATGATCACCACTCGCCGCATGTCTGTTCTCCGCCTCATGGATAAACTGACGCGGAATTGATAAGATTGTCAACATTCGTAAATACTGCCAGTCACGGTGGGACATCGTGATACGCGATAGCCGCACATCACGGCCCTGCCGGCATTTCCCGGTGGGTTTCGAAACTGAGATGGAAGATGGTCAGGTCAGGCGCGAAGCCTGCCGGGCGGCCTGCGCGCATCGTGCCGGTTTTCTGCAAAACACGGCTGCCCGTCAAAGGCTTGGGGGATGCGGCAGCACGTCGCCGCCGCATCCCGTTTTTTGTCAGCCGCGTCCGCCCAGCATGGGCAGGGTCATGGCGCTGGCGAAATCACGGGCCTGCGCCAGGTAGGCGTCATAGCTTTCGCGCACGCGGGCAACGTCGGCGTTGCCTTGCGTCAGTTCCTCCTGAACCTCGGCCCAGGCATCGCGCATTCCGGCAACGATCTCGTCGTTGAAGGCACGGAAATCAACACCGTCCTCGCGCAGGGAGGCCATGGCCTGTGCGTTGTAGAAATCGAACTCGGCATGGCTTTCGAGCGCCGCAGCATGGGCAGCGTTCTCGCAGATGCTTTGCAGATCGGCGGGCAATTCATCCCATGCGTCCTGGTTGAACACGACGGCCAGGCCCGCGCCGGGCTCGGTCAGGGCAGGCAGGTAGCACAGCTTGGTGATCTTTTGCAGGCCAAACGCCTGGTCCAGCATCGGCCCGACCCATTCCGCGGCGTCGATCGCGCCCGATTGCAGCGACTGGAAGATTTCCGGCGGCGGCATCAGCACGGCATTCACGCCAAGCTTGCGGAACACTTCGCCACCCAAACCGGCAATACGCATGTTCAGCCCCTTGAGATCGTCAAGGCTGTTGATCTCGCGCTTGAACCAGCCGGCGGACTGGGTGTTGGAATTGCCGCTATAGAATGGCTTCAGCCCCCGCTGGGAATAGATGTCATCCCAGATTTCCTGCCCGCCACCGTATTTCAGCCAGGCGAAATGCTCGGACGATGTCATCCCGAACGGCACGGCGGTAAACCAGTGCAAGGCCGGGTTCTTGCCGGCGGCGTAATATGTCGGCCCGTGCCCGGCAGGCGCATTGCCCTGCTGCACCGCGTCCTCGACCGCGAAAGGCGGCACGAGCTCGCCCCCGCCGAAAATCTTGAACGACATCCGTCCGTCGGACATGGCCGCGACCTTGGCGGCAAAGTTCTGGACGTTGGTGCCAACCCCGGGTGCGTTCTTGGGAAAGGCCGTCGGCAGGTTCCATTCGATTTTGCCCTGGGCAATCGCCGGGCTGCTTAGCGTGGTCGCGGCGGCGGCGATACCCGCCCCGGACGCGAGAAATGTTCTGCGTTTCATGTGATGATTTCCTCCTACATGTGAACTTTATCCACCAAACACCACGCCCGGCAACCAGGTAGCCAGAGCCGGGAAGGCAATCAGCAGGCCCAGCCCGATCAGTTGAAGCACCACGAAAGGCGCAACGCCAGCGTAGATGTCGGTTGTGGTGATGTGGCGCGGCGCGGTCGAGCGGAAATAAAACAGGGCAAACCCGAAGGGCGGCGTCAGAAAACTGGTTTGCAGGTTCATCGCCAACAGCACGCCGAACCAGATCGGAGAGATGTCGCCCGCCAACAGTGGCGGCCCCAACAGCGGCACGACGATATAAATGATCTCGACCGCTTCGAGGATGAACCCCAGCAGGAAAACGACCAGCATGACCGCCACGAGGGCGCCCCACTCGCCGCCCGGCATGCCATCCATGATCTCCATCACGATTTCGTCGCCCCCAAACCCGCGAAAAACCAGGGCAAGCAAAGTGGCGGCCACGACGATTCCGAAAACCATGCCGGATATCCGCAGCGTGTCACCGACCGCGCCATGCAACACCTTTTCGATCGAAAGGCGCCAGGCCGCGACGGCAACGCCCAGCAATAGCAAAACCGCCAGCGCGATGGCCAGCCCGCCCATCGCGGCACTTTCGCTGCGGGCATCGCTGAACAGGCGCAGCGCCATCAGTGCAAAAGCCGCAAGAACCCCCGCCAACACAAGGTTGCGCTGAAACCCCGGCAGCCCGCTGCGATAGGCGGCCAACATCAGGGCACCGATCGCGCCCAGGCCCGCCGCCTCGGTCGTGGTGGCGATCCCTGCAAGGATCGACCCGAGTACCGCCAGGATAAGCAAAAGCGGCGGCGCGAAACTCGACAGCACCTCGCCCAGGCCGACCCGCGTGATCACGCGCGCAGCTCCGGGGCTCTTGGCGACCGGCTTCAGCCCGAAAAAGATATAAATACCGTAAAGGCTTACCAGTAGCAGCCCGGGCAGCATCGCACCGGCGAACAGATCACCCACGGAAACGGGGTCAGGTGCGAAATTTCCAGCCTTCTGCTGCGCCTCAAGATAGGTGTTCCCGATCTGGTCGCCCAGCAGCACCAGCAGGATCGAGGGCGGAATGATCTGCCCCAGGGTGCCGCTGGCGCAGATGATTCCCGTCGCCATGCGCTTGGGCACATGGGCGTCCAGCATCGCGGGCAGGCTGATAAGCACCAGCATCACCACGGTTGCCCCCACGATCCCGGTCGAGGCCGCGATGATCGCCGAGAAGACCAGCACCGACAAGGCAATGCCGCGCGTTGATCCACCAAGCATCCGGCCCAGCACCTCGAGCATGGATTCGGCCAGCCGCGACCTTTCCAGCAAAACCCCCATCAGCACGAATAGCGGAACCGCCATGAGCAGCGGGTTCGACATCGTCCCGTAAACCCGCGCCGGAAAGAACTTCAGGAACCCCAGGTCAAACACGCCCACCATCGACCCGATGAAGGCCGCAACAAGGGGCACGCCCGAAATCGCCAGCATCGCGGGAATACCGCTGAGGATACCGCCGAACAGGCAAAGCACCATGCCCGCCAGGAAAAGTTCATTGACGATCATGTGCCGGCATCCTCGGGATCAAGCAGAAGGGCGATCCCCTGAAGGATCATGAAGACGCCGCTTAGCGGAATGGTCGTCTTGACAAGGAACACCCCGCCAAGACCGCCGGTTTCGACCGAACCCTCGCGGATCGACCAACTGTAGAGCAGGTCCGGCATCCAGGCCCAGGCAAGCAGGCCGAAAACCGGCACCATGAACAGCAACAGGGCCACGCTGTCCGCGATTGGCAGATACCCGGCAGGCAACCGTTCCGAAAGAACCTCGACCCGGACATGCCCGCTCCGGCGCAAGCAATAGGGCAGCGACATTATCAGAAGAACGGCAAAGGCATATGCAGCGAGGTTCTGCAACTGGATGAACCCTGTGTCGAACCCGAAACGCAGGATCACGATACCCAGGACCGCGCCCGTCATCACAACGCAAGCCAAGAAGCAAAGACCGACCGTAACACGGTCAAGCGTTTGACAAATAGATAGGAAAATCGCGCGCAATGCCTCCCCCTCATTGGCTGTGCGGCCTTGGCCTAGCACCAAGCGCCGATTTTGACCACATCAAACTGACCGGTCTTTCGCCCCCATGAGCCGGCTGGGCCATATCAAGCGGCGGCGGCAGGCAGGTTTCGCCGCCCCATCGAACGCGTCAGCCACGCATATGCCGGCATACGGGCCTGTGCCCCGCCCGCCGCATGCCTCTTACCTTGACGGCGCTCTCGCGGATTCTTCATTGAATATTCTTGTGCCGGCCGTTTTGGATGTCCGCAGACCGGACGATAGCACCACGGGTATTTCCAAAACACGCACCCCCCCGAAAAGATCGGCGTAAAACGGAGTAAACAATGCAAGAAGCCGAAACACCGGGCCCGATCCCTGACGGGAACTGGCCCGAGGACATCAGCGATCTGCGGACAGGATTTGCCGGCGCGCTCAATGTCTATCGCATGATGGCGCATCACCCCGCGCTGTTGCGCGCCTGGGCGCCCTTGCGCCAGCACATCGTCAAGGACACGGCCCTAGGGCCGGAACGATCCGAGGTCGTGATCCTGCGGACGGGCGTACGGCTGGGGTCATCCTACGAATGGGCGCACCACGTCGTCCGGGCCCGCGCAATCGGCATTTCGGATGAAAGGATCGCGGCCATTCTGCGAATGCCCGAGGGGGAAGACGGGCTTTTGGCGCGCGCGGTCGATGCAATCATCGACGAACACCGCCTGCCTGAAAGCCTTGAGCAAGAGTTGGCCGCAACCATCGGGCGCGAGGCCGTGTTCGACCTGATTGCAACCGTCGGGTTCTACTCGGTTCTGGGCACGATCCTGATGACCTACCAGGTGCCGCTGGACAGGGAAATTGCCGACGAGCTTGAGGCACATCCGCTTTCTTAACGCGCTGGCGGATTTCCCGTCAGGCCGGAAGGGCCCCGGAAATTCGCTGCGCAATCTCCAGCAACGGAGCGCCGAAATCATCCAGCGCGCGGCGCGTGCTCATCGCGCTGCGTATCCAGATAAGCGACACGCAACCAAGCACCGTTCCGTCCGCCTTGATCGGCACCGCGATCGAGGCGGTCTCCTGGCGGAACTCACCGCTGTCGCGGACGGCGATGCCGCGGGCGCGCGTCTCGTCCAGAAGATGCGTCAGCAGGCGGTCTTCCAAAAATGGCAGGTCTTCGGGGTCGTTCAACCGCCGCAGATGTTCAAGGATCAGGCCACGTTCTTCCTCGGGGCAGGCCGAAAGATAAGCGCGCCCCGCCGATGAGCGCAGCATCGGCAGCCGGAAACCCGTCATGCCCCTGTCGATCGAAAGCGGCGACCGGCCATGCGTGGTTTCCTGGATGACCATGGCAGCGTTGTGATAAACTGTCAGGTCAAGCGGCCAGACAAGCTGTTTCGAATAGGCGGCAAAGATCGGGCCCGCCGCTTGCGCGATTTCGCTGGTCAGCGTGTAGCCGTCGCCCAGCGCCGCCGCGAAGCGCGTAACCCGCACGTAGTTCGACGTGGCCGAGAATGCGAGATAGCCCAGCTCTTCAAGTGTTTCGAGCAGGCGATAGACGGTCGGACGGGGAATACCCAGCGCCTTGGCGATTTCACCGGGGCGCGCCTCGCCGGTCTTGTTGACATGGTGCAGAATGGCAAGGCCCCGCGCGAGTGCACGCACGGAGCCGCTGTTTGACCTGGCAACGGAGTCTTCTGTCATGGGGCAACCATCTCACAAGCTCCGCCGCGCCGGAAGTCAGCTTTCGGCCACGACCGGGTTGCGCAAGATGCCGACGCCTGAAACCTCGACCTCGCAAACATCGCCGTCTTTCATGAAAAGCGGTGGATTGCGACGTGCGCCGACCCCGCCCGGCGTGCCCGATACGATGACATCACCCGGCAAGAGCGGCAGTATGGTCGAGCAATAGGCGATCAGTCGCGGGATCGAGGCCACCAGCAGATCGAGTGTCGTATCCTGCACGGTTTCGCCGTTCAGCCGTGTCTGAAGGCGCATCTTGCCCGGATCGGGGATCTCGTCGGCGGTGGTCATCCAGGGGCCGAAACCGCCCGTGCCCGCAAAGGTCTTGCCCGGCAAGAACTGATGCGTGTGCTTCTGCCAATCGCGCACCGAGCCATCATTGTAACAGGCATAGCCCGCCACGTGGTCCAGGGCGTCTGCCTCGCTGATGCGGCGCCCTTCCTTGCCGATGATCACCGCGACCTCGCCCTCGTAGTCGAACTTGTCACTTTCCAGCGGCTTGATCAGCGGCCGACCATGCCCGATCTGCGACCCCGCAAAGCGCGCGAACAACACCGGGTTCGGGGTCTCCTCGCGGCCCGTTTCCTCGATATGGGCGTGAAAGTTGAGCCCCACGCAGATGATCTTGTCGGGGTCGGGGATGACCGGGTCATGGGTCACGTCGTCAAAGGCGAAATCAACGGTTTCCGACGCCAGTTTCGCGGCGGCGCCCATGTCACCCGCAGCAATGAAATCGCGCAGGGTGGGCGCGTCGAACCGCTTGCCCAGGTCGACGATGCCCGCCTCGGTGACGAGGCCGTAAGAGGATTTGCCATCCTTGGTGAAAGAACAGAGTTTCATATTTTCAGACCAGCTCCGGTTGTTGCGTTTCAGTCATATCTGGAAGTATCCGCGCGACAAGTGCCTCAAGCGCCTCGGGCGTGTCGACGCCGCCCAGCGTGTAGCGATCGGGGCGCAGCACGGCGGCGCGAACGCCCAGCCGTGACAGGTGTTCGGCGGCGTTCGAATTGGCGGTCGTGACCAGACCCACACCGGCCGGCAGGTCCAACCCGTCCGCCAGCGCGGCCTCGGTGACGACGACCCATTGGTGCGGGTAAAGCGCATCCATGCGCGTGCCATCGGCCATGCGCGGCTGGCCGAACAATTGCCCAGCCTGGTCACCGGCACCCAGCCCCGGCCCGATGGGCGGCATGATGCTTTTCATCCGCGCCGAACCATCCACTGACGGCAGGGCGGCGCGCAGCGCCTCTTCGGTGCCCGATGTGTTGATCAGCCCGCCAAGCCGCACGGCCGTCTGGATGTATTCCCGCGCGTTCGGCTTGCGCTCGCTTTCGTAGGTATCAAGCAGGGCATCGGCCGTTTCGCCGCCGACAAGCCCTTTGCAGACCAGCGCCAGTTTCCAATACAGGTTCGTCACGTCACGGATGCCCGCGCACATCCCCTGCCCCATGAATGGCGGCGTCTGGTGGCAGGCATCGCCCGCAAGAAGCAGCCGCCCCTTGCGCCAGTCTTCGGCCACGAGCGAGTGGAACACGTAGACCGCCGCGCGTTCCAACTCTGCCTCGTCCGGGCCCAGCCAATCGGAAAGCAACTCCCACACCCGGTCGGGGCGCACGATCTCGTGGCTGTCCTCGTCCGGTAGCACCGTGATTTCCCAACGCCGCCGCAAACCGGGGGTGCGCACGTAAGTGGCGGGGCGTTCGGGCACGCAATACTGGATCGAGTGATCGCCCAGCTCGGGCTTGTCACGGTTCAGGATCACGTCGACAACCAGCCAGCGTTCGTGAAAGCCATAATCCTCCATGCCGCTTTCGATGTAGCGGCGCACAAGCGAACGCGCGCCATCGCAGCCAACCACGTATTTCGCGCGGGCCCTTTCGATCCGGCCGCAAGACATATCCTCGAAACGCAGCTCGACATGGTCGTCGTTTTCCTCGACGTGGAACACGTCGCAGCGCGTGCGCACGGTGACCTGGTCGCGGCTCGTCATGTGATCTCGCAGCACGGTTTCCAGGTCGGGCTGATGAAAGCGGTAATTCGCGCGCCAGCCCTGCGGGCCTTCGCCCTGCGGGCGCGGCCAGTCAAGCAAAAGCCTGCCATCGCGGTCGACAAAGCGCATACCGGGGTGCCTGGCTGTCTTGGGCTCCATCCGGTCGGCTATGCCGATCCATTGAAAGGTGCGCATGACCTCGGCGTCGAAATGCACGGCACGCGGCAAATGGTAATGCGCGCCTTCACGTTCCAGCACCAGTGTCCGTACCCCGCATTCGGCCAGAAGATGCGCCAGCGTGGCTCCGGCCGGGCCGTAGCCCACGATGGCAACGTCGTAGTCTTGCATGATCACACTCCCTGCCTGGTCAATTCACCAAAGAGCCACGGACAATCCGCAACGGGCGGCGCGCGGCGCCCCCGCGCGGCGGCGTCCAGCCGCATGTCGCGCAGCGCCTTTCGCCCACCGTCTTCCGGCAGATAGAGCCGCTCATGGCCCCAGAAGCTCGGGCCGTCATGGGTTTCGTGGGGTTCCCATGTGTCGGGGTCTATGACCCGCCCGCCCCAGCCGTTTTCAACAAAGAAACCCGACGGCGAATTTGCGTAATACGAGGTCATGTAATCGTTCGTGTGCCGGCCCAGCGTGTAGGCAACGCGGCCTTCATCCAGCTGCGCAAGGTCATAACCCTGCCCCACATCGTCGAGATTCTGGAACTCCACCATGAAATGATGGAACCCCGACTGGCCAGACCCCACCATCGCAAAGGAATGGTGCCGTCCGTTCACGTGAAAGAAGTAAAGACCATAAGGCTTTAGCCCGTAGTCGGAGACGTGGAAATCCAGAAGGTCGCGGTAGAAGGGCAACATTACCTCGATGTCCTTCACATGCAGAACCGCGTGGCCCATGCCCAGCGGGCCGGTCCGAAAACCGTCGATCGGCCGCCCCGGCACGAAGGGGTCCGAGGCAATCATCGGGCCGTGGAACAACTCGACCCGGTTGCCCATGGGGTCTTCGAACCAGATCAGGCGGTCGACGAACCGACGGTCGCAAAGCGCGGGCGAGCCGGGATGAACCGTTACCCCCGCCTTGTCGAGCCGCGCGGCGTAAACCTGCAGGTCGTCCTTGTGTTCGACCTCCCAGCCCATGAAGGCCAGCGTGTCGCCCTCTTCATCAGACACCAGCAACCGCTGCTGCCGGTCGTCCATGCGAAAGGCCAGCGCCTTGCCGCCCCGGTCGATCTTTTGCATCCCAAGCAGCTTGCCGGCGAAATCACCCCAGTCGTCCAGCTTGTCAGACCGTATACCGAGATAGCCCAGAGCATTGATTGCCATGGTCGTCTCCATTCATTTCAATTCGAGATGGGGCATCCTAGACCGTTGCCACCGGCCCCCCGAGGGATGATCCCCGCCTGTCCATGGGACGGACGGGGAAAGGCCGGTCACTCGGCGGCGATCGCGCGGGCGCGCTCCAGCGCCGCGGCCGCAGCAGCGGTATCGGCCTGGCCGTTCACCCAGGCATCGGCCGCGCCCGCAAAGGCGGCATTCCAGGCGGACTTTTCTTCATCGGTGAGGTCGATGAAGGTCACTTCACCCTCTTCGCGAAAGGCGGCTTCGTTGACGGCGTCGGTTTCGTCGATGACCGAGGCGATCCATTCGGCGGTCGCACGGCCCGACATCTCGTCGATCACCGCCTTGTCGGAATCGGGCAGGCTGTCATAGGCCGTCTTGTTCATCAGCACGGCCATAGGCTGCGCGATGAAATTCGTGTTGGTGACATTCGGCGCAACCTCGTTGAGGCGGAACGTGCGGTAGGCATCCATGACCCAGACCGCACCCGACACGACGCCGCGTTCCAGGTTCTCGTAAACCTGCGGCGCCGGGATGCCGACACCCGAGGCCCCGACCATGCCAAACAGTTCCGAGCCGAATTTCGATGGAGAGCGCAGCTTCAGACCGTCGAGATCGGCAGGGGTGCGCACCTCCGTGTCGGCCATAAGGAAGCGGTAGGACGGCGTGGTGAACAGGGCAATGACCTTGTAATCGGCGTATTCCGCATCCAACGCGCCCTCTTCGGCCAGCGTATTGAGCATATCCGCCCCCTTGGCACCGCTTTCGACAAGGCCCGGCACCTCGACCACGCCGCTTAGCGGGAACAATCCCGGCGTGTAGGTCGGCACGACCAGCGCCACATCGGCGACGCCGGCCTTGACCAATTCCGCCTGCGCGGGCGGCGCACCAAGGATCGACCCGGGATAAAGTTTGAACGCGTTACCAGCAGACAGCTTTTCGTTTACTTGCTCGATCCAGGGGGCAAGCACCTTGGAAGAGTAAAAGCCCTGCTCGGGCTCAAAGGACGAGACACGCATTTCGCGCGCTTCAAGCGCGGGGGCCGTCAGGATCAGTGCCGTCGCGGCGGCAGTCAGAAGTCGATTGAACATGGTTTCCTCCCTGATGTTCATTACATGGCGACGTTGGGTAGCCACACCACCAGCGCGGGGATCGCGATGATGATCGCTACGCGGATGAAATCGGCGATGACGAAGGGCGCAGCCCCCTTCCACAGTTCTGTCATGCGAATGTCGGGCTGCACGGCCTTGAGCACGAACAGGTTCATGCCCACGGGCGGGGTGATCAGGCCCATTTCGACCACCATGACCGCGAATATGCCGAACCACACGAGGTCGATGCCCGCCGCCTGGGCAATGGGCACGAACAACGGCACCGTCAGCAGCAGCATGGCAAGGCTGTCCATCAGGGTTCCAAGCACCAGATAGATCAGCAGCATCAGCAAGATCACCAGCATCGGCGTGTCGAGAATGCCGGCGAACATCCCGGTAAGCGAGAACGGCAAGCCGGACAGGGCCAGGAAGAAGTTGAATATATTGGCCGCGATCAGCACGAGATACAGCGCCCCGCAGGTCATCGCCGTATTCATCATGGCAGACAGGAAACCCTCGACGCTCAGCCGGCGGGTCAGAACCCCGTAGGCCAGCACCACGGCGGCCCCGATGGCCGCGGTCTCGTTCGCGGTGAAAACGCCCGAATAAAGCCCGCCCATGATCAGTGCGAATATACCGACGGGCGGCAAAAGCTCTTTCACGACATCGCGGCGTTCGTCGCCTTCGGCGCGCGCACGCTGCGGCGCGACCGACCAGCCCAGCCAGATCGGCACCCAGATTGCCAGGCAGTAAAGCAGCACGGCCAGAGCGATCGGCCCGGCGGTTGCCAGCAACAGATCACGGATGGATTGCTCGGCGATGAAGGCATAGATGACCAGAACGGTCGAAGGCGGGATCAGGATGCCCAGCGTCCCGCCCGCCGCCACCGACCCGGCGGAAAGCGACTTGGAATACCCGGCCTCGCGCATCTCGGGCAAGGCGATGCGCCCCATCGTCGCCGTTGTCGCCAGCGACGAGCCCGAAATCATCCCGAACCCCGCGGATGCCCCGATGGTGGCCAACGCCAGGCCGCCGCGCCGATGCCCGATCAAGATCGACATCGACTGGTACAGCTTGGTCGACAACCCGCTATGGGCGGCAAGGTTACCCATCATCACGAACAGCGGCAGCATCGTCAGCGTGTAATTGGTCAGGCTGTCCCACACCGTCGTGGCCCCGATGGCCACCGTCCCCGTAAAGCCGATGATCAGCCCTGAACCGATGATCCCGACAAGCCCCAGCGCAACGGCTACCGGGATCTCGAGGAAAATCATGATGATCGCGGCGGCGAACCCGACGCCCCCCAGCAGAAGCCCGCTCAAACCCTGTTCCTTTCAGTGCGCATGGCAAAAAACAGGCCCGCCGTGGCCGCAACAAGGCTGACCCCAAGCGCGAACGCCACGACCATCAGCAAAAGCGGTTTTGACAGGCCCAGGTCCGCCGTTGTCTCGGGCGAGCCGAGCCTGGACAGCGCGTTGCTGCCGGACAACCAAAGAAGAAGCGCGGCAAACACGACCGACGCCACCGCGCCGACGATGCCAAGCGGATAGGCGAACCAGCGGGGAAAAAGCTCGGACAGCAGTTTCGCTGTCACATGGGTCCGCTGGGCATAGCACACGGGCATCGACAAAAGCGCGCCCAACCCGATGGAAAGCGAGGTCAGCTCGATCGCGGCGGGCACGTTCGAACCGGCAACCGCGCGCAACGCGACATCCACGACGGTAACACCGGCCCCGAACAGAAAACAGAACCCCGCCAGGCCCAGCAAACCGTTCGATATGATCCTTTTCGCGGCCGACCCCGTCATGACACCGGCGCCCCGCAGTCAGGGCGCCCCCATGCCGAAAGGCCCGCGCGAAAGCAATCCGTGCGCATTTCCACTCTGCTCCTCCCACAAGGTGTCCGAGCAGATAACCCCAAACCATCCCGAACATGGCGTCACGCCGAACATGTGTCCGCCTGACGGACACGCCAATTGATCAGCAGCGGCTGGCCAAGATGCCAGCCCCGCGCATGGGCGATAAAATGTCTCGGATGAGATGAAATACTGAGGCCACACGGTGATGACCGGCGCGTTTCAGTTCGTTTCCACGAACAACACAGGGGCCCGCGCGGCCACGGTGTTCGAAATGCCTATATGCGATTGTTCGAGAGGTTTTTGTCGCCACGCACGGCACACCCCAAGTCGAATGACCTGATCAATCAAACGCGGCGAGCACGGCAATCAGTCGCGAAATCGCGACCGGGCGCCCGACGATGGCAATGCGGCCATCGGACCAGGTGATTTGGCCGACAGGCCCCTGCGCGGGGCCCGTACCTTACCAAGCAAGGATACTTGCGTGGTAACGGGCCATGGTCACGTACCTGCCAGGTCGCGTGACTGGTTACGGAACTGGGCAATGGCCCAGTACATCTTGTTGCGCGCACCCGACACCGATGGGCCGGCGCCGGCCACCAGATCGCGTTGCTTGAACGTCCAGTTCTGGCCGATCCGAACCATCCAACGATGACCCTGATCCTTGAAATAGAACGGAACGACCCCATCGATCGTGCCTTTTCCAACAACCTCTTTGGTGTTCTCTTGAATTTTTACTTTCAAACTCACTTGCTATCCTTCTTTCATTCTTTTCCAACACGATCTGCTGTCCATGCTGGCGCAGACCATGTGCGAAAACTATTCAATTTTCGGTAAACATGCTGGTCGACGGTCGCTGTGCGACGCGGTCGTCAAGCTGGTTTCCCAATCAACATAGAGGCGATGCCCTGCATTGTCCACCTTGTGCGCCCCCGGCCACACGGCGGAATATCTATCCGACCAGCCATAGGCTCAGGGCGCCGGCCGCGATGGTTGCGAGGTAAATCACCCCGACACGCAGGCCCAGGCCCCCATTTCCTGCAAACAACGAGATACCGGCTTTCACGATCGTGTTGACAGATGCCGCTATGAAAATGGCGACGGCCCCGTCCACCAAGGGAAGATCCTGGTCAATCAGCCGCGACACCGAGATGGTCAGCGCATCGACATCGGTGATGCCTGAAAAGGCAGCGGCGGCGAAAACCCCTTCGCTGCCAAGCCATTCTCGCAGGTAGTGAACGGCGATCAACACCACCGCCAGCACTGCACCGAACCCCAAGGCGGTTTTCAGGGCAAGAGGGTTGCCAATCTCGGGGATTTCGTCATGCAAGGCCCTTTCCCCACCGGCAAAGACTTGCGTCAGCCCGGCACCGGCAAGCCCGGTCGCGGCCATCGTGACCATCGGCCAGACGAGCGGCGCGACCAGCGCGGGCTCGAACACCGCGACAAGCGCGACAATGCGCAGGAATGTCACCGAACCCGCGATCACGATCCCGGCCGCCGCGATTTGAGACAAGGAACCATCCCCCCGGACAAGGCGGGCAAGCGCCAGCGTCGTCGAGGTAGATGATGCAAGGCCGCCGAACAATCCGGTTGCAAGGATACCAAAGCGCGCACCGGCGATGCGGATCGCAAGGTACCCAACGAAAGACAGCGCGGCCACGATCACCACCGCCCACCACAGCTCGTACGGGTTGAGCACCTCACCGGGGCCATACCCCTGGTCTGGCAGCAACGGCAGGATCACCACCGAGATCAACGCGAGTTTGAACAGCGATTCCAGTTCGAACCGCTCGATCTGCCCGACCCAATGGTGCAGGGTGGGTTTCATCGACAACAGTATCGCCGCAACGACGGCCACCGCCGCCACCGGCGCCATTTCCCCGATGACCGAGGCCGCGCCCAGCGCAAAGGTAAGCATGAGGGCGATTTCCGTCGTAAGGCCCAGGTCATCGTCTTCGCGCAGCCTGAGCCAATAGCTGAGTGCCAGAAGCCCGCCGAGCGCAAGCAGGGCGAAAGCCGGGAATGATGGTGCGATCAGATCGGCCAACCAACCGCTGACCCCACCCAACATGCCGGTCAAGGCAAAGGTGCGGATCCCTGCAATGCGGTCGCCCTCGTCCTCGGTGCGACCGTGCCACCCGCGCTCAAGACCCAGCAACAGGCCAATGGCCAGTGCCAACCCCAAGCGCAGGAATATCTCGAACTCAGGCATCGGCAAGGCGCTTTATCTTTGGGAATTGAGCTGGCTCCACAGCCCCCAACTTACCTTGAAGATACATGGCGGCCAGAACGAGCTTGGGCGAGAGGCCATGCGCAAACCGTTCGCCTACGCGGTTGGACCGGTGGTTCTTGGCCAAATTCACGCAGAACGCGGGTGCTGGACCGCGCTTGGGCTGTCCAGGAAAATCGGTCAGTCGCCGGGTCTCGAACTCTCTTTCAGTCGTCATCTTCAAGTTTTCTTGCTGCCATTGCTCGTTTCATGCAACCGTCGTTGTCGCATCGACTTTCATGATTTCAAAGACGGCCATCTGGCTTGCGCCGCCAAGATCGGGATGACGGCCCGCGATATCCTTGACCCGTGCAACGTAACCCGCCGCCTTGGCCGCACGCGTGCACCAGCGCCGAAATTGCGCGCGGTCCCATTCGAAGCGGTGATCGGGGTGGCGCATCCGGTGCGCTGGCACGCCAAGCAACCTGTTGAATTCCGAGTTCGGTGTCGTGATCACAACCGTTTGCGGCCGCAACTTGTGAAAAAGGGCATGCTCCAGCTTGGAAAGCCGGTCGGGGGCGATATGTTCGATCGTCTCGACAAGAATTGCGCAGTCGAACCCGGCCAGATCAGGCGCAGCCTCGGTCATGGATGCCTCGCGCAGGTCAATATGCGGGATCACGCTTTCGCAGCCGGCCAGCCTGTTGCGCAAACGGTCAAGAGAGGCGCGGCAGATGTCGAGCCCGACCAGCTCTGTCAAGGAAGGGTCGGCCGCGAGTCGCACGAACAGGTCACCGTCACCACAGCCAAGGTCGAGCACCCGGGCAGCACCGCTGTCACGCACGACACCGGCCACCGCCTTGAGCCGTTCCTCATGCATCCACGTGGTCATTGCCGTGCCTCGGGGCACTGCATAAATGCCACATCCTTGATTGGAACCTCGCAGCGCCACCCCTTGCGGCCCGCGAGATACCGAAACGTATCTTCGCGATAGAACACGACATGCGTGGGGTCCTTGCGGTAATACCAGTTTGCAAATCGTGCGTCGTCGGTCTGAAAACACGTCATGATGGCAAGCCATCCACCGGGGCGAACCAACCCGAACAACCGGTCGAACTCGCTTGCCGGATGATGAAAATGCTCGGCCACCTCGGTGCAGGTGACAAAATCGTAGGTCCGGTTCAACGGTGCCGGATCGGGTGCAAAAAACGGGTCGAAAAGAGCCACCTCATGCCCTGCCTCGCGCAGCATATGCGCCAGTGCCGGGCCCGGGCCGCACCCGTAATCCAGCCCTTGAGAGTCGGGCGCAAGCCGCGTCATCAGCGGATCAGCCAGCTTTGACAGGAACCGGCGATAGCGCGGATCGCCCGGGTCATTTTCGTGCAGCAGATATGTCGTTTTCTCGGCATCGCGCGACGGGTGCCTGACAGGATCAAGGAAACGTGCCTGACAGGTCGGGCACCGAAAATAGTCATACCCGTCGGCTTGCAGGAAATGCGGCGCGGGCGCGGTGCAGACCGGGCACGCGCTATCCGTGACAGGATTTGCCGGCGTGGTCTGCGGGCCGTCCGGCATCATTCCTTATCTGCCCTTGCCAAGTAGACCGTTTGGGTGAACGGCTTGCCGGTCAACGGGTTGTCAAAGGTCACGGGTTCGGCCCAGGCCTCGGGAAAGGCCGCGCGCAGGCGGTCGAGAAAGCGTTGATCGGTGACCTTGTCCGACCACAGCCCAAAGACGCCGCCGGGTTTCAGGTAACGCTTGAGCGCGCGCAATCCTTCCGGGTGATAGAAACTGTCGCTGCGCTCATCCAGCAGATGATCGGGCGCATGGTCGATATCGGCAAGGATCGCATCGAACCGGCGGCCCGGGTTCCCCGGGTCGAACCCATCGCCCGCAGCCATGGCAAAGAAATCGCCTTCGGTCATGCGGCAACGGAGGTCGTCGATCAGCCGTGTTCCCATCGGAAGAATACCGTTTTCGTGCCACTCTATGACCGGTGCAAGATACTCGATCACGCGAAGGTCGGTGACACGGGACGCGGATAAAACCGCCCCTGCCGTGTAGCCAAGCCCCAGCCCGCCTACGACGATTTCAAGATTTTCCCCTTGGCACGCCGCGACCCCCAGCCGCCCAAGGGCAACCTCGGAGGCCGTGAAATGGCTGGTCATCAGAAAATCCTGCCCCAACATGATTTCCCAAACATCCACGCCAAGGCGCAGATCGCGGCGCCGACGCAGGCTGAGGGCGCCGATTGGCGTTGGGCAATAGTCGAGTTCTTCAAAGAATGCGCTCATGTCCTGCCCGTTTCAAAAGGTGCGGCATCCGGTCTGTCGGACCCTGAATACCCCTTTGTCAGCGAGATCGGTGCAAAATTCAATCTGGTCCCTGTTTACCAAGCCAGATCGCCACGCCTTGACGGCCTGGGCGCTCTGCGGCCCCGCCAATCAAGGCGCCGTGAAGGGTGCATGGGCCGCACCTCCGATTGGTTGCGTGGCATTGTCCCTCTCGCTAATGTCCGACACATTGACACTGGCGTGTTTCGGTGGGGCACGGTTTCGCCCGGGGACTAATCCCAAACAATAAAAGAAGATGGCGGCAGTCAGGAAAAACCGATGAGATTAAGGTATTGGACGGCACTGATCCTTGTTGTCTGTGCCGGCGCGGTCCTGACGGTTCGTCAGGAACAGGAGAGTCACACGCCCGAAGAGCCGGGCGGCACACCCGCGGCGCAGGTGCAAAACAGCGAAGAGCCGCTGCAATCGACCGCCCCTGACCATGAACAAGAAGAGCCGGCCGCCCCGCCCCCGGCAGAGGGAAAACTCAAGGCCGCAGAAAAGCCCGGCCTGCGGCCCTCTGATGATGATGCCGTCAAATGGTCGCGCATCGTGAGCCCGGGCGAAAGCCTTGACATGCTGCTTGCCAAGGCGGGGCTCGGCGCCGCAATCCGTGCACAGGTGTCCGACGCGCTCGGGGCCGAGTTCGATCTCAGGAAACTGAAACCGGGCCACCGGCTTGACCTTGAGCTGGAACAAGACGGATCGCCGCGCATGGCAACGCTTGAAATTGACAACGGCGTCAATATCCAGGCCGCTTTCGGAACGGCGCCATCGGTAAAGGTACTGCCCCCCGAGCTTGAAACCGTGCGCCAAGCCGCCGAAACCGAGATCGGAACATCGATATATGCCGCGCTGGACAGCGCCGGCATCCCGACCCGTTTTGCCACTGACCTGGAACTGATTTTCGCAGGAACGCTCGATCTGCAGCGCGAACTTGCAGGTGGCGAGCGTCTTCGCATCGTCTGGCGAGAGAACCGGCTGGACGACCGCGTTATCGGTGACCCGATGATAGATTTTGCCGAGCTCGAAATGGGCGAGACGCGGTATGAGATCGTATGGCCAGACGACGAGTCCGTGCGCAACAGCATCTTCAAGGATGGTCAACCTTTGCTGGCGTTCGATCAACCGATCCGCGGGGCGCGCCTCAGTTCGCCGTTCGGACTGCGCAAGCACCCGGTCCATGGCAGCGTACGGATGCATCACGGCGTGGATTTCTCTGCCGAGCACGGGGCCACGGTTCAAGCGACACAGTCGGGGCGCGTTTCATTCATCGGGCGTCGCAGCGGCTACGGCATGATGATCGAGATCGAGCACGCGCAAGATATCCAAACCGTCTACGCGCATTTGAGCGCGGTGAACGAAGCCCTGGAAGTCGGCCAACGGGTCGCGGCCGGCGACGATATCGGCAATGTCGGATCAACAGGCACGTCAACGGCACCTCATCTTCATTACGAAGTGGTCGTCAAAGGCCGCGCCGTCCCTCCGCTTACCGATACGCGCCTGCCGGGGTTAAGCGATCGAAAGCCGAACCACCGGAATACCTCGGTCTTGATCGAGACCGCTCGTGATCAGCTTGCGCAATTGCTGGCAACAGACGGGTAGCATCTTGCGGACGCAAGGAACTGGCCAAGGCCAGTTACCGGGCAAGGTCGGAAACCCCGGTGGTGTCACGCGGCCTTTTGCCCTATCTGCGCACAATGCGCCGCTATCGATGACCGGGTGGTAAGCCACAGCGATGAATCCGCGCAACACAGCTTGGCGATCTCGTCGATGGCCCACGCCGCCGCCGGGCGGCCATAGCAATGACCATGCGCGAACACGTCGAGTATGATCGTTTCCTCGGGCTGCGACTGGATACCCGCCAATGCCTCGCGGAACAGATCGACGAACTGGCCGGGCGTGCGGCCGAAACGCATTGCGTGGGGCAGATCATTGAATTCGACAGACATCGGGATGGCCAGGATCTCGCCCTGGTCGAAGCGCTGCACATAGGGCAGATCACCGTCAAGGACATCGCCATGCCATTCGTACCCGTGGGCCGCGAACAGGCGCTGGTGTTCCGATGACGATGTCACGCGCGGGCTGATCCAGCCGGTGGGCCGCCGTCCGATTGCCGCTTCGATCGCTGCGGTGCTGCGCGCGACAGAGCGTTCGGCCTCGTCCATGGAGAGAGTCGCGAACACCATGTCTTGCGCAAGACCGTGGCCGACGATGTCTTGGCTCTGCCTGGCAAGGACGCGAAGATCGTCGGCGCAGGTTTCTGCCAGAAGGCCCGAGGTCATAAGCGTGGCGGGGACACCCCGGCGTTCGAGAATGGCAAGCAGGCGCGCAATGCCCCTGTTCGCGTTATACTGCCCGTAGCTGTCTGCATTGGGGTCGAAAAGACCGTCTGCCAAGACGTTTCCCATCGGCCCCACGCCCGAGGTTGCACCGGGTGACCATGTTTCGAACGCAAGGTTGAACACAACGGCGATGCGGCGATTTCCCGGCCAGCACAGATCTTGGGCCACGGGTCGTTTTTCAAATTCGATCTGCGCCATGCGACTCCCACCCATTTTTTTGATCGGTCCATCTTTTCGGACTTTGGGGAACCTTACGGACCTGCATGGCCTGACGAAACTTCATTCCTTTCAAACCATACTGCATGATATGCAGGTATATACATGCATATCATGCAGGTTATAGTGCGACTTATGCACTGTTTGCATCGGGTTGGGCGCGTGTAGGCTCCGCTCAGGCTTCCGATACCGGGGATGGGCCCGGCCAGGAAGATCATCAGAGGGAGGAGATCCGATGACCATGACTTTCACACGCAGAGCTCTGGGCGCAATTTTAAGCGCCGTGGCGCTGACCAGCGCGGCACAGGCCGCGGAAATCGAACTCAAGGTTGCCTGGCTGACCGCTGACAGCCAATCCGATCCTTATGCAATCACCGCGCATGCTTTCAAGGACGAGCTGGAGGCCGCCCTGCCCGGGCGGGTCGAGGTGCAGCTTTTCCCCAACAGGCAGCTTGGCGATGACAAGGAGATCCTTGAAGGGCTGCAATTCGGCACCATCGACATGGGCATTATCACCAATGCCGTGGTCGCCAACCTTGAACCAAGCTACCAGTTGGTTGACCTTCCATTCCTTTTCGGCAGCGCTGAACAGGCACACGAAGTGCTTGACGGCGAGGTTGGCCAGCAGTTGGCCGCCAACCTGCGTCAACACGGCGTTATCTCTTTGGGGGCGGCCGAGGGCGGTTTTCGCAACATGATCAACAACAGCAAGCCCGTGCGCACACCTGCGGATGTCGAGGGCGTGAAATACCGCACGATGCAAAACCCCGTCTTCATCGAGATGTTCTCGTCGCTTGGTGGCAGCCCGGTGCCAATGGCTTGGGGCGAGGTTTTCACCGCCATGCAGCAAGGCACCGTGGACGGGCTTGAAATTCCGGCGTCCGTCGTGAACTCCAACAACTACGCCGATGTCACGAAATACCTCAGCTTTACCCGCCATACCTATTCGGCCATCCACCTTCTGATGTCGGAACGCAGCCTTGAAAACCTGCCCGATGATGTTCAGCAGGCAGTGATGGATGCCGGTCACGCAGCGATTGCCAAGCAGCGCAAGGCTGTTGCCGCGGCCGAGGCTGATGTGATCAAATCACTGGAAGAAAAGGGAATGGAAATCAACGACATCGAAGATGTGGGCGCGTTCCGTGCCAAGGTCGGCCCGGTCTATGAGCGGTTCGAGCCAACAATTGGGTCCGACCTGCTGGACCAGGCCCTTCAGGCCGTTTCGTCCGACTGATAAGGTGGGGCAGGCTCGATGCAAGCTATCGCTTCCCTGATCTGTGCCACAAGCCGCGTGACTGCGCGGCTTGTGGCCAATCTTTGCGTTGGGCTGATCTTCATCATGCTGGGGCTGTTGGTCACGCAGGTGGTCATGCGCTATTTCCTCGGCTCCCCCCCAAGCTGGACCGAAGAACTGGCGATCATCCTGTTTGCCTGGCTTGTGCTTCTATACGCAACGGTCGGCCTGCATGAAGGCTTTCACGTTGCCATCGAATCCATACCCGCGCGTTTCGAACGGCTGCAAAAATGGGCGGATCGGTGGGTTGCCGGCCTTGCCATGCTGTTCGGCTGGGTGACGCTTACCTCGGGCCTGGCCTATGTCGAGCGGACGGTTGGTCAGAAAACCGCCGCGCTGCAACTACCCATCGAAATGCTGTACCTTTGCGTTCCGATTTGCGGCGGCCTTTTCATTCTTCACGGGTTGGCGCGGCTTATCGCGCCCGCCCCCCCGGCCGAGGCGCGGACATGAATACAACGCTCCTGATCCTGGCGCTTGGCCTGCCGTTCATGTTGATGATGCGCGTGCCCCTGGCCTTTGCCATAGGGCTGGCCACGATCGGCGCGCTTTGGAGCGCCGATATCGACATGATGATCTTTGCCCAGAGAATGGTTTCGGGCACGCAATCCTTTAGCCTGCTGGCCATTCCCTTTTTCATACTGGCGGGCGATCTGATGACTGCGGGCGGCATATCACGCCGATTGGTGGCCTTTGCTGACGTGCTGGTGCGCCATCGTACCGGCGGCCTGGGCATGGTTGCCGTGCTGGCCGCGGCATTTTTCGCCGCCCTGTCCGGTTCGGCGCCCGCAACGACAGCGGCCATCGGCGCGATCATGATCCCCGAGATGGAAAAGCGGGGGTATTCGCGCGCATTCGCAACCGCGCTCGCGGTGGCCGGCGGCATCATCGGGCCGATGTTGCCACCTTCGATCCCAATGGTCGTTTGGGGGGTCATGTCGGAAACCTCGATCAGCGAACTGTTCCTGGCCGGTATCGTGCCGGGCCTTCTTCTGGCCATTGGTCTTATGACGTTGTGCTGGCTCCATGCGCGCAAGAACAAGATCGCGCCGCAGCCCAAGGCGTCGCGCGCCGAGGTCTGGGCCGCCTTCAACGCGGCGAAATGGGCGCTTTGCGGACCGATCCTGGTGCTGGGTGGAATCTATGGCGGCATCGTCACCCCGACCGAGGCCGCAATCGTGGCGGCGGTCTTTGCGCTGGTTCTGGGCTTTGGTGTCTACCGGGAACTGACGCTCGGAAACATCGTTCCCGTCACGCGCGGATCTTTGAAAACAATGACTATCGTGATGTTCATCATCGCATTGGCCAACGGGTTTGGCTGGGTCATGGCCTTCGAGCGTATCCCCGGACAGGTGACACAGTCGCTTGAGGGCTTTGCCGATACGCCCGTGCTGTACGTGTTGATGGTCAATATCCTCTTGCTCGTGATCGGCTGCGTGATGGACAACCTGGCCGCCATGATCATCCTCGCGTCGTTCCTGGTGCCGATCGGCGAGCAACTCGGCATGGACCCGGTTCAGTTCGGCGCCATGGTCGCGATCAATTTCACCATAGGCATGGCGACACCCCCGTTCGGCTACACGATCTTTGTGGGTGCGGCGATCAGCGGGCTCAGGATCGGGCAGATCGCGAAGCCGCTGATGCCGATGCTCGGAGTCATGATCGCCGTTTTGCTGCTGGTGGCGTTCGTGCCGCAAGTCACGCTTTCGATCGTCAACCTGGTGCGGTGACAAGATGGTGAATTTGCGCAATTTCGATCTTAACCTACTGGTCATCTTTCGCGCCATCATGAACCAGGGGTCCATCGCGGGGGCTGCAGAGGAAATCGGGCTGTCGCCCTCGGCGGTCAGCCACGCGCTGGCCCGTTTGCGCGTCATGCTCAATGACGAGCTTTTCTTTCGCACCGCCGACGGGGTCAGCCCGACTGATCGCGCGCGTGAGCTGAATACCGATATCGAACGCGGCCTTGGCTTCATTTCGACGGCTATTTCCCTGCAACACCAGTTCGTGCCGGAAGAAGCCAACCGCGTGTTCACGATGCAGGTTGCCGATTACGTGTCGGGGTTTCTGCTTCCGCGCCTGGCCGAGCGACTGCAAGTCGAGGCGCCGGGCGTGTCCATCGACATACTGCCCTTTTCCATATCAACTGGAAGCGTCTGGGATCGGGTGGACATGCAGGTGCGCCTGACGCCGGGCCGGCTCCAGCCCGAGATGGTACGCTCTCAGCGACTGCTTGCCGACGACATCGTTGTGCTGATGAGGCGCGACCACCCGCGCGCAGCCGAGCCCATGACGGCCGAGCTTTATGCCGACCTGCCGCATGTAAAGCTGTCGCAGTCAGCCACCGGCACGACCGTTATCGACGACTCGCTGGCAGCGCGCGGATTGAAGCGCCACATGGCGATGACCGTCGCAAGCTGGTTCGAGATTCCCGATATCGTGGCAAATTCCGATCTGATTGCGATCGCTCCGAAACGGCTGTTTTCCCTGGATCCACGCCTGAACAATCTCAGGGCCACGCCTCTTCCGCTGGGAGAAGTGGTCTTCTCGTTCGACCTGTGCTGGGATCTCAGAACCGAGCGTGAGCCCGGCCAGAAGTGGTTGCGCAAGGTCGTTTCGGACGTGTTCAAAGAGGTGCGTGCATAGGGCGGCTCCCGTTTTTGCCTGCCGCCGCCGCGCCGCGCCGCTGCCCGATAGCGCCCCTGCGTCAGATGTGGCCGAGCAGCATCAGGAGCAACACGATAATCAGTATCGTGCCAAGCACGCCAACGCCAGCATGACCGAAGCCGTAGCCATAGCCGCCAAAACGGCCGCTGAATCCGCCCAGAAGGAAGATGACGAGGATGACGATCAGGATGATACCTATTGACATGGTTATTGCTCCTTTAGTGGCGCTTGTGACGCCCATGATTGTGAAAACTGCAATCGTCCGCGCTTGCGTTCAGTTACCGTCGATCGTCACACCGTGCTCGCCGATCTGGATGTCGACGCCGCTCTGGCGTTCCTGGTAATAGAGATACCCTGCAGCGATGGCGCAAATGGCCAGCACCGCGATCAGGACGAGAAGAAAATTTCGGCTCATTTACATGGTCCTCGCGGGTTCAAGTCGTTTGGAAACAATTCAGGCTTATCCGGCCAGAGTGGCCCGCCGCGGATGAATGCCGTATCGAGGGCTGAGCCGGCTTTCCGGACCAGCCCCGAAAAATGGCGGACCGTTCCTTTCGAAACGGACCGCCGGAACATAGCCAGTCAGACGGGTCAGTTTGTCGGGGTTATCACGACTTCCACCCGACGGTTTTGCGCCCTGCCGGAAACGGTCGCGTTCGAGGTGATCGGCTCGTAGTAGCCTCGCCCGGAATAGGTGATCCGGCTTGACGATACACCATCCCGTATCAGGATGCGCGCAACGGCCAGGGCGCGATCTTCGCTGAGTTGCTGATTATAGGCCGCGGACCCGACATTGTCGGTGTGGCCCACCACACGCACGGTCGAGTTTGGATGCGATTTCAACGAGCGGGCAACCTCGCGCAGCGAGGGCCGGAACCCGGCGGCCACGGTCGCAGACCCTGTCGCAAAGGTCACGCCTTCGGGCAGGATAACCCGCAACTGGCTGCCGGTGTTGGTAATGGTCGCGCCACTACCGGCCAGTTGCTGGTTCAGCTCACGCTCTTGCCGGGCCATGTTCGCGCCGATTGCGCCGCCGACAGCGGCACCGATAGCGCCACCGATCACGGTTGCTTTCGTGTCGTCGCCGATGGCGTTGCCGATGGCCGCCCCCGTCGCTCCACCGATAACAGCGCCCGTTACCGGGCGGTTCGGCGCGCCGTCGTTGTAGGTGCAGCCAGTCAACGCAACGACTGCCGCAACTGTCAGAAATCCGGTTTTAATTTTCATGATACTTGTCCTTTTTGCATCCCTTACTGGGATGCCGTGATGCAAAGTCGAAAAAATGTGGAACTTGAGTCTTTATCGCCGAAAGCGCCGATTGCGGCACTAACCTTGATCAGCCGACAGGGATGAATGCGTTTGTGCAAACATGGTCCCAAGGGGGTAATCGGCCGGGCATATGACCGAAGCCGCCTGCGCGCCATTCCTTGATGGTCAACCATCAAGGAATGGCGTCTTGCAAAGCGATTGCCAAGGGCGGGCCGGTAGCAAAAGGCTTACAACCGCCCGCCCCCAGGTCAGTAAGGATCAGTTGCGCTGCAACAAGGTCGTGATGCGGCGCACGGCCACGCGTCGATTAACGCGTTCGGCCTGTTGCGTCGGGATCTTGAGGTAACGTTCGCCATAGCCCTGAACGATCATGTTCTGGGTTGGAACGCCGAAATATTCGTTAAAGGCAAGCGCAACCGATTCCGCCCGTCGGTCGGACAGAAGCAGGTTGTAGCCCGCGCCCCCCACCGCGTCTGTGTGACCCTCGACAAGAAACAGTTCGGTCGGGTCTTCAGCGATCAATTCCCGCATCAACAAACCCATCTGCCGAAGCCGTTCGGCCTGAGACGGTTGAAGCGCGGCAGAGTTCGTGGCGAAAGTGACAGCCTGTAGATTGATAACAGGCGCAAGTTGGCGGACTTCGGAATATTCCCGCACTTGGCGCAGGCTGAAACTGCGTCCGATGTCGTTCCTTTCGGCGGCAATCAGCGCCTGGCGCAGCGTTGCGGCGTCGGACGCTTCACGATAGTCGAACGCATCCTCGGCGGGGCGCGGCAATTGGCGCACGACCACGGGCTCATAGCTGCGGGTGTCGTCGATCAACAGATACTCACGCCCATCCGGGGCTATGCTTAGTCGGCGCAGCGCGCGGCCCGTTGAATCGCGAATGGTGACGATCTTTGTGCCATCTTCGCGTGTGACAGTGGTGCGGGTCGAGCCGTCGTTGAACCGTTCGGTGCGCACCTCCGAGCCGGGCTGGCGAAGCAACGCATCGTCATCCTTCAACACCTGGTACGAGCCGTCGTCATCTTGCACGATCACCCGGTCGCCGGTGTTGGTTTCCACCCTCTGACCGTTGGACAGGATTGCCCCGACCGCAACGGCCCCAAGGACGAAAAGCCCGGCCTTTTCAAGGTCGCTCATCCCCGAGTCAGTTTGCGCTGTTGCGCCAACCTCGGCATCCGCGTCGCCCGACGCCGCGCGTTCCGCCTGCTCTTCCGGGGTCCATTCGCTGAACTCCTCGCTGCTGGAGCGGTGCGTGCTTTCCGTGACGGTCTCGGTGACAACTTCACCCTGGGTTTCGGTGTCGGCATCGGCCGCCACCGCGGCAATGGAGCCTGGTGTCAGGTCATCGAGGCAGCGGATTGTTCCGTCGGGATTCAAGACCTGGGCCAGGCAGTCTTGCGCGTTGGACGTGGCCAGGGGCTGCGCGGTTTCTGGGTCTGCGGCGTCTTCTTGGCTTAGATCGGCGGTCACAAGTGCCTCGGCCTTCTCTGCGGCCGCGGCGTCTGCCTCGGCCTCGGACTGAGCGTCGACCTGCGCCTTCGCAGCAGCGTTGGCGTCGGCGCGCGCCTTGTCGTCTGCCACTTGCGCAGCAGCGTCAGCGTCGGCCTGCGTCTTGACGTCAGCATCGATCTCGGCGTTCTCGGCAACCTTGGCTGCGGCCTCGGTCTCTCTTGTTAGCGTTTCAACGGTCTCAGCAGCCACCCTGGCCCGCGCGGTCGCGACATCCGCCATACCCTTCAGCCTTGTGGCCTCGATCCTGGCTGCCCCCATTTCCGTGGGCTTGGCAACATCGGCTGACTTTTCAGCAGCCTCGGCTTTGGCAACGGCTTTTTCGGCCCTGTCAGCCGCAAGTTCGGCCTTGCCCTCGGCCACTAGCAGACGCTCGCGAAGCAAGATTTCGCAAGCGCGTGCATCTGAAATCATGGCCTCGTCGCAGATTTCTTGGAACGAGCGGACAGTCGACCGATCATTGGCACGATTATTGGCGCGATCATTTTTCGCACGATCATTTTTCGCACGGTCACCGATGTTGGCAGGATCGCCACGCTCGCCCGGGTTCGAAATTACACGATTGTTGCCGTTGCCGGGGTCTGACCGGACCTGAGCCATGGCCGTAGCCGGTTGCATAAGCGACAGCACGGTAAGAATTGCCGTGGTTGTCTTGAGTGATCTGGATGTCATTACTTGACCCCTTTCAAGAATTGCGATTCCGCAGGGAACACCTGTGGTCGACATGGAGTGCGATGCCCGAACAACTGGCCCGGATACGGCGCGTGGATTTGATCGGGCTTCAACTGAACAGCGTACGGCAGAGGGCGCCGGGCCAAGTCTTGTATTGAACTCGGCTTCTTTCGTGGCAGCGCGCGCCTATTGCGCGGCGGCGCTCTGCTTCAAGGCGTCGCCCTTCGGTGGGCAGGCTCATCCGCGCGCTCGTCGCGCAGTTGAAAAACGCGGCGCCAAAGCTTGGGTGAACACATCTTACTTAGCCGATGTCAGCGCCCGCGGCACTGACGCAGGTTAGTTTTGCCGCGCAAGGCAGGCCGCGCGATGAAACGCGTCAACACGCTAACCCCGATCAGTGCGATGACTCCGGATTTGCGGCAGAAAAGCCCCATGTCGCCAGCCTGGGTGACGCCATGACCGGAGAGCCAAGATGAAAGGTTACGTTGCGGATATCGAAACGCTGACCGATGAGAACACAGACTTCCGGCACGTTCTCTACTCTGGCACAAAGCTGCAGCTGGTTGTGATGTCGATCACGCCGGGGCAGGAGATCGGAGGCGAAATCCACGCCAATACCGATCAGTTCTTTCGCGTCGAGGCCGGCAAGGGGCGTATCGTGATCGACGGCACCTGCCACAAGATAAAGGCCGGTGATGGCATCGTGGTTCCGGCGGGCACGCATCACAACGTGATCTGCACCGGCCATGACACGCTCAAGCTATACACGATTTATGGCCCGCCCCATCACCGCGATCAGCTTGTGCAGGCAACAGGGGCCGACGCGGTTGCATCAGACCAGGCGTTTGACGGAAAGGCCAGCGAACGCGCCGCAAAGGCGGTTCAGGTCTAGTTGAGAATGGCCCACACCACCCCATTCCACGAAACATGGCGGCAACGCATACCGAATTCGAAATCACCCGAAATACATGGAGACCAACATGGTACATGACAGCAAGACCGCCAAAACGGCATCGGCCACCGACGACATCGAAGCGATCAGCCAGCAATTGACCGCGCTGCGCGAGGAAATGACAAAGCTTGGAGAAACCGTCAGCGGGATAGCCGGACGGCGTGGCAGCAACCTGGCCACCGACATCGCAGAAGGGTTCGACGAGGCCAGGCATTATGCCGAACGCAAGGGCCGCTCTGCAGAAGACCAATTGGAGGCGTCCGTGGCAGCCCACCCTTTCGTGACAATCGGCCTTGCGGTGGCGACGGGATTTCTGGTTGGCACGCTGTCGCGCCGCTGATGAGCAGCGTCGGTGACTTGGCGCAAGGCCTTGGCCGTGTAGCCCGCAACCAGGCCCGGCAGGCCGTGATCCCGCTTATTCTGGGTCTGGCCTGTTTGCTGGCCGGCGCCGCTGGCCTCGGGTTCTTGACGGTTTGGGCGTATCTCGTTCTCAGCGTTGCGTTGGGGCCCGAAACGGCATGCCTCCTGATTGGCCTCGGGTTTCTGTCTCTTGCGGGTGCTTTGCTGCTCTTCGCGCGGCGGCAGCCATCCAAGCGTGACGCGCCAGATCCGCCCGCTGCCCAGGCAGAGGTGCCTGCAAGTGACCCACCCGATGCCGCATCGCTCGTAGCCTTCACCGCAGCGTTTGTTCTCGCCCGTGCCATCGCGGACAAGAATGGCTGACGATCCCGACCTTGCCCCAATTCGGTGATCGCCGATGAGACGCCGCGCCACGATCAGGCATCGCGGCGTCCCTTGGTGATGCGACGGGCTTTTCCTGCCGCATCACTACCTATGTCGCGTCTTGCAAACCGCGCTTCCGGCGGAGCTGGCTCAGATCACCCGCGCGGCGCGCTCCGCGATCATGATGGTTGTCGCGTTTGTATTTCCTGAAATCATTTCAGGAAAGAGTGAGGCATCCGCAACATAAAGGCCATCCACCCCGTTCACTTGAAAGGTCGACGAATTCACGACTGCAGCCTCGTCAGTGCCCATCCGGCAGGTGCCGGCCGCGTGATATAGGGTTGTGCAGTGGCCCCGGACATAAGTTTCGATCTCTTGCTCGGTCTGGCAGTCGCTGCTGGGCTGCATTTCGCCGTCCAGACGGTCAGCCAAAGGTTCGGAATTCGCGATCTCGCGCTGGATGCGCACGGCGCGCACAAGCGTTGCAAGATCCTCACCGGTCGGGTCCGAGGAAAAGTAGGCGGGATCAATATCCGGCGCCTCGAAAGGGGACGAGGAACGCAATTTTATGCGGCCCTTGCTGTTGGGCCGCTGGAGAACCGAGTGTAGCGTCATCCCGGGCTTGACCGACATGAAACGCCCATAATCACGGTGCGGACTCACCGCCCCATAAAGTTGGAGATCGGGTTCTATCCCCTCGCGCGAGCGGATATGCGCTCCGGCCGAAACCCACGGAACCGCACGCGGCCCATCACCTGTCGTTTCCCACTCGGCCAAGCTTTTCGTCAGGAACTCGGCATCCCAAGCGCCAACACCAACGGCGTCCTTGGTGTAGAACGAGATCGGAATGTTGATATGGTCACTGAGATTGCCACCAACCTCGGCAGAATGGTGGACAACCTCCAGGTCAAGCGCCCGCAGGTGGTCGGCCGGGCCGACGCCTGACAGCATCAAAATCTGCGGCGTGCCAATTGCGCCGGCAGTCAGCACGACCTTTTCACCCTCGGCGAAATGCGTGTCACCTTGGGCGAAATAGCGGATGCCGTTGGCCCGCGTACCGTCGAAGGACACACCCATCACGGTGGCGCCGCGTATGATCTTAAGGTTCGGCCGATCCTGGATGGGCTTCAAGTAAGCCGAATATGTGCCATGCCGCTCACCGTCGCGGATGGTGAACTGGTAAAAACCAAAACCTTCCTGATCCGCCCCGTTGAAGTCATCATTGCGCTTGTATCCTGCGGCGATACCTGCCTCGACATAGTCGCGTTCATGGTCATGCACGTAGGTTGGGTTTTGCACATGAAGCGGGCCGTTTGTGCCATGGTAGGGGGTATTGCCGTACTCGCGGTTATGCTCGCAGGCCACAAAGTCGGGCATGACCGACTCCCAGTCCCAGCCTTCGCAGCCTTTGGCAGCCCAGCCATCGAAATCCGAAGGCAGACCGCGAATATAGATCATTGCATTCATCGAGCCGGAACCGCCCATCATCTTGCCGCGGGGCCAGAAAATACGCCGCCCCAGGCACCCTTCCTGGGCAACGGTGTAATAGCCCCAGTCGGCCGCCGTGTTGAACAGCGTGACCCAGTCTGACGGCACCCTGGAGTTGATAGGCGGCTCACCCCCGGCCTCGACCAGGAGAACATTCCGGTTGGGGTCTTCCGTCAACCGTGCCGCGAGTACGCAACCAGCAGATCCCGCTCCGACAATGATCGTGTCATACATTTTTCAGCCTTCCTTTCTAGATCTGGTCCAAAGCCGCCCGAACAAGGTCTCGATGAGCCCCATGAGACCGCCCGGCATCAAGACCACAACCAACACCAAGCTCAGCCCGATCAGTGTATTGCGGATGTCTCCGACACTCTTGCCCACTTCCAGCAACATCATCATTAGCGCGGCCCCCAGAACGGGCCCCCAGGTCGTACGCAGCCCACCGACAATCACCATTGAAAGCACGAAGAGCAGCGTCGAAAAATCGAACAAGCTGGGCCCTGCCGAGCGGAAGTGGATAGCTTGTACCGCACCGATAAAGCCGGTGAAAAAAGCGGTGACAACGAAAGCGATCAGCCGGTAGCGAACACGATTGAGGCCGCGCGCCGCAGCATAGGCGGTACTGTCGTCCAGCGCGCGAAAGGCCAGCCCGAGACGGCCATGTATGATCACCAGAGCTGCTGAAATCGAGATCGCGAACGCGCCCAGCACTACGTAGTAGTTGCCCAGGATCCAGTTGCCGCGCAGCAGCGGCCGGAATCCGAAATCCTCAATCCGGGAAAACCCCGTCGTGCCGCCGAACAACCGTTGGCACCGTCCACCCTCGTTGCTGATGCATCCGCTCTCGGTGATGATAAGGGTGTAGACCATGTACGCCACAGCCAAGGTCAGCAGCGCAACATACGCCGTGCTGAGACGAAGACAGGCCAAGCCGATGAAAAAGGCCACCGCAGCCGCGACCGCCCCGCCAATCGGCATGCCGACCCATGGGCTGACATCATAGTAATGGCTCAGCATGGCCATCGCGTAGGCACCGCAGGCAAAGAACAGCATCTGCCCAAGAGAAAATACGCCTGCATAGCCGGTCAACACGTTCCAGTGCATTGCCACGACCGCCCAGATCATGAATACGACCACTTCACCCAAAAGATAACGTTCGGTGATGAGCGCCGGCAGGACCGCAAGTGACAGCACCAAAAGCGCGGCAATTGCGAAATGTTTTCCGAGGGTGTTCATGATCGTCACTTCCTCTCTACAACGGTGTGCCCGAACAGGCCCGCCGGACGAAAGATGATCACCACCACAACGAGGCCCAACATGAACGGGAAGCCATACTGAACACCCAGGGTGTACTGTATCGCGACCTCGAAGAGACCCAGCAGGATGGCAGCTATCCCGGCTCCGCCGACGCTGCCCAGCCCTGCGAAAACGCAGATAACAAAAGCGCGAAGCAGCGGGTTGGTGCCCATCGCAGGGCTGAGTGTCGTCTGCGCAGAAATCAGCACGCCCGCCGCCGCGGCCAGGCCCCCTGCGATCAGAAGCACGTGCAGAAAGGTGCGATCGGCGTTCACCCCCATCAGCATAGCGGCCTCACGGTCCATGGCGGTGGCGCGAATGGCCCGTCCGAAGCGCGTGCGCAAAAGAACCCATGCGGTGGCGGAAATCAGAACAAAGGCAACCGCGAACGTCACCAAGTTCTGCGCCGTTACAGTGACCTCGCCGATACGTAGCGATCCGGCCAACTGAACTGGCTGACGGAAAGGATAGGCCCCGAACTGCTTGAGGATCAGATCCTCTAGCAGAATGGCGACGCCGGCCGTGACAACGATGACATTGATCTCGAATCGCGGTGTATCGAGCATGTACCGCACCACGAGAAGGTGCAGCAGACCGCCCGTTACCATGCCCACGAGCAACGCGAAGGCAAAGCCGACGAACAACGGCAGGCCCAGAATCGAGGCAGCCACGTAGGCACTGTAAGCCCCTATCGTCATCAGCACACCGTGGGCCATGTTGAACATGCCCATCGTGCCATAGGTCAGCGACAAGCCTATCGCGGCCAGCGCGTAGGTCGATCCCAGCGTCAATCCGCCGACGATAATCTGAAACACCGCGTCCATGGTCATGCCCCCAAGTAGACTTGCTGCGCGACATCGGATTGCCAAAAGCCGCTCATGTCGCCTTTCCAGGCAATACGCCCACTGTCCATCAACAAGACCGAGCGAGCCACCGACTCGATGCGCTTTGGCGATTCCTCTACAACAAAGATCGACATGCCTTCGCCGGCCATCGTCTCGATCGCCTCGTAGACTTGTTCGATCAGCAGTGGCGACAGGCCCAAAGATGGTTCGTCGATCATCATGAGCGCACCGCCGGCCATTATTCCGCGTCCCAGACCGACCATGCGCCGCTCGCCTCCGGACAAGCTGCTGGCACTCTGGCTGCGCCGCTCCTTGAGCCGTGGGAAAAGATCGTAGACATGCGCAAGCAAGTCATCCACGGGTTCGTTTCTTCTGTAGGCGCCCATGAGAAGGTTTTCCTGAACGCTCATTCCGGTGAAAAGCCGGTCTCCCTGAGGCACGAGCGTCAAACCGGCAAGCGCGCGGTCCGAGGCCCTGCGCGGAAGCGGCCGGCCAGCGAACTCAAGCGTCTCGCTCCGAGCGCGGACAAGTCCTGCCAACGCTTTCAAGAGAGTGGATTTGCCGTGCCCGTTCGGCCCGACAAGTGCCGTGACGTGGCCGGCTTCCAGCGTGATATCCACGTCGAAGAGAACGCGAATACGCCCGTATCCGGCAAACAGGCCCTTGGCCTCAAGCAGGCTCATGTGCGTCCTCCGTGACGGGTGTTTCGCCCAGGTAAAGCTTGCGGATGGTCTCGTCGCGGATCATGTCGCCCGGCGCGCCGTCGAAGATAAGCCCGCCTTGATCCATGATAACCGCCCGATCCGCGACAGTGGTAAGAAACCGCATCACGTGCTCGATGAAAACAATCGTCACGCCTGATGCCCGTACTCGATCGATCAATTGTATGAACTCGTCGATTTCAGGCGGCGTCAGCCCACCTACCGGCTCATCGAGCATCAGCATGCGAGGGTTGCCCACGGTGGCGGTTGCGACCATCAGCGTCTTTCGCTGCAGAGCAGATATTTCAGCGACAGGCTGCATGGCGATATCGGCCAGTCCATAGCCGTCGAGAGATGCCATGGCGCGCTCGCGATCGCGGCGCCGCAATATCAGGCCGCGCCTTGCGGTGGCCACACCCAACGCTTGCGCGACAAGCATGTTTTCCAAAACGCTCAAGCGCGGGAAACCGTCGACAACCTGAAATGTGCGGGCAAGTCCAAGTTGGAACAACTGCTGCGAGTTCATGCCATTGATGACCCGGCCGTCGAAGGTTATCTCGCCCGAGCTTGCCGGTGTGACGCCGGAAATGAGGTCGAACAGTGTCGTCTTGCCTGCACCGTTCGGCCCACCCACACCAACGGCCTCACCGGCGCGGATGTCCAGATCAACGCCATCTACCGCGTGGAGGGCCCCGTACGTTCGACGGAGCCCCCGAGCGCTGAGGATGAAATCAGAAGCCATCCTCATTTCACGCCTATGCCTTCATCCAGCGCGGCAGCTCGAACGGCGCCTTGTCGTAGGGCGACGGTGCGATGATCACGCCATCCTGGGCGGAATCCTTAATCTGGCTGAAGATATGCGGCAGCCCGAGCGAAGGGTCGTCGGTTTGGCTGGGATAGGAATAGGCCGACTGCGTCTGCGGGTTGAAGCGGATCGTTCCCATCGGGCTACGGAAAATCAAGCCCTGCAGCCGCTCCACGATGGCGCGGTTTTGCATTTCTTCATAGGGTTCCCCCACGCCACCGGCAAGCGACGCGGCCATCGCGTAGGCATAAAGCGCCGAATAGGTCTGGCCACCGGCATTGGGCGAGGCCGTTTCGCCAAAGCGTTCTTTATAACCCTCGGCGAAGATCATGCCGATTTCGTCCTGCAACGCACCGATCACTGTCGCGTAGAGCACCCCCTCGGATGCGTCACCCGTGATTTCACGAAACGCCGCGAGCGACGCGCCATATTGCATGTAGATCAAGCTGTTGGTCGGGTTTTCCATGAATTGCAGCATGAATTGCGCCTGGTCCTGCGTGAACAGGTGCGTCATGGCGATCATACCGGGTTCGTCGGCGCGGATCTTTGCCAGCGTGGGCCCCCATTCCGAGATCGGTGCCTGCACCGTTTCGTATAAGGAGACCTCGTAACCGTAATCGGCCGCCCGATCGCGGATCGCCTCGGCAATGTTGATCGAATAGGCGATTGGGCCTGTGATGATCGCGATCTTCCGGTTGGGCGGGGTGAACTGGCCCGACTCTTCCAGATTGCGCAGGAAGTCGAGATACCCGATACCGTACATTGCTTCGGACGGATCATACATCCAGGAGCCCCAGAATGTCTCGGGCTCGGATTGAACAAGCGCTTCATGCGCGATCACCGTATCTGCATGAAGGTAGGGAATCATCGCGTCGGCAGCCACCTGGGGCAAGGCCGAGTTCGAACCGAAGTTGTAACCCGAGATAAGTACCGCAGCATTTTCCCGGTCGACAAGCCGCCGGCCCGCACTGCTGATCACGTCATCACCCTGGCTTTCTGTATCTCCGAAGGCGAGTTGAATGGGCCGGCCAAGAATGCCGCCCATGGCGTTGATCTCGTCCGCGGCCATCTCGAGCCCACGACGAAATTCTATGCCGTCGGCTGCAGCCGCACCCGTCAGAGGAAGGGGCGCGCCCACGACCACGGGATCGGACGACTGTGCCGCGGCCTGGCTATTCATACCGGCAAGCATCGCCGCGCCGGATCCGCCTGCCGCGGCGGATCTTAGGAATCCGCGACGCGAAAGTACCGAATTTCTGGATTGCTTGGTCTTCATTGCAAAATCTCCCTGTTTCATAGCGTTACACAAGTTCCGCGAGGTCCGAATGGTGACCTTTGACCTGTTGTATCAGGTCTTTTTGATGGGCCGTGATGGCCTGTCCCCCGTACATGAGAATGTGGCTTTCAAATGGGTCCTGCAGGCCGCTGTCCTGCCCACTCATCGCCTCCATCACCGCGAGGCCACAATAGGGCACGTATCCTTCCGAGTAGCCGCCTTCGTGCGTCATGACGATACGCCCACCGGAATGCCGATCCGCGACATCCATCAAGCGCCTTGTCATGTAGCGATAATCCGACGAGCTCAGCATCATGTGCCCAAGCGGGTCCATCGCTGCCGCGTCAAAGCCCGAGGCCACGAGAATCATCTCGGGCTGGAATGCCTCGAGCTTGGGCAAAACCAGTTCCTCGAAGGCTGCGCGATATGCGCCCGATCCAGACCCCGGCGGCAAGGGTATGTTCAGGTTCGCCCCTACTCCACCATCGTTTCCGATTTCCTCCACCTTCCCGCGATCGGTAGGAAAGAGGTTATCCTGATGCAGCGAAACCGTAAGCACGTCGGCATTGTCATAAAACGCCGTCTCGGCCCCGTTTCCGTGATGGACGTCCCAATCGACGACGGCGATCCTGCGGATGCCATGAACCTGCTGGGCATGAAGAACACCCAGCACGCCGTTGGCGAACAGGCAAAAGCCGTGGGCCGTTTCACGGTCCGCATGGTGCCCCGGCGGACGGCACAAAACATAGGCGTTGTCGAATTCGCCCGAAACCACGCCATCTATGGCGTCCAGCACGCCCCCGACGGCCAGCATGGCGATGTCAAAGCTTGCCCGTCCTACTGGCGTCTTGTTGCCAGCGATCCCGCCACCTGTCAGGCACAGTGCCTCGATGCGGTCAACATGGGCCGCGCTGTGAAAGCGCAGCAAAGCATCGCGATTGGCCGGGCCGGGTTTCAAGTGAACAAGTGAATCTTCAAGCTGCGAAACCGCGATAAGGTTGCGCATCCTTCGTTTTGTTTCCTCGTTTTCCACATGCTTACCCGGCTGCACCGAAAGCCCTGGTTCGGTGAGCATGTTGAAACGCTGGGTATCGTGCCACATGAAAAGTTCGGAGTAGACGAGCGCAGTTTTCTTGGTAGGCAGCATGTCACCCGGTCTCCTTCGCATCCAAGTTGAGATGACCGTAGCAAGGGTTTTGAATTATCAAAAATAATATTTGTTAAATTCAAATATTCGTCATACTTATGATTAATGAGCCACGACATTTACGACAGATTGGACAGGCTTGACCTCAACCTTCTCAAGGTTTTCGTCGCTATCGTGCAGGCACAGGGCATTTCAAACGCAAGCAAGATCATTCACCTCACCCAGCCGGCGGTCAGTCAGTCATTGAAGAAACTTGAGGCGGAGCTCGGGGTCAGGCTTGTCGAGCGTTCGCCGCGAACCTTCCGGGTCACGCAAGCGGGTCGGAACACGTATGACATGGCCTTGGTAATCATGCGCGAAGTCGCCAGATTGAAGAGCGTGGCGACCATGTCTGGCGAAGAGGAAGTTACGGGCCATGTTCGCCTACTGCTCGCCAGTCGTGTTGAATCTGCCCAGTTAGACGATCTGATCGCGCGGTTCTTGACCGACAATCCATCGGCTACGCTTTCCATCGACGTGCTGCCAAGCCTGGAGATCCAGCGCCTGGTAAGGCAGGGGCAAGCAACGGCCGGCGTCTGCCTCATGCGCGCGAATGCCCGCGGCTTCCGCAGCCGACTGCTTGTCGCGCAGGTGTACGGGCCGTTTTGCGGCCCACCGCATCCACTGTACGGAAAGAAAGGGCTAACGCCCGAAGACCTGCATGACGCGGAGATCATCACCTTTGGCAGCGACCAAATGGGCGCAGTTCTATCGCCCTTGACGATCTTCAGAGAGCGCGAAAACCTCCAAGGCCGTGTGGTGGCGACATCCAACAATATTGATGAGATCGTCAGGCTGGCCAGGCTCGGCCTCGGCATCGCGTTGTTGCCAACACATTTCGTGGAACGCTACGTCCGCTCGGGAGAACTATGGCCGCTACTGCCGGATTGCGCGATCGGTCCGCTTGATCTTTATGCAATTTGGTCTTCGGACAAATCACGGACAAGTGCCGAAAAGGTATTCACCGAAAACCTTTCAGCCCTGCCCGAACCGTGCACTAATTCATAGAGGCCCCGACAAGTCGACCTCAACATGCCGCGCAATGACATGCGTCACGTTCAAATCACTGCAAATAGTGCAAAACCCTGCCGAACGCGGTCATTCAGCAGGCACGGTGAACAGTCTACCAGTCCCGGCCATGGTCACAGGCAGCGCAAAAAACTGCTGCTTTCGGGACAATCGGACCATGCTTGATGCTTGTCCACGCGACCACTTTGTTCGCTGAATCAAAAGTGACGATATAGACGATGGGCCACCCCATCTGCTCGGCCAAGTGTTACGGGTCTTCGGTCTGAACGGGCGGTGCATCCGGGCAAAGCGCCCCGACGTTGCAACCCCGACCCGATGCCATCCTGCCCCATGTTGTCGCAAGGACCGCTCAATAGGCGCATCTTGTAGATGAAACGAGGGAGGATGAGACGATGAACCGGAACGAAACAGGCCCCGGAATGGGGTTTGGTTGGCTCTTTGCTTTGCTGCTTAACGTGCAGCCTGTTTCGGTCGCAACAGCGCTGATCAAGACATCTTTGGAAATGAGAAAAAGGACTTTACCATGACCTACACAATCAATCGCTTGATCTCCGGCGCCGGTATCGACGATATCGATGCTCGTGCGCGCAAGGCGCTGGGCGACCACGGCTTTGGCGTTCTGACCGAGATCGACGTTACCGCGACGATGAAGAAGAAGCTCGATGTCGAGATGCCGGCCTATCGCATCCTCGGCGCCTGCAACCCGAAGATGGCGCACCAGGCCATCGGGATCGAACCGCGCGTGGGCGCGATGCTGCCCTGCAACGTGATCCTGCGCGAGGTGGACGGCGGCGTGGAGGTCAGCGCCATAGACCCGGTGGCCTCGATGCAGGCGATCGAGAACGCAGACCTGACGGCGGTGGCAGGCGATGTGCGCGACCTCATGGCAAAGGCCGTAGACGCTATCTGAGTTGAGCCAGCGCGCCGCCATCCTCGCGGCGCTTGCCATCCTCGGGGCCGGCTGCACGCTATCTGGCAGTTCGCGCCTTCGGTGTTCACCGCGGCAAGCGGTTTGATGAATCGCGCAGGCATCAAGAAGCTGTTTGCGTGCGCGCCCTCCTAGTGTTCACGATGCGGAGCGGTCGCGATATGGTGGCCTTCAGTGCAACCCGATGCCGCGCACTCCCGGTGAGGGAAGCCGGTCAGCGGTACGGTTTATTATTGGTCTCCGTTCCGCTCGATAGCGATGGAAACAGTGCTCGCAGTTTTGGCGGGGTTGCGGTTCAGGCCATTGGAAAGGCGGGGAGAATTCCGACCGAACCGAAATCGGCGCGGTTCGCCCGACCAGAGACAAGAGGCCATTCAGAGACGGAAATCGCTCCGCGCCGCCGTCTTAGCGGTTCGCACCCATACGGCAAACCCCTTTGAAAACAGGAGAAATTCCGCCTCGGACGGGCGGCATGAACAGGTTCGATAGGGTGATGGTGGCGGAGGAGGTGGGATTCGAACCCACGGTACGCTTTCACGCACGCCGGTTTTCAAGACCGGTGCATTCGACCACTCTGCCACTCCTCCGCAGTTGGTGCGACTTTCGGAGGTATGAGTCCGAAACGCATCATAGTTCAAGGGGAATTTCGCCTAGCCCTAGCGAGAGACTTTCCTTGACGGCCGGTTAACGCTATTCTTGCACACAACGGCGCATATTGATCGCGTCGCGAGGCATGCAACGACCGGGAAAACCCGGCAATCGCGCGGCAGCCCGCGCAGAGGGCAGAGGGCAAGACATGAACATCTGGGCGATGGGCACAGCACCCGTGAAGCACATGACGAGACTGGCCACGGGGGGCGCAATGGTTTTGGCGCTGACAGCCTGCGGCGACGTCGGTAATTTCAACCCGTTCAAGGCCAAGGCGCAGGACGGCGAAGCCGAGGTTTCGGCAGCGGCCCGCACCGTCAAGCTGATCGAGCGCGACGTCGAGGCCCCCGAAGTGTTCCAGGTAACCGAGCCCGGCCTGTGGGATGGCCGCCCGTCGCTGGGCGGTGTCTGGGTTGCGCACCCGGATGTGGATGAGCCCGAGCGGGTGATCATTCGCAACACCAAGAACGACAAGTTCGTCATCGGTGCCCTTTTCCGGCGCGAACGTGAAAACCCGGGCCCGGCGGTGCAGGTGTCATCCGACGCGGCCGCCGCGCTTGAAATGCTGGCCGGCCAGCCCATGCAATTGAACATCACCGCTCTGCGCCGCGAAGAGGTGCCCGCCGATGGCCCCGAGGCAGAGGAAGACGATGCCGCGCAGCTTGACGCGCCGGCCCAGGTCGCGGCCAGCGAACTGGCCCCCGCTGACGCGGAAACCGACCCGATCGCCGCGGCCAGTGCCGCGCTTGACGCGGCCGAGGCCGAGCCGGCGGTTGCAAGCGCCAGTGCCGAACCGACGCCGCAGCCCGCCTCGGCCCCCGCGCCCAGGCCGCGGGCAGGCGGGCTTGACAAGCCCTATCTTCAGATCGGCATCTTCAGCGTCGAGACCAACGCCAGCAACACCGCCCAGGCGATGCGCACATCGGGCATGGTACCGACAGTGAAAAAACAGACATCGAAGGGCAAGACTTTCTGGCGGGTGCTTGTCGGTCCCGCAACAAGCGCCTCGGAACGCGCGGCCTTGCTCAAGAAGATCAAGGCCAAGGGGTTCGAGGACGCCTATGCCGTAACCAACTGACCGGACATACTGAAAGGACATCGCTGCCATGATCGTCTGCGCCAAACGCGTTATTGCCCCGCTTCTGGCGACACTGTTGCTGGTCCTGCCGGCGCAGGCCTTTGACACGCGGGCCTCGGCTGCCTTCGTGCTGGACATGAATACCGGCACGATCCTGCTGTCGAAAAACGCCGACGAGCAGCTGCCGCCGGCGTCGATGTCCAAGCTGATGACGCTTTACATGGCGTTCGAGGCGATCCGCGAGGGCCGGCTGCGCCTGGACGAGGAATTGGCCGTATCCAGCCACGCCATGAGCTATGGCGGATCGACCATGTTCCTCGACACCACCGACCGGGTCAGTGTCGAGGACCTGTTGCGCGGCATCATCGTGCTGTCGGGCAACGATGCCTGCGCGGTGCTCGCCGAAACGCTCAGCCCCGATGGCACCGAGGCTGGTTTTGCCCGCCTGATGACGCAGCGCGCGCAGCAGATGGGCATGACGAACTCGACCTTCAAGAACTCGAACGGATGGCCCGAAGAGGGCCACGTGATGAGCATGCGTGACCTGGCGCTGCTGGCCCGCCGCATCATCGAGGATTTCCCCGATTTCTACCCGATGTTCGCGGAAGAGGAATTTGCCTTCGACGGGCGCGCGCCGCAAAACGTGCGTAACCGCAACCCGCTGCTGGGGCTGGGAATCGGCGCCGACGGGTTGAAAACCGGCCACACGCAAGAGGCCGGCTATGGCTTGGTTGGCTCGGCCAGGCAAGGGGATCGCCGGGTGATTTTCGTGGTCTCCGGGCTGCCCAGCCAGCACGCCCGCGCCGAGGAAAGCCAGGCCATCGTCAACTGGGCCTTTCGCCAGTTTGCCGAACGCCGGCTGGCGAAAGAAGGCCAGGTAATCGCCGAAGCCGATGTCTGGATGGGCGCCGAACCCAGGGTTGGCCTTGTCCCGGCCAAGGAACTGACCGCGCTGGTGCCGGTGCTGATGGCCGACGAGGTCAAGGCCGAGGTGGTTTATACCGGCCCCATCCGCGCGCCCATCGAAAAGGGCCAGGAACTGGCTGAACTGATCCTTGCCCCCGAGGGCCTGCCCGAAACGCGCGTGCCCCTGGTGGCCGACCGCGCGATAGAACGCGGCGGCTTCGTGTCTCGCGTAACCACCGCCTCGACCGTGCTGCTGCGCAGGCTGAACGAAGGCCCCGAGGGTGGATTTTGACCGTCACCGCCCCCGCGCCCGCGCGTTTTGTCAGTTTCGAAGGCATCGACGGCTCGGGCAAATCCACACAGGCAAGACGGCTGGCCGACAGCTTGCGCGAAAAAGGGTTTGACGTTGTCCTGACGCGCGAGCCCGGCGGCAGCCCCGGCGCCGAGGAAATCCGCAGCCTGGTGCTGGAGGGCGCGCCCGACCGCTGGTCGGCGGAAACCGAGATATTGCTGTTTACCGCGGCGCGGCGCGACCACCTCGAACGCACGATCCGCCCCGCGCTGGCGGCGGGCAAGATCGTCATCTGCGACCGCTTTGCCGACAGCACGCGCATGTATCAGGGCCTGCGCGGCGCGGGTCTGCGCGCCCAGGTGGACGCGCTGCACAACCTGATGATCGGGGTCGAGCCCGACCTGACCGTGCTGGTCGACATGGACCCTGAAACCGGCCTGTCCCGCGCGCTGGGGCGCAATGGCGGCGAAGAGCGTTTCGAAACATTCGGCGCCGCGTTGCAGGCCGACATGCGGGCGGGTTTTCTCGACCTGGCACGGGAATATCCGTCGCGGATCGTCAAGGTAGACGGCGCACAGCCCATCGACGCGGTTGCAGCCACGGTGCTGGCCATCGTAGAACCACGCCTGAGATGAGCGAGACAGACACCCCCGAACCAGACCGCATAGATGGCGCCCCGCATCCACGCGAAACGCCGCGCGTCATCGGGCAGGACGCGGCGCAGGCGGGCTTCCTGGAAAGCTACAATTCAGGACGCCTGCACCACGGCTGGCTGCTGACGGGGCCGCGCGGCGTGGGCAAGGCAACGCTGGCCTGGGCCATCGCGCGGTTCCTGCTTGCCACCCCGCCGGCAGAAGAGGACGGGCTGTTCGGGGCGCCGCCACCGCCCGCCAGCCTGGATATCGACCCCGAGCACCCGGTTGCGCGGCGCCTGTTGGCCCGGTCCGAGGCGGGGATGTTTCACATCACCCGCAGCGTGAACGAGAAAACCAAGCGCCTGCGCGACCAGATCGTGGCCGATGACGTGCGCAGCCTGGCCCGGTTCATGTCGCTTTCGGCGGCTGACGGGGGGCGGCGCGTCGTGATCATCGACGCGGCGGATGAAATGAACGTGCAGGCCGCCAACTCTTTGCTGAAAATGCTCGAGGAACCGCCCGCGCGCACCACGCTTCTGCTGGTCAGTCACCAACCCTCGCGCCTGTTGCCGACGATCCGCTCGCGCTGCCGCGAACTGCGCCTTTCCACGCTCGCGCCCGATGACATGGCCGCCGCGCTGGCCCAGGCCGGTGTGGCCGCGCCCGAAGATGGCGCGGCGCTGGCCGAACTCAGCAGCGGGTCGGTTGGCGAGGCGGTGCGCCTGATCAACCTTGACGGGCTCACGCTTTATTCCCAGCTCGTGGCGCTTTACGATACCCTGCCCCGGCTTGATCGGGCCCGCGCGCTGAAATTGGCCGAGGCCGCCGCCGCGCGTGGGGCCGAGGCGCGGCTGGATCTGCTGTTTCACCTTCAGGACTTGTTTCTGGCGCGGCTTGCGCGCACCGGCGCCACCGGCCATCCGCCGGCCGTCGAGGCCGCCCCGGGCGAGGCCGCGTTGCTGGCGCGCTTGTCGCCCACGCCCGCCCATGCACGCGCCTGGGCCGAGCAGGCACAGGCGATCAGCGCCCGCATTGGCCATGCGCGGGCGGTCAACCTTGACCCGGTCGCCCTTGTCCTAGATACGGTTTTCAAGATCCAGAAAACCGCCGCTTAAGGCGCGAAGGACACCATGACAGAGACGCCGCAGATCACCGACAGCCATTGCCACCTGGATTTTCCCGACTTCGCCGAGGAACTGCCGCAGGTGATCGACCGGGCCATCGACGCGGGCGTGACCCGCATGGTCACCATCTGCACCAAACTGCGCAACGAACCCCAGGTGCGCGCGATTGCCGAGGCATATGACCCGGTCTTCTACGCCGCCGGCACCCACCCGATGAGCGCCGCGGACGAGCCGATGGCCAGCGTTGACGAACTGGTCGACCTGGCACAGCACCCGAAATTCGTCGGCATCGGGGAAAGCGGCCTGGATTATCACTATACCGCCGACTCGGCCGAGGTGCAGAAACAATCGCTGCGCATCCATATACATGCCGCGCAGGAGACCGGGCTGCCGCTGATCATCCACGCCCGTGCAGCCGATGACGACATGGCCGCGATCCTGGCCGAGGGGTATCGCGCCAAGCCCTATGCCTGCGTCATGCACTGCTTCTCGTCCGGGGCCGAACTGGCGCGCGCGGCGCTGGACCTTGGGTTTTACCTGTCGATGTCGGGCATCGGCACCTTCCCCAAATCCACCGAACTGCGCGAGATTTTCGCGGCTGCCCCCGTCGACCGGGTCCTGGTGGAAACCGACGCACCCTACCTTGCGCCAAAGCCCCATCGCGGCAAGCGCAACGAACCTGCCTTTACCGCGCATACCGCCCAGGTCGCGGCCGAGCTTTACGGGCTGGATTATGCCGCCTTCGCCGCGCAGACCCAGGCCAACTTCGACCGGCTGTTCCGGAAAGCCGCCCGTTGGAGGGCCGCCGCCTGATGCCCGAGTTGCGTTTTACCATCCTGGGCTGCGGCTCGTCCGGCGGTGTGCCGCGCCTTGGCGGGCACTGGGGCGATTGCGACCCGGACAATCCCCGCAACCGGCGCCGCCGCTGCTCGATGCTGGTCGAGCGCGAAACCGAGGCCGGCATAACCCGCGTGCTGATCGACACCTCGCCCGACATGCGCAGCCAATTGCTTGACGCCGGGATAGGCGCGCTTGACGGCGTGATCTGGACGCACAGCCACGCCGACCACGTGCACGGGCTCGATGACCTGCGCATGATCGTGTTCAACATGCGCCGCCGCCTGCCCGTCTGGGCGGATGGTGACACGCAAAACGACCTTTATTCGCGCTTCGGCTATGCCTTCATGCAACCCGATGACAGCCCCTATCCCCCGATCCTCGACATGCACACGATCAATGGCGATGTCACGATCGACGGCGCGGGGGGGTCGATCACCCTGACGCCCTTCAAGGTTGGCCACGGCGCGATCGACGCGCTGGGGTTCCGCATCGGCGGGCTGGCCTACCTGCCCGACGTTGCCGAGATCTACGACGACGCGTGGCCGGTGCTTCAGGGTCTTGACTGCTGGGTGCTCGACGCGTTGCGCCGCACACCGCACCCAACCCATTCGCATCTCGACCAGTCGCTTGACTGGATCGCGCAAGTCGCCCCAAGGCGCGCAGTGCTGACCAACATGCATATCGACCTGGATTACCAGACAGTCGCGGATGAAACTCCCGACCATGTCACGCCCGCCTATGACGGGATGGTTATCCGCTACTCGGTATGACGTCTTGCGCGTGACCGATCCTTTCTCCTGCCAGACAGGCGCCCGCCGGTGTCCCTCCGGCGTCGCCTTTGCCGGGATGGCCCGGTAATGCAGGCGCTGCTCGATATCATCCTGCCCGTCTTCGCGTTGATCGGCTTTGGCTACGTCGCTGTCTGGCGCGGTCTGTTCCGCGAAAGCGCGGTTGACGGGTTGATGGTGTTCACCCAGAATTTCGCGATCCCCGCGCTGCTTTTCCGCGCCATCTCGACACTCGACCTGGGCCAGAATTTCGACCTGTCCCTGTTGGTCAGCTTTTACGCGGGTTCCAGCACGGGTTTTTTTGTCGGGCTGCTGGGGGGGCGATATCTTTTCAAGCGCGACTGGGAAGACGCGGTTGCCATCGGGTTTACCTGCCTGTTCGCCAACTCCCTGATGCTGGGGCTGGCCATGACCGAGCGCGCCTATGGCGCCGATGCGCTGCAAGCCAACTATGCCATTGTCGCGGTCCATTCGCCCTTTTGCTATGGCCTTGGCATCACCGCGATGGAAATCGCCCGGGCCCGCGGCACCCCTGCCCGCGCGGTGCCCGGCAAGGTATTGCGTGCCATGTTCCGCAACGCGCTGGTCATCGGCATCATGCTGGGCTTCGCCGTCAACCTGACCGGCGCGACCGTGCCAGGCATGATCGAGGGAGCCGTAGATATGCTGGTGCGCGCGGCCATTCCCTGCGCATTGTTCGGCATGGGGGGCGTGCTGTATCGCTATCGCCCCGATGGCGATTTCCGCATCATCGCCTATGTCTGCGTCGTGTCGCTGTTGCTGCACCCTTCGATTACCTGGACGCTGGGCACGCTGAACAAGCTTTCGGTGGACGCCATGCGCTCGGCGGTGCTGACGGCGGCAATGGCGCCAGGCATCAACGCCTACGTGTTTGCCAACATGTATGGCCGGGCGCAGCGGGTGGCGGCCTCGTCGGTGCTGATTGCCACCGCGCTGTCTATCGGCACGATCTGGGGCTGGTTACACCTGCTGCCCTGAGCGGGGCCGGTTGATCACATTTCTGCCGGTCTACCTTAATCCGCATGGTCCTTGGCGGCAAAGCGCCGTATCAAGGCAACAAAGAGGGGGCCTTGCCTTTGCTGCCGAATACCGTGCGGGTCGCCGGCCCGATACAACGCGCCCTGACCGTGCTTGCGCTGGCGGCCTGGCTGTCGCCCGCCCTGCCCGCGCGCGCATTCGAAACCATGACGCTTCAGGTCTCGGGGCCGGAAAAAGACGCCCTGACCGAAACGCTGAACGCCGCCTCGATCCTGCGGGCCGCGCAGGCCGAGGGCACGACCCAACCGCAAGATGTGCTGTCGGCCGCGCTCAGCGATTATCGCCGCCTTACCGAAACGCTGTATGCCCAGGGCTATTACGGCGGCACGATCTCCATCCGGTTGGACGGGCAAGAGGCCGCGCGCATCCCCCCGCTGCAAACGCCCGCGCGCATCGGCACGGTGACGGTGCAGGTCGACCCCGGTCGCCCCTTTCGCTTTGGCCAGGCCGAGATCGCGCCGCGCGCGCCCGGCAGCACACCGCCACGGGGCTTTGCCACGGGCCAGCGCGCACGCTCGACCGCTGTGCGCGACGCCGTTGACGGCGCGGTGACAGAGTGGCGCGGCGCCGGCCACGCCAAGGCACAGGTCGCAGGCCAGGACATCACCGCCAACCACGCCAATGCACGGCTGGATGCGCAGGTGCGGCTTGCCCCCGGCCCCGAGGTGCAGTTCGGCCGCCTGTTGGTCGCCCCCGGCAGCGCCGTGACCCCCCGCCGCGTGCGCAAGATCGCGGGCCTGCCCGAAGGCACGCGGTATTCGCCCGACAGTGTCGAACGCGCCGCCACGCGGTTGCGCCGCACCGGGGCCTTTCGCTCGGTCCAACTGGCCGAAGGCGAGGTGGTAGGCCCTGACAACCGTATGGACGTGACCGCCAAGCTGGTCGATGAAAAACCCCGCCGCATCGGCGGCGGCGCCGAGATCAGCAGTTTCGAGGGGCTGCGCCTGTCGGGTTTCTGGATGCATCGCAACCTGCTGGGCGGGGCCGAGCGGCTGCGTGTCGAGGGCGAGGTGGCAGGCATCGGCGGGCAAACGGGCGGCACCGATTACCGCCTGTCCGTGCGTGGCGAACGGCCCGCCAGCTATGGCCCCGACACGAGTTTCTGGTTCAAGGGCGAGATCGAACGCCTGGATGAACCCGATTACTTTACCGATCGGGCCAGTATCACCGTGGGCGCGCACCGGATCTTCTCCGACACGCTGAGCGCCGAGGTCGGGATCGGGCTTGAGACCGAGGAAACAACCGATGGGTTCGGCACCCGCGATTTCACCCTGGCCACCCTGCCCGTCACGGTGACATGGGACCGGCGCGATGACATTCTGGACCCGACAAGCGGCAGCTTGCTGCGCGTTGAAACAACACCGTTCATCGCCATCGAGGGCGCCGACACCGGCGGGCGGGTCATGCTGGATGCGCGCGCCTATCACGCGCTGGATTCGGAAGCACGGTTCGTGATGGCAGGCCGACTGCAATTCGGCAGCATCCTTGGCGCCGACATTGACCGCACCCCGCCGCGCTTTTTGTTCCATTCCGGCGGCGGCGGCACGGTGCGCGGCCAGCCCTACGAGTCGCTTGGCGTCAACGTCGGGGGCACGCAAACCGGCGGGCGCAGCTTCCTGGGCCTGTCGGGCGAGCTGCGCGCCAAGCTGGGTGGCAATTTCGGCCTCGTTGGCTTTGCCGATGCGGGCTATGTCGGAGCCGAGGAATTCTATGACGGATCCGGCGATTGGCACGCGGGCGCCGGGATCGGCCTGCGCTATGACACGGTGGTGGGGCCAATCCGGCTGGACGTGGCCGCGCCCGTGTCAGGCAACACCGGCGACGGGGTGCAAATTTATATCGGTATAGGGCAGGCATTTTGATGGGCACGCGCTTAATTCTCCGGGCGCTGGCCGTGCTGGTGCTTGCCGTGATGCCCGCGCTGGTATGGGCACAGGATCAGCAGGCGCGGGATCGCGGCGTGATCCAGGCGTTTCTCGAGGACAACCTGTCAGCGGCGGGCCGCGAGGTGCGTATCGAGGGGTTTTCAGGCGCGTTATCGGGCCGCGCCAGCATTGAAACGCTGACCATCGCCGATGCGCAGGGGGTGTGGATCACGTTGCGCGGCGCAGTGCTCGATTGGAACCGTGCCGCGCTGCTTTCGGGGCGGCTGGAGGTGGCAGAACTGTCGGCCGAGGCGGTGATCGTGGCGCGCGCGCCGGAAACCGGGCCAGATGCCCCCGCCACGCCCACGGCGCGTGAACCCTTCGCGCTGCCCGAATTGCCGGTATCCATAGATATCGGCCAACTGGCCCTTGAACGCGTCGAACTGGGTGCCCCTTTGCTGGGGCGCGAGGCCGCGTTCGAGGTGCAGGGAAATGCCGAACTTGCAAGCGGCGCGGGCGCCGCCGAGCTGCGCCTGACCCGGCTGGATGGCCCGCAAGGCGCGCTGGAAATGACCGGCAGCTATTCCAACGAAACGCGCGAGCTGGGGCTGTCGGTCTCGTTGCAGGAAGATGCCGACGGCATTGCCGCCAACCTGCTTGACCTACCAGGGCGTCCCGCGCTGGCACTGTCGATCGCGGGCGATGACCCGATAGACGATTTCCGTGCCGATATCCAGCTGGCCACCGACGGCGTCGCCCGGCTGACCGGCGCGGTCACTCTGGCAAACACGCCCGGCACCGACGGGAACGCGCGCCGCGTTACCGCCAATCTGTCGGGTGATATCGCGCCGGTTTTCGCCCCCGAGTACCGCCGCTTTTTCGGCCCGGAAATCGCGCTGCGTGCCAGCGCGGTGCAGCGCCCCGATGGCCGGCAGGTGCTGGAACAGCTACGCCTGACGGCCCAATCCATCGAGATCACCGGCAGCGGCGCGATCGGCGCCGATGGCTGGCCCGAACGCCTGAACCTTTCGGGCCGCGTCGCCGACCCGGAAGGCAACCCGGTCAACCTGCCCACGGGCGGCGACGGCACCCAAGTGGACGGGGCCGACCTGCAACTGGAGTACGACCGTGCCGCGGGCGATGGCTGGCAGATGCAGGCAACTGCCCGGCAGGTCGTGCAGGCGGGCAACCGCCTTGGCGCGCTGCGCCTGACGGCGGGCGGCACGATCACGCCCCCGCGCGGCGATGGCCTTGGCACGATAGTCGGTGACGTGGCGCTTGCCGCCGATGGGCTGACGCTTGCCGATGCCAAGTTGGCGCAGGCGGTCGGCCCCTCGCTATCCGGGCGGCTTGGCTTTGAATGGACCGATGCCAACGGCCTGCGCCTTGCCGGCATCGACCTGTCCGGCGCCGATTATGGCCTGACCGGCGATGCCAGCCTGCGCTTGCCCGAGGATATGTTCGACCCGCAGGCCACGCTCGATCTGCGGCTTGCCGCCCGCGATCTGGCCCGCTTTGCCGCGCTGGCTGATGCGCCGCTTGGCGGTAGCGCGGCGCTGGACATCAGCGGCGACGTGGCGCTTTACACAAGCGCACTCGATCTGCTGTTTGACGGGCAAACCACCGACCTTTCGGTTGGCCAACCGCAGCTTGACCCGCTTCTGGCGGGCGCGGGAACGCTCTCGCTGCGGTTGCTTCGTGACAGCGCGGCAACCAGCGTCCAGGGGCTGCGCATCGCCACCGATCACGCGCGCATCACCGGCGAGGCGTCGCTGGGCGAAGAGGCTGGCAGCTTTGACATGCAGGCCGAGGTTGCCGACACGGCCCGTATCGCACCGGGCCTTTCAGGTCCCGCGCGCCTGGCCGCGCAGGGCACTGGCGCCGTCACCGCATGGACGGTGAACGCCCAGGCCACCCTGCCCGGCAATGGCAACGCCACATGGCAAGGCCGTGTCACGGGCCTGCCCGACGCGCCCCGCCTGGCAGGGCGCGCCGAGGCGCAACTGGATGATCTTGCCCCCTATTCCGGGCTGGCCGGGCGGCAACTGGGCGGCGGCTTGAGCGCATCGGCCGAGATCGATGCCGGCCTGACCGACCTCGATGGTCGGATCGACCTGTCCGCCACCTTGCAAAACCTGTCGGTTGACGTTGAGACGGCCGACCAACTGTTGCGCGGAAATGGTGAACTTTCGGCGGTGCTCCGCCGCGATGCCCAGGGCCGGCTGAACGTCGACAGCCTGCGGCTATCGACGCCCGCACTGACCGCCACGGCCAATGGCGAAATGACGGCAGACAGCCAAAGCCTGGCCGCTGAACTGCGCCTGCCCGATGGCGGTATCCTCGCGCAAGAGCTGGCAGGGCCGGTCACGGTGCAGGGCAATGCTAAACGCGGAACGGGTGACTGGCAGATCGACGTTACAGGCGGAGCAACCGGCGATACCAGACTGGCTGCCAACGGCACCATTGCGCCCGATTTCACCCGCGCCGACCTGGCGTTGACGGGCCGCACACCGCTGGCGCTGGCCAATGCCCGTTTGCGGCCCCGTGCGGTAAGCGGAATTGCCAGCTATGACCTGCGGTTGGCGGGGCCGTTGGCGCTGTCTTCGTTGTCGGGCAATATCGCAACCCGAGATGCCCGGCTGACCCTGCCCAGCCTGGGGCTGGCACTGGGCGAGATCGACGCAAGCGCCGATCTGTCTGGCGGGCAGGCCCGGATCGCGGCGACTGCGGTGGTTTCCAGCGGCGGGCGGGTGCAGCTTGAGGGCGGCGTGGGCCTGACACCGCCCTTCAACGCCGATCTGTCTGTAATCATTGAACAAGTCGTTCTTAGGCAAGCCCGCCTGTACGAGACGACGGCAACCGGCCGGGTGACCTTGCAGGGGCCCCTGACGAATGGCGCGCGGATTGGGGGCTTGATTGATCTGGGTCCGGCGGAACTGCGGATACCCGCATCGACAGGCCCGAGTTTCGGCGACCTGGCCGGCCTGCGCCACGTGAACGAACCGCCCGCGGTACGGCAGGTGCGGCAATGGGCCGGGCTGATCGCCGAGCCGGGGGCCGGCAACGCGGCCAGCGGCCCGGCCTACCCGATTGACCTGACGATCCGGGCGCCATCGCGAATTTTCGTTAGGGGACGGGGACTTGACGCCGAATTGGGCGGTCAGCTCCAGCTTTTGGGCACCACTGACAACATTGTGCCCCAGGGCCGGTTCGAACTGGTGCGCGGGCGGCTGGACATCCTGGGCCAGCGGCTGGCGCTGGACGAGGGGGTGCTACAATTGCAGGGGTCGTTCGACCCGATTATCCGCTTTGCCGCCACCACGAGAAGCCAGGACGTGGTCATAACCCTGGGAATCGAAGGCTCGGCAAGCGCACCAGATCTTGTGGTTCAATCGTCGCCAGAGCTGCCACAGGACGAGATATTGTCATTGCTTCTGTTCGGGCGGGACGTGACCGAGATATCTGCCTTGCAGGCATTGCGGCTGGCCAACGCGGTGCGCGTGCTGTCGGGGCATGGCGGGGCGGGCCTGACCGGCCAGTTGCGCGAAACGCTGTCACTGGATGACTTTGACGTCAGCACCGATGACTCGGGCAACGTGCAGGCGCGCGCGGGCAAGTACCTGTCGGAAAACATTTATTCCGATGTCGTGGTAAATGGCGAGGGCGAGACCGATATCAACCTGAACCTCGAGGTCAGCCCGAATATCACCGTTCGCGGGCGGCTGGGCTCGGATGGCGATACGGGGCTGGGCGTGTATTACGAGCGCGATTACTAAGCCACCCGATATATTTTCAGGCGCTGTAAATATGCAGAATCCGCGCGATCGGCGGGGAAAACCGCGCGGCTGCGAAAGCCGGACAGCGCCACCCGCGCCGGTCCCGCCTGCGCGGGCCCGCGAGGCCCCTACCCGCCCGCCAGCCTTGCCGCGGCGCGGGCGATGACCAGTTCTTCGTTCGTGGGAATGACCATGACGCGCACCCGCCCGAGATCGGACGAGATGACCGAGGCGTTTTGCGCGTTGGCGTCTTCGTCCAGCTCGATCCCGATCCAGCCCATGCCGCTGCAAACCTGGTGGCGGATGCGGGCCGAGTTTTCGCCGATGCCGCCGGTGAACACCACCGCGTCCAGCCCATCCAGCGCGGCGGCCAGCCCCCCCAGTTCACGCCGGATTCGAAAGGTGAAATAGTCGATCGCTTGCCGCGCGTGCGGGTCGTCGGATTCTTCGAGCGTGCGCATGTCATGGCTGATGCCCGACAGGCCCAGAAGGCCCGATTTCTTGTAAAGCAGGTCTGAAATCGCCGCGGCGTCCATACCCTCTTGCTCCATCAGGTATAGCAGCACGCCGGGATCTACCTGACCCGAGCGCGTGCCCATCGGCAAGCCGTCGAGCGCGGAAAACCCCATGGTCGAGGCCAGCGACCGGCCCGCCAGCATCCCGCACATCGACGCGCCGTTGCCCAGGTGCGCCACCACCACCCGGCCCTTGTGCAGCGTCGGCGCCATTTCGGCCAGCGCGCCCGAGATGTAATCATAGCTGAGCCCGTGAAAGCCGTAGCGGCGCACGCCCTTGTCGTAGTAGGCGCGCGGCAGCGCGAAGGTGTCATTCACGAAAGGGTGGCTGCGGTGAAAGGCGGTGTCGAAACAGGCCACTTGCCGCGCCTGCGGAAATTCGGCCATCGCGGCCTGCACACCGGCCAGGTTATGCGGCTGGTGCAGCGGCGCGAAGGGCACCAGGGTTTCAAGCCGGGCGATCACGTCGGGCGTCAGCTCCATCGGATCGGCAAAATCGCGCCCGCCATGCACGACGCGGTGCCCGACGGCCGTTATCTCGGCCTCGGGGAAGCGGGTTTCCACCTCGGCCAGCGCCGCGTGAAGCGCGCCGTGATGGTCTTGCGCGTGCCGGGCCGGCAGATCGGTTTGCGCCAGCCTGTCGCCGTCCGGCCCTGTCAGCACCAGCCGCGCCGCGCCGCCGATACGCTCGACCAGCCCGGTGACCAGCGCCTGCGGGTCGCCGGGCCCGGACTGGAACAACCCGAATTTGAGCGATGACGACCCCGCGTTCAGAACCAGCAGATGCGACATCACGCCCCCCCCTTGAGACGAAAGTGATGCAGCGCCGCGACCGCGCAGGAGGCCAGCCGCGACATGTCGTCGTCGGAACGCGAATTGAGGATGATCGGCACGCGCGCGCCCAGCACCAGCCCCGCGCCCTCGGCGTGGCTAAGATAGGTCAGTTGCTTGGCCAGCATGTTGCCCGCGTCGATATCGGGCACGACCAGCACGTCGGCATGGCCTGCGACGGGCGAGGTCAGCCCCTTGGTGCGCGCCGCCGCGATATCGACGGCGTTATCCATCGCCAGCGGCCCGTCGACCAGCCCGCCGGTGATCTGACCGCGCTCGGCCATTTTCGACAACAGCGCCCCGTCGATGGAGGATGGCAAGTCGGGGTTCACCGTTTCCACCGCCGACAGCACGCCGACCTTCGGCTGCTCGATCCCGATGGACAGGGCCAGGTCGATGGCGTTTTGCACGATGTCGACCTTGGTTTTCAGATCGGGCGAGATGTTGATGGCGGCATCGGTCACCAAGAGCGGGTGCGCCAGCCCCGGCACATCCATCACGAATACATGGGTGAACCGGCGCCCGGCGCGCAGCCCGGCCTGTTTGTCCAGCGTGGCGCGCAACAGTTGATCGGTGTGCAAATGCCCCTTCATCAGCGCCTCGGCGCGGCCCTCGCCCACCAGGGCGACGGCGCGGTGCGCGGCGGTCTGGTGATCGGGTTCGTCGATGATTTCGACCCCAGTCAGGTCGGCACCGATTTCGGCGGCGCAGGCGGCGATGCGCGTGGCATCGCCCACCAGGATCGGCGCGATCAGGGTATGGCTGCGCGCCAAAAGGGCGCCGCCCAGCGAATTGGGTTCTTCGGGGCAGACCACGGCGGTTTTCAACGCGGGCAACGGCGCGGCCAGTTTCAACAGCTTTTCGAAATGGCGGTGGCGCTGCACGATCAGGCCGGGCAGGTCGTGGCTGGAATAGCTGATCTTCTTGCGGGGCGCCTCGACCGTGGCCGCGCCGGACAGGATCAGCGCGTCATCGCCCAAGCGGCGCACCTCGGTTGCAAGGGTCACGGTGCTGTCGCGTTCGTTCTTGTCGGTGACGGTGACGCGGCTGACCAGCTCGTCCCCGGCATGGGCGCGGGCGTGAAAGACCATGCTCTGCGCACGATAGAGCGTGCCCGCCCCGGGCAGCAGGTTGCCCAGCACCGCCGAGACCAGCGCACCGACGAACATGCCGGGGGCGACGGCCTCGACCATGCCGTCGCCATCGCCGTCGGCATCATACAGGTGCATCGGGTTGTGGTTGCCCGAGACGTTGGCGAATACCAGCAGGTCGTCCTGGGTGCACAGGCGGCGCAATTCGCGGCTGTCGCCGACCTGGAGTTCATCGAATGTGCAGTTCTCGATATGCATGATCGGGGTTTCCTCTTGGCGTGGATCAAGCGGTAGCGGCTGCGCGTGCGATTGTCACCCTTTGGCGCGGCGGTATGACAGGCCGATGACGGTGCGGCCTTGGCAGCGCCGGGGCGATCTGGCAAGGTCCGCGCCGGTGCGGGCAAGAGGGCGAGGCATGGGCAGTGAAGAGGCAGGAACCGGCGGGCTGGCGCGGTATGCGCTGCCCCGCGCGCGGGCGGGCGAGTCCGTGGGCCTGCTGGGCGGGTCGTTCGACCCCGCGCATGAGGGCCACGCCCATATCACGCGCGAGGCGCTGCGCCGGTTCGGGCTGGACCAGGTGTGGTGGGTGGTAAGCCCGGGCAACCCGCTGAAGGCCAAGGGCCCCGCGACGCTGGCGCATCGGATGGCGCGGGCGCGGGCGGTGATGGACCATCCGCGCGTGACGGTCACCGATATCGAAACCCGGATTGGCACGCGATACACCGCGCAGACACTGCGTCGCCTGCGCCGGCTTTACCCCGGCGTGCGGTTCGTGTGGCTGATGGGGGCCGACAACCTGGCGCAATTGCACCGCTGGCAGGATTGGCAGCAGATCATGGAGAGCGTGCCGGTTGGTGTTCTGGCACGGCCGGGCCAACGCATTTCTGCGCGCGCGTCAAAGGCGGCGCGCATCTACCGCCATGCCAAGCTGCCCGCGCGCGCGGCGCGGGCGCTGGCGGCGGGCCAGCCGCCGCGCTGGTGCTTCGTGAACGTGCCCATGATCGACATGTCATCGACGCGGATACGGCGCACGGGCGGCTGGACCCGCCAGGGCAGCGAAATCGTGATGCCTGCGCGCTTGTAAGCGGCGGAAATCCGGGGCTAGTGTTGCGCCCATGAACAAGCGGTTTTCACGGCGGCATTTCCTGGCCGGTTCTGCGGCGCTGGGGCTTTTGCCCGGTGCGGCGCGCGCAGCGCCGCCTGCCGCGTCGCTGCGGCCGGTGCTGCGGCCCGACGGCTTTCCCGGCAGCACGATCCCGACGGCCGAGGCGCTGATTGCAAAGGCGCGGCTGGGCGGGCCGGTGGCCTTTGCCGTGGCGGATGCGCAAAGCGGCGTGATGCTGGAGCGGCACGCGGCCCGAACCGCCCTGCCCCCGGCGAGCGTGGCCAAGGCGATCACCGCGCTTTACGCGCTGGACCGGCTGGGGCCCGCGCATCGCTTTGCCACGCGCCTGTTGGCCACCGGCGCGATCGAGAATGGCGAGATCACGGGAGACCTGGTGCTGGCCGGCGGGGGCGATCCGACGCTGGATACCGATGCGCTGGCCGATTTGGCGCAAACCCTGAAAGACGCGGGCGTGCGCGCGGTGCGCGGGCGGTTCCTGGTCTGGGGCGGGGGCTTGCCCTTTATCCGCGAGATCGACCCGGGCCAACCGCCACACGTGGGCTACAACCCCGCGATTTCGGGCCTGTCGCTGAATTTCAACCGGGTCCATTTCGAGTGGCAGCGCCAGGGCGATGGCTACGGCGTGACGATGGATGCGCGCTCGGCCAAGTACCGGCCGGCGGTGCGGGTGGCCCGGATGCAGGTGGTGACGCGCCAGATGCCCGTGTACACCTATGCCGACCGTCCCAGCCACGATGAATGGACCGTGGCCAGGGGGGCGTTGGGCAATGGCGGGTCACGCTGGTTGCCGGTGCGGCGGCCCACGCTTTACGCGGGCGAGGTTTTTCGCACCTTCGCCCGGTCGCACGGGATCGTCCTGCCGCAAGAGACCGAGGCCGACAGCCCGCCCGGGGGCCAGTTGCTGGCCCGGCATGACAGCGCCCCGCTGCGCGAGATCCTGCACGGGATGCTGAAATTCTCGACCAACCTGACGGCCGAGATGGTGGGGCTGGCCGCAAGCCAGGCGGGGGGGCAGCAAATGGCCGACCTGCGCGCCTCGGCCGAAGAGATGAGCCGCTGGGCGCGGGCGCGCCTTGGCATGCAGGACGTGGCCTTGGTCGATCATTCGGGGCTGGGCGATGCCTCGCGCATCAGCGCCGCGGCGATGGTGCAGATGCTGGCCGGCGCCGCGCAGGAAGAGGCGCTGCGCCCGATCCTGAAACGGGTTGTGCTGCGCGATGCCAACGGCGCGCCCGACCGCGCGCACCCGGTGAAGGTGGACGCCAAGACCGGCACGCTGAATTTCGTCAGCACGCTGGCCGGGTTCATGACGGCGCGCGACGGCAGCGAACTGGTCTTTGCCATCCTGACCGCCGACCTCGACACCCGCGCCACGATCCCGCGCGCGCAACGCGAACGCCCCGACGGCGCCCGCGCCTGGAACCGCCGGTCAAAGCAGCTTCAACAAGGGCTTATCGAACGCTGGGATGCGATCTACGGCGCGTGACCTGGCGGGGAGTGGATGTTCGCTGCGCACTGGGCGAACGGCGGCACTGCGTATGGGTGGGGGTTGCAAAGTTTTGGGCCGTTTTCCGAGAGCGGCCTTTCGTGTAGCGTGCGGCGAAGGTCGGCAGCGAGACCAAGTTGACGAATGCTGCGGTATGCACGAAGGTCCACTGTGAAGTGGAGAAAGTACATGTTTGGGATTTCGAGGTTTGCATTTGAGGGCGACCGCATCTTGGCAAATCAGTTCGTGAATGACCTCCCAACTGGATCGTTCTACACTTATTTGCTTTTGACCCCCGAGCTTGAGCCATTTTACGTTGGGAAAGGAAAGGGTTCACGGCTTCTTCAACATGAAACAGAAGCACTCCGCGAAACAGCAATACACAAGAGCAACCCCTTCAAATGCAACAAGATACGTAAGACAATCGGCTCGGGGAAGCAGGTCTTTTATCGAGTGGACCAGGTATTTGAGCACGACGAGGCAGCCTGCTTACGCCGCGAAGAGGAGCTTATTTCACTATATAAGAGGCGTTGTGACGGTGGCATACTTACTAATCTCGCAGCAGGCCTAGGCAGCCTTTCATCGCGCGATCCACTGACGACAGGCCGCCATAGCGCCACGCTCGCTGGTGTGGTTCATGGCAATCCTGAGCGGACAACAATGAACTTGTACCTTCAGTCTTTAGGGGAAGTTGCCAGTGTCCCTATCAAACCTCTAATTGAGTATCGACCTAGGCTCGTCAACGCCTATCCAAGCCCGAAGTCGCTAAAGAATTTGACGACAAGGAATGGACTGACAATCGTCGCGAGCGTGCTAGCCTCGGGGCTTAAGATTGAGCCGGGAGTGATAGTACCTCGAAAGTTTGCTATCGCTCCCGAATTGGAAAATTGGCCTCTAGAAGAGCAGCCTCCAAAAGAGGTTGAAGGCGTTATCGAGAACGGCGCTGCGAGCGACATTCTAAAACTCGGTCTTGTCGAGCTTGTTCCGGCCCTGCTGCCGGAAGACGAAGCATTCAGATTAAACCATGCGCAGATGCGGAAGTTAATCAGCCTTGTCGGAGAAGAATTCCTGTCAGATTTCGATTTAATCTAGAGATCGAAACGAGACCGCCAGTCTGCCGCTTCGCAATTCCCGACATTGAGGTTTAATCTGCGAACGGCAACTTAGTCCGCATCTTCGCCTTTCCGCTAGCGTATCACGGCTGCCCGCCTTTGCCTGCATCATCGGCTGGTACTGGGTCCGCTCCGGGCCTGGCACCTCCCGTTCGCCTCAGGCTCCACGAATGGCGGCCACGAGCCGAAAACCACCCCCACCGCATGGCCCCGGCATGACGCTCCGTGCACCGAACCGGGTCGTTCGGCGCTGGCCTGCCGCCGCGCTCAGGCGCGCATGTGGCGGGCGCGGCTGCCGCGTTCGATGCCGGCGGCGGCGAGGCGGTCGATGTTGAGCTCGTAGCGGATTTCTTCCAGCAGGCGCAGCTCGGCCTCTTCCAGCTTGCCATCGGCGGCGCCCACATCGCAGGCCAGGGCATAGGCGGTTTCGAACAGGTGTTCCGGCAGGTTTTCCCGCACCAGGCCGAAAAGCGCATCAAGCCCGTCCTCTTCGGCGAAGAGATCGAACACGAGCTGCGCGGTCATGTTCATCCGGTCGATGTCATACTCGGCAAAGATCGGCAGGTGGTTGACCGCCGACTGGATCTTGACCAGCTCGGCGGTGCGGATATCGTCATCGGAGGCGGAAACCGCGACCATGACCGCCACCAGGCAGTCCTGCGGCGAAAGCGGGTGGGGGGTTTGATCGTTCATCGGGGGTTCCTTGCACGGGGTTGTTGCAGTGCAGAATATTGACTGTGCCCCCCCGCTTCAATAGGAAGCGGCGGTCTGCCGCGCATGGGGCGCGGCCCGGCAACCGGAGCCCAATCATGACCAACCTGCGCGATGCCGCCCTGAATTCCAAAGCCTGGCCCTTTGAAGAGGCGCGTAAACTGGTCAAACGCTATGAAAAACAGCCGCCCGAAAAGGGCCATGTGCTGTTTGAAACCGGCTATGGCCCGTCGGGCCTGCCGCATATCGGCACCTTCGGCGAGGTTCTGCGCACGACGATGATCCGCCGCGCGTTCGAGTTGATCAGCGACATCCCGACGCGGCTGATCTGCTTTTCCGACGACCTGGACGGGATGCGCAAGGTGCCCGACAACGTGCCCAACCCCGACATGCTGCGCGAGCACCTGCAATGCCCGCTGACATCGGTGCCCGACCCGTTCGGCACCCATGACAGCTTTGGCCACCACAACAACGCCATGCTGCGGCGGTTCCTCGATACTTTCGGGTTCGAATACGAGTTCATCAGCGCCACCGAGTTCTACAATACCGGCCGGTTCGACGCGGTGCTGCTGCGTGCCGCCGAACGCTATGACGACATCATGAAGGTCATGCTGAAATCGCTGCGCGAGGAACGCCGGCAGACCTATTCGATCTTCCTGCCCATTCACCCCGAAACGGGCCGTGTTCTGTACGTTCCGATGAAACACGTGGACGCGGCCAACGGCACGATCACCTTCGACGACGAAACCGGCCGCGAATGGACCCTGCCGGTGACGGGCGGGCAGGTGAAACTGCAATGGAAGCCCGATTTCGGTGCTCGCTGGGCAGCGCTGGACGTGGATTTCGAGATGTACGGCAAGGATCACTCCACCAACACCCCGATCTATGACCGTATCTGCGAGATCCTGGGCGGCAGGAAGCCCGAACATTTCACCTACGAGCTGTTCCTGGACGAGAACGGCGAGAAGATCAGCAAATCGAAGGGCAACGGCCTGACGATCGACGAATGGCTAAGCTATGCCAGCACCGAAAGCCTGTCGTATTTCATGTACCAGAAACCCAAGACGGCAAAGCGGCTTTACTTTGACGTGATCCCGCGCGCGGTGGATGAATACCACCAGCAGCTGCGCGCCTTTCCCGGCCAGGACGCGGCACAGCAGGTCAACAACCCGGTCTGGCATATCCATGGCGGCACGCCGCCCGAATCGCACATGGTGGTGCCCTTCTCGATGCTGTTGAACCTGGCATCGGTATCGGCGGCCGAGGACAAGGAAACCATGTGGGGGTTCATCCGCCGCTACGCGCCCGACGCAAGCCCCGAAACGCACCCCGACCTGGACCAGGCGGCGGGGTTTGCCGTGCGCTACTACAACGACTTCGTGAAACCCACCAAAACCTACCGCGCCCCCACCGAGACCGAGCGCGAGGCCCTAGACGCGCTGCGCACGGCCCTGGCCGCCCATGACGGGCCGACGGATGACGAGACGCTGCAATCCATCGTCTACGCCGTCGGGCGCGACCGGTTCGACCCGCTGCGCGACTGGTTCAAGGCGCTTTACGAGGTATTGCTGGGCGCCAGCCAGGGCCCACGCTTTGGCGGGTTCATCGCGCTTTACGGGGTCGATGAAACCATCGCGCTGATCGACTCGGCGCTGGCCGGTGAGCTGACCACCGGCTGAGCGGTTTTGACGCCCCCGCGCGGGGCCCTATCTAAGCGGCGCAGGAGGATGACCCCATGCGCCGTTTTTTCCTGATTTTCGCCCTTTTGCTGGGCCTTGCCCTGCCCGGCCACGCCCAGCAGCAGGCCATCACCGATGTGATCGACGAGCAATTGCAAGCGTTCAAGGCCGACGATTTCGACCGCGCCTTTACCTTTGCCAGCCCAACCATCAAGGATATTTTCCGTACGCCCGAGAACTTTGGAGCTATGGTCCGGCGCGGTTACCCGATGGTCTGGCGCCCGGCCGAGGTGCGTTACCTGCAACTGCGCGACGAGGCCGGAAGCCTGTGGCAGCGCGTGCAGATCACCGACGCGCAAGGCCGTGTTCACCTGCTGGACTACCAGATGATCGAAACCGAGAACGGTTGGCAGATCAACGGTGTGCAGTTGTTGAAGGCCCCCGGCACGGCAGCTTGAACCGCTGGCAGTTTCAGCTTTGCGGGCAAACACCGGCAAGGCCCTCGGCCCAGCGCATCGCGCGACATCTGCCCGATACCGCGCGGGAGGCACCGTGACGGTGGTCTCAGGGTCGGTTAACGCGGTATTGATACTTCCCTTTCCCGATCACGCGGGCCCGCCGGGGTTTTGCCGCATTACTCGTGGAAGGGGATCAAGATGAACAAGGCGATTACCGAGGGTCTGGCGCTGATGCCGCCCGCATTTGCAGAAGGGCTTGACCAGTGGTCGCGCGGCAATGGTACGCCCGGCTCGGACACGTATGACGGTGCGCCCAATGCCGCCTTCGTTCCGGCCGATGCCGATTTCGGCGGCTGCCTCGAGGTGCAAAAGACCGACACGGTGCAAAAGCTGCGCTTCATGGGGCAGACGCCGGTCCTGCCGGGCTGCTACCTGCGCATCCGCGCGCGCCTGAAGGCCGTCAGCGGAAACCTGCCCTCGGCCCGTATCGCGGCCTGGGCGGGCACGGCGGGCGAGGTGCATCTTGACGGCGTGCCCGAGATCGGGCCCGCGCTGGCGATTGACAGGTATGGCGAAGTTGTCGAGATCAGTGCCATCGTCGGCACCGGCACGCGGCCCGGCGTCGACATGCCCTGGGGCCGGGCGGCGATCTATGGACATTTCGGGCTGGACCTGACCGGCGCGAATGGCGGCGTGGTGCGCATCGACGATATCGAGATCGAGGATGTCACCTCGGTCTTTCTGCGCGGCATGCTGGGCTTTGTCGACGTGCGCGATTTCGGCGCACTGGGTGACGGCGTCACCGATGACAGCGCCGCCTTCGAGGCCGCCGATGCGGCTGCGAACGGGCAGCGGGTGATCGTGCCGGCCGGCACCTACTTCCTGGGCAACAGCGTGACTTTTGAAAACCGCGTGTCCTTTGAAGGAACGGTGACGATGCCTGATGGCAAGATCCTGTCGTTGACCAAGAATTTCGACTTGCCCGCCTATATCGATGCCTTCGGCAACGAGGTTCTGGCCTTCAAGAAAGCCTTTCAGGCGCTGCTGAACAATTCCGATCATGAAAGCCTGGACATGGGCGGCCGGCGCATCAGCGTGCACGAGCCCATCGACATGCAGGCCGCCGTGGCCAACCGCAGCGAATACGCCCAGCGCCGGCATATCCGCAACGGCCAGTTCTATGTCGAACCCTCGGCCAATTGGGACACGCAGGTGAGAACCAGCGTGGCCAGCTACAACCCCAACAACCCGCTTGAGCTGACCAATGTGCAGAACATCGCCAACATCCCGGTGGGGGCCCTGATCGAGGGCGGCGGCGTCGGCCGCGAGGTCTATGTGCGCGAAAAGAACGTCGCCCAGCAGCGCATCACCCTGTCGATGCCGCTTTACGATGCGGCGGGCACGCAGACGTTCACCTTTCGCCGGTTCAAATACGTGCTGGATTTCAGCGGTTTCGAGAAGCTTTCAAAGTTCTCGATGTCGGATATCGAGTTCCTGTGCCGTGGCCGGGCCAGCGGCATCCTGCTGGCGCCTGCGGGGCTGATTTTCCACGTGAAGGATTGTTTCTTTACCGCGCCGGCCGACCGCGCGATCACCAGCCCCGGCCAGGGCTGCCAGGGGATGCTGGTCGACCGCTGCCAGTTCCTGTCGAACGAAACCGCCATGCGCGCGCAGGATCGTGTGTCGGTCGGGTTGAATGCAAATGCCAACGACGTCAAGCTGCGCAACAACCGGATTACCCAGTTCCGGCATTTCGCCATCCTGGGCGGCACCAGCAGCATCATCACCGGAAATCACTGGTTCCAGGGCGATGACGAGCCCGAAGGCGTGCGCACTGCGGGGCTGATCCTGACCTCGTCCCACAACCGCGCGACCATCGCGGGGAACTACATCGACAATTGTTCCATCGAATGGTCGAACGAACACGACCACGAGCCGGAATTTGCCAGCGAGTACTCGTTCTCGGGGCTGAACATTTCCGACAACGTGTTCCAGGCCATCGGCGTGGCGCCGTGGTTTCGGTTCCTGGTGATCAAGCCGCATGGCGCGGGCCATTTCATCAACGGACTGAACATGACAGGCAACATCTTTCGCGTGATCCACGGTGTGATCGACAGGGTCGACCACGTGGATACGTCTTTCGCCGATCTGAACTATTCCAGGATGCGCAACATCACCATCACCGGCAACATGTTCAATTCGGTCAGCCAGGGGATCATGAACCCGGCCGTCATCCTGCACGAACAAAACAGTGCGGCCGCGACCTGGGTGGTCGATTGCGCGGGGCCCCTGCCCTTTGGCGGGTATGCCCAGAATGTGGAGGCCATCGTGGCGCGTTCGAAAATCAAGAACGGGGCCAACGTGGCGCGGTACCATCAGCCATACGTGGCGACGGAACAGGGGCCGGAGCGAGACCGGGTAAAGCTGCATTTCCCCGAACCGGTCGAAGGCGTCTACTCGGTGTCGGTGCGGATCGACAACTAGGGCCGCGGCTAGAATTCATACCAAACTGCCGCCTTTATCCCGGTGTCACGGACGCCGAGCAGGTCGTGTGTCAGGCCGATTTCCAACTGCGTCCGGTTCGACAGGCCGAAGGTGATCGAGGGGACGAGCCGCAGAAAGGGTTCGTCCCCGGATTGCACGCCGGCCTGGAACTGCATCATGATCTTGCGCCTGTCGGTGACGGTCAACCCCAGCGTGAGATCGGCCTTGTAGTCTGTGGCCAGCGTTTCGGTGCGCATTTCGGCCACGGAATCGACCGCGATCCAGCCCGGGCGCCCTGCCAGTTCAACGCTCTTGCCCCAGCTCAGGCCCGGCCGGATCACCTTTTCACCGGCGATCTCGCCCAAGCCCAGCTCCCATGCGAATTCATGGTTGGAAAGGCGCTCCAGCATCGGCAGGCGCAGGAAGGCCACGGCCTTTTCCTCGCCCGATACGCCGTGCCCCACATCAAGGCCAAGGGTCAGCCGATCGGTGAGGCCCCATTCGGCGTAGATACCGGAATAGGTGCCGTTCTGCGTCAGGTAGGTCAGGGCGGTTACGAAGACATTGCCCTTGCCGCGCGGCCAGGCCCCGGCCCAGAGCGGGCCGGCCATCATCAACCAAAAGATCACGGCCAGGCGCAGCATAACCCTTCCTTCCTGTCAAAAACCCTGCGCCAAGCTCCGCCACCTTGGTAAACACGTGGTTAACGGCGGCCTTCCGCGCCGCGAGCCGCCGATGTGGTTTGGCCAAGCCTCGTGGCACGTGCTAAGCTGGCGGCACGGCCCCCGATGACGCAAAAGAAAGGCCATCCCATGCCCCGGATTTCCAGCGACACGCCCTGCCAGACCGTGATCACCACGTTCGAGATGACCCCCGGCACCTGCCAGGACCTGATGGACGAGCTGACCGACGCCTTTGAAAACTTCATCTCCAAGCAACCGGGTTTTATCGCCTCCGGCCTGCACGTGAACGACGCGCAGACGCGCATCGCCAATTACTCGCAATGGGCCCGGCGCGAGGATTTCCAGGCCATGCTGCGAAGCGAAGAGATGCGCCGCCGCAACCGGCGCATCGCCGCGTTGTGCACCCGGTTCGAGCCGGTGATGTATGACGTGGTGGCCAGTTTCGACTGACCTGAATCAAGGCGCGTATGCGCGCGATGAAACACGATACCGCCTGTCAGCCAAGAAAGGACGCCGAATGTACCGCAAGATCCTGGTTCCGATTTCCTTCGACGAGGACCGCAACACCAAGTCAGCCATCGAGGTGGCACAGGCGCTGAGCGCAGAGGGCGCGCAGATCACCCTGCTGCACGTGATGGAAGAAATACCGGGTTATGCCATTTCCTACATGCCCACCGATTACATCGCCGAAAGCCGCAAGGCCGTGCAGGCCGAGTTGAGCGAGAAAGCCGACGCGCTGCCCAATGGGCAGGGCGTGGTGGTCGAGGGCCATTCGGGCCGCACGATCGTGGAATGGGCGGAAAAGCACGGGGTTGATTGCATCGTCATCGCGTCGCACCGGCCGGGCATGCAAGACCTGTTGCTGGGATCGACGGCACATCAGGTGGTGCGCCACTCGTCCTGCGCGGTGCATGTGATCCGCTGAGGCGGGCGCGCGCCTGTCACGTGTGGGTGAAACGGCAGTGCGACTGTTGATTGCGCTGCAAAACTGAACATAATGTCCCTGTTGTATTCAGACAGGGGCATTATGACCATGTTTACCCGCCGAACCTTTATCGCCGCATCCGGCGCTGCGCTGGCGGCACCCAGCCTGGCCCGCGCCGCACAGATTGAGCCGAAATTTCGCCCTCAGTCGGTGACCATCGCCGCAGCCTATGCGCCGAACCAGATCCTTATACTGCCGCGCGCGCATTTCCTGTATTTCGTGACCGAGCCGCGCCGCGCCCTGCGGTATGGCGTGGGCGTGGGCAAGGCCGGGCTGGAATTCACCGGCAAGGCCACGATCGACGTCAAGAAGGAATGGCCGACATGGCGGCCCACCAACGAGATGATCGAGCGCGAGCCGCGGACCTATGCCAAGTTCAAGGATAACGATTACGTCCAGCCCGGCGGGCCGGGCAATCCGCTGGGGGCGCGGGCGCTTTACCTGTTCCAGAACGGGCGTGACACGTTCTACCGTATTCATGGCACGACCGAGCCGGGTTCGATCGGGCGGTCGGTTTCGAATGGCTGCATCCGCATGATCAACGACCACGTCATTGACCTGTACGAAAAGGTTCCGGTGGGCGCGCCGGTAACGGTACTTTAAGCAGGGTCTTCAACTTCCGGGGCCGGGGCGCGCGCGATGCGCCCCGGCCTTGTGCCTTCATTCGAAGGCGCAGCCCGATTTTACGCCCATCTTGCGAAAGATCATCGCTGCCGGACAAAAGCCGGTAAAGGACGCCTGCAGCATATTGAGGCCGATAAAGGCGGTGAACCACATCCACAGCGGCGACACGAAAGCGGTCAGCAAAAGCGAGATCAGGATCATTACGCCGGCAAAGGCCATCACGGCACGGTCGAGTGTCATTTCGGTTTCTCCTTGAGTTAATGACAGTTGGGTGGCGTCAGGTCGCGCCGCGCACCCATGATACGATAGAGGCGGCGGGCATCGCGCCGGTTTGGCGCGCGCGTTCGCGCCCGCCGGCAAAGGCTGCCATCGTCGGGATACCCCGGATGCCATAGGCGGTGCCTGCCTTCTGGTGCTGTTCTGTGTTCAGCTTGACCAGCCGGGCCTGGTCACCGAGTTCGGTGGCGGCCTTGGCGTATTCGGGCGCCATCATGCGGCAGGGCCCGCACCAGGGCGCCCAGAAATCGACGACAAGAGGGAGGTCGTCATTGCGCGCGGCCTTTTGCAGCGTGTCGAAATCAACCTCGACCGCCTTGCCCGGCATCAGCCGCGCCCCGCAGGTTCCGCATTTGGCGCCCGGCCCCAGTTTGCTGCTGGGCAGCCGGTTGACCTGGCCACAATCCAGACATGTCAGTTTCATGGACGACATCGTGCCACCTCTCTTCATATTCTGTTTATGAGATATGAAGAGCTGCGCGCTATGCAAGAGTGCGTGGTGCCGCTACGTCACGCAAATTCAGATGCAGCGGCCACCGCTCGCGGCGCTTAACCGGCCGCGTCGGGGATGCGCGCGATCAGGTCAAGCACGTGGGGGCCCAGCCCCTCGACCACCTTTTTCACGCCCTCGGCGTTGGGATGGATGCCATCGGGCTGAAAATACGCGCGCATCGCAGAGGGATCATCGCCCTCGCCCAGCCCCTTGAAAAAGCTTTCGGCCAGAAGCGTGTCATGCTTTTCAGCCATGTCGGGCCAGATCGCCTCGAAATCGCGCTTGTAGTCGGGTCCGTAATTGCCCGGTGCCTGCATGCCCACAAGCAGCACGGCAACCCCGGCTTTGTCGGCCTCGGCCAGGATGCCATCTATATTGGCGCGGGTGGTGGCCGGGTCGGTGCCGCGCAGCATGTCATTGCCGCCCAGCGCCACGATCATCGCATCGACATCGGGCGTCAGCGTCCAGGCCACGCGCGAAAGTCCGCCGGCGGTCGTGTCACCCGACACGCCCGCGTTCACGACGCGCACATCGCCCGCGCCGTTGTCGGCCAGCCATGCCCGCAACTGCGGTACGAAGCCCTCTTGTTCAACCAGGCCATAGCCCTGCGTCAGGCTGTCGCCCAGCGCCACGACGGTTGGGCCAGTCGTGCTGTGCGACCCGGCATGGGCAGGTGCGACCATCGGCGGGTTGCCGATCAGGGCCGCGACCCCATATGCCAAGGACAGGCTTAGAAACAGGCGTTTTTTCATGTCATCAGACCCCGTTATTTCCTTTAAAGATGTGTGCTTGTCGCTGGATGGCAATGCCGGGCGTGTCGATATCCTCGACGCCATCACGCTGGATGTCCAGCGTGGGCAGACGCTGGGGCTGGTGGGGCCTTCGGGCTCGGGCAAATCCTCGCTTCTGATGCTGATGGGCGGGCTGGAGCGCGCCAGCGCCGGCCGCGTGCAGGTGCTGGGCCAAGACTTGACAGCCATGACCGAAGATCAGCTTGCCCGCTTTCGCCGCGGTCACCTGGGGGTGGTGTTCCAGTCTTTTCACCTGATCCCGACGCTGACAGCGCATGAAAACGTGGCCACACCGCTGGAGCTGGCCGGCGTGCCCGACGCGATGGACCGCGCCATGGACGAGCTGCGCGCCGTGGGGCTTGAAGCGCGCGCGGGCCATTACCCGGCGCAGATGTCCGGGGGCGAGCAGCAGCGCGTGGCGCTGGCACGCGCCGCCGCGCCCCGGCCCGAGCTTTTGCTAGCCGACGAACCCACCGGAAACCTCGACGGCACCAATGGCGCGGCAATCATGGACATGCTGTTCGGCCTGCGCGACCGGCACGGGGCCACGCTGGTCCTGGTCACCCATGCGCCCGACCTCGCCGCGCGCTGCGACCGGGTGGTGCATTTGCGCGATGGACGCATCGACACCGCCGCCGAGGCCGCGCAATGAGCCTGGGGTTGGCGGCCCGCTTTGCCGCGCGCGAATTGCGCGGGGGCCTCAAGGGGTTCTGGATCTTTCTCGCCTGTCTTGCCCTTGGCGTTGCGGCGATTGCGGCTGTCGGCTCGGTCAGGTCATCGATCGAAACGGGGCTGGCGCGCGAGGGCGCGGCGCTGCTCGGCGGCGATGCCGAGATGGAGTTCACCTATCGCTTTGCCAGCGACGCGGAACGGGCCTGGATGCAAGACACGGCGCAGCGCGTGTCCGAGGTGACGGATTTCCGGTCAATGGCCACCGTCACGCGCGATGGCGACACCGAACGGGGGCTGACGCAGGTAAAATCGGTCGACGGGGCCTATCCGCTGATCGGGAACGTGGAACTGGCACCCGAAATGTCGCTGTCACAAGCCTTGGCGGGGCAAGACGGCCTGCCGGGCGGGGTGATGGCGCCGATCTTGGCCGACCGGCTGGCCCTAAAGGTGGGGGACACCTTTCGCCTGGGCAGCCAGGATTTCGTGCTGATGGCACGGCTGGCGCGCGAACCCGACAATGCTGGCGGCGGCTTTGGCCTGGGGCCGCGTACACTGGTTGCCACCGATGCGCTGGCCGATGCCGGGCTGTTGCAGCCCGGAACGCTTTTCGAAACGCAATACCGTCTTGACCTGCCCGAGGGGGCCGATCTTGCCGCGCTCGAGGCGCAGGCCAAGGCCCGGTTCGCCGACACGGGCCTGCGCTGGCGCGACGCGCGCAACGGGGCGCCGGGCGTGGCCGACTTCGTCGAGCGGATCGGCGCCTTCCTGATCCTCGTGGGGCTGTCCGGGCTGGCCGTAGGCGGCGTGGGCGTGTCAGCGGCGGTGCGTGCCTACCTGGCGGGCAAGACCGGCGTCATTGCCACGCTGCGCACGCTGGGGGCCGAACGGGCGATGATTTTCCAGACCTATTTCCTGCAGATCGGGGCGTTGTCGCTGCTGGGCATCGGCGCGGGGCTGGTGCTGGGCGCGCTGGCGCCGCTGGCACTGGCGCCGGTGTTGCAGGCGCAGTTGCCCGTGCCGGCGGTGTTTGCCTTGTATCCCGGCCCGCTCGCCGAGGCAGCGATTTACGGCTTGCTGACCGCGCTGGTCTTTACCCTGTGGCCCTTGGCCCGCACCGAGGATATTCGCGCCGCCACGTTGTTTCGCGATGGCGGGCAATCGGGGCAAACCTTCCCTCGGGCGATCTGGGTGGCGCTGACCGTGGCGCTGGTGGCCGCTCTGGTGGCGGTGGCGGGGGTGTTTTCCGGCACCTGGGCGCTGACCCTGTGGACGGCGGGCGGGCTGTTGGTGGCCCTGTTCATGCTGGCCCTGGCCGCCTGGGGCATCCGCGTGCTTGCGCGCGTCGCCCGCGTGGCCCTGCGACCGCGCCCCGCCCTGAGATGGGCATTGGGCGCGATTTCTGGCCGTGGGGCCGAGGCGACCTCGGTCGTGCTGTCGCTGGGCCTGGGCCTTTCGGTGCTGGCGGCGGTGGGCCAGATCGACGGCAACCTGCGCGATGCCATCGCACGCGACCTGCCCGACCGGGCGCCAAGCTATTTCTTCCTCGATATCCAGCGTGAACAGATGCCCGGCTTTCTGGCGCGGGTGGAGGATGATCCGGCGGTGAGCAAAACCGAAAGCGCCCCGATGCTGCGCGGCATCATCACGCAGATCAACGACCGCCCCGCGGCCGAGGTGGCGGGCGAACACTGGGTGATACAGGGTGATCGCGGCGTGACCTATGCAGCCGCGCAACCCGAAGGCACCGAGGTGACGGCAGGCGAATGGTGGACCGAAGATTACGACGGCCCGCCCCAGATCAGCTTCGCCGCCGAAGAAGCCGAAGAGATGGGCCTGCAACTTGGCGACACGCTGACGGTCAATATCCTGGGCCGCGACATCACAGGCACGATCACCAGCTTTCGCAATGTCGATTTCTCGACCGCCGGGATGGGGTTCATCATGGCGATGAACGAGGCCGCGCTGGCCGATGCGCCCCACAGCTTTATCGCCACCGTTTATGCCGAACCCGAGGCCGAGGCGGCGATCCTGCGCGATGTGTCGAACGCCTATCCCAACATCACGGCGATCCGTGTGCGCGATGCCATCGACCGCGTGTCGGAAGTTCTGTCAGGGTTGGCGGCGGCAACCAGCTGGGGCGCGGCGGCGACATTGGTAACCGGGTTCCTGGTGCTGATCGGCGCGGCCGCGGCGGGTGACACCGCCCGCGTCTACGAGGCGGCGGTGCTGCGCACGCTGGGCGCGACGCGCGGGCGCATCCTGGCCAGCTTTGCGCTGCGCGCGGGCTTGTTGGGGCTGGGCGCGGGGCTGGTGGCCCTGGCGGCCGGTATCGCGGGGGGCTGGGCTGTCAGCCACTTCGTGTTCGAAACCGACTTCGGGGTGATCTGGTCGTCGGCCATCGGGATCGTTCTGGGCGGGGTGCTCGCGACGCTGCTTTCGGGGCTGGCCTTTGCCTGGAGGCCACTGGCGGTGCGCCCGGCAGGGGTGTTGCGGGCGCGCGAGTGATGGCGCACGCTCACCCCAGCGGGCTTTGCCCCATTCGCCCTGCGGGTTCAGCCGGGTAATGTTGGCCTGCTGCGGTCAGAGCTTGTCTCGGAAGCGGGCCAACGCCTGCTCGTAGACCGCGCGCTTGAATGGCACGATCTGGTCGACAACCTCGTCCGCCGGCAGCCAGCGCCATTCGGAAAATTCGGGATGATCGGTGGCGATGTTCACCTGCTCGTCGCGGCCATGAAACCGCATGAGCACCCATTTCTGGCACTGCCCCTTGAATTGCCCCTTCCAGATTCGCGGCACGATCTCGTGCGGAAGGTCATAGGTCAGCCAGTCATCGGTTTCATCTTCGACAGTCACAAGATCGGGTGTGACGCCTGTTTCTTCGCACAGCTCACGCAGGGCCGCCTCGCGCGGGGTTTCACCGGGGTCGATGCCGCCCTGGGGCATTTGCCAGGCGGGGGTTTCGCTGTCGAGGCGCTGCCCGACGAACAAGGCGCCATCGGTATTCGCCAGCATGACACCCACGCAAGGCCGATAAGGGAGTTTGGCAATATCTTCCGGGCTCATGCCTGCCTCGCGGGTTGGAAAGGGAAACGGTGACAGCAAGGCCACGCCGGGGCAGATACCCCGGCGTGGCGCGCACCAAGCGCCTTATTCTTCTGCTGGCTTCAGCGCGCTGAAGCCGCGCAGGATGTCGACGGCATAGGCCAGTTGGTAATCCTCGTCGCGAAGCGCCGCGGATTTTTCGGCCTTGGCCCGGTCTTCCTCGATCTGGCGAACCTCGTCTTCGCTGAGCGAGTCGTTATCAAGACGCCCGCGCAGATCGGCCTCCGAGCGCGAGGGGCGAGCGTCGGCCTCTTCCTCGCCATTGGGGGCGCGGCGCGGCTGTTCGACAACGATATCGGGGCTGACACCCAGCGCCTGGATCGACCGGCCCGAAGGCGTGTAGTAGCGCGCCGTGGTCAGGCGCATGGCCCCGTCGCCGCGCAACGGCATCACCGTCTGGACCGAGCCCTTGCCAAAGCTCTTGGTGCCCACGACGATCGCGCGGCGATGATCCTGCAGGGCGCCAGCGACGATCTCCGAGGCCGAGGCCGAGCCGCCGTTGATCAGCACCACCACCGGCTTTCCCTCGGCCAGGTCGCCAGGCGTCGCGTTGTAGCGGTCGCCATCGGCCGGATCGCGCCCACGGGTCGAAACGATTTCCCCCTTGTCCAGGAAGGCGTCACTGACGCGGATCGCCTGGGTCAGCAGGCCGCCGGGGTTGTTGCGCAGATCCAGCACGATGCCGCTGGCCTGCTCGATGCCGCCCAATTCTTCGAGCGATTTTTCCAGCCCCTCTTCGAGATCGTCGTAGGTCTGGTCGTTGAAAGTCGTCACGCGCAGCACCACGGCGTTGCCTTCGATGCGGGTCCGCACGGCCTGCAACTTGATCGTGTCGCGCACGATCGAGATGTCGAAGGGTTCGACCTCGTCTTCGCGCACGATGGTGATCACGATCTCGCTGCCCACGGGGCCACGCATCTTGTCTACCGCCTCGTCCAGGGTCAGGCCCAACACGCTTTCGCCATCGACATGGGTTATGAAATCACCCGCCTCGACACCCGCCTCGGCGGCGGGCGTGCTGTCGATGGGCGACACGACCTTCACGAACCCCTCTTCCTGGGTCACCTCGATACCCAGGCCGCCGAATTCGCCGCGCGTCTGAACGCGCATGTCGGCGGCATCGTCGGGCGAAAGATAGCTGGAATGCGGATCAAGCGATGTCAGCATGCCGTTGATCGCCGCTTCTATCAGCTCCTTGTCGTTCACCTCTTCGACATATTGCGCGCGGATACGCTCGAAAATGTCGCCGAAAAGATCCAGTTGTTCATAGACAGTGGTCTGGTTGTCGGCCTCTTGCGCGACAAGCGGGCCCGCCACCTGCGTGGTGACCACGGCACCGGCCAAGGTGCCGCCCAGCGCGGCCATGACGAATTTCTTCATCTTTCAGTCATCCTTCCTGCATTGCGAACCATGTCGCCGGATCGACCGGCTGGTTGTCTTGCCTGACTTCTATATAGAGCGTTTCGGGCCGCATGTTTCCAGCCCCCTCGCCGGATTGTGTGATCACCGCGCCCGTTTCTGCCTCTTCACCGCCCATCAGACCCACCGGGCTGCCTGCTGGCAGCACCTCTCCGGTGGCACCATAGACGATATCGAGGCCCGCCAGCACGAACAACGTGCCCGACTGCGGTTCGAGAATCATCACGTTGCCCATTTCAAGCAACGGCCCGCGATAACGGATCGTTGCCGCCGTGGGCGTGGTGACCAGCGCGCGCGGACGCGTGGCCAGCACGATGCCCGGACGAGTGATGCCGGCGGCATCCGCCTCGCCCGCGCGGCGCAACAGTTGCCCCTGCACCGGCATTGGCAGCGCCCCCTTGTGGTGCGAAATGTCGGGCAGGCTGCCGGGGCTTTCCTCTTGGGCAATCTGGCTGAGCCCACTGGCGAAACCCTCGAGTGTCTCGCTCGACGCAATCAGGATCGCGGTTTTCACCGGATCCTCGGTAAAGCGGCGCGGCAGGGGCTGGCGATCGGCCACCGCCTGGCTGAGCGCGGTGCGCGCCTCTTGCACGCCATCGAGGCCCTGCCGGAGCGTGTCGGCGGCGGTTTCCTGCAAGGCGCGCAGCGTGCGCACCTCGGTCAGCTTGGCGCGCAGGCCCTCGGCACGCGCGTTGAGAGCGGGCGCCACATCGGCCAGGATCATCCCGGAACGCGCCGTCCCCGTCGGCCCCGAGGGGTGCAGGAACAGCACCGGCGCGGGCGACTGGCCCATCGCCTGCAACACCCCCAGAAGGCGGGCGATCTCGTCCTCGCGGGCCTGCAGTTCGGCCAGCAGGCGGCGTTCGCGGATGGCGGCGCGGCGCAAGCCGTCGCGCATCGCCTCAAGCCCGTCTTCGAAAGCGCGCAGGGTTTCTGTCAGGGCCTTGACGCGGTTGCGGGCGCTGTCGGCGCGATCCAGTTGGCGCGAGGCCTCGTCCAGGCGCTGTGCCGCGGCACGCGCGGCACTGGCCGGGTCGGGCGCGGTTTGCGCCGCAACCGGCGCAGCCAGCGCAATGGCCAGAGACAGGGCGGCAGCGCGGATCATGCGAGCAGCGATTCCCCCGTCATTTCGGATGGCTGCGGCAGGCCCATGAGCTGCAACAGCGTTGGCGCAAGGTCGGCCAGGCGGCCCGGCTTCAGCCGCACGTCCGCAGGCCCGCCCACTAGAACCACCGGCACCGGGTTAGTGGTATGCGCCGTATGCGGCCCGCCGGTTTCGGGGTCGCGCATCAATTCGCAATTGCCGTGATCGGCCGTGACGATCATCGCCCCCCCTGCCCGTTCCAGTGCGTCCAGCACCTGCCCCAGCCCCTGGTCGACCGCCTCGCAGGCAGCGATGGCGGCGGCCAGGTCGCCGGTATGACCGACCATGTCAGGGTTGGCGTAATTTGTCACGATCAGGTCGTAGCCATCGGCAATTGCACCAACGAAATGTTCGGTCACTTCGGCGGCACTCATTTCCGGTTGCAGATCATAGGTGGCCACCTTGGGGCTGGCGGCCATGTAGCGATCTTCGCCCGGCTCGGGGTTTTCTTTACCGCCGTTCAGGAAAAAGGTGACGTGGGGGTATTTCTCGGTCTCGGCCAGGTGGAACTGGCGCTTGCCATGCGCGGCCACCCATTCGGCCAGGGTGTTGCGAATGTCCCGCGGCGGAAACATCGTGCCCATCCAGTCATTGTGGGCCTCGGAATATTCGACCATTCCCAGCACCAAGGCCCAGTCGGGGCGGTTCGATACGTCGAACTCGGCGAAATCGGGCTGGGCCACGGCGCGCAGGATTTCGCGCGCACGGTCAGCGCGGAAATTCAGGCAAAAGAACCCGTCGCCGTCATGTGCGCCTGCGTAATCGCTCACCACCGTGGCGGTGATGAACTCGTCGGTTTCCGACCGATTATACGCCGCGTCGACGGCGCGCCGCCCCGACGAGGCGTGCAGGCCCTGAGCACGGATCATGACGTCGTACGCTTCCTGCACGCGGTCCCAGCGATTGTCGCGGTCCATGGCGAAATAGCGCCCCGTAACGGTGCCGACGCGCGCGCCTTCGGGCAGCCCTTCCTGGAGTTGTGCCATGTAGGAAAAGGCCGATTTGGGCGCCACGTCGCGCCCGTCGGTGACGGCATGGAGCACCACCGGCACCCCGGCGGCGGCAATGGCGCGGATCGCGGCCAGGATATGGGTGATGTGCCCATGCACCCCGCCATCCGACAAAAGCCCCATCAGATGCGCGGTGCCGCCAGTTTCGCGCAGTCGTGCGATGAAATCGCGCAGCGAGTCATTGGCCGCGAAAGAGCCATCCTCGACCGCCAGGTCGATCTGGCCCAGGTCCATCGTGACCACGCGGCCCGCACCGATATTCGTATGTCCCACCTCGGAATTACCCATTTGCCCGCGCGGAAGGCCCACATCGGTGCCATGCGTGACAAGCAGGTTATGCGGGCAACTGGCCCATATGCGGTCGAAATTCGGGGTCTTGGCCTGTGCCACCGCGTTGTCGGCCATCTCCTCGCGATGGCCCCAGCCATCGAGGATGCACAGCACAACGGGTTTCGGGGTGGACATGATGCGACTCCTGCCTTGGTTGGTGGGGTTCTAACGCCTTGCGCAGGCGGGGTGAACCTGTTTTCCTGACGCACCGCTTGGGGGGTTGCGCCGCGCCCTGCGATGTCTATAACCCACGACAATTTGCGCACGGCGACTCTGCCCTGCCGCTGCGCCCGCTGCCCGCAAAAACCAGAGGTCCCGACATGCCCAAAAGAACCGATATCAACTCAATCATGATCATCGGCGCAGGGCCCATCATCATCGGGCAAGCCTGCGAATTCGACTATTCCGGCGCGCAAGCCTGCAAGGCGCTCAGGGAAGAGGGATACCGGGTTATCCTGGTCAACTCGAACCCCGCCACGATCATGACCGATCCGGGCCTGGCCGACGCCACCTATATCGAGCCGATCACCCCCGAGGTCGTCGCCAAGATCATCGAGAAGGAACGCCCCGACGCGCTGCTGCCCACGATGGGCGGGCAAACCGGGCTGAACACCAGCCTGGCGCTTGCCGATATGGGCGTGCTGGAAAAATTCGGGGTCGAACTTATCGGCGCCAATCGCGAGGCCATCGAGATGGCCGAAGACCGCAAGCTGTTCCGCGAGGCGATGGACCGGCTGGGAATCGAGAACCCCAAGGCCACCATCGTCACCGCGCCCAAGGATGCGCAGGGCCATTTCGACCTTGAGACCGGCGTAGCCAAGGCGCTTGAGGCGCTCGAAGATATCGGCCTGCCCGCCATCATCCGCCCCGCCTATACGCTGGGCGGCACCGGCGGCGGCGTGGCCTATAACCGCGACGATTACATACATTTCTGCCGGTCCGGCATGGATGCAAGCCCGGTGGGCCAGATCCTTGTCGATGAAAGCCTTTTGGGCTGGAAGGAATTCGAGATGGAGGTTGTGCGCGACAAGGCGGACAACGCGATCATCGTGTGTTCCATCGAAAACGTCGATCCGATGGGCGTGCACACGGGCGATTCCATCACCGTGGCGCCCGCGCTGACGCTGACCGACAAGGAATACCAGATCATGCGAAACGGCAGCATCGCCGTGCTGCGCGAGATCGGGGTGGAGACCGGCGGCTCGAACGTGCAATGGGCCATTAACCCCGAAGACGGCCGCATGGTCGTGATCGAGATGAACCCCCGAGTCAGCCGCTCTTCGGCACTGGCATCAAAGGCCACGGGCTTTCCGATTGCCAAGATCGCGGCAAAACTGGCCGTGGGCTACACGCTCGACGAGCTGGATAACGACATCACCAAGGTCACGCCCGCCAGTTTCGAGCCGACGGTTGATTACGTCGTCACCAAGATCCCGAAATTCGCGTTCGAGAAATTCCCCGGCTCCAAGCCCCATCTGACCACGGCGATGAAATCGGTGGGCGAGGCGATGGCCATTGGCCGCACGATCCACGAGTCGCTGCAAAAGGCGTTGGCGTCGATGGAATCGGGTCTGACCGGGTTCGACGAGGTCGAGATAGAAGGGGCGCCCGACCGCGCCGCCGTGATCAAGGCGATCAGTGAACAGACGCCCGACCGGATGCGCACCATCGCGCAGGCCATGCGCCACGGCCTGTCGGACGATGACATCCACGGCGTCACCATGTTCGACCCGTGGTTCCTTGCGCGTATCCGCGAGATCGTCGAGACCGAGGCCGAGATCCGCAAGAACGGCCTGCCCGTCACCGAAAACGGCCTGCGCCGTTTGAAAATGATGGGCTTTACCGATGCACGCCTGGCCAAGCTGACAGGCCGGACCGAGGCCAATGTGCGCCGCGCGCGGCAAAACCTGGGCGTGACGGCCGTGTTCAAGCGGATCGACACCTGCGCCGCCGAGTTCGAGGCCCAGACACCCTACATGTATTCCACCTACGAAGCGCCCGCCATGGACGAGGTGGAATGCGAGGCACGCCCCAGCGACCGCAAGAAGGTGGTCATTCTCGGGGGCGGACCCAACCGGATCGGCCAGGGGATCGAGTTCGATTACTGCTGCTGTCACGCCTGTTTCGCGCTGACCGATGCGGGCTACGAGACGATCATGATCAACTGCAACCCCGAGACGGTTTCCACCGACTACGACACCTCGGACCGGCTGTATTTCGAGCCACTGACTTTCGAGCACGTGATGGAAATCCTGCGGGTCGAGCAGGAGAACGGCACCCTGCACGGCGTGATCGTGCAGTTCGGCGGCCAGACGCCGCTGAAACTGGCCAACGCGCTGTACGAAGAAGGTATCCCGATCCTGGGCACAACGCCCGACGCGATCGACCTGGCCGAAGACCGCGAGCGTTTCCAGCAAATGGTCAACAAGCTGGGGCTGAAACAGCCCCATAACGGTATTGCCAGCACCGACGCGCAGGCATTGGCCATTGCCGAGGATATCGGCTTTCCGCTGGTCATCCGCCCCTCTTACGTACTGGGCGGGCGGGCGATGGAAATCGTGCGCGACATGGCCCACCTGGAACGCTACATCGCCGAGGCAGTGGTGGTTTCGGGCGACAGCCCCGTGTTGCTGGACAACTACCTGTCAGGCGCCATCGAATGTGATGTCGATGCGCTTTGCGATGGCAAGACCGTGCACGTGGCCGGCATCATGCAGCATATCGAGGAGGCGGGCGTGCATTCGGGCGACAGCGCCTGTTCGCTGCCCCCCTACAGCCTGCCGCGTGACATCATCGACGAGATCAAGCGCCAGACCGAGGCCCTGGCGCTAGAGCTGGGCGTCGTCGGCCTGATGAACGTGCAATTCGCCGTCAAGGATGGCGACATCTACCTGATCGAGGTGAACCCACGCGCCAGCCGCACAGTGCCCTTTGTTGCCAAGGCCACCGACAGCGCGATTGCGTCCATCGCGGCACGGCTGATGGCGGGCGAACCGATGGAGAATTTCCCGCTGCGCGCGCGCTATCCCAAAGGTGCGTTGCCGGGGTCGCAACCCATGGCCGACCCGCTGACGCTGGCCGACCCGGACATGCCGTGGTTCTCGGTGAAAGAGGCGGTTCTGCCCTTCGCCCGCTTCCCCGGCGTCGACACCATCCTGGGCCCCGAGATGCGCTCGACCGGCGAGGTGATGGGCTGGGACGTGTCCTTTGCCATGGCCTTTCTCAAGGCACAGCTTGGTGCCGGCAGCGACCTGCCACGAGAGGGCAAGGTGTTCATCTCGATCAAGGACGATGACAAGACCGACGCCATGGCTGATGCCGCTCGCACGCTGGTCGAGCTGGGGCTGACACTGGTCGGCACGCGTGGCACCGCGAAATGGTTGCAGGATGCCGGTGTTGAGTGCGCCACCGTCAACAAGGTCTACGAAGGCCGCCCGAACATCGTCGACACGCTGAAGGACGGCGAAATCGCCCTTGTGTTCAACACGACCGAAGGCAGCCAGGCGGTCGAAGACAGCCGCGAGATCCGCTCGGTCGCGCTCTATGACAAGATCCCCTACTTCACCACCGCTGCGGGCGCCATCGCCGCCGTGCAGGCGATGGAGGCGCGGACCAAGGGCGATTTCGGGGTCCAGGCCCTGCAAGGCGGCGTGCCTGCCTGAACGTGCGCGCACGGAACATGACAAGGCCCTCAGGTTTCACGACCGGCGGGCCTTTTCATGGGTCCAACTGCGGCGTTTGAAGGCTTTCAGTTTTTACCCTCTTCAAGGTGCAGCTTCATGTCCAACAGCACGCGTTGCAGCGCCACGGCTTCCTTGAGAAGTAGCTTCGTCTCGCTTACGGAAATCACGCCATCCTCGATGGATTGCTGGTACTCGGCTATCAGCATGGCAAACCGCTGGCTCAGGGCGAGCACATCGGAATTGACGCCACTGCTTTTGGCACGGTTCGGGCGATGCCTGTCAATCGACAGGGTGATCCCGCCCAGCTCGGCCAGTGCGCTGGTGACATGAGGATAGGCGCTGGTTTCTTCCAGCTTGGCAACCGTGTCGATGGGCATGAACCGGTCGGCATGTTCATCGTGATCCGAGTAATACCGCCCCAACGTGGCCTTGGATTTTCCGGTCAGTTCACAGGCTTTTTCGACCCCGACAGATTTCACCAGGGCCTCGGTATGCTTTTTCAGATAACTGCCCATCGCATTCATGATCGGACCTTTTCTTATTGTGGGAAATCTCGCGCGCGTTTCCCCTTAAAGTCTTCGACAGCATTTGTCATGTAAGAAGAAACCACATGGTTTTTAAGGGTTTTGACGAGTGGCCGGCCCACCCCGGGGCTGGCAAGCGTGTGGGGTTTGTCGCGCCTTTGCTGCGAGGGACAGCAAAGCCGGTTTCCCGGCAGCCGCGCGACGAACCCGTTTTTTCGTTTCATTCGACCCCGACATCGGCAACACGGCTGTACAATATTACGCCCCGTCCTTGTTCTTTCGGGCGCGCGGCCGTCTTGCCAATATGGTCAAAGCCGGACTATGCCCACGCCATGGCAAAGCTGCATTTCAATTTTTCCACGATGAACGCCGGGAAATCGACCGCCCTGCTACAGGCGGCGCATAACTACAGCGAGCGTGGAATGGTGCCCTACCTGATGACCGCGCAACTGGACACGCGCGCCGGAAAGGGCCGAATCGCCAGCAGAATCGGCATTGGCAGCGATGCCGATACATTCGCGCCGGGCGAAGACATGTTTTCCAAGATCACCACTCGCTTGGCCCAAGGCCCGGTGGCTTGCGTTTTCGTGGACGAGGCGCAGTTTTTACAGCCTGCACAAGCTTGGCAACTTGCCCGCGCGGTTGATGACCTCAACGTGCCAGTCATGGCCTATGGGTTGCGGGTCGATTTCATGGGCCAGTTGTTTCCCGGCTCGGCCGCGCTGTTGGCGGTCGCCGATGAAATGCGTGAGGTGCGCACGATTTGCCATTGCGGGAAAAAGGCCACGATGGTTGTGCGCAAGGATGGCGAAGGCCGCGTGATGCGCGACGGCGCGCAAGTCCAGATCGGCGGCAATGAAACCTATGTCAGCCTGTGCCGCCGCCACTGGCGCGAGGCCACCGGCGACCACCAGCCCGGTTAACGTTCGCCGTACAGCCGCCCGCACCGAACCCGGCGCGACTTCGGCCAGCCCGATCATTTCCGTAACACACATGGCGCTTATGGACCGGCCGCGGGCAGATCGGTCGACCTCCGAATGGCTCATGTCTTGAAGGGGCGCCGCTCATGCTAGGGTCAGGGCTCGTTCTTGCTTCATAGCCAATAGATGACGGTTGCGGCCAGGCTGGTCGCGGTCCGGTGTGGCTTCAGATACGTAGCGTCGATCATGACCGTCTTTTTCTCGCCGTGCTCGGCGGCCAAGCCAACCATGATGCGTGCAAAGGCGCCCTTGTCGCTCCATCGCTTCCAGCGGTTATAAAGTGTCCTGTGCGGTCCCTATTCCGCAGGTGCATCTCGCCACTGCAACCCATTGCGATTGAAGAAGATAATCCCGCTCAGCACACGCCGGTCATCGACGCGCGGCTACCGTGGGACTTCGGGAAATAGGGCTTCAGACGCGCCATCTGCGCGTCGGTCAGTCAGGAGAGATCAGACATGTTCACCGCTCGTTTTTCGAACCGTGAATCACGCTACCCAGCGGAAATCAATGGGTCGTGCCTCCAAGCCATCGGCAAGTCGCTTTTCGAGGGCTGGCTACTGTCCCGATTTCACTACGGAGCCGGTTCAACGATTTTCAGCAGTCAGCATATCCGCCAACCTGTGCGCCAATTCGCTCTTGCGAAAGGGCTTGCGCAGAAAGCCAATGCGTGGGTCGAGCTGCACGTCAGGTGCGGTAATCTCTTCAGCGTGACCGGAAACCAGGAGCACGGGAAGACCCGGCCACCTCTCGATCACGATTTCAGCCAACTCTCGACCGCTAAAGCCGCCAGGCATGACTATGTCGGAGACCAAAAGATCAAATTCCTCGCCAGCTTCTAGACGGTTCAATGCCATGGCGGCGCGCGACTCAGACTCGACCTCGTATCCGAGCGCTCGGACGATCATGCAGATGTAGTCCCGCACCTGATCCTCATCATCGATCACGAGAATGCGTGCGCGCGGCAGGTCTTTCTGGGCGGCAGGCTGGACCTCTGGCGCATCGTGGTCGTCGGCCGGCTGGGCGTAACGTGGCAGCAGTAACTCGACCGTGGTGCCTTTGCCCATTTCGCTTTGAACGCGCACTTGCCCACCGGACTGATGCACGAAACCATGAACCATGCTCAGGCCCAACCCGCTTCCTGCACCGACAGGCTTGGTGGTGAAGAATGGCTCGAATGCCTGGGCCAGTGTATCGTCATCCATCCCTGCGCCGGTGTCCGAGACTGCCACGCGCACGTATTCGCCCTCTTGCGGTGTGCCAGGAGAGGTTGGTCCATTCAATGTTACCGAGTTTGTCACAATGTGGAGCGAACCACCATCTGGCATCGCATCGCGTGCATTAACGCAAAGATTGAGCAGCGCGTTTTCGAACATTGCTCGGTCGACATAGATAAAGCCAAGGCAATCATCGAGGTGTAACTCCAGCGTGATTGCCGGAGTTATCGAGCGCTCAATCAGCATTCGCATGCCTTCGATGAGCTCATTTGCCTGGAAAATACCGGGTGAAAGCGACTGTTTGCGCGCAAAGGCAAGCAAGTGGTGCGTCAAGTCGGCAGCGCTCTCGGACGCGATCATGATCTGCCGTGCCATGGTTGCGCTCGATTGGTCGGCTGCCAGCGTGTCGGTCAGCGCTTCGGCATTGCCCATGATCACGGTTAAAAGGTTATTGAAATCATGCGCAATTCCCCCCGTCAGTTGGCCTACCGCATCCAGCCGTTGCGATTGGCGCAACTGCGCCTCCAGCGCCTTTTTCTCGGAAAGATCGATAATGTTCCCGATCACGCGAACCGGCTCTCCTGCATCATTGCGCAAAAGGCTCGCCCGTTCGCGGACGGGAATATACTCGCCGTCGGGTCTCCGCAGCCGATACTCAACCTCCCAGTAATCCTGAACGCTTCGGGTCGCTGCCTCGATTGCTGCTTCGACCCCGGCGATGTCGTCGGGATGGACGCTATCGACCCACGCGCTTCGCGGAACTCTTTGGGGCCCCGGTGGGATGTCAGGCAGCCAAAAAGCCGCGTCATTTACCCAAGTCATGTCTGTGACAACGTCACGGTCAAAGATGAAGTCGCTCGATACATGCGCCACGTGGCGGAAACGTTCTTCGACGCGGCGCTGCGCGGTCACATCCCGCAGAAAGATCATCAGCGTTTCGGGCGCAGGATGAGCATGCACTTCGAACCAGCAGCCCAGTCTTGCGTAGTACAGTTCAGTTTTCTCCGGTGTCTGCCGCTCCATCACCCTGCGAAAAAAACTTTCGAATTTGCTGCCCACTAGGTCCGGGAGCAGTTTCCAAAAGGAAACTCCCTGAACTTCGTGGATTGGCAGTAAGGTGTCGATGGCGCTCTGGTTTGCGTAGGTAACGCGCCAATCAGTATCCATAACCAGGACGCCATCTGTTGTGCTTGCCAACAGGGCCGACAGTTCCGCCTCTCGTTCGGCAAGCTGCCGGGCGCCGTCCGCAACGGCGGCGTTGGCCCGCACCAGTGATCGATTTTGCCAGATCATAACAAACAACAGTATCAATACGGCCGCGAACAGGGAGCGGTTAAGCACTTTCTGGGCGGCTTGCCTGTTGCGCAATTCTTCTCTGGCCTGTGTCCTCTCGTTCAAGCCGTGCGCAAAGGCGCTCATGGCCAGCCGGTTGACAGCTTGTTTGATCACGCCAGCCTGTTCAATAGCGTCTGCAATGTCGCCAGGCTCGGCGAGGGCGTCTGAAGCTGCGCGCTCATCGGCGAGTTGCAACAACGTTCTACCGAGCCTTTCCATATCCGCGACCAGCGCGCCGTATTGGGCCTCGAGGCGCTGATCCCCCTCGATGAACTGGTGGAAGTCGCTGTTGCCCCAGTCTCTAATTCGGCTCTGAAGAATCTGGTGCCACAGGACAGCGGCATCGCGGCTGGGCTGGTCGTCCCGCAACGCAAGCCGTAGGACGTTCCGTTCCATCTCGCTGGCTTCATTGCGGCCCTGGAGGGCTGACGTTGGCCAGTCGTATGCCGTCACCCGGTCGAGGGCGTTTTGTGAAACGCCGACTCCATGGGCATAGATTATCGCGGCAACGAACAGGCAAATGCCCACCGTGCCGGTGATCAAGCGCAACCATTCAAGGCGCTTCATGACGTTATATCACTGTGTGCAGTCATTCGATCTCGATGGTATGGATTTGCCAGACGGAACGGGCATAGAAGAGCTCGTTGCGGACCTCCCTCACGTCGTCGTAAGGGAAAACGATGAACAGCGGACCTTTTTCAGCGATCCCCATGTATTCACCGTCCGTCTTGAATGCCATTATCGCATCGAAGCGGGTCAGGTCCGACAGGGGAATGTCGATACTGAAGTCGTTCAGGGCGTGAACATAGGCCGTCGTGCCCTGCGCCCCCACGGCGTCAAGGAAACGCGCCATGGGAACGCCCTCGAAGGTCGTCAGGCCATCATGCCAGGGGGTGGTTGTCACGATGCTGGTGCTTCCCATGGCCTCGACTTGTTCCAGCGTCAGGTTGATTTCGCCGTCGGTCACTTTTCCGGTGACAGAAAGGATCGTGTCGGAGGCGCTGGCAGGCGTCGCGAACACGAGTAAGACAGAAGCCGCAACCGAGGCGGCAAGGCAGCGGATATTCATACTTCCTCCAGCTGTCTGGTTTACGTCAGACAGTCCCACATTTGACTGAACCGCGAAAGTTCACAATCGGGCCAGTGCTCACTCGCGTTCGCGTGACCCAATGGTCTGTTCTGTTTCTGGCCGTTGTTACAGGTGTTCGCGGATTACAACGATGGCGTCACATACGCCGTTGTCTTGAGAGCATAGCTTATGGCCTGAGTCCAGCATAGAGAAGTGGAAGCTGGAACGCCTTTGCGCTCAGCGAACTCAGGCATCGCGACGCGTGCCCGCAAAAGACCGGGTGCCATCGACTTAGCCCGCAGCATCTGAGTTGGATTGACCGATAAGCGCTTGGCCCGTTACGCGGCGTTGCGGAATTTGGCCGAGTTTCGATGTCGCGCCAATGTCTGTATCCGATTGCTCGGTGTGGCCACGCCTGTTCTCGGGGCTGTCGGTTGCTCACACTGCGCCGACCGGCGTATCAACCGAAAGGGCCCTGATTCCAACTGAATGAACGTTCAGTGGCAGGTCACGATGCCAAGCGGACCGAGCCGGCAGGCAAAAAAAGCATAGCAGTCCCGCTCAACACGGGAGATTGTCACCCACCGTGGGTGAGCGCGGGCCTATATCGGCGGGAGGGGTCGACTCGCCAAACGTTGACATGAATGTACGCAAGAAACCCGACTGCTTGGATCGAGCTCTAACGTTTTTTTATATTTTATGAATTCTGGTTGCGGGGGTAGGATTTGAACCTACGACCTTCAGGTTATGAGCCTGACGAGCTACCGGGCTGCTCCACCCCGCGGAGGTTTGTTTGGATCGTTTG
>NZ_JAMQGO010000029.1 GCF_023703375.1 Lutimaribacter degradans
TGGGCGTCGGTCAACCAGAAGAGATCAGACATGTTCACCGCTCGTTTTTCGAACCGTGAATCACGCCGCCTCGCAGAAATCAATGGGTCCTGACCCTAGCGAACGCGCCTCCGGTCGTCGTGATGGGCGCTGTCGTTTGTATTGTAAGGATATCTTGTGCGAGCAACAGACATGCCTGTGCTCATAAGGGGTAGCCGCTTTTGTGCGTTCAATTTCTCAAGTTAGCACACCTATCCCGGTTATCCCATCATGATGATGCCTGTGACCATCCTCGAGAACTACCATCAAAGATTCCAACATGACTTCGCAGGACGGGATGGGAACCAAAATTGTGAGCATACCCGCCTGAACCCGATATCAGACAAACTCTATAACAAGAACCAAGGCTTGAAGCGGATTGGAGGCGAGTACCGGAATCGAACCGGTGTACACGGATTTGCAATCCAGAGTTATATCAAGCGAAATCAGCATGTTAAGTGTTCAAAATTCGCTGAATTCAGGGGTGAACAAACCACGAAAGTTTCAAAGTTCTGGGGGCGGGTTCAAAATGAAATAGGCCCCGACGCAGCGGCAACTGCGAACGGGGCCATCAGAAAAAAAGCGGATCAGCTTTCCTCGGTTGATACCACAAACGAGGTAGCCGGCGCAATCTTGAGAACCCCTCTATTTGGTGCAGGAGGGGTCCAATGAGCTGGCGTATCGCGAACGAATGCGCAGAGCGCCGCTTTGGCAGTGCCGCGCGCAAGCAGATCATTATGTTCCTCGCAGACAAGGCGAGCGACGACGGGTCAGGTATCTGGTGCTCGAAAGGCACCATCCAGCGCCACACAGAACTGGGCGAGACGACCGTTAAACGGATCATTTCCGAGTTTCTGCGAGAGGGGATTCTGGTCGAAACCGGACGCCGTCCCTGCCGCAACGGCTACACCGTCGTTTACCGTATCGTGATCAATACAATCCGCATGCTCGAACCTACCGCAGAGCCCGACATCGACACGGGGTCCACAGTGGACCCCGTCCAGCCTGAACCCGGTACGGGGTCCACAGTGGACGGGGTAGGGGGTCCACAGTGGACCCCAAACCACCCTCAAACCATCCATAAACCACCTACGCGCGCGAGCGCGCGCGATGCGGCGGCGGCGGAGGTTGGAGATATTGAAGCTGAAAAGATCTTGGCGGCCTATCCTGAAGACAAGATCCGAGACCGGCGGACCAGTGTGCGCCTGATCGCAGCGGCCGTGAAGGCCGGGGTAGAGCCCGATGACCTGCTGCAGGCGGTCAAAACTTATGCCAAGGAAAGCGAAGGCTACACGCGCAGCAAGGTTTGTTTCTCAGACAACTGGTTCAAGATGCGCCGGTGGGAGAAGGGCCTTGCCCAGATACAGGCGGATCGTGAGAAATCGCGAGAGGCCGCAGCCAAAGGCCGTGCCAGCCTCGCCGAGTGGATCCACGAGCGCCATCCCCTGTGCCGCCATATCACCAACCGGCAGATCGAGGACTTGATCGCGTCAAAGCTGGTGACGCCTGAGCAGGTACGTGCTGCGGGGCTGCAGGCGTGAGAGTTGTTGTGCAATTTGAGATATGGCTTCCCTTATCTCAGAATCGGTATTGTTTCTTGAGATAAGGCTGATGATGAGGTTTCGTATATGGTGCTTAGATCATATTATCACTCTATGGCGTGGAGATCATATTGACATTTTATGATTTAGGGGTCATATGTGGCGGCAGGAGACCCCCCCCCATGAAGCACCTCGTTCGTACATCAAAAAATCTAGGCCATGCAATTCGCCAGGCTCGGAAAGCCAAAAACCTGACCCAGAAGGAACTCGCCTCGATGAGCGGTGTCTGGCAAGAGACAATTTCCAAGATCGAGAACGGCAGCGGTGGCACGAAGCTGGAAACGGTGTTCGATCTCATCGCGGCCCTGGATCTCGAGATCACGGTGACGGAGCGCAGCAAAGGCGCACCAGACGGGCTTGAGGACATCTTCTGACATGGGCCGCAAGCGCAGCTATACGCCACTGAACGTCTTCCTGAATTCGCGGCGCGTGGGCCAGTTGCTCCGCGACCCTTCTGGCGGCGTCAGTTTCAGCTATGCACGAGATTGGCTGGACTGGCAGCACCGGATGCCCGTGTCTTTGTCGTTGCCGCTGCAGGAGGCCCGCTACAGCGGCGCGCCTGTGATGGCCGTCTTTGATAATCTGTTGCCCGACAGCGACCTGATCCGCCGAAGGGTTGCAGAACGTGTTGGGGCCGAGGGCGTCGATGCCTTCAGCCTGCTGTCACAGATTGGTCGCGACTGCATTGGTGCACTTCAGTTTTTGCCCGACGGGCAAGAACCACAGCCCATGTCGGAATTGACGGGGGAGCCTGTTAACGAGGCTCAGATCGGGTCAATCTTGGGTGACCTGGATCTTGCGCCACTCGGTATCCGTCGCGAGAATGATTTCCGGATTTCTGTGGCTGGTGCACAGGAAAAAACCGCTCTTCTGCGCCATGATGGCCAGTGGATTGAGCCAACGGGCACGACGCCCACCACCCACATCATCAAGCCGCAAATCGGCAGGCTACCCAACGGCATGGACCTGTCGGACAGCGTCGAAAATGAATACCTTTGTCTCAAGCTGATGGAGGCGTTCGGGCTTCGGGCCGCGAATGTCGAGATGGCGCAGTTCGGTGACAAAAAAGCCTTGGTTGTTGAGCGTTTTGATCGGCGTTGGACCTCTGATGGTCGCCTGATCCGCCTGCCGCAGGAAGACTGCTGCCAAGCACTATCTGTGGTGCCCACGCAAAAGTACCAGAACGAGGGTGGCCCTGGCATCTCGGAAATCATGGATCTTTTGTTGGGGAGCGATGATCCCAACAAAGACAGATACGACTTTTTCAAAGCCAACGTGCTGTTTTGGCTTCTCGGAGCGACCGACGGGCATGGCAAGAACTTCAGCGTCAGTCTTTTGCCCGGCGGGCGTTTTCGCATGTCACCGCTCTACGACGTGCTGACGGTGCAGCCGACCGTCGACTCCCGGCAAATCGAGCGGAAATACTTCAAACTCGCCATGAACTTCGGCCATTCGAACCACTACAAGGTGGGTAATATCGTTGGCCGGCATATCGTTGAGACTGGAGTTCAATCTGGTTTGTCTCGCACGGTCGTTGAGTGTCTGTTCGACGAGCTCCAGGAGACCGCCCAGTCGATCGTTGAGGCCACGTTCAACCAACTGCCAGGTGACTTCCCCGGGGCGCTACTCGCTTCGATCGACGGGGCGCTGAAGGCACGGTTGCATCTGTTGAAATGAAGCTGGTCGAGCCTGTCCGGTGCGCAGATGTGTCCAATCCGGTTCGGGCAAACTCGGATAAGTCGGCACGCCGGGTGGCGAACAGGGACCCGGACAGCCTTCGGCCAAGGCACCCATGTCCATTGGGACCGGTGGCGCACCTGCCTCCGTCACGATCGCCTCACACTTGATAAGTGGCAAGACCTGCAGACTGGGAAAGGTGCATCCTGAAGGCGGTGTCAATTGCGCTGCAACTCGTCCCTTTTCGATTGATCGCGCCGCCCCGCGCGGCTACGTTCCCAGAAAGCCCAGAAATTGGATGCGCACAATTCACGTGCGCGCAGGGCCAGCAGGGAGTGCGCCGTGGACAGAGACAAGGCTGGACTACGCTGGGGCATCGAGCAGCGCCTCGAGTTCATCGAGTTCCGCCTGTTCTGGGAGGGGCACGTCAATCGCATCGACGTGATGCAGCAGTTCGGCGTCTCGGTGAACCAGGCATCCTCGGACCTGAACCGCTACGTCGCGCTGGCGCCGGACAACATGGTCTACGACAAGAGCGCGCGCACCTATGTCCGCGGGTCGGGATTCGACTGCAAGTTCCGCCCGCCAGACGCCGCGCACTACCTCTCGCAGCTCCGCCTCATTGCCGACGACGTGCTGGAGAGCGAGGACTGCTGGATCCCTGACCTGCCACCCTACGCATCCGCCCCGACGCCAGTGCGTGGTGTCGATCCTGTGACGCTGCGCGCTGTTGTCGGCGCCATCCGCCGCTCCGAGGCGATCGAGGTGAAGTACCAGTCCCTGTCTAGCCCGGAGCCGCGCTGGCGTTGGATCGCACCCCATGCCATAGCTTTCGACGGCTTCCGCTGGCACACGCGAGCGTTCTGCCTGACGGACGATTGCTTCAAGGACTTCCTGCTCTCACGGATCCTCGGCATCCGCGGATCGCGGGAGAGCGAAACATCGGCCGACGATGATAGCGACTGGCATTCCGAGGTCACTCTGGAGGTCGGCCCCCACCCCGAGCTGTCGGAGACGCAGGCGAGGGTCATCTCTCTCGACTACGGCATGCGAGGCGGAAAGGCGAAGATCAAGGTCCGTCGCGCGCTCCTCTACTACGCGCTGCGCCGGCTTGGGCTCGACACTGATCCGGCTGCCAGGAAGCCAAAGGATCAGCAGATCGTGCTTCTCAACCGGGAGGTCATCAATGCAGATCATCGATAATACCTCCCACCTTCTCGGCGATGACCTAGGGTCAGGACCCATTGATTTCTGCGAGGCGGCGTGATTCACGGTTCGAAAAACGAGCGGTGAACATGTCTGATCTCTTCTGGTTGACCGACGCC
>NZ_JAMQGO010000030.1 GCF_023703375.1 Lutimaribacter degradans
GTACTCGAGCTGGTTTGTGAGCTGCGATTTGGTATGCGTGCCCCCGCCCCGGATCGCCTTGAAGACCGCTGGCCGATGCCCCGCTGCCGCGCGCGTAAGCTGGGTCTGCTTGGCCACGTGCAGCCCCTGCATCGAGCCCCGGACGCGGCTCCAGCCATCCCGAAAGACCTCGCCCGTGACGGCATGGACGGCATCATTCAGCCGCATGGGCAAACTCCCTAAGCGCGGCCGTGGCCTGCAGCTGCATTGCGTCCCGACGGCGGCGCAGAAGCAGATCGATCTCGTCAGCAGAATCCAGGATGAACCGCGCCAGCCCGCGCATCTGCGCGAGGCGCAATTCGGTGAACTCCGAGCCAGCCCCCTGCCCCCGCCGGTTGGCCTGCGTCATCTGCTTGGCAATCTGCGCGACCCCATTGCCGACCTCGTGCAGCGAGGCGCGGTAGCGCGCCATCTCAGCAGCCATCTGCGCGTCCGGAACGAACACCCCGCCTGCCGCCTGGATAAGCCGCCGCAGCCCTTCGGCCCGGCTCTCGATCCCCGCCTTCGCCAACACCTCGTCGAGCGCCGCCAGCTCCGCAGCCGTGACCTTCACACTGACCGCTGAGACCGGGATCGCGGCGTCCGTCTGGCGCTCGGCATCAGCTTTCAGGACGTAGCGCACGGCCCGCGCCGTCACCCCGAACTGCGTCGCCAGATCAGTCGTCGACACACCCTCCGCGGCCTCGCGGACGATCTGCCTCTTCTCGATCTCTGTCAGGCGTTTTGTTCGGGACATGCGGAAGAAAGACCCCCTATTTCCTGCCACCTTCCACCAAGGCTGCCCCTACCTTACGATAATATACCTCGCTGTCCATTATATACTTATGCCGCATTCAGGCTCAGGCAGCCTTGGTGTCCGCTTCACGCCGCGGCCCGCAGGGACGCGGCTCTGCCGCCCTCACCACCGGGCAACCCACCTGTCCTTGGGGTCCCGTCCGCCAGCCCCGCCCGAGGGTCTGGCCGAACACGCATGTGTTCGGACGGAACCGCGGGCGGGCGCAAACCCCACCGACAGGGCGGACAGGCAGGGTCAAGGAGGGCCAGATTTGGGCTACCAAATCTCTGCCGCAAAAACCGGGAGGCCCTGGCCGATAGGTTTTTGTGGATGGCCCCCTTGAGGCTGACTGGCCGGTCTGTCGCGGCCTGATCACTCCGGGCGGAGTGCGTCCGTTGAACGCGCAGGGACCGGCACCAAGGCGAGGTCGCTGCCGGCGATCACCCGCGCCGGTGACGGCATCCCTGGTACAGGGATCGGGCCGCCCCAAGATCGTCCTGGGGCGGCCCATCCTCGTCAGAGGATTTAGTCCTGGGGATCTTTCGCGCTCGGCGGGAACATCACCAGCTCCGAGACCGCGACCGGGAAGTCGAGCTTGAGGCTGAAGAACTCCGAGCCGTCCCCGTTGCGGGTGTTGCGGAACATCGCGCCCACGCGCTGAAAACGAGTGCGCTCCTGGCCATCGGTATCGGTGAATTTGACGGGGACGGTGGCGACGTAGTGGTTGGTCATTTGGGTTACTCCTTGTTGCGATGGGGATCTGCCAGCACGGGGGCAAGAGGCCCGGTCGCAAGCGCAAATGCGGAGGGTCCGCGGCTCCGCCGTGGAAGCCGTATTTGTGCTTGCCGAAGCGTGAGCTGAGGGCACGGACGGGCCGACCCCGTGCGATCCACATCTATGAGCAAAAAGGAGAGACCCGGATGACCCTTGCCATCACGCCGCAGCCACCATCCGCGTCCTCGTCCCACCGATCCTGGCCGGGGTGCTGACGGAGCCCGCCCGCGTGGATGCGATGTTCCGAAACACGCCCCGAGGGACGTGCAGCTCTTCAGCCTCATGTGCGACGTCTCGACCCCTCGCGTCTTGCCCCGCTGACGATGTGCGTGAGGTGCGCACCATCCCCAGCCCGCACCAATGCGGATGGACCGAACACTGACGGACCGGGTAGAGCGATGACAGTGCCGGCCGCCGCAGCCTGTCGATCTTGCGTAACCGACCGCACGCGCCATGAGACATGACGAAAGGGCCGCGCCAAGCGCGACCCCCTCTCTTCAATCCTGCGACGCCTTCTTCGCCGGGTCCGCAACCCGCATGACCGTCAGGCCTTTCGCTTCCGCCTTCTGCCCGAGGTTCAGCGCCACCCCGTTGCGGCAATCACACTCCCAACCCGTCGAGGATTAGTTTCATCTCAGGCATCCGCTTCAGCGAGTTGCCGATGTGCTCGCGCCAGCGCGGTCCAACTTCCATGGCCGTGGCATAGGCCAGCGACAGATCATCGGGACGGTCCTCGGCCATCGCCTCGATCAGGAAAGCCGCCTGCTCCCGGTCCTTCGCCGATTTGAGGCTCCCTGCCCCATCACGGCGCCGGTCGGCAATGATCAGCTTGTGGATCGCATAACGTTCCGGGCGCGGCACCTGGACCAGAACGCCGGACCGATAGATCGCCGCCGCATGGATCGGCTCTGCGATCAGGAAGTTAAGATAGTTCAATCCTTGGGCGTTCACGCCTAATGCTGGCAAATCACGGATGGTCTCATCCCCGAACGCCGGTGTGAGAAACTCGACCAACTGGCCACTGCCGCCTTGCGCCCATCGCCAGGTCCGGCCCTGGTCAAGAGCCGGTAAGGGATCAAATTTGAGCGCCGAGAAGGTCTCGGCCAGACCCGGGTCAACCTGATCCTGCAGCGCCACGCTGAGCTTTTCGAACTGGGCGATGTCGATATCGCCGGTGTTGGCCATACCGCCAATAGGCAGGCGGATACCAAGCTCGCCCTCATAGAGCCGGAACGCATTTGTCCCGACGATGGTGCCACCCAAACGGAAAGTTCCGGCTGCCGCCATCGCCGACAGGATGGAACCGGTTGCCCGGTCGGTGGGCGTCATGCCTTCGGCGCGCAAAAGTCGAACGAGCCGCGACCGCTCTGCCTGTCGGTCCTTGGCTGTCGCGCGGAGCTCCTCGATCCGGTCAATGCGCGCGCGCGTCTCGTCGCTGTCTTCGCCGATATAGATGAACCGCATCTCGGTTCCGACGCGCCGCGCCGCATACCAATAGGCCTTGTCGCCGCGCTCCTTGAGCGTCGGCTTGCCTTCGACACCGGACAAAGCGTCGTCCTTCAAAAGACGTACCAGATCGGTATAGGCGCTCATCGAGATGCTGCTGAGAGGGGTCATGCCAATCATTTCCAAGTTTTGCTTGGCACGCATATACCTATCAAAACATAAAATTGCTAGGCATAAGTTTTTTGTGGCACCGTCACTCCGATGGGAAAAGGAAAAAGGGCCGCCCGAAGGCGACCCTCTATGTTCAAGTCTCCGCGGCCTTCTTCGCCGGGTCCGCAACCCGCATGACCGTCAGGCCTTTCGCTTCCGCCTTCTGCCCGAGGTT
>NZ_JAMQGO010000031.1 GCF_023703375.1 Lutimaribacter degradans
TGAACCGCCCCGGTTTTGCCGGAGGCTGATTACTCCGTTTTACGCGACTTTATCGAACTCGTTGTACTGTTCATAGAACTTCTCCTCGGCCTCTGCTGGTGGGATGTTTCCGATGGGTTGCAGCAGGCGGCGATTGTTGAACCAGTCGACCCATTTCAGGGTTTCCCACTCGACCGCATCTGCGGTTTTCCACGGCCCCAAGCGGTGAATGACCTCTGCCTTGAACAGCCCAATGATCGTTTCCGCCAGCGCGTTGTCATAGCTGTCACCTACACTGCCCACCGAGGGTTCGATCCCGGCCTCGGCCAAGCGCTCGGTATAGCGGATCGACACATACTGGCTGCCCCGGACGCCCTTCTGTTTGTCAAGCGGCGATTTGGGCCTCGTTGATTTCCCGGTATCGGTTTCGGATCAGTGCGAAGACCTCGCGGGCGATGTAGCGTTTCACGCATCGGATTGCCTCAAGCTTGGACATGCCGTCTGCGACGCGTCGCGCCACGTAATGCTGCGTACGCGCGTCGCATCGCAGACGGCAGATGGCGATAATGTGCAGCGCGCTGTTGGCAGCCCTGTCGCCGCCTCGGTTGAGACGGTGCCGGTCCGTCTTGCCCGACGAGGCCGGAACTGGGCTGACCCCGCAAAGAGCAGCGAAACTCGCTTCGGATTTCAACCGGCCGGGATTATCGCCTGCGGTGATCAGTAGCTGGGCGGCCGAGCCATATCCAATGGAATTCTGTGCCACGAGATCTGGTGCGAGGTCGTCAACGATAGGTTTGATCATCGCGTCGAGATCGGCGATCTCGTCGTGCAACTCCAGATACCGTCGGGCCAGGGACTTCAGCGCAATGCGGTACGCCATCTCCATTTCGCGGTATCCGGTCATGTCCGGACGCCAGGCGGCCAGCGTCCGGATGAGTTTCATGCGGGTCATCTTTCGGAGGATGTCTCGCAGCGCGTCCGGTGCCGAGACGATCGTGTTGCCGATCATCTGCAATGCGATACGCCGGGCCTGCAGGGCCGTCTTCCGGCATGCTTTCAGCACGCGCAACGCCTCGATCATCCCATCGCGGGTCTTCGGCGTCACCGTGCGCTTTCCTGCAAAGGCCGCATGCGCCGCAGCCTCGGCATCGAAGTCGTCCGACTTGCCGCGCTTGCGCCGATCATGCCGGTCCGGACCGGTGACTTCGAGCACCTCGATGCCGGCCTGCTGCAGATGGCGCAGAAGGCCGGCACCGTAGGTTCCGGTCGCCTCCACGCCGACGCGCTGGAGAACTCCGAATGATCGCATCCACGAAAGCATCCGGCGGTATCCCTGTCGAGTCGTCGGAAAGCTCTCGCTTGCAAGAAAGCGGTCCTGACCGTCGACGATAGCGGCGACGTGGAGATCCTTGTGGGTGTCCACGCCGCCAACGACGAGGTCCGTGATGTGCTGGTCGTCCATATGCTGTTCCCTTCTGCCTGTTGTGGGGGTTTCACCACGACAGACGCGAGGACAAGACAGCAACGTGACAGATGTCAGGCCCTTCTCGGGTCACACGGCGCCAGCGAGGTGGAAACCTCGCCGCATGGCATCCCGGGCGGCCGACAGGTCCGAGGAAAGACACGGTCGGCGTCGATCGGAGTGTGGGTCAGGCCGCGACGGGACGCCATACGACACCGGCCACACTACACGGTCCATCGCTGTGAGGGTCAGACCGCCCGGGCACGCCGGCAATCACAGACTTGCTGTCGCTGTGATGGATCAGATCGCCGTCTGGACGCCGCTCGTAAAGCGCCTGCTCCAGGGCATCCAGCACGAACTGGGTCTGCGGCGAGCGTGACGCCCGCCAGCCAACGATCCGGTTGGCGAAGGTGTCGATCACGAAGGCCACATAAACGAAGCCCTGCCAGGTCGGCACGTAGGTGAAGTCGCTGACCCACAGTGTATTGGGCGCTGGCGCCCGGAACTGCCGATTCACCTTGTCCCTTGGGCATGGCAACGCCTTATCGGGCTTCGTCGTCTTCTGCGGCTTGCCACGAACGACGCCCTGTATACCCAGCTCCCGCATCAGCCGTTCCACGGTGCAGCGGGCCACATCGAAGCCCTCCCGCCGCATTTGGTGCCACACTTTGCGCACCCCGTAGACCTTGAAGTTCTGATCCCAAACACGCTGAACCTCGGATCGCAACTCATCATCTCGCTTGGCGCGATCCGATGCACGAACCGGATCACGCTCAATGGCTTTGTGCTCGTAGAAGGTCGAGGGGGCGATCGGCAGAACCCGGCAGATCGGCTCGACCCCATACTCGGCCCGATGATCGTCGATGAACCCGATCATCGTTTCAGTGGGCGGTCGAGCTCCGCCTGGGCAAAATACGCGCTGGCCTTCTTGAGGATCTCGTTTGCTTGCCGAAGCTCCCGGACCTCGCGTTCCAGGTCCTTGATCCGGGCCCGTTCCTCTGACGTCACGCCATCTCGGCAGCCTGTGTCGGTTTCCTCCTGCTGAACCCAACGCCGCAATGTGTCGCGGCCGCAGCCGATCTTCGGCGCAATCGCCTTGATCGCTGCTGACTGGCTCTCATAGTTGCCCTGATTGTCGAGCACCATCCGCACGGCTCTCGCGCGTGTCTCAGGTGAATAGCGGTTCGCTCTGTTGTCTTTTTCCATGGCTCCAATCCTTCCTCGATTTGGAGCCTCCGGAAAACCCGGAGCGGTTCA
>NZ_JAMQGO010000032.1 GCF_023703375.1 Lutimaribacter degradans
GGAACCGTAAAGGTTTATCGCGGTAGTAGTTTTTCACACGATTCGATAAAGATAAGCTTACATTATGAAGAGCAGCATATTACAGCCGTATGGGTCTACTTGACAGTAAAATTTGAAGAGCATTGGAAGCCTGTTGATGTAGAGGTCGAGTTTAGATGCAAGTTCAAGGAGCGAAAGGTGGATGGGTAGGTTATATAGGGATATAGCACAGAGATATATAGCAAAGAGATACTTTTGAGCAATGTTTGTGGAAGCGGTATTCGCAATATTTTAGTAGCTCGTTACAGTCCGGTGCGTTTTTGGTTTTTTGAAAGTGCGTCTTCAGAGCGCTTTTGGTTTTCAAAAGCGCTCTGAAGTTCCTATACTTTCTAGAGAATAGGAACTTCGGAATAGGAACTTCAAAGCGTTTCCGAAAACGAGCGCTTCCGAAAATGCAACGCGAGCTGCGCACATACAGCTCACTGTTCACGTCGCACCTATATCTGCGTGTTGCCTGTATATATATATACATGAGAAGAACGGCATAGTGCGTGTTTATGCTTAAATGCGTACTTATATGCGTCTATTTATGTAGGATGAAAGGTAGTCTAGTACCTCCTGTGATATTATCCCATTCCATGCGGGGTATCGTATGCTTCCTTCAGCACTACCCTTTAGCTGTTCTATATGCTGCCACTCCTCAATTGGATTAGTCTCATCCTTCAATGCTATCATTTCCTTTGATATTGGATCATATGCATAGTACCGAGAAACTAGTGCGAAGTAGTGATCAGGTATTGCTGTTATCTGATGAGTATACGTTGTCCTGGCCACGGCAGAAGCACGCTTATCGCTCCAATTTCCCACAACATTAGTCAACTCCGTTAGGCCCTTCATTGAAAGAAATGAGGTCATCAAATGTCTTCCAATGTGAGATTTTGGGCCATTTTTTATAGCAAAGATTGAATAAGGCGCATTTTTCTTCAAAGCTTTATTGTACGATCTGACTAAGTTATCTTTTAATAATTGGTATTCCTGTTTATTGCTTGAAGAATTGCCGGTCCTATTTACTCGTTTTAGGACTGGTTCAGAATTCCTCAAAAATTCATCCAAATATACAAGTGGATCGATCCTACCCCTTGCGCTAAAGAAGTATATGTGCCTACTAACGCTTGTCTGTGTCTCTGTCACTAAACACTGGATTATTACTCCCAGATACTTATTTTGGACTAATTTAAATGATTTCGGATCAACGTTCTTAATATCGCTGAATCTTCCACAATTGATGAAAGTAGCTAGGAAGAGGAATTGGTATAAAGTTTTTGTTTTTGTAAATCTCGAAGTATACTCAAACGAATTTAGTATTTTCTCAGTGATCTCCCAGATGCTTTCACCCTCACTTAGAAGTGCTTTAAGCATTTTTTTACTGTGGCTATTTCCCTTATCTGCTTCTTCCGATGATTCGAACTGTAATTGCAAACTACTTACAATATCAGTGATATCAGATTGATGTTTTTGTCCATAGTAAGGAATAATTGTAAATTCCCAAGCAGGAATCAATTTATTTAATGAGGCTTCCTGAATTGTTGCTTTTTGCGTCTTGTATTTAAACTGGAGTGATTTATTGACAATATCGAAACTCAGCGAATTGCTTATGATAGTATTATAGCTCATGAATGTGGCTCTCTTGATTGCTGTTCCGTTATGTGTAATCATCCAACATAAATAGGTTAGTTCAGCAGCACATAATGCTATTTTCTCACCTGAAGGTCTTTCAAACCTTTCCACAAACTGACGAACAAGCACCTTAGGTGGTGTTTTACATAATATATCAAATTGTGGCATGCTTAGCGCCGATCTTGTGTGCAATTGATATCTAGTTTCAACTACTCTATTTATCTTGTATCTTGCAGTATTCAAACACGCTAACTCGAAAAACTAACTTTAATTGTCCTGTTTGTCTCGCGTTCTTTCGAAAAATGCACCGGCCGCGCATTATTTGTACTGCGAAAATAATTGGTACTGCGGTATCTTCATTTCATATTTTAAAAATGCACCTTTGCTGCTTTTCCTTAATTTTTAGACGGCCCGCAGGTTCGTTTTGCGGTACTATCTTGTGATAAAAATTTGTTTTGACATGTGATCTGCACAGATTTTATAATGTAATAAGCAAGAATACATTATCAAACGAACAATACTGGTAAAAGAAAACCAAAATGGACGACATTGAAACAGCCAAGAATCTGACGGTAAAAGCACGTACAGCTTATAGCGTCTGGGATGTATGTCGGCTGTTTATTGAAATGATTGCTCCTGATGTAGATATTGATATAGAGAGTAAACGTAAGTCTGATGAGCTACTCTTTCCAGGATATGTCATAAGGCCCATGGAATCTCTCTCAACCGGTAGGCCGTATGGTCTTGATTCTAGCGCAGAAGATTCCAGCGTATCTTCTGACTCCAGTGCTGAGGTAATTTTGCCTGCTGCGAAGATGGTTAAGGAAAGGTTTGATTCGATTGGAAATGGTATGCTCTCTTCACAAGAAGCAAGTCAGGCTGCCATAGATTTGATGCTACAGAATAACAAGCTGTTAGACAATAGAAAGCAACTATACAAATCTATTGCTATAATAATAGGAAGA
>NZ_JAMQGO010000033.1 GCF_023703375.1 Lutimaribacter degradans
TGTCAATGAGCGTTCAAAACTGACCCGTCTTCAGCGTTTGATTTTGACCCACCCTATAAGGTGCAAAGCCCCCAGGCGGGCCGCCCTCATATAGCGAGTCCGTCTGGGGGCTTTGCGTGCGCGACGTTTATGTTTTTCTGCGTCGCTTGCTTTGTGCGAACCGGTATGACGTGTTGCCGGTTTCGATAATGGCGCAATGATGTGTTACGCGATCCAGAAGCGCGGTTGTCATTTTGGCATCGCCGAAGACCGAGACCCACTCGCCGAACTCCAGATTGGTGGTGATGATGACGCTGGTCTTCTCATAGAGATTGCTGATCAGATGGAACAGCAATGCGCCACCGGACTTAGGGAACGGGATGTAGCCCAACTCGTCGATGATGACGCAGTCCAGGGCCGAGAGCTGCCGGATGATCTTCCCCGCATTGCCCTCGGCCTGCTCCTTGATCAGGGCGTTGATCAGATCGACAGCATTGAAGAAGCGCACCTTCTTGCCGTTGTTGACCAAAGTGGTTCCCAAAGCGATGGCGATATGAGTTTTGCCGGTTCCGGTTCCGCCCACCAGGATGAGATTGTGCGCCTCCTCGGTGAACTGGCCTGTGCAGAACGGTTCGATCTGGGTCTGGGTGACGGCGGCCGCACCGTAATCGAAGGTGGCGAAGTCCTTGTGATGGGGGAACTTCGCGATGCGCATTTGATACTGGATGGAGCGCACCCGCCGCTCTACAGTCTCGGCGTCGATCAGTTGCTTTATCGCTGTGGTCAGACTTGGTGGCTTGCGCGCGGACAGCAAATCATGGGCGCAAGCTGCCATCCCGTGCAGCCTCAGGGCGGTCAGTTGGGCGATGAGGGCGTTCATGCGGCAGCCTCCTGCGTCGAGCACAGCGTCTCATAGCGCTTGCAATCCGCCTCGGGCCGCAAGGTCAGCTGCGGATAGGTATAGGCGTCGCTGAGCGGCGTGATGACCGGCTCCATCAACTGGTTGATCAAGTTGACGATGGCGGGCAGGCGCAGGGTGTTTTGTTCCACCGCCAGTTCGCAAGCCGCCTCGACCACCTCGATCCCGTGATCTTGGGCCAGCAGAAGCAGATCGACGAACTCCCGATCCCCGCCTTTACCGGCCATGTAATGCTTCCTGATCCGATGCATGGCCTCAGGCAGTTGCCAGTCCACAAAGGGCGCGCCGTCGCGCAGAGCGCCGGGCTTGCGATCCAGCAGCGGCACGTAATGCCAAGGTTCAAAATAGCTGACATTGCGGGTGAAGCGACGCTTGTGCTCGGCGATGACATCCTGGCCCGATACCAGCACGATCCGGCCTGCATAGGCGCGCAACGACACATGTTGCCCCGCGAACCGGGACGGCACGCTGTAGCGATTGCTGGCATATTGAACCAGGCAGGTGGAACGAACACGAATGGTCTTTTCCACGTATCCGTCAAATGCCCGACCCAGAGGGCGCAGTTCGGCGCGTTCGTCTTCGAACAACTCTGCAATCGTGCGATCCGATTGCTCGGGATGAGGCCGGTTTGCCAGGTCTTCACACCGCAGGCGCAGCCAATCGTTTAGCGCATCGAGATCATCAAAGGCAGGTTTGGGCACAAACAATCGGCCGCGCAAAAACTGGACCTGGTTCTCAACCTGTCCCTTCTCCCAGCCCGCAGCGGGCGTGCAGGCCACCGGCTCCATCACGTAGTGGTTCATCAAGGCCAGGAACCGGGGATGGAATATCCGATCCTTCGAGCGCGAGACATAAGTCACCATGGTCTTGGGATTGTCGATGATCACACGGCGTGGAACCCCACCATAGAAAGACAGCGCCTGCACAAAGGCATCCAGCACCATCTCCTGGGCTTCGCCAGGATAGGCCATGACAAAGGGCTTGCGGCTGTGGCACAGGCGGAAATGGGCAACCTTCACCTTTTGCTCGATACCGTCCAGGACAACCCGTTCTTCGCTCCAGTCAAATTGTAGCGCGTCACCGGCCGCAAAATGCAGCGGGATAAAAGCGTCGCCCGAACCGGCACCGGATCGCTTCAGGTTACGGACAAATCGCTGAACCGGCGAATAGGAACCGGTGTAGCCTTCCACCACGAGCTGCTCATAAAGCTTCACGGCCGTCCGCCGATCCCGGCGTGGTCGCTTCTGGTCCTGATCGAACAGGTCCTGAAGCCGAAGATCAAACCCGTCGCACAGTTTGTGCCTAACCGGCGGCACCTGACGCTGGTAGCTCGGCGGGCTCTCATCCTTCAAATACTTCTTGATCGTGTTGCGCGACAATCCTGTCGACCGCGCAACAGACCGGATACTGCGCCCTTCAACCAGCACCCACAAACGGATCTTCGATACACTTTCCATCAATAGCACCTGCTTTTCCTCCGCACTTGAAGTGCGGATATTAAACAAACAGGTGGGTCAATTTTACTCGCTCATAACCCACCTAAGTGGGTCAATTTTGCACGCCGATTCACA
>NZ_JAMQGO010000034.1 GCF_023703375.1 Lutimaribacter degradans
CTGAGGCAATTTTATTATAATCTCGAAGATAAGAGAAGAATGCAGTGACCTTTGTATTGACAAATGGAGATTCCATGTATCTAAAAAATACGCCTTTAGGCCTTCTGATACCCTTTCCCCTGCGGTTTAGCGTGCCTTTTACATTAATATCTAAACCCTCTCCGATGGTGGCCTTTAACTGACTAATAAATGCAACCGATATAAACTGTGATAATTCTGGGTGATTTATGATTCGATCGACAATTGTATTGTACACTAGTGCAGGATCAGGCCAATCCAGTTCTTTTTCAATTACCGGTGTGTCGTCTGTATTCAGTACATGTCCAACAAATGCAAATGCTAACGTTTTGTATTTCTTATAATTGTCAGGAACTGGAAAAGTCCCCCTTGTCGTCTCGATTACACACCTACTTTCATCGTACACCATAGGTTGGAAGTGCTGCATAATACATTGCTTAATACAAGCAAGCAGTCTCTCGCCATTCATATTTCAGTTATTTTCCATTACAGCTGATGTCATTGTATATCAGCGCTGTAAAAATCTATCTGTTACAGAAGGTTTTCGCGGTTTTTATAAACAAAACTTTCGTTACGAAATCGAGCAATCACCCCAGCTGCGTATTTGGAAATTCGGGAAAAAGTAGAGCAACGCGAGTTGCATTTTTTACACCATAATGCATGATTAACTTCGAGAAGGGATTAAGGCTAATTTCACTAGTATGTTTCAAAAACCTCAATCTGTCCATTGAATGCCTTATAAAACAGCTATAGATTGCATAGAAGAGTTAGCTACTCAATGCTTTTTGTCAAAGCTTACTGATGATGATGTGTCTACTTTCAGGCGGGTCTGTAGTAAGGAGAATGACATTATAAAGCTGGCACTTAGAATTCCACGGACTATAGACTATACTAGTATACTCCGTCTACTGTACGATACACTTCCGCTCAGGTCCTTGTCCTTTAACGAGGCCTTACCACTCTTTTGTTACTCTATTGATCCAGCTCAGCAAAGGCAGTGTGATCTAAGATTCTATCTTCGCGATGTAGTAAAACTAGCTAGACCGAGAAAGAGACTAGAAATGCAAAAGGCACTTCTACAATGGCTGCCATCATTATTATCCGATGTGACGCTGCAGCTTCTCAATGATATTCGAATACGCTTTGAGGAGATACAGCCTAATATCCGACAAACTGTTTTACAGATTTACGATCGTACTTGTTACCCATCATTGAATTTTGAACATCCGAACCTGGGAGTTTTCCCTGAAACAGATAGTATATTTGAACCTGTATAATAATATATAGTCTAGCGCTTTACGGAAGACAATGTATGTATTTCGGTTCCTGGAGAAACTATTGCATCTATTGCATAGGTAATCTTGCACGTCGCATCCCCGGTTCATTTTCTGCGTTTCCATCTTGCACTTCAATAGCATATCTTTGTTAACGAAGCATCTGTGCTTCATTTTGTAGAACAAAAATGCAACGCGAGAGCGCTAATTTTTCAAACAAAGAATCTGAGCTGCATTTTTACAGAACAGAAATGCAACGCGAGAGCGCTATTTTACCAACAAAGAATCTATAC
>NZ_JAMQGO010000003.1 GCF_023703375.1 Lutimaribacter degradans
AAAACCGCCGACGATATCCTCGCCCGAGAGAGCCGCGCCCTGAACGCCCTCGATGAAATTCGCGGAAACCGGTAGCATGCGTCAGACTCGGAACACTAGCTCGTTATCGAGTACTCACACGAGGCGAACAGGAACTGGCAGGAAGCGTCGACAGCACCGCATCACCGCCGCCCCACCACTTTCCCACAACAAATCAATGGTATTTCGGCAAAATCCTTGCCAGCCTGCGAACGCAGATGGCAGCATTGCCGACAGGTAAGATCAGTTCCAAGACGATGCAACATGATTGAAGCGATTAGACTGGCCAATGAAGGCGCATATGACGAAGATGGCACGCTCCTGAGCGAGCTTCGGCCATTGAACTTTGTCTTTGGCCCGAACGGGTCCGGCAAGACTACGATTTCCCGTGTCATCGACGGTAGCGGCACACATCCCGACTGCGCGATCACGTGGGCGGCAGGTGCGCCGCTCGAAACGCGCGTGTATCACCGCGATTTCGTCGAGAAGCATTTCGACACCCCTGGAAGCATCAAGGGCATTTACACGCTTGGAGACGGCAATGTTGAGGCCGTGAAAACGGTCGCCGCGCTCAAGGCCGAAGAGGAAGATATTTCAAATAAGCTCAAAGGGCTGAGGAAGACCCTTCACGGTGACGACGGTCAGGGTGGCAAGACGAAGGAGCGCGATGATCTCGATGTACAGCTCAGGGACGACGTCTGGAAGGCCAAGGCGAAGTTCGACGAGCTGAGCGACGCCTTCTCCGGTGTGAACAAGAGCAAGGCCAAGTTTGTCGAGCGCTACCTTAACGAGGCCGAGAACAACAAGGCAGACCTTCGCGACATTGCCGACCTGCGTACCGACGCCGCGAGTGTATTTTCGAACGAGCTGTCTCACGCGCAGACGGTGCCAAAGCCCGATTGCACCGCGCTCGTGGCCCTCGAAAACGACGCAATCCTGTCAAAGAAGGTGATCGGCAAGGCTGATGTGGATATCGCGGCACTGATCGAGAAGCTCGGGAACAGCGACTGGGTACAACAAGGGCGGGAATACTTCAAAGAACTGGATGATCAGTGTCCGTTCTGCCAACAAAAGACCGATGCGGCGTTCCGGCAGAGCCTCGAAGAGTATTTTGACGAGAGCTATGTCAACGATCTGGCGGCCATCGAGAGTTTGCGTGCGGACTACGCCGGAATGTCTACGGACCTGCTCGACGCCTATGGTACAACGGCTGTCACCGAATCCCCGTTTCTGGATCGGGAAGCGTTCGACAAAGACCTCGCCACGCTGCGCCTTGCATTGGAAGCCAACGCCGCAACGATTGAAGATAAAAGGAAGGAGCCGAGTGCCGCCGCGACACTCAAGGACACAGCGTCTCTTTTTGCGGCCGTGGACGCGCACATTGATGCCGCAAACGCCAGTGTCCAGGTAAACAACGACACGCTGGCGAACCTGGACGCGCGCAAGCGGACACTGACGTCTCAGGTCTGGCGGCGGCTTCTCGAAGATTCGAAGCCGATATACGGCAAATACAAAGCCGATGCGCTGAAACTCGATAGCGCGATCAACGGCTTGTCGACCAAGATCGACGAACGCACCAAAGAGTTGCAGGCCAAGGGCGATGAAATCGAGGAAAACGAAAAGAAGATCACGAGCATCAAGCCGACAATCGAAGAGATCAACAAGCTACTCAAATCCTTCGGCTTCGTGAATTTTCACCTTGTGGAAAGCACCGATGACGGCTTCTACGAGGTCAAACGTCCTGGCGGCGAGGACGCCAAAGGCTCCCTGAGTGAAGGCGAGAAATCCTTCATCACCTTTCTGTATTTCTACCATCATGTGAAGGGCTCGTTCTCGTCGAGCGGCGCCAACACGAACCGGATTGTCGTATTCGATGATCCGGTTTCGAGCCTCGATGCCGATATCCTGTTCATCGTCTGCAACCTGATCAAGGGCATCGTGAACGAGATGCGCGACGGTGCGGGTGCCATCAAGCAGGTCTTCGTGCTGACCCACAACATCTACTTTCACAAGGAGATCACGTTTCACAAGCGGCGCAGCGGTGCCGACGCCATGAACGATGAGACGTTCTGGATCATTCGCAAGTCCACAAGCCGGTCGGAGCTGATTCGTAGCCCCGAGAATCCAATCAAATCGAGCTACGAGCTACTATGGCGGGAAGTGCGGCAGGACCCACCTTCCGATACCGCCATTCAGAACGTCATGCGCCGGATTCTGGAGCATTACTTCAAGTTTTTCGGCGGTGTCGCACCCGAAGAAATTATTGAAGAGTTCGAGGGCAAGGAAAAGATGATTTGCGGCTCGCTTTTCTCTTGGATTAATGACGGCTCGCACTTTGCCAATGACGACTTGTTCATGTCGTGCGATCCGGGACAGATTGACCGGTATTTGTCCGTCTTCCGTCGCATCTTCGAAGTCTCCGGCCATCACGGTCATTACAAGATGATGATGGGAGATTCTTACTCCGAATTGCCGCTCAAAGCGACGGAGCAAGAACCGGAGATTGAAGCGGAAGCGCCCGAAGTCCTTGATATCGAGGATGCTGCGGATTCGTCTGCTGCTTCAAATAACGCCTGAGAGAGCCGTTACGAATTTCTTCAAGCCATCCCGCCTGGAAATACCGCACACACCGAGTTCTACCGCGCGGATATTCACATCTTCCACCGTGACGTTGGAGAACACAACGGCGTTCCCAACGGTGCAACGCTCCGGATTTGATGGATCGGCGCTCTTCGGATAGGCGAGAACCACATCGTTGACGGCCGTCGCGCGGGAAAACGCCAGCGCTTCGTAGATATCCGCATTCGAAACACTCTGGGCGCCGCGCCGTTCGACATGCCCCTTATACTTCGCATCGATGATCACCTTGCGGATGCCTGTCGCCTCGTGAACGCTTGCCAATGCATCGGGGTATACAGTGAGCGGCGACTTTTCGGTACCTTTCATCCGCACGCCCAGCCGATGACCGGCCTGAATAGAGACGTTCTTGCCGCCCATGCCCGAGCGCAGCGCAATCGAAACCAGATGTTCCCAGACCTGCCACGTCGTCATCACGAAACCAGGGGCCAGCGCGTTTCTCGGGTCGTAGGCCCCGCCAAGTCCCCGCAGAATATCAAGAGAGAGATCGTATGTGGGTTGCCAGCTTCTTGCACGGCTCGGAACCTGCCGGTTGTCCAGGCGTGACGGCGCCCGTTGACGTGGAAGGTTCTCGGCGACCCGTTCCAGGCGGGCGCGGGTTTCCGCGTCGGGGACTACAGGAGCGAGCTGCGCAGCGGCAGCGCGAATAACACCGTTGTACGGGTTTATGCGGGTAAACGACGTGACTTCTTGTACGAATCCGTCTTCGGCCGGTGTGATCAGGTCCTCGGGATCATAATCGCCGTCGATCGCGAACTCCGTCCGCCTGAGACGGCGATATGTACGGAGAGGACGGCGGTGATTCCGCCAATACATCTCGACCAGAGACCGGCCAATCAGGGTAGCGAGGTCGGAGTTTGCCTGTGCTGCGGCCTGCAATCCTTCATCATCCAGTAACCGGCCATGGTGAGACAGCGTTGCAAGCAGGAAGAAATCTTCCCGCCAGCCCTCAACGTCACCGAGGAATTTCGGGGCAACTTCAAGCTCAAGACCGCGCGCGAGCACAAGGAGTCCGGCAAAGTTCTGGAACTGGACCTTGTCACCGACAAGAGCAATCGGCGCGGCATCAAGGCCAAGCATCCCACGCACCCGTTCACCGGCACCGAGTAACAATTCGCGCGCCTTGCCGACGGAGATATCGCTCTTGCGGGCGATTTGTTCGGCCAGCGCGGCGGGCTTGGCGTACTCGGTTGCGGTGATGCGCTGCCACTCTCGCATCGGGATTATTCTTCGATTTGGGCAAGCGCCAGCATCAACCCGTAGATATGGTCCCGCGTCAGCGTGACAGGGCCGTTGATCTGTGCTCTCGGTGCGTCCCCGAAGGTCGTTTCTTCAAGCGTATAGGGATTTCCGGCGATACCCTGATCGGCATTCAGGACGATTGCCAACCCCCTGACATCCCCAAAGAATGCCTCATCGACATGAGTCTTCACCAGCCGCCAGCACGTCGCGAAATGATCGAGCGCCTGCTCGACCGTTCCAGGCTTGCCGTCCGGCGCCATAAGAACGCCGTGGCCGATCCGGAACTCCGGCGCACGTCCGAGCGCGATCCGCTGGTTTACCGACGCGAAGGCTCTGACTGCGGCTTCGCATACATCGTCGGGCGACGTGGGTGTCGCGGGCAGTGCGCCCGATGGAGTCGCCGACAGGCCGAAATGATCCCGGAGTATTTTTACCGACGGCTCAAGGTTGAGCGGCGCCCAACGGCGCAGGAACGCAACATCAAGAGGCTCGACCGATACATCCGCCTGGTTCATGGCGGCAAGAATATAGAGCTTCGACGGAAAGGCATATTCGACAAGCTCTCCGTCGGCCGGATTAAGCAGGTCAAAATACTGCGTATTTTTAGTCGGCTTGCCGTCCGCGCCAAGGCGTTTCTCGGCCTCCATGGCTACAATCGCGCCGCCGAATACCTGCACGGTCGGGCCGCGATTGACTTCATCGATGATCAGCAGCGCGGCACTTTCGGGTTCCTTGGCAAACTCGCTGGCGCGGTAAAGAATGCCTTCTGTGATACGAAACGATCCGGCCGCCTTTCCTTCGCGAACATCCGGCATCATGCCCGTGAGGAAGTCCCTATGCTTGCTGGACTGATGCAGGACAGCCCGAAAGACCTTACGGTTCTTCGCCTTGCCGATATCGCCAGGCAGGCCGGAGGTCGCGGCAGGCGGTATCGGAACCTCGGCGTCCGGATCATAGCGCGGCGTGCTCCCTGTGCGTCGGTTTGCGAAGAGATGGGCGACTTCGCTCAGCAACATTGACTTGCCCGTACCGGGCGGGCCGGAAAGAAGAACGTTCCGGCGCGCTTCCAAAAGGCTCAGGACTTCCTTCGCATCAACCACCGCAGTAGCTCTCCTTCTCCTTCAAATCCAGGAATGCCGATTTGGGACCCCGATAGCGCTGCGTCTCCTGAATCCATTTTTTCGAGAAGTTCTTCACCGTTGGGTCCCAGTTCCCCGTCTCGAGAACGGTCTCGGTGGTAAAGAAGAGCCGGATAACGCCGTCTTCCTGTTGAAAGAGCATAAGCACCGAAAGTCCGCCGTCCGGATCATCTTCGATCAGGTGGTCGGCATGCCATTGATAGACTTTGGCCATACGGCATTCATTGGGGCGATTGTTCTGGTGCGGCCAGATTTCGAGTCGGCCCGTTTTATCTTGCCCGCCGTCTGTCCAAACGATGTCATCTACAAGAATCTCGGTGGTTCCGCCCGTGCGGGGACGATTGACGGTTTCACGACCGGAAAGCATGCGTTCGAGGAACGGCCAGAACCGGTCTTCCGGTCGTACGCGTAGATCGCGGGGGCCGCCGCCGCTATCCGTATCGTTCGCCTTTGCAATGAACTTGCGACGGTCGCCATCATCAATGCGGAACAAAAATACACGTACAACATTCAATCCGTTATTGCTCACGTGCAACCTCCACTATGCTTTCAAGCGAGGATGAAAATTCAGAGCTGACATATGCAACAGCACCCGCGCGCTTTGCATCCGACACACGTTGGTCTGCCGCACCGTTTTTCTTCTTCTTGCGACGCGCCCAGGCGTGTAAAAGGAGATCCGGCGTAATGGTCGATTGAAATTCGCCGTGCAGTGGCGGTTGTCCCCTGTCGAGTAACGGGAAATCCGTGAGCATCAGCCGCAAATCGGTTTCCGTGCAGCCGTAGGCGTTTGCGACCAGAACGTCGGCTTCGGCTTTAAGCTGCGCAATTTTCCAGCATGTCTCGAACGATTTGGTGCCGTTTCTGTCGAACATTGAGAGCTGGCGTGCAATCTCGATGAGACGCCGTGCGGGCAGACTTTCAATGTCCAACGGGGGTAGCTTGACGGACAGCAAGACAAAGTAATTGACAGTAGTTGTCACGACACGGCGCAAGAGCCAATCGAAAGGCAGGGAGTTCACGATCGAGAGCCATAGAAGGATACGCTCTTCTGATGGATCATTCGGAAACTCGACTGTCGGGACTTTATTGCCGCAGACGACCTCTGGCGGCACAACCGCCGCCATCATCGAGCGTTCGTTTGTTTGGCCGGTGATGTCACAGAACCCTGCACGCACGCGTTCAATACGCCCCCGTGCCTTAGAACCAAGCGCGGTGCGCGGCATCCAGAATTGCGGCTGCAAGGTGCTCCGGCCTGGCGGCAGGTTGTCCCAGACGGCGCTTCTGCCTTCGCCAAACGCGTAAGCCTTGCAACCCAGACGATGCTGCTGGACCATGCGGCCCTCGATAACGGGCAACCGGTCCGGTGCCGGAGATTTCCGGAAATAGCGCCGCCCGTGGGTCATATCGACCTCGCGGCAGATTGCCGGATACCAGGGCGAGTCCGGACAATCCGGCGAAACCCCGTTGCCCTGCATCTTCTTGAACAGGCGCCATTCGGCTGCCGTACGGACTTCCGGAATGGTCAGATCGGGACGCAGGGACTTGAGCGTAGTAACCGGCAGGGCGACGGCTGGTGAAGATTCGATCCCGTCTCTGTCGGCACGCGCGTGGGACAGGCGGATACTCCGGCACGCGGAATCAGCCTGATGAGCTTTTGTGTAGTCGACCAGCAGGAATTTGAAGCGCGTGTCGATCGCAAAGTGCCGCGCCTTGTTGTCGAGGACGGTGACCGTCAGCTTTTTGCAGGACGCGATTAGTTCCCTGCGCAGATATTGCGTGTTCAGAGACCGGATCAGACCTGCCGGAACGAGCAGCGCCCCGCCGCCCCCTGGACGCGTCAGCTTCAGAAGCAGCTCGGTGAACGCGACATACAGATCGGGTTCCCCTTTCGCCAGCGCCGGATATCGCTCGACCAGTCGTGAAGCGAGCCTTGCCTTGTCAGCTTTTGCGGCCTCGTACCCGGTCAAGGTCGTCTTGTCGTAGCTTGAGCCGTAGTGTCGCGTTTCGCCGTTGGCTTTGAGGTATTCATGGCGGGAAAGTTTCACTTTCTCCCACGGCGGGTTTGCGATCACGAGATCGAAGCCGTCCGGCGCAAGTGCCTCCCACTCCGCTTCCGTTGCCATAAGGCTATCCTGAATGCGCCACTTCGCGCGCATGGCATGAAGCGCATCCAGGTCATCCGTCAGCGCCGAGAGAGATATAAGCGTCCCTCTGAGGGCGAGAGGCGAGAGATCGGCGGCATAGACGCTGTTCCGCAGCCAGTCACTCGTGAGAATCCGGTCCGAGCCGCAAGCCACGATGGATACGGCGGCAAGCAGGATACCGGCGCCGCAGGCCGGATCGACCACCTTCATATCCGGCTTGAGACGATCTTCGACAGATTGCGCCAGATGCAGCGCCAGCCTGAAATCCGTATGATAGGCGCCGCTTGATTTGCGCTCGGCATCATCGAGGGATTCGCGCGCAAGGGCGCTAAGCGCGAGTACAGGATGGATGTTGCAATCATCGATTGCCTGCACGATGGCACGGGCATCATCGAGAAGCTCGTCTGGCGGCTTTGCCGCATCTATCCCGAACTGATCTTGAAATGCTTGCAAGTCGAAGCCACCGATCCGCGATGCGGCGGCTTCAAGAAGCTGCAAACGGTATTCGTTTCTGGCCGTCCGTACACCGGAGAGAAGCCTCTCGATAATCGCATCAATTTCCGCAAGACGGCTCAGTTCCAGCGTGTTAGATGATATCATGCCGCCACCATACTCGCCTCTGCCGTTTTCTCGACATAGAACAGCACCTCACCAACCTCGGAACCGCCCTCGCTTGCCGCGCGGTTCGGACGGTACCGGCCAACGGATTCCAGATCGTTGCGCACGACATTGCCCAGTCTTTGTAGCGCTTCACCAAGAACCTCCAGCGGTACATGTGCTTCGGCGCTGTAAGACAGAAAGACGCGGCGCGCGGGGATCGTTGCGACCAGCTTTTCAAGTGCGTCGGCAGCGCGCACCTTATAGCAATAATCCGAAGCAATGTGCTGCCACGGGCGAATACCGCATACGCCCACGACTTCCGGTTCGTCGCCGAGAGCGATGGTTTCAAGGATGTGGTAATAGGCTGCGTATTGCCGTTTCGTGTAGGGCGGATCGAGATAGACTGTATCGTCCGGCTTACATTCCACCTCAAGAACGTCGCGGTTGGACATACTTGCAGCCGGAGCCTCTTCAGGGATGACGCGCGGTGAAAGCACCAATCTATCCAAAGATTGCCGCTGCCATTTTGAGAGAAAGCATCCGTAGGTCCCCGCCGTATTAGCGACGCGGTTCGCCGCGCCCATCAAATCGGCTATCAGCACATAGGCTTCGGCGTCGGTGATTTCGCCTTCTCTCGACCAAGCCGATATTTGCTGCCTGATGCCGTCAATTCTTTGCGCGTTATGCTCTGTGAAATATTTACGCTCAGTGGCGCAATGACCGGACGAGGCGGGACTATACTCCCGCCAAATGAATCCTGTCACGGATTCAGCGCGATTTAACGCGGCAAGTGCACCCTCATAGCCTCCAAGCTTCTTAAACGGCACCTGCTTACGCGAGGTGACGCGAGCCAAAGACATAATAGATGAGCTGGCAAGATGATCATTTACGAGAACGGGCCATCCGGCTTTAGACGCCGCGTCGGCAACCGCCCCCGTTCCACAGAATGCATCAATGAATTTTCCACCATCAGGTTTTCCGATATGGTCAAGGATTGCATCAACCAATCGCGCTTTCGAACCGATATACCTGAATGACATGCGCGCACTGCCTCGTTTGTTTGATTTTGTTCTGTTTTTGCGTGGCGGGAAACCCGCTATTAGCTAGTTAGTGTATCGGAAAAAGTTTCCTGTTTCCAGATTGTTGGCAGCAATTTTCAAGAAAAAAAGAACGTCGGTGGCACTTCGCCCTGTTCGTGGCTGTATTGTCATTTCCGGTATTCCCCCGTTAACATGGTTGTCCGACGGCATCCGTGCCGTGATCCGGTGGCTATCCTGCACTTGCGAGTCGACGCTTTGCCACAACTTGGCACACTGACGCGCAATGGGGCAACATATAGTGAACAGGGTCATCGGTCGGGCATCGCCCGCTGTTGGCGGAGAGACAGGGCGAACCGGGTTCAGTAAGCGGCGGCAGGCCCAGTAAACGGTTCAGCGCGGCCGCGCTTGGCGGTATCCTGTCCGCGCAGGGTTGGTCGGTCGCAGGGCGGGCAGTCCTGTTCAGGGGTGCAAGGGGTGTGACACGCCCCTGCTCGATGGGATGGGTCCAGGGCAAGGGTAGCGCGAAAGCTCCCTTCCATGGTCTCGATGAAGTCGTCTCCATGAAGTGGTCAGGGGTCTTGGGGGCAGGAACGCCCGCCAAGTCGATGGGGTGCAGGGGAGCGCCGAAGGCTCCCTTGCGAGTGGGTTTCAAGGGGCGGCGATACGCCCTTTGATCCATGGTTCGGTGCAGGTGGAGAGGGACGTCTCCAAGCCCTGCGAGTGATTGACCGGCGATACGGTCTGCTGGCTCTGGAATGGGTTCAATGCCCTGAAAGAGCCACGGGCTGGGGGATGCAACGGGGGCGCGCAGCGGCCCCCTTGCCAAGATGTGTTGTAGTACAACACACATCTTGCGGTCGGTCTTATTGGCAAAATGTAGTACATTCAGGCATTTGTAGTACAGGCGGCACCGTGAGGCTGTGAACATGCGCCGCGCCGGTTTCGGGGTCGGCTGCTTCGGAGCGCATTTTCTGGTATCGTTGTGCCAGCAACAAGACTGCGATGCCAGCGTCGAGGGGATTTCGTGATGAGTATTTGGTCAAGGTCGTTAATCTGCTCCGCTGCAATCGTAGCTGTCATGATCCTGCCTGGCACTGTAAGCGCCGGTGGCGATTTCGGCGGCGTCTGGGAACCCTACAGCCGCCCTGCGGAGTGGCTGGGCGCGATGACGGTTACGCCTGACCGCCTGAGCTTTGCGACGGGGCCGCAAGCAACGCTCGAACCCGTGCGCGAGGGCGGCAGTGTCTTTCGCGTGAGCGCACCGCAGGGTGACGGTTTCCCCGTTTGCGGACAAAACCCCGTCGATTATGTCGGCTACCATGTTCTCGATAACGGGCAACTGGCACGGCTGGATTACAGCACCGACGCGCCGCCTGCCGAACCCACGGGCAGCACCGCGACAGAGGTCACGCGCAACGGGGCGTGTTCCGTGATGTTCTACGCGCGGTGATGGTGACGCGGCGGGCTGACAGTCCGTAACGCACGTCTGACCAACCCGCAAAAAAGGCTGTCGGGACCGTCATCCTGACTTCTGACACTGGCGTTTGCGGGCCTGATCGCGGAAAAATCGGCGGCACCGCCCGTGCTGGGCATGCGCGCTTCGGCCTGCTCTCCCAGTCTTTCAAGCGTATCCGGCAAATTTTTTTTCGACGCGTAGCCTCGCCCCGCGACCATCGACAAGTGTCTATAATCATTTGCTCTTTTTGTCCTCTGGCCGGAACAGGCGCTCACTCAGCGCACAAGAAAATTGCGCGCCCACGCAAAAAAACCTTCGAAACCGTTCCGGCCAGAAACCAAATAAAAGGGCAGCAGAAAAAACTTGTCGAAGGATAGTGCCATGCACGCGCAGCGGCCACCGAACCCGTTTGGCCGGATGTTTGTCGGCGGCCTTGTTGCCGGAGGCACGGGGTATTTACTCGGCCCGCTGGACGCGCTGAGTGATCCGGTGTCGGCCTTTGCTCTCGGGCTGTTGTTTCTAGCGGGCCTCTTGAGCATCGCGCATGGTATCTTCGACGGCTTCCGCGTCCTGTTGCTGAGAGCCGCACGCCGGAAGGCGGAGACCCCGACCGGCCTTTACGGAGACGCGGCATTTGCCGATCTGCGCGATTGCGCGGATTTCGGCCTGACCGATCCGAACGGCCTGTTTCTCGGCACACTGGATGGCGTGCCGCTCTTCGCGGGCGGCAAGGCGCATTTGTTGACGGTCGCGCCCGCCCGTCAGGGCAAAGGCACGAGCGTCGTGATCCCGAACCTGCTGCACTATTCCGGCTCGGTGTTTGTCACCGATCCGAAGGGCGAGCTGGCGGCGATCACCGCACAGCACCGCGAGGAGGCTTTCGATCACAAGGTCATCTTCCTCAATCCGTGGAACCTGCACGGCCTGCGGTGCGACCGCTACAACCCGCTCCAGCCCCTGATCGACATGGCTGCCGATCCGCGCCGCCATGGCGAGCTTGGCGATGCGGTGCGCGCCAATGCCTTCATGCTGGAGCCGGAACCGGAAGGCGGCGACAAGAACCGCTATTTCCGCGACGGCGCGCGCAATATGCTCGAAGGCTTGCAGCTCCATCTCGCAACGCGCGGCAGACCGCAGCGCTGCACACTGCCCGATCTGTGGCGGGTCATCAAAAGCACCGACGTTCTGGAGATGACCTTGCGCGACATGGCGCAGTCCACGGCGCTCGACGGCGTGGTTGCTGCCTACGGACAGGAATTGCTGCACCAGTTCGAGGAAGGCTCCCGCCAGTTCGATGATTTCCGCAACGGCGCATCCAACGCGCTTCAGGTGTTCCGGCCTGGCGGACCGCTGGCCGATGCCGTGTCCGGCTCGGATATCGAATTCAGGGAACTCAAGATGAAGCCCACAACCGTTTACGTCATGATCCCCGCCGAACGGATCGGCGATTACGGCAAGTGGCTGGCACTGGTGGCGCGGCATGCGATCAACGCGACGGTGATCCCCCAGAACAACCAGCCCGTGCTGTTCCTGCTCGACGAGTTTGCCAACATGGGCAAGATCGCGGGCTTTGCCGAAGCGCTGACGCTGCTGCCAGGCTTTGGCGTGCGGATATGGGCAATCGTGCAGGACCTGTCGCATCTGGCGCAGGTTTACGGGCGCGAGACGACCAACATCATCCTGAGCCAGTCCGAGGTGAAGCAATTCTTCGCGGTGCAGGACATGGAGCTTGCGCAGCGGCTCTCGCGGCTGCTCGGCGAGCGCTCGATCATCACGCGCAACTACAATCTCGGCCAGCGTGACGAGCATGAGGTCGGTGTCAGTGTCTCCGAACGTGGCGTGCCGCTCATGCTGCCACAGGAGATCATGGCGCTGCCGGATGACCGTCAGCTCCTGTTCGTCAAGGCGGCCCCGCCCGTCCTCGCCTCCAAGGCGCGCTACTGGGACGTGTTCCCGTGGCGGGACTGGGCCGACCCGAACCCGATGGAAGGCGATCACCCGCGCGGCGGCAAGCCGGTCTTCCGCCTGCGCTACGCGAAAACAAGGAGCGAGTCATGAGCCGGATCAAGGTCGAAGTCGTGAGCCGGAACGCCCCGCGCCCGCGCAAGCGCAGGCCGGACCCTGAAAAGCGGGCAGCCGTGCTTCAGGGGCGGCGCACCACGGGTGCGCGCATCTACGCCGCTCTGCGATGGCTGATCAAGCCGCGCGTTCTGACATGGGGAGCCAGCGCTCTGGTCTTTGTCTCCGTGGCTTACGGCACGCCGCATCTGCTGGTGACGTATCGCTGCATCGATGGCGGGCGCTGTTTCGAGTGCCGGTATTTCGGGGTGCAGGGCATGCGCGAGCAACTGGGGCCGAACTGGGATTGCCCCGTTGTGACCATGCTGCCGGTCAATTGGGCGCCGCTGATCGCAAGGGTCATGGGCGGATAAGGATAAGACGAAGAGGAAGAACCGATGAACATTCTCGAACTCAAAAAACACTGGATCGATGGCGAGCCGTGCCTCCAGACACGCGGGAACAGCGCGCGCATCAAAGCGGCGCACCGGCTGCCATCGAGCGGATACGAGATGCGGATTTCTATCTGGCTGATTGCCGTCTTTCTGGCTGCGGTCACGCTGATCACGCATTACGCGCCGGAGCGCGCCGCCGAACCGGATGAAAACTTCCTTCTGGCGCAAGCGGCCTTTGTCGTGATGGCGCTCTCGAACGCCTTCGACGCGCTGGCGGCAGTCGCACGTGCCGATGTGACGGACGTGCCGCTCGAAAACCTGCGTGGCTGGCTGTTCGCGCTCTACTGGATCGGCGGTGCGATCCTCGTCCTGGAACTCGGCCTGTTCGATCTGTTCACATGGCTGGTCAATCGCGAGCACGTCACGATCATCATCGACGAAGACGACGATGAGGTCAGCGTCCGGCACAGCGTCTTTCGCTCGAAGTCTGTGGCGCGATCTGCCGTCGAAGACGTGCTGATCCTGCCCAATCACCGCAGGGGCCATGACGTGATGATCCAGCACGAAGGCGGTCTGCTCCGTGTTGCCAGTGTCTACGGCGATCTGACGCGGCCCACGCTGATCAAGCGCAGCATTGAACGCGCGCTCTACGCGCGCGGATCAATTCAGAGCGAGGCGGACTGGCGCGGACTCAGACGGAGAGAAACGGGCTAGGTCGCGCTCAATGCGGCTTTGCAGCAAAGAAATAACCCGCCTCTTTTTGCGGAAATCCCGAAAAATCGGGTAAAATAAAAAGAGGTGTTGGAATGAAGAACTTAGATCGGAGAGACCGATGAAATACGATACCGGTGCCAACAACACCTCAACAATATTCGAAGCCTTTTCGGCTTCGGCGCGCCCGACGCTTACCGTCGATGTCGCCAGATATCAGGCATATCTGGACGGGTCAGACCTGACGCCGGAACAGAAGGAAGATGTTCTGCAGGCCGCTTGGAGCATCGTGATGACGTTCGTCGAGCTCGGCTACGGCGTCCACCCGCTGCAAGAAGCCTGTGGAAAAGATGACGAGGCGGACAGTCCGTCTCCCGCTCGGGCCTTCGATAGGGTAATATTGGAGGATCACAACACAGATAAACCCTTTGAGAAGCCTGATCCGCCAGGCAAGCCGGAGGCTAAATGACTCATAAAAACAATCATAAAGAGGATATGCGCGCCGTCATCTACTGCCGCGTGTCCAGCACGCGGCAGAAAACCGAAGGCGGCGGGCTCGACAGTCAGGAACATCGCTGCCGCCAGTACGCGGCGGCGCAAGGCTACGATGTCGAAGCCGTGTTCCCCGACGACGCTTCGGGCGGCGGCGATTTCATCAAGCGGCCTGGCATGGTCGCGCTGCTGAGTTTTCTCGATGCGCAGCCGGACAAGAATTACGTGGTCATATTCGATGATCTCAAGCGTTTTGCGCGGGATACCGAATTCCACATCAAGCTGCGGCGCGAGTTTCTTACACGCGGCGCAAAGATCGAATGCCTGAATTTCAAGCTCGACGATACGCCGGAAGGCAAATTCGTCGAAACGATCTTCGCCGCGCAAGGCGAGCTGGAGCGCGAGCAGAACCGGCGGCAGGTGATCCAGAAAATGAAAGCCCGCGTGGAGAAAGGCTATTACGTCTTTCACCCGCCGGTCGGCTACCGCTACAAAAAGGATCGGGTCCACGGCAAGCTGCTTGTGCGCGATGAGCCGGTGGCGTCCATCGTTGCCGAGGCGCTCGAAGGCTATGCCTCGGGGCGCTTTTCTTCCCAGAGCGAGGTCGTGCGCTTCTTCGAGTCGAAGCCAGACTTCCCGAAATCATCCCGCGACGGCTCGGTGCGTATCACCAAGGTTCGGGAAATACTCGAACGCCCGACCTATGCCGGATACATCGAAGCCCCGAAATGGGGCGTAGGGCTGCGCAAAGGGCATCACGAGCCCCTGATCAGCTTTGCCTTGCACGAGCGCATCCAGACGCGGCTCAAGGGCACTGCACAGGCACCGACGCGAAAGGACATCAACGAAGACTTCCCGCTGCGTGGCTTCGTCCTGTGTGACGATTGTGGGGAACCCATGACCTCCTGCTGGTCGAAAGGCCGGAACAAGCACTATCCCTACTATCTGTGCGATACTCCGTCCTGCGCGTCGAAGCGCAAGTCGATCCCGCGCGCCGAAATCGAAGATGGCGCGGAAGCGCTACTGCGGTCGCTACAGCCCGCCAAACAGCTCTATGAGCTGGTGCGAGCTATGTTCATTGACGCATGGAACATGAAGCTCACGGAAGCGCGGCAGGAGCAAAGCACGCTCGCAGCCCAGACCAAGGATATCGAAGGACAGATCGAAGCGCTGCTCGACCGCATCGTCGAAGCCACCAGTCCTTCGGTGATTCAGGCGTATGAGAAACGGATCGACAAGCTGGAACGCGAGAAGATCAAGCTGGACGAGCAAGCGGCTCTGAAAGTGCCTCCGAAGGGACGCCTGGAGGAATTTGTCGAACACGCCCTGACGTTCCTCGGAAACCCTTGGAAACTATATGAAAACGGCGGCTTTGCGTTCAAACGCACAGTGCTGAAACTGGCTTTCGCAGAGCCTCTGCGATACAGCCGCGATAACGGTTATCGAACCGCTAAAAGCACCTTTCCATTCAAGGTGTTAGCGGAAATTTCAACCCAAAAGTGCGGGATGGTGGAGCCTAGCGGGATCGAACCGCTGACCTCCTGCATGCCATGCAGGCGCTCTCCCAGCTGAGCTAAGGCCCCATCATTGTCAGACCCTGTGGCCTGTGCGCCGCTATCTAGGCAAAGGCACGGGCGGGATCAAGCGGAAAATTCCGCCCGCATTGCTTCAGGTGTCGTCGCCGTCTTCCGACGCCACGTCCTTGAGATCGTCAAGCGGAACGTTGTCGTCATCTTCATCATCCAGGATGTCGTCATTCAGTTCGACTTCGACATCTTCTTCATCCAGCAGGTCCGAGCTCGAATCGGACTCGGTCTCTTTGACCTTCTTGCTCTGCGCATCTTCGGCATCCGCCGCGATCATGCTGCGCTTCCCGCTCTCGACTTCGACCACCTCGCCCGTGTAGGGGCTGACGATCGGATTTTTGTTCAGGTCATAAAACCGCTTGCCTGTCGTCGGGCACACGCGCTTGACGCCCCATTCTTCCTTGGCCATTGAGATCCCTCTTTGCATCTCTGATCTTGTCGGCAATCCGCGTCCCCTGCCATAACAGCGGGGATGTGTCAAAGCCTATGTCGCAGCTGCGGCATTATCCACCGGAGGCGATATGGAACAGCACGTCCTTCCCGGCAACCCCCCTGTTGCAGTGCTCTTGCGGAAATCGGCAAGGGCGCGCCGAATTTCCCTGCGCGTGTCGCAGCTCGACGGTCGGGTAACGCTGACATGCCCCAAGGGCGTGAGCGAGCGCGAAGCGCTGGATTTCGCACAGTCCAAGGCCGAATGGCTGCGCCAGACACTGGCGGGCCACGCCGCGCCGGTAAGGGTGGCGCAGGGCATCAGCCTGCCGGTGCAGGGGCGTATGCGGCAAGTGGTGCCAGTGGCGGGGCGCGCTGTGAACCTGGCCGGGGATACGCTTCAGGTGCCCGGGCCGACCGAACGGATGGGCGCGCGGGTGCAGGGGTTTCTCAAGCAGCGGGCACGCGATCGGCTGGCTGCGGCGTCCGATGGCTACGCCGCCGTGCTGGGGCGGCCCTATGCCCGCCTGACCTTGCGCGACACGCGGTCGCGCTGGGGGTCGTGCACGGGCGATGGCGGGCTGATGTTTTCCTGGCGGCTGATCATGGCGCCCGATCATGTGCTGGATTACGTCGCCGCCCACGAGGTGGCGCACCTGGCCGAAATGAATCACTCTGCCGCCTTCTGGGCGGTAGTCGGGCGGCTTTACGGCCCGCACGACGCCCCACGCCGCTGGCTGCGCGAAAACGGGTCGGGTTTGCACCGCTATCGTTTTGCCGATTGACGGCGAATGTCGATGTGATCACAAATCAAACATGCTTTTGAACACCCGCCCCGATCCGACCCCAGCCGCCCATGACCGCGTCTATCGCGGGCTGCGCACCCGGATCATGCATGGCGAGATCGCGCCGGGCCAGGCCCTGACCCTGCGCGGCATCGGCACCCAGTTTGGCGTATCGATGACCCCCGCCCGCGAAGCGGTGCGCCGCTTGGTGGCCGAAGGCGCGCTGACGCTGTCCAGCTCTGGCCGGGTCGCGACGCCCGAACTCAGCAATGACCGGATCGAGGAACTGGCCGCGCTTCGCTCGTTGATCGAGGTTGAACTGGCCAGCCGGGCCCTGCCCCGCGCCCACATGGCCCTGATCGACCGGATGGCAACGATCAACGCCACGGTATCGGAAATGGTCGTGAAACAGGATGCCGTCGGTTACATCCGCGCCAACCTGGAGTTTCACCGCGCGCTTTACCTGCGCGCGCAGGCACCTGCCATGCTGGCGATGGCCGAAACCGTCTGGTTGCAACTGGGTCCAACCATGCGCGCGCTTTATGGCCGTCTGCGCCAGAAAGAGCCGCCGCACAACCACCGGCTTATTCTTGCCGCGCTCAAGGCCGGCGACGAGCCGGGCCTGCGCCTTGCCGTGCGTTCAGACGTGACACAGGGCCTGCGGATGCTGGCGCGCTAGGCCCTGTTCGCCGGGTCCGTGACCCTAGGTCACGGCAACACGCCTCAACGCATGGCGCAAAGGCCCGTCGTCCGAGATCTGCAAACGCACGGGAAGGGTTATCACCTTCATCCGAAACGCGGATGGCAGGCGCACCGCGTCCTTTTCCGTGGTCACCAATTGCGCGCCGCGTAATTTTGCCTCGTTTTCCAACCGCGTCATCAAAGCATGGGTCAGCGGCTGGTGATCATCCAGCGCCTCGGCCCGCACCAGGTGCGCGCCAAGGCGCCGCAAGGTGGCAAAGAACTTCTCGGGGTGGCCGATGCCAGCAAAGGCCAGGAATGGCGTGTCGGTCCAGTCCATCCCGGTTTGCAGCGGTGCCAGCGTTCCACGCAGATGCGGCACCGTCACCATGTCACCCCAGGCGGCGTCGAACGCCGCCTGCGCCGTGTCCTCGCCGATCGACAGCAACAGATCGGCCCGTGCCATGCCAGCCCCCACCGGCTCGCGCAGGGGGCCAGCGGGCAGGCAACGCCCGTTGCCGAATCCCTTGGCCGCATCCACCACCACCAGGGACAGGTCATGCGCCAGCCCCGGATTCTGAAACCCGTCATCCAGCACCAACACCTGCGCGCCCGCCGACACCGCCGCGCCTGCGCCGGTCGCACGGTCGCGCGCCACCCATACGCGGGCAAAGGCCGCTAGCAAAAGCGGCTCATCGCCGACCTGCGCGGCGGTGTGGCGGGCGGGATCGACCTCGACCGGGCCTGCCATCGTGCCGCCATATCCGCGCGATACCACCGCGGGCTCAAGATGCAGATCGCGCAACGCCTCGATCACGGCAATCACCGTGGGCGTCTTGCCCGTACCGCCCGCGTTGATGTTTCCCACGCAGATCACCGGCACACCCACCCGGTCGCGCGCGCCATGTGCCAGCCGTCGCGCCGTGGCACGGGCATAAAACGCGCCCAGCGGCGCCAGCAGGCGGGCGGCAAGCGCGGGCCGGTCGGGCGGCGTGAACCAGAACCCTGGTGCGCGCATGGTCACTCCCCCACCTCGAGCAGATCGAGGGTATCCTCGATCAGCGCCAACAATTGGTCGGTCACCTCGGCCCCTTGTGATGCGACCGACCACGCGGCATGGGCCATTTCGGCCGCGTGTGCCGGTGCGCTAAGCCGCGTCACCGCCGCCGACAAGGTGCCCGCATCCTTGACGATGCGCGCCGCGCCTGCCGCGGCCAGGCGCGAATAGGCCCCCAGGTACCGGCCAACATTCGGGCCGTACAACACTGCCGAGCCAAGCGCGGCAGGGCCATACGGGTCTCGCCCACCCGCCCCCGTAACCACCGAGCTGCCCATGAAACTGACAGGCGCGACCCGATACCAAAGCCCCATTTCGTCGCTACTATCTGCCAGCAATATCTGGGTGGTTTCCCCCGGAAGTTCGCCGCGAGACCAACGGGCCACGCGCCAGCCCTCGTCATCCAGTGCGGCCGCGAAGCCGGGCTCGTCGATCGCGTTGTCGGGGGCGATCACCAACAGCAGACGATGCGCCAGGCTCAACGCCGCGCGATGCGCCTCGGTCACCACGGGCAGTTCATCGGGTTGCAGCATCGCCGCCAGCCAGGTGGGCCGTCCCTGCAAGACGCCAACCAGCTTTTCATGGGTGCCCTGGTCACAGGGCAACGCGCTCCCACCTTCTTCCAACGGGCCGGATACGCTGATCGCGTCGGGCACAACGCCAAGGCGCAGCAGACGGTTTCGCGCCGTGGTATCAAGTGCGAAAATCATGTCGAAAGCGCCCAGGCTGCGCCGCACGAGATCAGGCAGCCAGCGCAAGCCGCGGAAATCGAACGCCTGGTGCTGCGCGTTGACCAGATACATTGCCGTGCCCGCATCGCTGGCCGCGTCGATCAGCGCCGGGCGCAGCGCACCGCGCGCCCAGATGCAGACATCGGGGCGCCAATGATCAAGAAACAGGACAATCGCATCACGATTTTCCGGCGGCACCGCTTCAACCGCGAAATGCGCCACGATATCTGCGGGCAACGCCACCCCTTCATCATAGGTCAGCAGAAACGACACATCGCCGCGCAACTGCCGCAGACGCCCGAAAAGATGTGCCAGGGCATGCGCTTCCTCGGCGGCCGGCGCATGTCCCCATACCAATGCGCCTGCCGGGCGTTGGCCGGTAGGGGTGTAGCCATTGCTTGGCCGGTGTGCGGCCAGCGCCAGATATGCTGCCAATCCCAATGATCGCGCCATCACCGCACCTTCGGAATGAGTGCGCCGGCGTAAAAGGCGCCGCGCATTGTATGGTCGGGGAAACAGGGCATCACCCATCCTTTGCTTACGCGCGCCAACTTAGGCGCTCGGACACGGCGGCACAATCGCCGTGCCTATCCCGGCCAGGGCGCCAGCCTGTCTTGCAACTGGCCATGCAGCGCCGGGCCAGCCGCCACCACGCCGTTTACTTGCGGATGGATATTGTTGAACCGCAGCGGACGACCCAGGCGATCTGTCACGCGGGCACCCGCCTCGCGCAAGATCAGCGCCCCCGCGGCGATATCCCATTCCCAACTCGGGCGAAGGGTCAGCATCGCGTCGAACCGGCCCTCGGCCACCAGTGCCAGCCGATAGGCCAAGGACGGGCGAAAGGTGCGGCGCATGTCGGGCACCCCTCCACGCCAGTTCGACGGGTCGAAATTCGGCGTCGCCGCAACCACGGTGGCGCCCTGCAACTCTTGCCGCGCGGTGGCGCGAATGGGCGTGTCGTTCATCCATGCGCCCTGTCCACGCGCGGCCGAGTAAAGCTTGTCCTTCATCGGCAGATAAATGGCGGCGGCGATCGTCTCGCCATTCTCGACCACTGCCAGCGAGTGGGCCCAGGCACCCGACCCTTCGATGAAACTGCGCGTGCCGTCGATCGGGTCGACGATGAACACGCGGTCGCGCGCCATGCGGTCACTGGTGTCCTCGGTTTCTTCGGATAGCCAGCCATATGCAGGGCGTGCGCTGCGCAGAACCTCGTGCAGCGTTGCATTTACCGCGTGATCGGCATCAGTGACCGGCCCGGCATCGCCGGGCTTGTGCTCGATCTCAAGGGTCTTGCCGACGTAACCGCGCGCCACCTCACCCGCCGCGCGGGCGGCCTGCATCAAAAGCCTGCGATCAGTTTCCGGCAAGGGTCATTCCTTCAACCAGAAGCGACGGCACCACGCGCGCCAGCCAGGGCCTTGCATCGTTGGCAGGAACCAGCGTCATCAGCATGTCACGCAGGTTGCCCGCGACAGTGCATTCGTTCACCGGATAGGTGATTTCGCCATTCTCTACCCAGAACCCGCTGGCCCCGCGCGAATAATCGCCCGTGTTGGGGTTGATCGTCGACCCGATCATGGATGTCACCAAAAGCCCGGTGCCCATGTCACGCATCAGATCGGCCCGGCTTGCGGCGCCCTGGGTCAGCGCCACGTTCCAGGTGGTCGCGCTGGGCGGCGCGCCGGTACCGCGCGCAGCGTTCGCGGTCGATGGCAGGCCCAGCTTGCGCCCGGTGGCCAGGTCCAGCGTCCAGCCGGTCAGAACACCATCCTCGACAATGGCACGGCGTCGCGTGGGCAAACCTTCGGCGTCGAACGGGCGCGAGGCGGTGGCGCGTGGGCGCAGCGGGTCTTCGATCAGCGACAGGGACGCGGGCAAGACCTGCTGCCCCAGCGCGTCACGCAACCACGACGAACCGCGCGCGATGGACGATCCGTTGACCGCCGCCAACAAATGCCCGATGAGGCTGGCCGCGATACGCTCGTCATACAGCACCGGATATTGGCCGGTCGGCGGTTTGCGCGCACCCAGCGCGGCCACCGCCCGCTCCCCTGCCACGCGGCCGATATCCTCTGCGCTGCGAAGATCGGCCTGGAATATGCGGCCATCGCCATCATACTCGCGCTCCATTTTGCTGCCCGTGCCGGCAATCGCTACGCAAGAGCGGCTGCGCTGCGTGCGGCCGTACCCACCCGAAAACCCGTTCGTTGCCGTCAGCCAGACATCGGTGCGCCCATAGCCCGCGCTGGCCCCTTGCACCTGTGTCACACCGTCAACGGCCAGTGCCGCGGCCTCGGCATCCCGCGCGTCGTCCTGCAACGCCTTCGGGTCGGGCTCGGGCGCGGGGTCGGCCATTTCCAGCGCCGCGGCATCCCAATCTTTTGCCAACTGGCCGGGGTCGGCCAAGCCGGCATAAGGGTCCACGGGCGCCTCGCGTGCCATCGCAACCGCGCGGGCGGCCATTTCCGCAAGGGTTTCGGGCCGCGTGTCCGAGGCCGAAACATTGGCCTGCCGCTGGCCCACGAAAACGCGCAAGCCAAGATCCGTCCCTTCCGAGCGTTCGGCCTGCTCCAGCACGCCGCCCCGCACGTCGATCGACACCGATGTGCCCGCAAGCGCCATGGCATCGGCCGCATCCGCGCCCGCGCGCCGCGCCGCCGTCAACAAGTCATCGCAAAGCGAGGCAAGCGTTTCGGTCATTCCGGATCATCCCCTTGTAAAAACGTGGCCAAGAGGTAGAGCCATGCCGCCCGATGCACAAGGGCGGCCCGCCTGTGCCCGGCAGTCAGCACGCGGTATCGGGCGCACGGCCCCGACCGAAAAGCCGCGCCTGCCCGCGAAACGCAAAGGGCCCCGCACCCGGGGCCCCGCGCAGTCCGTTCGGGATGCTGGTTTCAGCGCAGGCGCTGACCGTTGGCGAGAACCTGGCCCGCCTCGTTCACCTCGATAGTCGAGGTCAACACGTCATCACCGTCGCCAGGAACGGCAAAAAGGCCGATCATCATGCGCGCGCCGGTGGCCTGCTCTTCCGGCAACAGCCCCATGTTCACCAGCCTGTCCAGCAGCGTGTTGCCGCCTTCCAGCCGCAGATCGACCGACCCTTCGGGCCGCGGGACACCGTCAAAGGTGCTGGTGTCGGAATTGTCGAAGGTAAAGCCGCCCTGCCCCGTCAGTTCGGCACCCGCCAGGCGCAGCACCAGGTTGCCGATATCAAGCGTGCGCAGCTCGCCGGGCGCTTCGCTGCTTTCCATCGTGTCGGAATCCAGCAACGGGCCGTCCAGCCGCGCCGTGCCGCTCAGGTCAACGGCGACCGTCGCCGGGTCGCGCGGCAATTGTCCCGCCGGGTCGAACATGCTCCAGATCATGTCGGACATGGTAAAATCGGCCAGCGTCAGGCCCAGCGCGAAATCCTGCGGCTCCTCGCCTGGCAAGACGGGCATTTTGAAACTCATCGCGCTTTCCGCCATCTCGATCTCGACCGGAAAGGGCATATCGCTGCTGGTGACGTTGACGGCCACATCCTTTGCCACCACGTCATAACCCAGTTGATCGGCCCCCATGCGCACCGTGAACGCGCCCGAACCCGAGCGCGTCGTGCCCGTCACGCTCGTTCCGTCATCGTCGAAGCTGAAATTGGATTGCCCGCCGGCGTGGGTATAGCCGCCGTTTACCTCGAACCCGGCCTCGATCATCGCGTTCGGATCTTCCGATTCGATCTCTTCCAACGGCAGCGACATCGTACCGTCAAAGGTCAGATCGTCCGCCTGACCATTGAACATGAGCCGCCCGGTGCCATCATCGGGGTCTGTCATGTCGATCGCGTATTCCATGACGCTGGCGTTCATGCTCTGCACCACGTTGCGCAGCTCGCCCACCTTGATGGTGCTTTGCCCCTCCATGTTCCGCAATGTCGTGCGGGCTGCCGTGATATCCATCTCCTCCTGCTCGACCGTCAGGCTGGAAAGGCCCACCGTTATATCACCGGCCTCGTAATCATAGACCAGGTCGCCGGGCTCGCCCGAAACGGTCATCAAGAACCCGGTATGGGTCAGTTCCATCTCGCCCGACATATCGTCATCGCCCTCGACATCGACCATGAAGGGTATGCTTGACTGCACGGGCAGCGTCATGGTGACGGTGCCGCCACCGGCATCGGTAAAGGTCATGTCCGGCAGATCGAAGCTGGCGGTTCCACCCTCCTCGGGCATTTCCATGGTGACGGTGATATCGCTGACAACAAGCGCCCCGGCCCCCGGCGCCTCGTCTGCGGTGATGGAATAGCCGAACCCCTGCAAGTACCCTTTGAAATCATCCCATACCTGCTCCGGGCTGACCTCGGCCCATGCAGGTGTGCCGGCCAGCACGCCTAGCGCAACGCCAGCACCACCGATCGCTCTTGCAAATGTCATTTTGATCCCTCTCAAAAACCGAATGAATTCGGGCAACAGCTTCCGCTCTTGACCGCCACCCGTCAAGTGGGTCGGGCTGGACCACGCGGCACAAGCCGTTTACCACAAGCACGAACGCAGCAGCAGGAGGCTCCGATGTCCACCCTTTCCGGCAAGACCGCCCTGATCACCGGCGCCAGCCGCGGTATTGGCGAGGCTACCGCCCGCCTGTTCGCCGCACGCGGCGCCAATGTCGTGCTGACGGCACGCAGCACCGATGCCATCACGACCATCGCCAACGACATCGGCGCCCAGGCCCGTGCCATGCCATGCGACGTGGCCGATTATGCACAGGTCGCTGCGGCCGTTCAGATGGCGGTCGATACTTTCGGCGGGCTCGACATATTGGTGGGCAACGCCGGCGTGATCGAGCCGGTCGCCCATATCGCCACCGCCGACCCCGCAGGCTGGGGCCAGGCGATCGACATCAACCTGAAAGGTGTCTTTCACGGCATGCGCGCGGCCATGCCCGTGATGCAATCGGCAGGCGGCGGCACAATCATCACCATCAGCTCGGGCGCGGCCCACAACCCGCTGGAAGGATGGAGCCACTATTGCGCCTCCAAGGCCGGCGCCGCCATGCTCACCCGCGCGGCCCATCTCGAAGGCGCCGAGAACGGCCTGCGCATCATGGGCCTGTCACCCGGCACCGTGGCCACGCAGATGCAGCGCGAGATCAAGGCCACCGGCATCAACCCCGTCAGCCAGATGGAGTGGACCGACCACATCCCGCCGGAATGGCCCGCGCAATGCCTTTTGTGGATGTGCACCCCCGATGCCGATGACTGGCTTGGCCAGGAAATTTCACTGCGCGACCCGGCGATCCGCGCAAAACTGGGTCTTGGCCAATGATCGAGCTGGACAAGGATGGCGACCTCTGGACCGTCACACTGAACCGCCCCGACAAGGCCAACTCCCTGACGCCCGAAATGCTGGCCCGGCTGTGCGAAATCGCCGAGGGCGCGCAACAGGCCCGAGCGCTGATCCTCACCGGCACCGGAAAGGTGTTCAGCGCCGGCGCCGATCTCGATGCCGCCCGCGCCGGCATGGCCACCTCGCCCGATTGGGAGCGGCTCTCGGCCGCCATCGCGGCGCTGCCCGGCCTGACCATTGCCGCGCTCAACGGCACGCTGGCGGGCGGCTCGAACGGCATGGCACTGGCCTGCGACCTGCGGATAGCGGTGCCGGGGGCCAAGTTCTTCTACCCGGTGATGAAACTGGGCTACCTGCCGCAACCCTCCGATCCGGGTCGGCTGGCCGCCCTTGTGGGGCCGGCACGGGCCAAACTGATCCTGATGGCAGGGCAAAAGATCACCGCCGACGAGGCGCTGGCCTTCGGCCTGGTCGATCGCATCGTCTCGCCCGAGGACCTGCTGCAAACCGCCCGTGACCTGGCCGCCGACACGCTGGCCGCAAAACCGGAAATCGCCCAGGGCATCAAGGGAATGTGCCGCCCGTAACGCCAGGGCACGACCGGCACTTTTCCTCTTGCCACAAATACCCCCGGGGAATTTGGCCGCAGGTCCAAGGCGGGCCGCCCCCCACGCGGGGCCATACCCGGCAGGCTACCGCCCGCGCCGCCGCCCAGGTACCTTCGACAGGAACCCGGGCGGCCGCCTGACGACCCAGGCCGCGAAACGCGCCAACCGTGGATGGGCCCGCAAAGCCTCCGGCGTGTTATAGGCGCGCGCCAACTCGGCCTCGCTCAGCGTGGCGTGAATCTCCTTGTGGCAGATGTGATGCAGCAGCACGACCGGCCCACCCTTGCCGCCCTTCAACTTGGGGATCAGGTGGTGCCAAGATTGCGGCGCATCGGGCGGCACTTCGCGCCCGCACAGCGCGCAAACCGGGTGCCCGCCGGGGCCTGTCTCTTGTGTCACGTCCTGCATCAGGGCAAGACATGGCCAGAACCGGCGCAAAGGCAAGGCCCATGACAACGATCAGCACCGCGCCCGCACGCCCCGGCGCCGCCCAAGACACAACCCGCGCCATGCAATGCGGCATCGAAACCGGGGGCGCGCGCGCCACCCATGCCCGATGACCGACGCGCTGGTGATCGGTGCAGGCCCGGCCGGGCTCATGGCGGCCGAGGCATTGGCACGCGCGGGCCGCACCGTGACCGTGGCCGAAGCCATGCCCAGCCCCGCGCGCAAATTCCTAATGGCGGGCAAATCCGGTCTGAACCTGACCAAGGATGAGCCCTTCGACAGCTTTCTGGCCGCCTATGCCGACGCCGCGCCCGGGCTGCGCCCGATGCTCGAACAGTTCGGCCCGACCGAGGTTCAGGCCTGGGCGCGCGGGCTGGGGCAAGAGCTGTTCACAGGCAGTTCGGGCCGCGTCTTTCCCACCGTCATGAAAGCCTCGCCGCTTCTGCGCGCGTGGCTGGCCCGGCTCGGGGATATGGATGTTACGCTCAACCGTCGCTGGCGCTGGACCGGATGGGATGGCACGGCGGTGACGTTCGACACCCCCGACGGGCCGCGCACCCTCGCGCCCGCTGTCACCGTCCTGGCCTGCGGCGGCGCCAGCTGGGCGCGGCTGGGCTCGGATGGCGCCTGGGCCGATTGGACTCCGGGAACCGCGCCCTTCCAGCCAGCGAACGCGGCCCTGTCCGTGCCTTGGTCCGCGCATATGCGCCCCCATTTCGGCCAGCCGCTCAAGGCGGTCGCATGGCGCGCCGGCAACACGACCTCGCGCGGCGAAGCGGTGATATCGGCCCGCGGGATCGAGGGTGGCGGGCTCTACCACCTCACCCCGGCCTTGCGCGCGGGCGCAACACTGACCTTAGACATGGTGCCCGACATCGATGCCGAAACCCTGGCACGGCGTTTGCCGAAAAACCCCAGGAAAGCCCGCCTGTCGCACTGGCTGAAAAACACGCTGCGCCTGCCGGCCGCGAAATCCGCGCTGGTTTTCGAAATGACGGGCGGGGCGGGCCAGCTGCCGATGGCGCGCTGGCCCGAAATGCTCAAATCCCTGGCCATCGCCAACACCGCCCTGCGTCCGCTGGACGAGGCGATCTCGACCGCGGGCGGCCTGCGCTTCGACGCGCTGGATCAAGGCTTGATGGTCAAATCCCGCCCCGGGACTTTCGCCGCCGGCGAAATGCTGGACTGGGAGGCACCGACGGGCGGCTACCTGATCACCGCCTGTCTTGCCACCGGCCTCTGGGCAGGTCGGCATGCCGCCCGGTTCCGGCCCTGATCTTCCTCTTGCCGGAAATACCCCGGGGGTGAATTGGCCCGGCACGGGCCATGAGGGGGCAGCGCCCCCTCCCAAGGCGACGCGGGCAAGGCCCGCGGCGCAATTCCCGTTACTTCCCGGCGGCACGCTTGAAGGCATCGCGCCCGCGCATCGCCTTGCCATAGGCCAACAGCCGCTCGTCCTCGATGGGAAATTTCGCGCCATAGGCCCAGTTCAGGCAATGCGCCGCCACGATATCGGCGATCGTCATGTCCTCGCCCATCAGGAAGGGCCCCTCCATCGCCTCGGCCAGGCGCTTGATATTGCGCTCGAACTCCCACACGAGGCTTGGCTTGATCGCGGGCACGCGGCGATCCTCGGGCAGAACGAACGAGTGCCGCGCCGCCGTCCACAGGATGCCGTCGATCTCGTCCAGGACCATGTGCATCAGGCCGTCCTGCCGCGCCCGCGCGATCGTGCCGGCCTTGTGGGTCAGCATTTCATGCTTGTCGGCCAGGTAGGTTATGATCGCGGTCGAATCGGCCAGCACATCCTCGCCCACGCGCATCGCGGGAATCTTGCCCGACGGGTTCGCCGCCATGGCCTCGGGCGAATGCGGTTTGCACTCGATATGGTCATAATCCTGCCCCAGCTCTTCCAACGTCCACATGACGCGAAAGGCACGGCTCTGCGTTCCACCGATTACCTGGTACATGGCGTTTCCTTTCCCTGTTCGCTCGCGGGGCACAAAACCGCAGATCGCCGGCGATTTCCAGCGTCCCCCGCGTGACGCAGCGTCAGATCAGCCGCGCATCAGGTCGGGCAGGTCCCCGGTCAGCCCCGCCGCTTCGCGGATAAATCCACGGCGCAGCCCCGGCACCGCGTTCACCGCACCCATGCCGACGTCGCGCACCGCGCGCAGCAACGGGTTGTCGTTCGAGAAAAGCCTGTTCGTCAGATCCGTGGTCATCGCCAGCGTCGCGGTATCGAAGCGCCGCCAGCCCTGGTATCGCTCCAAGACCGGGGCGGTGCCGATCTCTTCACCGCGCGCCCGCGCCTCGCCCAGGACCTGTGCCAGGGCAGCCACGTCGCGGAACCCGGCGTTCAGCCCCTGGCCCGCGATCGGGTGCATCCCGTGCGCCGCGTCGCCGATCAGCGCCAGGCGCGCCGCGACAAAGCTGTTCGCCACGGTCAGGTTAAGCGGATAGCTGAACCGTTGGCCCGCAATCGCGATATCGCCCAGGAAATCGCCGAAGCGCGGGCGCAACACCTCGAGAAAGCCGGCATCGTCCAGCGCCATGAACCGCTCCGCCGTTTCGTGCGTTTCCGACCACACGATGGACGAGCGGTTCCCCGGCAGCGGCAAGATCGCCAGCGGGCCGGGCGGCATGAAGAACTGGTGCGCGATACCCCCATGCGGCTTTTCGTGGTCGATCGCGCACACCAGCGCGGTCTGTCCGTAATCCCAGCCCGTGCGCCGGATACCGGCCCGCGCCGCGGTGCCCGAGGCCCGCCCGTCCGCGCCCACCAAAAGCCGCGCCCGCAGGCTGCGCCCGTCGGCCAGTTCAACGGTCACGCCCTGCGCATCCACCTCTTGCGCCACCACGGTGGCCGCGTTCAACACGCGCACCCGGTCATTCTCGTCCATCGCCTCGATCAGGGCGCGGCGCAGAAAACGATCCTCCAGCATGTGCCCCATCGGGCCTTCCTCGATCTCGGCATGATCGAAATGCAGGAAAAAGGGCGACAACGGCCCCTCGCCCGCGCGCCCGTCGCTTACCTTGATCTCCAGCATCGGCTGGGCTTTGTCGGCCACCGCCTGCCACAGCCCAAGCGCCCGCAGCATCCGCACCGACCCAAGCGCCAGCGCATAGGCACGACCGTCGAAAGCCGCCCCTTCCAGTACCGCCTTTGGCTGCGTGTCGATCACCGCCGACGAAAGCCCCGCCTGCGCGGCCGCCAAGGCCAGCGCGGGGCCATTCAACCCGCCACCGACGATCAGGATATCGCTGTCATATGTCATGGCTACAAATATGCGCGCCCAAACGGGATTGTCCATGCGCCCCGGTGCCGCTACCGTCGCGACGGATCAAGAACGGGGGAGCATCCGACATGAGCGACTGGCTAAGCATGAGTGCCGCAGACCTGGGTCGCGGCATCGAATCCGGCGAGATCGACCCGGTCGAGCTGACCGAAACCTACCTCTCCGCCATCGACGCGCATGAATATACCCCCCGCATCTATGCCCGCCTGACCGCCCGGCGTGCCCGCGCCGAGGCCCGCGCCGCGCGCGAACGGGCGAAGCTGGGCCTGCGCATTTCGCCGCTCGACGGCGTGCCGATCAGCTGGAAAGACCTTTTCGACACCGCCGGCGTGGCGACCGAGGCCGGCAGCGCGCTGCTCAAGGACCGCGTGCCAACCCGCGATGCGCGCCTGTTGCGCAACGCCACGGCGCAGGGCCTTGTCTGCCTGGGCAAGACCCACATGACCGAACTGGCCTTCTCGGGCCTTGGCCTCAACCCGGTCACGGCCACGCCACCCAACGTGAATGACCCGGCACTGGCGCCGGGCGGTTCGTCCTCGGGCGCTGCCACATCGGTGGCCTTCGGCCTGGCCGTCGCCGGCATCGGCAGCGACACGGGCGGCTCGGTGCGGGTGCCTTCGGCCTGGAACAACCTCGTGGGGCTGAAAACCACCGCCGGGCGGCTCTCGCTTGAAGGTGTCGTGCCGCTGGCCGAAACGTTCGACACGATCGGCCCGCTGTGCCGGACCGTCGAAGATGCCGCGCTGCTGATGGCCGCGATGGAGGGCAGCCGCGCCCCCGACCTGCGCGACAGCAGCCTGCAAGGCATGCGCATCGCCGCGCTGCAAACCTCGGTGCTTGAGGATGTGCGCGACGCCCCACTCGCGGCCTTCCACGACGCGGCCGACCGCCTGCGCAAGGCGGGTGCCACCATCGAACCCGTCGAAGCCCCCGAACTCGCCCAGGCAATGGAACTGGCCCCCGTCCTTTACACCGCCGATGCCTATGGCCGCTGGCGCGACAAGATCGAGGCCGCCCCCGACCTGATGCACGACCAGGTCCGCGAACGGTTCCGCGGGGGGGCCAATTTCTCGGCCCCCGACTACGTGGCGGCGTGGATCGCGCTGGAACAGCACCGCGCCGCATGGGCCGCGCGCATGGCGGGGTATGACGCTGTCATCTGCCCGACAACGCCCAACAGCCCCCCCGACGTGGCCCGGCTCGAATCGGACTCCGAGTATTTCGTCACCGAGAACCTGCTGACCCTGCGCAACACGCGCGTGGGCAACCTGATGGGGCTTTGCGCCACGACGCTGCCTACGGGCCACGCGGGTTGCGGGTTGATGCTGATGGCCGCCCCGATGCAAGAGGAGCGGCTGCTCCGCCTTTCGGCGGCTGCGGAACAGGCGCTCGGCTAACCCTTGATCTTGCCTGGAAACGTCGGCCGGCGGCCCCCGATGGCCACCGGCGTCACGTTCGGCAAGCGCACCAGAACAGCCCTTTCCGATGGCCGAAAGCCACGGGCGCGACCCATCGCGCGCGGCGCAGCCGCGCACAATCAGGTCACGCGGCTTGATTCCTTTGTCATGCGGCCCGATTTCCTGTAACACGCCGCCCTGACCTGTAGGACAACGCGCCATGACCGAAGCAAACACCACCGCCCCCATCACGCAAGACGTGATGACGATCCCCCGCAAGCTGCCCGACGGGCCGCGCAACCTTGTCGGCCTCACCCGCGATCAGCTGCACGCAGCCTTGGTCGAAATGGGCACGCCCGAAAAGCAGGCCAAGATGCGGGTCAACCAGATCTGGCAATGGGTCTATTACTGGGGTGTGCGCGATTTCGACGCCATGACGAACCTCGCCAAGGAGTACCGCGCAAAGCTGGCCGCTCATTTCGTCATCCAACTGCCCGAGATCGTGTCAAGGAACATCAGCCTTGATGGCACGCGCAAGTACCTTGTGCGCATCAATGGCGGCCACGAGGTCGAGGTTGTCTACATCCCCGAGGAAGATCGCGGCACGCTGTGCATTTCCAGCCAGGTGGGCTGCACGCTTACATGTTCCTTCTGCCACACCGGCACGCAAAAGCTGGTGCGCAACCTGACGGCGGGTGAAATCGTCGGCCAGATCATGCTGGCGCGCGATGACCTGGGCGAATGGCCCCAGCCGGGCGAGGGCATGGGTCAGCGCCCGCGCCTGCTGTCCAATATCGTGCTGATGGGCATGGGCGAACCGCTGTATAATTTCGAAAACGTCCGCGACGCCATGAAGATCGCGATGGATGGCGAAGGGATCAGCCTGTCCCGCCGCCGCATCACCCTGTCGACCAGCGGCGTGGTGCCCGAAATCGCGCGCGCGGCCTCTGAAATCGGTTGCATGCTGGCCGTCAGTTTTCACGCCACCACCGACGAGGTGCGCAACAAGCTGGTGCCCATCAACAAGCGGTGGAATATCGAAACGCTGCTGAACGCCCTGCGCGAGTATCCAAAAGTCAGCAATTCCGAACGGATCACTTTTGAATACGTGATGCTGAAAGGCGTCAACGACAGCGACGACGATGCCCGCCGGCTGGTGAACCTGATCAAGGGCATCCCGGCCAAGATCAACCTGATCCCGTTCAACGAATGGCCCGGCGCGCCCTACGAACGCTCGGACTGGAACCGGATCGAGAAATTCGCCGACATCATCTACAAGGCAGGGTATGCCAGCCCCATCCGCACCCCGCGGGGCGAGGACATCATGGCCGCCTGCGGCCAGTTGAAATCGGCCACCGAACGCGCGCGCAAATCCCGCAAGGAAATCGAGGCCGAAACCGGCCTGCGCCCCTGAGCCATGCCGGATCTCGCGCCCCTTCCTCGGCCCGATGCCGCCGATGGCACCCCGCGCCTGATCGGGGTGGAGATCGAGTTTGCCGGCATCCCCGAGGACAGCGTAGCCCGTGTCGTCACCGACAGCCTGGGCGGCACTGCCACCCAGGACGACGGCCCGTTCTGGACGGTGGCCGACAGCGCCCTGGGCGATCTCGAGATCTATCTTGATACCGCGCTGCGCAAATTCGACCAGTCCAGCCTGCGCGATGAGCTGTTGCGCGTCGGGCGCGAGGTTATCCCGGTCGAAATCGTGACAGCACCGCTCGACATGAACCAGATGGAACGCCTGAATGCGCTGGTATCCGACCTGCGCCACGCGGGGGCGCAGGGCAGTGGCGCGGGGCTTTTCTTTGGCTTCGGCATCCATTTCAACGTGCAGATCGCGTCGGAACAAGTGGAAGATATCCACCGCCCGCTCATGGCCTACGCCCTGATCGAAGATTGGTTGCGCGCAGCGCAGCCCATCGACGAAACCCGCCGGGCGCTGCCCTTTACCGACCCCTATCCAACCGCATTTGTCCGCGCCCTGATCGAGGCTGGCAATGAGATCGGCCTGTCCGAACTGATCGCGCTTTACCTCGAACATTGCCCCTCGCGCAATTTCGGGTTGGATATGCTGCCCATCTTTGCCCATCTCGCCCCCGGCCGGGTCGAGAATGTGATCGGGGCGGCCACCTCGGCACGGCCCACGTTCCACTTTCGCCTGCCCGATTGCCGGATCGACGAACCGGGTTGGAGCCTTGCCGACGAATGGAACCGCTGGATCGCCGTCGAACGTGTCGCGGGCGACGCCGCGCTTCTGGCGCGGCTCGCGCATGAATGGCGCGATGACCACGGGCCCATCACCCTGTCGCGCGGCAGTTGGGCCGACCGCGCCGGCGACATTCTCGACGGCGTCGGCATCACCACATGACCCGCCCGCTGATCGGTGTCACCACGTCCAACCGCTCGGGCTGGCGCATCTTTCCGCTGATGGCGTTCAACATCTGGCTGGCCGGTGGCCGCGCCATTCGCTGGGGCGCGGGGCACGCGGCGGACGTGGCCACTGTCGATGGCATCATCATCGGTGGCGGCGACGACATATCGCCCGACCTTTACGGCGGGCGGCTTGTCACCTCGGCCCGGCTCGACCCCCAGCGAGACGCGTTGGAACGCGCGCTGGTGGACGACGCAGTGACCCATGAAAAGCCGGTGCTGGGCATCTGCCGCGGCAGCCAGATGTTGAACGTGGCCCTTGGCGGCACGCTGCACCAGGATGCCTATGGCGTGTACCAGGGCAGCCGGTTCATGCGCACCATCCTGCCGAGAAAGACCGTGATTATCGAACCGCGCACGCGCCTTGCAGAGCTGTCGAACACCGACCCGATGCGCGTCAACGCCCTGCACACGCAAGCGGTCGAGCAATTGGGCGACGGCCTGCGCGTTTCGGCGCGCGACGAAGGTGGCATGATCCAGGCGATCGAGCGGCTGACAGACCCGTTTGCCATCGGCTTGCAATGGCACCCCGAGCACCTGTTCTACGCCCATCGCCAGCGCTCCCTGTTCCGCGCACTGGTTTGCGCCGCTGCCGCGCGGCGCGACAACGCGCCCCAAATCCCGGCCGTGGCTGCGGACACGCGCCGGGGCTGAGCCACGGCCAACAATCCCCCTGCCTTGCCCCGAAAATACCCAATTCGTGAACAATGACCGCCATTATCCCCGGGCATCGTTTCCTCATTGGCAACGAGTAGAAAGGTATCAGTCGATGTTCACCGAGACAGGACAAACAAACAACGAGCTGCGCGATTTCGTAACCCAAGAGCGCAAGAAATCACTGTCGGACCGGGAATGGAAATTCCGCCTTGCCGGGTATGGCTATGACGTGCGCAAATCCAGCGATTGCCTCAAGCTGGTGACCCTGCGCCACAAGGTCGAACTGTGCGACCTGCCCCTGGATCGGCCCGAAGCCTCCTGACCCGCAGGGCGCGGCGGCGCCCTGCCGATCGGGAACGGCGCAGTCTTCAACGCCCGGGAATGTCGCCACGCGGGCTGGTATCGCCCCAGGTCTCGATGATCTCAAGCGCCTCGTCCGCCGTTTCTACATAGCGGAACAGGTCCAGGTCTTCGGGGCTGATGGTACCGGCCTCTGCCAGCGCGTCCCAGTTGATGATCTTTTCCCAGAAACTGCGCCCGAACAGCAGGAACGGCACCCGCCGCATCCGCCCGGTCTGGATCAGCGTCAGCGATTCGAACATCTCGTCGAGTGTCCCGAACCCGCCCGGAAAGATGCAGATCGCGTTGGCCCGCATCAGAAAATGCATCTTGCGAATGGCGAAATAGTGAAAGTTGAAGCATAGGTCGGGCGTGACATACTCGTTCGGCGCCTGCTCATGCGGCAACACGACGTTCAACCCGATCGAGATGCCGCCCGCCTCGGCCGCGCCGCGGTTGCCGGCCTCCATAACGCCGGGGCCGCCGCCGGTGCAGATGATGTTCCTGTGCCCGCCATCCTTCAGCGATGCCTCGGTCAGCAGCCGCGCGAACCGATGCGCCTGCTCGTAATAGATCGACAACTCTGCCAGCGTTTCGGTGCGCGCACGATCCTTGTTGGCGGGCGCCGGTATACGCGCGCCGCCGAACAGAACCACGGTCGATTCGACCCCGTATTCATCCAGCAGCATCTCGGGCTTCAACAGTTCCAACTGCAGGCGCACCGGGCGCAACTCATCTCGGCACAAGAACGCATCATCGGCAAAGGCCAACCTGTAGGCAGGCGCCCGCGTCTGCGGTGTATCCGGCACCTCGGCAGCGGTCGAGCGGTCGGTACCGGCGTCGCGAAACGGGCTGGTGCGGTCGTCGTTCATCACTCGGTAATCCTGTGCTTGCACGTCTGTGCCAGCCCTATAGGGTTTCGTCCGACTTTGCCAGAATGAGGAAACTATGGACTGGGTTCAGAATATCGAAGCCGCGGGCAACCGCATCGCGGGCCATGTGCGCCGCACACCCGTTGGCCTGCTTGACCTGCCCGGGCTGGCCCACCCCATCGAGGTAAAGTGGGAACAGATGCAGCATACCGGCAGTTTCAAGGCGCGCGGCGCCTTCAACACGCTACTGAACGGCCCGGTGCCAAGGGCCGGCCTGGTCGCCGCCTCGGGCGGCAACCACGGGGCGGCGGTGGCCCATGCGGCGCGCAGCCTTGGGCATGACGCCCGCATTTACGTGCCCGAAATCGCCGGGCCCACCAAGATCAGCCTGATCCGCGACCTCGGCGCCGACCTGGTGGTTGTGCCCGGCGCCTATGCCGAGGCCGCCGAACGCGCCGCCGAATGGCAAAAGGCCACGGGCGCCGCGCAGATCCACGCCTATGATGCGCCCGACACCGTGGCGGGCCAAGGCACCTGCCTGCGCGAATGGGAAGATCAGGGGTTACAGGCCGATACCGTGCTGATCGCCGTAGGCGGCGGCGGGTTGATCGGTGGGGCCATCGGCTGGCTGGCCGGCCGGCGCAAGGTGGTGGCGGTGGAACCCGCGAACGCGCCCACGCTCAACACCGCGCTTGCCAAAGGGGCGCCCGCTCCGGTCGAGGTTTCGGGCGTCGCGGCGAACGCGCTGGGGGCAAAACAGATCGGGCAGATCTGTTTCGACCTTGCGCAGGCCCAGGGCATTGAAAGCGTGCTGGTGAAAGACCGCGACATAACCGCGGCACAACACTGGTTATGGAAATCCGCCCGGCAACTGGTCGAACCGGCGGGCGCTGCGGCATTGGCCGCGCTGATGTCGGGGGCCTACACCCCCGCACCGGATGAACGGGTGGCGGTGCTGGTCTGCGGCGGCAATATCGCCCCCGACCCCCTGGCCTGAGCCGCGCGTGACCGGGGGCGGCAACCACCCTCCGGCGCTTGCCCGGCAAGCGCGGGCAGGGGCGGTGGCGCATTGCCTAGAGGCGCAGCGCGCTTTATAGGGCACGAAACATTTTGGAGGGAGAAACCCATGTCCAACGCCCAGCTTGAATCCGCCATCGAAGCCGCGTGGGAAACCCGCGACCAGATCACGCCGCAAACCACCGGCGAAACCCGCGAGGCGATCGAAGACACGCTGAACGCGCTCGACAGCGGCAAGCTGCGCGTGGCCGAGCGGCAGGAGAACGGCGACTGGCACGTGAACCAATGGGCGAAAAAGGCCGTTTTGCTGGGCTTTCGCATCAAGGACATGGAAATCCAGTCGGGCGGCCCGCAAGGCGGCGGCTGGTGGGACAAGGTCGACAGCAAGTTCGCCGGCTGGAGCGAGACCGATTGGAAAACCGCCGGGTTCCGTGCCGTGCCCAACTGCGTCGTGCGCAAATCAGCCTATATCGCGCCCGGCGTGGTGCTGATGCCCAGCTTCGTCAACCTTGGCGCCTACGTGGACGAGGGCACAATGGTTGATACATGGGCCACCGTCGGATCTTGCGCGCAAATCGGCAAAGGCGTCCACCTTTCGGGTGGCGTGGGCATCGGCGGCGTGCTCGAACCCATGCAGGCCGGCCCCACGATCATCGAGGACAATTGCTTTATCGGTGCGCGCTCCGAGGTGGTCGAGGGTTGCATCATCCGCGAAGGCGCGGTGCTGGGCATGGGTGTCTATATCGGCAAATCCACCAAGATCATCGACCGCGAAACCGGCGAGGTCATGTATGGCGAGGTGCCGCCCTACTCGGTCGTGGTGTCCGGCTCGATGCCGTCAAAGAACGGCGTGAACCTGTATTGCGCGGTGATCGTGAAGCGCGTGGACGAACAGACCCGCTCCAAGGTCGGCATCAACGAGCTGCTGCGCGACTGATCGCCGATTCGCTGGCGCGGGCCGCAGTCCACCCCGCGCCCACAAAGGCCTGGGCACAAGGATGAAACGGGACGCGCAGGCATGATGGCGGAATTGTCGACCCTCTGGCTGGTCCTCGTCTCGCTGGGCGCGGCGGCGGTGGTCGTGCTTGCGGCCATCAAGGCGACGGTGCTTGCCGACATCATCGCCGACCGCACGCGGATGGGCGAGGCGGTGGCGGGCGCCATTGTGCTTGGTGCGGCAACCTCTCTGGCGGGGATCGTCGTGTCGGTCAGCGCGGCCTGGCAGGGCGACCCCAGCTACGCGGTATCGAACGCCGTGGGCGGAATCGCAGTACAGACGCTGTTCCTGGCCCTGGCCGATCTTTTCTACCGAGGGCCGAACCTCGAACACGCTGCCGCCGAACCGGCGAACCTGTTTCAGACCGTGCTGCTCATCGGGTTTCTGAGCTTGCCCGTCGCCGCGATGGCGGGGCCCGACGTGGCGGCCTGGGGCGTGCATCCGGCCTCGGTCATCATGGCCGTGGCCTACGTGGTGGGTGTAAAGCTGACCATGTCGATGCGCGAACAACCGATGTGGCGCCCGGTCAAGACCTCGGCGACGCGCGAGGACGCACCCGAGGACGAGAGCGAAGCCGGCAAGCCCGTGCGGCGGCATGTCATGCTTTTCGCCATACTGGTGGCGCTGATGGGGCTCAGCGGCTGGGTTATCAGCCAGTCGGGTGGGGTTTTCATCGCGCGTTTCGGCTTGTCTTCTAGTCTCGTGGGGGCGCTCGGCACGGCCGTGGTGACATCACTGCCCGAACTGGTCACGACCCTGACGGCGGTTCGGCGCGGGGCGCTGCAACTGGCGGTCGGCGGAATTATCGGCGGCAATACCTTCGACACGCTTTTCCTGGTGTTCTCCGACGTGGCTTATCGCGAAGGGTCGATATATCACGCGGCCGGGCCGGACGACCTGTTCTGGATCGCCACGGGGCTGCTCATGACGGTGATCCTGCTGTCGGGGCTGATCTTGCGACAACGCGAAGGGCCGGCCCGCATCGGGGGCGAGTCGGTGCTGATCATACTGGTCTATGCAACGGCGGTCGGCGTCGAGGTATGGCTGAAGGGCTGAGCTTTCCCTTTCCGCAAAGGTCGGGTCCAGGCTCAGGGGGCAGCGACGGTTTTCTTTTGCGACGCGATCTGGAACACTACCCGGGCGAACAGCAAAAGGACCATTTCATGAAACGCGTATCCGACATGGTTGCCGCCGCCAACGAGGTGATCGACCACGCCCCCGCCGCCGACCTGCTGGACCTGCACGGGGCCGACGGCGTCACCTTCGTCGATCTGCGCGACCCGCGCGAACTGGAACGCGAAGGCATGATCCCCGGCGCCTTTCACTGCCCGCGCGGGATGCTGGAATTCTGGATCGACCCCGAAAGCCCCTATGCCAAGCCGCAGTTCCAGACCGGCAACCGCTTTGTCTTTTACTGCGCCTCGGGCTGGCGCTCGGCGTTGTCGGCGCAGGTCGCGCAAGAGATGGGGCTGGACAATGTCAGCCATATCACCGACGGGTTCTCCGGCTGGAAAAAGGCCGGCGGGCCGGTTGGCGAAAAGCCTCGGAAACCCGCGCGGTAACCATACGAAACCGCGCGGTTTCGGTATATTTACAAGGGCGCTAAATATGGCGAAGGACAAGAAACCGCAGCAGGTGTTTACCCTTGTGGTGCAACTGGGCCGCAAGAAGGGTGACGGATTACCCAAGGAAGCAACGGGCGCCGGGCTGGTTTGCTACGCCAGCGGCGTGGACGAGGCCGAAGCCGTGCGCGAAACAGTCGCCATCCTGAAACAGGCCGACATGGCACCGCTGGACGTCACCGGCCACGGCACCCTGTCCGAGCGCGAAGACGCGGGCGAAGAAATCAGCCAGGACGAGCGCGACCTGATGGCCCGCGCGCAAGCCGAGAACGCGGTGATCGTGGCGCAGATGACGCCGTTCTTCGACTAGGCCGCGCGGTTTTCGGCCAGCATGATCGCCTCGAAAGGCCGCAGCACCGGGTAGGTGGACAAGGCGTGTTCGGGCAGGCTGTTACGGTCGAGCCCGGCCAGAAGGCTGGCCTTTAACAGCACGGGCTTGCGCCGGATACGGCCGATGAACATCGTCTCCAACGGTGTGCCCGCGGCCTGGACCGGCTCGCATCCGGGCAGGATAAGTCCATGATATGCAATGGTTGTTCCGACCTGGGCATAGATTGCCGACACGCCGTTCACCAGATGACGGGCGGGCACCAGCACCCGTTCGCGCCCGAACATGTATTCCACCTCGGAGCCACCGATGATCAGGCGTTGGTCGGGCGAGACCAGAATATCGCGGCGCAGGCCGAAATATGGCGCGCGCAGGCGAATGGGCCTGAACGACCCGCGCGCTGGCACAACGCGGCGCAGCTTGTGCAGCACCGGCACCCCGCCGCGATCGCCGCAGTGCACCACGTCGCCACGGCGCAGTTGCGCCACGTCACGCAGGCCCCAAGGCGTGGCAAGCGGTACATGCCCGGTAAGCGTGGGCATCGGGCCGACCGGTTCGATCGCGGTGGAAATGGCCAGGAACTTGACGTGCCGGTTCATATGGCGCTGCCCGCACCGGGTCATCATCTGGCGCAGTTCTGAAAGCGGCAGCGGCTTGGGGTTGGACATATCGGACATCGCGATCCGCCCCGTGCCGACATGTTCCAACGCCAGGCGCGCCCAGCGCAACGGTGCATCCCAGGAAACCGTCACGCGCAGCGCATCGCCCACGCCCACCCGCTCCAGCCGGGTGGCAGCATGCTGCACATCGCCGCCGAACCCCATAACGAGCACCACGCCCCCTTCGGGGATCGCCTGCACCGAAAGACGAAACCGCCAGGGCGGCGCGCCTTTATAATCGAACAGTTGCAAGGGCTTGCCATCGCTGGCCACCTGCACCTCCATCACCAGAGAGCCGCGCACCAACAGCGCATCATCGCCCTTGCCAAGCGCCGGGGCGCGGCCGGCGTCACAGCCCAATCCCGCCGGGGCGAAATACTGTTCCGAATGGTCGGTCAGCGCGATCCAGGCCATCAGGCCACCTGCCGCATGTTGGCGAGAATCCGGGCCTCGTAAGTTTTGAGCGTACGTCGGGCCGCCGCGCTGTAACCAGCGCCGGTTGCCGGGTCGAGTTCGGGGAACAGGGCGCAGATCTCGGCCAGCGTGTCGGGGGCGAAACTATGCGCGATTTGCGGGCCTGGCAGAAAACTTTCGGTTTCCAGACCTTCGGAAATAACCACCTGGTGCCGGTCGAACATCAGATGGCAATACTCTACCTCGCCGCCCTCGATACGACGCACGCTGTGGTCGTTGACCAGGTGCTTGGCGGCCACCAGCACTTCGGCCTCGCCGAACAGCAGTTCGGCCAAGCTGTCGCGGATCAGGATACGGTGCTCGGGCGATACCCAGAGTTCCTGATGGGCGCCGAACGCGCCCGCCCGAATACAGATGGGCGCATAGGCACCCCGCGCCGTGACCGTGCGACGCCCTACCCAGCGCAGCGGTTGTGGCCCGTCATCACGTGTCAGCACCATGTCACCGGGCGAAAGCCACTCTACCGGCACCTGCCCCGATGACGTGGCGATCAGCGTACCCGCAACGAAACACGGAATCGAATCGATGGTTACAAACCCGGTATCCATCTGGCCGGCGTCATCTTCGACCGTGTAGGTGAAATTGACCGTCTCGATATCACCGTCGCCCTCCGTGGTCAGCGTTCCATCGGAGTTCAACGTCACCGTCTGGCCCGTGGCCAGCGTGATCGTGCTGCCGACGACCACGGGCTGCCCGTTTATGTGGGTGATGGTCAGGCTGCCGCCCGAGCTGCTGGAATCATTGGCCAGCACATCGGTGGTGACCGAACCGTTGGGATAGATCGTATCGCTGTCGGCCTCGGCGACCAGCGCGGTCTGCACGGAGTCACCGGCAATCAGGAGCGTTGAATCGTAATTTGAATCCACCACATCCGCGATGCCGATACGGATCGAGTTCACCTCGTCCGGTTCTACCGGTATCGTCAGCGTCATCGTGACGGTAAATCCGTCCATCTCGGTGTTGTAGTCACCGTTGGTGTTGTCGACGAAAAGGTTGGCGTTCGAGCCCGCATTCAGGTTGTTGGGGTCTACATCGCCATCGCCCACTTCGAGGTTGACCTGCGTGCCATTGACCCAGACACCCACGAAATCCTGGTAGGCGCCCGAGGCAAACTCCGGGTATTCATCCGACGCGAAAACGAACTGCATCGTCATCACGTCGCCGCTGGGGATGAAATCGACATCCAGGAACGACGCGTCATAGGTGTTGGTGCCAGCCGCGGCGTTGAAATCGGCGACATTGTTCGGGCCGCTGGAATTTGTGGTGGTACTGTTGCTTTCGTTGGCTTGGTTCGGGTTCCACCAAGGGCCGCCGGGCCCATTGGTGAAGCCGCGCAGGTCGCCAGTGGAAAACATGACACCCGTGTCGCCGGGCGTGACCTCGGGCGAAACACTATCGCCATCGGTATAAATACCCGATGAATCCCGGTCCCCGGTATAGGACGCGCTGACGATGGTAACACCATCGCCGAATATGGTTTCCGCCATCTCGACGGCGGAGGCGTTTCTGTCGATCGGGAGTTCGGACGGTGCTACCATTTATCTGCCTCGTACAATTATGTCCAAGGCAGGCACGGCACAGAAAGGTGGTCACCCACCCGCGCCAAATTCCGGTTGTTACTGCTCCTCCGTGTCCGGTTTTCCGGATCATCAGAGAAATACCCTGCCTCGGGTTTCTTTTATTATTTGAAAATTAGCACTGTTTTCGCCCGGCTGTTAAGCCTTTACGTGTGCGGGCCCTACGTAAAAGCCGAATGGTTGCGCCTTTTGAGCCACATTTGCCAAGCTGCGGCATCCGCGCTAACCCGAAGCCACCAGCAAGGAGAGCGCAATGCCAAAAGATCTGCCCCCACACATCGACGCCGCCGACCTGACCGCCCACCTGATCCGCTGCCCCTCGGTCACGCCCGAGGAAGGCGGTGCGCTGGTGCTGTTGCAAGAACTGCTTGAGGCGGGGGGCTTTCGCTGCACGCGGGTCGATCGTGGCGGCGTTTCGAACCTTTTCGCACGCTGGGGCGACAAGGGGCACGAAAGAACCTTTGGGTTCAACGGCCATACCGATGTCGTGCCTGTGGGCGATGCCGATGCATGGACCAAGCCGCCATTTTCCGGCGAGCTCGACGCGGATGGCGTGATCTGGGGCCGGGGGGCGACCGATATGAAATCGGGTGTCGCCGCCTTTGTGGCCGCGGCCATCGACTTTGTCCGCGAGACGCCCCCTGAAGGTGCGGTGATCCTGGCCATCACCGGCGACGAAGAGGGCGAAAGCATCGACGGCACCACTGCGCTGCTGGATTGGATGGATGACAATAACGAGAAAATGAGCGTCTGCCTCGTGGGTGAACCCACCTGCCCCGACCGCATGGGCGAGATGATCAAGATCGGGCGGCGCGGTGCGATGACGGCGCATTTCACGGTGACAGGCGTGCAAGGGCATTCCGCCTATCCGCACCGGGCCAACAACCCGCTGCCTGCATTGGCCCGGCTGATGGATCGGCTGGCCAGCCATGAACTGGACCAGGGCACCGAGCATTTCGACCCTTCGACTCTGGCGATCGTCACCATCGACACTGGCAACCCGGCCAGCAACGTGATCCCGGCCAAGACGCGGGCCAGTGTGAACATCCGCTTCAACGACACGCATACCAGCGCCAGCCTGACCAACTGGCTGCGCGCAGAGGCCGACAAGGTGGCCGCCGAGTTCGGCGTGACCATCGACATGGGTTTGAAAATCTCGGGCGAGGCATTCCTGACCCCACCGGGCGAGCTGTCGGACCTGGTTTCAAAGGCCGTGCAGACCGAAACCAACGTCACGCCCACGCTCAGCACCACGGGCGGCACCTCGGATGCACGTTTCGTGAAAAACCACTGCCCCGTGGTGGAGTTCGGCCTGGTCGGCCATTTCATGCACCAGGTTGACGAGCGCGTGCCCGCCGCGCAGGTGCACCAGTTGAAATCCATCTACACCCGCATCCTGCGTGACTATTTCACCTGAAGGCCGCCAGTTGTCTGCACGGATAACGCCGTGCAGGATTATCGGCTACGACCCCGGTTTGAGGCACAGAACGTCGTTCTTTTCTTCAACGACATGCAGGCCCAGCTCGGCAAGGCGTGCCATCAGCTCGGCCTTGCGCTGCGCGCCGCGATCATAGAATTTCGGGTGTGTTTCCAGCACCAGCAACTCGATCCTTGCCAACACGTCTGCGCGCTCGTGCTCGAACAGTGCCAGTTCCGCCCCTTCGATGTCGCAGATCAGGGCAAAACGATCCGACCCCAGCCGCTCGGCCAAATCGGCCAATGTAACTGTCGGCACCTCGACACGGGTGCCACCATTGCCACCGATGCGCCCGACATGGGCGTTCTCGCCCGTCTCGAAGGCAATGGTTTGGGCACCCGAGTAATCGACCGCGGCGTTGATCACCTGCGCGCGACCCTCGGCCGCGCCCTGCGTGGCGTTGCCAGTCAACGTGGGGATAAGGCGCGCGTTGGCCTCAACCACGATATGAGGCGCCTCGGCACCGATCCGGCTGCGCACAAGCGCCGACACGACGCCCAGGCATCCGCCCAACTCGATCACCGGGGTGCCGGGTTGCAGATGTGCCTTGACCATACCGGCCTCTTCATCCTCGTACGGGCGGCCCTTGGCCAGCATGTAGGTCAGCGCATCATCAACGCCGCGCGGCACCGACACCGGCACGCCATGTGGTGCGAAATGCGCCAGCTCGCGGCCCCGGATCTCTTGCAGGCGCAGCCAGAGCGCGCGGCGCAATGTCTTGAGGCTCATGGCATGTCCCTTTCCGGCCCGGGCCTTGTCGGCCGCAACATCTCGGCCAGAACACCCCGGAAAAACGCCCAGTTCTTGGCACGTTTGCGTGCCGACAACAGCATGTCGGGCGACAACAGTTGCACCACCGCCTGCACCAGCGCCTTGACCCCGGCGCCGCGCTGCCCATGTTTGCGCGCCGCGTATACGCGCGACCGGCCCATGTGCCACGCCTTCAGCGCCGCGATCCTTGGCGTTCGGGCCGAGGATTCACCGGCCAGATGCACCACCCGCGCGGCACGCGCGAAATACAGCGGGCCCACGTCCCGGCGCAGGCGCAACGCCAGGTCGTCATCCTCATGAAACAGGAAAATCGCGGGGTCAAAGCCACCCACGGATTCGAAGGCCTCGCGGCGTACGAAAAAGGCGCTGCCCGACAATACGCTGACCTCTTGATCCTGCGCCGGCCAGCCCCGCGGCATCCACTCGGATCGGGGCATCAGGTGGCTTTTGCGTTTGACATGCGGGCGGCCGTCGGCCTCTTCGATGCGGGGGTTCATCGCGCTGACATCGGGGCGGCGTTCAGCCGCTGCCAGCAATTCATCCAGCGTATCGGGAAACAGCCGCGCATCGGGATTGAGAAACAGGATAAAGGGCGTCTTTGCATGGTCGGCCCCCTGGTTGCAGGCGCGTCCAAAGCCAAGATTTTCTGCATTGCGGATCAGGGTCGCCCCATGCGCATCGCATAACGTGGCCAGCGCGGCCAGGTCGGACGATCCATTGTCAACCACGACAACCGGAGTGCCCGGCGGCACCGAAGCCAGCATGTCGGGCATTTTCGCCATGCTGTTATAGGCCACCGTGACGATGGTCACAGGCGACGAGGCCGACACGCGGCCGGCCTCGTCAATTTCATTCACGCACGGGGGCGTATCAATCATCGGCCTTTTCGGGCGCGTTGGTCACTTCTTCGCCGGTTTCCTGGTCAACGACCTTCATCGACAGGCGCACCTTGCCACGATCGTCAAAGCCCAGCAGCTTGACCCACACTTCCTGGCCTTCCTTCAGCACGTCCGAAGGATGGTTCAGGCGGCGGTTCTCGATCTGGGACACGTGCACCAAACCATCGCGCTTGCCAAAGAAGTTCACGAAGGCACCGAAATCGACGATCTTGACGACCGTGCCCTTGTAAACCTTGCCCTCTTCCGGCTCGGCCACGATCGAATAGATCATGTCGTATGCCTTTTGAATGGCATCTGCATTGGGGCTGGCGATCTTGATGATGCCTTCGTCGTTGATGTCGACCTTGGCACCGCTGGTTTCCACGATCTCGCGGATCACCTTGCCGCCCGACCCGATCACTTCGCGGATCTTGTCGGTCGGGATCTGCATCGTTTCGATGCGCGGCGCATGAACCGAGAAATCAGCCGCGCCCGAGATGGCCTGGTTCATCTCGCCCAGGATGTGCATCCGGCCGTCCTTGGCCTGGGCCAGGGCTTTCTCCATGATCTCGGGCGTGATGCCCGCAACCTTGATGTCCATCTGAAGGCTGGTGATGCCCTCGGCGGTACCCGCAACCTTGAAATCCATGTCGCCGAGGTGATCCTCGTCGCCCAGGATGTCGGTCAGGATCGCGTAAGTGCCGTCATCTTCAAGGATCAGGCCCATGGCCACACCGGCCACGGCCGATTTCAGCGGCACGCCGGCATCCATCATCGACAACGAACCACCGCAAACCGATGCCATCGAGGACGAGCCGTTGGATTCGGTGATCTCGGACACCACGCGGATGGTGTAGGGGAAATCGGTCGGCGCCGGCAGCACGGCCTGAAGCGCGCGCCATGCCAGTTTCCCATGGCCGATTTCACGACGACCCGGCGGGCCAACACGGCCAGCCTCACCCACCGAGTAGGGGGGGAAGTTGTAGTGCAGCAGGAAGTTCGAGCGGAAGTTCCCATGCAGCGCGTCGACAAACTGTTCGTCGTCGCCTGTGCCCAACGTGGTCACCACGAGACCCTGGGTTTCACCGCGTGTGAACAGGGCAGAACCGTGGGTGCGCGGCAGCAGGCCGGTTTCACAGACAATCTGGCGCACATCGGTGGTCGAACGGCCATCAATCCGCTTGCCACCCTTGACCACGTCGCCCCGCAGGATCGTCGCCTCGAGCTTTTTCATGGCCGAGCTGAGGTTCGGATCTTCCAGTTGCTCTTCGGTCAACGCTTCCTTGATGGCGGTGCGCGCGGCGGCCACGGCAGAGGTGCGTTCCTGCTTGTCGCTGATGGCGAAAGCAGCCCGCATCTTTTCCTCGCCCGCGGCTTTGACGGCGGCGTAGAGGTCGCTGTAATCCGGCGGCTGGAAATCGAAGGGCTCTTTCGCGGCATCCTCGGCCAGGTCGATGATCAGGTCGATCACCGGCTGGATTTGCTGATGCGCAAAATTTACGGCGCCCAGCATCTCGGCCTCGGAAAGTTCATACGCCTCGGATTCCACCATCATGACGGCATCCTTGGTGCCTGCCACAACAAGGTCGAGCCGCTGCTCGGGGTTGTTGCGCAGATCCTGCATGTCGTCGACGGTCGGGTTCAGAACGTATTCACCGTTGGCATAGCCCACGCGGCAGGCCCCGATCGGCCCCATGAAAGGCACGCCCGACAGGGTCAGGGCGGCGCTGGTGGCGATCATCGCAACCATGTCCGGGTCGTTTTCCAGGTCATGTGACAACACCGTGCACATCACCAGGGTTTCGTTCTTGAAACCGGGGGCGAACAGCGGGCGGATCGGACGGTCGATCAACCGCGCGGTCAGTGTTTCCTTTTCGCTCGGACGCGCCTCGCGTTTGAAAAAGCCGCCCGGCACCTTGCCCGCAGCATAGTATTTTTCTTGGTAGTGCACCGTCAGCGGAAAGAAATCCATGCCGGGCTTGGGTTCCTTCGCGAAGGTCACGTTGGCCATGACCGAGGTTTCACCCAAGGTGGCGATGACCGAGCCATCTGCCTGACGGGCAACCTTGCCCGTTTCCAGTGTGAGCGTTTCATCGCCCCACTGCATCGTTTTCGTCGTAGTTTTGAACATCGTCGTTTCCTGTCTGGGGCTCTCCCAAGCGTATCCCGGGTCCCCGTTTGAATGGCGGCCCCATTGCCGCCGACCCCTTCATCGTTCCATGCGCCGGGGTCAGAGCGTCACGTCTCAGATGTGCGCGCATTACATGTTTTTTGACCGTTTTGGAAGCAAAGAGTTGCCGTGGCCACCGCGCGGCCTCTTTCAGGTGCAACGGCGCAGTTGGCTGCGCACAGGTTTGCCCGCCATCTCCATCAGCGCAGCTTTCCAGGCGGGACGAATTTTGTTATCCGGGTCATGGGGCATGGTGCGCGCTTCGACCGGGTGGAACGAGCGTGCAAGCAAGTTGAACAGGGGCGGGTGTGCGAATTTTCCTGAAGAATATTCTAGCGGGGCTGTGCCTGGCCCTTGCGGTGGCTGCGCCTGGCGCAGCACAGGGCGTGGACCGTGCGCCCCAGCCTGATGCGCGCATCATCGCCATCGGGGATTCGCTGATGTCGTGGAACACGCTGTCGGGTCATTCGATCCCGCAAGTGGTGGCACGCGCCCTGAAAGAGCCGGTCGAAAGCCGCGCGGTATCGGGCGCGCACATGATCTATAACCTGCCGATGACCGGCGCGATGGGGATGCGAATCTCATCGCAATTCGGGCGCGATGCGCCGGATTGGGTGGTGATGACAGGAGGCGGCAACGACCTGTGGCTGGGATGCGGCTGTTCGCGCTGCCAACGGCGGATGGACAGGATGGTGTCAGCCGATGGCCGCAGCGGCGAGGTGCCCAAGCTGGTCAAGCGTATCCGCGCTACCGGGGCACAGGTGGTTTTCGTGGGCTACCTGCGCAGCCCCGGCTGGAACAGCGTGATCGACGGTTGCCGCAACGAGGGCGATGCGTTCGAGGCGCGGCTGAACGTCATGGCCCGGCAGATCGAAGGGGTGCATTTCCTGTCGAATGCCGATCTTGTGCCATCGGGCGACCGTTCGTTTCATGCGCCTGACGGGATTCACCCGTCGATCAAGGGCAGCACGGCGATCGGCAACCGCGTGGCGGCGCTGATCCGCAAGCTCGACCCCCGGCGCTGAAGGGTTCAAACGAAAACGCCCGCAACCAGAGGGCACGGGCGTTTTACGAAAGTTGTCTGTCCTGCGCTTAGCGGCGGATGCCCAGGCGCTTGATCAGATCACGATACCGGGCCTCTTCCTTGCCCTTCAGGTAGTCCAGCAACTTGCGGCGCTGAGCCACCAGTTTCAGAAGGCCACGACGACCGTGGTTGTCCTTCTTGTGGGTCTTGAAGTGCTCGGTCAGCGTGTTGATCCGCGAGGTCAGGATTGCAACCTGCACCTCGGGCGAACCAGTGTCGCCGTCCTTGGTGCCAAATTCCTTGATAACGCGTGCTTTTTCTTCTGCGGTAATCGACATCGGGGTCTCCTGTCATGTCAAAGGGTTCAGGGCGCAAGCCGGGATGTCGTCCAGCAAGGTCCTATGGAGTGTGCCGCCCCGGAATCCCGGTACGGATGCGGGCGTATAGGGGAAATCGGCCGGATTGAAAAGGGGGCTTAGCGCCTGCGCAGCAATTGCAGCACCTGCTGGCTGGGGTATCCATCGGGCGACACGCCCACCGATTGCTGGAACGCGCGGATCGCGGCGACGGTGTTTGGGCCCACGATGCCGTCGATTTTTTCCACGCCGAACCCCTTGCGTTGCAGCCGGCGCTGCAATTCCTTGCGCTGGTCAAAGTTCAGCGGGTCATAGCCGCGTGGCCATTTCGCCTGGATCGCGGGGCCACCAGCTATTCGGTCGGCCAGGTGGCCAACCCCGATCGCATAGGCATCGGCATTGTTATAGCGTTTTATGACGTTGAAATTGTCGAACACCATGAAGGCCGCGCCCGCCGTGCCCGCCGGCATGAGAATCGAGGCCGCGCCGTAATCGGGCACGGGCTGGCCGTTCATCGCCACAACACCGCGCGCCGCCCAGTCCGAGGGCATCCGGCGCGCGGATGTCGGCGCAAACCCGTTTGGCACGCGCACCTCGACCCCCCAGGGTTGGCCTTTTTTCCAACCGAATCTTTTCAGGTAGGCGGCGGTCGAGGCCAGCGCGTCCGCCGGGTTGTTCGACCAAATGTCACGCTTGCCATCGCCGGTGAAATCGACCGCGTAGGCCAGATAAGATGTCGGGATGAACTGGGTATGCCCCATCGCACCCGCCCACGACCCTTGCATGTTGCGCGGAGCCACGTCGCCCGATTGCAGGATCTGCAGAGCGGCGAACAACTGCTTTTCGAAAAACGCGCCGCGCCGCCCGTCAAAGGCAAGGGTGGACATCGCCTCGATCACGTCAAGCGTGCCGCGCTTTTCGCCGTAATAGGTTTCCAGCCCCCAGACGGCTGTGACCACCTCTTTTTCCACGCCATACGCCTGTTCGATGCGGGAAAGCGTGCGGTTGTGGCGGCGTAGCGCGCGCTGCCCCTTTTGCACCCGGTCAGAGCTGACAGCGTTATCCAGGTAATCCCAGATCTGTTTCTTGAACTCGGCCTGGTTGCGATCTTTCGAGATCACGTCGGTGTTGTACTGCACGCCACGAAAGGCCCGATTGACCACTGCCGCACTGATTCCGCGCGAACGGGCGCGCGCCTTATATTGCTCGACCCAGCGTTGGAAAGCGGCGTTCTTGGTAGACAGTACTGGCGTGGTGTTCAGGTCGGCAGGGCGCAGCGCCGGGCGCACCGATCGGTCTGTCGCGGGCGCGGCGGCAAGGGGGCGCAACTCGGGGCGGACGGATTCGGCCACGGGGCCGCCCCAGGCCATGCTTGCCATGGTGATAAAACCCGCTATCGCGGGCGAAAGAAACCCAACACGCATTGCTCGCCTCTTTGTTTTCTTCTTGGAAACGATGGTAGCCCGGAATCACGTTTGCGGAAAGGGCGCCGTGGCCGGGTGGCGGTGGTTTGCTTGTTGTCGCTAAAGGACACGGCCCGCCAAGCTCAGCTCGGACCCTGGGCCTTGCGCTCCCTGGTTCAGCGCGCCTTGCGTTTCAGCTTGCGTTTTACCGATGCGTCCTTGCGCTTGGCCTTGGCCGCCTTGCGTTTCACCGGCCCGCCCTTGCTGCGCCCGCGCGACGATCGCCCGCCGCGGGGGCTTGGCATGTCCTGCCCGTCAAGCTCCAGTAATTCCAACGCGATGCCACCTGTCACCGGGGCGGCCTCGACCAGCTTGACGCGCACGCGCTGACCAAGCGAGATCACCGTGCCGGTATCCGACCCAAGCAGCGTGCCGGCGTCGCGGTCGAAATGGAAATATTCGTCGCCGAGGTTGCGCATCGGGATCAGGCCGTCGGCGCCGGTTTCGTCCAGTTTGACGAACACTCCGAACTTCGCGATCCCCGAAATACGCCCGGTAAACGTGCTGCCTACCTTTTCCGACAGGAAGGCCGCAAGGTAGCGGTCCGTGGTGTCGCGTTCGGCCATCATCGAGCGGCGCTCGGTCTCTGATATATGCGTGGCGGTCTGTTCCAGCGTCTCGATATCATCGGGGCGCAGCCCGTCATTGCCCCACTTGTGCGCCGTGATCAGCGCACGGTGCACAATCAGGTCGGAATAACGCCGGATGGGCGAGGTGAAATGCGCGTATGCCTGCAAGGCCAGGCCGAAATGCCCGAAATTCTGCGGACTGTAATAGGCCTGCGTCATGGCGCGCAGGGTGGACATGTTGATCAGCTCGTCATGCTCGGTGCCCTCGGCCTGGGCCAACAGGCGGTTCAGATGCCGTGTTTGCAGCACCTGCCCCTTGGCCAGAACCAGCCCCGCGCTTACGGCGGTTTCGCGCAACGCATCCAGTTTCTCGGGGCTGGGTTCCTCGTGCACACGAAACAGCAGTGGCGAGCGGCGGGTGATCAGCTCTTCGGCGGCGGCCACGTTGGCCAGCACCATGAATTCCTCGATCAGCTTGTGCGCATCCAGCCTTTCGGCGAAATCGACAGAGGTCACCTGCCCCTTGTCTGACAGCACGATCTTGCGCTCGGGCAGGTCAAGGTCAAGCGGTTGCCTTCGCCCACGCGCGGACACCAATGCCTCGTAAGCCTCGAAAAGCGGGTCGATCACCTGATCCATCAAGGGGGCGCATTTTTCATTGGGCTTGCCATCGCGGGCGGCCTGCACCTCCTGGTAATTCAAAGACGAGGCCGAACGCATCAGCCCGCGAACGAAACGGTGGCCGATCTTGGTGCCATCGGCCGACACCTGCATGCGCACGGCGATACAGGCACGCGGCACGCCCTCGTGTAGCGAACACAGGTCGCCCGACAGCCGGTCGGGCAGCATGGGCACGACGCGGTCGGGAAAATAGCTGGAATTGCCGCGCTTTCGCGCCTCGCGATCCAGCGCGGTGCCGGGGCGGACGTAATGCGCCACGTCGGCGATGGCGACCCAGATGACGTGCCCGCCCTCGTTCTTCGGGTCGTCATCGGCATGTGCCCAGCAAGCGTCATCGTGATCACGGGCATCCCACGGGTCGATGGTGACAAGCGGCATGTCACGCATGTCTTCCCGCCCGGAAAGGCCCGCCGGTTTCATGCGGTCGGCCTCGTCGATCACGTCATCGGGAAAGGTATCGGGGATGCCGTGCTGGTGAATGGCGATCAGGCTGACAGCCTTGGGTTCCGACGGGTCGCCCAGCCGGTTGACGATGCGCGCACGCGGCAGGCCCATGCGCCCCTTGGGCCCGGATTGCTCGGCCTCGACCAACTCGCCATCCTGCGCGCCGCCGGTGGCCCCTGGCGGCACCTGCCATTCCTTGCCATCGCCCTTGTCGATGGGCAGAATCCGCCCTCCTTCAGAACCCGCCCGATAAACACCCAGCACGCGTTGCGGGTTCTGGCCTATCCGGCGGATCAGGCGGGCCTCGTAATGGTGGTCCTCACCCTTGACCTCTTGCAGGCGGGCCAGGATGCGGTCGCCCTCGCCCAGGGCCGGATCGCTGGCACGAGGCACCAACAACACCACCGGCTCTACCCCTTCGCCCTGCCATTCCAGTGGGCGTGCGTACAGGTCACCATCGGCCCCCGGCGCGCTGACCTGCAACACGCTGACAGGCGGCAGCTTGTCGGGGTCGCGATAGGTTTTCTTGCGCTTTTGCAGGTGGCCAGCCTCCTCAAGCTCCTTGAGCATACGCTTGAGGTCGATCCGCGCAGCCCCCTTGATACCAAAGGCCTTGGCAATGTCACGTTTCGCAGTGAGGGTCGGGTTGTCCGAAATCCATTGCAGGATTTCGTCCTTGGTGGGCAGCTTGCTCATGGTCGTCAGTTACCACAGCCGCGCGGGCGCGTCATGCGGGAAACGCGGGTGGTTTCGGGTTTGCGCCGGGTTCCAGATCAGTAGCCTGGTTTCCCTCGCCACGACCATGACCGACGCCCCACCAGCTATGCCTGCTTGGTGTCGATCTGGCCCGGTATGCCCGAAACGACGGCAAACCGGCATATTTGCCACGGCCATAACTTCCGGGGCCTTGATCGAAGAAGCCGGCGCTGACTAGTATTCTCGGGCTGCTTTTGGGGGATTTGCTTGATGCTGACACGTCGTGCCGTGTTGGGCGGGGTTGCCGCCGCTTGTGTAACGCCATCGTTGGGCCATGCGCGCACCTATTCCGTACCGCCCGAACATGAACCGCGAATCGTGCCGATGGATCGGTATTTCGCCGCTGGTGAAATTCATGTGGACCCGAATTTCTATGCGCTTTACCTGATGCTGCCCGATTACAAGGCGTGGCGCTACACGGTCGCGGTGTCCCTGCCCGAACACTGGGAGCCGGGCACGTACACGATGAAATGGAAGGCCAAGTGGCCCCGCTGGCGGCCCACCAACGCGATGATCCGGCGCAACCCGGCCAAGTACGCCAAGTATCGCAACGGGATGAAGGGCGGCCCGAACAACCCGCTGGGAGCGCGCGCGCTTTACCTGTTCGACGGCGACCGTGACACATATCTGCGCATCCACGGCACGACCCAGCCCTGGACGATTGGCACCGCCAGTTCGAACGGCTGCGCACGCATGGTCAACGACCACGTCATTCACCTGTACGACCGGGTAGAGAAAGGTGCCCGCGTGGTGCTCTACCCCCGCTGGGATCAGATCACTTAGCCTTGGCTCAGATGATCTCGTCCTCGTCCCACAGCGGCTGTGCCTCCATGTGGGCCTCCATCCCCTCCATTGCGGCTTCAGCGTGGGCGGTGCGCCATATCTGCGCGATGTGAAACAGGGCGTCGCCCTCGTTCACGACGGGCATGTTGGTGCGCCCGATGACGATGCCCTGGATGTCAGAAACCACCTCGATCTCGGCATGGCCGAACGGATTGGAAATCGCGCCCAGCGTCTCGCCCTCGGCCACCAGGTCTCCGATACCGCGCCAGGCGCGGAACAGCCCGCTTGCCTCGGCGCGGTGCCAACTGGACTGGTCCGATACGACGGGACGTGCCCGCAGCTTTGGCACGCCACGCGCGCCGATCATGCCCTGCGCCTGCATGACCCGCAAAATCCCGGCCACGCCGGTGCGTGCCGCAAGCTCGTCAAATCGCAAACCCTCGCCCGCCTCGTAAAGCAGAACGTCAACGCCCATCTCCTCGGCCGCCATCCGCAGCGATCCATCGCGCAGCCTGGATGTCATCATGACGGGGGCGCCAAACGCCTCGCCCATCTGGGCCAGCCGTTTGTTGCCTGCCGTCAAACGGATCTGAGGCAGGTTCTGACGCTGTATCGCGGCGGAATGCAGATCAATCCCGAAATCCGCGCGCGCCACCACCTCGGTCAGGAAAATATGTGCCAGCCGCGCCCCGAGCGAGCCCGAGGGCGAGCCCGGAAAGCAGCGATTCAGATCGCGCCGGTCGGGCAAGTAACGCGAGTGATTGAGAAAACCGAAAGTGTTGACGATGGGCACCGCCATCAGCGTGCCAGCCAGCCCGTTCAGCGGCCTCGCACGGAGCAGGCGCCGCACGATATCGACGCCGATCACCTCGTCACCATGAACGGCGGCACTGGCAAACATCACCGGGCCGGGGCGGCGGCCATGCACCACCTGCACCGACAAGGTGACGGGCGTATGATCCGACAGGGTCGAGACCGGCAACTCGATCATCCGGCGCGTTCCGGGCGCTATTTCCTGCCCCGCCAGAACAAAGGGTGCAGGCCGTGCTGTCATCCGCGCCCCTTGGTTTTCGTCGCACCATCGCGGGCGTTCTTGCCGATGAAGTCGATGATCATGCCTGCAATATCCTTGCCCGTCGCCTTTTCAACGCCTTCCAGGCCCGGAGAACTGTTCACCTCCATCACCACCGGCCCATGATTCGATCGCAGCATATCCACACCACAAACATTGAGTCCCATCGATTTGGCCGCGCGCACGGCGGTCGAGCGTTCCTCGGGCGTGATCTTGATTGACGCGGCTGACCCGCCGCGATGCAGGTTCGAACGGAACTCGCCCTCGGCGCCGGTGCGCTTCATCGCGGCCACCACCTTGCCGCCGATCACGAAGGCACGAATATCCGTGCCGCCGGCTTCCTTGATGAATTCCTGCACCAGGATGTTCACACCCGCGCCGCGGAACGCCTCGATCACCGACTTTGCCGAACGGTTGGTGTCGGCCAGAACCACGCCGATGCCCTGCGTGCCTTCCAAAAGCTTGATCACCACGGGTGTTCCACCCGCAAGCGACATGACCTCTTCGGCCTTTTTCGGATCGTGGGCAAAGGTGGTCACCGGCAGGCCGATCCCGTCGCGTGCAAGCAACTGCATCGAACGCAGCTTGTCGCGCGAGCGCCCGATGGCCACGGACTCGTTCAGTGGATAGGTGCCCTGCATCTCGAACTGGCGCAGAACCGCCAGCCCGTAGAACGTGATCGAGGCCCCGATACGCGGAATTACGGCGTCGTATTTCGGCAGCTTTGCCCCATCATAATATATCTCGGGCCTTCGCGAGGCGATATTCATCGAACAGCGCAGCGTGTTGATCATGTCCAGTGTATGCCCGCGCTCTTCAGCGGCTTCGACCAGGCGCTTGTGCGAATAAAGACGCGGGTTCCGCGTCAGCATGGCTATCTTCATTGTGAAACCTCGGTTTGGCCCATCGCGGACTGACTGTTCGTTTCGATCACAGGCGCCCCAACCAGGAACGACCGCCCCGCGTCGACCAGAATACGCCGCCGCCGAATCGCCGTGCGGCCCAGGATGATCGGCATCGTCATGTTGGCACGGTCTGCCAGCGTCACCTCTATATGCCAGCGACGTCCGCCCAGTATCATCAGCGTTTCGATAACCAGCCGGTCCTGCGGGTCGCCGCTGGTGTTCTTGACCGCGCGCTCACCCAATAGCGGCGCGGTAACGTCGCGGGCGCGCAAACCGCTGGCATGCGGGATGTGGAACTTGACCCATTGTCGCCCGTCTTTCTCGAACGGGCGGATATGTGTCGCATGAATGGCGGATGTTCGCGCCCCAGTGTCGATCTTAGCGTGAACCAGCGGAATACCCAGATCAGGCAGGGCGATCTTTTCGCGCCAGCCGATAATTGTGGATGGTTTTTTCGTAGATCGGCGGGTCGTCGTCATACGCGTCTCTCTTTGCGGCAACGACACCCACACTGCCACAGCGACGATGCCCCGGTAAGCCCCCAAGTATGTCCGGGCACGATCACCGGACCGCCAGATGTTGGGGGGCCCGCCGCCCTGAGCACAGCCCCGCAATACCAATTCGGTACAGGGCGCGCAAAAAAGGCCCCCGGAAAACCGGGGGCCTTGTTCATTCCTGCACAACGCCGCGATCAGGCGTTGTGCTTGGTCGTGCGCAGGTAAGGCAGTTTCACGTCGATTTCGCCAAATTTCTCGCGTGCCTCGTCATCCGACAGCGTCAGCGCCACGATCACGTCCTGGCCCGCCGTCCAGTTGGCGCCGGTGGCGATTGGGGTGCCATAGGTCGCCTGCAGCGCATCCAGCGCGCGCAGAACCTCGGCAAAGTTGCGGCCAACCGACATCGGGTAGGTCATGATCAGTTGCACCTTCTTGTCGGGGCTGATGATGAACACCGACCGTACCGAGGCACTGTCAGCCGCCGTACGGCCATCGGGCAGGTATGCCTCGGCTGGCAGCATGTCGAACGCCTTGGAAACGGCCAGGTCTTCGTCGGCGATGATCGGGAACCCGGCCTTGGCACCGGCATAGCCTTCGATGTCCGATTTCCACTGCACGTGCTCATCCACGCCATCGACCGAAAGGCCGATCACCTTGGTGTTGCGCTTTTCCCATTCATCGGCCAGTTGCGCGACGGCGCCGAACTCGGTCGTGCAGACCGGGGTGAAATCCTTGGGGTGGCTGAACAGAATTGCCCAGCTATCGCCGATCCAGTCGTGAAACTTGATCTCGCCCTGATCGGTAGCGGCGGTGAAATTGGGAACGATGTCGTTGATTCTCAGGCCCATTTGTCAAATCCTCTCAAAATGGTCGGGTTCATATTCCATTTCTTAGATACATTCTAAACTCAGGATTACCAGACCCGGCCCCGCAAAGATTGTCGCAGCGTGACAGCATGTCGCAAAAGGTGCCAGATCACGCGCTGCGCTAGTTTGATCAAATTCCGGCGACGCCGCTTGTCCTATGCCCGGACTGGTGCCAGAGTGCTGCCAAATCACCGACCACACGGTCGGTGGAACACCTTTCTGCGGAGGAACCGACATGATCGAAAAACGCCAATTCTATATTAACGGGGAATGGGTCGACCCGAAAGAGGGCCGCGACCACCACGTTATCAACCCCACCACTGAAGAGCCCTGCGCCGTGATCTCGCTGGGCAGCCAGGCCGACGCCGATGCCGCCGTCGCCGCCGCCAAGTCCGCTTTTCCGGGTTGGATGGCCACCCCGGTCGAAGATCGGCTGAACCTGATCCGCAAACTGGCCGATATTTACAAGGCCCGGTCCGAGGAAATGGCCCAGGCCATCAGCATGGAAATGGGCGCCCCGATCGACCTGGCGCGCAGCGCGCAATGGGGCGCGGGTTATGGCCATATCAAGAATTTCCTCAAGGCTGCCGAAGGGTTCGAATTCGTCCGGCCCCTTGGCGATCATGCCCCGAATGATCGCATTATCCACGAGGCTGTGGGCGTCTGCGCGCTGATCACGCCCTGGAACTGGCCGATGAACCAGATCACGCTCAAGGTTATCGCCGCGGCTGTCGCAGGCTGCACGATGGTTCTCAAACCGTCCGAGGAAAGCCCGCTCGACGCGCTGCTCTTTGCCGAAATGATGGACGAGGCCGGCTTCCCCAAGGGCGTGTTCAACCTGGTGAACGGTGACGGCGCTGGCGTCGGCAGCCAACTTTCGGGCCACCCCGATGTCGACATGGTCAGCTTTACCGGCTCGACCCGCGCAGGCATCGCGATTTCCAAGAATGCTGCCGATACGCTGAAGCGGGTTCACCTGGAACTGGGCGGCAAGGGCGCCAACATCATCTTTGACGATGCCGACGACAAGGCCGTCAAGCGCGGCGTGCTGCACATGATGAACAACACCGGCCAAAGCTGTAACGCCCCCAGCCGGATGCTGGTACAGAAAAGCGTGTACGACAAGGCCGTTGAAACCGCCACCGAAGTTGCGAATTCCGTCAAGGTAGGCCCCGCGAACGAGGAAGGCCGCCACATCGGCCCCGTCGTCAACGAGGCGCAGTGGAACAAGATCCAGGGCCTGATCCAGCAAGGCATCGACGAAGGCGCGCGCCTGGTTGCCGGTGGCACGGGTCGCCCCGAGAACTTCAACAAGGGCTTTTACGTGCGCCCCACGGTTTTTGCCGATGTCACCAACGACATGACGATCGCGCGCGAGGAAATCTTTGGCCCGGTCCTGTCGATCATCCCCTTCGAGACAGAGGAAGAGGCCTTGAAAATCGCCAATGACACGGTCTATGGCCTTACGAACTATGTGCAAACCCAGGATGGCACACGAGCCAACCGCGTGGCCAAGCAGCTTCGCTCGGGCATGGTGGAAATGAACGGCAACCCGCGCGGCGCGGGCGCGCCCTTTGGCGGGATGAAGCAGTCGGGCAACGGGCGCGAAGGCGGTGTCTGGGGCATCGAGGATTTCCTCGAGGTCAAGGCCGTTTCCGGCTGGGACGCGGCCTGATCACCGCGAAACCGGATCAACGGGGGCGCTTCGGCGCCCCCTTTTCTTTTGTCTGCCGGGGTTGCACGGCAGACCAAGATACTTCCGGCTCAGAACGGGGCCTTGGCCTTGAACGTCATGCCCATACCCCCATCCGGGTGGCGCAGGCGCAATTCCTCGGAATGCAGCATCAACCTAGAATGGTCATCGCGGGTTGACCCCTCGGCATAGAACGGATCACCAAGGATCGGGTGCCCCAGCGCCTGCATGTGAACCCGCAACTGATGGCTACGCCCGGTATGGGGCATCAGCCGCACCCGCGTTTCGCCTTGGTCATAGCGGGTCACGCGCCAATCGGTCTGGGCGGGTTTGCCCGTGTCGTGGCACACCATCTGCCGGGGCCGGTTGGGCCAGTCCACGATCAGCGGCAGATCGACCGTGCCCTTGCGCGGCTCCAGCCGCCCGGCAACGCGCGCGACATAGGTTTTCTTGACCTTGCGTTTTTCGAACTGCAGGCCCAAGTGGCGTTGCGCATGGGGCGTCAGCGCGAACACCATCACGCCCGACGTGTCACGGTCCAGCCTGTGCACCAGCAATGCCGTGGGAAAGGCGACCTGCACGCGTGCCAGCAGGCAATCGGCTAGGTTCGGCCCCTTGCCCGGCACCGACAACAGGCCCGCGGGCTTGTTGACCATAAGCAATTCGTGATCGTCATGCAGGATGTCGAGCGGGGTATCGGGGGGTGAATAGCTGTCGGTCATGCACGGCTTTTATCTGCGCGCGCGCGTGGCGTCCATGTGGTCAATCGGGCAGGCGTCTGGCGATGTAAAAGCCATAGCTGACATAATCGCTGTGGCGCTCGTACAGGTCGATTTCGCATCTTTCCGCCGCGACTAGGGCCTGTGCGGCCTTGGTGTCATGCTGTGCCAGAAAGGCGGAAAACCGCGCGCGCATGGGGGAATAGTAGTGCTCCATCCAGCAGTCGTGGCCTAGCGGGAAATACCCCACGGGCACGTATCCTGCCGCCTGTAGTTGCGCGATCTTCTCGGCGGCCGTGGCCACCTGCGGGTATTCCTGCGTCCAGTGATCCGTCAGTTCCTGCGGCCGCGTTTTGGTCAGCCATGTCAGTTCGGACACCGCCAACACGCCACCCGGTTTCAGCAGGGGCCGCCAGGCTTTGATGCCAGCCTCGAACCCGATGTTGTAAATCGCCCCTTCCGACCAGATCGCATCGAGGCTGTCATGTGCAAAGGGCAGGTCATCCATGGAGGCGGTCAACGTTTCTATCCGGTTGGACAGCCCTGCATTTTCAGCTTTGGCTTTCAGGACCTCAAGAAACTGGGGCAGGACATCCACCGCCATCACCTGTGCGTCCAGATCTTGCGCCAGAACGCGGGTCGCCGCGCCGGTGCCACAGCCAATATCGGCCACGCGCAATGCCCGCTGACCACGCAGCCCGGACAGGGCCAGCGCCTGTCGTGTCGCCTCGTCACTGCCCGGCCCCTGCCGCTCGGCGGTGCGGTGCAGGTCGATCAGCAAGTCCAGATCGTCCATGGAGTTACCCGAAAAAAACCGCGCCGGGGTTGGCGCGGTTTCTTTGTCTATATCAAAACAGGTCAGGCGGCCAGGTCATCCATGATCCGTGACAGGTGGTAATCGGTATCGCCCAGTTGCGCATCCAGCATCACCAGCCGCTTGGCATAGTGCGACACCGGGTATTCCCACGTCATTGCGATGCCGCCATGCATCTGGATCGCCTCTTCGGCCACCAGGCGTGCGGCGCGGCCAATCATGTTCTTGGCCATGGAGGCAAAGCGTGCCGCATCCGGCCCATCCAGTTCGGCCGCGGCCTTGATGGTGATCGAGCGCGATTGCTCGATCTCGGTCAGCATGTCGACGGCGCGGTGCTGCAATACCTGGAACTTGCCGATCGGCACGCCGAATTGCTTGCGCTGCTTGAGGTAATCAACCGTGGTGGCGTGGGTCACGTCCATCGCGCCCACCGCTTCGGCGCAAAGTGCGACGATACCGGCATTCACCGCGTCCTGGATGATCGCGGCGGCATCTTCGGACAACAACCGGGCCTTGGTGGCATCCAGCAGCAATTCCGCCGCGCCGCCGCCATCCATCATCGGGTAACCCACGACCTGCGCATCACCGGCCTGCACTTCGAACAGGGCCGGCGTCCCATTCAGCATGGCCGCCACTAGGAATATATCGGCCACCTGCCCGCCATAAACGGATGTCTTTCGGCCCGACAGGGCGTGCCCTTCGCCTTCGGGCTTGGCCTCGCAATCCATGCCGGCCGGGTCGTAGGGTGCGTCAACCTCGGCCAGCGCCACGGCGTATTTCGTGGCGCCGGAAAGCAGCGCATCCTGGTCGGCGCCCAGTTTCGTCAGGATACGGGCAGCCATCGTGGCGCCCAGCACCGGCTCGGGGCACAGCGCGCGGCCCAGGGCCTCGAACACCACGGAAATATCGAACCCGCTGCCACCGAAACCGCCTGCATCCTCGGGCGCCAGCGCAAACAGCGCGCCCAGTTCGGCCATATCGGCCCACTTGTCAGGGTCGTGGCAGGGCAGGTCATAGGCCACCTTGTTTCGGTGCTCGACCGGGTACTTGTCGGCCAGGAAACGGTTGAGGCTGTCCGACAACATCTGCCGGTCCTCTGTCAGGTTGAAATCCATCTGTTACAGCTCCAATGCGGCCTTGGACAGGATATTGCGTTGAATCTCGTTCGAGCCACCGAAGATCGATGTCTTGCGATTGTTGAAATAGCGCGCGGCGTTGTGCTCGCTCCCGTCGGGGCCAAACATCATGTTGCCATCTGCCAGGTAGCCGGGGAAAGGCGCGGCCACCGGCCCAAGGGCGCGGCGGGCCAGGTCTTTCAGTTCCTGGTGAATGACCGTGCCCTTGATCTTGAGAATCGAGGTTTCCGGACCCGGAGCCCCCATTTCCTGCGCTTTGAACAACATCCGCAGGTTGGTGATCTTCATCGCCTCCAGGTCAATCTCGGCCTGGGCAATGCGTGCCGCGAACAGCGGATCCTCGATAAGGCGCTTGCCGCCGCGCTTGACCTTGCGGGCCAGCGCCTTGACCTCTTCCAGCGACTGCATCGAAAAGCCCACGCCGGCAATCCCGGTGCGCTCATGCGTCAACAGGTACTTGGCGATGGTCCAACCCTTGTTTTCCTCGCCCACCAGGTTTTCTGCGGGCACGCGCACGTCGGTAAAGAACACCTCGTTCACCTCGTGCCCGCCCTCGATCAGCTTGATCGGGCGCATTTCGATTCCGGGTGTGTCCAGATCGACCAGGATAAAGGAAATACCTTCTTGCTTCTTGGCGTCAGGGTCGGTGCGGCACAGGCAGAAGATCTTGTTGGCGTGCTGCCCCAGCGTGGTCCAGGTTTTCTGGCCGTTGATGACCCATTCGTCGCCGTCGCGCACGGCACGGGTTTTCAGGCTGGCAAGGTCGCTGCCCGCGCCCGGTTCGGAATAGCCCTGGCACCACCAGTCGGTACCATCCAGGATGCGCGGCAGGTAATAATCCTGCTGTTCCTTGGTGCCGAACTTGATCAGAACCGGCCCCAACATGTTCAGGCCGAATGGCACGATGCGCGGCGCATAGGCACGGCAGCACTCTTCCTCGAAAATGTGTTTCTGCACCGGCGTCCAGCCGGGGCCGCCGAATTCCTTGGGCCAAATCGTGGCCAGCCAGCCCTTGCGATGAAGGATGGCGTGCCATTCCTCCATCATCTCCTTGGTCAGTTCACCGCCACGGCGGACGGCATCACTCGTTTCCCTGGGCAGGTTTTCGGCCAGGTAGCTGCGCACCTCGTCGCGGAATTCCGTTTCTTCCTTGGTAAAGCTCAGGTCCATTTTCGGCTCCTTAGTTCAGGTCGGCGAATTTGGTGCCGTCTTGGGCCATCTTTTCCAGGATGGGCGGCACTTGCCAGTAATGGGGGTCTTCCTTTGCGTATGTCTTGATACGTTCGACCAGCTCGGCCGCACCGATCGTGTCGGCGTAATGAAGCGGCCCGCCGCGAAAGCGCGGAAAGCCATAGCCGAACAAGAACACCATATCGACATCCACGGGGCGCTTCGCGGTGCCGTCTTCGACCACGCGGGCGGCCTCGGAAATCATGGCGGTCATGTACCGATCGATGATTTCCTGATCGGTGAATTCGCGCGGGGTGATGCCCTTTTCGGTGCGCACCGTGTCGATGATGGTTGCGACCTCCGGGTTGGGCACGGGGGCGCCACCTTCATAGACGTAATAGCCCTTGCCGGTCTTGCGCCCGAACCAGCCATTTTCGCAGATACGGTCGGCCACATCACCGGCGTAGCGTTCGTTCGGATCGCGGGTATCGGCCTTGCGCTTGCGCGTCATCCAGCCAATGTCCAGCCCGGCCAGGTCGCCCACTTTATGCGGACCCATCGCGAAACCGAACCCCTCCAGCGCGTCGTCCACCTGTTGCGGGCTGGCGCCATCCAGCACCAGGTAACTTGCGGCCTTTGAGTAATGCGCCAGAATCCGGTTGCCGATAAACCCGTCGCAAACCTGTGCCAGCACACCGACCTTTTTCAGTTTCTTGGCCAGCGCGAACCCGGTTGCCAACACGTCGGCGGCGGTCTTTTCGCCCTGCACGATTTCCAGCAGCCGCATCACATGCGCGGGCGAGAAGAAATGCAGGCCCAGCACATCCTGCGGACGGCTGGTGCAGGCCGCGATTTCATTGATATCCAGGTACGACGTGTTCGAGGCCAGAACGGCGCCCTGCTTACAGATACCGTCGAGCTTGCCGAAGATGTCGCGCTTGACGTCCATCTTTTCGAACACCGCTTCGATCACCAGGTCGACCCGCGCCAGCTCCTCCATCGCCAGCGTGGGCGTCAGCATCCCGAGAACCGCGTCGCGCTTGTCGGCGGCCAGCTTACCGCGCGATACCGCGCCGTCGATATTCTTGGTGATGGTGGCAACACCACGGTCCAGCCCGTCTTGTGCAACCTCGACCAGCGTGACGGGGATGCCGGCCAACAGGCACGATGTGGCGATGCCCGACCCCATCGTGCCACCACCGATCACACCGATACGATCTAGCGGGCGGGTATCGCCCTTGGCCTCGGGGATACCCGAAACGGCGCGTTCGCCGAAAAACGCGTGGATCATGCCCGCGCGCTGCGGCGTGTCCATGCTATCGACAAAAGCCTGCCGTTCGATGGCCATCCCCTCGGTGCGGGGCAGGTAGGATGCGCGCACCGCTTCGACGATCTTGTGAGGCGAAAACATGTGCGGCTGCTTTTTCCGCAGCATCGTGGCCGTTTCTTCCAGCGCGGCATCGTCCTTGGGCGTGTCCAGGTCGCAGGTGCGGCGGGTTTGCAGCTTGCCATCCAGCACATCCTGCGCCGCGGCGATTGCCACGTCGCGTGGGTCGCCTGCCTCAAGCCGGTCGATCAGCCCCTTTTCCAGCGCCTCTTGCGCGGGCACCATCCGGCCCGACAGCGCCATGTCCAGCGCCATGGGGATACCGGCAAGGCGTGGGACGCGCTGCGTGCCACCGGCGCCCGGCAAAAGGCCAAGGTTGATTTCGGGCAAGCCGACGCGCAACCCTTCGATCCCGATGCGGGCATGAGTGGCAAGGCCCAGTTCGAACCCACCGCCCAGCGCGGTGCCGTGCATCACCGAGGTCACAGGGATTTCACTGTCTTCGATTATGTTGAACACGTCAGGCAGCGCGGGTGGTTGCGGGGGTTTGCCAAACTCCTTGATATCTGCACCGGCGACAAAGGTGCGCCCGGCTGCGTATATCGCGATGACCTTGGCGCCGCCTTCGGCATTCAGTTGCTCAACCGCCTTTTGCAGGCCCTCACGCACCTGTTGGCCCGTGGCGTTGACTGGCGGATTATCGATGCAGATCAGCGCGATGTCGCCCTGACGTTCAATGGAAATTAGGTCATTGACCTGACGAGATTCGGCCATGCGCTCCCCCGGTGTCCGTGTGGTTTGGGGTCGCCTGCCGCGACCCGTATTCAGGCGTGAAACGTAAAGCGCGGGCAATGGCCCGTCAACTGACGGAAATTCGTTTCGCACTGCGAAATACGTAGCGTCATGCTGGTTGGCGTATTCCGCGTAACAGCAGCACGAACAGGAACATTAACGCCGCCGCGCAGACGATGCTGGGCCCGGTCGGCGTGTCGAATTTCAACGACGCCCAAAGCCCCGCCAGCACCGAGGCAACCGCAACACCCACCGCCAGCAATGCCATCCGTTCTGGCGTTCGGGCAAAGGGCCGCGCGGTTGCGGCGGGCACCAGCAGCATGGCCGCGATCAGCAGCACGCCGACCACCTTGATTGCAACCGCAACCACAAGTGCCAGCGCCAGCGTCAGGACCAGTTGTTCGCGCCGCGGATCAAGCCCGCCGGCATAGGCCAGATCGGGGCTGAGCGTGGCCGTCAGCAGGGGCTGCCACCGCCATAAAAGCAAGGCCAGCACCAGAACCGCACCACCCCAGATCACCGCCAGATCACCGCGCGACACGGCTAGGATATCGCCGAACAGGTAAGCCATCAGGTCAATGCGGACATCCGTCAGGAACGATACCGCCACAAGGCCAAAGGCTAACGCTGAATGGGCCAGAACGCCCAGCAGCGTGTCCATCGAATAGCCCCGCCCCGACAGGGAACTGACCGTAAGGGCCATGACAAGTGCTACCGCCACCGCCCCGCCGAAAACCGGGATATCCAGCGCCAGTGCCAGCGCCACCCCCAGGATCGCCGCATGGGCCGTGGCATCGCCGAAATAGGCCATGCGGCGCCACACGACGAAACAGCCCATGGGCGCTGCGGCCAATGCGACACCTATCCCGGCCAAGGCGGCGCGCACCAGGAAATCGTCAAACAGGGCCATCATGCATCTTCCTCGTGGCGGTGACTGGCGTGGTCGCAATCGGCATCGTGGCTATGGTTGTGATCATGCCGGTAAAGCGCCAGCGCACCCTGGGTGCCTGTTCCGAACAGCGCGCGGTATTCCGGGGCGCTCGCCACGACCTCGGGCGTGCCCTGGCAACACACGTGCCCGTTCAGGCAGATCACCCGGTCGCTGGCAGCCATGACAACGTGCAGTTCATGGCTGACCATCAGCACGGCACAGCCCAGTTCGCGCCGCACCTCTTCGATTTGGCGATAGAACGCGGCCGAACCGGGCTGATCAAGGCCCTGTGTCGCCTCGTCCAGGATCAACAGGTCGGGCCGTTCCAGCAGTGCGCGGGCCAGCAACACGCGTTGGAACTGCCCGCCCGAAAGATCGACCATCTGGCGGTCTTCGAGATGCGGCGCCCCCGCGCGGATCAGCGCCTGCGCCAGTTCGGCCGCGGGGTGGCGGCGGGGCAACGACAGGAATCGCCCCACCGTCATCGGCAGGGTCGGGTCTATATGGAGTTTTTGCGGTACGTATCCGATCCGCAGCCCATCTGCCTGCACGATCCGGCCCGAGGTGACGGGCTGTGCACCGATCAGCACCCGCAGGAACGTGGATTTGCCCGATCCGTTCGGGCCGACGATGGTGACGATCTCGCCGCTGTCGATGGCAAAATCCACCCCGGACAAAACCTGGTGACCGCCAAGCTTGACACCCACGCCATGTGCCGAAATCAGGCTCATGCCGGGTGCTCCACGCATTTGGGACACAGGCCCTGCGCTTCGATCACCGCGCGCTCGATGGTGAAACCGGCGTCGCGCGCGGCCCGCCCCAGCGGGCCTTGCATCGGCTGCGCGGTCGCCTCTTCGACGGCGCCACAAGCGCGACAGATCAGAAAGGCCGGCACGTGATCGGCGCCGGGATGCGTGCAGGCAGTATACGCATTCAACTGTTCGATCTTGTGGGCAAACCCGTGTGTCACCAGGAAATCAAGCGCGCGATACACCACCGGCGGCTGCGAGCCGAATCCCTCGGCATCCAGGTCGGACAGGATGTCATAAGCCCCAAGCGCGCGGTGCTTTTCCAACAGGATCTCCAGAACGCGGCGCCGAACGGGCGTGAATTGCAGCTTCTTGGCGGCGCAATACGCCTCGGCGGCGGCAATCGCATCGGCGATGCAGGCCGCGTGATCGTGGGTATGAAAAGCAGTCTGGGTCATGGCGTCTCACACTAGGGCACCGGCCATGGAAGTGCAATAATATAACATTCCTCTTGTTATGTAATGTTATTACATTTATACACACCGGAGTTCTCCAAAAACCGAGGTATCCCATGATCCGCCCTGCCCTTGCCGCCCTGTTGCTGACCTCTACCGCCGCTTTTGCCGATACGCCAAGCGTGACGGCGGATATCGCGCCCATTCACTCCCTTGTCGCTCAGGTCATGGGCGACCTGGGCCAACCCGATCTGTTGGTGCGCCCGGGCGCCTCGCCGCACGGATACTCGCTGCGTCCGTCCGAGGCGCGCGCCTTGGACGATGCAGACCTGGTGGTGATGGTGGGCGAGCGGTTGACACCCTGGCTTATGCAGCCCGTCGAAACGCTGGCCGGGCAGGCGCATGTGGTGCAACTGCTGGACGCGCCGGGGACGACGCTGCTGGAAAAGCGCGCTGGCACCATGTTCGAACGGCATGACCATGCGGATGATGCTGACGATCATGACCACTCGGACCATGCCGCAAAAAACGATCATGGACATGACGACGATGTGCACGGCGCCCATCAGGACGCACATGACGACACGTCGCTGGACCCGCACGCCTGGCTTGACCCGCAGAACGGCGCCGCCTGGTTGGAAGCCATCGCTGCCGAACTGTCCGAGCTCGACCCGGACAATGCCGCGACCTATCGCGCCAATGCGACGGCCGGCATGGAACGACTGGCCGCGCTGGAGGCCGAGATTACCGACAGCCTGCCCGAAGGCCGTTCGGGCTTCGTCGTCTTTCACGATGCCTACCAGTATTTCGAAAACCGGTTCGGCCTTTCCGCCGCAGGGTCGATCAGCCTGTCGGATGCTACTGCGCCAAGCGCGGGCCGCGTTTCCGAGTTGCGCGAAAAGATCAAAGACCTGCGCGTGACCTGTATTTTCACCGAACCGCAGTTCGATCCGGGAATTATCGCGGCGCTGGATGTTGACGGGCTTTCCACCGCCTCGCTTGACCCCATGGGTACCACGGCAAACGAGGGGCCCGATCTTTACCCCCAAACGCTGCGCGCGATGGGCACAGCCTTTGCTACTTGCCTGGGTGGGCAAGACTGAACACAGGCTCTTGCCACCATCGGCGGCTTGCGCTTCTGTGCCATTCAAACGGCGTAGGAGGGCAAGCCATGAAAGCATTGGTGATGGAGCGGTTCGACAGCACGTTGTCATTGGAAACCGTGGATGACCCAGACTGCCCGCACGACGGTGTCGTGGTGCGGGTCATGGCCTGCGGTGTCTGCCGTTCAGACCACCACGCCTGGAAAGGCGCCGACCCTGACGTGGCGCTGCCCCATGTGATGGGCCATGAATTCGCCGGCGTGATCGAAGAGGTCGGCGCGGATGTCCACGGCTTTGCCGTGGGCGACCGGGTGACCGCGCCTTTCATCCTGGGGTGCGGACATTGCCTCGATTGCCGCAGCGGAGACCCTACCACCTGCAACCAACAGCAGGTGATCGGGTTCACCGGATGGGGCGCCTTTGCCGAGCGCCTGGCCGTGCCGCGTGCCGATTTCAACCTTGTTCACCTGCCCGACGCGCTGGGGTTCGACGCGGCCGCGGGCATGGGGTGTCGCGTGACGACGGCTTTCCGCGCCGTGGTGGACCGCGGCAATCTGCGCCCGGGCGAGTGGCTGACCGTACATGGCTGCGGCGGTGTTGGCCTGTCGGCGGTGATGATCGGTGCGGCGCTGGGCGCGCAAGTTCTGGCCATCGATGTAAAGGACGACGCGCTCGCCATGGCCCGGCAACTGGGGGCCACCGCCACGCTGAATGTCGCGGACCTTGATGATGTGGGCGCGGCGGTGCGCGCGGCAACAGGCGGCGGCGCACATCTGTCGGTCGAGGCGCTGGGCGTGACGGCAACGTTCGAAAACTCGGTGCGCGGGCTGCGCAAACTCGGCCGCCACGTGCAGATCGGCATGCCTTTGGGCCCGCACGAAACCGTTCCGCTGCAACTGTTGGAATTGGTCTATGCCCGCCAGATCAGCATCGCGGGTTCACGCGGCATGGCGGCGCGGCGCTTTCCGGCGCTGTTCGGCATGATCGCGGCGGGGCGGCTGGATGTCTCGTCGCTGGTCACGGGTCGCATCGCCCTTGGCCAGGCCGAAAACGCATTGCGCGCGATGGATCGCTTCCAGGGCGCGGGCGTTACGGTGATCACCGACTTTACCTGCTGACCCAAATAGTGCGGGAAAGGTGAGAGGCTGGACAACGACCCAAGCGGGGCTCGTTACGGCTGCTTCCTTCCGGACCTGACCGGGTTGGCGAGGCGCTTGCCCGCGCCAACCTCTCGACACGGCATATAGGCTGGCAAAGGCGGATTCGCAACCCGCCATCACAATTCAAGCCGAAACCAAGAATAGCCGCCGGAATCGTGACCGACCCGTTCGATACGCGCACAAGGCGCAGGGCTTTCCCCGGCCGATGACCCGCTGCGAAACAGCGCCGCCACACCGGCCCTTTGGGCAAAGCGCCAGACAGGCTGATCACCTGCAGGAACGCCATGTCCGGCCTTCAGATAAGCCTCAAGCACGTCGGTCAGCGTTTCGTCGGTATCCAGAACACTCTCGGCTGAACGTAGCGCCGCGACGTTGCCACCGCCTTGCGCGCGATAGCTGTTCGTGGCCACGAGGAAAGTGTCATCCTCGGCAAGGGGCGCGCCGTTCCATCGCACGTTCCGCACCCGTCGGCCCGTCGCGTTGCACAAACCGCCCTGCGCGTCGAACCGCGGGGGCTGGGTTGGGTCGATCTCGTAGTGCAGCCCGTGGATGATATCGAAATTGTAGCTGGGAAACGCATCGTCAACCAAGGGCTGGTCAGGCTCACCCGTGCAAAGCTGTCGGAACTGCGCGGCGCTGTGCTCCAGCCACTCCAGCACTTGCCGGCTAGGCACGCGCAACACCTGCAACCGGTTGGGAAACGGGTATATCGCGCCGATATCCTTTGCCAGAACCGGCCCGGCCTGCAAAACGGTATAGTCCTCGGGGCCACCGGCACCACCACAACGGAACGGCGCCGCCGCGCTTAGCAGGGGCTGGCCCGTATTGTCCGGCAGCAACTGAGCGGCGCGCCACGCCTGCGCCGCGGCCACCAGTGCCGTCACACCACAAGGCGCCACTTGTGAGAAATGCGTGCTTATGGGCGTGTCGATCCTGCCAACCCGGCGTCGGATCTGGCGCAGCGTGGCCGCATGGGCAGGCGCGGCAATGCGTGCGATAGCGGGATCATCCCTGACCCGCGCTTTCGGCACCCCCTTGTCGCGCAAGGCGATTGCGCGCAATTCCGCGCGGTGGCGCGAAATGCGCCAGCCCGCGCCTTCATTTGCCAGCGTGAGGTCGATCACGGCAAGATGGCTGCCCCAGCACCCCGGCATCGCGGCCGGCGCTCCGGCCAGCGCCCCGGCCTGTGCATCCACATCGGCGCGCCCCTCGTAAAACGCGCCAGGCAGGCAACGATGCTTGTGGCCACACAGAACGACATCGACGCCGGGCAACCGCGCCAGGGCCAGGCCGGCGTTTTCAGCCGAAGGGTCGGCGCTGCCATCGCCCAGGCCCGAATGGTTCATGACCACCACTATGTCGGCCCCGGCGGCGCGCAGGGCCTTTACCTCAAGACGGGCGGTATCGACTATTCCCCGGGCCTCAACCCGGCCAGCCAGGTAAGACGCATCCCATTGCATCACCTGGGGCGGCATCACGGATACCAGCCCCAGCGACAGGCTGTGTCGACCCCCATCGTCATCCACCAATTGGCGGCGCAGCAAAAAAGACGGCTTTGCACGAAAGGGCACATCGCGGCCAAGTGGCAAGACATTGGCACACAGAACCGGAAATTGCGCCTGGGCCAAGGCTACATCCAGCGTCTCAAGGCCGAAGTTGAACTCGTGATTGCCCAGCCCGACCGCATCGAAACACAGCGCGTTCATCGCCGCGATCACCGGGTTCTCGCGCTGCGACACAGCCGCGTTTGCCCAGGCATCGGCCATCATCGTGCCGAACAGGAAGTCGCCGTTATCGACCAACAGACTGTTCGAGACTTCGCCACGCGCCTGCCCGATCAGGCTGGCCGTGCGCACAAGGCCCACCCCGGGCTGCGTGCGGTCGGCGGCATAGTCATAGGCCATCAAATGCCCGTGCAAATCGCTGGTTGCCAACAGCCGCAATGCCAGTGAAGAAGCTGCTTTAACTGGACAATTTCTGGAATCAGACGTCAATTTTCCCCGTCCATCCAGGCCATTGGCGCAGCCCCCGGTCGCTGCCGTTTTCCCGGTAGGTTTCTACCATCGGCCATCAACTTACATCATGCCGCAGGCGCGGCAACCCGCGATGCGCGCTTTTCTTTCGCGCCACGCGCTGGCAAGGTCGCGCCGGTTGGACAGGAACGGGGATCAGGCACATGCGTATCGCGGAAACGGTGACATTCGGTGGCTCAGGCCTGGATCGCGCGGCCGAACTGCGCAGCGACCCGGCCGCACTGAAAGACTTGGCCCGCGCCGCCGACAGCCGCACCATCGCGCTTTGGCGCGGCAAACCGCTGATCGCCGATAGCCCGCCCGACGATCAGGGCCGACCCGGCACCGAGCTGGTGCGGCTGCCGATGGATCACCCGGTGTTGGCCGATGCCGCCGCCATCCCGCCCATCCTGCTGGGTCGCGAGGATGGCAACGCCGTCTTTGCCCATGACCTGTCGGCCTGGTTCCCTGAAACGGTGGATGACAGCGCCTTCAACAGCTTTCTCGACCGGTCCGAGCAGCACCATCCCGCCCTGCCCGAAACGCAGCGTTTCCGCGAGTTGCGCGCCGCGATGACCCGGATTTCACCGCGGGACGCGGAACTGGCCGCAACGGCGCGGGCGCTGTATCTGTGGCATCGCAGCCATCGCTTTTGTGCGCGCTGCGGTGCCGAAGGCGCGATGACACAAGCCGGCTGGCAACGGGACTGCGCCGCCTGCGGCGCACATCATTTCCCGCGAACCGATCCGGTTGTCATCATGCTGATCACGCGCGGCAACAAGGTGCTGCTGGGCCGCAGCCACGGGTGGCCCGAAGGCATGTATTCGCTTTTGGCCGGTTTCATCGAGCCCGGCGAAACCATCGAAGCCGCCGTGCGCCGCGAAGTCTGGGAAGAGGCCGGCGTGCGCGTGGGCGCGGTCAGCTATCTTGCCAGTCAGCCCTGGCCTTTTCCAGCCTCGCTGATGCTGGGCTGCCGGGGCGAGGCCACTAGCGACGAGATCACGATCGACCCGATCGAGATCGAAGACGCCCTGTGGGTGACACGCGAAGAGATGTTGGATGTGATGGCAGGGCAACACGACAAGATTCTTGCACCGCGCAAGGGTGCGATTGCGGGCTTTTTGCTGCGCAACTGGCTTGCGGACAGGCTGGATTAAGGCGACACTCCCCTCAAAAAAGGAAAACGGTGCATTTTTTTCGCGCCAAGCCCGACGAGCAGCATAATGAAATTTGCCAGCAAGGAAGATATCGCCGCCCCGATCGACGCCGTTTTCGACATGGTTTCGGATTTCGACACGTTCGAACGCGCCGCCATGCGCCGCGGCGCCGAGGTCCGGCGCACCGACAACCTGCGTCAACCCGGCGTCGGCATGAGTTGGAAAGCGCGGTTCATGCTGCGTGGCCGGGAACGCAAGCTTTCCATCACCCTGTCCGCCTATGACCGCCCGAACCAGATGGTGTTTACCGGCGGCTCGCCCGACCTGGACGGGGAAATGGTGATCGACCTTGTCGCGCTGTCACGGCGACACACCCGGATGAGCGTTTCGCTGAAATTGGCGCCCAAGACACTGGCCGCCCGGCTTTTGTTGCAATCGCTGAAGCTGGCGCGCAGCAATCTGAACCGCAAGTTTCACCTGCGGCTGGCCGATTACGCCAAGAACATGGAAGACCGATACAACCGCTCGGCCTGATCGTGTCAGGCAAAACTGCCCTGGCAGAACCATCCACGGCTGAGCGCGGCACCATGAGCAAAGAACAGCCAAAGCCGCGTGCCGTCTTCGGTGACGACATCCCAGTAATCGCGCGTGCCCGATCGCCAGTCGGGGTCGTCCAGCCACCATTCAGGTGCAATGCGCTCGGGGCCGCGGGCCCTGGCCACGCGATAAACGCGGCGACGCCAGCGGAATTGCACGGGCAGAGCCGGGCGGTCAGGCGCGGTGACGGGCTCGGGGCGCCACATCAGCAAGGGGCGTGGTGCCGGGGGGCTTGGCCACAGTCCGTCATGGGCGGATGACCAGGCCGCGGCCAGCACCTGCGCCCCCTTTTCCGGTATGTGACTGTCTCCGGGATGGCGTCGGGTGATTGCCTCCAGCCCGATGCGTCCGCCCATCCGGCCGATCAGATCCTCCAGCGCGGTGCCCTCGGCCATGCGCCCGCGTGCCGCCTGCGCGGCCACGGCATGGCCCGCATGGGCAATGTCGTGCAGCGGCTCGGCCTGCACCGCTTCAAGCCGAAGCATGTCGATTCCGAACCCGGCGTCCAGCTCATCCAGCTTCATCGCCAGAAGGGGGCGAATGCGGTCAGGCTCGCGCATCGGGCGGGCCAGCCCGGCCTGGATCGCCCCCATGCTGCCATCGGCACGAAACGCCTGCAGCCGCACCAGCCGCACGCCCAGCCCCCGGTCGCGCAGCATCGCGCAGAGGCGCGGTAACAGCCGGTCAAGCGCGGCCAGTATATCCGCCTCCAGCCCGATGGGGTCGGGCAGGGTCAGCCGCGTGGCCAGTGCCGTGTCGGCGCGGGCAGGGCTGATCGGTTCGGGCGCCGCGCCCAACGCCTGATCCAGCCGTTGCACCAGGCCGACACCAAAGCGCCGGGCCAGCGCAGCACGGGGCTGGCCTGCCAGGTCACTGATGCGGCGCAGGCCCAGGCGGGCCAGTTTGTCCACCGTACCAGGCTCCAGCCGCAGCGCCGCCACGGGCAGCGGCGCCAACGCCGTGCGGGTCTGGCCCGGCGCGGCAATCGCGGGGCGCGGTATGGTGACGGCATCACGTAACGGCGCCGTGCCGCCACGTTCCCAGTGGCGGCGCTTGACGGCACGGGCGCGGGTGGCGCGGGCCTCCTGGTCGATGGCGTCGCCGCTGCGGCTATGGCCCGGCGCATCGCCTGCGAACCGCGCCAGCGCCCAGGCCGCGCCAGGCGTGTCGGCCAGCCCGCAGCGCACGCTCAGCCCGTGGCGCGCGCAATCATCCTGAATACGCGCGGTCAGCGCTTCTTCGCCGCCGAACAGATGCGCGCAACCCGTGATATCCAGCATCAGCGCATCGACCCCCTGCTCGGCCACCCAGGGCGAAAACCGCGTGGCCCAGCGCCGCAATGCCGCCAGGAACGTCGCCTCGGCCTGCGTGTTGTGCAACCGCGTGGCCAGCCCCGGACACATCGCCAGCGCATCGCGCAGCGGCTGCCCCACACGCAGCCCGGCCTGGCTGCCTGCAAGGTTGAGCGACGAAATCACCTGCATCTGCCCGGTGTCACGCAATACGGCAAAGGGCACCGACCAATCCGGCGCGCGAATGACACGCAACAGACGTTCGGCACCCAATCGCGGAAACCAGATTGAAAGCGCGCGTTTACGGGGCATGGCAGCATCATTTGTTCACTTTATGTTCTTGTAAGCGTCAGGCTGTTTCGAGTCCATGCCCAGCCGTGGCAGATTTGCCGGGAGTGCTTGCATCCGCCGGACGTTTCGCTAACGCTGGATGCAATCTGCATTACGGGAGAAAGAAAATGCGCACACGTGCCGCCGTGGCCCTCGAGGCCGGCAAGCCGCTGCAAATCATGGACGTGAACCTGGACGGACCAAAGGCTGGCGAAGTTCTGGTGGAAATCAAGGCAACCGGCATTTGCCATACCGATGAATTCACTCGGTCGGGCGCTGACCCCGAGGGGATCTTTCCGGCGATCCTGGGCCATGAAGGTGCAGGCGTGGTGGTCGAGGTGGGTGAAGGCGTCACAACGCTGAAACCGGGCGATCACGTGATCCCGCTTTACACGCCCGAATGCCGCGAATGTCCCAGTTGCCTGTCGGGCAAGACGAACCTTTGCACCGCGATCCGCAACACCCAGGGCCAGGGCCTGATGCCGGACGGCACCACGCGGTTCTCGATGCTGGATGGCACGCCGATCTATCACTACATGGGCTGCTCGACCTTTGCCAATCACACGGTCATGCCGGAAATCGCGCTGGCCAAGGTGCGGCCCGACGCACCATTCGACAAGATCTGTTACATCGGCTGCGGCGTGACCACGGGCATCGGCGCGGTGATCAATACCGCAGGCGTGGAAATCGGTAGCACGGCCGCCGTATTCGGCCTGGGCGGGATCGGGTTGAACGTGATCCAGGGCCTGCGCATGGCCGGTGCCGACATGATCATCGGCGTCGATCTGAACAACGACAAGGCCGAGATGGCGCGCAAGTTCGGCATGACCCATTTCATCAATCCAAAGGAAATCGACGGCACCATCACGCAGGCCATCGTCGACCTGACGAAAACCGAGCGCGACCAGATCGGCGGTGTCGACTACTCGTTCGACGCCACCGGCAACGTGCAGGTGATGCGCGATGCACTGGAATGTTCGCACCGCGGATGGGGCGTTTCGGTCATCATCGGGGTGGCGCCGGCCGGCGCGGAAATCAGCACGCGCCCCTTCCAGCTTGTCACGGGCCGCACGTGGAAAGGCACCGCCTTTGGCGGGGCCAAGGGCCGCACCGACGTGCCGAAATTCGTCGATTGGTATGTCGACGGAAAGATCGAGATCGACCCGATGATCACCCACACCATGCCGCTGGAAAAGATCAACGACGCGTTCGACCTGATGCACAAGGGCGAGTCGATCCGCTCGGTCGTGATCTATTGAGACAAGGGTAAGCCGGGCTAAAAGCCCGGCCTACATCCCGTGACATGAGGCGCGCGGCGCAACCGGGGTGAGGAAGAAGACCAAAGATGAAGATCCGCGCTGCCACACAAGCCGATCACGATGCCGTCTGGGCGCTTCTGGAGCCGGTGTTTCGCGCCGGCGACACCTACGCGATCGACCCCGATATCAGCCGTGAGGATGCCCTGGCCTATTGGTTTGGCCCCGAGCGGCGGGTCTTGCTGGCCGAACAGGATGGCACCGTGCTGGGCACTTACTACATTGTACGCAACCAGAAAGGCGGTGGCAGCCACGTGTGCAATTGTGGCTACGTCACCGATGCCGCCGCGCGCGGGCAGGGCGTGGCCCGCGCGATGCTGGATCATTCGCTTGCGCTGGCGCCTGACCTTGGCTTTCGTGCGATGCAGTTCAACTTTGTCGTCAGCACGAACACCCGCGCCATCACCATTTGGGAGCGCGCGGGGTTCAAGACGGTGGGTCGTCTGCCCAATGCGTTCCACCACCCCGTGCGGGGCGATGTCGACGCGCTGGTGATGTTTCGGGCGCTGTAAACGCCTTGGCGAAACCTCTGGCATCCGCTGCCCTGCAATGCGACACTTGAACCAGCCCTGCGCAACCATCAGCAACCATCAAAGGAATGCCCCTTGCCCAATGACACCCCCCTTCTGGCCGTACTGATCGACGCCGACAACGTGCCCGCGAAATACGCCGATGCGATCCTGAAAGAGGTGACCAGTTTCGGCGAGCCGGGCCTGCGTCGCGTCTATGGCGACTGGGGCAACAATCACCTGTCGGGCTGGACGCGGGTCGCGCAAGAGCTGGGGCTGGTGCAGTATCAGCAAACCGCCGCGACCAGGGGCAAGAATTCCTCTGACATCGGGCTGGTGATCGACGCGATGGACATTCTGCATGCGGGCCATTTCGACGGTTTCGTACTGGTCAGTTCCGACAGCGATTTCACCCGGCTGGCCAGCCGCATACGAGAACAGGGCCTGACCGTTATCGGCATCGGCGAGTCCAAGGCGCCCCCGGCGCTGAAAAATGCCTGCAATCGTTTTGTCGCGATCGAGAACATCGCCCAAAGCGAAGCACCGAAGAAAGACAGCCCAAAACCCGCGCTCAGCCAGGATGCGATGCAGGCGGCGCGGCAGTTGTTGTTCGACGCGATGGAAAAGGTCGACCAGGACGACGAATGGTACCCCCTGGGCCGGTTGGGCCAGCAGATCCAGGCCGATCACCCCGATTTCGACAGCCGCACCTATGGAAAACGCAAGTTGAGCGACCTGGTCGCCGAGTTGAAGGTGTTTGAAACCAAGATAGGTCCGGGCAACCAATTGTTGGTCCGGCGTATCGACTGAGATTAATTCAACCTATTGAATACAATCAGGGAAACGCTTATTGCGCCACGCATGTCATGCGATGGATTGCCAATCGCGTCTCCTGTAAAGAGCCCTTTCATGCCGACCCGTTTTTTTACCGCGCTTGCACGCCGCCTGCTTTCCCCGATCTTTCCAGCCCTTGTCTGTCTTGCCAGCCCCGCCATCGCGTCGGAAACCATGCCGCCATTGACGAGCCTGCGCGGGCACACGCTTTTCGGTGCCACTGTCGAAAGCGGCTCGGTCTGGTCGGTTTACCTGGGCCACGACAAGCAGGCGTATTTTACCTATGCGACCGGCAACACCGGCCAAGCGCTGTGGCACGCCCCGGCCGACGATATTCTGTGCTTTGCTTTCAGTGACGAAACCGAGGTCTGCAAGCGCGGCCATGATTATGGCATAGGGCGCGGTTGGGCCACCGTTCACCCCAATGGTGACGGAACCTGGCGTTATGACCAGGAAGACACTTACGGAACCTCGCGCATCTTCGCGGCAAGGTCGGGCCGGCACCAGCACGACCCGGCTTCGTGGAAAGGAGAGCTGGGTGCCTCGCTGCCCGGGCGAATATATGTCGACGACCTTGGCGTCGGCGTTTTCGCCATTGACCTGCGTAACGGCGGAAGCGGTGCTTATCTTGGCGCGCGTGGCGTGCGGCAGGTTGCGCAAACCAGCCACGGTCCAGATCACATCTGCCTTGGCGATGAATGTGCCGACATCCGTATCGAAGATGGCCGGATCAAGCTTTTCAACCGTGCAAACGGCCGGTTCGAAGGTTACGTCGTCTATCTTGCGCCCGGGTGGCAGGCCGACGCTCCGCCGCCGGTGACACATCATGACAGTGCCGACAGCATTTCCTTTCCCCTTCAGGCGGGTGGCCGCATCAGCAAGCAAGAGGCCGACTCGGCGCGGCTGGAGCTTGTCGACTCCGACGATGGCGGGGTTCTGGTCCAACATGCCGGCACGGTCGTGACGCCCGATTTCGCGCCCCGCAGCGCCGATATCATGGCACAAACCAAAGCATTTGCCCTGCTGCGCTTTTCGGGCCCGATGCTGCCCGATGACTGCCCCGAGGCTTATCGCTGGGCGGCCCTGAATGACCGCAACCGGATTGTGCTGTCCGAGGCCTTCGGATCATGCAGACAGGCGCGCGATGTCAGGGTGGAATGGGAAAAGGGCCGGTTGCTGGTTACTTTGACCCATGAGAACGAAAAGCCCAGCGTCTTTCGTTCGGTCGCCTATCATCTGGCTTCTAATTCCGGCGATCGTGCCCGGCCGGCGTCGGTTTCCGGCCCCTCGACCCGGATTGACCTGCCGCCCGAACGCAGCATGCAGGCAGCCGAGGCCGAGCGGGCGCGCAAGGAACAAGAAACCAAGCGCCGCGAGGAGCGGCAGAAAAAGCTGGAACAGCAGGCCGCAAGAATCGCCGCCGCGCAGCGCCCGGGCAAACCGACAGGCCAGGTGAAGGGCGGCAATTTCTTCGATCTTCTGGCCTTGCCCGAAGTGCACGAAGCTATCCGCCAATCGGAAGACGGGGAAAAGGCCCTGGAATTCTTTGAAACGTCGCTGAGCACCGTCACCCGAATGCCCCGCATCATCGAACGGAACGGTATCGAGCTTGCCGGTGTCTGTGGTGAAGCCGGCTGCGAAACCAGGGCAACGATCATGGTCGACCGCGAGGCAGGCAAGTCTCATACCATGATCTTCGCCGGGTATTCAGTCTTTCAATTCGGCGATGTCGAGCACTTCGCCACCAAGGAAGGAGCAAGCGGGCTGGACGAATTGCTTGACCTGCTCCGTCCGCACTGAGGCACGTCACACCCCGTAGCGCGCCAGGAATGTATCGACCGCGCCGTCGATCACGCGGGTCAGTTCGGCTTGCGAAAACTCGGTCTGCACGCCAAAGGCCGATCGGGTCCAGACATGCGCCTTGCATAGCTCGCTGTATTGCTCGGCGGCGAGGTCAAAATCGTCGATGCGCAGTTCTCCACGCGCGGCCGCCTCGCGCAGGTAGCCTGTCATTCGCGCCCGGCCAAGCGCCGGGCCGCTTTCATAGAAGGCGCGCCCCAGTTCGGGAAAGCGGTCGGACTCGGCCAGGCAGATGCGGAATATCCTGCGGGCAAAATCCGACAGCAGGAAAGGCACGATCTGCCACGCCACCGTTGTCAGCACATCACGCGGCGGGGCGGATTCGTCGATACGGCTGCCCGCCAGTTCGGCCTGGCGTTCGCATTCGCTATGCACCACCTCGAAGAACAAGATCCGCTTGTCAGGGAAATAGGCATAAAGCGTGGCCTTCGACACGCCAGCCACGCGCGCGATATCGTCGACCGAGGCCCCCTCGAACCCGTCGCGCATGAACACCTCGCGGGCGCCATGCAACACCTGGTCGTACTTGCGCCCCTTGCGGATCGGCGCTGTGGCGATAGCGTCCATCGACAAAGCCTCCCCTTCGCGGGATTGTAGACCGGACGGTTCATCGCGGGCAAGCATTGGGCTTGCGTCGAAAATTGCACCGTATATTTTAGAATAATTCTAAAAAAGGAGTCCATGATGCGCTTCTTCACGCAACGCCGCCATTTCCGCGATCTGTCCGAGCAAGAGGTGCTGGCCCTTGCCATCTCGTCCGAAGAGGATGACGCTCGCATCTATCGCTCTTATGCTGAAATGCTGCGCCCCGACTACCCCGACACTGCCAAGATTTTCGATGGAATGGCCACCGAAGAAGATGGCCACCGCCAGCGCCTGATCGAGTTGCACCGCAAACGGTTCGGCGAGGTGATCCCGCTGATCCGCCGCGAGCATGTTGCAGGCTATTATGCGCGACGCCCAATCTGGCTGGTGGAAAACCTTGGCATCGAACGTATCCGCGAAGAGGCCGAGGCGATGGAGCGCGACGCCGAGCATTTCTACCTTACGGCAGCGCAGCGCACGCAGGACGCCGAAACCCGTAAGTTGCTGGGCGACCTGGCAGCGGCCGAAGCCGGGCACCAGGTCACCGCCGGCGACTTGCAGGATGAACACCTGACCGAGGGTGCCCGCGAAACCGAGGAACGGAAATCACACCGGCAGTTCGTTCTGACCTGGGTTCAACCTGGCCTGGCCGGGTTGATGGATGGCTCGGTCTCGACCCTGGCGCCGATCTTTGCCACCGCTTTTGCCACGCAGGATACCTGGACCACGTTCCTGGTGGGGCTTGCCGCATCGGTGGGGGCCGGTATCTCGATGGGCTTTACCGAGGCCGCCAGCGACGATGGCGAATTGTCGGGCCGGGGCAGCCCATGGAAACGCGGCATCGCGTCCGGGGTCATGACAACGCTGGGCGGGCTCGGTCATGCCCTGCCCTATCTGATCCCGGATTTCTGGACCGCAACCTTCATCGCTTTCGCCGTCGTGTTTGTCGAGCTGTGGGCGATTGCCTGGATTCAGAACAAGTACATGGAAACGCCGTTTCTACGCGCAACCTTCCAGGTGGTGGTGGGCGGTGCGCTGGTCTTTGCCGCCGGCGCCTTGATCGGCAGCGGTTAACCGCCCGTGGCGGCGCGATACCATGCGACGATCTTCTGCCGCTCTTCCTCTTCCATGTAGGTAAGGTTGGCGGGCGGCATCGCGTGGGTCAGGCCCGATTGCAGGTAAATCGCCTTGGCCTGCCGCGCGATCTGGTATTCGTTATCCAACCGAACACCCTTGGGCGGCCATAGCACGCCCTCGTAGAATGGCTCGGCACCGTGACACATTGAACAGCGGCCCATCACGATGTCATGCACGTCGTCGAACCCTTCGGCCTGGGCGAATTGCAGGGCCGCGCCGCTTGCCGCCTCATCCGGCTCGTCGGCGCGGAACATCGGCGCGGTCGACAACCACATGACAAGGATGAAAAGCACCGTGGTGGCGGCCCATGTCCACCAAGGCATCCCCTTGCGCGCATGCATGGTGTTGAAGAAATGCCGGATCGTCACCCCCATCAGGAAAACGAGTGACGCGATGATCCAGTTATACTCGCTGGCAAACGCCAACGGGTAATGGTTCGACAGCATCAGGAAAATCACCGGCAGCGTCAGGTAGTTGTTGTGCGTGCTGCGCTGCTTGGCAATCTTGCCATATTTCGGGTCAGGCTTGTTGCCAGCGATCAGGTCGGCCACCACGACCTTTTGGTTGGGGATGATGATGAAGAACACGTTGGCCGACATGATCGTGGCCGTGAACGCGCCCAGATGCAGCAGCGCCGCGCGGCCGGAAAAAACGCTGCTGTAGAAATAGGCCATGCCGACCAGCACCACGAACAGCACCACCATAAGCGCCGTCTGATTGGCATTCACGAACCGATCGCACAGGAAATTGTAAACCAACCAGCCAAAGGCCAGCGAAGCCATGGAAATCACGATCGCCCAGCCCGGCGCGATATCCCATACCGCCGGATCGACCAGGTAGAACTCGGCCCCCAGGTAGTAGACCACCGCCAACAGGACAAAACCAGAAAGCCATGTGGAATAGCTTTCCCATTTGAACCACACCAGACCGTCCGGCATGTTCGAGGGCGCGACCAGGTATTTCTGGATGTGGTAAAAGCCACCCCCGTGCACCTGCCATTCCTCGCCATCGGCGCCGCTGTCCAGGTTGCGGTCGCGGTGCAGGCCCAGGTCCAGCGCAATGAAATAGAAGGACGAGCCGATCCACGCGATCGCGGTGATCACGTGCAGCCAGCGAATGGCGAATTCGGCCCAGGAACCCATCGCGGCAAGGTCATACATCGGCACTACTCCTGTTTGCGTCCTGGTAGGGTATCGTATCGGGTATTTATCTGTTAATCCTGCAACTGCGGGAACAGTTTCAAAAAGATTCTGAAAATGGCTTATGTGAACAACATCCGGATGTTCATGCGTGTCTATGAATTGGGCAGCATGAGTGCCGCCGCCCGCGATCAGCGCACCTCGCCTGCGGTCGCCTCGGCGCGGATCGCCGACTTGGAAAAGCACTTGGGCGTGCGGCTGTTCAACCGCACCACCCGCGCCCTAAGCCCCACGGAGCATGGTCGGCTTTTCTATGACGGTGCGTGCCGTATCCTTGAGGCAATCGACGCCGCCGAGGCAGCGGTGATGGAGGCCAACCAATCCCCGCGCGGCACGCTGTTCGTCGCCGCGCCCCTTGGCGTGGGGCGGCGATTCATCGCGCCCGCGGTGCCCGCGTTCAAGGCCGAATACCCGCAGATCGATATCCGCCTGCGCCTGTCGGACAGGGTAATCGACGTGACCGGCGAGGGGCTGGACCTGGCCTTTCATCTTGGGCCGTTGATCGACAGCGATTTGAAGGTGCGCGTGATCGAGGAATGCCCCCGCGTTCTGTGCGCCGCACCCGCCTATATCGAACGGCGGGGCATGCCCCGCGACGGCGCGGCCCTGGTGGCGGATGGGCATGACTGCCTGAACCTGCGCTTTCCCGGCGCGCGCGAATTTCAATGGACCCTGCAAACTCCTGATGGCCCCAGGCGGTTCGAGATCACGGGCCCGCTGGAAAGCGACGACGGTGATGTGCTGACCGGCTGGGCGTTGGACGGGGCGGGAATCGTGATGAAACCGCTGTTCGAGGTCGCCACGCATCTGGCCAGCGGCGCGCTGGTGCCGGTGGCCATCGACACGCCGCCCCTGCCCACGCAACTGGCCTGCCTGTCGCCCTCGCGCCGCTATCGCGACCCCAAGGTGCAGGTATTCACCGAGTACATGGTGGATCATTGCAAGCGCGTGTTGCGCGAATTGCAGGGCTAGGGATGGCCCCCCTTGTCATCCCAAAACATTCTATTATCTGCATGTAAAACGCATCTTATGACCACAAGGAGATTTTGAATGTTCACGCGCACGAGCCCCTCGACCGGCCCAAATTCGCCCGAAGTTACCGGGTTCTATGATCCCGACACCGGCTCGATCATGTATGTCGCCGCCGATCCAGCCACCAAAAAGGCCGCGCTTATCGACGTGGTGCTGGATTTCGACCCCGCGCATGGCCGCACCCGCACCGACAGCGCGCAAGAGGTGCTGGATTTCGTCGAGGCACAAGGGCTGAACGTGGAATGGGTGCTTGATACCCACCCCCATGCCGATCACATGATGGCCAGCGCATGGTTGAAGGAAAAAACCGGCGCACCCAATGCCATCGGTGAAAAAACCCGCGATATCGCCGAGCTGTGGGCAAAATTCTACAACCTGCCCGAGGCCTTCGATGTGGATCGCGATTTCGACCGCCTGTTTGCCGATGGAGACACGTTCAAGATCGGCGAAGTCGAAGTGAAGGTCATGCTGCACCCCGGCCATACGCTGGGCTCGATCACCTATGTGGCGGGCGATGCCGCCTTTGTGCATGACACGTTCATGCATGTGGATGCCGGTACCAGCCGGGCCGATTTCCCCGGTGGTTCATCCAAGGACCTTTGGGACAGCCTGCAATCCATCCTGTCGCTGCCCGACGAAACGCGCCTGTTCGTGGGCCACGATTATCCGCCGGTGGGCGATCGCACCGATCCCGCGTGGGAAGCCACGGTGGCGCAACACAAGGCAGACAACAAGCACCTGGGCGGCGGCACGTCCGAGGCCGATTTCCGCAAATTGCGCGACGACCGCGACGCCACGCTGAAACTGCCTGACCGGATGTTGTATGCATTGCAGGTAAACTTGCGCGGCGGACGCCTTGCGCCAACCGAAGACGATGGTCATTCTTACTTCAAGATCCCTGCGAACAAATTTTGAAGGAGATGCGCGAATGAAATCCGAAAAAGTGGGCGATGCGACGTTCGAAACCTGGACGGTGGACGAGGTCGCCCGGGCCTTTGACGCCAACGAGATCGTCCTGATCGACGTGCGAACACCCCAAGAATACATGTTCGAACATATCGAGGGCGCGTTGCTGATGCCGTTGGCATTCTTCAAGGGCGACAAGCTGCCCGACCAGGGGAAAAAGCGCATCGTGTTCCACTGTGGGTCGGGCGTTCGTTCGGAACGCGTGGCCCGTGCCGCAATTGCGGCAGGCGTGACGCCAATCGCCCATATGGAAGGTGGCTTTGGCGCTTGGAAAGAGGCGAAAAAGCCCTTTATCGGCACCAACATGGCCACCGGCGCGCCACAAAGCGTTACGCCGGAATAAACCATCCTTGCCGCCTCGTCCCGGTGATGGGGCGGCAGACACATCCGGTTGCATGCGTCATTCGGTGTTCAGCAACACGACCTCGACCCGGCGATTTGCCTCGCGTCCTGCGGCAGTCGTATTGGGCGCGACGGGCGAAAGGTACCCCATCCCCTCGGCGGCCATTCGTTCGCGCGGCACATCGTACGACTCCGCCAGCCGCTCCAGCACCGAGGCGGCCCGCCGCCGTGACAAGGCTATATTGCCATCAAGCGCGCCTACCGCGTCGGTATGGCCGACCAGGGCGATACGCGCCTGCGGATTGTCCTGCATGAAGGCCGCCAACGCAGAAAGCGAGGCATAGCTGCCCTCGCTCAACTCTGACGAGCCGGTTCCGAAATCCAGATCGCTAAGCACCGCATAACCTTGTGCGACAAGCAACTGGGCCACCCCGGTTGCGCCGCCATCAAGGTTGCCATCCGGCTTGTCCGACACGGAAACGCCGGGGACGTTTTCGGCCGCTTCGCCGGTAACGCGCACAAGCTGCACATAGCCGGCATTGCCGGTGCGGCTGACCAAAAGCGTGATATGGTCCTGCGCGTCTTTTCGTGCGGAAAGAAACCGAAAATCGGACAGGCTGATATACATGGCCGGGGCCGGCAGCACCTCGATCTCGAACCGGAAGTCGAATCCGCCGCAAACCGTATCGGCACATTCGAACAGGATGTCGTATCCTGCGTATTCAAGCTGCGTTCGCAACGGGCCCAGTATCTGCATCGTGGTCAGGCCCTGCCCGTCGATACGCCACGCCCGGCGTTCCACGCGGCCTTCGATAACGCGCGCCGGCAGGTTCCCAGCATCGTAGCGGCCTGTCGGCAGGCGGTAGCTGTCAAGGCTGGAAACCGTTTCCGCCGTCACGCGCGCGTTGCTGGGCAGCCCCAGTTCAAGCGCGGCCGCCGGGGCAACCGACAAAAGCAAGGCAAGGATGGCACGAAGCATCATCTGTTCTGGGCGTGGTACTCGTCGTTCGGTCGCATATCGAGCGCCGATGCCACACGGTTCGTCATGTTGTAGAACCCGGCCACGTTGGCAATGTCCCAGATATCTCGATCGGAAAAGCCATGCTCGCGCAGCGTCTGGCGATCTTCTTCTTCGATGCGATGACTTTCTTCGGTCATCTTGACCGCGAAATCCAGCATCGCGCGCTGTTTCAGAGTGATGTCGGCAACGCGGTAATTCATCACCAAGGCCTCGCCCAGTTTAGGATCTCCCGAAAGCGCCCGCACCGCCTGGCCATGCGCCGTCAGGCAGTAAAAGCAACGATTGACCGAGCTGACAGCCACCGCGATCATCTCGCGCTCCAGCTTGCTCAACCCGCTATCGCCCATCATCAGCTCGTTATAGAGCGCCGAAAAACTGTTGAGCTTGTCTATGTCGAACGCGTGGGCACGCAGAACGTTCGGGACCAATCCCAGCTTTTCCTGGCAGATGTTGAAATATTTCCGTGTCGACTCGGGCAACGGATCGACCTGTGGCAGGTTAAGGGCTGTGGGCATGTCGTCGCCGCTCATGCGATATCCTCCTCGTACTTGCGATAATGATACTGTCCCACAAGCGTCATGCCGAGGGAAGAATAGAGCGCGTTGGCGCCGTCGTTACCCTGCGTGCAAACCACCGCCAGGTGACTGGCACCGTTGGCTTGCGCCCAGAACGCGGCCTCACGCATGAAATACCGGCCCATTCCCTGCTGGCGTTGATGCGGCAAAACTTCAAGCGCGTGAACCATGGCGACACCATCGTGGATGGCGACAAAACCAGTTCCTCCGGGGTGATCATTCAACCGCCCGATCAGGCTGGTCTTGGGCCCCTTGACCCGGTGCATCACCGCGATGCGCCCCGGCCCGACACCGCCTGCGGCCCACATGTCGATCTGGATGGCCAACGGCTCCCAAACGGTAAAGGTGGTGATGCGGGGCGGGCGTTCGGTGGCAACCGCCTCGACCGGAGCGGCATAGATGTTGACCGGATCGACAACGACATATCCACGCGCATCAAGCATGGCGTCCAGCGCCTCGTCACCGGCACGAACCTGGAACAGGCGGGGCTGGCCCAGCGCCTGCATTGCGGCCTCGGCTTGCGGAATGTCGGCCGGCGTAACCGGATCTATTGCCGTGGCGGCCGACACACGCTGCCCGCCGCCCTGCCCCTCCCGGATAAGCCACGGGCCCTCGCGGCGGGTGGTTGCCGCGGGCCAGGTGGCATCCACCACCTCATAAAAGGTTCGCGCCCCGGGCATCATTCGCCGAAAACCGCGCAAAGCCGCGTCATCGCGGCATCTACCTGTGTGCCATCCTGCCCCCGAATGACAATCTGCGCACCGTAAACGCCATCTTTCTGGAACGGGTAAGACCCGATCGACAGGTCGGGAAAATCCGTTGCCAATTCACCAAGCGGTCCGGCAATATCGCCCTCGCCCCGGAACACGCGCAGGCTTTGCGACAGCAACGGCTTGCCCCCCACCAACGTGGGCAGAACGCTGGCCACCATCGTTTCGAACACGGTGGGCACCCCGGCCATGACATGGACGTTTTCGATGATGAAACCGGGTGCCGCCGAAACCGGGTTGTCGATCAGCTTGGCACCTTCGGGGATGCGCGCCATGCGCAACCGCGCCTCGTTCAATTCGGTGCCCATGCGGTCGTAATGCGCCTGCAGGATCGCCCGCGCATCGTCACGCACGGCGATGGCGCGGCCAAAGGCACGCGCCACGCAATCGGCGGTGATGTCGTCATGGGTTGGCCCGATCCCACCGCTGGTAAAGACGTGGGTGTAGGCCGCGCTCAGCGCGCGCACCGCCCCCTCGATGGCATGGGGGTCGTCGCTGACCATGCGCACCTCTTTCAGGTCGATGCCCACCTTTGTCAGCTCTTGCGCCAGGTGATGCATGTTTGAATCGCGTGTGCGCCCCGACAGGATTTCATCGCCGATAACGATCATGGCAGAGGTTGGGTTGGTCATGGGCAGCTCTCCTTGCGTGGGCGATGCACTCGGTATAGGCCCCGATCCATGCGCTTTCAAACCCCACTTGTTCCCGCGACGCTGATCCGCCGCTACAAACGCTTTCTGGCGGATGCGCGGCTGGAGGACGGTTCGGAAATCACTGCGCATTGCGCCAACCCCGGCTCCATGATGGGTCTGGCCGAACCGGGCGCGCGCATCTGGCTAGAACCCAACGACGACCCCCGCAAGAAACTGAAATACGGCTGGCGGCTGGTGGAACATCCCGGTGGACATTTCACCGGCGTCGATACCTCCGTGCCCAACCGTGCCCTGCGCGACGCGCTGATCGCGCGGCAGGTGCCGGGCCTTGCGGCCCCAAGCGTGCGGCCCGAGGTGAAATACGGGGAAAACTCGCGTATCGACTTTCTGCTGACGGGTAATGGCCCCGATACCTATGTTGAGGTCAAGTCTGTCACCCTCTCGCGCCAACCCGGCCTGGCCGAGTTTCCCGACAGTGTCACTGCACGCGGGTTGAAACACCTGGGCGAGTTGAGCGTGGTGAAGGCGCAAGGTGCCCGCGCGGTCATGCTGTACCTGGTGCAACGTACCGATTGCGAACGCGTTGGCATCGCCGCAGATATTGACCCGGCCTATGCCGAAGGGCTGAAAGCCGCCATTGCTGCGGGAGTCGAGGTGCTGGCCTTCGACTGCCAGATCACGCCATCGGAAATCGGCCTGGGCCGTGCGCTGCCTTTTGACGCTCCGTGATTGTCCTGTCCGGTTCGACACTCTGGCCCTTGGTCGAAAACTCCCCTAAGTAGGGCCTGTGTTTTTTAAATTCGGCAAAGGGTCGGGCCAAGTGATCGACAAACTCAAGGGCCGCGTAACGCGCGAAGGCATCCGTATATATGAACAGGCGGATTTCGCCGGCATGCACAAGGCCGGCGCGCTGGCCGCGCAGATCCTGGATGAGATCGCCGAGCATATCGTGCCTGGCCAGACCACCGGCGAGATCGACCGCATTATCGAGGAAAAGGTCAACGCCGCCGGGGCGAAATCGGCCACGATCGGCTACAAGGGATACAAGCATGCCAGCTGCATCTCGCTCAACCATGTGGTCTGCCACGGCATCCCCAGCGACAAGAAGCTGAAGGACGGCGATATCCTGAATATCGACGTGACGGTGATCGTCGATGGGTGGTTTGGCGATACAAGCCGCATGTACGTGGCCGGCAAACTGTCACGCAAGGCCGAACGGCTGATCCAGGTCACCCATGACGCGCTGATGCTGGGGATCGAGGCGGTCAAGCCCGGCAACACTTTCGGCGATATCGGGTATGCCATCCAATCCTACGTCGAAAGCCACCGCATGTCGGTTGTCCGCGATTTCTGCGGGCACGGGTTGGGCCGGGTGTTCCACGCCCCACCCAACGTGCTGCATTACGGTCGCCCCGGCACCGGCCCCCTTTTGCAAGAGGGGATGTTCTTCACCATCGAGCCGATGGTGAACCTGGGTCGCCCCGAAACCAAGGTGCTGGCCGATGACTGGACGGCGGTCACCCGCGACAAGTCGCTGTCGGCACAGTTCGAACATTCCGTGGGGGTGACGGCGGACGGGGTCGATATCTTTACCCTGTCGCCCACGGGCCGGTTCCACCCGACCTGGAGCTAGGGTTGCCCGCCATTGCCCGGGCCTGTCACGCCGCGCGGATCAGCGTGATCAGCGTATCGCCATAATTGCGCTGGTCTTGCAGGACGCCCCAGTCGGGCAAGGTGATGTCTGCGCCCTCTTCCCAGACAATCAACGCCCCGCTGGCAACCCAGCCACCGGCACGCGCCGCGGCCAGCGCCTTTTCGCCCAGCCCCTTGCCATAAGGCGGGTCCAGAAAGACAAGGCCAAAGGGCGACTGCGGGTTGGGGCCGAGCCGCGTGGCATCGCGGCGCACAAGCTGCGCGCGATCGCCCACGCCCAGCGTCTGGATATTCTTCGCAATCAACCCCTGCGCCTTGCGCCCGTTTTCCACGAAACAGGCACAGTCTGCCCCGCGTGACAGCGCCTCAAGCCCCAGCGCGCCCGTTCCGGCAAAAAGATCCAGCACCCGTGCCTGCGGGATCGGGTCACCAAACCGCCCGCCCTGCAAAACCGAAAACAGGCTTTCGCGCGTTCGGTCGGTGGTGGGGCGCAGATGCGCCGCCGTATCGCCCTTGCCAAGGCTGGCCAGCGGGCGACCGCGAAACTCTCCGGCGATGATCCTCACGCGCGCAACAGGGTTTTCAGATCGGTGTCTTGGTCGGCGATCAATGTCGGGTCAACGGTTTTGCCGCCATCTATCAGCCGCTTGCCCACCATGTAGGCGCGCGGGTCATTTGCCGCATCCACGGCCAGCAACCGGTCGCCGGCGAAATACCAGAACGACACCGCTCCCTCCTTGTCGCCGGGGCGCGTGACAACACTGTCATACCCGGCGTTCAAACCGGCGATTTGCAGTTTCACGTCATACTGGTCGGACCAGAACCAAGGCTGCGGCACATAGGTCTTTTCTGCGCCCATGATGTTTTCCGCCACGCATTCGGCCATGTCGATCGCATTGGGCACGGATTCCAGCCGCAACCGTCCGCCCGCGTGCGGGAAGCTGGCACAATCACCCGCCGTCCAGATCGCAGGGTCACTGGTGCGACCCTGCGCGTCGGCCTTGATGCCGTTGTCAATCTCCAGCCCTGCCGCCGCGGCCAGTTCGGTGGCGGGCGTGATGCCGACGCCCACGATCACGAAATCCACCTCGAGTTCGGTCCCGTCTGCCAGAACAGCGCCGGTGACGCGATCACCGCCGGTCAATCTTTCCAGGCCCACACCCTCTCGAATATCGACGCCATGCGCGCGGTGCAGATCGCGGAAATACGTGCTGGTTTCTGGCGCGGCCACACGTTGCAGGATGCGGTCGGCCATTTCCACCAAAACCACCTGCAAGCCCTTGCTGGCGGCCACCGCCGCAGCTTCTAGCCCGATATACCCGCCGCCGACGATCAGCACCCTTGCGCCATCGCGAAACTCGGGCGCCATCGCGTCGACATCGCGCAGGTTGCGCACGGTATAGATGCCCTGCAACGCCCCGCCGATGGCCGGCGGCAGGCGTCGCGGCTCCGCCCCCGTGGCAAGTACCAACTGGTCATAGGCCAGGCTGCGCCCCCCCGCGATCACCACCTTGTCGGCGGGGTCGATGGCGGTGACGGCCTCACTCAGATGCAGGTTGATCGCGTTCTCGGCGTAATAGCTTTCGGGCCGCAAATACAGCCGCTCGACCTCCAACTCGCCCAGCAGGTATTTCTTGGACAGGGGAGGCCGCTGATAGGGCGGGGCAGCTTCTTCACCGACCATCGTGATCTTCCCGTCGAAACCGGATGACCGCAGTTTTGCCACCAGTGACGCGCCCGCCTGCCCGGCGCCTACCACAACCACATGGGACATCGCCCACCCCCTAAAAATATTTCGGTTGGTTTTGTATCCGGGCGGAGCCTATATCCTGACCTACAGGAAACGCAAACCCAACCAAGGACGAAGGGGATATATCATGGCCATCTCAACCGGAGACACGCTGCCCGACGCGACACTGACCCAGATGGGCGCAGAAGGCCCCGAGCAGGTGAAGCTGTCCGACAAGCTCAAGGGTCGCAAGGTTGCCATCTTCGCCGTTCCGGGTGCATTTACCCCGACCTGCCATTCGGCGCATGTGCCCAGTTTCATCCGCACCAAGGACCAGTTCACCGAAAAGGGCGTGGAGGAGATCATCTGCATCTCGGTCAATGATCCCTTCGTGATGGGGGCCTGGGGCAAGGAAACCGGCGCCACCGATGCCGGCATCACCATGCTGGGCGACCCGTCGAGCGAATTCACCAAGGCCATCGGCATGGATTTCGACGCACCGCCCGCGGGCCTGGTGGCCCGCTCGCAGCGCTATGCGATGCTGGTCGAGGATGGCGTGGTCAAGGTGCTGAACGCCGAGGAAAACCCCGGCGCCTGCGAAACCTCGGCCGGGGAAGGCCTGCTGGACGCGATGTAAAGCACAACGTGCGGGCGGGCGGGCTTGACACCCGCGCCGCCCCCGCGAACCATGCCGCCCGAGGAAACCGGGGGAGCATGACAATGACATTGGAAAACGGCATCTGGACACCATCGGCCGAGTTCGCCGAAAGCAGCACGATGGCGGCCTACATGCGTTGGCTTGCCGCCGAACGTGAGCTTGAATTTTCCGATTACGACGAGCTTTGGCGGTGGTCGATCGACGACCCCGATGCCTTTTGGCGCTCGATCTGGGAATATCACGGTCTGATTTCGCCCACCCCATTCGACAGCGCGCTGGCCAAATCGGCCATGCCCGGCGCGGTCTGGTTTCCCGGTGCGTCGCTGAATTACGTCGACCAGGTGCTGCGCCACGTTCGCCCCGGCCATCCCGCGATCCATCACGAGGCCGAAGACGGCACATTGACCACCGTCACATGGGACGAATTGCAGGCCAGCGTCGGTGCGCTCGCCGCCAGCCTGCGCGGCATGGGCATCGAAACAGGTGACCGCGTCGTGGGCTACCTGCCCAACACACCCGACACGATCATCGCTTTCCTCGCCTGCGCCAGTATCGGCGCCACCTGGTCGCTTTGCGCCACCGACATGGGCGCGCCCACGGTGCTGGAACGGTTCAACCAGATCGAACCCAAGGCCATCTTTACCGTCTCGGGTTATGATTTTACCGGCAAATGGCGCGATCGCAGCCCCGAGGTGCAGGCCCTGATCGACGGGCTCCCAACGCTCGACCACTGGATCACGCTCGATGCAGGCACCGGCATTGATCCGCGTCACACCAGCCGCCACGATTGGGCCGACCTGCTGGCCGACCCCGCCGCGGCCGACCCAGAGAAACTGCCTTTCGATCATCCGCTTTGGGTGGTGTATTCGTCAGGCACCACCGGCAGCCCGAAACCCATCGTGCACGGGCATGGCGGCATCGTGCTGGAACAGCTTGTGTTGCAGGGGCTGCATGGCAACCTGGGCCCGAAAGAGACATTCAGCTGGTTCACCTCTACCGGCTGGATCATGTGGAACGCACAGGTCGCGGGCCTGCTGACGGGTGCCACCATCGCCCTGGCCGAGGGCAACCCCGACCACCCCGACCCTGGCCGCCTGTGGCGCTTTATCGACCGCACCGGCACCACCTCTTTTGGCGCGGGCGCGGCATATTTCATCGGCTGCATGAAGGCGGGCGTGAAACCGCGCGAGGTGGCGCGGCTCGACACGCTGCGTGCCGTGGGTTCCACCGGGTCGCCCCTGCCGCCCGAAGCCTATGAATGGATCTGGTCCGAGCTGGGCCAAGACATCTGGCTGGCCCCCATCGCTGGCGGCACGGATTTTGCCGGGGCATTTCTGGCCGGAAATCCCACGCTGCCAGTGCGCGTGGGCGAAATGCAATGCCGGGCGCTTGGTGCCGCGGTTCAGGCGTTTGACGATGCGGGCCAACCGCTGATCGACGAGGTGGGTGAGCTTGTATGCACCGTGCCCATGCCTTCGATGCCGCTTTATTTCTGGGGCGATAAGGGCGACGCGCGTTACAAATCCAGCTATTTTGAACAATATCCCGGTGTCTGGCGCCACGGCGACTGGGTAAAGATAACGGCGGAAGGCGGGGCCATCATCTATGGCCGTTCCGATGCTACCATCAACCGACACGGCATCCGTATGGGCACTGCCGACATCTATCGCGTGGTCGAAGATCGCGACCAGGTTGCTGACAGCCTTGTGGTCGATCTCGAATACCTGGGCCGCGATAGCTGCATGATTCTGTTTCTCAAACTGGCCGAGGGCACAAAGCTTACCGATGACCTGCGCGCCGAGATCGTGGCCGACCTGAAATCTCGCGCATCCCCGCGCCACGTGCCCGATCGCATCGAGGCCGCGCCTGACATCCCCTACACGCTTACCGGCAAGAAGATGGAAGTGCCCATAAAGAAGCGCTTGCTGGGCCAACCGATGGAAAAGGTCGCCACCCCCGACGCGATGGCAAACCCGACATGCCTGGACTGGTATGACGCCTACGCCAGTCGTTTCCTCGAAACCGCGGCTTAACGGCAAGTATCGAAGAAAGGGGCAATACCCCCCTTTCCGATATCGAAACCGGGCTTTTGCACCGGATGAATGTAAGCCCACGTGCCTTGGGCGCGTTTTATCCCGCGATCTGGTCCATCTTGCGCGCCAGTTTCACGTCCAGCGATGACAGCCCCTCCACGTCATGCGTGGTCAGAGTCACGTTCACGGTCTTGTAGACATTGGACCACTCCGGGTGATGGTCCCATTTCTCGGCCCAGAGCGCCGCCCTAGTCATGAAACCGAAGGCCGTTACGAAATCGTCGAACACGAATTTCTTAGATATCGCGTCGCGGCCCTCGTCGAGGCTCCATCCGCTTTCCAAAAGTGGCTGCAACATCGTCTTGCGCCCCGTATCACTCAGCTTTTCGGTCATTCCTGTTCCCTCATTTCTGTCTTTCGAAATGGGCCGTAATCCGTCAGGATCTCGACCTCTTCCTCCACCGCGCCCCGCTCGGCTCGCAGGAACTGCGCCACCGCCTTGGCAAAGCCCGGATCTGCAATCCAGTGCAGCGAATGCACATGCCGTGGCAGGTATCCGCGCGCGATCTTGTGTTCGCCCTGCGCGCCCGCCTCCACGCGATCCAGACCATGCGCGATCGCATAATCCATGGCCTGATAATAGCAGCACTCGAAATGCAGGCAGGGATGATCTTCGATGCAGCCCCAATACCGGCCAAAAAGCGCCGTCCGGCCTATGAAGTTCAACGCCCCCGCCACCGGCTGCCCATCACGCATCGCCAGCACCAGAAGAATGTCGTCGCGCATGGTTTGGTGAGCGATATCAAAGAATTGTCGCGTCAGATAGGGGCGCCCCCATTTCCGTGCGCCCGTGTCCTGGTAGAATTCCCAGAACGCGTCCCAATGTGTAGGGCGGATGGCGTCGCCCGTCACCTGCACGATCTCACCCCCGAAATCTTGCGCGCGCCGGCGTTCCTTGCGGATGGTCTTGCGCTTGCGTGAACTCAGCGCCGCCAGGAATTCGTCGAAATCCTCGTACCCCGGATTTTCCCAATGGTACTGGCTGCCAGTCCGCGCCATCAAGCCCAGCTTTTCGCCCGCCGCAGCCTCGGCACCCGTGCAAAAGGTTGCATGCACAGACGAGATGCCGTTCTTTGCCGCGATCTCGACAGCGCCCTGCACAAGCGCAGCCATTCCGGTTTCCTCGACCCCGGGAAGGGTCAGGAACCGGCGACCGGTTACCGGGGTGAACGGGGCCGCGATCTGGAACTTTGGGTAATAGCGCCCACCCGCCCGTTCATACGCATGCGCCCAGGAATGGTCGAAAATATACTCCCCTTGGCTGTGGGATTTCAGGTAGAGCGGCGCACAGGCGATCAACTGCCCCTCGGCGCGCGCCAGCAGGTAATGCGGCGCCCAGCCGCTGCCCGGCCCGACCGAGCCGCTGTCTTCCAGCGCTTTCAAAAAGCGGTAAGTGGTGAACGGGTCCTCGGGCGCACCGCCATCAGCGGCCTCGGGGCAGGCGCAGGCATCCCAGTCGGCGGCATCCACCGACGATAGGTGCTGCACGATCTCGATTTCCACCTCGGTTCCGTTCATCTCGCCGCCCTTCATCATCCCGGGTAATCTGGGGCCGGGCACCTGGGCTTCAAGCCGGGATTTCTGCGGCGTAGCCCTCGAAGGTGATATTATCGGCCACCTGCCGCGCCACTGTCTCTTGCGCGGGCGAACGCACTGTCCAGCACAGAACAGGCACACCCCGCGACTTGAGCCGCGCCACGGGCGGCGCATCCAGCTCGGCCATGTGATGGCTGATGAAACAGGCGCCGGCCGCGTCGAAGTCAGGGATCTCCGCCAGCCTTTCAAGGCGCTGGCGGGGCACGGGCGCCCAATGCTCGGTCGCGAAACCGCATGTCACCAGGCCGCGTGGCACATGCGGGGCCATGCCGCCAAAGACACGCACCGAATTGGGGTTGAACGACATCACCGCCAGGTCGCCCGAATAGCCCGCCAGTTCATCGGCAACCGCCTGTTCCAACCGTCCGACCGCAGGCCCAAGCGTCCCGTCCTGGTCCTTTATCTCGACCAACAGCGGCGCGCGCCCGGCCACCTGCGCCAACACCTGCGACAATGTCGGTATCGTGTCATTGCCACCAGACAACCCGATCCGGCCAAGCGCCTCTGCATCGCGGTACCTTAGCGGCCCGGTCTCATCGGTCAGCCGATCCAGGTCGTAGTCGTGAAACACGATTGCCCGGCCATCGCGCGACAACTGCACATCCACTTCGATGGCGTAACCGGCCGCAATCGCCGCATCGATGGCGGCGGGGCTGTTTTCAATACGTCCCTGCGTCGGGTCATGATACGCGCGGTGCGCCACCGGCGCGCGCAAAAAGCTGTGCGGCAACATCATGCGATCTCGAAAATCGCCTCGATTTCAACCGCCACGCCCAAAGGCAGCGACGCCGCCGACACGGCCGAACGCGCGTGCCGTCCCTTGTCGCCCAGCGCCTCGACCAGGAAATCGGAAGCCCCGTTGATGACCTTGGGCTGCTCGGTGAAATCCGGCGTCGAATTGACAAATCCCACCAGCTTCACCACCCGCACCAGCCGGTCGATATCGCCATCGCAGGCCGCCTTGAGCTGCGCCAACAGCGAGATTGCGCAGGTTTTGGCTGCTGCGGCGCCGGCTGCTGTCTCCGTGTCAGCGCCCAGTTTACCTGTGATCAGCGCCCCATCCTGCATCGAGATCTGCCCGGACACGTAAACCATGTTCCCCGACACAACGTAGGGCACGTAATTCGCCGCGGGCGCGGGTGCGTCGGGCAAGGTGACGCCCAGTTCGGCAAGACGTGATTCGATAGCGCTCATGTCGGTCTCCTGTATCCTTGTCTGGCGGCACGCTAGCGCCGGCGCACGGGCTTGAAAACCGCTTTGTCTCGCCGCCCCAGTTTTCCTCTTGCCGAAAATACCCCGGGGGAGTCGCCCAGCGGGCGACGGGGGCAGCGCCCCCACGCGAACCGGGCCTCACCCCTCGCGAAAGGCCTTGGCAAAATAATCGGTAAGCGGTTTCACCAGATATGCCAGCGGCGTGCGGTCGGCGGTACGGATGAACGCCTCGACCGGCATACCCGGAATCAGGCTGACTCCCTCGGGCAGCTTGGCCTGCTCACCCTCGCTCAGGGTGATTTCGGCCCGGTAATAGGAAATTCCGCGGCCTTCGTCGGTAAAGGCGTCAGCCGAAATCAACTGCACCGTTCCCGTCAGCTCAGGCGTCGTGCGTTGATCCAACGCGGAAAAGCGCAGCGTCACCTGTTGGCCCACGCTGATCTGGTCGATATGGATCGGGTCCACCCGCGCCGCGATCACCAGCGGGCGATCCTGCGGTACGACGAACAGTACCGGGTCGGCCGCGCGAACGACCGAGCGGGGCGCGAAAACCTGCAATCCGTAAACCACCCCGCCCACGGGCGCACGAATATCCAGGCGATCCAGCCGCTCTTTTAGGGCGCGGCGCTGTTCAACCAGTTCAAGTTCTCGGAATTGCAGATCGCGCAAGTTGCTGATCGCATCCTCACGGTGGCGGTTGCGCAGCTTGATCACCTCGATGTCGATCTCGGTCATGCGCCCCTCGGCCTGCGCCTTCTGCGCCGCCAGTTCGCCCATCTGCCCGCTCAGCCGCGCCCGTTCCCGTTGCAGGGTCAGCACGCGGCTCACCTGCGCCAAGCCACGATCGAGAAGCGATTGCTGATCGGTCAGTTCTCTCTCGATCAAAGTCAGTTGCTCATCGAGCGCCTTTTGCTGTGCGGCGATGCCATCCACCTGGTTTGCAATCTGTCCACGCCGCTTTTTAAGCTGATCCACCTCGTTGGCGATCGACTCGGCGCGCGCCGAGAAGAGGCGGCGCTGGCCATCCATGAGGTCTTGCACCTCGGCCCGCTCGGCCACGGCCCGGCTCAGCAGAGGGTCGAATTGCAAGGCATCCACGCCGTCCCGCTCGGCCTCAAGCCGGGCACGCCGCGCCAGGATTTCGTACAGTTGCCCCTCGACAATCGCCAGGTCCGAACGCAATCGGCTGGCATCCAGGCGGATCAGCATCTGGTCAGCCACCACTGTGTCGCCCTCATCGACAAGGATGTCTGCAACCACCCCTCCATCGGGGTGCTGCACCACCTGCCGGTTTTGATCCACCTCGATCTGGCCTCCGGCGATGATGGCGCCCGACAGGTTGGTGAACGCAGCCCATCCCCCGAATCCACCAACCAGGACCACCAGCGTGATGATGCCTAGCGTCATGGATCCGGCAATCGAAAAGCGTGTCTTTGCCGTGCTCATCTCACGCCACCCCCACCCTGGCTTTGCGTGATTTCCTGGTGGTTCTGTACGACCTTGCGCAGCACCTCGTCCTTCGGGCCATAGGCCGTGCGATGCCCTGCTTCCAGCATCAAAAGCATGTCACATTCCTGGATGGCAGCGGGCCGATGCGCCATGATCAACACTGATTTTCCCTCTTGCTTCATCTGGCGGATCGCGGCGTTCAGGGCTTGGCTGCCTTCGTTGTCGAGGTTCGAATTCGGCTCATCCAGCACAAGGATCACCGGGTCGGAATACATCGCACGGGCCAGCCCGATGCGCTGAATTTGCCCGCCCGACAGGCGACCGCCCGCCGCCGTTACCTGCGTGTCATAGCCGTTCGGCAGCTTGAGTATCATGTCGTGCGCACCGGCTTTCCTGGCGGCGGCCACCACTTTCTGCGGGTCGGGTTGCGCTGACAGCCGCGCAATATTGTCGGCAATCGTGCCATCGAACAACTGCACACGTTGCGGCAGATACCCCACGTGTTCCCCCAGCACCGAAGGTTCGTACTGATCCAGCGATGCGCCATCCAGCCGGATCTTGCCGCCTGCGGGCCGCCAGACCCCGGTGATGGCCCGCGCCAGGGTCGATTTGCCAGCACCGGACGCCCCGATCACGCCCACCGCCTGCCCCGGTTCAACCCGGAAACTGACCATCCGCAACGCGGCCTGTGCTTCCCCCGGGGGCACAATGGTGGCCTGCTGTACATCGAGAATCGCACGCGGTTGCGGCAGGGCGGTGCGCGGGTTTTCCTGCGGCACTTCGCCCAGCAATTCGGCCAGGTTCTGCCAGCCGCGAATGGCCCGCTGTACCTGGGGCCATTGGTTTACCGCCATTTCTATGGGGGCCAACGCCCGGCCCAGAAGGATGGAGCCGGCAATCATTGCACCCGGCGTCAACTCGTCCAGCAAGACCAGGTAGGCCCCCAGCCCCAGCATGGCCGATTGCAGGAACAGCCGAAAGGTCTTGGTGATGGCCGAAAACGTGCCTGCCAGATCCGCCGCGCCGATCTGGCTGTCAAGCGAGCGGTCGCGCAACACCTGCCAGCGCGCAAAGGCCGCGTCACGCATACCCATGGCCTGGATCATCTCGGATTCAGACTGGATCTGCGTCGAGACGTTCTCGGCCCGGAACGTCTCGGAATTGGCCTGCGTGACCGGGCGCTGCGTCACGTATTGATTGATAATCGTCACGACGATCAGAACACCGCCGCCGACAAGGGCAAGATAGCCCAGCCAGGGATGGAAAATGGCAATCCCCAGCAGAAAGAACGGGGTCCAAGGCATGTCAAACACCGACATCAGTACCGGCGAAGACATCAGGCGCTGAACGGCTTCAAGGTCGCGCAAACCGCCGCGGGTTCTTTCGTCGGGCTTGAGTGCGGATTTTCGGATGACCGCGTCGAATACGCGCCGGTCGAGTCGGGATTGAAACCGTGCCCCGACCCTGGCCATGATCCGACCGCGGGTATAGTCGAGCAGGCCCATCATCCCGTAAAGAAACACGACAAGGATGGACAGCGCGATGAGCGTTTCGACCGAGCGGCTGCCAAGCACCCGATCGTAAACCTGAAGCATGTAAAGCGGACCGGTCAGCATCAGAAGGTTGGCGAAAAAGCTGAAAATGCCGACAAACCAGTAAAGCGTCCGGCTCTCCTTGCGTGCTGCTGCCAATTCCGCGCGCCCGGCCTGTATCGTTCGTGATGCCATCCGCTCTACCGCCGGTTGTTAAAATCAGGCTTGCTCGGCACAGTCTTGCCATGTGGGCCTGTCTGATCAAATGTTTTTGTCTTGCTGTCGCGAATCTGCCACATGAGGCGTGAACCCCTTAACCGGGGGTGGGCTTGTCTAACAATTACATTACATAGCTACGTAAACATAAACCCGAGATATACATTGCCCCATAACGCTGCCCATCGCTTTTCCATATCGCTTGCCGTCCTGGCCGTTGCCGGGCTTTCGGCCTGTTCCGCGCCGGTCGAAAGTGGTGTGAACGACCCGTACGAGGAAGAAAACCGTACCCGGCACGAGTTCAACCGAAAGGTCGATCGCGCCTTACTGCGGCCTGCTGGCAACGGGTATGTCAGCGTGGTACCCGCGCCCGTTCAAGAAGGTGTTTCGAATTTCGCCGACAACCTGGGCGAGCCCAGCCACCTGGTGAACCACGTGCTGCAAGGCAACGCTGAAGGCGCGATCATGAACACGATGCGCTTTGCGGTCAATTCGACGATCGGCCTTGGCGGGCTGATAGACATGGCCGGCGCGCTGGGAATGCCCGAATTCAAAACCGATTTCGGCGAAACCCTGTATACGTGGGGCGTGGGCGAAGGCGCCTATGTCGAGCTTCCGGTGTTTGGGCCATCGACACAGCGCGACACCGCCGGGCGTTTGGTCGATATATTCACCAACCCGTTGACCAACACCCTGCCGACCCCGGAAAGCAATTATGCCCGCAGCGCGCGCATCGCCGCGCGGGTAGGCGACCGCGGCCGATTTGGCGGCATGATCGACTCGGTGCTTTACGAAAGCGCTGACAGTTATGCCCAGTCACGAATGATGTATCTGCAGAACCGCCGCTTTGAGCTGGGTGCCGACGCGGCATATGATGATCCATATGCCACTGGCACCGAACCGAGTTACGAGGACCCTTATGATGACCCCTATGCCGATCCCTACGCACAAGACTGATCGTCCGACCCGTCGCGGCTTTCTGGGCTTTCTCGGTGCCGGGCTTGCTGCCCTGCCATGGGTGCCCACACCGGCGTTTGCCATGTCCGAGGCCAACGCGAAACTGCTGGTCGACAAGCTGGTTGCCGATATCAACGCGGTGATCAGCTCGGGCAAGTCCGAATCCGCCATGCTTCGCGAATTCGAGCGCATCTTTGCCCGTTACGCCGACGTGCCGACAATCGCGCGCTATGCGCTGGGTGTTGACGCGCGTCGCGCCACACCGGCGCAGTTGCGCAATTTTACCGATGTATTCCAGCGCTATATCTCGGTCAAGTATGGTCGGCGATTCCGCGAGTTCATCGGCGGCAAGATAGAAGTGCAGGCCGCACGCCGCGTCAAAAGCTTTATCGAGGTCAAAAGCCTTGCCAAGCTGCGTGGCGAGGCCCCGTTCGACGTGACATTCCTAGTCTCCGACCGTTCGGGGAGCGACAAGTTTTTCAACCTCTTCATCGAAGGGGTGAACATGCTTCTGACCGAGCGCACCGAAATAGGCGCAATGCTGGATCGGCGCGGTGGCGACATCGACAGCATGATCGCCGACCTGCGCGCAACAAGCTGACGCCTTGCCCGGCACCCGAGCTGGGCAAGCCATGTCTTAGCGGTTGCTTTGGGGCGTGGGTGTTTGGCCGGATTCCACGTCGCGTCCAAACAGACCTTCCAGCAATGTTTCGATGCCATCGCGCGTGCGCCGATCACGCGTACCTTGCTGCTGCACTGTTTCTTCAGTGAATGCTCCGGCGCCCTCGGGCGGGGCCATTGGCAGGTCGCGGGGCGGCATGCCTTCGTGAACGCGCACCATGGTTTCGTGCCATATCTCGGCCGGCAGGCCCGACCCTGTAACACCCTTCAAGGGCGTGTTGTCGTCATAGCCCATCCAGACACCCGCCACGTAATCCGCCGTGAACCCGATGAACCAAGCATCTCGGGCGGCCTGCGTGGTGCCCGTCTTGCCAGCCGCCTGCCGGTCGGGCAAGGCGGCACGGCGCCCGGTGCCTTGGGCCACGACCTGGTGCATCATCCAAGTCAGCTCTGCCGCGGCATCGCGCTGTATCACGCGTTCGCCGATACCACCCGTCGCGGTCATGACCGGGTCATCATCACCCAGGATTCGCAGTTCAACCAGCCCGTAGGGCGTGACTGCGGAACCGCCGTTCAGGATACCTGCATAGGCGCCCGTCATTTCGATCAGGGTCGATTCCGACGCGCCCAACGCCAAGGCCGGCCCCAGAGCCATGTCTGAATCAATGCCGAAATCGGCGGCGACCCTGCGCACCAGGTCCAGGCCGACGCTTTGTGCCACCTTCACAGCCGGAATATTCAGCGACACGCGCAACGCCTCGGCCAGGGTGACGCGTCCGTGGAATTTCCGGTCATAGTTCTGAGGGCACCATTCCCCCGATCCCGGCACGTTGACACAATACTCGCTATCCTCGATCACGTCCGCCGCTGAATAGCCCAGATCAAGCGCGGCCGCATAGACGAACGGCTTGAAGGCCGAGCCGGTCTGTCGCAATGCCTGCGTGGCGCGGTTGAACGCGCCCACTACCTTTGTCTGGCGCCCGCCCACCATCGCGCGCACGGCGCCGTCGGCGCTCATCACCACGATGGCGGCCTGAGCCTTTGACTCTTCGCTAACCTTTGACTCGAAAACATGTTTCATCGCATCTTCGGCTGCGCGCTGAATACGCGGTTCAAGCGTAGTGGCAATGATGACGTCCTCGGAGGTGTTGCGGGTAAAGAATTCGGGCCCCGTCGACATCACCCAATCGGCGAAATAGCCACCGGCCTGCGCCTCGGCGGCCTCGGACAATCGGGCGGGAGACTCCAATGCTTCGCGGGCCTGTTCTTCGGTCAGGTAACCCTGGTCGCGCATCAACCCGATCACCAAGGCCGCCCGGCTTTGGGAGCGTTCCAGGTTGGTGGTGGGGGCCAGCGCCGTGGGCGCGGTAAGCAGCCCGGCCAACATCGCGCCTTCGGCGGGCGTCACCTGCCCCGCTGTCTTGCCGAAAAACCGCTGCGCGGCGGCCTCGGCACCGAATGCCCCGCCGCCCATGTAAGCCCGGTTCAGATAGATCGTCAGGATCTCGTCCTTGGTATACTTGACCTCCATCGCCAGGGCATAGATCGCTTCCTTCGCCTTGCGCCACAACGAACCTTGTCGGCAATCCGCCTCGTAGGCGGCCTCGCTTTCCCAAATATCGGGGTCATATTCGACGCCCAGGCACATCAACTTCGCGGTCTGCTGGGTGATGGTCGACCCGCCATGCCCCGAAAACGGACCGCGTCCTTCGCTCAGGTTGATACGTACCGCGCTGGCAATACCGCGCGGGCTAAGGCCCAGGTGACGATAGAACCGTTTGTCCTCGGTCGCGATGATGGCGTTTTTCAGATGCGGGCTGACCATGTCCGCGGTGACAACGCCACCGAACTGATCGCCGCGCCATGCGAACTTGGCGCCGCTTGCATCAAGCAAGGTGACAGAACCGCGCTGCCGTCCATCGAGCACCTGATCATAACCGGGCAGAGTCGTGTAGACATAACCAACCGCCAGCGCGATCAGCAGAACCACCACGGCGCCAAGCCGCCATGACACGGCCCAGATGATCCGCCAGAAAAAGCGTAGTATCGCCAGAAAGAACGCAACGATCGGATTCCGCCGGCGCACGGGCTTCTTGCGCGCGGTCTTTTTCGCTGCCGGTTTGCGCGGCGGCGCCTTCTTCGCTTTCCGTGCCGATTTCGAATACCGCTTTTCCGCCACGAGAGGCGGCCGACGGCGACCTGAATTGCTCATTGTCTATCTCTGCCCTGCCCGAGCTTGCGCCTTTGGCCCATTTATACCTGTCAAAAGGCCGGTTGTAGACCCTGTCATGCCGGCTGACGCTTTTTTGTGGTGCACAATTTTTAATCTTTTCCAATTATATGATTATTATTTATGCGTTTTGTCCAGTTTTCTGCCCTCTCCCAAGGCGCCGAATCTTCCGTTGGTCCTGTTCTGTCCGGTTTTCTGCATCTGCAAACTGGCGGGAACCCACCGCCGCAGACCGCAAAGGGGACCAAGGTGAAACTGATCATTGCGACGATCAAACCGTTCAAGCTCGAAGAGGTCCGCGAAGCGCTGACCGAAATCGGCGTTCGCGGGATGATGGTAACGGAAATCAAAGGCTTCGGTGCCCAGTCGGGCCATACCGAAATCTACCGCGGGGCAGAATACGCGGTGAATTTTGTACCGAAGATCAAGCTGGAAATCGCCGTCAACACCGCCATGGCGGACCAGGTGATCGAAACGATTACCAAGACTGCCAAGACCGGCAAGATCGGCGACGGCAAGGTTTTCGTGCTGGACCTGGAACAAGCCGTGCGTGTGCGCACCGGCGAAACCAACGAGGACGCGCTTTAAGGCGCGCCGGGGGAAAGGAAATCATTATGAAACTTCTGACGAAACTGGGGTTTGCCGCCGCCTTGGCTGCGCTGCCTTCGATGGGTCTGGCGCAAGAGGCAGAGGCTGCGCCCGATATCAACCCTTACATCTTTACCACCCTGCTGTTCCTGATCGGTGGCTTCCTCGTGTTCTGGATGGCCGCCGGCTTTGCCATGCTCGAAGCCGGGCTGGTGCGGTCGAAAAACGTGACCATGCAGCTGACCAAGAACATCGCGCTCTTTTCCATCGCGGCGATCATGTATTGGCTGATCGGTTTCAACCTGATGTATCCGGGCGAATGGATGATCGAGGGCTGGATGGGCCCATGGTTCGCGATCACCGCGCTTGAGCCCGTGGGGCTGGCCGCAGCAGATGCCTCGCTCGATTACGCGTCGGTTGGCTCCGACTTCTTCTTCCAGCTCATGTTCTGCGCCACCACCGCCTCGATCGTGTCCGGCACACTTGCCGAACGGATCAAGCTGTGGCCGTTCCTGATCTTCGTGGTGATCCTTACCGGCATCATCTACCCGATCGAGGCATCCTGGCAGTGGGGCGGCGGCTGGCTGAGTGAAATGGGCTTCTCCGATTTCGCAGGCTCGACGCTGGTGCACGCGGCAGGTGGCTTCGCGGCCTTGGCCGGCGCGTTGGTACTTGGCCCGCGCATCGGCAAGTACAACAAGGATGGCAAGGTCGTTCCGATCCCCGGTTCGAACCTGGCGCTTGCCACGCTTGGTACATTCATCCTGTGGCTGGGCTGGTTCGGCTTCAACGGCGGTTCGCAGCTGGCGATGGGCACCGTGGGTGACGTAACCGATGTCAGCCGCATCTTCGCCAACACCAACATGGCCGCGGCCGCTGGTGCCATTGCTGCCCTTCTGCTCAGCCAGGCACTTTACAAGAAGCCCGACCTGACCATGACGTTGAACGGCGCATTGGCAGGCCTGGTTTCGATCACGGCTGAACCTCTAGCCCCCAGCCTGTTCGGGGCACTTTGGATCGGTGCCATTGGCGGTATCATCGTCGTGGTGACCGTGCCGATGCTGGACAAGCTGAAGATCGACGACGTGGTAGGTGCCATCCCGGTTCACCTGCTGGCCGGCATCTGGGGCACCTTCATTGTGCCCGTCTACAACACGGATGCGTCCTTTGGCACGCAGATCGTGGGCATCGTGGCCATCGGCGCGTTCGTCTTCGTGGTCAGCCTGGTGGTCTGGCTTATCCTCAAGGCCATCATGGGTATCCGCGTCGGTGAAGAGGAAGAAATCAACGGCCTCGACATGTCAGAACTGGGGATGGAGGCCTATCCGGAATTCTCCAAGGGCTGATACCTCCTTCCATCAGTTCTTGTTGCACTTGGCCCGGGCGTTCGCGCCCGGGTTTTTTATTGGTGCGGATTGACGACGATGACCGGAGCCGTCGCTTCGTCAACCGATGACACCCGCGGTTTCGATCACGGCATGCAACAACACATCCGCCCCGGCAGCAGCCCACTCCGGCTTGATTTCTTCCGCTTCGTTATGGCTCAAACCATCCACGCAAGGGCACATCACCATGGCGGTCGGCGCCGCGCGGGCGATCCAGCAGGCGTCGTGCCCCGCGCCCGAGATGATGTTGCGATGGCTGTATCCCAGCCGGTCCGCCGCGTCACGGATCGCGGCCACGCATCCCTTGTCAAAGGTCACGGGATCGAACCCGCCAACCTGCTCAAAATCGACACTCAGGCCCATCTCGTCCACGATCCGCTGCGCCTCTTCCCTCAGGTGTTGCTCCATGTCGGCGATCACGCCCTTGTCGGGGCTTCGAAAGTCGACGGTAAACACGGCCCGCCCCGGGATAACGTTGCGCGAGTTGGGAAACACCTCGACATGGCCGACCGCGCCCACCGCATCGGGTGCGTGGTTCCAGGCGATTTCATCGACTTTGTCGATGATGCGCGCCATGGCAAGCCCAGCATTGCGCCGCATCGGCATCGGTGTCGAGCCGGTGTGACTGTCGCGGCCCGTGACCGTTACCTGCAACCAGCACAACCCCTGCCCATGCGTGACCACGCCTATATCCACGCCTTCCGCTTCGAGTATGGGGCCCTGCTCGATATGCAATTCGAAAAAGGCGTGCATCTTGCGCGCGCCCACGGGTTCTTCCCCTTCCCAGCCAATACGGCGCAGTTCATCGCCAAACCGCTTTCCGCCAGCATCGCGCTGATCCTTGGCCCAATCCTCGGAATGTACACCGGCGAAGACGCCCGACGACAGCATCGCCGGCGCGAAACGCGTGCCTTCTTCGTTGGTCCAGTTGGTCACAACAATCGGGTGGCGGGTGCGCAGATCCATGTCGTTCAAGGTGCGGACGATTTCCAGCCCGGCCAAAACACCCAGGACGCCGTCGTATTTGCCGCCCGTCGGCTGGGTATCCAGATGGCTGCCCACGTAAACCGGCAGGGCGTCCGGGTCAGAGCCTGGGCGCATGGCAAACATGTTACCCATGCTGTCCAGCCCCATCTCGCATCCCGCGGCCTTGCACCAGCTTTGAAACAGATCGCGCGCCTCGGCGTCTTCGTCGGTTAGGGTCTGGCGATTGTTGCCGCCCGCAACGCCCGGCCCGATCCTGGCCATCTCCATCAGGCTGTTCCACAGCCTGTCGCCATTGATCCGCAGGTTCTCGCCCGGTGCCGTCATGATTGCCCCCATTTTGCTTGTGCGCCAACGATTGGCGTTGGCACAGGGGGTGTCAAGCATGCGCAGGCTATCCCTTGCGCAAAAGCGCCATGTAGAACCCGTCCATCCCGCCCAGGTCGGGCCAATAGTCGGGGCGCAGGCGCAACCCGCCCTCCTCGGTGATCCATGCCGGATCGACCCCCGGCAACGCCTGCACCGCGGCGCGGTCGACCACCAGGCCATCGTGGCGGGCCAACGCCTCGTCCACTTGCACTTCGCCTTCATCGGGCAACAGCGAACAGGTGCAGAATACCAGCCGCCCACCGGGACGCAGAAGACTCAGCGCATGATCCAGCATTGCCGCTTGCATCTCGATCAACGCGCCAAATTCTGACCCATCCTTGGCATGTGGCAAATCGGGATGCCGGCGGATCGTGCCTGTCGCCGAACAGGGGGCATCAAGCAGTATCGCATCATAGCGCCCCTCGTGTTCCAGCGCATCGCCGGCAACTACGCGCGCGGTCAACCCGGTGCGTGCCAGGTTTTCCGTCACCCTGGCCAGCCTCGCCTCGGACAGGTCCAGCGCGGTCACATCAGCCCCCACGGCCGCCAGTTGCAGCGTCTTGCCCCCCGGGGCCGCGCACATATCCAGCGCTGCCTCGCCGGGCTGCGTGGCCAACAGCCGCGCGGGTATCGCGGCGGCGGCGTCCTGCACCCACCAGGCACCCTCGGCAAAGCCCGGCAGGGCCGAAACTTGCCCCGCCTCTTTCAGTCGAACCGATCCAAAGGGCGTCACCACCCCGCCCAGCCTGTCTGCCCAGCCTTCGGCATCGTCCTTCACCGTCAAATCAAGCGGGGCACCGGCGAAATGCGCAACCTCCATCGCGGCGATGGCAGCCCCCCCCCAGGCATCGGCCAGTGGCGCGCGCAGCCATTTGGGCAAGCGCGGCACCCGCAGGTTGGCCCAGGCCGCTGGCCCGCCTTCGGCGATCTTGCGCAACACCGCGTTGACCATCCCCTTCATGTGCTGTCCCTTGCGGTCTGCCGCCGTCAGGGCCACGGCGTCGTTGACGACACCATGCGCGTCACCGCCCATGCACAGCTCAACCGTGGCAAGTCGCAGGATGTTGCGCACGTGCAAGGGCGGGTTCTTCCGAAGATGCCGGGAGAGCAAGCGGTCAGCACGTTCCAAACCGCGCAGGGTCTGCACGGTCAGCCGTTGCGCGCGGGCGCGGTCGGCCGGGTCAAGCCGCTCGGTCAGGCCGGCCAGTTCGGCCATCAAGCGCCCCTCGCCAAGAACCTTGTCGAGCATGGCAACGGCGCTGCGGCGCGCAAATGAGGCGGGATTCGTCATCGGGAAACCTTGTTGTGCGGGGCCAGCGGCGTATATCAGGGGCAGCGAAGGGAAGAAAGCCAGATGTCAGATACCCAAAACAAAGACCTGCCCCCCGCCGCCCAACGGGCCCTGGCCGAGGCCGAGGAACGGCGCAAGAAAGCCGAGGCCCAGGCGCTTCCCAAGGAACTGGGTGGCCGTGACGGACCCGAGCCCATCCGCTACGGCGATTGGGAAAATAAGGGGCTCGCGATCGACTTTTGATCGCGCCGGGCCGAACCGCTAGTTCAACGTCAGATCGGCAAACTGCCCGTCGCCCTTGTCAGAGGTAAACCGTATCGTGCGGCCTTGCACCTGCACCTGCTGGCAATTCGGGCCAAGATCTCGCTCGCCCCAGTAAAGATCACGGCAGAAATAGCCCCCTTGCCATTGCCATTGACCCGACACCGGCCGACCCAGCGCCTTGCCCTCGATCTTGCCGTCAGGTGTCACCTGCAAGCGAATACCCCAGAACGAGATCCTGAGATCCCTGTCCTTGACCAGAGAAAGGAACGTACCCCTGTCACGCACGGTCTGGAACTCTTCGGCCCATGCGGGGGCGGCAATAATCAAGGCAAGGCAAAGTGCAAACAAGCGGGTCATGGCGCATATCCTTGTCCGAAAACACATAGGATACGTAAAAGCCGCTGCTTCGGATCACTCTGCCCGGGTCACAGCCCCAGAACATCCACCATGTCGTATTCACCCGGCTTCCTGTCCTGCCCCCAAAGCGCTGCCTTCAGCGCGCCACGCGCGAACACGGCCCTGTCGCTGGCCACATGGCGCAGGATGATCCTTTCGCCATCCGCCGCGAACATCACATCATGTTCGCCCACGATGTCTCCACCGCGAATGGCGTGAAAGCCGATATGCCCGCGCTCGCGCGCGCCGGTCATCCCGTCGCGGGCGCGGTCGCTGACCGCTTCAAGCATCACACCGCGCCCTTCGGCGGCCGCTTCGCCCAGCATCAGCGCGGTGCCCGACGGCGCGTCGACCTTGTGGCGGTGATGGGCCTCGATCACCTCGATATCGAAATCCTCGTCCAGCGCAGCGGCCACTTTTTTCGTCAATTGGACCAACAGGTTGACGCCCAGGCTCATGTTGCCCGCCCGCACCACAACAGCATGGCGCGCGGCGGCCTTTATCTTGGCCAGATCCTCGTCGCTCAACCCCGTTGTGCCGATCACATGAACCGCGCGGGCCTGGGCCGCGATCCCGGCAAATTCCACCGTCGCGGCGGGCGCGGTGAAATCGATCACCGCCTGCGCGCGCGAAAACGCTTCCAACGCGTCATCTGTCACATGCAAGTCAAGCGGCGCGCCGCCCATGGCCACGCCGACATCCTGCCCGATCCAGTCATGGCCCGCACGCTCGACCACGCCGACCAGTTTGGCCTTGTCGCTTTGCAGCACCGTGCGGATCAGCATCTGCCCCATGCGCCCCGAGGCGCCTGTCACCACGATTCCCGGCAGGTCGGTCATGTTTTCGCTCCTGTTTCGTTGCGTTTTCATACCGAACGCGCGGCCCATTGGCAAAGGCTCGACAAAGCCTTAAATGCGGTTGCATGGCAAAGAACAAATTCCAAGATGGTCCCGGCCCCAGTCAACGTCAGCTGCGCGTGGGTGAATTGATCCGCCGCACCCTGTCCGAGGTACTGGCGCGCGGCGATATCCATGACCCTGACCTTAATCGCCTGTCGATCACGGTGGGCGAGGTTACCACCTCGCCCGACCTGCGCATCGCGACGGCCTATGTGCTTCCCCTGGGCGGCGACGGGCAGGATGACGTGCTGAAACTGCTGGCACGCAACAAGGGTGAACTGCGCCGGATGATCGGCAAGAAAGTCGGGCTGAAATTCACCCCCGACCTGCGCTTCCGAATCGATGAAACATTTGACCGGCTTGACGAAACCCGCCGCCTTTTCGCGAAAGAGGACGTACGCCGGGATGTCGAAACGGACGATCAGGACGACGAATGATGCGCCTGCGCGCCACCATCGCGCTGATTGTGGCGTTGGCGGCCGCCCCGGCACTGGCCGTTGACTGTCATGACATGTCCCACGAGGACAATACCTATACCGTCTGCGCGGTTGACGCCGGCAAGGAAGATCTGCGCCTGTTCCTCGATAACCCTCAAGGCGCGAAATACGGGCATTTCACGAATATCGACACGCAACTGACCAGGAACGGTCAGCAGCTTGGCTTTGCCATGAATGCGGGCATGTATCACCCGGACCGGGCGCCGGTCGGGCATTACGTGGAAGACGGCCAGGAAAAGATGCATGTCATCTCGTCCGCAGGCTCCGGTAATTTCGGGCTTTTGCCCAACGGTGTTTTCTGCATCCGTGAAGACCGCGCCGACGTGATTGAAACACGCAGTTTCCTGGAACAGGCGCCGAACTGTCGATATGCCACGCAGTCGGGGCCAATGCTGGTGATCGACGGGGCGCTACATCCGCGGTTCCTGCCCGACAGCACATCCCGCTTCGTGCGAAACGGCGTGGGCACCAGCGCCGATGGCCAAACCGCTTATTTCGCGATATCGCAAGGCGCGGTGACATTTCATCAGTTTGCACAGCTTTTCCGGGACGCGCTGAAAACGCCCAATGCGCTTTACTTCGATGGCAATATCTCGCGGCTGCACGCCCCCATGATTGGTCGCTCGGACCCGGGGTTTCGCATGGGGCCCATCGTCGGGATTGTCGAACCGGCCGATTAGCCCAGACGCATCACCGCCCAGCGCGCGGCATCGGCAACCGTGGGGTCGGCATCTTCGGTCAAGCCTTGCGCCACAGGGCGCAGCGAGGGATCGCCGGAATTTCCAATGGCATAAAGCACGTTGCGCACAAAGCGGTCACGCCCGATGCGTTTTATCGGGCTGCCCGAAAACCGCGCGCGAAATTCGGCATCGTCCAACACCGCCAGGTCCGCCAGGTGCGGGCCGACCAACCCGGGCCGCGCAGCATAGCGCATTTCGCGCGCGGTCACGGCAAACTTGTTCCACGGGCACGCCGCCAGGCAATCGTCGCAGCCATAGATGCGGTTGCCCATTTTCGAGCGCAATTCAGGGTCGACCGGCCCCTTGTGCTCGATCGTCAGGTAAGAAATGCAGCGCCGTGCATCCAGTTGGTAAGGGGCGGGGAAGGCATCGGTCGGGCAGACATCAAGACAAGCGCGGCACGAGCCGCAATGATCGGTTTCGGGCGCGTCGGGCGCCAATTCCAGCGTGGTAAAGACCGAACCGATGAAAAACCAGTTGCCCAGATCCCGGCTTACCAGGTTGGTGTGCTTGCCCTGCCAACCCAGACCGGCGGCCTGTCCCAACGGCTTTTCCGGCACCGGCGCGGTATCGACGAACACCTTTACCTCCGGGGGGGCAAGGTGTTCTCCCTCGGCCTCGGCGATAAGCCAGCGCGCCAATCGCTTGAGCCGCTTCTTTACCAGGTCGTGATAATCCTTTCCCCGCGCATAGACCGAGATCACCCCCCGGTCACGCTCCGACAGCAGAGACATCGGATCATCCTCGGGGGTGTAACTCTCGCCCAGCATTATAACCGAACGCGCCTCGGGCCACAGAACCGCCGGGTCGCCCCGCCAATGTGCGCGATCGGCCAGCCACCCCATCTGCCCGTGATAGTCATGCGCCAGGAACGCAGCCAGCCGCGCGGGCACCTCGGGCACCGCATCGGGCCGACAAATCCGGGCCAGGTCGAACCCCTCGGCCCGGGCCTGAGCCACCAACCTGGCTTTCAGATCTTCTGTCATCCTGACCTGCAAACTCTGTTGGAAAATGCAACACAAGCGCAGGAAGGGCAAAGCCCGCCGCCGATGGGCGCGGGCATGGCCCGCGGCGCCGGATCAGAAATCGAGGTCGGCATAATGCGCCGGCGGTGGAAAGCCTGGCACCTGGTCGGCCAATATGCTGCGGAACGCGGGGCGCGACTTGATCTTGGCATACCAGTCTTTCAACACGTCGCTGCGGTTCCAGTCCACGTCGCTGATATAATCAAGCGCCGAAAGATGCGCAGCCGCCGTGAAATCGGCAAGCGTCATCACGTCGCCCGCCAGCCAACGGCGCCGGTCCAGCAGCCAGGCCATGTAGTCCAGGTGATACTTGATTGCCCGCGCCCCGGATTTCACGTTGCCGCTGTCGGGAAAGCCCTGCTTCATCATCTTCTTGTTCACCCGCTCGTACAGAAGTTTGCTGGTGACTTCGTTATGAAACTTGTCGTCGAACCATGCCACGAGGCGGCGCACCTCGTATCGTGCATCCGGCTCTTGCGGAATCAGCGCGGGTTCGGGGTGGGTTTCATCCAGCCATTCGCAGATCGGCGTGCTTTCGGCCAACGTCTTGCCGTCGATCTTCAGAACAGGCACCTTGCCTGCCGGGTTTCGGCGAAGGAAATCCGGTGACTGCTCCCAGTACCGCTCTTCGACCAGTTCGCATTCGATCTTCTTTTCCGCCAGTGTCAGCCGCACCTTGCGGCAAAATGGCGATAGGGGAACGTGATACAATCGGGCCATGCGGGCGCTTTCATTCAGACCTTTTTGGGAACGTTGTCATTGAATGCCTGCTTGGAAGCGGAAATTCAATCCTCGAAACAGGCGGCCCGCCCATCCCGGCGGATCGTCTCCGCCCCATCCATGATGCTGGCGGCGCGGCGCTGCACAAACGCACCAGGCCGGGCGGCATCGCGGGCCTTAGGGTTGGGCAATACAGCCGCAAGCCGTGCGGCCTGCGCCGCGCTCAGAGCATCTGGCCCGACCCCGAAATAGTGCCGCGCAGCTGCCTCGACGCCGAAAATTCCCTCGTCGAACTCGACGATATTCAGGTACACCTCAAGTATGCGTCGCTTTGACCACGCAGCCTCGACCGCAGGAGTCATCACCGCCTCAAGCGCCTTGCGGGCCCAGTTGCGCCCCTGCCAAAGATAGGCATTCTTGACCACCTGCTGGCTGATGGTTGACGCACCGCGCCGCCCGCCGTCCTCAAGCGCGGCGCGTATGGCAGACATGTCAAAGCCCCAATGCGCACAAAAGTTGGCATCTTCCGCAGCAACCACGCTGCGCGCCATCACCGGCGCCACCGCATCGAACGGGACCCAGATGCGGTCCACCGCACCCAAGCGGCGTTTTTCCGACAGGATATAGGGTGTCGTTGGCGGGTTGATCGCGCCGTAAGCCACTATCCAAAGCGTCAGCAGCAGCACCGCGGCCAACAGGCCGCGCAATACCCAGCGCCGCAGCCATCGCAACGGGCTGATCCCCACGCGAAAGGCCGCGCGCACCGGATCGGCGCCGGGTTTCGCCGCCGTCTTGCGCTTTGACTTGCCGGTTTTCCTATTGCTCGATCGGGCCATGATGCGCGCGACCTTACGCCAGCCACCCGCCACTGCAAAGCGCCCGTTACGCGTGCGCCGGTATTCGTGCAGGCGCGCCGCCGGGCCATGGCCCGGCGGCGCCTTGCCTTGGTCTTATTCGGCGGGAATCGCGTCCTGCTCCTGACTCAACGGATGCGGGATCTTGTTAAGCATCTCCTTGGGGCAGATCTGCAGGAAATTACCCCGCTCGCTTTCCCAATGCTGCAGGATGTCGGCGGCCTTGCGGCTGCCGGTTTCGGCCAGGTGCTGTTCGATCAGCCCCTTCAACTGCGCTTCCCAATGGGCCACCGTGACCGGGCAGGTCACCAGCGTTTCCATGTTCATCAGCGGCTGCGCCATCCCGTCGGGATCGTAAAGATAGGCCATGCCCCCGGTCATGCCGGCACCGAAGTTGGCACCGATTTCACCCAGGATCACGGCGATCCCGCCGGTCATGTATTCGCAGCCGTTGCTGCCACAGCCCTCGACAACGACCCTGGCGCCCGAGTTGCGTACGGCGAACCGTTCCCCGGCACGACCGGCCGCAAAAAGGCAGCCCTCGGTCGCCCCATACAGCACGGTGTTGCCGATGATGGTATTCTCGCTGGCCACAAGCGGGCTGGCCATCGGGGGGCGCACCACGATGATACCACCCGACAATCCCTTGCCGACGTAATCGTTGGCATCGCCCGACACCTCGATCTTCAACCCAGGCGCGGCAAAAGCCCCCAACGACTGCCCAGCGCTGCCGGTCAGCTTGATCGTCAGGTGATCGGGCTGGAGCGAGTTGCGCATTCCGAACCGCCGCACGATATGGCTGCTGAGGCGGGTGCCCACCGTTCGATGCGTGTTCTGCACCGCGTAAGACAGTTGCATCTTTTCGCCGTCCTCAAGGAACCGCGCGGCATCACGCACGATTTCCGAGTCCAGCGTATCGGGCACGGCATTGCGCGGCTTGTCACGGTTATAGACGATTTCCGAAGCACCATCGACGGTGATCAGCATCGGGTTCAGGTCAAGATCGTCCAGATGCGCGCTGCCACGGCTGACCTGCGTCAGCAGGTCGGCCCGTCCGATCACGTCATCCAGGCTGCGTGCCCCGATGCTGGCCAGGATCTCGCGCACCTCCTGCGCGTAGAAGGTGATCAGATTCACCACCTTGTCGGCATTGCCGGTGAACTTGGCGCGCAAGCTCTCGTCCTGGGTGCAGACACCGACGGGGCAGGTGTTCGACTGGCACTGGCGCACCATGATACAGCCCATGGCGATCAGTGCGGCGGTGCCGATGCCGTATTCTTCGGCGCCCATCATCGCGGCCATCACGATGTCACGGCCCGTGCGCAACCCGCCATCGGTGCGCAGCGTCACCCGGTCGCGCAGGTTGTTCATCGCCAGAACCTGGTGTGCCTCGGTCAGGCCCATCTCCCACGGTAGCCCCGCGTACTTGATGCTGGTCGCGGGGCTGGCCCCGGTGCCGCCGTTATGGCCCGAAATCAGAATCACGTCAGCCTTGGCCTTGGCCACACCCGCGGCAATGGTGCCCACGCCCGAGGATGCCACCAGTTTAACAGTCACCTTGGCGCGCGGGTTGATCTGCTTCAGATCATAGATCAACTGCGCCAGGTCCTCGATCGAGTAGATGTCGTGGTGCGGCGGCGGCGAAATCAGCGTGACGCCCTTGGTCGAATGACGCAGCCGCGCGATCAGGTCGGTGACCTTCATGCCGGGCAACTGTCCACCCTCACCAGGCTTGGCGCCCTGGGCGACCTTGATTTCCAATTCTTCGCACTGGTTGAGGTATTCCGCCGTCACGCCGAAGCGACCCGAGGCCACCTGCTTGATCTTGGCGCTGGGGTTGTCACCGTTGGGTTCGGGCACGAAATGCGCGGGGTCTTCACCGCCTTCGCCGCTGTCAGACTTGGCGCCGATCCGGTTCATCGCCACGTTGAGCGTCTTGTGCGCCTCGGGGCTGAGCGCCCCAAGCGACATGCCTGGCGTCACAAAGCGCTTTCGGATCGAGGTAATCGATTCCACCTCTTCGATCGCAATCGCTTCACCCATCGGCTTGATCGCCAGCAGGTCGCGCAGATGGATCGGCGGGTTCGATTGCATCTTGGCGGAATACTGTTTCCACATCTGGTAGCTGGCCTTGTTGCAGGCCATCTGCATCATGTGCATTGTCTGCGCGCCCCAAGCGTGCGTTTCGCCCGATTTACGCGCCTTGTAGAATCCGCCGATGGGCATCACCGCATCCGATTTCCAGCCGCGGGCATGGACCTCTTCTGCCTTCTTCTGGATACCGCTGACACCGATACCGCTGATGCGGCTGGTCATGCCGGGGAAATACTCGGCGCACATCGCGCGGGACAGGCCCACCGCCTCGAAGTTCAGGCCGCCGCGATAGGACGAGATCACGCTGATCCCCATCTTGGCCATGATCTTCAAAAGGCCCTGGTCGATCGCCTCGCGGTAGCGCGCGACCGCCTCGGTCAGCGGGCCGTCAAGCAGCCCACGCTCAATCCGGTCGGCGATGGAATCTTCGGCCAGGTAGGCGTTGACCGTGGTCGCACCACAGCCGATCAACACTGCGAAATAATGCGGATCGATGCATTCGGCGCTGCGCACGTTCAACGAACAGAAGGTTCGCAGCCCCTTGCGCGTCAGGTGGCTGTGCACTGCGCTGGTGGCCAGGATCATCGGCATGGCGACCCTGTCGGCATCCTGGTGCTGGTCGGTCAGCACCAGGTGCCCGGCGCCGCTGCGCACGGCATCCTCGGCCTCGGCGCGGATACGTTCCAACCCCGCCTGGAGCGCACCCGGCCCCCCGGCAAATGTGCAATCGATTTCGACCATGTCGGCGTTGAACGCCTTGACCACGCGTTCCCATTGGGCGTTGCCCAGGAACGGGCTGTCCAGCACGATGATCTCGGTCTGGCTGCTGCTTTCGTCCAGCACGTTCTTGAGGTTACCAAACCGCGTCTTCAGGCTCATCACCCGGTATTCGCGCAGGCTGTCGATGGGCGGGTTCGTCACCTGGCTGAAACTTTGCCGGAAAAAATGCGACAACGGGCGATATGTCTTGGACAGAACGGCACTGGGCGTATCATCCCCCATGCTGGCCAGCACTTCCTTGGCATCCTCGACCATCGGCGACAGGATCTGCTCCAGTTCTTCAACGGTATAGCCGGCCGCGATCTGGCGGCGGCGCAGCGCGTCGCCCGAGTAAATCGCCTTTTCGGTGACCTTGGCCAGTTCCTCGTCAAGTTCGGTGATCTTGCCAACCCATTCACCAAAGGGCTGCGCTGCGGCCAGCTTGTCCTTGATCTCGACATCATGGAACAACGTGCCCTCGGCCATGTCGACGGCGATCATCTGGCCCGGACCCAGCGCGCCTTTTTCGCGCACCGTGGATTCGTCGATCGGCACCATGCCCGCCTCGGACCCCGCAATCAGCATACCGTCACCGGTGATCACGTAGCGCATCGGGCGCAGCCCGTTGCGATCAAGTCCGGCACAAACCCAACGGCCATCGGTCATGGCCAACGCGGCGGGGCCGTCCCACGGCTCCATCACGCTGTTGCAATAAGAATACATGTCCCGCCAAGATTGCGGCAATTCAACGGCCTGCTTCGACCAGCTTTCGGGCACCAGCATCGTTTTGGCCATCGGGGCGTTGCGACCGGCACGCACCAGCACCTCGAACACCGAGTCGAGCGCGGCCGAATCCGAGCTGCCCGATTGCACGATCGGCTTGATATCCTCGGCCATATCGCCGAAGGCGGCGCTGGCCATGCGGATTTCATGGCTTTTCATCCAGTTCACATTGCCCCGTAGCGTGTTGATCTCGCCATTATGGGCCAACATGCGGAAGGGCTGCGCCAGCCACCATTGCGGGAAGGTGTTGGTGCTGTAACGCTGGTGATAGATCGCAAAGGACGAAACGAACCGCTCGTCCTGCAGGTCGGGGTAGAATTCGCTGACCTGCTCGGCCAGCATCATACCCTTGTAGATGATCGACCGGCATGACAGCGACGCAAGATACAGGTTGTTGATGCCTGCCGCCGCGGCTGCCTTTTCGATGCGCCGGCGGATAACGTAAAGCTCGCGCTCAAACGTTTCCTCGTCCAGTCCCTTGGCGTTGGAAATCAGGATCTGTTCGATCTCGGGGCGGGTCGCGTTGGCCTTTTCGCCCAGCACACCCACGTTCACCGGCACATGCCGCCAACCGTAGATGTAGTGCCCCATACGCAGCACTTCGGTTTCGACGATGGTCCGGCAGGTTTCCTGAGCGCCATGATCGGTGCGCGGCAAGAAGACCTGGCCTACCGCCATCAGTTCATCCTTGCGGGGGGCGTGGCCCGTGCGCTCGATCTGGTCATAAAAGAAGGCAGGCGGGATTTGCACGTGAATGCCCGCGCCATCGCCCGTCTTGCCATCGGCATCAACGGCACCGCGGTGCCATATCGCCTTTAGCGCGTTGATCCCGTTTTCCACCACCTTGCGGCTGGGCTTGCCATCTATCGACACGGCCAGGCCCACACCACAGTTGGCCTTTTCCTCGGCCTCGGAATAAAGGCCAGTCTCGGCCAGCCACTTGCGCTTGGCCTCTTCGCGGCGCGCCCAATCGGCATCAAACTTGGTCATTTCAGGCCTCCTTTTCAGTGGTGGGCATGGGTGCCGTGATCGGCCCCGCCATGCGCCCCGTCATAGCCGCGCTTTTGCGCGTAAATCTCTTCTTGTTCGTCGCTCAGCATCGAGGTCACCACCATGTGCGCGCGCAAATGCACAGCCCGCAGCGCCGCCAGTGCCTCGGCCGACTGGTGCAGCATCATGTTCAACCGCTGGTCGTTGGCATGGCCCGCACGGAACATGTGGCTTACCATTGCCTCGGCCTCGACATAGGCGCGGCCCGCCTCTTGCGCGTCGGATTTCATCGCATCGAACACCGCCTGAACCTCGGTGCGCTGACTATCGGACAGGCCCAAGGCATCGGCCAGTTCCAGCACGTGCAGCGGGCCCGGATACCCGTTCAACTCGGCGGGCAGGGCCAGCCCCCAGCCTTCGCCCGCCATGATGGCGCGCTGGTCCTCGGCTGAAAGCGAGGCGATGTCCCGCGCCTCCTGCCCGGCATAAGGCGGGTTCTCGGCTGTCGCGGGCGTGGCCAGCAGCAACGCCGCGAAAAGGGTTTGTCGCATCGTCATTCGGTGCCCCCTTCAATTGCTTCGGTTTTACCGACGCGTGTCATTTCAGATCCGTCCGCCGTTCCGGCCTATTCCGCAGCCACGGCGGCCGACTGGCCCAGGTACTCAAGGATCGCCTCGGACGCGTCGCGGCCATCGCGTATGGCCCAGACAACAAGCGACGCACCGCGCACGATGTCACCCACGGCAAAGACGCCATCCAGGCTGGTCTTGCCACTAGTGAACTCGGCCTTGATGGTGCCCCAGCGGGTCACTTCCAGCCCGTCCACGCCCCAGAGCCGGGGCAGTTCTTCGGGCTCGAAGCCAAGCGCCTTGATGACCAGGTCGGCATCCTCGACGTAATCCGCATCCTCGATCGGCTCGGGGGTTTGGCGGCCCGTCACGTCCGGGGCGCCCAGGCGCATTTTCTGCACCATCACACCCGAGACCTTGCCCTCCTTTTCGGCAAAGCCCTTTGGCGCGGTCAGCCATTCGAATTGCACGCCTTCTTCCTCGGCGTTCTGCACCTCGCGCTGGCTGCCCGGCATGTTGGCGCGGTCACGACGATACAGACATTTGACGCTTTCTGCCCCTTGCCGGATCGCCGTGCGCACACAGTCCATCGCCGTATCGCCACCACCGATCACGACAACCTTCTTGCCGCTGGCATTCAGTTCGCCACTTTCGTACTCGGGGACGCTATCGCCGAAATTGGCGGCGCGGTTTGATGCGGTCAGGTAATCCAACGCCTTGACGATGCCTTGCGCCCCCGCGCCCGGCCCGCCCAGGTCGCGGCTTTTATAGACGCCAGTGGCAATCAGAACGGCGTCATGCTTGGCGCGGATCTCGTCGAAAGATATATCCTCGCCCACGTTGCAATCCATCACGAATTCCACGCCGCCCTGCGCCAGCTGGTCATTGCGGCGCATCACCACATCCTTCTCCAGCTTGAAACCGGGGATGCCATAGGTCATCAGGCCGCCCGCGCGATCATAGCGATCGTAAACCGTGACCTGCACACCGGCGCGGCGCAGCATATCGGCGGCGGCCAACCCGCCGGGGCCCGCGCCGATGATTCCGACAGACTCGGGGCGCTCCCGGGAAGGGGTGATCGGTTTGACCCATCCCTTTTCCCACGCGGTGTCGGTGATGTATTTTTCAACTGCGCCGATGGTAACGGTACCGTGGCCCGACTGTTCGATCACGCAGTTACCTTCGCACAGGCGATCCTGCGGGCAGATGCGTCCGCAGATTTCGGGAAAGGTGTTGGTGGCCTGGCTGACCTCGTATGCCTCTTGCAGGCGGCCCGTGGCGGTCAAGCGCAGCCAGTCGGGAATATTGTTGTGCAGCGGGCAATGCGACTGGCAATAGGGGACGCCGCACTGGCTGCAGCGCGCCGATTGTTCAGCCGCCTTTTCGGCAGCATACTCGGCATAGATTTCATCGAAATCTTTCCTGCGCTCGTCCGCGCCGCGCTTGTCCGGCATGTCGCGCGGGATCGTAACGAATTTCAACATCGGTTGCTGGGCCACGGTCGAAGCCTCCGCTTGGATTTCATTCAGTCGCGTCCGTATATTCTACCCTCTGTGTAAATAAAAGTAACTTATGCTGACCTATTTTGCGGTTTCTTGCCGCATGGTTCGTGCAAACTGCGGTTTCCATGCAATAATTATGACCACTTCGGACCTATATGCTTGCTTCACCTTTGATTCGAACAACGCTAGCAAAGGATTCACCCAAGGGAGCCGACGTGCATGAGCCTCTTCCACATCTTTCTAGTTGCCGTCGTGCAGGGCATTACCGAGTTTTTGCCGATCTCCTCTTCGGGGCACCTGATCCTTCTGCCCGGCGTGACCGGCATGTCCGATCAGGGCCAGATCATTGACGTGGCCGTTCATGTCGGCACGCTTTTCGCCGTGATCATCTATTTTCGCGACGATGTCCGTGCTGCCCTGGCGGGATTACCCCGCCTTGCAGTCGGTCGCGCCGACACACCCGGTGCGCGGCTGGCGCTGCTATTGATCGTTGCAACAATACCTGCCGTGTTGTTTGGCTTGGTCCTGAAGGTCACCGGCCTGAACGATGCGCTGCGCAGCATCACGGTTATCGGCTGGACCATGCTGCTGTTCGGGCTGTTGCTGTATTGGGCCGATCAACGCGGCGCAAACGACAAGCAGGTCAGCGATTGGGGCATGGCGGATGCCATGAAAATGGGGCTGTGGCAGGCCGTGGCGCTGGTTCCGGGCACTTCGCGGTCGGGTATCACCATTACCGCCGCACGGATGCTGGGCTATGACCGCCAAGACGGCGCCAGGATCGCCATGCTGATGTCGATACCCGTCATTTTCGCCAGTGGCACGTTGCTGGGTTTCGAAGTGGCGGCAACTGCCAATTCGGCCGCTGCGCGCGACGGCGCCATCGCCGCCGTGTTTGCCTTTGTCGCGGCGCTTGCAGCGCTGTCACTAATGATGCGGCTGTTGCGCAGCGTCAGCTTTACGCCTTACGTGATCTACCGCGTGATACTGGGCGGGGTGCTGCTCTGGATCGGATACAGCTGATCAGGTGCGCAGATTCCTGGCAGAATTCTTGAGCGCCGCATATTGCCCCGAGGGCCGGTAGGACCAAAGGTATTCATGCAAGACCGCCTCGGTTGCGGTAGGTTGAATACCCAGATCGGCAAACCCCTTGGCATCGGGCGACACCACGTTATCGACAGTCAGGCTTTTGACCTGGTCTCGGGTGATCATGCTGTTCTTGACCAGCCCCAACGTCGCGGCCTGCACCATGTCCAGACCAAAAGCCATGACCCGCGCGACCCAGAACGGCATGTTCAGAATGATCTTGCGGCGCTGGATCACCCCGAGCATTTCTTGCATCAACTCGCGGAAGGTGCGCACATCAGGGCCACCAAGCTCATAAATACCGCTGGCCTGACCTTCGACGCCCATCGTCGCGGCCGCGGCCACGTCACCAACGTAGACTGGCTGAAATTTCGTGCCTGCCCCCACAAGCGGCAACACGGGTAGCGACGCCGCCATTCTGGCGAAGCGATTGAAGAACGCATCCTCTGGCCCGAACACCACCGAGGGGCGCAGAATCATCGCGCCGGGCATGTGCTGCAACACGCCCTCTTCGCCCATTGCCTTGGTGCGGGCATAGCGGCTGGGGCCATCCGTATCGGCCCCGATGGCCGAGATGTGCACCATCCGCGCGACGCCCTCTTCGGCCGCGATACGCGCGATGCGCTCGGCGCCTTCGTGCTGCACGGCATCGAAATTGTTCTTGCCGCCCGCGTCGAAGGTGCCCACGCAGTTTACCACGGCGTCGGCCCCGTGCATCACGCTGCGCACGCTGTTGTCGTCACGGATGTTGCAAAATACCGGCTCGACCTGGCCAACCACGCCGTCAGGTTTGACATGCATCGCCTCGTTCGGGCGGCGCACGGCCACGCGCACGCGCCAGCCGTTCCGGGCCAGGCGCCGCACGATATACCGGCCCACAAAGCCCGATCCGCCATAGATGGTGACGAGTTTCGACATGACAGCCTCCGGCCTGAATAATCCTGTCTTTTCCTACCGCCATCCGCGCGCAGGAACAAGGTGATTGGACGAACTGTAAAAATTGTGAAATCTCCGTTGACACCAATGCGCGGCAGGTCTAAACGACCTGCTCACGACACCTGCCCAGGTGGCGGAATTGGTAGACGCGCTAGCTTCAGGTGCTAGTGTCCTTATGGACGTGGAGGTTCGAGTCCTCTCCTGGGCACCATTTTCCTGACCTTCTGAAATCTTCGTTGCGTGACCATGACGCAGAGCTGTCGTATAGTCCCTGCCCGACGCTAACGGCACGCCGCCGCGAACCGGCACAGGCAGGAGCACAAGATGGCAGAAACCCGTTTCATTTCCGATCTTTTTCGCCGACTTGCCGGGTCGGGCCTGGGCTCTTTGGGCCGTGGCAGAGCCAACCAAGATACCGTTGATATGTGCCATTCTTTGCTCGGCACCCGCAGCGAGGTTTCCGGCCTCGTGCTGGCCCGGCATATTCTCGACCGCCTGGAACAAGCGACGCAAGAAGACCGTCATGCAGCCTTTGCCCGTATCGCTGCCGAATTCGGCCCTGACGAAACCCGGCTTCAGCACGCATTGGCAACCTATGTGCCGGGCGATGTCACCGCTGCACGCCGTCTGCATTTCGCCGCCGAGCCACGAACCCAGGAATTGATCCGCGCACTCAACCGTGTGCCCGGCGCCACGGCACGGCTGGTCAAGCTGCGTGCCCATCTCTTGCGCGAAACGCGCGGCAACCCCGAACTGGCCAGCCTCGATCAGGATTTTCGCCATCTCTTTGCCTCGTGGTTCAGCAGGGGCTTCCTGGAGCTGCGCCAAATCGACTGGCGCACACCCGCCAACATCCTGGAAAATATCATCACCTACGAGGCCGTGCATGAGATCCGCGGCTGGGATGACCTGCGCCAACGCGTCGGCGACCCCGACCGCCGGCTGTTTGCCTTTTTCCATCCGGCCATGCCGGATGATCCACTAATTTTCGTAGAGGTGGCGCTGACACGCGAGATACCCGGCGCGATCGGCGCTATCCTAGACCCGACCCGCAAACGCATCGCACCAGAGAACGCGCGTGTTGCGGTGTTCTATTCGATCTCGAACTGCCATGGAGGGCTGCGCGGAATTTCTTTTGGCAATTTCCTGATCAAGCAGGTGGTCGAAGAGCTGCGCCGCGATCAGACCCAGCTTGACACTTTTGTCACGCTGTCGCCCGTTCCCGGATTGCGCAAGTGGCTGGAAGAACAGGTAAACGCGGAAGAACCGCAACTTCCCGCGCGCCACGTTGCGGCGCTTCGCGACCTTGCACCGGATACGGCTCCCGACCCAGCCGTGCTGCGCGAAATCACTGCATTTTACCTGACCCGCGCACGCCGGGCGCGTGGCGGCGCGCTTGACCCGGTGGCGCATTTCCACCTTGGCAACGGTGCGATGCTTGCCCATGTCCACGCCGGGGCCGATGAAAGCGTGCGGGGCATCGAAAATTCCTGGGGAGCCATGGTGAATTATCTTTACGACGACGCCCGGATCGAGGCCAACCACCAAGCCTACCTTACCAATTCCGAGATTGCCCTATCGTCGGAAATGCGCAGCCTGTCGGCCCAGGCCGCAAAGCGATGAAACGACAAACTGGTTGAACTCACCCCCCGCAAACTCGATAACATCGGCCAACCCCCGACTTAGGCAGGACACGGACATGGGAAACCAACTTTACAAAGGCGACCTTCCTGACGGGCTGGATCTCGGTCCGGTCGTTGCGATCGATTGCGAGACCATGGGGCTCAACCCACATCGTGACCGACTATGCGTGGTCCAGATGTCGAGCGGCGATGGCGATGCACACCTGGTTCAGATCGAGAAGGGCCAGACAGAGGCACCCAACCTGTGCGCGATGCTGGAAAACCCCGATATCCTGAAATTGTTTCATTTTGGTCGTTTCGATATCGCGGCGCTCTACAACGCTTTTGGCGCCATGACGGCGCCGGTTTATTGCACCAAGATTGCCAGCAAGCTGGTGCGCACCTACACTGATCGCCACGGGCTAAAGAACCTGCTGCAGGAAATCTTGAGCGTCGACATTTCAAAACAACAGCAATCCAGCGACTGGGGCGCATCCGAACTGAGCACCGCGCAACTGGACTATGCCGCATCGGATGTTTTGCATCTGCACCGGCTGAAATCGGTGCTTGATGATATGTTGGCCCGCGAAGGGCGAACCGAAATGGCACAAGCCTGTTTCGACTTTCTGCCGATGCGCGCCCGACTGGATCTTGAAGGCTGGCCCGAAACCGACATCTTCGCCCACTAGGCGCCCGTGCATGAGCCGCCGCGACAGATACTACCCGCGCCTGATTGCCTGGCTGCGGATCGCTTTGCCTATTGCGGCGCTGGGGCTGCTGTCGACGCTTTTCCTTTTGTCCCGCGATATCGACCCGACACAATCCATCCCCTTCAGCCAAGGTGAAATCGAAGAACGCGTTCGCGAACAGCGCGTGACTGCACCTAATTTTGCCGGCTCCACCGAACGGGGCGATTTCATTTCGCTTACCGCAAGTTCCGCGAAACTCGACCCGGAAGATGGAGATCGCTTTCTGGCCGAGAACCTTTCGGCCAAGATCGATCTTTCGGGCGGGGCGTCGGTCGAATTCAACGCCAATCAGGGCGAAGTGAACACCAGCCTGCAACAAGCCCGGCTGATCGGTGGCGCTGTCGTGACCAGCTCGACCGGCTACCGGATCACGACGGAAGAGCTGACGACCTCGCTCAACGTGCTGAACGTGACCAGCACAGGCCCGATTCAGGGGACTGGACCACTTGGCAGCTTTTCCGCCGGGCGCATGCAACTTGAAAGCGATTCGACAAGCGGCCATGCACGATTACTTTTCACAAACCGCGTCAAGCTGATATACGATCCTCAAAACCCGGGGGGAAAGCCTTGACTTTTATCCGTAACGCATTGGTTCTGTGCTGCCTGCTTTTGGTGCCGGCATCCCTTTTTGCACAGGGTGCAAGCGTCGCCTTCGGCGGCATCCGGCAGGATACCTCGAAACCGGTCGAACTAAGTGCCGACGCGCTCTCGGTGGACCAGGACAACAACACCGCCGTGTTCACTGGCAACGTCGTGATCGGCCAGGGCGAAATGCGCCTGGGCGCGCAGCAGGTGCGTGTTGTGTATAACCAAGATCAGAGCCGCATCCGCAGACTTGAGGCAACGGGCGGCGTAACGCTGGTCAGCGGCCCCGACGCGGCCGAGGCCGAGCGCGCCGATTACGACATAGACAGCGGCGTGGTCGTGATGAGCGGCAACGTGCTGCTGACACAGGGCAGCAACGCGCTGACATCAGACGAGATGACCGTGAACCTCAATACAGGTGCGGCACAGATGCAGGGGCGTGTGAAAACCATCCTGCAACAGCAGGAATGATGCGCATGGCCCGCCCTGAACTGACCGTCACCAAGGGTGATCTTGGGCTGCACATCCTGAACCTGCGCAAAAGCTACAAGAAACGGGTCGTGATCCGTGATTTCAGCATGGAGCTGAACCGCGGCGAGGTGGTGGCCCTGCTGGGGCCCAATGGTTGTGGCAAATCGACGACATTCTACATGATCGCCGGTCTTGTGAATACCGAGGCCGGGCAAGTGATGCTTGACGGTCGCGACGTGACGAACCTGCCCATGTACCGACGTGCCCAACTTGGCATCGGGTACCTGCCACAGGAAATGTCGATATTTCGCGGCCTCAGCGTCGAAGACAACATTTCGGCTGTTCTGGATATCGCCGTCAAGGACCGGCACAAACGCCGCGAGCGGCTGGAAGAGTTGCTAAGCGAATTTTCCATCGAACACCTGCGACGCGCGCCCGCGCTTGCGCTGTCTGGTGGGGAGCGGCGGCGCGTCGAAATCGCCCGCTGCCTGGCTGCCGATCCGAAATACCTGTTGCTTGATGAACCGTTTGCCGGGGTCGACCCGATCAGCGTGGGCGATATCCGTCACCTGGTGGCCGACCTGAAAAAACGCGGCATCGGCGTATTGATCACCGACCACAACGTCCGCGAGACGCTGGAAATCGTCGATCGCGCCTATATCCTGCATGATGGCAAGGTTCTGATGTCCGGCACGCCAGACGAAGTGGTGAAAAACGACAATGTGCGGCGCGTTTACCTGGGCGATAATTTCCGTATGTCCTGACCCGGCATAATGCCGCGATCTCGCGCTGTTTACCCGGTTTCGATTGACAGTTGCGGGCCGACTCATCTCAAATAGAGTTATGACATTCAAGGTTTCCGCACCGACGCCGCGACAGCCCTGCACTTCTGGGCCGGTAAGGTCGCAGCCCTTGAAACTGTCGTTTACCAGCATTCGGGCATAATAAAAGTCGGTCGCATCCCGCGACCGGACAAACCCCGATTTGTCACGCAAAGGAGACAAGATGCGCTACCAGATCACCGGCAAGCAAATCGATATCGGCGAGGCTCTTCAGACCCACGTCAAGGATGAGCTGGGCTCGACCATTGCAAAATATGCCGGCCGCCCCACTGACGGGACCGTGGTTTTTTCAAAGTCTGGGCATGAGTTCGTGTGTGAAGCCGTTGTGCATCTGTCGACCGGACTGACCGCGCAGGCCAAGGCGAGCGCGCACGAAATCTATGCCGCGTTTGATGGCTGCAACGCGAAGATGGACAAGCAATTGCGCCGCTACAAGCGCCGGCTGAAGGACCATCACCGCGAGCGTGCCGAACCGGTTGAACTTATGAACGCACCCTCGTATATCCTCGCCTCTGAAAAGGATGGTGACGAGTCGGAGCCGGAAAGCCTCCAGCCGATTATCATCGCTGAAATAGAAACCCGCATACCTGCCCTTTCGGTTGGCGAAGCGGTGATGCAGATGGAACTCGCAGGGGCGCCGGTCTTGGTGTTCCGGAACGAAGGCAAGGAAGGGTTGAACGTGGTCTATCGCCGCGAAGACGGCAATATAGGCTGGATTGACCCCAACTGACAAAAGCGTATGGGCCGCGGTAACGCGGCCCGCCGGAGATACAGGCACATGCAACTTTCGAAGATCCTCAAGCCCGAGGCAGTCAAAGTCATTTCCTCGAGCTCGAGCAAAAAGCGTCTTTTGCATGACTTGGGTGACCTGGCATCGAGCGCTTACGGAATCGATGCCAATCGCGCGGTAGAAGCCCTGATGGAGCGCGAGTCGCTTGGCCCGACCGGCGTCGGACATGGCGTTGCCTTGCCTCATGCGCGCCTTGATGGTGTGACCGAGGTTATCGGCGTATTCATCCAGTTGGAAAAGCCGGTCGATTTCGACGCGGTCGACCGGCAACCTGTTGATATCGTGTTTGGCCTCTTCGCACCTGAAGAGGCAGGCGTTGAGCATCTCAAGGCACTAGCGCTGGTGTCGCGCACCCTTCGCGAGGCATCGATCTGCAACAAGCTGCGCGCCAACAAGGATGCGCAAACGCTGTATACCATTCTGACCGAAGGTCAGACGGTGCAGGCCGCCTGACACTTGTGCAAGGGCCGACCTTTCAGCCCCAGCTTTCAAATCCGAACATGATGTAATCGCGCTGATACACCTGCGCGGCCAGTTTCTCGATCTCGCTGTCGTAAATATCGGCCAGATCGAAAGGACCGGCCGGATCGGCCTCGGGCACCTGCGGCACGCTGGCACAGCCCAGTTGGCTGGCCAGATCAGGCAAGGTGCGGGGCATATCTTCCTCGCGCAAGATCAGGTCGGGCAGGGAAAAATTGGCAAAGCCTTCAAGCACGCTGGCCTGGCTGGCCCAACCGGCATCCACGCGGATGCCCGTTTGGCCGTTCAGGTTTTTCTTCAGAAACTCCAAGAAAGCGACAAAGGCCGCGCGATGCGCCCGCCTGTCATAATCTTCGCCGGGCTCACGTCCAGGGATCGGCAGCTTGAATTGTTTGCGCAAGGTCTTGCGAATTTCAGCATAGCCGCCGGGCCCAACCGTCAGGATCCTGCGGCAGAAGGCATCATGCGCCCGAGCCAACGGATGACGGAGCACTGTAAAACTGCGGTGGCCGGGGTGGGCACGCTTCCATTGACGCATCGTTTTCTGGCTGAACTTGCTGTGCAAGTCTTCCGGCCCGACGCCATCCAAGGCGGCCAGCCATGCCATCACCTGCGCCTCGGGTCCGGACCGGACAGGCATGTATAACAGCGGCGCCCGCGCCGCGGCCACGAAGCTGGGCACCTGGGCACCGCGACGCGGTTCGAAATTGGGTGTGCGGCTCAGGTTGAACCTGTCAAGACGTGCCAATGCCTCTGCCATTGCCTCGAAATTGGTGACCTTTTCAGACATTGGCTCGGGGTTTTGTTTTTTCAGGCTTTGATCCAAACTGTCCAATTGGTCGGACACCCCAAGCCAACGGGCCAGCCCGTTCATCACCTCGACGCTTTGCAGGTCTTCGTAATCCACGTAGAAGGCTGTTTGACCTGTCACCTGAAGCGCGTTCATCACCCTAAGCTGAAACTCTTGCAGCGCACCCAGGTGCGCCTCGAATTCATCGCGGTCGAATGTCACGCGGCTGTCTTTGCGGCGGCGGCCATCTGTCAGTTTCCATTGTCCTGTGGCCTGTGCGATCTTCCAACTTACATAGCTTTCCGCCGGGTTGCGCGTCAGCACGATCTTGGCGCAACGAGGATCGCCCAGCAAAACCTCGAGCACGCGCGGATCGTGATCGTGGAAAAAGCGAAAGCCACCAAGCCCCCCGGCCTGATCACGAATGGTTGTCACCAACCTTAACGGATCGGCATCGCGCATCGCTTGCGTGACACCCAAAATCTCGGATCGGTTCGGATAACCGATGAAATGGGGGTTGAACGCCTCACCATGACAGGTGACCCCGTCATAGGCGTTCAGGTTGGTTTCCAGAAAATTCGAGCCGGTCCGCATCTCGGCGAAGACGACGAAGTAATCGAAGGGTTGCGACATGCGTTACTTGACCAGGTAAGGTTTGCGTGGGCGGCTTTGCTGTGGGTCCAGGTCCCGCGCAACCGGGAAATCGCCCATCAGGTAGGGGTGCATCCCCTGGTTCTTGAGGTTCTGCAAGAACTGCCCGAACCCCTTCAGATCGGCCATCTTCGGCACCTCGGCCAGGCGCCGCAAGGATTTGCTGCCAATCTCGTCGATGATGGATTGCAGGGGCTCCATCGGGGCCTCGATGAATTCGGCCATTGTCCAGATACGGATGCGCGCCTTGGAATACGGGCTGCGCAGCACGTTCAGAAACTCGCTTTCGACACGCTGCAAATGTGCGGCCTCTTTGCGAATATCGGCAAAATTCCGATTGGAATTGAACAAGTGCACAGCCCAAGCCCCCGATACGACCGATATCTGCGCATTTGGATCCTTGGCAATCAACCAGTTGATTTCCTGGTTGTCGGCCGGCCCGAATTGGAAACACTGCCGCTCGCCGCGTGTATTCCAGATCAGGTTCGTCAGAAACGCACATGGGTTGTAGTTGCGCAGCGTCGCGTCGCTGGAAAGCGCGCCGTTCATCGTGGTCTGGTTCTGCGCAAACTCAACCCTCTCGGGGCCAAACAGGTGCCCGTGCACCCGCGCACCTGTTGCCTTGTGCAGCCAAGGCTCGAAATCTTTGAACAGATCGGCAAAGCCGCAAAAGACCGAATACCGCCCCGAGGTCAAACCGTTCTCCCAATCGGAATTGGGAAACCGGCTTTGCATATACAGGCCCGGGCGCCCGCGTGTCCGTTTTTCCACAGCCTTGGCAAAGATGCGGTCAATCTTTCCGGGGTTCGGTTCGGTCCGCTTCATCGCACCGGCGGCATCTGTCAGGAATGCCTCGTAGAGGCGATCAGCATGGGGCCAGATCTTGCGCGCCACAAAGCAATCGGATCGCCGCAACAGCTGCAGGTGATCGTCGTAAAAGATATGTGGCTTTCCTTGGAAATCGAACTTCGACAAGGTCAACGAGCGGCTTTCGATATTGGTGGAATACAATCGCGCCAGCGTCTGGAAATAGGATTCATCGGGGATCCAGACCTTGCGAAAATAGCTGTCGTACGTTTCACGCTCGGGGTCTTGCAAGATGGCCGACAGCGTCTGCCGCGTCAGGCACCACCACTGGCTGCCCATGTGTGGCACGATGCCCCGCGGAATCTGCCGACGCAGCCGCAGGCGGCGTTGCAGGCGAACATAGGCGTCAAACAGGCGGCGGTGCTTTTTCCAACTGAACGGAAAGCGCAGCGTGAACCGCTCATGATCCAGCCCGCCTACCGTCCAGGGCACGTCAGCGGTGGTTGCGCTTTCGATGAAATCGGTGCGCGGCCGGGCTGCCAGGTAGTCGATCAGTTCCTGCACCGGGCGCAATGGCAAGCATGACCCCGAGGCAAGATAGACATGCCGGACCTGTGGAAACTCCTCCAGCATGAGTTCCGATGCGCTTTGTGATGCGGCGACGATGCCCCACGTGCCCCATTCACAGCGATGGCGGCGTGAAAACCGCAGGTCAGGCAAATCCGACAGCGCCTTTACAAAGGCATCATGGGTCTTGCGCGCAACATTTCGGTCAACATGGATCACCACCGGGCAGCCCGCGGCATGCCAGTGCCGCGCCACCTGCTCGGCGCGGCCCAGCGCGGTATGCACCAGCATGACGATCCCGACTGTCATTGGCCTGCGATCCACCTCATGCCCAGTTGCCCTTGGACATCAGCCCCAGAATTTCCAACTGCCGCCAGTTTATGTATTTTTCCGACCACTTGCACCAAAGATCGGGGTTGTCCTGCAATGCTGCAGCATAGGCCTTGTATTCCACACTTGCCGCGTAATGCTGTTTGCGGGTCAGCTCTTCGGCGGCTTTCACGGTGAACGTGTCCAGGAACTTGGTGTGCAGCAGCACGCCGCTTGCCTTTTCACCGCCCCATTCATCATAGACAAGGTTCAGGCCCCGCGGCAGCAACATGTGGGTCGAGCTGACATAGGCATAGCGCCTGTCCCATTTCACCAGCGGGATCTTGTTCAACGCAGGCGCGCTTTCCGGCATGTCGGGAAAGAAGACCCTCGCCCGTGGCCCGCCCTGGATCCACAAGTTTCCGAAACGATGGTTGCGCGAAATCGTGTAATTCCCCGCATCGAACCAACTGGCAATTTCCAAGGGATCCTGCCCGGCGCGATAGGGTTGCTCGTCGATCGGCCCCTTCGGATACATATCCAGCAGCATGGCAGAGAACGACTTGATCGATGAGGCGTCCAGCCAATCCGTGAGCGCGCGCAAGGGCCGAGTGTCGCAAAACGGGTAAACAAGAAACTCGTCAGGATCGACAACCAGTGTCCAATGCTCATGCCCGTATTTTCGCTGCAACCAGTTCAGCCAATCCACGCCGAACCGCGACCGCTTGTAGCTGTGCCGCGTATACCAAACCGATACGTCAGGCTGGTCGACCAGGTAATCCAATGATCCATCGTCGCTATCGTTGTCGACGATAACAAAGTGATTCACGCCAATGTCGCGATAGTATTTCAGGAAATAGGGCAGACGCGTAACTTCATTCCGCTGGGTCGAAAACAGCAGGATGTCGCCCGGCTTGATCTGCGCGGTGCGATTGATGACCGATCGCAGTTCACGCCGTTTACGAAAGGCGCGGATCAACCAGCGCTTGCGTTGAAGCCTGAGCCGATATGACTGCCACACCCCCAATATCGTAATCCTTGTTCTACCCTGGTGCTTTTTAGCACCCAACTCGGCACTATACCGGCTTGTTTAAGACGGTATTGAAATGCGTTTCCCACGAAGGCATGGCTGCCGGCTGCCTCTTTCTGCCTGCCCTGATTTCGGCAACAAGTGCCATTATCGTTGTTTGCCAATGATATATTTCGTTCACGTCTGCGTAAACGGGAATGTCGCCCAAAATTTCCCGAAAGACGGGCAGATCGTTGCAGATCACCGGCACACCCATGGCCGCAGCCTCGGCCGGGGGCAGGCCAAAGCCTTCGGCAAGGCTGGGAAACAGCAACCCTGCCGCGCCTGTCATGGCCGCGCCCAACTGTGCATCGGTAAGGTCCGGGTGCTCGAACACATCGCGCCCCATCATCGCGTCGCGATCCAACCGCTCGAACACATTCGCGTTTTGCCAGCCGCGACCACCACAGATCAGCAATTGCGGCATCGGCCTAGCCCCCGACTGGGCCAGCGCAGACCAGAGATCCAGAAGAAAGGCGTGGTTCTTGCGCGGCTCGATCGTTCCGACGGTGATGAAATATGGGCGACGCGGGTCAAGCCCGGCAGGGTGCGGCCATTCGGGCGCCGGTCTGGGGGCTGTAACGCCCAGATGCGCCACGACCAGCGGGGGGAGCGCGCCCCACTGGTCCGCAATGCGGGTCACGTCCGCCGCCGTCACATGCGAATTGCAAATGATCCGATCAGCCTGCGCACAGACACGCCGCAGCATAGGGCCAAAGCGCGCGACCACCTCGGGGCGCTGAAATTCGGGGTAATCCAGCGGTATCGTGTCATGGATCATCACCTCGATACGCGCCCTTGCCCCTTGCTTGACTGCGCGCAGCACGCGTTCCGTCAGGTTGGAATGGCCTACGTTCAGATAGATCGCCCCGCCCGGCACGGATCGGGCCAACATGCGGGGCAGGTGCGACGGCAAGCAGCGGGCCATTGCGAGGCGCCGCACATCTGCCTCGGCCCGTTTCCGCGCCAAAGACAGGCCCCGCCGCAAGCGTGATAGCACATCGACCGGGCCCCACGGCTGCTTTCTCTCAAGGCGCGAAGCCAGTTGCCCCATACCCGCCCGATCCAGCAAGGCATAGCCGTAGGCGGTGCGCACAAGGGCAAACACCGGCGCATCAAGCCCCAACAAATGATCCAGATAGGCGCGCTCTACCCGGTCAACGCCGGTCGCAACGCGCCCGGCGCGGCTGACAAGCCGCGACAGGTCTAGGATGTAAGCATCGTTTCCAAGTGGCGTGCCGATCACTGCGGGCGCAGGCCGCTTTACTCGGCTGCCTTGTCGTGCGCGACGATCTCTTGCAGATACTGCGACAGCTCGTCCCGCAAATCGGGGCGCGACAGGCCAAAGGCAACGGTAGCCTGCAAGAAACCGGCTTTTGAGCCGCAATCAAAGCGCTGTCCGCGGAACCGGTAACCATAGACGCCCTGCTCACTGCCGATCTGCGCGGCAATCGCATCGGTCAACTGAATTTCACCGCTGGCGCCGACTTTCAACTTGTTCAGGTTCTGCAAAACGGCTGGTGTCAGGATGTAGCGCCCGATCACGGCCAGGTTCGACGGTTCGGTACCTGGCGCGGGTTTTTCGACCATGCCTTTGACCGACACCATCGACCCCATGTCTTTTTCGATATCGAGAACGCCGTAAGACTTGGCCTTTTCGGGCGGCACCTCCATCGCAGCCACGATGTTGCCGCCGGTCTCTTCATAGGCTTCGACCATCTGCTGCAGGCAGGGCTTTTCGGCTGAAATCACATCATCGGGCAGGATGACGGCAAACGGTTCGTTCGCGATGAGGCGCCGCGCACACCAAACGGCATGGCCCAAGCCCAGCGGCTTGTGCTGGCGGAGATAGGCAATGGCACCCGACTCCATGTTGGTGGACTTGAGCGTTTCCAAAAGCTCGGTCTTACCGTCCTTGCGCAGCTTTTGTTCAATTTGCGGCGCTTCGTCGAAATAATCTTCCAATGCGCTTTTGCCACGCGACGTGACGAAAATGAATTCCTTGATACCGGCGGCCCGGGCTTCATCGATCGCATATTGAATCAACGGGCGATCGACCAGGGTCATGATTTCTTTCGGAACAGATTTCGTTGCCGGCAGGAATCTTGTGCCCAAGCCCGCGACGGGAAAAATTGCTTTTGTTACCTTCTTCTTCATCTGTTGCCTCGTAACCCTTTTTTAGAATGCAAAACGCCTATTGCGCTAAATAGTCTACACTTCTAGTCACAACTTTACGACCCTACACTTAGAAATGCGCGGAATTGGACCAGATCAGAAACTTAAGTTGTCAAAAGGCCAAAAAGTCAACGTTTTTGCACCTATCTGACACCCGTCGTGCGCGCGATCTCGTGTTTCAGTCTACTCTCGAACCTCCACCATCGCCAAAGCGGGTCAGTCCTGTCGCTACGCCCCCACAGACCCCCACGCTGCAGCCACACACCTTCGGGCAAGAATCGGACCGAGTGGAACAGACCCGTGTGGGAAAAAACGTAAAGCGAAACAGTAGCGCCATTTTCGGCCCGTTGCGACGCTTCGCAACGCAGGCGTGCGCCACTCCATAGTCGGCCCGCCAATATCTCGGTTGGGCCGGTGGCAAGGCTGGGAAAAAACCGAAAATCACTTGGCGAAGGTACGATTCGGTCCACCGGCATCGGCGGTCTGTGTCGGCCTTCGGCTATTCCGGCGTCAAACCGCCGAAGATTCTGGCGCACGTCACGCGGCTCAAGACGGCCATCAATCATCTGTGCGATCAGGCGCTGGCGTTGCTCGGCGCGTATGCTCGCGACAAGTGCAGGCCAGGCATCGGGGTGCGGGTGGTGATTGCGCAAATACACCGATGTCGAGGCGCCGATTTCGTGCAGATCGGTCACAGCACGCTCGGCGTTTCGGCGTGCGCTAGGGGCATAGGCATGATGCACCTGCGCCAAGGGAACGATGGCGGTTGCATAGCCGCCACGGGCCAGTCGCATGTTCAGGTCGGTTTCATCGAGGTAGAAGCGGAACGCCGGATCAAAACCACCTATCTCGGCCAGAACCTCGCGGCGCACCGCCATGTTCGTGCCCTCGGTCTTGACCGCGCGGCCCTCGGGGGGGTGCAGCAGGGTCACGGCCAGCGGATCAACATCCGCAGGATACGCCCGGCCGGTGGTGTCGACCGTACGCGCCTTCCATTGAAACGATATTCCATTGCGCCCACGAACAAATCCGCTGGCCGCTGCAACCCGCGCATCATCAAAGGGCCGGATCAGGTGCGCCAGCCAGCGCGGCTCGGGCACGGCATCATCGTCGATAAAGGCCACCACATCGCCTGCCGCCTGTGCAATGCCAAGGTTGCGTGCCTCGGAAATATTGGCACGATCGAACTCGACCAGCTTGAGATCAGAGGCAAACGGCAAGGTCCGAGCGGCAGCCAGCCCGACCGGATCGGCGACCACGATCACCTCGTATTCGACATTGCGCAACCGGGCGATCCCGGCCAGGCACAGGCACAGCGCGTCAGGTCGGCCACGGCTGACGATGACAACGCTGGCCCGCAGGGCGGTCATTCCATCCCCATCTCGGCCATCATCGCCTCGATACGGGGCACGTCTTCGGGGTTGTTCAATTCCCAGAACTGGCGCCCACGCGCGGCCACCTCGACACACAGAATGGCATGACCGTGTTCAAGAAAGCGAAGCTGTTCCAGGCCTTCGAGCTGCTCCAACGGGCCGGTAGCAAGGCCGGGATATTCGGCCAGGGCGTCGGGGCGGTAAGCATAGACGCCCACATGGTGAAAAACCGGCGTGTCGGCGTCGTCGTCATAGCGTTGCGGCGTAAACGGGATCACCTCTTTCGAGAAATAGAGGGCATGCCGCCCCGCCCCGAACACGGCCGTCGTGCCCCCGACGCGACCTGCGAGACGGTCATCCAGAAAACCGTTCAACGCGCGCCCATCACAACGCAGAACAGGCGTGGCCACGTGTGCGTTTGGATCATCTTGCAGACCGCTTACCAGGTCTTCGACGAACCAATGCGGCGTCAACGGTGCGTCTCCTTGCAGGTTTACCACGATATCGAAGCCACCACCCAGGACCGCGTGCGCCTCGGCACAGCGTTCCGTGCCGTTCTGACAATCAGTCGAGGTCATCACCACCTCGGCACCGAACCCTTGCGCAGCCTCGCGAATCCGGTCGTCATCAGTGGCCACCACGACCTTTTCAACACCGGCAACCTGCCGTGCTGCCCACCAGCTGCGCTCTACCAGGCTGCGGGTTTCGCCGCTGGCGCCGGTAAGCCCCACCAGCGGTTTGCCCGGATACCGCGACGAGGCGAAGCGTGCCGGAATGACGACCAGTACGCTCATGCCGATTTCAGATCGACGCTGGGCGCAAAAGCGATGAAGAACGGGTTGGCAAAGCCAGCCTTGCCGTAGGTCAGCGGGCTATGATCGTCGAACCGCACCACGCGGCCGCCCGCGCCATGCAAAACCGCATGGCCGGCGGCGGTGTCCCATTCCATCGTGCGGCCAACACGGGGGTAAAGATCGGCCTCGCCCGTGGCCACAAGGCAGAATTTCAAAGACGAGCCTGCCGATTTTATATCCGCCACCGCATATTTGTTTATGTAATCGTCGGTCGCCTCGTCGCGGTGCGATTTCGACGCCACGACATTCAACGCGCCGTTGTCGGCATCACTGACCCGGATCGGTCGGGCGGTGCCCATCTTTTCCTTGGAAAAGGGGCCCTGCTCCTCAACCGCGCTGCCATCTGCCAAGGTCAGGAACATCCGACCCTTGGCGGGGGCATAAACCACGCCGCGTGTCGGCACACCATTTTCCACATAGGCGATATTCACCGTGAAATCACCACGGCGCTTGATGAACTCCTTCGTGCCGTCCAGCGGATCAACGATAAGAAAAGTGTTGGCCGTCTGGCCGTGCGATTCTGACTGCTCTTCTGTTACCAGGGTCATGTCGGGAAACTCAGCGCGCAACCCCGACGAGATCAGCGCATCCGCTGCCTCGTCGGCCTCGGTCACCGGGCTTTCGTCGGACTTGACCTTAACGTCAAAATCATCGGCATTGTAAATTTCCATGATCGTGTCGCCGGCCTCAAGCGCCAGCCGCCGCATGACCTGTGTAAGTTTTTCGTAATCCAAATGATTTCTCCTGCCTGTGGGCCGCCATTCGCGGCACGAATTGCCAATTCCGGCGTTACCCCTTATGGTACAAGCCCATAGGGTCAGCAAGAATTCCGTGGCAATTCCCCACAACATGCGGAGCAGTGAGGCCATGTTTCAACAACGCCCCATGCGTCAGTCAAGCATCTTCTCGGCGCTGACCATATTCGAGCTGATCTATCACAGCACCGTGCGCAGCGTGCGCAAGGCACATGGCAACGCGCTGATGGCGCTTGTCATGAACATGTTGCAAGTGGCGATCTTCGTTCTGGCATTTTACGTGCTGTTCTCGGTGTTGGGTCTGCGTAGCGCTGCCCTGAGAGGCGATTTTCTGCTTTATATCATGTCGGGCATCTTCCTTTACATGACACATGCCAAGACGCTTGGCGCGGTCGTGGGGGCTGAAGGGCCCGCCTCGCCGATGATGAAGCACGCCCCAATGAACACGATCATCGCGATCATGGCCGCGGCCCTGTCGACACTCTATATTCAGGTGTTGTCGCTTTTCGTGATCTTGTTCATCTATGACGTGGCTTTTACGCCATTCGAGATTCAGGATCCCACCTCGGCTTTCGGCATGATCATGCTGGCATGGTTCACGGGCCTTGGGTTGGGGGTGCTGCTCTTGGCGATCAAGCCGTGGTTTCCCACTTTCGTCAGCATTTTCACCACGATCTATCAGCGCGCCAACATGATCGCTTCGGGAAAGATGTTCGTGGCCAACACCCTGCCCGCCTACATGCTGGCAATGTTCGACTGGAATCCGCTGTTCCACAGCATCGACCAGGCGCGCGGCTATGTCTTCATCAACTACTTCCCGCGCTATTCAAACTGGGAATACGCGTTCTGGGTGGGGCTTGTGCTGCTGATGATAGGGCTGATGGGCGAGTTTTACACACGCCGTCACGCCTCGCTCAGTTGGGACGCGCGGCGCTGAATCACGCCGCGGTCCACCCAACGCCCCGTTTGTCGGCTAAACTTGGCAAAGGGCACCCACGCCCGGCACCCAACCCTTAGAAATCCAGATTTTCCACGTTCAACGCATTTTTCTGGATGAACTCACGGCGCGGTTCCACAACGTCACCCATGAGCTTGGTGAACAGGTCATCCGCCTCGGCCATGTCATCGACCTTGACCTGCAACAAGGTGCGCGCATTCGGGTCCAGCGTTGTTTCCCAAAGCTGGTCTGGGTTCATTTCACCCAACCCCTTGTAGCGTTGCAGTTGCAGCCCCTTTTCACCCTCGATCAAGATCGCCTGCAAAAGGTTTAGCGGGCCGTGAATGTCAGTCAGCCGATCCTTTCGAACAAGGTGTCCGGGCTGCGTATAGACCGCGCGCAACGCCTGTGTCATCGCGCCCAGACGCCGCGCCTCGCCCGAGCGCAGAACTTGCCCGTCCAGCGTACGCGCCTCTTCGACACCGCGCACCACGCGGGTCAGGCGAATGCCATTATCCTGCGTGATACGACCCTGCCAGCCGCGCTCGTACTCGAAGGCAACCTGGTCCAACCGGCGGGCCACGTCATCAGCCACACCTTGGAGGTCAGCATCGGCACGACCCGTTTCAAACGCGCCTGCAATCGCCGCCTGTTCCAGTATATGGTGAGGGTAATGCGTTGGGAACGCTTCCAGAATACGCTTGGTCTGGCGGGCTTCCTCGACAACGCGCACCAAATCTTGGCCAATTATTTCCTCGCCATTGCCCAGGCGCAGCACCGCCCCGTCGGTGCCCTGGTTGATCAGGTAATCTTCCAGAGCGGTGTGGTCTTTCAGATAGACCTCGGACTTGCCGCGCATCACCTTGTATAGTGGTGGTTGCGCGATATAGAGATATCCGCCTTCGATCAGTTCGGGCATCTGACGATAGAAGAACGTCAGCAAAAGCGTGCGGATATGCGCACCGTCCACGTCGGCATCAGTCATGATGACGATCTTGTGGTAACGCAGCTTGGAGATGTCGAACTCGTCGCGTCCGATACCCGTTCCCAGTGCCATCACGAGGTTTCCGATTTCCTGGCTCGACAACATCTTGTCGAACCGCGCGCGCTCCACGTTCAGGATCTTGCCGCGCAAGGGCAGGATGGCCTGCGTGCGCCGATCGCGCCCTGTCTGCGCCGAGCCCCCGGCGCTGTCGCCCTCGACAAGGAACAGCTCGGTCTTGCTGGCATCTTTCTCGGAACAATCCTTCAGCTTGCCGGCCAGGAAATTCACATCCATCGCCGTCTTGCGGCGGGTCAGTTCGCGCGCCTTGCGGGCAGCCTCGCGCGCAAGCGCGGCCTCGACGATCTTGGAAACGATCATTTTGGCCTCGTTCGGATGCTCCTCGAACCACTCTGCCAGCTTTTCGTTCACAAGGTTTTCAACCGCGGGGCGCACCTCGGAACTGACCAGCTTGTCCTTAGTTTGGCTGCTGAACTTCGGATCGGGCACCTTGACCGACAGAACGCAGGTCAGACCCTCGCGCGCATCATCGCCGGTAAAGCTGATCTTTTCCTTTTTCGCGATGCCCGACTCCTGCGCATACTTGCCCAACGTCCGGGTCAACGCGCCGCGAAAGCCCGCCATGTGGGTGCCGCCGTCGCGCTGCGGGATGTTGTTGGTAAAGGGCAGGACGTTCTCGTGGTAGCTGTCATTCCACCACATCGCGACCTCGACACCGATACCGTCCCGCTCCCCTTCCATGAAGATCGGCTCGGGGATCATCGCGGATTTCGACCTGTCGAGGTATTTCACGAACTCCCTGACCCCGCCTTCATATACAAGCTCGGTTTTCACGGGTTCCGCGGGGCGTTCATCCTGCAAAATGATACGCACGCCCGAGTTCAGAAAAGCCAGCTCACGCAGGCGCTTTTCCAGCATTTCGAAACTGTAATCGAGGTTCGAAAACGTGGTGGTCGACGCAAGGAACCGCACCTCGGTGCCGGTTTCGCCCTCGGCGTCGCCAGTAACCCTGAGATGCTCGACCGTATCGCCGCGTTCAAACCTTGCGTAATGCTCTTTGCCATTGCGCCAGATGCGGAGCTCCAGCCAATCGGACAGGGCGTTCACCACCGAAACCCCCACCCCGTGCAGGCCACCCGACACCTTGTAGGAATTCTGATCGAATTTGCCGCCCGCGTGCAGCTGAGTCATGATGACCTCGGCTGCGGAAACGCCTTCTCCCTCGTGGATATCCACCGGCACGCCGCGCCCGTTGTCGCGCACGGACACGCTGCTATCGGCGTGAATCGTGACCCGCACGTAGTCGGCGTGGCCCGCCAAAGCCTCGTCGATGCCGTTATCAACGACCTCGTAGACCATGTGATGCAGGCCCGACCCGTCGTCGGTGTCACCGATATACATGCCGGGCCGCTTGCGGACGGCCTCCAACCCCTTGAGAACCTTGATGGAACTTGCACCATATTCCTGCGAGGTCTGCGCGTTCTCTGCCATTTAGGACTTCCTTGTTCTTATGGCGCTTTTATACGATCCGTGGTGGGGAATGTCACGCGGATACACCATATTTTGCGGGATCTTGCGAAGGCTACGCCGGATCGCTCTGCCGGGTGATCGAGGTGCCGTTTTCCTCGGTCACCTCGATGTATTGCGCGCGATCCCCAAGCTCGGCAAACAGCTCGGCCCCAGTCCCGGTCATCCAGGCCTGTGCGCCAAGCGCGCAGATCTCATCATAAAGAGCGGCACGACGGCCGGCATCCAGATGTGCCGCGACCTCATCCAGCAAAAGCAGCGGTGGCGCGCCGAAATCACGCGCAAGCGCGCGGCCATTGGCAAGGACCAGCGACACCAGTAAAGCCTTCTGTTCGCCAGTTGAACAATCGCGCGCGGGCACGCCCTTGGCGGCGTAGACCCCAAACAGATCGGTCCTGTGCGGGCCAATCAGCGTGCGCCCGGCGGCCAGGTCGCGAAACCGGCCCTCGGACAGCGCCTCGCGCAAATCAGACACGGTTTCAGGCATGGCGCCTTCGGATTGCACCAACTCCAACCGGGCGGCGGGAAAGGCCGTTTCGGCCTCGGTCTGCGCGGCATCAAGCCGGATCAGCGCCGCCTGGCGATTGGCATGGATCTGTGCACCCGACTCGGACATCTGGCGTTCCAGCGCGACATACCAATGCCCGTCCCGCACCTGGTCTTTCAGAAGGCGGTTGCGTTCGCGCATGGCCTTTTCGTAACTCAGCACCACCTCGGCATGATCGGGGGTGAAGCTCATCGTCATGCGGTCCAGAAATCGCCGTCGCCCTTCGGCGCTTTCGATCCAGAGCCTGTCCATGCTGGGCACCAACCACAACACGCGCGCGATGCGGCCCAGCACCAGTTGTGTGCCGGCCTTCGCATCAATACGCACTTGCCGTGCAGCCCCGTTTTCGGACCAGGTTTCAACCTCACGGGCACCGCCCGGCGCGTGCAGGATTCCGGTGATTTTCCAACCCAGAGCTTCGGGGCGGCGCACCATGTCTTGTGCTGCGGCGCGCCGCAGGCCGCGCCCGGGCGAGAACAGCGAAACAGCCTCGATCAGGTTGGTCTTTCCCGCACCGTTTGGGCCATGAATTGCCACCGGCCGCGCATCGAGCGACAGCCGCGCCGACAGGTGCGAGCGGAAATGCGACAGCGTCAGGTCAGACAGGTAAAGGCCGGGCACGCGGGCGCTGGCCGTCACACCCGCATGGGCATGACAACATAGACCGCACTGGTGTCGTTGCCTTCGCGCATCAGCGTGGGATCACCCGCCGAATTGAAAAGGAACACGGCATTTTCACGGTCAACCTGGCTGGCAATCTCCAGCAGGTACTTCGCGTTGAACCCGATCTCCAGCCGCTCGTCACCATAGGCCACGGCCAGTTCTTCTTCGGCGGCACCGCTGTCCGGCGCGTTGACCGACAAGATCAGACGATCCTCGTCCAACTGCATCTTGACCGCGCGCGAACGTTCCGAGCTAACGGTTGCCACACGGTCGACGGCGGCGGCAAACTCGCTCGCATCCACCTCCATCTTGCGCGTGTTCCCTTGCGGGATGACACGGGTGTAATCGGGGAAGGTGCCATCGATCACCTTGGATGTCAGCGTGATGTCGGGTGCGGCAAAGCGAACCTTGGTTTCACTGACCGAAACGGCGATTTTCGTATCGTCGTCTTCCAGCAGCTTGCGCAATTCGCCCACGGTCTTGCGAGGCACGATCACGCCGGGCATATCCTCGGCGCCCGCCGGCAGATCGGCGTCGATCCGGGCCAGGCGATGGCCATCGGTGGCCACGCAGCGCAGCACCTTGCCACCATCGGCTTCAGCCACGTGCATGTAGACACCGTTCAGGTAATATCGGGTTTCCTCGGTCGAGATGGCAAATTTCGACTTGTCGAAAAGGCGCCGCAACACCGGCGCATCCGCGGTGAAGTTCGAGCTGTATTCCGAAGAAGCCATTACCGGGAAATCTTCCTTCGGCAGCGTCGCCAGGTTGAACTGCGACCGGCCGGCGGTGACGGAAAGCCGCCCGTTGGCACCGTCATCCGTAAGCGTCACCAACGCGCCGTCGGGCAGTTTGCGCACGATTTCATGCAGCGTGACAGCCGAAACAGTTGTTGCGCCGGCCCGCTCGACCTGGGCGGGGGCCTTGTCCACAACCTCGATGTCCAGATCGGTGGCACGGAAATGCACCTCCGAGCCTTCGGCTTCGATTAACACGTTGGCGAGAATCGGAATGGTGTTGCGCCGCTCGACAACCGATTGCGCCTGAGAAACGGCCTTGAGCAGCGTGCCGCGTTCGATGCTGAGTTTCATGACCCTCGTTCCTCTCCGATGCCGGACTATCGCCGGGAGCAGCAAGGTATCGCATTTCACCACCTGCTCAAGGCTTTTGTTTGGTTGTCCAAGGAAATGCAAAGGGCGTCAAGGGCGGCAAGCAATGCCAGCCCGACGCCCTGCCGTCAGTTGCGCTTACGCCTCAAGCGTGCGGCGCAGCATTTCTATATCTTCGGCAATCTGCCCGTCTTGCACGCGCAGCTCGTCTATCCGTTTGACACCATGCATCACCGTGGTGTGGTCACGCCCGCCGAAACGGCGGCCTATCTCGGGCAGGCTGCGGCTGGTCAGTTGCTTGCACAGGAACATGGCCACCTGACGGGGGCGGGCAAAGCTGCGCACGCGCTTGGGTCCGACCAGGTCGGACAGGCGGATATTGTAATGCTCGGCCACCCGGCGCTGAATTTCCTCGATCGTGATCTTGCGTTCCGAGGCACGCAAGACATCGGCCAGGCAATCCTGGGTCATGTCCAGGGTGATTTCGCAGCCCACAAGCGACGCAAAAGCAAATAGCCGCGTCAGCGCACCTTCGAGAACACGAACATTTGTGCTGATGCGATGGGCCAGGAATTCGAGCACACCATCCGCCAGAACCAGGTCGGGGTATTGGTTGCGGAACGTGTCGACCTTGGATTGCAGGATGCCTAGCCGAAGCTCGTAATCCGTGGGGTGCAGGTCGACCACCAGCCCGCATTGCAGGCGGCTTTTGATACGGTCCTCAAGATCCTTGATCTCGCCCGGCGCACGGTCAGCCGAAATGATGATCTGCTTGTTGGCGTCAATCAGCGCATTGAAAGTGTGGAAGAATTCTTCCTGCGTACTGTCCTTGCCGGCAATGAACTGCACGTCATCAACCATCAGAACATCGACCGCGCGGAACAGCTGCTTGAAATCCATCATGCGGCGATCGCGCAACGCCTGAACGAAACGATACATGAATTGCTCGGCCGACAAGTATACCACGTTCAGGTCGGGCTGGCGCGCCCTGAGTTCATGCGCGATGGCGTGCATCAGGTGCGTTTTACCCAACCCGACGCCACCATACAAAAACAGCGGATTGAAGGTGACAGGCCCGCCTTCGGCGACTCGCCTGGCCGCGGCGTGGGCCAGTTCGTTGGGCTTGCCGACCACGAAATTGTCAAAGGTGAATCGCGCATCCAGCGGGGCGCCCGGCAAAAGTTCGTTCTGTGCGGCAGGCGTGGGGGCGGCCTTTGCGGTCATGTCGGCACCATTAACCCGGCTTGCGGCTTGATGCCTCTCGGCGCGGGCAGGGTTATTGGTTGCGACCTGGAACTGCAGACGGCGCACATCCTCGCCGGCGCGGGTCAGTTGATGCAGTATCAGGTCACCGAAATTCTGCGAGACATAGTTGCCCATGAAGCTGGTCGGCACGTTGAACACCGCAACACCTTCGCGGATGTCCAGGAATTCGATCGGCTCAATCCAGTTGGTGAAGTTGTTCTGCCCAACACTGCCCAGCAAGTTCTTGCACACCTGACCCCATTGTTCCTGCGTCATCTTTTCCCCGTTTGCTCGCCGCTTATTCCAAAACGCACTGCGCCCCCACGGCTCGTCGCCCGTAGAATGCAAAAAATCACTACCCCGCTGACACTGCTCAGCTGGTCGCCACCCGTGTTCGGGTTGCATTTATTGGTTCGGCAAGGATCACGTGCACGGAGTCCCTCCTCCGGGTTTACGCACGGTGATCATGCACCGAATATCTTGTCGGACGGGTTGGGCCGCAGAACGCCCCTTGGAAAAACCATGCGCCGGCAACAAGGCGCGAGTTTTTTCCATATAACCGAACGCGCGCCTGTTCCGTGCGCTCGATTCTAACCTGTCCCCCCAAGGCGATGTGACTCGCAGGGTGGAAATTAGCAAGATGGCGAACAGCGCGGCAACTGTTCTTCACGCTTGACTCTATCTTTCACGAAAAAGAATCTTTCGCATTCGCAGAAGCGCATTGAATCCATTGATGTCATGAAAAAGGGCGCTGCATCACTGCAACGCCCCGAGCAAAATCATACTGGATCATGCTACGCCTTGTATCAGCCCAAAGCCTTAACCCGCGCCGCGAGTCGCGATATTTTACGGGATGCGGTGTTCTTGTGGAAAACACCCTTGCTGACGCCACGCATCAGTTCGGGCTGGCACGCCTGCAGCGCAGCTTGCGCGGCAACCTTGTCTCCCGAGGCGATCGCCTCTTCGGCCTTGCGCAGGTAGGTGCGGATGCGCGAACGGCGGGCTTTGTTTACGGCAGTGCGACGCTCGAGCTGGCGAGCGCGTTTTTTCGACTGGGGCGTATTTGCCATGATGTCTGACCTTTGTCTTTCGGGTTCGGTTCAAATGTCTTGCACTATGCAAACCCGATCCGGCAGGGCAGAAGGCCGGATAAAATTCGAGCCAGAGCGGGCTACACGCGCATTTATGGTCGTGGCCTATAGCGCAACATCGCGCGCTTGAAAACCACAAAAGAAAACAGGGCCGCCATCGTGGCGGCCCCGTGTTGAATTAACGGTCGCGGAATTGCGCGGTGCGCTTTTCCAGGAAAGCGGCCATGCCTTCCTTTTGATCTTCGGTCGCAAAAAGCGAATGGAAGACGCGGCGCTCGAACAACATGCCCTCGGACAGGGTCGTTTCGAACGAACGGTTTACCGATTCCTTGACCGCCATCACCGTGATCATCGATTTCTCGGCAATCTTGCCAGCAGCCGCCAAGGTTTCCTTCATCAGTTCCTTGCAGGGCACGATACGGCTGACCAGCCCGGCACGTTCGGCCTCTTCGGCATCCATGAAGCGCCCGGTCAGGTTCATGTCCATTGCCTTGGCCTTGCCAACGGCACGGGTCAGGCGCTGGGTACCGCCGATACCGGCCATGACACCAAGGTTGATCTCGGGCTGCCCGAACTTGGCGGTATCCGATGCGATGATGAAATCGCACATCATCGCCAGCTCGCACCCGCCGCCCAGCGCATATCCCGACACCGCCGCGATGATCGGTTTGCGCACGCGGCAGATTGCATCGGTTTCGGCGGTAAACAGATCGCCTGCGAATACGTCGACAAAGCTTTTCTCGCTCATCATCTTGATGTCGGCGCCAGCGGCGAATGCCTTTTCGCTACCAGTCAAAACGATGCAGCGCACCTTATCGTTGTTTTGCGCCGCCGCCAACGCGTCCGAGAGCTCGCCCAGAAGCTGGTCGTTCAGGGCATTCATCGCGTCGGGACGGTTGAGTTTGATTAGGGCGACGTGGTCTTCTACTTCGACGATGATCGTCTCATAGGCCATGAAGTTTGCTTTCGCTTGTTTCGATCAGGACGTAACGCTTACCAGTCTTGCGTCACGGTTCAAGCTATCTTTGGCAAGCAGGGCAGTAGAAACTGGACCGTCCGGATTGCACGATCCGCGCGATGGTGCCGCCGCAATCGGGCCTGCGACACGGCTGACCTGCACGGCCATAAACATCGAACGCGTGCTGGAAATACCCCAGCTCACCATCCGCCTGGCGAAAGTCACGCAATGAAGATCCGCCCGCGGCGATGGCATCGACCAGCACCTGCCGGATGATCGGCACCAGTGCGGCGACACGACGCGCCGAGATGCGCCCGGCCTTGCGACCGGGGTGAATGCCTGCACGGTAAAGTGCCTCACACACATAGATATTTCCCAGCCCGGCGACGATATGCTGATCGAGCAGCGCGGATTTTACCGGCGTGTTTCGGCCAGCGAACGCGGCGATCAGGTGCGGTTCGTTGAAGTCATTTCCCAGCGGTTCCGGCCCCAGCACGGAAAGCAACTTGTGCTGGTCGGCCGTGGCTGTCGGCAACAGGTCCATCGCGCCAAAACGGCGCGGATCATTAAAGGTGATGCGTGCGCCATTCTCCATGTCCAACACCACGTGATCATGCTTTTCCAGCGCCGGGTGATCATGTACGAAAACCCCCAAGGGATCGCCCGAAATCAGCATCCGCCCCGACATTCCCAGGTGAATCAGCAGGGTTTCACCCGAATCGAGATCGGCCAGGATATACTTTGACCGCCGCCGCAGCGCCGCCACACGCCGCCCCGTCAGCCGCGCCGCCATGTCGGGCGGAAAGGGCCAGCGCAAATCGGGCCGGTTGACCTGCGCCCGGGCGATTACCTGGCCCTCCATAACGGGGGTCAGGCCGCGGCGCACGGTTTCCACCTCGGGCAGTTCGGGCATGGGCTGCGGTCCTTTCAAGACATAAGGGCGCATTGCAGCGCCCAGCCAGCGCCCTATAAGAAAGGCAGAGAAAAAGGAACGGCAAGCCCCATGAGCGACGAGCAACAGAAAACCACCCATTTCGGCTTTGAGGACATCCCCGAATCCGAAAAGGCGGGCCGCGTGCGTGGCGTGTTCGGTTCGGTCGCCTCGAAATATGACGTGATGAACGACGCGATGAGCATGGGCATCCACCGCATATGGAAAGATGCGATGATGGATTGGCTGGCCCCGCGCCCCGGCACGCGCCTGCTGGACGTGGCGGGCGGCACGGGTGATATCGCCTTTCGCTATCTCGCGCGGGCAGGCTACGCCCACGCCACGGTTCTTGACCTGACCGAACCCATGCTGATCGAAGGCCGCAAACGCGCCGAGGCCGAGCGCCTTTCCGACAGCCTCGATTGGGTGGTGGGCGACGCGATGGCCCTGCCCTTTCCCGACAACACCTTTGACACCTACACGATCAGCTTCGGTATACGAAACGTCACCCGGCCCCAAGAGGCCCTGAACGAGGCGTTTCGCGTGCTACGCCCCGGTGGCCGGTTGATGGTTCTCGAGTTCAGCCAGATCCCGAACGACCTTATGCAGAAGGTCTATGACCTGTATTCATTCAACATCATCCCCCGTCTTGGGCAGGCCATCGCCAATGATCGGGACAGTTACCAATACCTCGTGGAATCGATTCGCAAGTTTCCGGATCAGGAAACCTTTCTGGGCATGGTGCGCGCCGCAGGGTTCGAGAATGCAAAATATCGCAACCTGAGCATGGGCATCGCCTGCCTGCATTCTGGCTGGAAGCTCTGATATGCGCGGGCCCCACAACATCTGGCGGCTGATCCGCACTGGCGCCACGCTGGAACGCACCGAGGCCATGAAAGTCGTGCTCGACGCCTTCGACGCGCCGCGCAGCGTGCGAATCGTATTGCGCGCCATCGTCTGGCCATTTCGCTGGCTGGGCTACAAGGGTGACCCGTCCATGCCACCCGCCACCCGCGCGCTTACGGCACTGGGCCCGGCCTATATCAAGTTCGGGCAGGTGCTTTCGACCCGGCCCGACGTGGTGGGTGATGAACTGGCCAACCAGCTGCGCGTCTTGCAGGACAAGCTGCCGCCCTTTTCGCTGGCCGCGGCGCGCAAAAGCATCGAATCCGAGCTTGGTGAACCGGCCGATGACGTGTTCCTGGAGATCAGCGAACCCGTCGCGGCGGCTTCGATCGCGCAGGTGCACAAGGCGCGGCTGCGCGACACGGGCGAAGCGGTGGCCATCAAGGTGCTGCGCCCCGGCATCGAACGCGCTTTCCGAAAGGATATCGACGCGTTCTACTTGGCGGCCGATGTCATCGAATTTCTGGCCCCCTTTGCCCGCCGGTTGCGCCCCAACGATGTGATCGCCCATTTCGAAGGCGTTGTCATGGGAGAGTTGGATTTGCGGCTCGAGGCGTCCTCGGCAAGCGAGTTCGCGGCCAACACCACCAATGACGCTGGCTTTGCGCTGCCGGAAATCAAGTGGCGGTTTTCAGGGCGGCGCGTGATGACGATGGGCTGGGCGGAGGGCGTGGCACTGGGCGACAACGCGGCACTGGACGCGGCAGGCCACAACCGTGCCGAACTGGGCGAACGGGTGCTGCAACTGTTCCTGAACCACGCGCTGCGCGACGGGTTTTTCCATGCGGACATGCACCAGGGTAACCTGAAGGTCGCGCCCGATGGTGACATCATCGCCTACGATTTCGGGATCATGGGCCATATCGACGAATATACCCGCCGCGTCTACGCCGAGATTCTCTATGGCTTTATCCGCAAGGATTACAAACGGGTGGCCGAGGTCCATTTCGAGGCGGGCTATGTGCCCGCCGATCGCGATGTGGATGAATTCGCCAGGGCCCTGCGCGCAGTGGGCGAACCCATTTTCGGCCTGGACGCCACGAAGGTATCAATGGGTCGGCTGCTGAACTACCTGTTCGAGGTGACGGAAAGGTTCGGGATGGAAACACGGACCGAGCTGATCCTGCTGCAACGCACCATGGTCGTGGTCGAAGGGGTTGCGCGCTCGCTCAATCCCCAGATCAACATCTGGAAAGTGGCACAGCCCGTCGTGGAAAACTATATCCGGCAATCCATTGGCCCCGCCGCGCTGGCGCGCGACCTGGGGAAAACGGCGATGGTCCTGGCGCGCTTTGGCCCGCGTTTGCCCGGCCTCGTGGAAGACGCATTGGTGCGTCAGGCCAGTGGAAAAGAAGCCCCCAGGACGCGCAGTGGCTGGGTCGTGTGGCTGGGTGTCGCTGTCGGTGCGCTTGGTGGCGCGGCCGGCACCGCGCTCATCCTGCACTTGATGGGTTAAGCCAGCGCACGCAGGGCCGATAACTCCAGCTCTTTTGCATGGCTGTTATCAGGTTCGCGTCGTTGCGCGCGCCATTGGCAATAGGCCGCCATGCGCCAGTGAAATGCCGGGGCCAATGCACGATACCGCGCCACGGTAGCCGGATCACCATAAGCCTGTAAAAATCTGTTCTCGTTCTCCCGGCCCAGCGGTTGGCCACCGTAAAGAAACCGCATCGCCGGCGACAGGCAAATTGCCAGGTCTTCGCAGCGATCCCCCACTGCGGGGCATTGCCAATCGATTAGGCATGACCCCTGCGCGGTGGCAAGAATGTTGGCGGGCACCGGGTCACCATGCAGAAATACCGGGTCAGCGGTTGCACCGACCGCGAGTTTTGGCCGAAACGCACGCAAACCCGCGTCATCTTCACATTGAGCCAAAATTTCATCGCCCTTCCGTAAAATTGCGGCGCTGCCGCTGGCAACATGGCGCAAACCGGCCGGTGGCGCGATCCGGTGAAGATGGCGCAAAACCGCGCCAATTCCAGCCGGGTCAGACGACGAATGGCTGCCGGGCACATGCCGATATATGACACATGGTCCAGCGGCAGTTGCAACATGCGCAACAGGGTGTGGCGCCAACCCCGACCCGGCAAGATGCTGCAAGACCGCATATTCCGCCCTGTCATCGTTGGGGAAAAGCGGTGTCCCGGCCTGCTTGATGTAAAGCTTGACCACCAGCGGCGCCTGATCACTCTCGACACGCCAGATATGGTTCGTGCGCCCGCCCGGCATCGGCACCCAATGCGCACGCTCGGGCAGCAGGCCCGAAAGCGCAGCGTCCGACGCGATGCGTGGAAGGCGCTGCGATTGGAAATAAGCCGTCATCATGTTCCAGCACCTGGGTCCCGTTCAGCACGGACATCCTAGGGGGCCGTTCAGGCGCAAACAACCGCGGGCTCAGGCTTGGCGCAACCCGGTAACGGCGCTTGCCGGCACGGTATCACCGCTTTCGGTCAGCAATTCCAGTCCTCGGGGCGTGCTTTGCACCTCGACAACGCGGGTATAAATCTCGGCGTCTGAAACATCGATTACCGTGCCATCCTCGGCCCGGCTTTCAATCTCAAAACGGTATGCGCCATGCAGTGCGCTTCCGCCACCAACCAGGTGTCCATCCCAGGTCAAGCGCCCGCCACTGCCTTCGACACCTGTGCGCGTGATCTCGTTGCCGCCGCTGTCGCGGACCACTAGGTCGGCTTGAACGGCGCCCGGCGCCGGCTCGGCCCATATCGCGACCGGCTCACCATCGAAACTCGCGCTACCGGCCACACGGATATCCATGCCGACCCAATTGGCGATCTGCGATATGTTGCCACTTGATTGGCCCACGAGAGTGGCCAAGAGATCGTTTGTCAGCACCTGTTGTTCTACTGACGAAAAGGTCGCCAACTGCACCGCGTATTCCGAGCTTTCGACTGGGTTCAAGGGGTCCTGATTCTGCATCTGCACGGTCAGCATTTTCAGGAAAGTCTCGAAATCCGAGCTTAAAGTGGCCTGCGCCTGCACGGACGTGGCTTGCGTCGCCGCAGTTTGGGAAAAGGCCGGTTGAATGGTGTTGAAGTCGGTCATATCGGGCTCCTCAAAGTCTGATGTCCACGCGGTCACCGGGCAGCATTGACGCGGGCCCGCGCCCGACGACAGAAGGTGAAGATGTGTTGTCAGGCTCTGCCGCGGGGTCACTTTCGCCGATGACCAGGGTGGGCGGCGCCGGCGTGCGCTGGTGACGCTGGCCAAGATCAATAGTCAATCCGCCAAACCCCTGCGCCGAAAACTCGCGCATCAGCAAATCGACATGGCGGCGGACCAGCTCTTGCGTATCCATGCGTTCCGCAGTGACGTGCAATACGGGTGGCCCGCCATCTGCGCCCACAAGGGTCAGGCGCAGGCGGCCCAGCTCTTCTGGGTTCAGAGTGATTTCCAAAGCCGCATCGGCCAGGCGCGGAACGGCTTCAGCCATCTGCCGCGCCACGGCCTGGGCGAGGTGTATCGCGCCCGCTCGCGCCGCAGTTTCGGCAGCAGGCGCGGGCGACCCCGGTATCCGGTCGGCAATACCATCTGGCGAGCCATGCAACATCAGGGAACCACGCGCCTCGATCACCGATGGGTCAGCCACGTCTTGCTCCGGTGCTGTGCCGAAGGGTGCGCCCGCCGTTTGAAACGAGACCTGCATGTTTTGCCCCATGGCTTGGGTAACGGCGCCCCGCCTTGACACAAGCCCTTGCATCGCAACTTGGTGCCCTCTGCCCGGCTCTTTGCGCGCTGTTTTATTTTCCGGCCCTGCACTGTGGTATCTGCCTAAAAGACCAAGTTCGGGTGCTTGCAGCCGGTCGGTTGACGGGCCCGGCATGGTATTCGCGCCTTTATCAACCGCTTTCACTGGGCTTGCCGGAACCAGCGATACCGATGCCGGGGATGTCGATTCTATCTTTCCCGGTGCGCGCGTTCTGATCTGCGGATACTCGGCCAGTTCGACCGTCGGCGGTTTGTCTTGTCCCGGCGTACCCCTTGCGAAACCACTCGCATCGCCCGCGAAGAACTGGGGTCTTGCCAGTGCCTCGCTGCGCCTGTCTGCTTGCCCACGCGCTATCCGGTCTTGGCCCATCCCGGTTTGGTCATTCAACGTCAATGTCGTCAAAGAGATGCCCTTTTTCGCATTATCTGGTGATCCAAGCGGTTCTGGTATCCGCGACTGCTGGTCGGTTTCGCCCGCTGCCTTGGCATACACCAAGCCATCGGAATGGTCCGGTCCTCTTGCAAGACCACCACTTGCTGTATCGCGCCCGAACCGTAACACGCTTGCATCAGGCCGACCCGGCGCGACTTCACGTTCTTGTGGGTTCTTTGCTGCGTGATCGAGCCACAGGGCAGTGATTTGCCCTTGGGCCATCCGGCCTTCGGCCTCATCCCTCTCCGAGCCAAGCAGGGTATCATTCCGGCGTGCTGTTTCGGTGATTGGCAGCGTGGTTTCCACATTTTCACCAGGGTGTTGAAGGTCGAGCAAAGGCCGTTCCATATCCTCGGGCCTGGACTCGGCAGTCGCAGACTCGTGATCGGCCACCTTGTCGATGGCCGGAGGATGCCGCGCATCATCAGGCGCGCCTTGCGCAACGTATTCTTCTGAAAACGCCTTATGAGCTAGGGACTGTAGCGTTTTACGCGGCTGTCCCGCCTGCGTCTGCGGACTGCTTCCCAACTGGGGCGATAAAGGTGTCATTGCGGCTCCGTTCTGGATCGACAGAGCGAATATGCGGATCGGTGGTTACTGCTTCTTTACTGTCCCAGGTCCATGTTCGGAAAAATCCATCGAATTGAAAGAACAGCCAATATGACCGAAATCCCGCCGATGGCCGGAGCTGCGCCAAAGACAGCCGACACGCATCTGCGCAAGGCTGCAATCGAACTTGAGGCAAGCTTTCTCGCCGAAATGTTGAAAACCGCAGGGTTGGGCAATACGCCGGACGCTTTCGGAGGTGGCATCGGCGAAGACCAGTTCGCATCATTTCTTTTGCAGGAACAGGCGCGCGCAATGGCCGAGCGCGGCGGTGTCGGATTGGCCGAAACGATCTTTCACGCATTGAAGGAGATTCCGAATGACTGATCAAGCAACAATAGCCCGTAACGCTTTCGATGACCTTCTTGACAAGGAAAGGGCCGCCTTGCTGGCGGGCGATGTTGAAAACCTGGCGCGCCTGGCCGAAGAAAAAGAAAAGCTGGTCAATACCTTGGCCAAGCTCCCAAAATCCGGTTTGGACGGTCTTCAGGCCAAGGCAAAGCGCAATCAGGAATTGTTCGACAGCGCGCTGAAGGGGATAAACGCCGTCACCCGTCGGCTGCAGGCACTGCGTGATGTCCGCAGCGCGCTGAACACCTATGACCAAAGTGGCAACCGTCAAAGCATCGACGGAATGCACCGACCCAGCGTCGAGCGCCGCGCCTGAGAACCCTTCGAATTATACAAAACACTCAATCAAATACATTCGAGATGGGAGAGTTGGATTAGCGTTCTCTTAGGTCTTTGAGCGGCAGGTTGTTCCCGCACCTTGCTGGTGGCGCGACCGCGGTTGGAGCCGTTGTCGCATTCGTCAGAAGACGGTCGATCCGGCCGCGATACGCGCGTCGGGAACCCAATCGGGCGGAAAGCGCCTTTTTGACTGAAGGAACATATCATGTCGAGCATTCTGACCAACAACGGCGCCATGGTCGCGCTGCAAACCATGCGCTCCATCAACAAGAACATGGCCTCGGTGCAATCCGAGATTTCAACGGGCAAGTCGGTATCGAGCGCCAAGGACAACGCCGCAGTCTGGGCGATTTCCAAGGTGATGGAATCGGATGTAAATGGCCTCAAGGCCATTTCGGACAGCTTGTCGCTGGGCGAATCGACGGTCGCTGTGGCGCGTGAAGCGGCAGAAACCACCACCGAGCTCTTGAACCAGATGAAGGCAAAGATCGTCGCTGCGCAGGAAGACAATGTCGACCGTGCCAAGATCGACGCCGATGTGACCGCGCTGAAGGAACAGATCGGCGCAGTCGTGGGTGCAGCCCAGTTCAACGGTCTGAACCTGGTCGATGGCAGCACCGCATCCACATCGGTATTGGCGTCGCTTGACCGCAGCGGTACCGGCGTCAGCGCTTCGTCGATCACCGTCAACGCACAAAACCTGTCAACCGGGGGCTACACGGCCAAGGCGTCCTTTACCGGCACGGATGGGGTGGCTGCCGATTCGGCCGATGCGTTCGGGTTCTCACTCGATGGAAACGGGGGAACGGACGACAACGGCACCATCGTCATCGCAAACCCGACCTATGCGACCGGGGACAAGATCACGCTGCAACTGGGCGAGGACTCTGTCAGCTACACGGTGACCGACGAAGACGTGGCGAGCACCACCCCCCAAGACGTGATCGCCGTGAACCTCAAGAACGCGATTGAGGCCACCGACCTCCAGGTGACGGTCGATTACAACAGTGCAAACGCCGGCACATTGGTCGTCACCAATGATGGTGCGGATTCGCTGCAAGTTTCGGGCCAATTCACCAATGCCAACTCTGGCGGCCTTGGCGCGCTGGCGGCAATCGATGTCAGTACCGATTCCGGGGCAGCGGCGGCGCTTGGCAACATCGAAGGCCTGATCGACACCGCGATCAACGCCGCCGCGTCGTTCGGTTCGATCGAAGGCCGGATCGAAACCCAGTCCGAGTTCATTTCGAACCTCGGCGACTCGCTGAAATCCGGTATCGGGGCGATGGTCGATGCCGACATGGAGGAAACTTCGGCGCGTCTGCAAGCGTTGCAGGTGCAACAGCAGCTGGGGGTCCAGGCCCTGTCGATCGCCAACCAGGCGCCGCAGACCCTGCTGTCGTTGTTCCGTTAAACGCTGGCGTTCCGGGGGCGTCACGGCGCCCCCGGACCTTGAATCTCCCGGAAATCGCAAATCGGAAGGATAAGACGTGAACACCAAACGTCTGGCACAGCGCGCCTACCAATCGAACGCCACACCGATCCGCACCCCGCGCAGTGGCGAATACGAGGTTTTCGCGCGCGTCACGCAACGCCTTGCAGCCTCGGCACGCAAAGGAAAAGGCGGGTTTTCCAAACTGGCCGAAGCCATCCACGAGAACCGTCGCCTCTGGAACACGTTGGCGATATCGGTAGCCGACAAGGACAATGCTTTGCCTGCCGATTTGCGGGCGCGGCTCTTTTATCTGGCTGAGTTCACGGAAACCTACAGCCGCAACGTATTGAAAGGAAATGCACCAGTCGGACCGCTGGTCGAGGTTAACACGGCCATCATGCGGGGCTTGCGCAAGGAAGGCAAAGACACATGAGCGGTTTGGTCCTGAAGTTGAACCCGAAGGAACGCGTTCTGGTGAATGGCGCCGTTATCGAAAACGGTGACCGTCGCACGCGGCTGTCGATCCTCACGCCTGATGCGAACATCCTGCGCCTCCGGGATGCCATCCACCCCGAGGACGCACAAACACCCGTGCGTCGCGTCTGTTACGCAGCGCAGCTGGTGTTGTCCGGCGACCTCGATCCGGATGATGCCCAGCACCAATTGCTTCGCCGGATCGAGGAACTGAGCCAGGTGCTGACAGACGCTGACAGCCGCACACAATTGACGATAGCCACCGAGGCGCTGATTTCGCGCCGCTATTACCAATGCCTCAAGGCGCTGCGCCGTTTGATTCCGCGCGAAGATCGGCTTTTGGCCGCCGCAAAATGAGCTTTCAACCCGTCCTGCCGATGGCCGGGTTGGCCGGGTGGCGCTTTTTGCAGCGCACGATGGATACTCAAACCGCCACATTCAACTCGGGTGCGCAAATCACCCGCGACACCGATTATTTTCTTGAGAAGATCGGTAAGATCGACACTGCGGAACAACTGGTATCCGACAGGCGGCTATTGCGGGTCGCATTGGGCGCCCATGGGCTGCAAAGTGATATCGACAACCGCTTTTTCATCCGCAAAGTGCTGGAAGATGGTACGCTGAAAAGCGACGCGCTGTCGAACAGGCTGGCCGATGATAGATACAAAAGCTTTTCCAAGGCATTTGGTTTCGGCGATTTCCCGGTACCAAACACCAAGTTGAGCGATTTCGGCGCGAAAACGGTGGCGCTTTATCGCAAGCAGCAGTTCGAGCAGGCCGTCGGCGAACAGGATAATGCGATGCGGCTGGCGTTGAACGCCGATCGGCAGTTGCCAGAGATCGCAGGCGGTTCGAGCAGCGAGAACGCCCGGTGGTTTCGCATCATGGGCACCGCCCCACTGCGCGAGGTATTCGAGGTTGCGCTGGGTCTGCCCAAAAGTTTTGGCCAGATCGACATTGATCAGCAACTGCAGGTTTTCCAGGAAAAGGCGCGCGGCCAGCTTGGCCTGGAAAGCGTCGGAGACTTGGCAAGGCCGGAGGTGCGCGAACAGCTGGTTCAACGATACTTGTTGCGGACACAAGTTGCCGAGGCTGTCGTGACCGGCCCGGCCTCGGTCGCGCTAAGCCTGCTGCAAAACATCCCACGCCGGAATTAACGTGTTGCGTGGCTGGCAGATCCCGGCTGCACTGGTCGCGGGGCGCTCGCGCGTCGCAAGATCAAACGCAACCGGGCAAAACTATTTGTGCTTGCCTGGCTTTCGTTCTCGGCAAGAAACGCATCAAGCTCGGGCCAGATTGAGATTGCGCTGTCCAGGGTCGGGTCGCTGCCTGCTGCATAAAGCCCCGCCCGGATCATCATGTCGTTTTCGTCATACACACCAAGCAAATGCCGCGCTTCGCCGATCAGCGCATTTTCAGCCTCAGTCGCGGCGTCGGGCAAGCTGCGCGAGACCGAGCGCGGAAGGTCGATCGCAGGATAGCGTCCTCGCTCGGCGATCTTGCGATCCAGAACCACGTGGCCGTCAAGGACGCCACGCAAGATATCTGCCACCGGCTCTTCCATGTCCGATCCGGGCACCAGAACGGTAAACAACGCGGTAACATCCCCCATGCTTCCAGCGCCCGGCCCAGCGCGTTCGGCCAGGGCCATGATGGTATGCGCGGTCGAAGCAGGATAGCCACGCAACGCCGCGTCCTCGCCCGAGGCCACGGCGATTTCACGATGCGCTTCGGCAAAGCGGGTGATGGAGTCGGCCAGAAACAGGACGTTGCACCCCTGGTCGCGGAAATATTCGGCCACTGTCATAGCCGTCCAGGCGCATCGCCGCCGCAATAGCGGCGATTGGTCTGACGTTGCCGCCACCACCACCGACCGTGCCATGCCCTCGGGGCCGAGAACCTTGCCGACGAAATCGCCAACTTCGCGGCCGCGCTCTCCGATAAGGGCGATCACGACGACATCGGCCTGCATGTACCGCGCCAGATGCCCAAGCAGATGCGTCTTGCCGACGCCAGAACCGGCAAAAAGCCCGACGCGCTGCCCCTGTACGATGGGCAACAATGTGTTGAAAACGCGCATTCCCGTTTCCAACCTTTGTCCCAGGCCACGGCGCTGCGCGGCTGGCGGCGGCGCTGAAAGGAAGTCGCGCCCGCCATCGCCGCGCGGAAGGGGCGTCCCGTCAAGCGGGCGTCCCATTGGGTCGATCACGCGGCCAATCCACCCGTCGCAGGGCGCTATATGGGCCGGCCCTGCCAAGATGACCCGATCCCCCAGTGAGACGCCGGTCAGAGCGTGTTCCGGAAGCATGGTCAACGCATCCTTCCCCAGTTGCAGAACCTCGCCCATCAGCGGCAGCGCCCCCTTGCGCAAAAGACGCAACTGATCTCCCAGCCGGGCGAACGTGCCAAGCCCCTGCACCTTTACCAAACCGCCCGAAACGGCAACTACACGGCCTACGTCACGAACCGAAGTCAGGCTGCCGATTTCCGGCATGGATTTGGGCTGGGGCATCGCACTCTCCAAAAATCTTTCGAAAACAATTTCTAAAGGAATCACGGTTAAGCATCGGTATAGGTCACCGAGGGAGAAGCCCCGATGTTTGCGAATTTGCAGATTTTTCGTCTGTCACACGCCATGGCAAGCCATGCTGGCGCCAGGCAGGCCACCATCGCGCAGAACATGGCCCATGCCGACACGCCGGGCTACAAGGCGCATGACTTGCCGCCCTTTGCCGACATGGTTTCAGACCGCCAGACCGTGCAAAAGGCCACGCGCACAAGGCATCTGAATGGCACAGTTGCTGGCCAGATGTCTTTTGAAACCGTGGCGCGCGACGGCGCCGGCACCAACCCCAACGGCAACAACGTCACGATCGAGCAAGAGATGCTGCACGCGGTCGACACCAAGCGGCAGCATGACCGGGCGTTGGCCATCTACAAGAGTTCGCTGACCATTCTGCGCAGCGCGATCGGACGTCGTTGAGGAGACCGGCATGAGCGACTTTTCAAGATCACTCGAAGTATCCACCAGCGGGCTGAATGCCCAAGCCCAGCGCCTGCGCCACGTGTCTGAAAATATCGCCAACGCGGATACACCAGGATACCGGCGAAAGACGATCCCGTTCGAGGCCACGATGCGAGGCGCGGGCGTGAGCATGGTAAATCCGGGGCGTGTCACGCTTGATCGCGGTGACCTGGAACAAGTTTATGATCCCGCGCATCCGATGGCCGACGAGACCGGGCACTATCTCGGGTCGAATGTCGACCTGGTGATCGAGGTGGCAGACGCACGCGAAGCCCAACGCAGCTACGAGGCGAACCTGAAAATGTTCGACCAGACACGGCAGATGTCGTCGGCATTGATGGACCTGTTGCGCCGGTAAACCCCGAAGATCCAGAAGGAGAGAACGATGCAAGCGATTTCCGCACTCGCCGGGCAGAACTATGCCGCGGCCCGCCCCGCAACCGAACCGCAAGGCACTGGCACTGCCGGCGAAGCGGCGGTGAACCTGGCCCGGGATTTCACGGCGACGCTGCAACAGGCCGAGCAAACAGCCCAGGCCGCCATGACGGGCGGCGCAGATCCTCATGCGCTGGTGCAGGCGTTGGCACAAACCGAACTTGCGGTCGAAGCCGCAGTGACCGTGCGCGACAAGGTTGTCGAAGCATACCAGGAAATCCTGCGGATGCCCGTCTGATGATGGACCAGGGCGTATTCTACGACACGCTGCGCCAGGGCCTGTGGGTGTCGGTGATAACCTCGGTGCCGATCCTTTCGGTCGCGTTGATCGCCGGCGTCACTGTGGGGCTTTTCCAGGCACTGACGTCGATCCAGGAAATGACCCTGACCTTCGTTCCGAAACTCGGGGCAATCGTCGCGGTCTACTGGGTCTCGATGGGCTTCATGACCAAGACACTGGTCAGCTTTTTCCAAGATACGCTGGTGCCGCTGATGGTCGGCGGCTGACAGGGCAAACGGGGGCAGTACATGGATAATGCAGGCTACACCACGCTCACCCGGCAGTCGGGCTTGATGCGCGAAATGCGGGTAGTGGCGAACAATATCGCCAACATGGCCACGACCGGCTTTCGGCAGGAGGGGCTGATTTTCTCGGAACATGTAAAGCGGGTTGAAAACGGTCCGTCCCTTTCGATGGCCACGGGAAATGTGCGCAACACGTCGATCATGCAGGGCGCATTGACCCGAACGAACGGGCGTTTCGACCTTGCGATCGAGGGCGAGGGGTTTTTCATGGTCGAAACATCACGGGGCGAACGATTGACCCGTGCAGGCAGTTTTACACCGAATGCCGAAGGCGACCTGGTAACGCCAAACGGCTTTCGCGTTCTTGATGCAGGCGGTGCGCCGGTTTTCGTTCCGCCCGATGCCGCGAACATTGGCATCTCTGCTGACGGCACGATTAGCGACGATGGGCGCCCCCTGGGGAAGATCGGGCTTTACCGACCGGCAGATCCCAACGGCATGATCCGCGAGGACGGCGTGATGTTCCGCGCAGACGGCGGTGTGGAACCAGTTGAAGCCGGCCAGATCCTGCAAGGGTTTCTGGAATCGTCGAATGTCGACCCGATCAGCCAGATCGCCCGCATGATCGAGGTCCAGCGTGCCTACGAGATGGGGCAGAAATTCCTTGAAGCCGAAGATGAGCGCATTCGGACCGCCGTCAAGACATTCATCCGCTAACCGCAGGAGGCCACCATGCGTGCCTTGAAGATCGCCGCAACGGGCATGTCCGCCCAACAGATGCGGGTTGAAACGATTTCCAACAACCTCGCCAACATGTCGACCACGGGCTATAATGCTCGGCGGGCAGAATTCTCCGATCTGCACTATCAGCAAGCCGCCCGCGCCGGGACGGTAAACGCCGCCGATGGCACCATATTGCCAACCGGCGTGCAGCTTGGCCTGGGCGTGCGACCCGCGGCCGTATCGATGAACCTTGCACAAGGCGCGCTGAGCGAAACTGGCGGCGATCTGGATGTCGCAATCGACGGGCAAGGATTCCTGGAGGTGACACTACCCTCGGGGCAGGCCGCTTACACCCGTGACGGTGGCCTGAAACGCAGCGGCGACGGGTTGATTGTCACCTCAGACGGGTTCCCCGTGCAGCCAGAAATCGTGATCCCGACGGATGCGCGCTCGATCTCGATCAACGCCGATGGCGAAGTCTATGCCTATTTCGATCTTGCCACCGAGGCGCAGGTTTTGGGGCAGTTCAGCTTGGTAGGCTTTACCAATGCCAAGGGGCTGGAAGCAATCGGATCAAACCTTTTCACCGAAACCGAAGCATCCGGTCCGGGATTGGTAACAACACCCGGTCAGGACGGGTTGGGCACCTTGCGGCAGGGCTATCTTGAAGACAGTTCCGTCGATCCCGTACGGGAAATCACCGAACTGATCGAAGCGCAACGCGGCTACGAGTTGAACTCAAAGGTCATTTCCGCAGCCGACCAGATGCTGGGCGCAACAGCGCAGGTACGGTGATGACCATGCTATGGCTTGCCCTGATCCTGGTTGGCCTGGCATTTCCGGCGCATGCCGACATGCTGGTTGCCGCCCGCACTTTGCGTGCACAGACGATCGTTTCCGCCAGCGATCTGATCTTGCACACGGGTCCGGATGTGGGCCTGGCCGATCCCGCGTTAATCGTCGGCCAAGAAGCCCGCGTCACCATATATGCCGGCAGGCCGGTTCGCCCCGGTGATGTTGGCCCTCCTGCAATCATCGAACGCAACCAGATCGTTCCCCTGGTGTTCGAGTCGTCCGTTTTGCATATCCAAACCGAGGCGCGCGCCCTTGATCGTGCCGGGGTAGGCGAAACCATACGTGTTCTGAATCTGTCGTCGCGTAGTCCGGTCATGGGCCAGGTTCAGGCTGATGGTACGGTTCTGGTGAAAGGTATGAAGTGATGCGTTCACGCTTGCTCTGTCTATCCGCGCTGTTGGTTTTGTCCGCTTGCGTCCGCGCCGACCACATCGGCAAGGCGCCGGATTTCACTCCGACCCAGGAAAGCCCGGCGCACAACGCCATGTTCAACCCGGGCCTGCCGATGCGGCAAACGGTTCAACGCCCCGTCGATCATTCTTCGCTGTGGCATTCCGGTCGTCGATCTCTGTTGGGTGACAGGCGGGCGATGCGCCGTGGCGACATACTAACCGTCGTAATCGAAATCGACGATGAGGCCGAAATTTCAAACAGTACGCAACGCGCTCGCGACGGATCAGAAAGCCTGGGCGTACCAGGTTTGTTCGGGATACCACAGCGCCTCGACAAGCGCCTGCCAGAAGGAGCCTCGATGGCAGAAGCGGTATCGATCGGGTCCACCTCGTCAAGTTCGGGCAGCGGCTCGGTCCGTCGCAACGAGAAACTGACGCTGCGGGTGGCCGCGACGATTACCCAGGTGCTGCCCAACGGGGTTCTCGCGGTATCAGGTAGCCAAGAGGTGCGCGTGAACTACGAAATGCGCGAATTGCTGGTCACCGGCTATGTGCGCCCCGAGGATATCTCACGCCGAAACGAAGTTACCTACGACAAGATCGCTTCGGCTCGCGTGTCCTATGGCGGCCGCGGCCAGATCTCGGACATGCAGCAACCACGCTACGGCCAGCAGATTCTGGATGCGGTCCTGCCGTTCTGAGGAGACCAGACATGTTTCGCACGCTTTTACCGATCTTGCTTGCCGCCATGGGCACCGGCGGTGGCGTCGTGGCAGGTGCGATGGTGCGACCTGCCCCCGAAAAGGCCGCAACCTTGTCGGAATGCGCGCCTTCTCCGCCCTCGGATACCAAGCGTGCCGGCATCGCCGTGAAAGACACGCGCGCTCAGCCAGCAATTCCGGAATACATCAAGTTGAGCAACCAATTCGTTGTGCCTGTCGTAGAACAGGATCGCGTGGCCGCGATGGTCGTGCTGTCACTCAGCATCGAGGCCGCACCCGGAGCGCGCGAAACGATTTACACCAGAGAGCCCAAACTCCGTGACGTTTTCTTGCAGGTACTGTTCGATCACGCGAATATTGGTGGGTTTCGTGGTGCTTTCACCTCGGCTGCCAACATGGGATCATTACGTGATGCCTTACTGGATGCCGCACAAGGCGTGATCGGGCATGATGTGTCGGATATACTGATTACCGACATCGGGCGACAGGATGTCTGAGCCCAACCGGTATCAACCTTGCCTCTTGTCCGCCCTGGATCGCTGTCTTTGCGCAGCGGTTTTCTGCAGGTGCTCGGCCACCTGCTGACGCCCAAGCGCCTTTTTCAAGCTATGCAACAGGGTTTCCTTCGCCGCGCGAAGGCGCGCAAGCTCCATGCTCAGCTCACGCTGCTGGGTATCAAGCCAGCCTTGCCAAAGAACATCGGCACCAAGGCTTTGCCGTACAGGGTTTGCGCAATCGGCCAATTTTGTCTGAACACGGTTCTCATCCAGTGCCGCCATTGCATCCCGCAGACGGTTTTCTTCGACATGCAATGCTTGCAGTTCGGCCTGTCGCCGACGGAACATCACCGATGTCAGGCGGGCGATTTGATCGGCCTTGTCCTTGTTCATCGCCTTCTGACCTTTTGCCTGAGCCCATCGGCAAACCGGATCGCGGCCGCTACTGCGCGATAATGTTCGGGCGCGATTTCCTCCCCGATTTCGACCGACGCATAAAGGGCCCGCGCCGTCGGTGGGTCCGACTGGACCGGCACGCCATTTTCAAACCCGATTTCACGAATCCGCCTGGCAATCTCATCCACGCCCTTGGCAACACATTCCGGGGCCGAGCCCGGTGCCCTGCTCCATTTCAATGCGACCGCGTAATGCGTCGGATTCACGATAATGACATCGGCCCGCGGCACATCTTGCATCATGCGGCGCGACGCGATTTCCTGTGCCTTGTGGCGCCGCGTCTGCTTCATTTGCGGGTCGCCTTCGGTGTCCTTATGCTCGTCGCGCATTTCCTTGTGGGACATCCGGTTCTTGCGCATATGTTCATGCCACTGCCAAAGGTAGTCGATTCCACCAAGGACCAGGGCAACAACCAGGGCCACGAAGAGAAACTCGATGCACAAGCGCCCCAGCATCGTCATGGCGATACCCGGGCTTGTCTGTACGCTTGCTGACATTTCTTCCAGCCGCGCGTTCAGGAAAACAAACAAGACAATCGAATAGATCACCAGCTTCGCAAAGCTTTTCGCAAACTCGAAAAGACCCCCGCGGCCAAACTTGTTCTTCGCGTTGGCAATCAGCGAAATTCGGTTGAGTTTGGGCACCAGCTTGGACGGTGTCACGATGAAGGCCCGCTGGGCAATCACCGTGAGCAGGACAAGCGCAGCCGGAGTGACAAACCAGGGCGCAATGGCAGCCATGCTTTGTACGATCAAACCTTTTGCCGGACGGCTTGCAGAGCCGTTGAAGAACACCTCACGCCAGCCATCGGCGTGCTCGATCAGGCTACGAAACAACATACCCAGCGCCTCTACGCTGCTGGCGCCGGTCAACAGAAGTGCCAAAAGCAAACCGCCATAGGCCGCAGATACCGAAAGATCCTGTGATCGTGCGACCTCTCCTTTCTTGCGTGCTTCCTCCAGTTTTCGTGGGGTTGGCTCGTGAGTTTTGTCGCTGTCCTCACCTGACGCGCCATTCATCTCGCAACCTCGTGCGGCACAAGCAAGAACCCGTCGATCGCGGCAAGCCACACCTGTAGCATCAGCGGCGACAACAGCATGAGCAGCGCAAGCCCGCCAAAGGTAATAACCGGCGCGCCGACAAACGCCACCATGAGCTGCGGCATCGCCCTGTTGATAACGCCCAATGTCAGGTTGTAGAGAACCGAAACGATCACGAATGGCACCGCCAGCATGAAGCCAAGTGCAAACACTTTTGACACCAGGCCCACGCCCCAGGTTGATACGGTTTCAGCATCAGGAAGTCGCGCTGGCGGGAACATGTCGTAGGACAGAATGACGAAAATGACGGCCTTCGTGTGCAGGCCCGCCATCATTGCAAGCGCCAGCCCGGCAATGACCAGCATATGTGCCATGGCCGGCTGCGGATCCCCCCCGGCAGTGGCAAAAATCTGTGCAAGTGAGGTGGATTGCGCCGCGATGGAGCCTGCAGTTGACAGACCAAGGACGAAAAGGCGCAGGCTGACCCCCAGCAATGCCCCTGAGAGCGGCTCGGTAATCAACAGCCATGCAAGATCGGGCCAGTCGGGAACGCCGGCGAACGGGTCGATCGCAACTGCGACCGGAACCGTGAAGGCAAGCGCCAAGCCAAGCTTGATCCGCAGGGGCACCGCCGTTTCACCGAACCCCGGCAACAAGGTAACAAGTGCACCCACCCGCAAGAAAACGACAAATCCGTGCCAAAGGGCCAGCTGCGACAACCCCAGAATGCTCGCCGCCTGGTCGATCATGCGGCAACCGTTCCAACAAGAGAGGGGTGGGCATCGGCACCAATCTCTTCGAAAGACAAGACCGGAGTGCTCAACCCTTTCGCGGCAAGAAGCGCCCGAAGAAACCGACGGCGACGAGATGCGGTGACAAGCGCTGGAAACACGCCACGCTCGCCAGCAGCGGAAACCTGTTCGGCGACCCCGTCGGTCAGCCGCGCGAAAAGATCAGGCGGGAGGGCAACATCAAGTGCACCGCGTTCGCCGTCGACCTGGTAACTGGTGAACGTATCCTCCCACTCGGGCGCCAGTTGAATAAGCGGAAGAGAGCCATCGTCTCTTTTCAGCCCTGCAACCAGTTGGAAGCCCAAACGCTGGCGAACATGCTCGCAAATCATGTCAGGCGCGGCCAATCCCGCTGATCGCGCCTCGGCAGTCGCTTCAAGGACGAGTGGCAGGTTTCGCACGGATACCTGCTCCTCTAGCAAAAGACGCGTGACGCGGTGCAGCAAATCCAGCGGAACACGATCAGGTATCATTTCGTCCAGAAGGGTGCGGTTCGCCTCGGCGCGTTTTGGATCAGACAAGTTAACCATTTCATCAAGCAGTCGCTGCAAGGCTTTGAGAGTCAAAAGCCGCGAGAAATTGCGCTTGATCGTTTCCAGTAGATGCGTGGCCAGCACTTCGGCCGGCGTGACGATCGTCACCCCTTCAAGGGTCAGTTTTTCCCTGGCGTCCTCGTCGATCCAACGCGCTGGCGCACCATAAACGGGTTCTGCAACATCCTCTCCCGCCGGAACCGAGACATCGCCCTCCGGCAGAAGCGCCAGGACGCGATCAGAAAACAGGCGAGCGCGCACCTGCTCCACCCCCTGTATACGAATGATATATGTTCCGGGCGGCAGCCCGGCGTCATCGGTCAGGCGAATTTCCGGCAAAATTAGGCCAAATGCCTTGGCCACATGAAGCCGCATGTTCGCGATCCGCACGTCTAGCCCGGTGCCTGCATCCAGAACCATTTCGACAAGGTCTGAGGCGAACTCCACATGGATATCATCGAGATCCAGCACATCGCCCAACGGCTGTGGCGCAGGCATTACTTCTTTGGGCAAGGCGTCACCGTATTCCAAGGCCACGCTGTTGCGCCTGTTCACCATGAGCGCGGCAGTGGCCAGAACACCGCTGCCCATGACAAAGGGTACAAAGGGAAGGCCTGGCACCAAGGCGAAAAGCAGCATCAGCACGGCCACCGTGGCCAGGGCTGCGGGATGTTTGCCCAATTGTGCCACCAATGCCGTGTCAGTCGCGCCAACAGTGCCGCCCCGCGCAAGAAGGAGTGCCGCGGCAATCGAGATTATGACGGCAGGAATTTGCGTGACCAAGCCATCACCGACGGTCAGGATGGCGTATGTTTCGAAAGCAGTGGCAATTGGCAGGTCATGGACCACAAGACCCATCACCAACCCCATGACAAGGTTCAACAAGGTTATCAGCAGCCCGGCCAGCGCATCGCCCTTGACGAATTTGGATGCCCCGTCGAGCGAGCCGAAGAAGGTCGTTTCCTGTTGCTCACGTTCGCGCCTAGCACGTGCTTCGACGTGGTCTATGGCCCCTGCGGACAGGTCGCTATCGATCGCAAGTTGTTTGCCTGGCATCCCATCAAGAGCAAAACGGGCGCCGACTTCGGCCATCCGGCCCGCACCTTTGGTGATGACCATGAAATTCACGATCAACAGAACGCCAAAGACGACCAGCCCTAAGAAAAGGCTTCCGCCCATAACAAAATTGGCAAAGCCTTCGATGACACCGCCCGCTGCCCGCGTCCCGGTGTGACCCTCGCCAATGATGAGTTTGGTGGACGAAACGTTAAGCGAAAGTCGAAGCATCAAGGATGCCAGAAGGATCGTGGGGAACGCTGAGAAATCCAGCGGTTTCTCGACGAAGAGCGTTACGGTGAAGATAAGGATTGCAAGACCAAAGGATACGGACAATCCCACATCAAGAACCCATGCGGGCATGGGCAGAATCATCATCACGATGACCGCCATCAAGGCGAGCGCCAGCAACACGGTGGGTTGGAAAACGGCCTGCGCCGAAAAGCCCGACGGCATTACCCACGCTCCGACATTTGGGGCGCCACGCCAAACAGCCGGCTTGCAAGTGTCACCTGTCCAGCAACGTAAAATTCACCTGCGCCAAGCGGACTTTCCAAGATATCGGGCAAACGGTGCGCCACCGTGACAGCCTTTGGATAAGGCGCGCCCGTTCGCCAAGCCAAGTCGGGGATTTCCCGCTTTTTCATTTTCCGGCCCTCCGCAGCATTCTGCTTGTGAGAACAGGGTTAGGCCCGGTGTCTTTCGATTCGGTTACGGCGAACCGGCTTGGTCAGAGTTGTTCGCGGAATCATCAAACGCGAAACTTGAAATTAGCTGGTCCAGTGTTTCCCGCACGCGCGCACTCTGGTCAAGCAAGTCTTGGTTTCTTGCCAGCACAGCCTCATTCGGCGTTGCCTCGTTCTCGGTCAGCTTCAACGCGGCAAATGCGGATAGTGCAGGATCATCGGTTTGGGCAAGATCTGCCCACTCGCTTGCAAGGAAAGCCGAACGCCTCCCATCGCCCTCGGATTCGAGGTCTGCATAAACCCGCGCGGCAATCGCATGATCGCCGGCCATGCTGCGTGCACGCGCCCTTATCGCGTCGACATCGGGCCCCGAGAAACCAAGCAACTCTGCCTCGGCCTGCCGTGGGCGCGTCATTTTCAACGCCGCCTCTGCACGCAACAGGCGCCTTTCCCGCGCCTCGTCACCACCCGCCGGATTCATCAACAGCTTCATGGAGTCTTCCGGGAACCCGAGCAAAAGCACGCGTTCAGCAAGCCGATTCACTTCGTCTTCCGGAAGCTCTTTGGCCTGATCCAATCGCTGAAAAATCAGCTCCAGAAACAGGGCATCTGGTGCGTTTGTCCGAAGCAGAGCGTAAATCCGTGCAGGCCGCGCCGCAATATTTTCCGGATCAAGGGCATCCAGCTTGGAAAGGGCTAACGCGAATTGGCCAGCCCCAGCATGTGCCAGAGCATCGGCCCAGGCCAGGATGTCAGCGTTCTCACCACTGCGGTTTTCGAATGCAAATGCTGCAGCAAGTTCGGCGGTTTTCCCCGGAATAGGCCGCCCCGCCGCGACCTCGGATTCTATGATTGCCGCCAACGCCATGGGCGATTGCTCAGTATTCTGCGCGACGGCCACCTTGCGAAGTTTCTGCGCCTTTTCCTGATCAGCCGCGCGTTTGGAAATGCCAATCTCGGCAAGTGCTTGATTCTGCGTTTTCCGGTCAGCTGCCAGGTCCATCCTGCGCAGGATCAGTTCGGACGCCTCTTCGTGGCCGTAGCCGGCCAACCGCATTGCCAAATCGGGCCCCAACCCGAGGCGGAGATGCCGAGGTAAGGCGGCGAAGTGCCGAACAACGGCTTTATGATTAACATCGGTTGGTTGCCGCCCCTCCTCTGCCGAGAGAACCGCCCACAACGAGACAAGGCCCTCACAGCTTGCCTGCGCGGGCAGCGACCCAGGATCAGCCACCGGGTCACCGTCGACGAGGTGTGACATGATTTCCAAGAGTGGCTCAGGCTTGTCCTGCAAGCGAAGAGACTGCCGCGCCTCGGCCCCGAAACCGTAATGGATATAGTGTTTTGCCAAACCCAACGCTGCGTCTTCATTGATTTGGTCAAGGTCACCAAACAGCTGCCCGCGCCAATGCGACAGACCAGCGTGGAAACTGTCAGCACCCCAGTCTACCACCGAAAAATCATCATCCGGGATACAGTCGGCACCCCCCATGGTTTGATTTTCCGAACCTTTTGCGCCAAGGAAATCGGCATCCTGGCTGGACAATGCGACCAAAGGAATGTCCGTTTGCAACCGTGGTGACTTGGAGAAAGTCTTGCTGGAAGGCTGCGAGCTTGCCCGGGTCGATGCTGAACGAAGTGCGATGCCGGCGTTGGGAGCCAAAAGCCCTTGCGTAGCGGCGCGTCCAAGTTGTCGCAAAAGACGTTCTTCTGCTTTACCCGCGAGTTCGATTGCCACCATTTTTTCGGCAAACATTCCTATGGCCCCGGTCGTGTTGGTGCCGCCCTCTGACGGAAAATCGGGCAAAGCCATTTGCAAGCCCATTCGGGGCACCTGGACCACCGCACTTCCGAAGCTGAGAGTTTTCGAGACGGGCCCTGTTGCATCAGCTTGTTGACCCGCATCAATTGGCATCGGGGCAATATCCAGGGCCAGCATCCGAGGGCCGGCCAGAAACGCCTTGGCCGAGCAATTGCACCCGATATCAATAATCAGTTGCCCGGGGACATTTCCTGCGCTGACCGAAGCAACCCGCGACCGGTCGATCCGTTGAAATACACTGGAAAGGTCGAAACTGGTGACACCCGAACCGATCTGCAGAATGACCCGTTTTTCTGCCTTCTGTATTTCCCATTCCGCCCCACGCGGCAGACCAACGACCAACCGTGTGAAATCACCATGTTCGCCGGAACGAACAATGGCCTGTTGGGCCGCAACCGCGGTTGGAAAAAGCGAAAAGAAGAGCAGTATTGAGCAGAGTCTTCGTATCATGCTGCATCCTGTTTGAGCGTCTTCAATGCATCTTCAAGGGCATCGAAATCCGGCCTGTAATGCGATGGGGTATTCTGCCGTCCAACCTCGATGCAGATATTGGCAGGATGGTTGTGCAGGTTTGCGACCAGAACCTCACGGATCAGCTGATAGAAATGGGCATCTTCCTCTACCACGGCCTTCACTTTGCCGGCGAAGGGGGCAACCAGACCATAGGCCAGGAAAACGCCCAGGAATGTCCCGACAAGTGCCCCGCCAATCATTTTGCCCAGTACCTCGGGTGGCTGGTCAATCGATGCCATCGTCTTGATAACCCCCAAAACCGCAGCCACGATTCCCAAAGCAGGCAGCCCATCGGCAACGGTCTGCAAGGCATGGCTGCCATGCAGGGCATGATGCAGGTTTGCATCAATCCGCTTTTCAAGAACTTCTTCGACCTGGTGAGGGTCATCATAATTCATCGAGGCCGAGCGCATCGTGTCGCAAATCAGGTTGATCGCTTCCTTGTCGGATTGAATGCGAGGGTACTTCGAAAAAATAGTGGACTCATCCGGTGCCTCGATATGTTCCTCGATTGCAACCGGGCTGGATTTCGCAAGACGAACCAATTCGAACAACAAGCAAAGCAGATCGCGGTAATCATCCGGCTTCCACTTGGCCCCCCTGAAAACCTTTCCAATATCCTTGGCGGTATGCTTGACCGCCCCCATGTCATTGCTGATCAGGAAAGCCCCGACCGCGGCCCCGCCAATTATCATCAGTTCGAAAGGCAGCGCCTTGAGAATGATCCCCAATTTACCGCCTGCCGCCAGATAACCGCCAAAAACCATGGCGAAAATCATGATGATGCCAAAAATGCCCAGCATTGACGCCTCCGCGAATTAGAACTGAATGCGTTCTTGCATGTCAGCAGTTAAGAAACCCTCAGCAGCTTGCGTTATTCCGTCGGGACGTCAGCATTTCGGCCAGCTAGGATGACACTTACGGAATAGGCCATCTGCGGGGTCAGGCCGGCCATCACCGCGGCAGCCGCGGCAGGTTGCATGCGCCCGAGAAAGCCCGCGGCAAAACCAGGGTCCATGGTCTCGAAAAGTGCCGCTGCTTCCTTGGGCTTCATCGCCTCGTAGACGGCCACCAAACGGTCAATATCATCTTCTGCGGCGGTATCGGCCAAGGCGATTGTCGCGCGCAGGGATTCTTCTGCAGCAAGAAGCTCTTGCAGTTTTCGCTGAATCTCCTCTTCTGCAACGGCAAGCGCGTGCAGGCGATCTTGAGCCTGTGCCTCACGCTTATCGAGCCGAGCTTCCCGCGCATTCAGTGCATCCAGAAACGGCGCGATATCCTTTGGCGGTTCACAACTCTGTGCAGTATTCGCATCTCCGGTTTCCGCTGGCACTGGGGCGTCATCGCTTACGGCAAGTGCCGCATCAGCCCCCAAGCCAACCCGTAACAGCGCAGATCCGATCAAAAGAAATGCGATGACGGCCAGTGTCCCGCGGCCACTGCGCCGTTTGCGCCGCTCGCTCATGGCCGCGCCTCCTCATCCGCACGGCCATGGCGCACGAACATGGGTTCTTTTACATCTTCCTGAGCGGGCTGGGGAAGGTCGTGCATCGAGGCGACAAGCAATTCCAGCCGTTTTGCAACATCTTCGGCCCGATCAGTGAGCCCACTAAGGGAGTCGGCAGACTCCGTCGTGGTTTTCTGCGCCGTGGCCAACATCTTGGTCAGGTCGTCAACTTGCGCCGATAGCACGGCAACAGCGCCTCCGACTCCGTTTTCAAGGTCGTTGAAGCGGCTCAATCGGCGCGCCAGGATGAAGCAATACAAACCGGCGCCGAGCGCACCGGCCACCAGAAGAATATCGGCGATCAGTTCCATAAACTTCCCTTTCAGTTCAGGACGAATTCCATGATCAAGAGGTTGCGAACAGCATCATTTCCGGCAACGACCTGAACCCTGCGCAGCATTTGTGCCCGCAGCCGGGAAAGGACCGTCGGGTCGTGCAAGTCGCGGGTTTCAACAGCACGCAGATAACTGTTCAGCACATCTATGATGCGTGGTGTCAGCGCCCGAATGTCGGACTCGTAGTCGGACAGGACTTCCAATTGCGCGCTGAATCGCAAGTGGCGGCTCCCGGTGCCGGGGGCGAGCGAGATGGTGATTGGATCGAGCGGTACGAAAACGCTGTCACCAAGGGGCAACGCTTCGATCTCTAACGCAGAGTCTTGCGTGGCATGATTCCCATCCTCCTGCGCGGCCAGGGCGTCTTTGGTATCGCCCAGCGCAGGCTTGAGAATCAAGCCGGAGTAGACCGCGTAAAATCCACCGCCTCCACCGACAAGCGCCAGCACGACCCCAAGGATCAGCATGAACTTTGAGGTTTTCTTGGGCTCTTCATCAACAGTGGCTTCGGCCATCGTGTCACCTGGGGCTTCGTTGCGTTACCGATCTGCATAACCCATTAGAAACTAACCGATTGTTAAGCCTGTTCCGCCATAGCTCGGAAGGAACAGGCGCAGAATGCCCTGTTGATCGGAGGTCAGTCGTGCAGCAAATCCTGAACCGCTGGAATGCGCTAGAAATGCAGCGCAAGATCATCATAGCCTTGGCCGGCATCGCCATGCTTGCCGCAGTCGTCGGCTTGGCCAGGATGGCCTCGAAACCCAGTATGGCCCTGTTGTATTCCGGGCTGGAAAACGGCGCTGCGGGCGAAGTCGTCCGCGCGCTGGAGCAGCGAGGCGTGATCCATGACGTGCGTGCCGGTGCCATTTTCGTAGAAGCAACCAAGCGTGACGCGCTTCGGATGACACTTGCCAGCGAAGGCCTGCCAGCCAACAACGCCAAAGGGTATGAACTGCTGGATGGGTTGTCAGGGTTCGGCACGACATCACAGATGTTCGATGCTGCCTACTGGCGCGCCAAAGAAGGCGAGCTCGCCCGCACAATCCTGGCAGGCCCGGCAATCACGTCAGCCCGGGTGCATATTGCTGCGACCGGCGGCAATCCATTCCGGCGCGATTTGCGACCGTCGGCCTCTGTTGCCGTAACCACGGCCGGTGGCGCCCTGCCACCGCCCCAAGCACGCGCATTGCGATTCCTGGTGGCCGCAGCCGTGGCAGGTTTGCAGCCAGAGGATGTGACGATTGTCGACGGCACAGGCGCGATCGTCGCCGGAACCGAGCCAGAAGGCCCTTCAAACTCGGCCGAGGATCGCAGCGCAGCACTGCGTGACAAGGTCCAGCGCCTGCTTGAGGCGCGCGTCGGATCGGGAAATGCCGTGGTGGAAGTCACACTTGAAACCGTGAACGAAAGCGAATCGATTCGTGAAAAGCGTTTTGACCCGAACGGTCGTGTCGCAATCAGTACCGAAACCGAAGAAAGTACCGACACTTCGCAGAACACAGGCGATGGCAACGTCACTGTCGCGTCGAATCTGCCCGATGGCGAGGCCGGCAACGCCGGCTCAAGCAACAGCCAGAACAACCGAAGCCGTGAACGGATAAATTTCGAGGTCTCGGAAACCGAGCGCGAGATCCAGCGCGCGGCTGGGGGTACCAAGCGGCTCACGGTCGCCGTACTGGTCAATGGGATTGCATCGACGACCGCCGATGGTGAACGAAACCTTGAGCCGCGACCCCAGGACGAACTCGATGCACTGCGCGATCTGGTGGCCTCTGCCGTCGGGTTCGACGAAGAGCGCGGCGATGTCATCACATTGAAGTCCATGATGTTCGAGCCTGCCGACCCTGTCGGGACGATCGCAACCCCTAGCCTTTTCGCCCGGTGGGCACTCGACGCCATGTCGCTGATCCAGATGGCCGTTCTGGCAATCGTGGCCCTGCTACTCGGGCTATTTGTCGTAAGGCCGGTGCTGGCCGGGTCGAATGACGGCGGGCCAACATCATTGCCCTCGCCGGCTGATGCTGCACACAACAGAGCCGTTTCTGAACTTCTGACTGGCGAGATCGAAGATGAAGACGGCAATTTCATTCCCACGACACCGATCAGCCAGGGCACAAACTTGGCGCCGGTTGATCCATCGGAGCAGTCCGACGCCGTAGAGCGGCTGCGTACCCTGATCGCGGAACGTCAGGACGAAACGCTCGAAATCCTACGTAATTGGCTGGAAGACGAGGAACCGGCAAGATGAGCATGCAGCAACTTCTTGAAGACTTCGGTACCACGTCTTCTGACCGGCTGGTAATGACCGACCAGGCATTGGAGGAAGTGCGCCTGGTGTCTTTCGAGAATGGCTATCAGGCCGGGTGGGAAGATGCCGCCGAGGCCCATTCCAAGGAGCAGGCCCACGTAAAGAACGAGCTCGCTCAGAACCTGCAGGACATAACTTTCACCCTGCACGAAGCGGAAACCGCGATTCTTCGTAACCTCGAACCTTTGTTCGCGGGTCTTTCCAACACGCTGTTGCCGGAAACTGCACAACAGGCGTTTGAAACCCGAATTTCGGAAGAGCTCGCAAAACTCATCCGCGAGATGGGCAGGGGCAGGCTCGTTCTGACGGTCAACCCGGACCAGGTGGAACGCGTTGAGGCGCTCGCCCCGAAAGACGGAACTGTCGATTTGTCGGTTGAGGCCGATGCGACGCTGGGCGAGGGCCAGGCGTTTCTCAGGCTTGGCCAGCGCGAGCGGATGATCGATCTCGACTCGGCGCTCGGGGAAATCCAGCAAATGATTCTTTCCTGTTTCGGGACACTCAAGGAGGACAAAGTATATGGCTGACAGTGACCAGATCTTGCCTGCTGGCGATCTCGGGGGGGCGTTCTCTTCGGTGCCGATCGAAATTACCATCTCGGTCGGTCGAGCCCGGCCGCTTATCCGTGATCTTCTGCAGATGGGCGAAAACTCGATCTTGCCGCTTGACCGGCGCGTCGACGACCCTGTCGAGCTTTTTGTCGGCGACAGATTGATTGCCCGTGGGCAACTCGAAGAGGTAGATGGCGACATGCCGGGCCAGTTGGCCGTGCGGTTGACAGAGGTCAGCGACTTCGAGGATGGCCTGGAATGACACGGCGTCGCGGCCTGTTGGGTTTCATCCCCCTTCTCATGCTTGCGACTGCACAGTCGGCAATGGCCCAGGATGTTTCGATCACGATCGGCGAGGGCGATTCGCTCACCACGCGAACCATTCAGCTCTTTGCGCTCATAACGCTTCTGTCGCTCGTTCCCGGCCTTGCGGTAATGATCACGTGTTTTCCGTTTATTGTCACGGTCTTGTCGATCTTGCGCCAAGCCATCGGGTTACAGCAGGCCCCCCCGAACATGCTGATCGTGACCCTGGCGTTGTTCTTGACATATTTCGTCATGGACCCGGTGCTACGAACAGCTTGGGCCGCAGGGATTGATCCGTTCATCAATGGGCAATCCGCGTTGGAAGATGCCTTTCTGGCAACGCTGGAGCCTTTTCGCGCCTTCATGTCAGCCCGTGTAGACCCGGAAACCTTTGAGACGCTCGCGGCCCTTCGTTCCGACCTCGAGACAATACCCGCCGATGCAGATGCCCCGCTCTCAGTCCTGATCCCGAGCTTCTTGCTCTCCGAGATTGCGCGGGCGTTTCAAATCGGTTTCCTCGTCTTTCTCCCGTTTCTGATCATCGATCTGGTTGTTTCGGCCGTGTTGATGTCCATGGGAATGATGATGGTGCCGCCGGTCATTGTCTCTCTTCCGTTCAAACTGGCATTTTTCGTGATCGCGGACGGATGGGCTCTTATCGCAGGTGCCTTGGTTCGCGGTTATTTTTGAGCCCGACCGGGGCAATCGGCGATCACCAAGCTACGCACGCAGGACGAGCAAGAAGTTCAGTTTCTGCGCAGCAAGCCCGCGTGGAACGCGCGTTTTCCGGTCAACGCACCACGAAATCTGCATGCAAGGCACCCGCGGACTTTATACTTTTCAGAATGTCGATCATGTCGCGCGGCGACACGCCAAGTGCATTCAAGCCGGCCACGACTTCGGACAGCGAGGTACCTTCGGGCACCTCTGCCAGCCCGATTCCGGGTTCTTCAAGAATCTCGGCTTCGGTTCTAGGCACGACAACGGTTTCGCCATCTGTGAACGGGTTGGGCTGAATGGCCAACGGCCGTTCCTGGATGCGCAGGGTCAGGTTGCCCTGAGACACCGCAACCCGGGAAATTCGCACATCTTCGCCCATCACGATGGTACCTGACCGCTGATCGACAACGACACGCGCCCGACGTTCGGGTTCGACCGACAGATTTTCGATGCGGCCAAGAGCATGCGCTGGCGAGCGCGCTCGGGTTGCGCCGACATTCAACTCGACGGTACCGGCATCCAGCATCACTGCAACCTCACGTCCAAAACTTGCGTTGATGCGTGTTTCGATGCGCGCCGCTGTCGTGAAATCGGGTTCTCTCAATGCCAGGCGCAACATGCTGAGCTGCGTGAAATCGAAATCAATTTCGCGCTCGACATACGCGCCCGAAGGGATTGATCCTGCCGTGGGCACGCCCTCAACCGTGGCAGCGCCCTGACCTTCGGCAACCGCGCCACCGGCGATCACTGTACCCTGCGCCACCGCGTATATCTGGCCGTCTGCAGCGTTCAATGGCGTCATGATAAGTGTACCACCCAGAAGGCTCTTGGCATCGCCGACAGCAGAAACCGTAACGTCGATTCGACTGCCTGCCCGCGCGAATGGTGGAAGATTTGCGGTCACGAAAACGGCGGCCACGTTTTTCGGGCGAAATTGCTCTCCGCTGACATTCACGCCAAGTCGCTCGAGGATATTGGTCATGATTTCCTCGGTGAAGGGTGCGTTTCGTATACCGTCCCCCGTGCCGTTCAAGCCGACCACAAGGCCATACCCCACCAGGTCGTTACCGCGAACCCCATCAAACTCGACAAGATCCTTTATTCGCACAGGACTTGCCAGTGCGTTCACGGGAAAGGCTGCCGCGACCGCGACCACCAGTGCAATGCGCATCACATGAACTCCGTCAAAGACAGCCGGGAAAGGCGCACTGTTACCGTATACAGGTTTTCAAGATTCGACTGGACGCTTTCAAGGCGTGTCGCCGTCTCGTAAGGGTCGACCCCGAGAAGGGCACCACGCGCCTGTTCAAGCGCCAGGCTCTCTGACGCAAGACGCACGGTTGTTTCCTCAAGTCGAGATTGCGCAACCCCCAACTCGGCCCTGGCTGACGTGATACCGCCCTGGACAGACAAAAGTTCTGTGCCCGCGGCCGCGTAAATTTGCTGTCGCGTCGCAACCCCCAATGACGGGTCGTCAGCGAGGGCTGCAAATGCCACCAGCTTAAGCGTTTCGCGAAAAACTAGCTGGTCTGCGCGCAGATCAAGCTGTGCCATTTCGCCTTGTGCGACCTGGTAGGGTGGAGCCGAGTCTCCGGCACCGGTGTATCCAACGGTTTCAAACCCGCCCCCGGGCATCTCGAACCAATCATCAAGGGCGGCCCTTATATCCGCAACAGACGTCATGCCAACAACCGCTGAACGGATGTCCGCCAAAATCGCCTCGGAATCGGCAAGCGCGGATTGCCCCACTGCCGCTCCGGCGAACAGGCTGCGACCGGCAACACGCGTGTTCAGAACGCCAACAACGCGGCCGAATGTATCTTGCGCTGTTTTTGCACCAAGCTGGGACGTTTCAGGCTGGGCCGCCTCGGCAAGGGATACAAGATCTGCCGACAAATCGGTTGCCATGTCCTGCAGATTACCCAGTGCAGATTGCATTGCATCCGTCACGGTAGACGCTTCGAGCGCAGCCTGTCGAAAAGCGGCATTTCCGGTCAGGCGCTGCTCTAGGTCGGCAAATGCGCGCAGATCACCGCCAAGATGCCTGATCGGGTCGGCCGTTTCGCCGGTTGCCAATTCGGTGCTGAGCCGTTGCATTTCGCTGCGCAACGAGACATTCGGTTGCCGCAGCATGAATTGTGTCGCCAGATCGCCAAGCGTCGTGATTGTCATCGTTCAGATCCTCATCAACGTGTCGATCAATTTGCCGACGGTTTCGATTACCCGTGCATTGGCGGCATAGCTTTGCTCGAGACGCATGAGATTTTGCATTTCGGCATCGGTATCCACACCGCCTTCCCGTTCGAGGGTCAGCAATGCGTCGCGCTGTGCGGTCACAAAGGCATTTCGACGGTGCTGTTCATTGAGATCCGATGCTGCGTTTGATTGCAGATCGGCAACCAGGCCATGCAGCGATCGGCCAACCGCCGGCAAAGCGGGCGATTCCGGCTTCTGCGTCGCACCAAGTGCTGCACTCATCGCCGTCAACAAGCGCCCGTCGCCGGTAGACCCCTGCGTGACTGCGGCCAGCCCGTCACGCATCCGCCAAGTCGCCCCACCGGAATCGGGGTCAACCGCCGCGTGCACGGACAGCCTGCCAGCAAGCCCCGTTTCGTTCACCGGGACAACGCTTGCGCCAGCATCGGTGAACAAGCCTGCATCGCCGCTCGACAGGGTGGGATCAAGGCTTGTAACTTGGAAACGCTCCGCAAGGTCGCGCGCCACGGCATCGAGGCCGGCCTGTGCCCGGACCAGTGTACGATCGCGCATGTCAAATAACGCCCCAAGCGAGCCACCGCCCAGCGACCCACCCGCCGGATCGACCGAAACCGGGTTTCCGTTGATGGTAAGCCCGGATAGCAGGCCGGCCGCAGCCGTCATGTGGGGCATGATCGTCGGTGTCGGTGCAAAGCCGATTTCAGCTGCCTGACCTTCCAGCAATATCGCACCTTTAGGCGTATAAAGCGCAACAGCATCATTCGCGCGTGACGCCACACGGATCGGCACGATCTGGCTGATTTCGTCCAGCATCCGGTCACGTTGATCCAGCAGCGCGGCCTTTTCATGACCGGTCGCAGGGGAAATGCGGGCGTTCATACCTTCCAGATCTTCAAGAAGCGTATTCAACCGCATCACCTGCGTATCAATGGTACGATCAGCCTTTTCACGAAGCTGCTGGAAATCGCCCGACATCGTATTGAGCGCTTGCGCCACTTCTTTGGCCCGAGAAACCGCGATATCAAGCCGCGTTGTCACGTTCGGCTGGCTGGCCGCCGACACCAAAGCTGCGTCGAATTCGGCAAGGATCGTGCCAAGCGCACCCGGGGCGCCGGGCAGTCCGGCGATGTCCGAAACGGGCTCAAGGAAACTGCTGCGTGTCTGGGCGTTTGCATTATCGGCATCCACCAAGCGGCGATCCGATTGCAGGGCAAGATCGACATGTCGCGTCATTCCAGTGACCGTAACGCCACCATGCCCGCCGATGACGCGAGAGGCCAATTCCAGGCTTCGCGGCATGTACCCCTCGTTTGTCGCGTTCGACACGTTCGAGGAAACGACCTGGGCCCCACGCGAAGCGGCGGTAAGCCCGGAAAGGGCATTTGAAAGCGCGCCAGAAATACTCATTGCGTTCGCCTTTCGTCAGGATCAGCGTTTGATATTGGTGGTTTCCTGCAACATCTCGTCGACGGTCTGTATGACCTTCGCGTTCGAGGAATAGGCGCGCTGGGTCTTGATCATGGTGGTCAGTTCACCGGCGACATCGGTGGTCGACTCTTCGCGCGAATAGGCCGCCACGTCCCCGGTCGGCCCATCCCCTGCATCCCACAGGAAATAGGTTCCGCTATCGGGCGACGGCAGATAGGTTTGCTGATCCAGCGCCACCATGCCGTTCGGGTTGGGCATATCGACCAGCGGAATCTGGTAGATGCGACGTGAGACCCCGGTATCGAAAAGCGCATAAACGAAACCGTTCTCATCGACCTCGACCGAGGTCATGTTGCCCACGGGCGATCCATCCTTGGAAATGGAAAGTGGCGCAAAACTGTCGGAAAGCTGCGTGAGCCCGCCGCTTTCACCGGGACGCCCGATATTGATTTCCATCGGCCCGCCGGCAACATCGACAATCATCGTGCCCGTGGTCGGATCATACCCTCCCCCGGATACGGTCGCGACCGACGCCAGCGTACCTCCCGAGCTGCGCCCGTCATCGAATATCAGATTGTATTCACCGACCACTGCGTCACCAGACGCGGAATCCCTGATGACCATGGTCCATGCGTTTGACGAGCCCGTGGCCGGAACCGTTGGAGAGAATTCGACCGACAGGTTCTCCGATGTTCCAAGGTTGTCGAAATACTCGACCGAGAGTTCCTCTACTTCACCCGATGCGCCGGCCGAAGTTGCAACCGCTGGCAGGTTCACGCCGAGCGACATACGCGTGGTCGGCTCTCCGGTAAACTGGTTTGCATTGACCTGCACGGGAACCAACCCGGCCGATGTGTCGCGCGGATAAGTTGGGATGGATCCGTCCGCCAAGGCTGGCCAGCCCATCAGCGTAAGCCCTGATTCCGTGCGCAGGTATCCATCGGCATCGGTTCGAAATGACCCGGTGGTTGACAGATACATCGTGGTATCGCCATTCCCGACGCCAACCTGGGTTGCCCTTGCAACAGGCAGGAACCCCCGGCCGCGCACAGACAGATCTGTCGCATTTGACGTTGTCACGAGTGAACCGCTTTGGTCGATCAGGCGTTGGTTGGTCGTACGAACGCCCCCGGCCGCGTATGCACGGCCCGAGTTCGAAAGAACCATGGAATGGAAATCGGTTTCGACCCGCCTGTACCCGTAGGTTGCTGAGTTCGCGATATTGTCCGAAATCGATGCCAGGCGGCTGGCATTCGCCGCCAGCCCCGCCACGCCGGCATTGAGCGAAGAGGAAATCGTCATGGATACGCCTTTCTGCTGCATCAGCCAAATCTTCTGGACACAGGCATAAGGGCGTTGGCTTAACACCGCGCTAATAGATAAAATCCGATCAACGCGACGTGCGCAGCAATACAAGCTCCAATCGATTGTTTCGAATCGACATCGGGTTTTGTGTTGCCGGTTCGCGATCGGCATGGCCGGTAACGCGGCGAATTCGGTCAACCGGAAATTCCTGCCCTTCGATCAAACCCCGGGTGACATTCGCGCGGTCGACCGACAAGGGCCAGACCGGGTTGTCGACAAGCACCAGCGGGCGTGCGGCAACGTGGCCTTCGATTGCCAATGGGTTTTGGACCAGGGCAAATACCCTCGACAACATGGCTGACAACTCTTGCAGCAAGGCCGTGGGCTGGGCCGTCGCCCCCTGAAACAAGGGGGCGCCTTCCAGGTCAAAAACTTCGACAACCAGGCCTTCGTCGGTGACGCGTGTCAAGATATGCTTCAAGTGGTCGTCGTGAACCATGCTTTCGCCGCCCCGCCCCATCAGCGCTGCCTCGACAACCTTGAAAGCTTCTTCTTCGGCCCCAGTCTCCCGATCCGTTTCAGACACGCCGCTTTCGCCGCGAGCCTTATTTTCCTCGGTCGGGCGCAGATTTGTCGCCCCCGTTCCATTTCTTGGCAAAACTTCTTCGGAAAACACGCTGTTGCCGCCGAATATGCCTTCGCCGCCACCAGAAACACGCGCCATCGGCACGGTCGGCGTAAAGTAATCCGCGATCCCTTTACGTTGCTTTTCCGTTGTTGCGTTCAGCAGCCACATCAAAAGGAAAAATGCCATCATGGCGGTCACGAAATCGGCATAGGCAACTTTCCACGCCCCGCCGTGGTGCCCATCACCGCGTATGACCTTTTTCCGCTTGATGATGACTGGCACCGCATTGCCTTGCGCGCCCATTGCCACCACCTTTTTTACTCACCCGATACAAGGGTTAGCGCAATACTTGTTGCCAGTGCGTTAATCGGACTGGTGAGGATCAAGCCAGGAACGGGCAATTCTAAGCAAAACAATGCAAAATCAGGTGACGACCCGACAAGTCAGGTTCAACCGTCCATGTTTCGGCAAAAGGCTGGACGACCCGAACCTGATGCGGTCGACACCATGATGGACCAGGCGCGCCGCGCCGCCCATTACCAGCACATCGCCTGATTGCAGCCACAGGCTCTCGGTGCTTCCCCCCCTCTCGATATTGCCAACACGAAACAAACCCTCGTCGCCCAGGCTGATTGACAGAACCGGCCATGAAAAATCCGCTTCGTCCCTGTCCTGGTGCAAGCCCATGCGCGCACCCTCACCGTAATAGTTCACGAGACAGCAGTCCGGGTCGCTCGAGTCGGTCACCAATTCGCGCCAGACGTCCAGTACCTGCGGTGGGATCGGCGGCCAATCGGCCCCAGAGGGGTGACGCGGTTCATAGCGATAGCCACGCCGGTCACTGATCCATCCAAAACGCCCGGCCGATGTCATGCGCACACTCATCTGCTTTCCACGCCGCGTTTCAGGATGAAACATCGGCGCGGCGGCAACCACGTCGCGCAGCGCTGCAACCAGGCGTTTCTGGGCCGCGGTTTCAAGATAACCCCGATACAAAAGGACTCCGCGCAAGTTATGTGGGCTGACCGTCATGAAAATTACCCGTGATTCATCAATTCCATCTAGTTGCGGTGCTTGCAGGGTGAAACACCCCTCCTTATATACGCCCAGAAGCAGCGCACCGCACATCGGTGTCGCACAAACAATTCGGGGCAGGGATGCCATAACGGGTCCTGGCCTCGTTTCATCGCCTTGAAAAGAAAGGGATCGAAAACATGGGTAAAGTGATCGGTATCGACCTCGGCACCACCAATAGCTGCGTGGCGATCATGGACGGCTCGCAGCCGAAGGTCATCGAAAACTCCGAAGGCACGCGTACGACGCCTTCGATTGTCGCCTTCACCGACGACGAGCGTCTGGTGGGCCAACCGGCCAAGCGCCAGGCCGTGACCAACGCAACCAACACGATTTTTGGCGTAAAGCGGCTGATCGGCCGTCGGTTCGACGATTCGGACCTAGCCAAGGACAAGAAGAACATGCCGTTCAACGTGATTGACGGCGGCAACGGCGACGCATGGGTTGAGGTGAAGGGTGAAAAGTACAGCCCCAGCCAAATCTCGGCCTTCATCCTCGGCAAGATGAAGGAAACCGCCGAAAGCTATCTTGGCGAGGAAGTGACCCAGGCAGTCATCACCGTTCCGGCTTATTTCAACGACGCCCAGCGCCAAGCCACCAAGGACGCAGGCAAAATTGCCGGCCTCGAGGTTCTGCGCATTATCAACGAGCCGACAGCAGCCGCACTGGCCTATGGCCTCGACAAGGAAGAAAGCCAGACCATTGCCGTGTATGACCTTGGCGGTGGCACGTTCGACGTGACAATCCTTGAAATCGACGACGGCCTGTTCGAAGTGAAATCCACCAACGGGGATACGTTCCTGGGCGGTGAAGATTTCGACATGCGAATCGTCAACTACCTAGCGGACGAGTTCAAGAAAGAGCACAATGTCGACCTGACCAAGGACAAGATGGCCCTGCAGCGGCTCAAGGAAGCTGCCGAGAAGGCCAAGATCGAACTGTCCAGTTCCAGCCAGACGGAGATCAACCAGCCGTTCATCGCGATGGACCCGAACAGCGGCACGCCGCTGCACATGGTGATGAAGCTGACCCGCGCCAAGCTGGAAAGCCTTGTGGGCGACCTGATCAAAGCATCGATGAAGCCCTGCCAGGCCGCGCTGAAAGACGCAGGCCTGTCCGCCAGCGACATTGACGAGGTCGTGTTGGTTGGCGGTATGACCCGCATGCCCAAGGTCATGGAAGAAGTGACCAAGTTCTTCGGCAAGGAGCCGCACAAGGGCGTGAACCCCGACGAGGTCGTGGCCATGGGTGCTGCCATCCAGGCCGGCGTGCTGCAAGGCGACGTGAAAGATGTTGTCCTGCTTGATGTCACGCCGCTGTCGCTGGGCATCGAAACGCTGGGCGGCGTGTTCACCCGCCTGATCGACCGCAATACCACGATCCCCACGAAGAAAAGCCAGATCTTCTCAACCGCCGAAGACAACCAGTCGGCCGTGACGATCCGCGTCTTCCAGGGCGAGCGTGAGATGGCCGCCGACAACAAGCTTCTGGGCGCCTTCAACCTGGAAAACATCCCGCCTGCTCCGCGTGGCATGCCCCAGATCGAGGTGACGTTCGACATTGACGCCAACGGCATCGTGTCGGTCAGCGCCAAGGACAAGGGCACCGGCAAGGAACAGAAGATCACAATCCAGGCGTCGGGCGGTCTGTCTGATGACGACATCGAAAAGATGGTCAAGGAAGCCGAGGAAAACGCCGAGGCCGACAAGGCCCGCAAAGAACTGGTCGAGGCCCGCAACCAGGCCGAGTCGCTGATCCATTCGACCGAAAAGTCGATGGAAGAGCACGGCGACAAGGTCGACCCCTCGACGATCGAGGCGATCGAGCTGGCCGTGGCCGCGCTCAAGGACGAGCTGGAAAAAGACAATGCCGACAAGATCAAGTCCGGCATCCAGAACGTCACCGAAGCGGCAATGAAACTGGGCGAAGCCATCTACAAGGCGCAGGCCGAAGAAGGTGAAGACGGCCCCACCGCAGCGGATGACGCCTCGGACACGGGTGGTGACGACGACATCGTTGACGCCGATTTCGAAGATCTGGACGACGACAAGCGCAAGTAAGCGCGCTTTGCGGAACCAATCAGGGCCGGTCCGGGCACCGGGCCGGCCCTTTTCGTTCCGCCAAAGGGGGACCCCCAATGGCAAAACGTGACTTTTACGATGTGCTGGGCATTTCCAAGGGCGCGACGCCCGAAGAAATCAAGAAAGCCTACCGCAAGAAGGCCAAGGAGCTGCACCCCGACCGCAACGCGGACAACCCCGATGCCGAGGCGCAGTTCAAAGAGGCCAACGAAGCCTACGAAATTCTTAAAGATGCCGAAAAAAAAGCGGCCTACGACCGGTTCGGCCACGCCGCCTTCGAAGGTGGTATGGGCGGCGGTGGCGGCGGTGCGCGCCCAGGCGGCGGCGGCTTCCATGGGCAGGGCGATTTCGCCAGCGCCTTTTCCGATATCTTCGACGACCTGTTCGGAATGGGCGGAGGTGGCGCTGCTGGCGGCCGGCAACGCGCCGCGCGTGGCGCCGACCTGCGCTATAACCTGCGCGTGACGCTGGAAGAGGCCTATAAGGGCCTCCAGAAAACCATCAACGTGCCGACATCCGTGGCCTGTGACGCGTGCAGCGGTTCGGGCGCCGAAGGCGGTGCCGAGCCAACCACTTGCCCCACCTGTTCGGGTATGGGCAAGGTGCGGGCGCAACAGGGCTTTTTCACGATCGAGCGCACCTGTCCAACCTGTGGCGGGCTAGGGCAGACAATCAAGAACCCCTGCAAGGTCTGCGGCGGGCAAGGCCGTGTGGAAAAAGACCGCGCACTGTCGGTGAATATCCCTGCCGGTGTTGAAACCGGCACCCGTATCCGCCTGGCCGGAGAAGGCGAAGCCGGAATGCGCGGCGGCCCCTCGGGTGACCTTTACATTTTCATCGATGTCGCGCCGCATGACATCTTCGAACGCGACGGCACGAATCTCTTTTGCCGCGTACCGGTTTCGATGACTTCCGCCGCGCTTGGCGGCGATATAGAGGTACCGACGATCGATGGTGGCCGTTCACGCGTCAAGATACCGGCCGGTAGCCAATCTGGCCGCCAGATGCGTCTGCGCGGTAAAGGCATGCCAGCCCTGCGCGGCGGTGGATATGGCGACATGTTCATTGAACTTGCCGTTGAAACCCCGGTGAACCTGACCAGCCGCCAGAAAGAGATGTTGCGCGAATTCGAGGCTCTGTCGGAAGACAACAACCCAGAAAGCAAAAGCTTCTTTTCGTCGGTCAAGGGTTTCTGGGATTCGATGAAAGGCTGATACCGCAAGCACCACGCGACAGGCGCGCCCTCACAGGGCGCGCTTTTTCTTTGTGCATTAACCAACCGTTCATCAAGGCGGGCACATTCTACCGCCATGACGCAGCCACGCAATGCCCTTGGTGAAATGCCCTTGCCGCTGTTCAACACGGACGAGGCCGCTGGACAGGCGCCCCTGCCCTCGGGGCGTCTGCCCTCGTATATCGCCGATCATCGCAAGCGATTGCGCGCACGGTTCATGGACGGCGGTGCGCAGGCCATGCCCGACTACGAATTGCTGGAACTTGTTTTGTTCCGGGCCATTCCACGGCAGGATGTGAAACCCTTGGCCCGTGAATTGCTTGACAGCTTTGGCGACTTCAACGGTGTCGTCACCGCCCCTGCAACCCGTCTTTCCGAGATCAAGGGCATCGGCCCTTCGGTCATTTGCGAGTTGAAGATCATCGAGGCCGCGGCTCAGCGCCTGTCACGCGCCCGCGTGATGCAGCGCCACGTTGTCAGCAGCTGGAACCAGTTGTTGGACTATTGCCATACCACCATGGCGCACCGTGATACCGAACAGTTTCGGGTGCTTTTCCTTGATCGCAAGAACGTGCTGATCGCGGATGAAGCCCAGGCAAGCGGCACGGTCGATCATGTGCCCGTCTACCCGCGCGAAGTTGTGAAACGCGCATTGGAGCTGAACGCCAGCGCATTGATCCTGGTTCACAATCACCCGTCGGGCGACCCAACCCCATCCCAGGCGGATATCGCGATGACCCGGCAGATCGAGAACGCCGCGCAAGCGCTGTCGATCACGCTGCACGACCACCTGATCATCGGTAAGTCACGCGAGCTCAGCTTTCGAGAGCAAGGGCTGCTTTAGCGCACCCAGACCTCGACCCGCCGGTTGACCAGTCGGCCCCACGCACTGTCATCGCAAGCCATCGGCATCGCCTCGCCAAACGCGTCAACCTCCAGCCCGATCCGTGAAAGGTTCGCCGTCTCGGCCGCAATCTGAACCGCGCGGCGCACCGCCTCGGCCCGCCGCACAGAAATTTCGCGGTTGATCCGGGCCGACCCTTCGCCATCGGAAAAACCAACAAACAACAACTCGCGCGTGTCATATGTGCCCGCCTCCAGCGCGCGGGCCAACTGCTCGACGTTCGACCTGGATTGCGCATCCAGCCGGGTTGAACCTTGCTCGAACCGGAACGTCGTGGTCAATCGCCGCATGGGTGACAAGACACTGACCATGCGCTGCAACTCTTCCAGCCCTATTTCCTCGCCGGCTTGGGAAATCGCGTTTGCAAACCGGTTGCCTTGGGCATCAACAGGTATTTCCTCGGGGGTCTGATCGACAAACCCGGCACGCCGTATAACCAACTGCGCTTGCGGACCACGCAGGTAAGTCAGGAATTCGCGCGCCAGTTTCGGCAATCGTCGTGCGGGCAGATACAGGAAAAGCGGCGCTGTCAGCGGGTAATCCTCGGTCTTCACGTTGCGCCGTTCGGCCCGCAGGGTAAAGCCGCAGGCCCCTGACAATGCCAGTTGCTTGGTCAGACCCAGCGATGCGGCCGACGCCAGCCCTAGCCCAAAAGGGTCATCGGCCACCGCCCTGGCCAGCGCATCGTTCGAGTCATGCCGCTCGACCCCGGGTGCAAGCTCGGCGCGGGCCGGGTTCAAAAGCCGGTCAACCACGGCCTGACCAAGGCCCGAGCGCCCGTCGCGAAGGTGAAGGGTTATCGGCGCATCCGGCCCGCCAAGGTCACGCCAATTGTCAATCTGGCCCGAGAAGGCGTGCGCCAGATCGGTTGTCGTGATGTCGGCCACCGGGTTGTCCTGGGACACGATAGGCACCAGGGCATCCAGCGCCAGCACGCGCGCGCGCCTGGGCCCGCGCAGGTTGCCCATGCCAGCCTCTTGCGCGCGTTCCGCCTCTGCATCGCGTATCTCGCGCAGCGACATCACGATATCAGCGTCATTCACCAGCAAGTCGGCGAAACCTTCGTCGGTATTGGTTGCATGGATGTGAAACCGGCCCATCAACTCGCCTGTCTCGCGATTGCGCAGCAGATAGGTGAACCGCGCGCCCTCACCCGCCTGGCGCGTGGCCGACAGGCCATTGCGCAGGGCAAATGCCTCGACCAGGGCGGGCATCAGAACCGAACCCATCGTATCGGCGCCCGACATCCGCAATTCGGCCACAAAGGCTGTAAGATTGGGGCAACCGGGGCCTTCGCACAGAACGCCCGAGCCATCTACGGTAAGTTCACCGTAAATGGTTTCGACCCGGTAGAACTCACCGTCGAACCCCAACAATGTGCCGTTGATTTCAACCGACCCGTCGCGCGACGTCAGGGTGACGTCTTGTGCCAGCGCCGTGAATGCCCCCAAGGCAAGGAAAAGTGCGGCGCAAAACGCCGCACGACAGTATTTCATGAAGGAAATGCGCCCCTGACGCTGTTGTTCTAGTTGCGGGCGATTTTCAGGTCTTGGAACAGGTTTTTCAACAACAGAATGTCACCCGATACATCGCAGGATGGCACGGTCAGCATCAGATCCTGAACTTTCAGCGTGCCTCCGACCCCAAGTTCGATCGCTTGGCCTTCGATATCCCGGTTGCAATTGCCCTCAGACACCACGGCTTCGGCGCTCAGAATGACATCACCGTCCCGCGCGGCTCCAACCGGAAAGGTGTAAACCTCGGCCCGCAGCCCATCGGGAAGATCGGGGTCACCAAGCGTGGTCAGGTAACCACCTTGCCCTTCAAGTATTTGCCCGATGTCACCCGGGGCGTCGCGCCAGACATGCCCCGCATCGCCATAGTCGGCACCGTATTCAAGGGCATGTACCTGGAAACCGGCATCGCCACGCCATTGCAACACGACGCGCTGATAGGCATCCAGATCATCGAGGTTGGCGCGCGCCACGGCACCCGCGCCATTCTCGAACGATGCGATGTACAGCGCATCGGACGCCAAGGCCGGCGCACGCAATTGCACATTGCCCTCGTCATCCGTCAGGACCGATATCATCATGCCGTTATGATGCAATGTCATGCGCGCGTCAGGCATACAGCTCGCACTGACAGCCAGGTCAACCATGCCAGCGGGTGCCGGCGTTGCCGTCATCACCGGCTCGCACGCCTCGACCTCAGACAGGGGCACAGCGGGGGGTGACTCCGTCGCGGGCGCCTTGGCGTCCAGCGCGGCTATTTCAATTGGGGCCGGGGCTTGTGACATCTCTGTTTCGACGGCCATCGGTTTATCCGGGGCCGAGATGAAAGACACGTCGCTGACCTCTAGCTTCGGCTGCTCGGGGGCCTTGCCGGACATGGGAACAGGTGTGTCCACAGCGGCATCGCTGCGCGTATCAAGCGATGCGGTTTGCGCAGATGTGTCCGGCACGGGCTGCGGCGACCGCTGCATTACAACCCCGATGCCAAGCGCCACGATCACCGTGCCCCCGGCCATGATATACCGTTTCGGATCAAACATACCGACCTCCAAAAACCGACTGGTTCAAGGATTTGTATGCGCGGTGAAAACGGCGCCGATGTGGCGCGCATCAGGTGTTTGTCTGACGTTTCGGCAGTAACAATCTCGTCGCGGCGCTTAGACGACGCGACCATGGCAATGTTTGAATTTCTTACCCGAACCGCAGGGGCAGACTTCGTTTCGGCCCGGATTTCCCCAAGTGGACGGGTCGTTTTCATCAAAACCACCCTCCAATTCGGCCACCGTGCGGGCCTCGGACTCGGCAGTGGCCTGATCCAGGGCAGCCTGTTGCGCGGCTTGCTGGGCAGCAAGCTCTTGCACCATGGCTTGCTGTTCCTGTTCGGTCAGCGGCCTGATCTGTGACAGCTTCTGCGTCACTTCGGTGCGCAGGCTATCCAGCATGGTCTCGAACAAATGGAAACTTTCCGACTTGTATTCGTTCAGCGGATCGCGCTGCGCATAGCCACGGAAGCCCACGACCGAGCGCAGATGCTCTAGCGTCAACAGGTGTTCACGCCACTTGCCATCAATGGTTTGCAGCAGGATCTGCTTTTCGATCTGGCGCATGGTGTCGGCGCCGAATGCCTCGGCCTTTTCGGCCATCAGCTTGTCGCTGGCCTCTTCCAGACGCTCGGCAATGTCATCATCGTCCACGCCTTCCTCGTTGGCCCAGTCAATCACCGGCACGTCGATGCCAAGGTATTCGATACAGGCCGCATAAAGCCCCTCGGTATCCCATTGGTCGGCATAGGTCTTGGGCGGCATGTATTGCTCGACCAGGTCTGCGATCACCTCGTGGCGCATGTCCGCCACGATTTCCGAAAGGTCTTTCGCCTCCATGATCTCGCGGCGTTGGGCAAAGATCACCTTGCGCTGCTCATTCATGACGTCGTCGAATTTCAGCAACTGCTTGCGTATATCGAAATTTCGCCCTTCGACCTTGGCCTGCGCGCGCTCCAGCGATTTGTTCACCCATGGGTGCACGATGGCCTCGCCTTCTTTCATGCCCAGGCTCGACAACACCTTGTCCAGCCGCTCCGAGCCGAAAATGCGCATCAGGTCGTCTTCCAGCGACAGGAAAAAGGCACTGCGCCCCGGGTCGCCCTGACGGCCTGACCGGCCGCGCAGCTGGTTATCGATGCGGCGGCTTTCGTGGCGCTCGGTGGCCAGGACGAAAAGGCCGCCGGCCTCTTTCACCTTTTGCTCGTCGGCGTCGTGCTCGGCCTCGATCTTCTTGCGAATTTCCTCGGGGTCGGCATCGGGGTTGGCCTCGATCGCTTCCATGATCTGGAAATCGACGTTGCCGCCCAGCTTGATGTCCGTACCACGGCCCGCCATGTTCGTGGCGATGGTCACCGCGCCAAGGCGCCCGGCATCGGCGATGATCTGGGCCTCCTTGTCATGCTGGCGCGCGTTCAGAACATTGTGCTTGATCCCGGCCTGCGTCAGAAGCTGCGACAGATATTCCGATTTTTCGATGCTCGTGGTGCCCACAAGGGTCGGCTGACCCTTCTCGCTGGCCTCCTTGATGGTTTCCACGATAGCGGCGAATTTTTCGTCGGCGGTGCGATACACGGCATCGTCGTCGTCTTTACGGGCAATCGGCCTGTTCGTAGGCACTTCGACCACGCCAAGGCCATAGATCGTCTGGAATTCCTCGGCCTCTGTGACAGCGGTGCCGGTCATGCCGGCCAACTTGTCGTAAAGGCGGAAATAGTTCTGGAACGTCACCTGCGCCAACGTCACGTTCTCGGGCTGGATGGGGCAGCCCTCCTTTGCCTCGATGGCCTGGTGCAACCCGTCCGACAAGCGCCGCCCCGCCATCATGCGGCCGGTAAACTCGTCAACCAGTACAACCTCGTTCTCGCCCTGCGCCCCCGGGCCGGTGGCAGGGCGCACGATGTAATCCTTGTCCCGCTGGAAAAGCTTGTGCGCGCGCAATGCCTGGTTGATGTGGTGCACGATCGTCGTGCTTTCGGGGTCATAAAGCGATTGATCCTCGGGCAGGATACCGCGCGCGTGCAACTGCTCCTCAAGCCACTCGTTGCCCTCGTCGGTGAAGGTCACGTTTTTCTGCTTTTCATCCAGTGTGAAATGCGAGTCCTGGATTTCGGGGATGAATCGGTCAATCGTCACATACAGGTCGCTACGGTCTTGCGACGGGCCCGAGATGATCAGCGGCGTACGCGCCTCATCGATCAAAATGCTGTCGACCTCGTCCACGATGGCAAAGTTGTGCCCGCGCTGCGCCATGTCCGACAGCTCGGCCTTCATGTTGTCACGCAGATAATCGAACCCGAGTTCGTTGTTCGTGGCATAGGTGATGTCGGCAGCGTAGGCCTCGCGCTTTTCGTCATCGGGCTGCTGCGGCACTACCACGCCGGTTGTCATGCCAAGCGCCGAATAAACCTTGCTCATCCAATCAGCGTCGCGTCGGGCAAGATAATCGTTCACGGTAACGATATGCACGCCCTTGCCACCAAGCGCGTTCAGGTAGGCCGGCAAGGTGGCGACCAGCGTTTTGCCCTCACCCGTCTTCATTTCGGCGATGTTGCCCTGGTGCAGGAAAATCCCGCCCATCAGCTGCACGTCAAAGGCCCGCAGGCCCAAGGCCCGCTTGGCGCCTTCGCGGCAATTGGCAAACGCCTCGGGCAGGATGGCATCCAGCGCCTCGCCCTCTGCCACGCGCTTGCGGAACTCTTCCGTCTTCTCGATCAGGCCCGCGTCGCTGAGTTTTTCGAACTCGGGCTCCAGCGCATTGATCTTTTCAATCAGGGGGCGCGTAGCCTTGATCTTGCGGTCGTTCGGGGTGCCGAACACCTTTCGGGTGAGAGTTCCGAATCCCAGCATGATCCATCCGTTCCGGTCATTGACAAAATAGTGCGGGCCATTCGCTTGCCCGCTGTTTCCACACCGCCTAGAACGGGCGGGAAATAACAGCCAAACCGGCCACAAGGCTACGTAAGGGGCGGCTGGTAAAGTGTCAACGTCAGGGGCCATTGGTGCCCATGAAAGGAACTGTTCTTATGTCAAAACGTCTCACATTTGCTGCCGCAACCGCTTTGGCGCTGTGCCTGCCCCTGCCCGCGTTGGCCGAGGATACGCCGACATCCGAAACCGTGGTGGCCACGGTGAACGGAAAGGACATCACCCTGGGCCATATGATCCTGGTGCGCGCGAACCTGCCGCAGGATTATAACCAACTGCCCGACGAGGTGTTGTTTGACGGGATTCTCAACCAGCTTGTGCAACAAAGCGTGCTGGCGGAAACGCTCGACGATACGCCGCGCCGCGTCGAAATGGCGGTCGAGAACGAAAAGCGGCAGCTTCTTGCCGCCGAGGCCGTCGACGACCTGCTTGCCGGCGCCATGACCGATGCGGCTCTGCAAGAAGCCTATGAAGCCCAGTATGCCAATGCCGAGCCCAGCCGCGAATGGAACGCCAGCCACATCCTCGTCGAATCCGAGGAGGAGGCTGCCGCGCTGGTCGACCGTGCCCGTGGCGGCGATGATTTTGCCCAGCTGGCCCGGGATCACTCCACCGGACCGTCCGGCCCCAATGGCGGCGAACTGGGTTGGTTCAGTGCCGGCATGATGGTGCCCCCCTTCGAAGAGGCGGTGAACCAGCTTGACGCCGAAGGCATTTCCGACCCGGTGCAGACCCAGTTTGGCTGGCATGTGATCCGGCTGAACGAAACCCGCCTGAAAGATGTGCCTCCACTTGAAGAGGTCCGGGAAGAGTTGGAAATGCAGCTGCAGCAACAGATTGTCGAAGCTCGCGTACAAGAACTGACCGACGCCGCCACTGTCGAACGCGCGGTCGAAGGTATCGACAAATCGCTTCTGTCAAATATCGACCTGTTGGAGAAGTAACAGATGGGCAAGGCACTGGCCGTTTCGCCGCTGGCTCCGGCCAGTTTCCCCGAGCCTCCTGCCATTGGTGGCGTTGAAATCGCCACCGTGGCGGCCGGGGTGAAATACCAGGGTCGGACAGACGTGATGTTGGCGCGACTTGCGCCGGGCACCGCGATTGCCGGTGTTTTCACGCGCTCGGCCACGCGTTCGGCCCCGGTGCTGGATTGCCAGGAAAAGATCGGCGGTGCCACTGATGAGGGCGCCGCGATTGTGGTGAATTCGGGCAATTCAAACGCCTTCACCGGCGGGCGCGGGGTGGAATCAGTTCAGGCCATCACTCAGGCCGTGGCAAAGGCCACCGGCGTGCCGGTGGCGCGCGTGTTCACCGCATCAACCGGCGTCATCGGCGAACCATTGCCGCATGATCGCATCGTCGCCAAGCTGGGCGAATTGTCAGAGAGCCTGGCCCCCGGTCAGATCGAGGATGCCGCCCGCGCCATAATGACAACCGATACCTTTCCCAAAGGCGCAGGCCGCACGCTTAGTATCGACGGCCAAAAGGTGGGTATTGCCGGCATCGCCAAAGGGTCTGGGATGATCGCACCTGATATGGCGACGATGCTGGTCTATATCTTCACCGATGCCGCCATTGCGCAACCTGCATTGCAAGCCATGCTGGCGCGGCTGACGGACAAGACGTTCAACTGCATCACCGTGGATAGCGACACCTCGACATCCGACACGCTGCTTTGCGCGGCAACCGGGGCCTCGGGCGTGACGGTCGATGATGCGCCGGAATTCGAGACCGCCTTGCACGACATCATGCTGGATTTGGCCCACCAGGTCGTGCGCGATGGCGAAGGCGCGACGAAGTTCGTCGAAGTTGCCGTTTCAGGCGCTGCCACCGATGAAGATGCGCGTACCCATGCCCTTTCCATTGCCAATTCCCCGCTGGTCAAGACGGCGCTCGCCGGCGAAGACCCGAACTGGGGTCGTATTGTCATGGCCATCGGAAAATCAGGCGCCGCCGCCGACCGTGACCGGCTGACCATACGGTTCGGCGATATCCTGGTGGCGGAAAACGGTTGGGTCGCACCCAGCTATTCCGAAGAGGCCGGAGCCGATTACATGACAAACGCTGAACTCGTTATCGCGGTCGATCTGGGTTTGGGCACGGGCAGCGCCACCGTTTGGACCTGTGACCTGACGCATGGATATATTTCGATCAACGCGGATTACCGGTCATGAAAATCGTGCTTGTCGCCGCCGTTGCACTGATTGATCGCGATGGTCGCATCCTGCTGGCGCAACGCCCCGAGGGCAAATCAATGGCTGGCTTGTGGGAGTTTCCGGGCGGTAAGGTTGAGCCCGGCGAAACCCCTGAATCGGCCCTTGTGCGCGAATTGCACGAGGAACTGGGGATCGAGACCTGGAACAGCTGCCTCGCGCCACTGACCTTTGCAAGCCACGGCTATGATGACTTTCACTTGCTGATGCCGCTCTATGCGTGCCGGAAATGGGATGGGATTCCGCAACCGAAAGAAGGGCAAAGCCTGTCCTGGGCATATTCTCGCGAGTTGCGTGACTACCCGATGCCACCGGCCGACTTGCCGCTGATTCCGATCCTGCGTGACTGGGTGTAAGTCACGTAATCTTGTTGCGTAAGAGAAAATTAAGAAATTGATTATTTTCTGACAGCCTATACCTTACCTTCCCTATCAGGAGAAAAGGCATGCTGCACACCATCACGATCGGAAATTACGCTTCGATTCAGGGGCTGCTTGTTCGTAAACTGCCAAACGGCAAGGTGGTCATCCGTGTTGATGACAAGGAATACGCGGGCACCCCGGTAAAACCGAAAGCCGCCTGATCGACATCAGCCAAAACAAAAAGGGCCGCCCAATGGCAGCCCTTCTTTTTCCCTTTTCGGGTGCATTTACAGCGTTCTGGTCACTTCCTCACGCTCGAAAATCTCGATGACATCGCCCGGGCGAACATCGTCATAATTCTCGAAGGCCATACCACATTCCTGGCCCGACTGAACCTCGGGTACCTCGTCCTTGAAACGCTTGAGCGTTTTCAAGGTGCCCTCGTGGATCACGACATCATCGCGCAGCAAGCGCACACCGGCGCTGCGGCGCGCGATGCCTTCGGTAACCAGGCAACCGGCCACCTTGCCCACGCCCGTAACCTTGAACACTTCCTTGATCTGGGCATAGCCGATGAACTTTTCACGGATCTCTGCCGACAGCAGGCCGCTGGCCGCAGCTTTCACATCGTCGACAAGGTCGTAAATCACGCTGTAATAGCGAAGTTCCACGCCCTTCTGGTTCGCCGTGTTCCGTGCCGAGGCATTGGCCCGCACATTGAAGCCGAGAATCGGCGCACCCGAAGCTTCGGCAAGGCCCACATCGGTTTCGGTGATCGCACCGACACCGGAGTGCAGAACACGCACGCGCACCTCGTCGTTGCCGATCTTGTCCATCGCCTGAACGATGGCTTCGGCCGACCCCTGCACATCTGCCTTGACCAGAATGGGCAGCTCGGTAACGGTTTCGTCTTCCTTGGCCTTGGCAAGCAACTGATCCAGCGTGGTTGCGGCACCCGCCGCGGCACGTTTGTCCTTGGCGGCCTGTTCGCGATACTCGGCGATTTCACGGGCCTGCGCCTCGGTGTCGACCACGTTCAGCACATCACCCGCCTCGGGTGTGCCGTTCAGGCCCAGAACCTCGACAGGCACGGACGGCCCGGCCTCTTTCACGCGCTCACCGCGGTCGTTGATCAAGGCGCGCACCTTGCCCCATTGTTCACCAACCACGAAAATGTCGCCCTGGCGCAGGGTGCCCTTTTGCACCAGCACCGTGGCAACCGGGCCACGGCCCACATCCAGCTGGGCCTCGATCACGGCGCCCTCGGCGGCGCGATCGGGGTTGGCCTTCAGTTCAAGAAGCTCGGCCTGAAGTGCAATCGCCTCAAGCAATTCGTCCAGGCCCTTGCCGGTAATGGCTGATACTTCGACATCCTGCACATCGCCCGACATCGCCTCGACAACAACTTCATGCTGAAGCAGTTCTGCGCGCACCTTGTCCGGGTCGGCTGCCGGCTTGTCGCATTTGTTGATCGCGACGATCATAGGCACCTTCGCCGCCTTGGCGTGGTTGATCGCCTCGATTGTCTGCGGCATGACCGAATCGTCGGCAGCAACCACCAGCACAACGATATCCGTCACATGCGCACCGCGCGACCGCATCGATGTAAAGGCCGCGTGGCCGGGCGTGTCGAGGAACGACAGGGTCGAGCCGCTTTCGGTCGTGACCTGGTAGGCGCCAATATGCTGGGTAATACCTCCGGCCTCGCCGGCGGTAACCTTAGCGTCGCGAATCGCATCAAGAAGCGATGTCTTGCCGTGGTCGACATGGCCCATGATCGTGATGACCGGCGGGCGCGACTTCAGGTCTTCTTCCTTGTCCTCGACCTCTTTGATCACGTCTTCGACATCGGAGTCCGACACGCGGACAACCCTATGGCCGAATTCCTCGACGATCAGTTCGGCAGTATCCGCGTCGATGGACTGGTTCTGCGTGACCATCATGCCCATCTTCATCAGTTCCTTGACCACGTCGGCCGAGCGTTCGGCCATCCGGTGGGCCAGTTCGCTGACAACAATGGTTTCCGGCAACTGCACGTCGCGCACGACCTTTTCACGCTCTTGCGTGCCACCCATGGCCTTTTGGCGCATGCGCTCTTGCTTGCGCTTCATCGCGGCCATCGATTTCTGGCGGCCACCTTCGCCGCCCGAAAGCGCCTGGTTCAGCGTCAGCTTGCCCGCGCGGCGACCGCCGTCACCCTTGATCTTGCTCCGGTTGCGGTCTTCGCGTTCAACCTTGCGCGGCGGCTCTTTTTCCTTGGGCTTGCCACGCGCGGCTTCTTCGGCAGGTGCCGGCGCGGGGGCTTCGGCCTCGCGCTTGGCAACATCTTCTGCCGCGCGGCGCGCGCGATTTTCTTCCTCGGCCTTGGCGCGGGCGCGCTCTTCAGCTTCGCGCTGTTCGCGCTCTTTCTGTTCCTGCTCGGCGCGGCGGCGATCACGCTCTTCGGCGCGGGCCTTTTCCTCGGCTTCGCGCTTTGCGGCGTCTTCGGCTTCTTTCGCCTTGGCCTGCTGCAGCGCCTTCAGGCGGCGTTCCATCTCGGCATCGGAAATTCCCGCAGGCCGTTTGCCAGCGCTCGATCCGGCATGAGACTGACCGCCAGCCGCACCAGATGGCTTTGTCGTGGCGCCCGACTTGGGCTTCACAACGCGCTTGCGCTTGGTCTCCACCACGACGTTCTTGGTACGACCGTGGCTAAAGCTCTGCTTCACGTTCCCCGCACGGGGACCGCCACGTACACCCAAAGTCTTCTTTCCGTCGTTGTCGCTCATGTGCGTCTTTTATCCTTTCCGGCAGAATCCCCGCCGTCTAAGAGGCGCAGACCCTTGAGTCTTGCGGCTTCCTCTACAACACGTGGCGCCAAACCACCAGCGGCAAGCGCAACGTGTATAACGTTTTGTCGCCCAAAGGCCAATCCAAGCTCGTCGGCCGTCAACCAACCGATGAATCGCCCGCCCTGCGGCGTCGACAGCTTTGACTTGCCCCGGCCCGAACCGTCACTGGCCTGGATCAGCACCTCGGCCTCGTCCTTGGCCAGCCAATCCTTGACCTTCTCGAACCCGGCCACGGCGCCGCCGCTTTTCCGGGCAAGACCCAACAGGTCGACAACCCGCCGGGCCAGCATTGCCTCGACGCGCTCGGCCAGATCGTCGGGCGCGTTCACCTTGGTCCGCGCAGCGCGCGAGAAAAGGCCCTTGCGTGCCGCCTTGTCAATGGCCGCGCGATCCGCGCTGACCCAGATACCCCGACCGGGCAGCTTTTCGGCCAGGTCGGGCACGATGGTGGCATCTGGCCCGACGACGAACCGGATCAGCCCGGCCTTGGGCGCGGTTTCACCGGTGACGATGCACTTGCGTTCCGCGCCGTCAACCGACGCTTTCTTTTTCCCGCCCCGCGTCATGCGTGCGCCCCCGAGACCTGGGTCAGGCCCTTGCCTCCTCGGTATCGGCGTCCTCGTCCTCGTCAGCCTCGCCGGCTTCGGCGTCATCCGATTCAAGATCGGCCAGGTCCACCCAGCCCAGTTGCACGCGCGCCGTCATGATCATTGCCTGGGCTTCTTCAAGGCTTACCTCGAAAGGCTCCAACAGGCCGTCATCCTTGACGCGCTCGCCATTCACCGTCGTCCAGCCGCCGGCCAGTTCCCAGTCGGCGCAGGTGGCGAAATCTTCCAGCGTCTTGACGTCATCCTCGGCCAGCGCAACGATCATCTGCGGCGTCAGGCCCTCGAACTCAACCAGGCTGTCTTCGACCCCCAGTTCGCGGGCACGTTCCATCGCGGCGCGCGCTTGCTCTTCCAGCACGTCGCGGGCACGTGCCTGCAATTCGTTCGCGGTATCTTGGTCCACGCCGTCGATCACCAGCAGTTCGTCCAGTTCGACATAGGCGACTTCTTCGAGGTTCGTAAAGCCTTCGGCCACCAGCAACTGGGCAAAGAACTCGTCCAGGTCCAAGGTATCCATGAACAGCTTGGTGCGCACCTCGAATTCCTTCTGGCGGCGCTCGGATTCCTCGGCTTCGGTCATGATGTCGATATCCAGCCCGGTCAGCTGGCTGGCAAGGCGCACGTTCTGGCCACGGCGACCGATAGCCAGCGAAAGCTGATCGTCGGGCACGACAACCTCGATGCGCTCGGCATCTTCATCCAGAACCACCTTGGACACTTCGGCCGGTTGCAGCGCGTTCACAAGGAAGGTCGGCATATCCTCGTTCCAGGGGATGATGTCGATCTTTTCGCCCTGCAGTTCGTTCACCACGGCCTGCACGCGGCTGCCGCGCATACCAACGCAAGCGCCGACAGGGTCGATGCTACCATCATAGGAAATCACCGCGATCTTCGCGCGTGAACCGGGGTCGCGGGCCACGGCCTTGATTTCGATGATACCGTCGTAGATTTCAGGCACCTCCATCTTGAACAGCTCGGCCATGAATTCCGGTGCCGTGCGCGACAGGAAGATCTGCGGGCCACGCGTTTCGCGGCGCACATCCTTGATGTAGCAGCGAATACGATCACCATTGCGATACGCCTCGCGCCCGATTTTCTCGTTGCGGCGCAGGATCGCTTCGCCCCGGCCGACATCGACGATGACATTGCCGAACTCTTCGCGCTTGACGACGCCGTTGATGATGGTGCCCACGCGATCCTTGAACTCTTCGAACTGGCGGTCGCGCTCGGCCTCGCGCACTTTCTGAATGATCACCTGCTTGCCGCTTTGGGCCGCGATCCGGCCCATGTCGACGGGCGGGATCTCTTCGGAATAGGTATCGCCGACCTGCGGGTTCTCCATGTATTGACGCGCCTGGTCGACCGTCATTTCCGCTTGGTAGTTCTCAAGCTCTTCGTCCTCGACCACCGTGCGCACACGGGTAAAGGTTGCGCGCCCGGTCTTGCGGTCGATCGACACGCGAATATCCATTTCGCTGCCATAGCGCGACTTGGCCGCCCGCGCGAGCGACTCTTCCATCGCCTCGATCACCAGCGAGGGGTCGATCATCTTTTCGCGGGCCACGGCCTCGGCCGTTTGCAGAAGCTCAAGCTGGTTTGCAGAAGTGATGGCCATTGTTTCAGTCCTCCTGGGAACCGTCTTCGGTTTCTATTTCGTCAAACGATGTTTCGTTCAAAACGCCCGCATCCTTGCGCGCCTTCAACATTTCCTTGATCAGGTCGTCGGTCAGCACCAGCTTGGCTTCGGACAGCCAGTCGTATTGCAGGCCAATCGTGCCCTCGGTCACGTTGACCAGCACCTCGTCACCCTCGACCCCGGCCAACACGCCCTTGAACCGGCGGCGGCCATCAATCGTTTCCGAGGTCTCCAGCTTGACCTCGTAGCCCTCGTACATCTCGAAATCCTTGAGACGGGTCAGGGGCCGGTCGATGCCGGGGCTGGAAACTTCCAGAACATACTGATCGGTAAGCGGGTCTTCGACATCCAGAACGGCGCTGACGGCGTTCGAAATCTCGGCGCATTCATCAACCTCGATCCCGCCTGCGGGACGCTCGGCCATGATCTGCAGGGTGTTCGTCTTGCCGCCCATCAGGCGAACGCGTACCAGCTCGAACCCCATGTCCTCGATCACGGGGCCGATGATCTCGGCAATGCGCCGGTCAATGGCGGTTTTGGCGATCAGGTCGCTCATGCGTGCTCCAAACACAAAAAAACGGGCGCGCGGCCCGTTCAACGTTCCGGTGGGCGCCGGGAGTGGACCCCAGCGCGCCGCTGTTGATGGGGATATAGGCCGTCATGCCCGAGTCTGCAAGCGGTTTCCCTCAACCTTCTTTTTCCGCCTCGGCCAGGCTGTCCATGATCCGCAGCAGTTCCGAGCTGATTCCAGGCTCGCTCAGGGCGTGACCGGCATCGCGCACCATGTGCAGTTCGGCCTCGGGCCATCGCTGCGCCAACATCCAGGCGGAATGTGGCGGGCAGATCATGTCATACCGGCCCTGCACGATATCGCCGGGAATATGCGCGATCCGCCCCATGTCCTGCAAGATCTGGCCGTCACGCTCCAAGAAGGCCTTGTTGGTGAAGAAATGATTTTCCAACCGGGCAAATGCGCGTGCGTAATCGCCCGGCGCCTCGCCCGCGCGGCCGTTCATACCCATCGAGGCCAGCGCATTTTCCCAGGCTGACCATGTCTTTCCAAAACGCATCTCGGTATGCATGTCGCCGGAAAACAGCCGCCGGTGATAGGCCGCGATCAGGTCATCACGCTCATCCTCGGGGATCGGATCGACGAATCGTGCCCAGACCTCGGGCCAGAACTTGCCTGCTCCCCCGCCGTAGAACCAATCAAGCTCGGCTTGCGTGGCCAGGAATACGCCGCGCAAGATCAGGTGGCGCACCGTGATCGGGTGCGCCTGCGCATAGATCAGCGCCAGCGTCGCCCCCCAGGACCCACCGAACACCATCCAGCTTTCGATTTCCAGCTCGGAGCGGATCGTCTCGATATCCTCGACCAGGTGCCAGGTCGTGTTGGCACGCACGCTGGCATTGGGCCGCGACCGCCCGCAACCGCGCTGGTCGAACAGAACAATGCGATAGATTTCGGGATCGAAAAAACGGCGCATCACCGGGCTGCACCCACCGCCGGGCCCGCCATGCAGCACGACGACAGGCAAGCCGCCCGGATTTCCCGACTGCTCGACATAAAGCGTATGCCCGTCGCTCACCTGCAACATCCGCTGATCAAATGGATCGATAGACGGGTAAAGGTGACGAACCGCGCTGTTTTGACCTGAGTATTTATCCATAAGCGCCCTATATAGGTTGCCAGATACAAAAGAGCATACGGAGAGCAGAATGCAAACCGCTCAAACGACCGTGGACCCGGGCGAAGTCGCCAAATTCGAGGCGATGGCCGCCGAATGGTGGGATCCGAAGGGCAAGTTCAAGCCGTTGCACATGCTGAACTCGTGCAGGTTGGACTATATCACGCAGCAGATAGCCGGGGAATTCGGCCGTGACCTGACGGCCGAGGCGCCCTTTGCCGAGCTGCGTATCCTGGATATCGGGTGTGGCGGCGGGCTGTTGAGCGAACCGATGGCGCGCCTTGGCGCTGACATTGTGGGCGCGGACGCGGCCGAGCGCAACATTCCCGTTGCACAGATCCATGCCGAGCAATCGGGCCTGGATATCGATTACCGCCACACCACCGCCGAAGCGATGGCCGAGGCGGGTGAGCAGTTCGACGTGTTGCTGAACATGGAGGTGGTCGAACACGTGTCCGACCCGCTGGCCTATCTGACCGCCTGCCGGCAGTTGCTGAAGCCCGGCGGGCTGATGATCTGTTCAACCATCAACCGCAATGCCAAGAGCTTTGCCATGGCGATCGTCGGCGCGGAATACGTGATGCGCTGGCTGCCCAAGGGAACGCATGAATGGCAGAAATTCATCACGCCCGACGAATTGTATGACCTGATCCGCAACGCAGGGCTGACGCCCGTCGACCGCAAGGGGTTCGTGTTCAACCCCGTCACCTGGAACTGGTCGCTGTCAGCGCGCGACCTGAGCGTGAACTACGTCACCGCCAGCACCAAGCCCGCCTGACCCGAAGGAGCGCGCGTGCCGCGCGCACCGGTTTCGCATCGCCTGCGCGATGCCGGTCAGGGGGCGCTGCCCCCTCGGCCTTCGGCCTCACCCCCGGGGTATTTGGCGCAAGAGGAAGATATCAATCATCTTCCAGCTTCACGCGCAACTCGCGCAGGATGGGAAGTACGGCGCGCACTTTTTCCTCGCCCAATTCGTCGGCCAGTTCGGAGATCATCGGCGAGATTGCGGCCAGGGCGGCATCACGCGCCTTTCGGCCCGCCGGGCTGATCGCGACCATCTTGCGCCGCGCGTCATCCCAGTCGGGGCGGATATGCACGTAACCTGCCCATTCCAGCTTGCCGAGCGTGTTGGTCATGGCGCCGCGTGTGACGTGGAAAGACTTGGCAAGCTGGGCCGGGCTGCGCTCACCCCCGGCGCGGGCCAGGTGATTGAGAACCGAGAAATGCGAAATCTCCATTCCCTTGGGCAGGACACGTGACAGGCGGTTGCGCACCAGTTGGTCCGCGGTCAGCAATTCGCTGAAGAGCGCAATTGCCAAGGGGCTGGTGGCGTCAGGCATCGGGCGGCTCGTAATCTCGGTCATGTGTCAGCGATGGCACACGGCTCCGGGCCTGCGCGACCCGGGACAGGTCTAGATCGACAACATGCACACCCGGGTCGGTGCCGGCATCCAGCAGCACTTCGCCCCAGGGCGCGACGGCCAGGCTATGGCCGTGGGTCTGGCGTGCCCGGCCACGACTGGCGGCATGGGTGCCGGTTTGCGCGGGCGCCAGGAGGAAACACCCCGTCTCGATGGCCCGGGCACGCAGGAGCGGTTGCCAATGCGCATCGCCCGTGACGGGGGAAAACGCCGAGGGCACCGCCAGGACATCGGCGCCCGCCTGCGCGAGATCGCGATAAAGATGCGCAAACCGCAGATCGTAGCAGATGGTCATGCCCAGCATCGCATCACCCGCCCGTGCCAGCACGGCACGATCGCCCGGACGGTAGCCTGCACTTTCGCGGTAGGTTTCGGTTTCGCTGACCTGAACATCGAACATGTGGATCTTGTCATAGCGCGCCGCGACCTGACCATCAGGCGCAATCAGAAACGAGCGGTTGGCAAAACGCCCATCTGCATCATCCGTTTTCAACGCAAGCGATCCGATCAAGATCCAGACGCCGGCCTTTTTCGCGGCGCCTGTCATCGCCGCAAGCGTCGGGTCATCGTTTTCGTGGCGCAGAACCTGTTGCTGGCGGGTGCGGCTGGCCGAAACGCAGTTCGTCACCTCGGGCGTCAGCACCAGCTGGGCGCCCTGGTCAACGGCCCGCTGCACCATGCCCATCGTGACGGGCAGGTTCGCCTCGGGGTCATCCCCTGAACTGAGTTGCAGCAGCGCCGCGCGCATTTCGTCAGCGCCCGGTCAGGAGCGGATCAAGTTTGCCCTCGCGTTCCAGGGCATAAAGCTCGTCGCAACCGCCAACATGCGTCGCACCGATGAAAATCTGTGGCACCGTGCGCCCGCCATTTGCACGCTCGATCATTTCGGGTTTGCGGTCAGGGTTGGCCCAGACATCGATTTCGGAAAAGGTCACGCCCTTTTGGCCCAGCAGGCGTTTTGCCGCGTGGCAAAAGCCGCAAAGCGGTGACGTGTAGATTTCGATTTGTTGCATGAAAGACCCCTTTTTGAATTTCCAATGTCTTAAGGGGATTTAGGGGCGCTTGGCAACGCGTGCCAGTGCGATCGTGCAAACCTGTGCCGCGCCGGCGGCCAGGCAGGCCTCGGTGCAGGCGGCCAGGGTAGCCCCGGATGTCATTACGTCATCGACCAGCAAAACCGCGCGGCCGGGCAAGATGTTCGCGCGTTTCGGGTGCACGGAAATGGCCGCGGACAGCGCGGCAAAGCGGGCATCGCGCGACTTGCATTCCAGCGGCTCCGTCCTGCGATGGCGGCACAGCAGATCAGGGCAGCAGGGCAACCCGGTTTCACGCGACAGGGCCTGTGCCAGCAAGGCCGACTGGTTGAACCGACGACGCAAAAGGCGCGACCAGTGCAAGGGAACGGGTGCAAGGATGACACCGGGCCGGACAAGCGGCCGGGCGGCCCGGGCCATCCAGCGCGCCGCGGGCCGGGAAATTTCGTGACGATCGCCATGCTTGAGCGCCAGTACCAGGCGCCGACCGTTGCCTTCGTACAACAGCGCGGCGCGCCCGCGTGCCCAGGGCCGTGCAATGGCAAGGCAGTCGTCACAATGGGCGATTTCGCCCGGCTCGCCCCCGGGAAGAGGCATGCCGCACAAGTCGCAAACCACGCCGCCGATAAAGGGTGTATCGCGCCAACAAGGCCCGCAGAGGCCAAAATCGCTTTCCACCATGTCGCCGCATTGCAAGCAGCGCGGCGGATAGACCATGCGGATCAAGGTTTGAAGTGTCATCGCCCTGCCTCTATATCCCGGTCACATGACAGACACGCCCCGCCTGACAGACCGTAGCGCCCTGGCGCGCAACCGAGCCCGCGCCATTGCGCAAGGCCCGGAGCTGTTCCTGCACGAGGCTGCGCTAGACGAGGTTCAGGATCGCCTGTCCATGGTTAACAGGGCGTTTACCAAGCCAGCCATCGTCACCGGCTTTCCCGATTTCTGGTCATCGGCCATGCCGCATGCCAAGATCGTGCCGGATGACGAGGTTCTGGCCCTCGATCAGGGCGCGCACGACCTGGTGATACATGCCATGGCGTTGCACTGGGCGAATGACCCTGTCGGCCAGGTGATTCAATGCCGACGGTCGCTGCAAGCCGATGGGATGTTCCTTTCCATGGCCTTTGGCGGCCAAACGCTTGCCCATCTGCGCACCGCGCTGGCCGAGGCCGAGTCACAGATCACGGGCGGATTGTCGCCGCGCGTTGCCCCGATGGCCGAGATACGCGGCATGGGGGCGTTGCTGCAGCGGGCCGGGCTGGCGCTGCCCGTGGCCGACTCGGTGCCGCTGAAAGTATCTTATGCCGATACGCTGGCCCTGATGCGCGACCTGCGCGCCATGGGCGAGGGCAACGCCTTGGCGGCACGGTTGCGTCACCCTACCCGCCGCGCCGTGTTTGCCCGTGCTTCGGCTATCCATGCCGAACTGGCCGCTGACGCCGCAGGGCGCATGACCGAAACCTTCGAGCTGGTCATTCTTACCGGCTGGGCACCCGACGACAGCCAACCGAAACCCCTGCGCCCCGGGTCGGCCCAAAGCCGCCTGGCCGATGCGCTGGGCACACAGGAAACCAAGCTTCGCGATTGACCTGGGCGGAATAACGCTTATTTCCCGCAGGAACTCATGCAAATTCACGAATAGAACAAAAACCAAGAGGCCCGCCATGCTGGATGCGACAAACACGGCCATACGCCCCGAACATGCACCGGCGGATCACCCCGCCATTCCGAAAGAAAAGATCGGCATTCTGCTGGCCAACCTTGGCACACCTGACAACTACGATTACTGGTCGATGCGGCGCTATCTGAATGAATTTCTGTCGGACCGCCGGGTGATCGACTACAGCCCGTGGCTGTGGCAGCCACTTCTGCAACTGGTCATCTTGACCAAGCGCCCCTTTACCAGCGGTGCAGCCTACAAAAGCATCTGGAACGAAGAGCAGGGCGAAAGCCCGCTGATGACGATCACCAAGGATCAGACCGCCGCAATCTCCAAGGCCATGCAAGAGCAGTATGGCGACAAGGTCATGGTTGATTTCTGCATGCGTTACGGCAACCCCTCGACCAAGTCGAAGGTGCGCAAGATGGTTGAGGCGGGATGCCGCCGCATCCTGTTCGTTCCGCTATATCCGCAACAGGCCGGCGCCACCTCGGCCACCGCGAATGACGAGTTCTTTCGCGCGCTGATGCAAGAGAAATGGCAACCCGCCGCGCGCACGATTCCGGCCTATTTCGACCATCCGAAATATATCGATGCGCTGGCCCAATCGGTAGATCGCGCCTACGCCCAGATGGAAACCAAGCCCGACATGCTGGTGTGTTCCTATCACGGGATGCCTAAGCGGTACCTGCTTGAGGGCGACCCTTATCATTGCCAGTGCCAGAAAAACACGCGCCTTCTGAAAGAACGGCTGGGATGGGACGACAGCCAGATCTGTACCACCTTCCAGTCGGTATTCGGGTCAGAAGAATGGCTGCGCCCCTATACGGTGGAACACGTTGCGCACCTGGCCGAGGAAGGCAAAAAGAACATCGCCGTCATTGCCCCGGCCTTTTCGGCCGATTGCATCGAAACGCTCGAAGAGATCAACGAAGAGATCAAGGAAAGCTTTGAAGAGGCGGGTGGCGAGAAATTCACCTATATTCCCTGCCTCAATGACGAGCCCGCGCATATCGAGGCGTTGTGCGACGTGATCAACACCGAGCTTGAAGGCTGGATTGAAACCGCCTGATCGGGTGATGCGAATTGCGCGGATGGGTCTTTTCCCATCTGCGCGACCACCAGGCAACGCGAATTTCCGGGGCAAAGGCACAAAAAAAGGCGGTGGAAAATCCACCGCCTTTCTTCTTGCGTTTCCGCAGGCTTAGTCGGCAGCAGCAACTGCGACGATTGCCAGCAGGATCAGCGGGATGGCAATGCCACCAGCCGACGAGCTTGCAGTTTCTTCCACCACGACCGGTGCTTCGATCACGGGTTCCGACATGTTGCCGGCGAAAGCGGTTGTTGCGGCTGCGGACAGAGCGGCGGCCAGAACGAGTTTCTTCATGTTATCCTCCAGATATTCGCCTGTCGCACACTGATAATGCGACGACAAGCACCCAAGACTTACCTCGTAACATTTGGTAAAGCAGTAAAAACCCGCGATTGCAAACCCCGTTTAACGGGGCTTCGCAGGTACGGCCAAAATGTCGTCAAATTAGCAACACCTGCGTGCCCACTTTGGCCAGTTCGAACAATTCCTCGATATGTTCATTGTAAAGGCCAATGCAGCCATTCGATGATTGCCGCCCGATTTTGCGCGTATCGTGGGTGCCATGGATCCGGTAATATGTCCAGCTAAGATGAAGGGCGCGTGTGCCCAGCGGGTTGTCCGGCCCCGGCGGCACGTAATCCGGCCAGTCGGGATTGCGCTCTTTCATAGACGGTGTCGGGCGCCAGTCCGGTGACGGATCTTTCACCGTCACGCGCGTACGGCCGCGGCGGGTCAGATCCTCGCTCAGCGGCACGGATGACGGGTAAAGTTTGTAGATACTTTCGTCTTCCGACCAGAAATGCAGCGCGCGGCTGTCGATATCGACAAGGATTGCCCCATTCTTGAGATCCGAGAAATACGGCTTCCATTCAAGCGTTCGGAAGCTGGATACATTGCGACGCACCGCCGGGCTTATGTCGCGCTCGACAACAACAGTATCATTCGGGTTCATGCCGGATTGCGTTTGCGCCAGGGACGGGGTTGCCAACATCGCGGTGCCCGCCGCAAGAAAAGCGCGCCGGTTCATGGGCTTGGGCGAGTACTTGGTCATTTCATTCTCCGAAGACATGGCTTCTGTTGTTCCAGCAGGTATATTATGGCGCGAAAGCCGCAGTCGCAAATCAAACTGGCGTCATTTGGCCAACTCACGCCGAAGTGGGTTGGAAACACAACGCCGGCCGCGATATGGCAGGGCACCTTCACATTCAAATGGCGGACGATATCATGCGTATTGCAGCCCTATTGCTGACCCTTGCCCTTGGCGTAACCGCTTGCGCACCGACCACGCAGACGCTGGGGCCCGACGGCAAACCCTTGCCGAAGGTGTACAGGATAGGCGCGGCCGACAAGGCCCGCGTTCAGTACCGGATGCTCGACTCGGTCAACGCGCTGCGACGGGCCGCCGGCGCCCCCGAGGTAGAGCTTGACGCACAATTGACGGCCGCTGCCACCACCCATTCGCGCGACATGTCGGTGCAGAACCGGCCTTGGCATTTCGGGTCTGATGGCTCGTCGCCCATCGATCGGGTGCGCCGCGTGGGTTATACGGGCACGATGCTGGGCGAAAACATCTCGGAAACCTACGAAACCGAACTGGAAACCCTTGCCGCGTGGATGGAGCAGCCAACCACCCGCCGCGTGATCGTCGAGCCAAAGGCGCGAAAAATGGGGTTCAGCTGGCACCAGGAAGAAAACGGCAAGATCTGGTGGACCCTGATAATGGGCAGCTGATCACGGGTTTATCGTGATCGGCGTGCCATTCCTGACCATTGCATAGATATCTTCCATCTCGCCGTTGGTCACGGCGATGCAACCCGCCGTCCAGTCGCGCCCGCCCTTGCGGTATTGCCACGGGCGTCCGTGAATGAAGATATCGCCGCCCGGGCTGACCCCGGCCTCGCGGGCCGATCGGCGGTCAGTATTGCGCGGATAGTTGATTCCGATCGACAGGTGGAACTCGCTATCGGGGTTGCGCCGGTCGATGATGTAGGTGCCTTCGGGCGTGCGCCCATCGCCCTCGTGCTGCTTGTGGCCTACCGGGTTAAAGCCCAGCCCGACATCGTAGGCTTTCAACGCTTTCTCGTGATGCAGCAGATACATCTTGCGCGCGCCCTTGTTGACGACGACATGCGTCACCTCGGGGCCTGTATAGGTTTTGAACTTGCTGGCGCAGCCCGTAAGGGCCAGCATCGTTGCCAGAATGACCAGTATTCGAACCATCGCCTGACGCCCTGCCACGTATCGTTATTTCCTGTGGCGCATGACTACACCACCACGCACACGCCGCGCCAGAAAATTCAGCCCTGGCTGTCGTCACGCGCATTCAGCTTGGCCTCGATCGCGGCAAGGCGGCTCAGCACCTCGTCACGATAGACATCGGTGCGTTCCACGTCTTCCTGGTGGTGCGCATCCTGCATCGAATTCACGATCAGGCCGACCACGAGGTTCACCACGACAAAGGTGGTGACCAGGATGAACGGCACAAAGAACGTCCAGGCCGCAGGATAGACCTCCATCACCGGGCGCACGATGCCCATCGACCAGCTTTCCAGCGTCATGATCTGAAACAACGAATAGGCCGACCGCCCCAAGGTTCCGAACCAGTCCGGAAAGGCATCGCCGAACAGCTTTGTCGCCATGACCGCCCCGATGTAGAACACCAGCGTCGTCAACAGGAACACGCTCCCCATGCTGGGAAGGGCGGAAAACAGCCCCTCGACCACGCGGCGCAAACGCGGGGTGGCCGAGACAACGCGCAAAACCCGCAGGATGCGCAGCGCGCGCAGTACCGATAGCCCCTGCCCCGCCGGCACCAGCGCAATGGCCACGATCGTGAAATCGAACAGGTTCCAGCCCGAGGTGAAAAAGCGCCGCCCATGCGCCACCAGCTTCAGCGCGATCTCGACGATGAAGATGGCAAGGCAAATCGTATCCAAAGCCAGGATCAAACCGCCAGCCTGCGCCATAACGCTGTCCGAGGTTTCAAACCCAAGGATCACGGCATTGAATATGATAACGGCGATAATGCCGTTTCTTACCAATGCCGTTTCCAGAAATTCGGCCAGCCGTGCCCGCATGTGAAACCGTCCCCTCGGTGATTTGATTTGCGCCTAGATATGGGGGGCCGTCAAACGGGCCACAAGCTCCACATGTGGCGACCAGCGGAATTGATCGACAACCTTCACCCAATCCAATCGCCAGCCCGCTTCAACCATCACGCGTGCGTCGCGGGCGAATGTCACGGGGTTGCATGATACCATCGCCACCACCGGCAAATCGCTTTGGGCCAGCTCGGCCACCTGCGCGGCAGCACCGGCACGGGGCGGGTCGATCACCGCGGCATCGAACCGTGCCAATTCGTCAGCCATAAGCGGGTTGCGAAACAGGTCGCGTGGCCGGGTCGTGACCTTTTTCAGCCCTTGCGCCATCCGCCATCCGCCATCGAGCGCGCGCAGCATCTCGGCGTCACCCTCGATGGCTGTCACCTCGGCCCGCTCGGCCAGCGGCAAGGAAAACGTGCCGCAGCCCGCAAACAGGTCGACCACCCGCGCGGCATCGCCCACCGCCTGCGCGACACCGGCCAGCAAGGCCGCTTCGCCATCCTCGGTTGCTTGCAGAAAGGCCCCGGGCGGTGGCGACACCTCGGCCCTGCCCAAGCGCTGCGTGGGCGGCATGCGGGTGGCGATCACCTCGTCCTCCCAGGCGATGCGGGCCAGCCCGGCGGCCTCGGCCTCTTGCGCAAGCGCCAATCGCAACGGCCCGTCAAGCGACTTGCCGCCCGTCACGGCAATATCCAAACCGTTGAGCGTACGGGTCACCATCACCGATAGCTCGCCCTTGCGGCTGCCGCCCAGGATCGCCAGCCGTTGTGCGAACGCAAGCGCAGGCAGAAGATCGGGATGCACCAACTGGCAATCCGGAATTTCAACGATCGTGCCCGAAGCGCGGCCGTGAAACCCGGCAATCGCGCCCTTCTTCGTGCGCCGCGCAGACAGCCCTGCACGCCTGCGGCTGCGCGGGGGCGAGGTATGCATGGGCCGAAATTCAGCCTCCAGCCCCTGCGATTCAAGCGCGGTGCGCACCACGTCTTGTTTCCATTCGGCCACGAAATCATCACTGGCGTGCTGAAGCAGGCAACCACCACAGGATTTGAAATGCCGGCAGGGCGGTGCAACCCGGTGCGGCGAGGGCGTGACGATCTTTACATCGTCCAGTCGCGCACCGTCACGCGTGCCGTCGACCACCTCGCCCGGCAGGGTCAGCGGCGCGAAAACGGGGCCCGGTGCGATCCCGTCTCCCTGATGGCCCAGGCGCTTTATTTCATGACGTTCCATGAGCGCGCACATATCGCGCCAAACCGCGCGGGCAAAGCCCTATTCGGCGGCGTCGCTCATCCCCATGAACCCGCCTGACTGCCGGTTCCAATACCGTGCATAAAGCCCGTCGGCTGCCAACAGCTCGTCATGGGTGCCCTGTTCGACGATGCGGCCCCGATCCAACACTATGATGCGGTCCATCTGGCTGATCGTCGACAGGCGGTGCGCGATGGCCAGCACTGTCTTGCCCTCCATCACGCGTTCAAGCGCGCTTTGAATCGCGGCCTCGACCTCGGAATCGAGTGCCGACGTCGCCTCGTCCAGAACCAGGATCGGCGCGTCCTTCAGGATGGCACGGGCCAGCGCGATGCGTTGCCGCTGGCCACCCGACAGTTTCACACCCCGTTCCCCCAGGTGGGCCTGGTACCCGCGCCGGCCCTTGTGATCTTGCATGTCTTCAATGAAGTCATGCGCCTCGGCCTTTTTCGCGGCAACGATCATCGCATCGTCGCCGGCATCGGTGCGGCCATAAAGGATGTTGTCGCGCGCCGAGCGGTTGAACATGGCAGTTTCCTGCGTGACCATCCCGATAGCGTGGCGCAGGCTTTGCTGCGTGACCATGCCGACATCTTGTCCATCAATCAGGATGCGGCCCTGTTCGGGCTGGTGCAGCCGCAGAAGCAAAGACACAAGCGTCGATTTGCCCGCACCCGATGCCCCCACGATGGCCAGCTTTTCGCCCGGGCGCACGGTCAGATCGATATCCGACACGCCGCCCACATCACGTCCATAGGCAAAGCTGACATGGTCAAACCGGATCTCGCCGCGCGGCACGTTCAATTCGGCCGCATCGGGCGCATCTTCCAGCCGCACGGGCGGGGCCAGCGTGCGCATCCCATCCTCGACCTCGCCCACGTTGGAATAGATCGTCATCAGCGTGAAACTGACCCACCCGGTCATCTGCGCAATTCGGATCGACACGGCGCCGGCGGCCACGATATCGCCCGCGCTGGCGCTGCCTGACTGCCAGTTCCAAAGGGTCAGCCCCACAAGCAGCACCGGCAATACCCCCGCCAGCGTCATCAGAACCAACCGAAACCCCGCCGCCAAACGCCCGAAATGCAGCGCACTGGCGCGATACCCCTCCATTGCGGTCAGGGCGGCACGGTCTTCGTGGGCGTCATGGGCAAACAGCTTGACCGTCTTGATGTTCGTGATCGTGTCAACGATCTGCCCCGATACATGGGCACGCGCCCCGGCCCGCCGGCCGGCCCTTTCGCGCACGCGCGGCAAGAACCAGCGGATTGCCGCGAAATAAACGACCAGCCACCCCATGAAGGCCAACGCCACCTGCCCATCAATGGCCACCAGCAGCGCGACCGAACCCAACAGCGAGGCAAGCGCAAACGCCACCACGTTGATGGTTTCGGCCACCACATCGGTTATGGCCCGCGCGGTTTGCATCTGTTTCTGCGCGATACGGCCTGCGAAATCATTGTCGAAAAAGCGCACCGCCTGCCCCAGCGTCCAGCGGTTCAGCCGCGACAGGACAAGCGGGTTCAGGTTCGGCTGCACAAGCATGGCGTTCGCCGCCGAAGACAGGCCAAAGGCCACCGGGCGCAACATCATGAAAAACAAGACCGATCCCGCCAACAGCGCGATGTTCGCCGGTGTCAGGAAACCGTCGCGCCCGGCATCAATCGCGCCATCCACCACCCAACCAAGGATCAAGGCGGTCCCCGCCTCCATCATCCCCGCCACCGCCGAGGCGATCGTGGCCAGGATCAACACCGGCCACGCGCCTTTCAGCGCCCAACCGAAGAAACGCGCCAGCTTTTGCGGCGGCGGGCCATCGGCGCGGGCAAACGGATTGATCAGATGTTGCAATGGGCCTCTCTTTGCAGCGAACCCGCTGAATACTGGCGCAATGCGCCGCAGGGTCAACGCAATAGCTGATCACGCGTCAGGGCAAAGCCCGAGTCGATCCAGCGTTGTTCCAACTCGTTCAGGCGCACACCCAGAGCAGGGCCCTGGTACTCCGGCATCAGGTCGGCGGCCTTGACGGGGAACACCTGCGCCGCGCCCTCGGATGCCCGTGCGACCGCGAGCGGATCGAGCGGCTGCCCCATCATCGCGGCGCGCAATAGCAAGATATCGCGGGCCGCGTCGCCGCCGTGGCGATACCCCAAGGCGGCCGGGGGCAGGTCAGCCTCCAACCCGGCCCGATACTCTGCCAGCCGCCGTGCGTTTGCCTTGGACAGGCGCAGACGTTCGTCAACCTCGTGCCCGCCCAGCGCGGCCAGACGGCGCATGGGATCGGGCGAAATCGCATGTTGCCCCTCGAGATGCACAAGTGGCGCAAGTGCCGTGTCATCGGCACCGGGCAGCACCGCGGCCAACACGCCAACGCCGCGCATCGCCGCGACCGCGGGTGCCGGATCATGCGCTGCCAACAGCTTGGTCATTTCCGCCCCGACCCGTTCGCGCGACAGTTTGGGCAAACCATCCAGATGTGTTGCAATGGCGGCCAGCGCGTCCGCATCAAGGCCCGCCTGCGCATCGCCATACCAGGCGTGAAAGCGGAAAAACCGCAATATCCGCAGGTAATCCTCTTCGATGCGCTGGGTTGGATCTTCGATAAAACGAACGCGCCGCGCCTGCAGATCGGGCAGGCCGCCCAACGGGTCGATCACCGTGCCATCGGCGCGGGCATAAAGGGCGTTCATCGTGAAATCACGACGGCGCGCATCCTCGGCCACGTCATCGGCAAAGGCGACGACGGCACGGCGGCCGTCGGTTGCCACGTCGCGCCGAAAGGTCGTTACCTCGTGTGGGATACCGTTTTCCACCAAAGTCACGGTGCCATGATCGATTCCCGTAGGCACGGCCTTGATGCCCGACCCTTTCGCCAGGCGCAGAACGGTTTCCGGGCGGGCATCGGTGGCAATGTCCATATCAGAAACGGGCGCGCCCAACAGCGCGTTGCGCACGCACCCACCCACAAGGAGCGCTTGATGCCCCGCATCGGTCAGTAGCGCGAAAACACGCTGCAAACCCGGTTCATTTATCCAATCATCGGTGATCCGCATCAATTCTGCATCCGGTCCGCCATTCCGCGCAGGATACGCGCGGTGGCGCCCCATATATAGTAGGGGCCCCAGGGAACGGTGAAATAGTGCCGCATCGTGCCGCGCCAGCGCCTTGATTGCACGCTGAATTGCGCGGGGTCGGTGACATGGGCCAACGGCACCTCGAACACCTCGTCCACTTCTCCGGGCTCGGCAATGAATTCGAAAGGCTCGTGGATGCGGGCGATAACCGGCGTGACCAGAAACGACGTAACGGTTTCATGGCTGGGCAGCGTACCCAGAACTTCGGTGTTCGCGGGGTCAAGCCCGATTTCCTCTTGCGCCTCGCGCAGGGCAGCGGCAACCTCGTCGGCATCGCCCGGATCGACCTTGCCGCCCGGAAAGGCGATCTGGCCGGGATGGTGTTTCAGGTGACTGGACCGCTTGGTCAGTATCACCTGTACCCCGTTCGGCCGCGACAGAAGCCCCACCAAAACACCAGCCGGACGCAGCTTGCGGCCCTCGGGCAGAACCGTATCGGGATTCAGGTCGAAATCCGATGATGCGGCACTGTTCCGGCCCAAGGCGGCCATCACAGCGGCAAGGGGGTCACTCACTATCCGGGTCCTTTGTCGCCTCGAAACCCAGTGTTTGCGGGTCAAGGTCATAATGCGCACCACAGAACTGGCAGTCGGCCGTCACGCGGCCCTCTTCGGTGGTCATCTTTTCGATATCCTTGGCCGAGTAGATCGAAAGGCTTTGCCGCACGCGATCTTCGGAACAGGTGCAGCCAAACCGAACAGGCTGGGCATCGAATACGCGTGGCTGTTCCTCGTGAAACAGGCGCACCAACAGGTCAGTCGAGGTGATCGTTGGGCCGATCAACTCAAGCTCATCGACCGTGTCCAGAAGGATGTTCACCCGGTTCCAGTCTTCGCGCTTGTCCTGCGCGACAACATCATCCGATTTCAGCAACCCGCCTTCGCCCGAACCACCCCCGGCAACGTGAGGCGAAGCCTTGGGCATGTGCTGCAGCATGATGCCGCCCGCGCGCCAATGTTCCTGGCCGCCGGCCTCGGTCGATTTGCCGAATGACAGCGCGAAGCGCGTCGGCAACTGCTCGGACTGGGCAAAATAAGCCTCGGCGCACGAGGCCAGCGATTCACCTGCCAGGGGCGTTATGCCCTGGTAGGGGGCCATGCCTTTGCCTTGGTCGATAAGGATGGCGAAATACCCCTCGCCCACCTGGCCGAACGGCGTACCTTTAGACAGCTTTTCGGGGTCATAGCTGGCGTAGGCGCGGATGCGCGCAGGCTGCCCATCGGCCTGCGGGCCGAAATAGTCGGTGGCAATCATCCGAACAGCGCCATTCGACTGCAACTGTAGTGACAGCTTCCAACGCAGTTTGATCGTCTGCCCGATCAACGCGGTCAGTAGCGCCATTTCGGCGACCAGCGCTTCGACTTGCGGCGGATAGTCATGTTGCTTGAGGATGCCATCCAGCACCCCGTCAAGCCGCGCAACGCGGCCGCGCATATCCGAGTTGTCCAGCTGGAACGGCAAAACGACGTCGTCCCAGGCGAGTTTCGAACCGATGGTCATGGGATTTCCTTTGGGGCCTAGCTTTGGCATACCGTCTCCATATAGGCGTCGCAAGGCGCTGTCCAAGGAGGGTGTAATGATCCCGCGTTTCGGCCCCACACCGCGACACGACGTCAAGTACCGTCTCAGGCCGGGCGCCTATGCAATTCTGCCGCGCGGCGAGGAATTGCTGCTGACCTTTCAGGCCCAACCCAGGCCCGAGTTGCAATTGCCCGGCGGGGGAATCGATCCGGGCGAATCGCCCCTGGCCGCTTTGCACCGCGAGGTATTTGAAGAAACCGGATGGACAATCGCCGCGCCGCGCCGCCTCGGGGCCTTTCGACGTTTCGTCTATATGCCCGAGTACGATCTATGGGCCGAGAAGCTGTGCGTGATCTACCACGCGCGACCTGTCAGGCGGATCGGCCCACCAACCGAACCTGACCACCGCGATGTCTGGGTGTCGTCACACCGCGCCGCGCAAGAGTTGGGCAATAGCGGTGACCGCCATTTCGTCACACGGTTCGTGGCCTAAAGGGCCCTGTCTTCATTTTCCGGGCCGCCATATTCAAGCAGAACGGCGGAAACGTCATCAGCCTGCCTGCCGCCCTCGTGTTGGGTCAATTGCCAATGCATGTCATCCAACATTTCAGGGCCCTTGCGCGCCGTTTGCGCTTTTAGAAGCGTTACCAACCCTTCTTCGCCCAGCATATCGCCCGTTGCGCTTTCGCTTTCCGTGAAGCCGTCGGAATAAAGCAAAAGCCGATCACCCGCCTGCAGCCTTATATTGAAAGAGCTGTATTCAGCGCCGGGCAGCAACCCGATTGGCAGGCCGCCCTTGCCCAGAAATTCAACCCGGCCATTGGCGCGTTGCACCACGGGGTGCGGATGCCCGGCCTGCACCATTTCCACATGACCAGACCGAAGATCGACATTGGCATAAGCCATTGTAAGGTATTCCTCGACCCCGGTATCAGACAGCAGTCGGTCGTTCAGGATGCGCGCCACCTCGCCCGGCGGGCGCATGACGTGAAACCGTTCCAGCCTGCGCATCAACGCGATATTCTGGTCAAGGAAACGGCCACTCAGGTAACTGGCGAGGCGCGCCGTCATCAACGCTGACGTGATGCCATGGCCCGACACGTCGATCGAATAGACGCCCAGCCGGTTTTCGCCCGGGCAGAACAACCCGACCAGATCACCGCCCACATGGCCGCAGGGTTTCAGCAGCATCGAGACCTGCGTTTTCCCGAAGCTGCAAAACCGGTCAGGCACCAAGGATTCCTGTATCTTTCGCGCCTGGAGAAGATCGCGGTCAACCGCGTTGTACAACCCCTGGATTTCTTCCAGAGCGCCGGCCAGACGCTTGGACTTTCCCTTCAATTCACGCTCCATCCGAAGGACGCGCTGCCCGGCATTGATGCGCGCGCGTAATTCGGATGTATTGACGGGCTTGGTCAGAAAATCATCTGCCCCGCAATCCAGCCCTTGCGCCACGGCGTCCTTCTCGGTTTTTGACGTCAAAAGAATGAAATACCCGTAACCGTCGCGCGGCAACGCACGGAAGTGCCGGCAGAACTCCAACCCATCCATGCCCGGCATCATCCAATCGCTAAGCACCAGGTCGGGCGGTCTGGATCGGCACTGTTTCAGCGCCGCTTGCCCACTGTCGGCCTCATTCACAACGAAACCCCATCGGCGCAGCGACGCCACCAATATTCGCCGCTGTACACGGCTGTCATCCACCACGAGGACAGACAAGGCCCCTGCATCGCAGGGGTTGTCTGTTATTCGCCTGAGTGGTGACACCTGCAAGAAACCCGCCTTTCGGTTTTTCGGTTTCCTCCGTCTTGGCTCCTGGCGCTTTAAGAAAATGTAAACGGTAGAATTTGCCGTATCCGGTCTTCCGGAGCTTGGGTTCTGTTAACCCCAGCCGTGAACACTGCGCAGCGGAGGTTGCCTCATGATCGACTGGACACGCGTCAATTGTTTGCGAGACGAGGTTGGCGCAGATTGCTTTTGCGAAATCGTCGACCTGTTCCTGGAAGAGGTCGATGAAGGCATTGACAGGTTGCGCAATGGCGTGGCGCCCAATGCGCTTGGCCCCGAGCTGCATTTCTTGAAGGGATGCGCGTTGAACCTCGGGTTTTCAGAATTCTCGCAGCTTTGCCAGACCGGCGAGGTGCGGTGCAAAGCCGGCGAACAGGACAAGGTCGATATGACCGGGCTATTTCAATGCTATGATGCGTCGCGCGCCAGCTTTCTTTCCTCGGTTCAGGGCCGACCGGCCTAAATCAGGAAATCAGCAAGGATTTCATCATCCGTCACATCGCGGAAGGCAAAGCCGCGGGCGTTCACGCGCTCGAACAAGATCGGGAAATTATCGGCCTGGCTGGTCTCGATCCCGATCAGGACCGACCCGAAGTTTCGGCTGTTTTTCTTCAGGTACTCAAACCGGGTGATATTGTCATCTGGTCCCAGCATATCCAGAAAATCGCGCAATGCACCGGGGCGTTGCGGCAGGCGCAGGATGAAATACTTCTTCAATCCCTGCCAGTTCATTGACCGCTCCTTGACTTCGGGCAAGCGCTCGAAATCAAAATTCCCACCCGATGTCACGCAGACCACGCGCTTGCCACGGATCGCATCGGCCACATCCACCAGCGCATCCACGGCCAGTGCGCCGGCGGGTTCCAACACGATGCCTTCGACATTGAGCATGTCCAGCATTGTGCCACATATCCGGTTTTCCGGTGCCGCCATGACATCCGTGGCCGACACATCGCGCAGACGCTCGAACGGTCGGGCGCCGATCCGCGCTACAGAAGCGCCATCAACAAAACTATCGACCCGATCCAGTGTTACCGGCTTGCCGGCCTGTACCGCGGCATAAAGGCTGCGCCCACCGGCCGGTTCGACGAAGGTGTATGCGCAGCGCGTCCCGAAAAACGAACGCACCCCCGCGCTCAGCCCGCCGCCACCGACGGGCAGAATGATATGGTCAGGCGCGCCGCCCATCTGCACCGCGATTTCCACCGCGACGCTGGCCTGCCCCTCGATCACGTCGTCATCGTCGAACGGTGCCAGGAAATGCCCGCCCTGATCGGCACAAAACGCCTGCGCCTCGGCCAACGTGTCGTCGAAAAAGTCACCTGTCAGGCGTATCTCAACGGCATCGCCCCCGAAAATCTCGGTTTTCTGGATTTTCTGTTGTGGTGTTGTCACCGGCATGAAGATAACGCCCTTCACACCGAAATGGCTGCACATGTAGGCCACGCCTTGTGCGTGGTTTCCCGCGCTTGCGCACACGAACAACTGTTGGTCGGGCTGGCCCTCAAGCACCTTGCGCATGGCATTGAACGCCCCGCGCAACTTGTAGCTGCGGACCGGGGTCAGATCTTCGCGCTTGAGCCATATCTCGGCATCGAAGCGATCAGAAAGATGCGCATTCAATTGCAGCGGCGTTTCTGGAAACACCTCGCGCATGGCGCGTTCGGCCACGCGGGCCATATCCTGAAAACTTGTCATGTCTTACGTGATGGCGGGCAAATCGGGCCTTTGCAAGACGACGCACGGTATTCTTTGGCATACGGGGCCCATGTTGCGCCCGGCGCATAAAGACGCTAGGCGATGGCGAACCTGTTTTCCTTGGAGAGTCCCATGTCCGCGCCCAAGAAAGTCGTGCTGGCCTATTCCGGTGGCCTTGATACCTCGATCATCCTCAAATGGCTGCAAACCGAATATGGTTGCGAGGTGGTGACATTCACCGCCGATCTTGGCCAAGGCGAAGAGTTGGAGCCCGCCCGCAAGAAGGCCGAGATGCTGGGCATCAAGTCCGAGAATATCTATATCGAAGATATTCGCGAAGAATTCGTGCGTGATTTCGTTTTTCCCATGTTCCGCGCCAACGCGGTTTACGAAGGCCTGTATCTTCTCGGCACCTCGATCGCGCGGCCGCTGATTTCAAAACGGCTGGTGGAGATCGCCGCAGAAACCGGCGCCGACGCCGTGGCGCATGGCGCCACGGGCAAGGGTAATGACCAGGTTCGGTTCGAACTTTCGGCCTATGCCTTGAACCCCGATATCAAGGTTATCGCACCCTGGCGCGAATGGGATTTGACCAGCCGCACCAAGTTGCTGGAATTTGCCGAGCAGAACCAGATTCCCATCGCCAAGGACAAACGCGGCGAGGCGCCGTTCAGCGTGGATGCGAACCTGTTGCACACATCTTCCGAGGGCAAGGTGCTTGAAGATCCGGGTGAAATGGCGCCCGAATATGTCTATCAGCGCACCGATGATCCGGTCACGCAAGCGCCGGATGAGCCCGAGTATATCGAGATCGGGTTTGAAAAGGGTGACGCCGTTTCGATCAACGGAACGGCCATGAGCCCGGCAACGATCCTGACCAAGCTAAACGAATATGGCAAAAAGCATGGCATCGGACGGCTGGATTTCGTTGAAAACCGCTTTGTCGGTATGAAATCACGTGGCATCTACGAGACCCCGGGCGGTGACATCCTGCTCGAAGCGCATCGCGGAATCGAGCAGATTACGCTGGATAGCGGCGCCGGGCACCTGAAAGACTCGATCATGCCCCGCTATGCTGAACTGATCTATAACGGGTTTTGGTACAGCCCCGAACGCGAAATGCTGCAAGCCCTGATCGACAAAAGCCAGGAGCACGTGACCGGCACCGTCAAACTGATGCTCTACAAGGGCGCCGCGCGCACCGTTGCGCGCTGGTCAGATCATTCGCTGTATTCCGAGGCGCATGTGACCTTTGAAGAAGATGCCGGCGCTTACGATCAAACCGATGCGCAGGGCTTTATCCAGCTCAACGCGTTGCGGCTGAAATTGTTGGCAGCGCGCGACCGGCGGCTCAAAGGCTAGGGGCGGCAACGTCACCCTTGCACAAGGCGGCAAATGCCCGGCACCCTTGCCGGGCATTTTTCATTCCGAGGCTACCATGCTGAACACCATCGCCGAGCGGATCAACACCGGGCTGAACGGCCAGGGCTTTGAGGGCTCGCTAAAATTCGATTGCGGTGCCGATGGTGTTCTGGTGCTGGCCGACAACATGGCATCGACCGTTGACCGTGACACTGATTGCACCATCCGGTTAAGCCTTGAGAACCTCAAGGCGCTATTGGCGGGCAAACTGAACCCGATGACCGGGGTGATGATGGGCAAGCTGAAGATAAGCGGAAACCCGGCGGTGGCGATGAAACTAGGGTCGCTGCTGAAATAGAGCCTGTTTCAGCGCGATTCCTGCGTGGAAAAGACGTGGCTGCCACGCCAGCGTCCGCGACCACGCGACCTTTCGACCGGCGCGCACAGCCCGTCACGCGCTGTCACCGTTGCGTGACATTGCGTTGCAACGGCTATGCAGACAGCCGCGACAGGGGCATCCTGCGTGAAAGCATACGGAGGACAAGCCAATGAAAAACAAACTGGCGAATCTGAAGGCAATCACCCTGACCCTGGCCATCGCGCTGGGATGGATCGCACAGAACGGCGAGGCCCACGCCGCCGAAACACGCGTTCTGACCGTGGCGGGCGGGTGTTTCTGGTGCGTCGAGGCCGATTTCGAAAAGGTAAAAGGCGTGGAGGAAGTTGTCTCGGGCTATACCGGGGGCAGCACCGAAAACCCGACCTACAAGCAGGTCACGCGCGGCGGTACCGGGCATTACGAAGCGGTGCAGATCATGTTCAACCCGGAACAGGTAAGCCGGGCGCAACTGCTGCACATGTTCCTGCGTTCGGTTGATCCAACCGATGCGGGCGGCCAGTTCTGCGACCGCGGCGAAAGCTACCGAACGGCTATTTTCGTCTCTGATCAAGCTGAAAAGGAGCTTGCACAGCAAGCCATTGCCAACGCGCGGCAAGAGTTGGGGCAAAAGGTCGTCACGCCGATCGTGGATGCAAAGACGTTTTACAAGGCCGAGGCCTATCACCAGGATTACTACAAGGGCGACAGGCTGATGGTCACCCGGTTCGGTCCAATTCGCCAGTCAAAAGCCTATGAACGCTATCGCGAAGCCTGCGGGCGCGATGACCGCGTGCGGCAATTGTGGGGCGGCGCAGCACCCTTTGCCAGCTAGATCTTTAGAAATGCGTCAACCTCGACCCTGGTAGGAATCGCATCGGCGGTGCCTGCGCGCGTAACCTTCAACGCGGCGGCCGCTGCCGCAAGGCGCAGCGCATCGCCCGGCACCATGCTCTGCGACAATCCGGCGACCATGTACCCGGCAAATGTATCGCCCGCGCCGGTGGTGTCGACCGCATCCACTTCTTGCGCGGGAACAGAGACTGTTTCACCACGGTTCGGCCCGATCCACTCGGCGCCGTCTGCACCTTTTGTAACCACGATCTGCGGCACAGGCAGGTCAGCCACCGCCACGCCCAGCGCCCGCGACAATTGCCGTGCCTCGACAGCGTTCAAAAGCAACAGATCGACATGCGGCATCATGGCCCGCACCGAATCCACTGCGAAAGGCGCGGCGGAATAGGCAACCAGCGCCCCCTGCCCCCGCGCCCGCTTTGCGGCCTCGGCCTGAAGGTTGGTTTCGTTTTGCAAAATCAGCCAATCGCCCGAACCCGCAGCATCCAGAACCGCCAGTTGATCGGCGCCAAGCGCATGGTTCGCGCCGGGATAGAGTATGATCTGGTTCTCGCCAGCCGGATCGACACAGATGACGGCATGGCCGGTGGGCGTTTCCGTTTCCGCAATCGCCTGCGTCTGCACCCCGTAGCTGGCCAGACGGTCGACAGCCCAGGCGCCATCGCGCCCGACCGCACCCATATGCACAACCTCGGCACCGGCCTGCGCGGCGGCCACCGATTGGTTGGCTCCCTTGCCGCCCAGCCCGGTTGTCAGCGCGGTGGCCGCCAACGTTTCGCCCGCACCCGGCAAATGCGGGACGGCATAGAAATGATCGGCGTTGATCGAGCCCAGGTTATAGATCGTCATGCGGCGCCCCCGGCACCAAGGTTATCGTGGCCGGCACGGGGTGCACTCATCACCCCACCTTGCACGAGGCCAGAACCGCCATGTTCAGAATATCGGTTGCGGTGGCGTTGGACGAACAGATCTGGATCGAGGCATCGATACCCGACAGGATCGGCCCGATCACGGTGGCACCGGCCATTTCCTGCATCAATTTCACGCTGATCGAGGCAGAGTGCCGCGCCGGCACCACGAGGATGTTCGCCGGGCCCGACAGGCGCTGAAACGGGTAATTCGCCTGCGCCTGCGGGTTCAGGGCAACGTCGACGGTCATTTCGCCTTCGAACTCGAAATCCACGCCGCGACGCTCCAGCACGCGGGGCGCCAGGTGCATCTTTTCGGCCCGTTCTGACCGGGGGTAGCCGAACGTGGAAAACGAAACAAAGGCAACACGCGGATCAAGCCCAAGGTGGCGGGCGACGTCGGCGCCACGCTGGGCGATGTTTGCCAGGTCTTCCTCATCCGGCCATTCGTGCACCAGCGTATCAGCCACCAGAACTATTCGGCCCTTGTGCAGCAGTGCCGTCACGCCGGCAGCACCATTGGCGGCATCCGCGTCGAAGACGTGGTTGATCAGCTCCATCACGTGGGCCGATTTCCGGGTCGCGCCGGTGATCATCCCATCGCCATGATCATGCGCCAACATCAGCGCCGAAAACACGTGCCGGTCGCGCGCGGCGAGGCGGTGAATATCGTGCCGGTCGTGCCCCTTGCGTTGCAGGCGTTGATACAGGAATTCCTTGTAGGTTTCCAAATGCCGGGTGTTGGCGGCGTTCACGACCTCGAGCTCACGAACGGCGTCACCCAAACCCGCGGCTTCCAGCTTTTCCTTCACGTCCTTTTCACGGCCAACGACCAGCGCTTTGCCCAGGCCCTGGCGCTGATACATCACGGCAGCGCGCAGCACGCGCACATCGTCGCCTTCGGCAAAGATCATGCGGGCCTGTGCGTTGCGGGCCCGGGCGTTAATGCCGCGCAATATGCTGGCTGTCGGGTCCATCCGGGTTTTCAGGCCCAGCTCATAAGCATCCATGTCGATGATCGGGCGGCGGGCGGCGCCGGTTTCCATCCCGGCGCGGGCCACGGCTGGCGGTACACGGTGAATCAGGCGCGGGTCAAAAGGCGTGGGAATGATGTAATCGCGCCCGAAAGTCAGCTTGCGGCCATAGGCCATCGCAACCTCGTCGGGCACATCTTCGCGTGCAAGCTCGGCCAGCGCCTCGGCGCAGGCAATCTTCATCTCGTCATTGATGGCGCGCGCGTTGATATCCAGCGCCCCACGGAAGAGATAGGGAAAGCCAAGCACGTTGTTGACCTGGTTGGGGTAATCGCTGCGCCCCGTGGCAACGATGGCGTCCTGGCGAACCTCGTGCGCCTCTTCGGGGGTGATTTCCGGGTCAGGGTTGGCCATGGCAAAAATAACCGGGTTGTCGGCCATGCTGGCAACCATCGCTTGAGTTACCGCACCCTTGGCACTGACCCCCAGAAACACGTCGGCGCCCACCATCGCCTCTTCCAGGCTTCGCGCCTCGGTTTTGACGGCATGGGCCGATTTCCACTGGTTCATACCCTCGGTCCGACCCTGGTAGATCACGCCCTTGGTGTCACAGGCGATGCAGTTTTCGTGCCGCGCGCCCATGCGTTTCAGCAGTTCGACACAGGCGATGCCCGCGGCACCGGCCCCGTTCAGCACGATTTTCACATCTTCGATCTTCTTGCCCGAAAGGTGCAGCGCGTTGATCAGCCCCGCCGCGCAAATCACCGCTGTCCCATGCTGATCGTCATGGAAAACGGGAATATCCATTTCCTCTTTCAGGCGCTGTTCAATGATGAAACATTCCGGCGCCTTGATGTCTTCGAGGTTGATCCCCCCGAATGTCGGCCCCATCAGCCGCACGGCGTTGCAAAAGGCATCAACGTCTTCGGTATCAAGCTCGATGTCGATCGAATTCACGTCGGCAAACCGCTTGAACAGAACCGACTTGCCCTCCATCACCGGCTTGCTGCCCAGCGCGCCCAGGTTACCCAGACCGAGAACCGCGGTGCCGTTGGAAATGACCGCCACAAGGTTGCCCTTGTTGGTGTAGTCATAGGCCAGTTCGGGGTTTTCCGCGATCTCCTCGCACGGAACGGCCACGCCGGGCGAATAGGCCAGCGAAAGGTCGCGCTGCGTTGTCATGGGGACGGTTGCGTTCACCTCCCACTTGCCGGGGGTGGGTTCAAGATGAAAGGCCAATGCCTCTTCGCGGGTGATACGGTTTTTCGACATCTGATGGCCTTTGATTGCATGGGGCTTATGCTTCTTACATGGCCGTTGGTTTTGCCTCAACCTTTTGCGGTTTGGTCTTGGACGTGGTGCCCGCCATTTGTAAGGTCGCGCGAAACCAAAGGGGGTCTACGGTGTCGAACGTCACGCCGATGATGGCGCAATATCTCGAAATCAAGGCGCAATACCCCGATGCGCTGCTATTTTATCGCATGGGCGATTTTTTCGAGCTGTTTTTCGACGACGCCGTGGCAGCCGCCGAGGCGCTGGATATCGCCCTTACAAAACGCGGCAAGCACCTTGATCAGGATATCCCGATGTGCGGCGTGCCCGTCCATTCGGCCGAAGGCTATTTGCTGACACTGATCCGCAAGGGGTTTCGCGTGGCCGTCTGCGAGCAGATGGAAAGCCCCGAAGAGGCGAAGAAGCGCGGCTCGAAATCAGTGGTGAAGCGCGATGTCGTGCGGCTCGTCACGCCCGGCACATTGACCGAGGAATCGCTGCTGGAGGCGCGGCGTCACAACTATCTCGCCGCCTTCGTGACGGTGCGCGACGTCAGCGCGTTGGCCTGGGTCGATATTTCCACCGGCGAATTTCACGTGATGCCGCTGACGCCCGTTCGACTGGGACCCGAGCTGGCGCGGCTCTCCCCGTCAGAACTGATCGTATCCGAGGCGCAAGAAACCGATTTGGCCGAAACAGTGTCTGAATCCGGTGCATCGCTTACAGCCTTGGGCCGCGCCGCGTTTGACAGCCAAGGGGCCGAAAAGCGCCTTTGTGCCCTGTTTGGCGTCGGCTCGCTTGATGCGTTCGGTGCCTTTTGCCGCGCCGAGGTTTCGGCGATGGGCGCGATCGTCGAATACCTGGAGATTACGCAAAAGGGCAAACTGCCCTTGCTGCGCCCGCCTGTGCGCGAGGCCGAGACCCGCGTGATGCAGATCGACGCGGCCACGCGCCGAAATCTTGAGATCACGCACGCCTTGTCTGGCGGGCGGGCCGGGTCTTTGCTGGCCGCCGTCGACCGAACGATGACAGCGGGGGGCGCACGCCTGCTTGAAAGGCGACTTTCCAGCCCGTCGCGCGTGCTGGACGTTGTGCAGGCCCGCTTGGAATCGGTGCAGTTCGCGACCGAACAGGCCCTGTTGTGCCGTGATTTGCGCGATGCCTTGCGAAAGGTGCCCGACCTTGATCGCGCGTTATCGCGATTGGGGCTGGACCGGGGCGGCCCGCGTGACCTGGCGGCAATCCGCAACGGGCTGGAACAGGCCGTGCATATCGCCGGCACCCTGCCCGACGACCTGCCCAGAGTCCTGCTTCAGGCGAAACAGAACCTTTCGGGCCATGATGAAGTGCTGGATTTGCTGGGCCAGGCCCTGATTGCCGAACCGCCCTTGCTGGCGCGCGACGGCGGATTCATCGCCGCCGGGTATGATGACGAACTGGACGAGATGCGCCAACTGCGCGACGAAGGGCGCGGCGTGATCGCCAAGATGCAATCGGAGTATCAAGCGGCGACGGGCATCGCCTCGCTCAAGGTAAAGCACAACAACGTTTTGGGTTATTTCGTCGAGGTGACAGCCACCCATGCTGACAAGATGCACGCCGACGAACGGTTCAAGCATCGCCAGACCACGGCAAACCAAGTGCGGTTTACCACGGTCGAACTGTCCGAAATGGAAACCCGCATCCTGAACGCGGGCGGCCGTGCGATCGAGATCGAAAAGTGGCTCTACGACAGGCTGAAGTCAGAGATTCTCAGCCATGCAGCCGAGGTGGCACAAGCCGCCCGCGCGCTGGCCGAGATCGACTTGGCAACCGCCCTGGCCGACCTTGCGCGCGGTGAAAATTGGGTGCGTCCAGTTGTTGACGATGGTCGCGCGCTCGAGGTTGAGGGCGGGCGACACCCGGTCGTGGAACAATCGCTACGCCAACAGGGCGGCGCGCCCTTTATCGCCAATGACTGCGCGCTGGGGGATCAGGCGGATATATGGCTGCTGACCGGCCCTAACATGGCCGGTAAATCAACATTCCTGCGACAGAACGCGCTGATCGCCCTTCTGGCCCAGGCCGGCAGTTTCGTGCCGGCGACGCGCGCCCATATCGGGCTGGTCAGCCAGCTTTTCAGCCGCGTCGGCGCCTCGGACGACCTGGCGAGGGGGCGGTCCACCTTCATGGTGGAAATGGTGGAGACCGCGGCCATCCTGAACCAGGCCGATGATCGCGCACTGGTGATCTTGGATGAAATCGGGCGCGGCACGGCCACCTATGACGGGCTGTCCATCGCATGGGCCACATTAGAGCACCTGCACGAGGTCAACGGGTGCCGCGCGCTGTTCGCCACGCATTACCACGAACTGACGCAACTGGCCGGTAAACTGGGCCGCGTGGACAACGCCACCGTCTCCGTGCGTGAACACGAAGGCGAGGTGATCTTCCTGCACGAGGTTCGCAAGGGCGCGGCCGACCGGTCTTATGGCGTGCAGGTGGCAAAGCTGGCGGGCCTGCCCGACAGCGTGGTCGCCCGTGCACGGGTGGTTCTTGATGCGTTGGAAAAGGGCGAGCGTGAAGGCGCGACCAAACCCAAGGCGTTGATTGACGATTTGCCGCTTTTCGCCGCGGCGCCGGCCCCGGAGCCGCACGCGCCCCTCAGATCAAGCGCGATCGAGGCCCAATTGCGCGAAATTCACCCCGATGACCTTAGCCCGCGCGAGGCGCTACAGGTCTTGTATGACCTGCGCGCCAAGCTGAACGACGGATAGGCCGTCAGCCGCCGGTATTCGACGACACGCCCACCTGTGCCGGACGCAGCAGGCGGTCATAGAGCATGAACCCCTCGGCCGAAACCTGAATGATCTGCCCGTGTGTCGTGCCGGGCACGGGCGCTTCGAACATCGCCTGGTGAAGCTGCGGATCGAACGGGTCGCCTTCGACGGGGCTGATACGTTCGATGCCATGCTTCTTGAAAACATTCTGCAGCTCGCGCAGCGTCAGCTCCACGCCTTCAAGCAACGGGCCAAATGCTTCGCGCTGTTCATCGGTGGCAGCATCGAGTGCGCGCTTGAGATTGTCGTAAACCGGAAGCATGTCGCGCGCCAGTTTCGAGCCGCCATATTGTTCGGCCTCGCGGCGATCCTTGTCGGCGCGCTTGCGCGAATTCTCGGCGTCCGCGAGGGCGCGCATGAACTTGTCCTTGAACGCGTCGCGCTCGGCGCGCAACGTATCAAGCTCTACCGCCTCGTCCGAAATCTCTTCTTCGGCCTCGGCATTTGCCTCGGCTGCAACCTGTTCGATATCGTCGAGAAATTCGTCTTCCTTGCGCTCTGCCATCTTCCACCTCTAATTGCGGTCGGAAATCAGCTTTCCGACCAGCTGCGCCGTGTAATCCACAATCGGCACGATCCGTCCATAATTAAGCCGCGTCGGGCCGATCACGCCCACCGCGCCCACGATCTTTCGATCAGCGTTCATATATGGAGACACGACCAAAGATGAACCCGAAAGTGAGAAAAGTTTATTCTCGGAGCCGATAAAAATTCGCACGCCCTCGCCTTGCTCGGTCAGTTCGAGGAACTCGGCGATATCGCGCTTGCGCTCAAGGTCGTCGAACAATGTTCGGATCATCTCCAGATCGGCCTCGGATGTCTCTTCGGAAAGAAGATTCGACCGGCCGCGCACGATCAGGCGTTCGCTGCCCTCGCCCGCATCATCCCACAGGGCCAATCCGCTTTCGACCAACTGATGTGCAAGCGCATCGATCTCTTGCCGACGCGTTGTAATTTCGCGGGTGATGTCACCCCGCAAATCGCTCAATGTCCGGCCCTCGGCCAAAGCATTCAGGAAATTCGCGGCCTCGCGCATGGAAGCGGGTGTTTGCCCCGGCGGCGGCGTGAACAGCCGGTTTTCCACATGGCCGTTCGCGAATACCAGCACGACCAGCGCGCGGTCGGCGCCAAGGTTCACGAACTCCACATGTTTGATCGGCGCTTCCTGCTTGGGGGCCAGCACCAACGAGGCACCATGTGTAACACCCGACAACGCGGTGCTTACGCGGTCCAACAAGCCGCCGACATCCTGGCTGTTGCTGCTGGCCGTTTCATCAATTTTTTGACGATCCGACTGGTCAAGGTCACGCACTTCAAGCAGCCCATCGACGAAAAGCCTTAGCCCCATCTGCGTCGGAACACGGCCGGCGCTGACATGGGGGCTGCCCAACAAGCCCAGAAACTCAAGATCCTGCATGACATTGCGAACCGTCGCGGCACTGACACGTTCATTCATCGAGCGGGTCAGCGTGCGGCTACCCACGGGATCGCCGCTTTCCAGATAGCTTTCGACCACGCGGCGAAAGACCTCGCGCGAGCGTTCGTTCAACTCGTCCAGCAAATTGTTGTCGTCCGGCATGTCGAAACCTCAAGACAGAGGGCATTAAAGGGCATGAAGTGCAAAGGTCAATCGGGGTTGCGCATCGCCCCGCCCCGCAATCGGGGTTGCGCATCGCCCCGCCCCGCCTGTATCCCCCTGAGTGCAAAGCAAGGAGATGCCATGCGCCCGTCTGGACGAGACTTAAGCGAAATGCGCCCGGTTTCAATCGAAACCGGTATCACGAAACATGCAGAAGGGTCGTGCATGATCCGAATGGGCGATACCCATGTCCTGTGCACCGCCACGATAGAAGACCGCGTGCCGCCCTTTATCAAGGGCTCGGGGCTGGGTTGGGTCACTGCCGAATACGGGATGCTGCCCCGCTCGACCACGTCGCGGATGCGGCGCGAGGCAACGGCGGGCAAGCAAGGCGGAAGAACCGTTGAAATTCAAAGGCTTATCGGAAGAAGCCTGCGAGCGGGCGTTGATCGCGTGGCCTTGGGTGAACGGCAGATCACCGTCGATTGCGACGTAATTCAGGCCGACGGAGGTACGCGCTGTGCCTCGATCACGGGTGGCTGGGTTGCGCTGAAGCTGGCGGTCGACAAGTTGATGAAAGTCGGTGATGTGATCTCGGATCCGTTAATTTCGCCGGTCGCAGCAATATCTTGCGGAATTTATGCCGGACAGCCGGTGCTTGACCTGGATTATCCCGAAGATTCCGAAGCAGGCGTTGACGGAAATTTCATCATGCTGGCCGACGGGCGCATGATCGAGGTACAAATGAGCGCCGAGGGCGCAACCTATAGCCGTGACCAGATGAACCAGCTGCTGGACCTCGCCGAGAAGGGCGTTGCCGAGCTGGTGTCAGCGCAAATGGCAGCGGTGAAATGACACGCAAATTCCAGGGCGACAAACTGCTTGTGGCAACCCACAACAAGGGGAAGCTGGAAGAGATAGCCGCCCTGTTGCAGCCCTTTGGTGTTTCGGTTGTCGGTGCTGGCGAAATGGACCTGCCCGAACCTGTCGAAGACGGCACAACCTTCGTCGAAAACGCCCGGATCAAGGCACATGCTGCGGCCAAGGCAACCGGCCTGCCCGCCCTTTCGGATGACAGCGGAATTGAAATAGACGCCCTTGGGGGTGAACCGGGCGTATATACGGCTGATTGGGCTGAAACGGGCTCTGGTCGTGACTTTGTGGTGGCCATGACACGGGCACATGACGCGCTGCTGGAGCGTGGTGCGCCCGAACCCTGGACGGCAAGGTTTTGTTGCACGCTGGTTCTGGCCTGGCCCGATGGGCACGACGAGGTGTTCCCGGGTGTTATGGCGGGCCGTGTCGTCTGGCCGATGCGCGGCGATCAGGGCCACGGCTATGACCCGATCTTTCAACCCGATGGTTATGACGTGACGTTCGGAGAAATGGATCGCTGGGAGAAGAACAAGATCAGCCACCGCGCCGACGCGTTTCGGAAATTTGTCGCAGGTTGTTTTGGCTGAAGATTGGCAACAGGGCGGTTTCGGCCTGTATATTCACTGGCCGTTTTGCCAGGCGAAATGCCCCTATTGTGATTTCAACAGCCATGTTGTTGCCGCGATAGACCAAACCCGCTGGCTTAACGCCTATTTGGCCGAGATTGATCGTTATGCAACTCTGGTTCCCGGGAGGGTCTTGACCTCCGTGTTTTTCGGCGGCGGAACGCCCAGCCTGATGGAACCGGAAATCGTGGCTAGTATCATCGATCGGGTTCGCCGGCATTGGCCGGTTGCCAACGATCTTGAAATCACACTTGAGGCAAACCCCGGATCGGTCGAAGCCGGGCGTTTCACCGGCTATGCGCAGGCTGGGGTCAACCGGGTGTCGATGGGTGTTCAGGCGCTCAACGATACGGATTTGCGCCGTCTTGGCCGGCTTCATACCGTGGCCGACGCGCGCCGCGCCTTTGATATCGCGCGTTCGCATTTCGACCGAGTGAGCTTTGATCTTATCTATGCCCGCCAGGATCAAACGCTGGATGATTGGCGCACGGAATTATCGCAAGCGCTTGAGATGGCAGTTGACCACCTTTCGCTTTACCAACTGACGATCGAACAAGGCACCGCCTTCGGTGATCGCTACAACGCCGGAAAACTGCGCGGCCTGCCGGTCGAAGATTTGGCCGCCGACATGTACCAGGCCACGCAAGAAATTTGCGATACGGCTGGAATGCCCGCCTACGAAATATCAAACCACGCACGCTCCGGGGCTGAATCCCGCCATAACAGGGTCTATTGGCGCTATGGCGATTACATCGGCATCGGGCCGGGAGCGCATGGACGGCTGACGCTTGACGGCGCCCGGCACGCAACCGAACAGTGGCGCTTGCCGGGCAAATGGATGCAACATGCCGAAGCAAACAACGCCGACGAGGTCATTTCACCCCTGTCCGGCGAAGAGCAGGCTGCGGAATTTCTGTTGATGGGTCTGCGGCTGGTCGAAGGCGTTGATCCGACACGGTTTGAAAAACTTGCCGGCCGGCCTTTGCCTGTCGAGAAATTGGCCTATCTTGAAGAGTTCGGTATGATTGACCACGGCCCAAGCCACCTGAGGGTCACAGGCCAGGGCCGTGTTTTGCTGAATGCCGTGTTAGAGCAGTTATTGGTGGGCTGAACATGCGCTTTGTCTGGGCCAGCCTGGGGCTTTTATCGGTGGCCTGCGGGCTAATCGGTATATTTTTGCCGCTTGTTCCAACCGTGCCCTTCCTGCTGCTGGCCGCGATACTTTTCGCACGCTCGTCTGAACGATTGCACGGATGGCTGCTTGAGCACCCGACACTTGGCCCCCCGATCACCGATTGGCAAGAGCGTGGCGCCATCAGCTTGCGGGGTAAAAGGGCCGCAACGCTTTCGATCATCGCGGTCTTTGGCCTTTCTGTATGGATGAACCTGGGTTGGCAGCTGCTGCTGATCCAGGGGTTGGTTCTTACCGCCGTTCTGACCTTTATCTGGTCCCGCCCCAGCGGCTAGCGCGACAACCGCATACAAAGATCATCCAACTGTTCAAGCGTGTCATAGCTGACCGTGATACGCCCCGATTCCTGCCCGGAATCGTGGTTTATCTCGACCTTCATACCCAAGCTTGCGGACAAATCACCCTCAAGCGCCTTGGTGTCGGCATCTTTCTCTGACGTCCTTGCCGAGGGAGTTTTGCCGCGACCCTTTGCATGACCTCCAACCCCGGATTTGGCAAGCTTTTCAGTCTGCCGAACCGACAACCCTTTCTTGATGACGTCGCGCGCCAGCGCAACGGCGTCATCCGATGTTATCAGAGCGCGGGCGTGGCCAGTGGACAAAGATCCATCGCGCAGATACCCTTGAACTTCGTCGGGAAGCGACAATAGACGCACCAGGTTGGCGATATAGCTGCGGCTTTTACCCAGGACGTCGGAAAGCTTTTCCTGCGTATGCCCGAATTTCTCCATGAGTTGCCTGTATCCTGCGGCCTCTTCTACCGGGTTCAGGTCGGCACGCTGAATATTTTCAATAATCGCAACTTCCAGAACCTCGGTGTCGTCGTATTCGCGAACGATTACAGGTATTTCGTGCAGTTGTGCCATTTGCGCGGCACGCCAGCGCCGCTCGCCGGCCACGATTTCGAAAGCTCCCTCATCACCTGGACGTGGGCGCACGATCAATGGCTGGATTACGCCCTTTTTCTTGATCGAGCCTGCCAGCTCTTCCAGTTGCTCGGGCGTAAAGCTGCGACGGGGCTGATCAGGGTTTGGGTGAACCCGCTCGATCGGCACCACCATGTCGGCACGGCGCGACCCTGCCGTTCCGGTATCATCTTCCGGGGTGACATCGGCCATCAGGGCAGACAGGCCACGGCCAAGCCCGCGTGATTTCGTTTTCTTTTCCATCGTCTGCTCCCGTTTTGTCAGGCGGCCATTTTTGCGTGGTTCTGTAGCATTTCGCGCGCCAAGGCCAAATAAGCCTGAGCGCCTTTCGAATTGGGGTCATAGTCAAGCACCGGCAGCGCATAGGAAGGCGCCTCTGACACGCGAACATTCCTTGGAATCACGGTTTGGAACACCAGTTCGCCCAGGTTATCCCGGGCATCCTGCTCGACCTGCTGACTCAATCTGTTGCGTTGGTCATACATGGTCAACACAATACCTTCGATCCGCAGGCTCGCGTTTGCGGTTTGCCGCACCTCGCGGATTGTCAGCATGAGCTGTGACAAGCCTTCAAGCGCGAAGAACTCGGATTGTAGCGGAACCAGCACGGAATGTGCGGCAACCATCGCGTTGACTGTCAGAAGGTTCAGTGATGGAGGGCAATCTATCAGGACATAGTCAAACTTGAACTCGTCCATCGCGTATTGCCGCAGGGCATCGTGCAACAGAAAGCTGCGCTTTTCGTTCGACATCAGTTCGATATCTGCCGAGCTCAAGTCGACGGTGGCCGGCACGATGAACAGCCCCTCGGTTTCCGTACCCTGTATTACTGAAGAAAGCGCTATATCTTCCAAAAGAAGCTCATACGTGGTGTATTCCCGCTCTTCCGCCTCTACACCCAGGCCGGTGGACGCGTTGCCCTGGGGATCGAGATCAATGATCAGCACCCGCTGGCCCTCTGCCACCAGCGCAGCGGACAGGTTTATCGCCGTGGTAGTTTTGCCCACCCCGCCCTTCTGGTTTGCAACGGCGATGATACGCGGCCCCGGCGGGCGAGTTGGATCAGACACGAGCAACTCCTTCGATCTTCAAGATGACGGATTTTTCTTCGGTATCACTTTTAAACGGTTCGCACGCGAATTCCCACTGAACACGGGCATCGGCGACTTCTTTTTCCCATGTTGCACCTTTTGGAAACAAGGCTATGGCGGCGGGCGAACCATGTTGGGCCACGAATCCCAAAAGCGTTTTTAAATCTGCCAATGCCCGGGCTGAAACCACATCTGCCTCAAGAGGTGGCAAGGCTTCTATCCGTTTTGCAATTACATCCGCCTGGACCTCGGTTTCCCGAAGGACCGTGCGCAAGAAAACAGATTTTCGCTGATCGCTTTCCACCAGCGTCACCTTGGATTCCGGATAAAGCTCTTTCGCGACTATGGCAATTACCAGACCCGGAAAACCGCCACCGCTCCCAAGATCTGCCCAGCTTTGCCATTTCGGCGGCGCAAGTGACAGAAGTTGGAGCGAATCCTGAACATGACGGGTCCAAACGGCGTCGAGCGTGGATTTAGCTACGAGGTTGATGCGGGGATTCCATTTTTCCAGCAATGCCACGTACGTCTGGAGGCGATCCATTGTTTCACGTGAAACATCCTTGCCAAAAACCAGCCCCGTCACGCCGTCTTCTCACGGCTTTCGCGGCGCAATCGAGCCAAGATCAACGTCAACGCCGCCGGCGTCATACCGTCAATCCTGGCGGCCTGGGCCAAATTTCCGGGCCGAGCTGCATTAAGCTTGCCTTTAAGCTCGTTTGAAAGCCCCTCGATCGCATCGAATGAGAATGATTGCGGGATAACTTGCTGTTCGTCCCGCTTCATCGCGGCAACGTCTCGGTTTTGACGCTCAATGTAATTCGCGTACAGAGCATCCCGCTCCAACTGACGACGCGTTTCTTCATCAATATCCGAAAGCGTTCCGTCCAGTCTAGTCGCCTGTTCGAACGACATTTCCGGAAAGGCCAGAATCTCGAACCCGTTGCGGCGCGCGCCATCCTGGTTAACCTTCAAACCAAGCTCGGCGATTTGCCGGGGCGTAAATGACTGAGCTTCCAGCCGCGTTCTTGCCGACGAAAGCCGCTCAATCTTGCCTTCGAACAGGCGGCGCCTGCCCTCACCCACACAGCCGATGGCCAAACCCTTTGGAGTCAAGCGCTGGTCTGCATTATCCGCCCGCAGCGAAAGGCGGAACTCAGCGCGCGATGTAAACATCCGGTAAGGCTCGGTCACGCCCCGCGTGGTCAGGTCATCAACCATGACGCCGATATAGCTTTCAGCGCGGCTAAACGTGATCGGATCACGGTCCATTGCCTCGGCGGCAGCGTTCAAGCCGGCAACCACCCCTTGCGCCGCCGCCTCTTCATACCCGGTCGTGCCGTTTATCTGCCCGGCAAGAAACAACCCCCCCACATCGCGAAGCGAAAGACGCAGATCAAGCGCGCGCGGATCCACGTAATCATACTCGATCGCATAGCCGGGTTGCAGAATTACAGCGTTCTCAAGCGCATAGATGGAACGGACGTAATCACTCTGAACATCTTCAGGCAGTGAGGTAGAAATGCCATTGGGATATACCGTGTGATCATCCAGGCTTTCGGGCTCCAGAAAGATTTGATGCGATGTCTTATCGGCAAAACGCACCACCTTGTCCTCGATCGAGGGGCAGTACCTGGGGCCAACGCCCTCGATATGACCGCCATACATTGCGGACCGCTCAAGGTTCTTTCGAATTATATCGTGCGTTTTCTCGTTCGTGTGGGTGATACCGCAGGAAACTTGGCGAACGAACGGCGCCTTCGACATGAAAGAAAACATCACCGGGTCATCGTCGCCGGGCTGCTTTTCCAGCTTGTCCCAATCAATGGTTCGCCCATCCAGGCGGGGTGGCGTGCCGGTTTTCAACCGTCCAAGCGGAAGGCCAAAGCTGTCGATCCGCTCTGCCAGGCGAACAGACGGCTTATCACCCATCCGGCCGCCTGAATATGACAGATCGCCAATATGAATAACGCCACGCAAGAACGTACCCGTGGTCAATACCGTAGACTTCGCGCGTATGGCGCTTTCATCGGCTAGAAGAACGCCATCGACACGAGCACCATCCATGATGAAGTCCGTAACCTCACCTTCAATGATGCTGAGATTGGGCTGAGATTCCATTTCTGCAAGCATTTCCGCGCGGTAGATCTTGCGGTCAGACTGCGCCCGAGGCCCCTGAACCGCGGGCCCTTTCCTTCGGTTCAAAAGACGAAATTGAATACCGGCCTTATCGGCGACACGGCCCATAACCCCATCAAGGGCATCAATCTCGCGCACGAGGTGGCCTTTGCCAAGCCCGCCGATGGCCGGGTTGCATGACATTACCCCAATCGATTCACGTTTGAGCGTTACCAAAGCCGTGCGCGCACCCATTCGCGCGGACGCGTGGGCGGCATCGACCCCTGCATGGCCACCACCGACAACGACAACATCGAAGTCAAAATGTTTCACGTGAAACACTCCTCACTTCCCAAGGCAAAAGCTGGCAAAGATTTCATCCAGCAAGTTCTCCACATCTATGCGCCCGACCAGGGATTCAAGCGCGCGAACGACGTTTCGGAGTTCTTCAGCACCGAGATCATACTGTTCCGCACCGATTCTGACATGAGTTTCTGCAGCCTGAAGCCCGGAAATCGCTTGAGCAAGCGCAAGCCTATGCCGTTCTCGCGACGCAAGTCCTGCATGGGCCGCCTGATCCTGCAACCTGTCGGTTATCTCGGACACCAGCTGTTCAACACCTTGCCCCGTTTTACCCGACACGCCCGAACCCCGTAGATCGGCCTTGGCTTGAATGACAATGTCACCTGGCGCTGGTGCAAGATCGGGCGCCTCTCCATCGGTCAGGAAAATTCGCAAATCCGCCGCCTGCGCTCGTTCGCGCGCCCGTGCAATACCAATGCCTTCAACGTGGTCTTCGGTTTCGCGCAACCCGGCAGTATCCAAAACCGTAACCGGCAACCCGCCAAGATCCATCCGCACTTCTATAACATCGCGGGTTGTTCCAGCATATTCCGACGTAATCGCAGCGTCGCGGCCTGCCAACGCATTCAGCAACGTCGATTTACCGACGTTCGGGGCACCAACGATGGCCACTTCGAAACCCGTGCGTACCCGTTCGGCCGCGTCAATACCACGCAACTCCTGCGAAATGCCGAGACGTGATTTTTCTGTCAGCGCCAAAACCTCGTCTGACACATCCTCAGGCACGTCTTCATCGGCGAAATCTATCACCGCCTCCAGCAATGCTGCCGCGCGAATAAGATCACGACGCCATGTTTCCGCTTTTTCACCGATAGCACCCTCCAACAAGCGCTGCGCTTGCTTTCGCTGCATCTCGGTTTCCGACTCGATCAGGTCGGCCAGCCCCTCAACCTGGGTCAAATCAAGGCGCCCGTTTTCAAGGGCACGGCGCGTAAACTCACCCGGTTCGGCCATGCGAAGCCCAGGCAACTCTCCAAGCGCGCGCAGAATGGCCGAGGTAATCGCAACAGAGCCATGGCATTGAAACTCAACGACATCTTCACCGGTAAAACTGTGGCCGGCCTGAAACACTAGCACAAGCGCCTCGTCCAGCGTGTCACCATCAAGATCAGAAAGTCGCCGCAGGCTTGCATGACGAGGCTTCGGAACACTGCCGGCTATATGCACACACGCCACGAAGGCCGACGGGCCGGAAACGCGGACCACCGCAACCCCGGCCTTGCCAGGTGCGGTGGCAAGGGCAAATATCGTGTCCATCATTCAAACCTCGGCGCCAATGGGCGCGTCAGGTGTTCATCGAGTCGAAGAAATCGGAATTTGTCTTGGTCTGCTTGAGCTTGGAAATCAGGAATTCAATGGCATCCGTGGTTCCCATTGGATTCAGAATACGGCGCAGAACATAGGTTTTCGCCAGATCCGTCTTGTCGACCAGCAGTTCTTCTTTCCGGGTGCCGGATTTGAGAATATCAATCGCGGGGAAGACACGTTTATCTGCCACCTTGCGATCCAGAACGATCTCGCTGTTGCCGGTGCCCTTGAACTCTTCAAAAATCACTTCGTCCATGCGGCTGCCGGTATCTATCAGCGCGGTGGCGATTATTGTAAGGCTGCCGCCTTCTTCAATATTACGCGCCGCACCAAAGAACCTCTTGGGGCGTTGCAGCGCATTCGCATCAACACCGCCTGTCAGAACCTTACCCGAGGAAGGTACAACCGTATTGAATGCCCTACCAAGTCTTGTGATTGAATCGAGAAGAATAACAACATCTCGTTTATGTTCGACCAGCCGCTTGGCTTTCTCGATTACCATTTCCGAAACGGCAACGTGACGCGTGGCAGGTTCGTCAAAGGTTGAGGAAACGACCTCACCCTTCACGCTGCGCTGCATATCCGTCACCTCTTCTGGGCGTTCATCGATCAGTAGAACGATCAGGTAACACTCGGGGTGGTTGGTTTCGATCGAATTGGCGATATTCTGCAGCAACACGGTTTTACCCGTTCTCGGCGGTGCCACGATCAACGACCGCTGCCCCTTGCCGATCGGCGAAACCAGGTCGATAATCCGGGCCGACCGGTCTTTTATCGTCGGGTCTTCGATCTCCATCGTCAGCCGCTCATCCGGGTAAAGCGGTGTCAGGTTGTCAAAGGCGATCTTGTGGCGCGCTTTCTCGGGGTCTTCGAAATTGATCGTTTTCACACTGGTCAGTGCAAAATACCGCTCGTTTTCCTCGGGCGCCTTGATAACACCTTCGATCGAGTCGCCCGTGCGCAAAGCGTATTGGCGGATCATCTCGGGCGAGACATAAATATCATCGGGGCCCGGCAGATAGTTCGCCTCGGGCGAGCGCAGGAAACCGAACCCATCCTGCAAAACTTCGAGAACGCCATCACCGCCGACTTCCCAGCCTTCATCCGCCATCTCGCGGAGAATCTGGAACATCATCTCGCCTTTTCGCATGGTCGAGGCGTTTTCAATCTCCAGCTCTTCAGCCATCGATAGCAGGTCTTTGGGGCTTTTCGCCTTGAGATCGGAAAGGTTCAGACGGTTTTCGGACATGGGGAATACCTTGCACGACTGCGGCGCGGACTGACCCGCACGGTGTCGACTTCTTGAATGGAAAGCGTCCGTCCGGACGGACGGCTTAGACGGTTACTTACGCCTGTCCGAAGCCCGAGTCAAACTCAGAACTTGATGACAACGGACAGTACAATCACGATCATCAAGATCGTGGGCAACTCATTCATCATGCGATAGCGACGACCGTCCAACTGGTTCTGACCTTTTGCAAAATCCTTGCGCCTACCGGCCAGCCACATGTGAAACCAGGTCATTCCCAGGATCGAGACAGTCTTGGCCCAGGGCCAGACCATGCTCCAATCAACAATTCCCGGTGTGAAAACCAGCGCCAGCCCGAACACCCAAACGACGATCATCGACGGGTTCATGATATACCGAAGCAGCTTGTATTCCATGATGCGAAAGACTTCGTCTTTCGCGTCGCCAACCACAGCCTGCTCCGCATGGTAAACGAACAACCGTGGCAGGTAGAAGATACCCGCCATCCAGGTGATGACGGCCATAATGTGAATGGCCTTGTTCCAAGGATAAAGGATGGCAAGCAGGTCTGACATGGGGCCTCGCATCGAACACGGCCCCTCTTAATATTAAAGTATATATAAAGAAAGATGATGATTTAGTTGGGGGCATCATGGCCTGTGGATTACAGACTTTTCTGTGTCTTTTCCACATGGGGATAGAAAACCTGAAACCGCTAAGACAGATTGTGGATAATAATTAAAAACATTTAATAACAGTATCTTAGAAATAATCACCCATAGGACAAACTTTAGGAAGGTTCAAAGCCGACCTGTTGATAGACGATAATTCCACAAGTAGCGACTTATCCGTTCAACAGGTGGGCAAGATCACTTGAACCGACGCCAAGATTAGGGGTTTTCCACTGGTGAACCGCTACGGTGGATTTACCCCGGAATCTTCCTTAAGAAACTCCTGACGTTTCCCACCGGATTATCCACATGGGTCAAAACATGATACTTGCCTCAGGCTCGACCATCCGCCGCAAGTTGCTGGAGCGCGCAGGCGTTGAATTTGACGTTCAAACGGCCCGCGTTGACGAAGACATGGTGCGCGACGCGCTGTTGGCCGAAAATGCCAGCGCCCGTGACATCGCCGATGCCCTGGCCGAGTTGAAGGCGCGCAAGGTCAGCCACCGAAACCCTGGTGCATTGGTTCTTGGCTGCGACCAGGTACTAAGCTTTGAACATCAGTTACTAAGCAAACCCCGCAGCCGCGACGCTGCCCGTGACCAGCTACAGGCTTTGCGCGGAAAGCGGCATCAACTGCTTTCTGCAGGGGTGATTTGCGAAGACGGCCAACCGATCTGGCGCTTCGTTGGAACCGTTCGCTTGATGATGCGCGACTTCAGTGACGACTACCTGGACGCTTATCTTGACCGAAACTGGCCTGACATTTCCGAAAGCGTTGGCGCCTATAAACTGGAAGAGGAAGGCGTGCGCTTGTTCTCGCGCGTAGAAGGCGACTATTTTACCGTTTTGGGGATGCCTCTTCTGGAAATCCTGAACTATCTGACCTTGCGGGGGGATCTACAAAAATGACGGAACAGCGTATTCCGCTGGCGGGGGTAATCGGGTCACCGATTGCCCATTCCAAGTCACCGCAGCTGCATCGCCACTGGCTTAAGTCTCATGGCCTGCCCGGCTATTACATTCCGATGGATGTTGCACCGGAGGATCTGAAGCAGGTGATAACCACGCTGCCCAAGGCGGGGTTTGTCGGCGTCAACATCACCGTGCCGCACAAGGAAAAGGTGATGGAAATCGCCGATCTGATTACGGACAGGGCTATCCTGATCGGGGCGACGAACACGTTGATCTTTCGCAAGGATGGCAAGGTTCACGCCGATAACACCGATGGTTACGGGTTCATCGAAAACCTGCGCCAGGGTGCCCCTGACTGGGATCCGAAGGCAGGGCCAGCGGCTGTTCTGGGCGCAGGTGGCGCCGCGCGGGCCGTTATCGCGTCGCTTCTGGATGTGGGTGTCCCGGAAATTCTGATCTCGAACCGAACCCGCATCCGGGCCGAGGGCCTGCAACAGGATTTCGGCAAACGGTTGAAAGTGGTTGATTGGGTCCAGGCGGGCAATATGCTGGAAGATGCTGCAACGGTCGTGAACACCACGTCGCTCGGGATGGTTGGTAAACCCGAAATGCGTGTGCCGCTGGATGGTTTGCAGAAAGGTGCCGTGGTAACCGATCTGGTTTATGCGCCGCTACAAACGCGGTTATTGAAAACGGCCGAGGAAATGGGCTGTGTTACCGTTGATGGGCTTGGCATGTTGCTCCACCAGGCCGTTCCGGCGTTCGAGCGTTGGTTCGGGGTGCGACCCACGGTCGATGCGGCCGCCAGGGCGGCGGTTCTGCGATGACTTTTCGCCTGGGATTGACCGGTTCGATCGGTATGGGCAAGTCAACCACCGCCCGCCTTTTTTCCGATGCAGGCTGTGCAGTTTGGGATGCCGATGCAGCCGTTCATCGCCTTTATTCACGTGGCGGTGCAGCCGTGGCACCAATGCAGGCAGCCTTTCCCGAAGCCGTCCATGACGGAGAAGTGTCGCGCGCGGCGCTGAAAGATATCATCGGGGCCGATCCAACCGCATTAAAGCGTATCGAAGCCATCGTTCACCCGCTCGTTGGCCAGGATCGTGAAGAATTCATGTCGAACGCGCAGGCGGATATACTGGTTTTCGATATCCCCCTGCTTTTCGAAACCGGCGGAGACAGGCGCATGGATGCCGTGGCTGTTGTCAGTGTCGATGCCGACACGCAACGCGACCGTGTGTTGGCCCGCGGTACGATGACCGAGACCCAGTTCAACGCGATACGCGCAAAACAGATGCCCGATGCCGAAAAACGCGCGCGGGGCGATTACGTTGTCGTGACCGACACGATGGATCACGCGCGCAAACAGGTGCAGGATGTCGTCGCGGATATAAGGAAGCGGATGCAAGATGCGTGAGATCGTTCTGGATACGGAAACCACGGGGTTTGAGCCTGACCAGGGTGACAGGATCGTCGAAATCGGCGCGATCGAGCTGTATAATCACATGCCCACGGGCCGGACATATCACCAATATATCAACCCCGAACGTGACATGCCCGACGGTGCGTTCGAAATTCACGGCATTGGCCCCGACCTGCTGGTCAATCCCCGTCCGCCCAAGGATGGCGAGGTTATTCTACGCGACAAGCCGGTATTCAAGGAAATCGGTCACGCGTTCTTTGAATTTGTCGCCGACTCCAGGCTTGTCATTCACAACGCCGCCTTCGACATGAAGTTCCTCAATGCCGAATTGCGCTGGATGGGCTTGCCCGAACTCCACTGGGAAAGGGCGATTGATACGCTGGGCATGGCGCGGCAGAAATTTCCGGGCTCCCCGGCATCGCTCGATGCGTTGTGTCGGCGGTTTGGCATCGACAACGCGTCGCGCACGCTGCACGGCGCGTTGCTTGACTCGGAAATCCTGGCCGAGGTGTATCTTGAGCTGATCGGCGGGCGACAGCCCGATTTTGCACTGGGCGTCGTTCAATCCGGTGGAAGCGGTGCCGAGAATTCGGCCTGGAAACCCAAGCCACGCCCTGCCCCGCTGCCATCACGCCTTACAAAAGAAGAGGCCGCCGCCCATGACGCCTTTGTTCAGGCGATGGGCGACGGCGCTTTGTGGTCAAAACTGGGTTAGGCGTTACGCGTCGGCGCTTTGGCCGTTTGTCTGTTGTTGTGCCTGTTGGCGACGCGTTATTTCGTTCCGGTAAAGCTGGACGAAGTCTATGTTTTCCAGGTTCAGCGGCGGGAACCCGCCGTCGCGGGTCACATCGGATACGATGCGGCGCACGAAGGGGAACAACATGCGCGGGCACTCGATCAGCAGGAACGGGTGCATCTGCTCTTCCGGTACGCCTTCGATATGGAAGATACCGGCATACTCCAATTCAAGCAGGAACAGTTTTGAATCGCTGTCCTTTGTCTTGGATTCCACCTGAAGCTTCAACACCACCTCGAACTGATTTTCGGTGCTGCGCTTCTTCGCATCCAGGTTCACCTGAACCGAGACGTCGGGTTGCACCTCGCCCTGTACGCCCTTTTGCGACAGGATGTTTTCGAACGACAGGTCACGCGTGAACTGCGTCAGGATGTTCATTTTGACCTGTGGTTGCTGTTGTTGGCCCTGAGGCACTTCGTTTTCGGCCATTTCCATTCTCCTGGGGACTATGTTTTGCGGGGTCTTTAGCAGGATGGCACGGGGGCCTCAATGCTTGGTCCAGCCCGATGGCCGATGTGTCGGGCGCTTGGGCGGTTCGGGCTGGTCGGAGGGGTCGTCAACCTCGTGATAGTCCCCATCGATCACGTCATCGCGCGCCGGGTGCGGGCGCATCGTATCGCGGGGGCCACGTCCCGGCCCGGGCCCATGTGGGCCGAAATGCACCGAATGTACTTGAATGCGCTTGCGGACGAATGTGAAAACCGCCTTTCGCACCTGGGGGATCAGAAAGGACAGCCCCAGGGCATCGGTGAAAAAGCCTGGCGTCAGCAAAAGAACACCCGCCACCAGGATCATAGCGCCGTGAGCCAGTGGTTCCGCAGGATCGCGCAACTCGTTGAAGGCGGTCTGCAATTCCTGCATCGCGCCCGCGCCTTGCCTGCGCATCATGAAACTGCCCACGATCGCGGTAAGAACGACGATACCCAAGGTTGGCCATGTGCCGATGACACCACCCACCTGGATGAACAAGGCGATTTCTATGATTGGCACGGCGATGAATGCCACAAGCAACCACATGAGAGACTCCTGCTTTTTGGCGGGCCGCGTGGTGGACTTGGCCCCTTACGTCACCTACATAAGAGGCTAACACGCTCGTTACCATGCCCCGCCCAAGAGGATATGATGAACAACCCCATTCTCCAACTTCTGGTTCTTGCCGGAATTGCCGTGTTCCTGATCTTGCGCCTGAAAAGCGTTCTGGGCACGCGCGCGGGGTATGAACGCCCGCGCGTGGAAAATTCTCGCAGCCCCGACAGTGAAAAGCGCCGCTCCGATTTTGCCGTGATCGAGGGCGGGCCCGATCACGACATCACCGACCATGCCGAGGAAGGCAGCGAAACCGCCCAGGCGCTTGCCAAGATGAAACGGATTGAGCCGTCATTTTCGGTGGCCGAGTTCCTTCAGGGTGCGCGCGGCGCTTATGAAATGATCCTCATGGGGTTCGAGCGCGGCCAGATGGACGAGATCAAGCCATTCCTCTCTGATGATATCTATGAGGCTTTTTCCGAAGTGGTCGAAGCACGTGAGCAACAAGGCCTTACGATCGAAGCAGATTTCATTGGCCTGCGCGAGCTGGCACTTGATAGTGCGACGTTCGATGACACCACCCAAGAGGCCGAGGTCAGCGTGCGTTTCGTCGGTGAGCTGACATCGGTTGTGCGCGACAGCAATGGCGAAATCGTTGAAGGGAAACCCAACGAGATCAAGCGCCAGCGCGATACATGGACATTTGCGCGCCAGATGGGAAGCGACAACCCGAATTGGCAACTGGTCGCTACAGGTGAGTGATGCGGTCGGCGCTGTGGGGGGTCTTGTTGGCGGGGTTTGCGTTCATGACGCCTGCCAGTGCCGAAACCACCTACAGCGTTCTTGATTTCAGCGACCTGAACGGCTGGGAGGATGACGACCACGCTGCGGCGCTCGATAGCTTTCGCAACACCTGCCTGGACAGGAAAGAGCCCGATTGGGAATCTCTCTGTGCGGTTTCGGGAAACATCGAAAATCCCCGAGCCTTTTTCGAGCTTTTCTTTCGCCCGGTTCTGATCGAAGATGGCCAAGACCCTTTGTTCACTGGGTATTTCGAGCCTGAGCTGGATGGCAGCCTGCAGCGAGATGGGCGCTATCGCTACCCGCTTTATTCCGTTCCGCCCGAGGTCCGTCGCACCGGAAGCTTTCTGACCCGGCGCCAGATCGAAGAAAACGGCGCCCTGTCAGGGCGTGGCTTGGAAATTGCCTGGGTCGATGACCCGGTTGAGCTTTTCTTCCTGCAAATCCAGGGGTCCGGGCGCGTGCGTCTGCCAAATGGCCGCATGATCCGTGTGGGTTATGGCGGCTCGAACGGGCATGACTATCGCTCGATCGGTGTCGAGATGGTGCGGCGTGGTATCTACGAACCCCACCAGGTTTCTGCACAGGTGATCAAGAACTGGGTGCGGCGCAACCCTGCCCAGGGAAAAGAGCTGCTGTGGCACAACCCGTCATACGTCTTTTTCCGCGAGGTCAGCGAGGTGCCCGCCCACCGTGGCCCGCTTGGGGCCATGAACCGATCGATCACGCCGTTGCGCTCGGTGGCCGTGGACCCGCGCTTTGTGCCGCTGGGCGCCCCTGTCTGGATCGAGAAAGAAGGCGAGACTCCAATTCGCCGCCTGATGATCGCGCAGGATACCGGATCGGCCATCAAGGGTGCGCAGCGGGCGGACATATTTTTTGGCACCGGCGATCAGGCCGGGCGATCGGCAGGCCGGCTGCGCGATCCGGGGCGGATGCTGGTTCTGCTGCCAATCCAGCGTGCCTATGCCCTGCTACCCGAGGGAGAACAATGACGCGTCGCCGCCTGCGCCCAGAAGAGGTTGAACTGTGGCGAAAGGTTGCCGACACGGCGCAGCGCCTGCATCCAGAACGCACTGCGCATGAAACGCCGCACCCCAAGCCAAAGCCAGCCAAACAGCCGAAAACCCGCATGTCCGATTTCACCCTCGGCCAAAGCGCACAGCCCATGGGCCGCTCGCACGATCTGGCGCCCAGCCTGCGCGATGCGATGGATCGTGCGCCGGTTGCGATGGATCGCAAGACATTTACCCGCATGAAAAAGGGCAAACTGACGCCCGAGGCCCGCATCGACTTGCACGGCATGACCCTTGACCGCGCTCATTCGGCCCTGATGCGCTTTATCCTGACACAACATTCAAAGGGCCGCCGGCTTGCACTGGTGATCACCGGAAAGGGCCGGGATCGTGACGGTGACGGCCCGATACCTGTTCGACGCGGTGTTTTGAAACACCAGGTGCCGCAATGGTTGAGCACGCCCCCGCTGGCGCAGGCCGTGTTGCAGGTCGTTCCCGCCCATGCCAGCCATGGGGGCGATGGCGCCTATTACGTTTACCTACGCCGCCACCGCTAGGCTGGTACGCGCGCGCAGCACGCCCACCGTCATCATCCCCGAGGCGAATAGGAAATAGGCTGCAACGCACAGGTATTGCGCCTCGATTCCCACGCCAAGGTCGATCAGAACCCCGGTGATCCCCGGCCCGATAGCCGAACCCAGAACCATGACGGCCGCGGCCATCGCCTTGATCGCGCCGATATGGGCCGTTCCGTAGAATTCGGCCCAGAATGCGTTGATCAGAGTTGAGTTCGCCCCCGAGGTGACGGCCAGGAAAAACATGCCCAACAGCGCGCCCGCAGGGGTGACGGCCCATGCAAATGCGATGAAACCGGCCACCATCGGCAACTGGTAGAACGGCATCAACCGCGCAGTGCCCAGCTTGTCCAGCGCCCAGCCCGACAGCACCATGGCGCCAATGCTCATCGCCGTGAAAGCGGGAAACAGGGCAACCAGCTCAAGGTGCGTCCAGCCCTTGATCTCGGCGTAATGAACCTGCTGGAAAAAGAACGCCGTGTTGAAGGCCGACGGCCCAAGCAAGGCGGGCACCATGAACCAGAACAGCTGGTGGCGGAATGCCTCACCGCGTGTCCAGTGCCGGCCGCCCATGCCGGGTGCCTGGCTGTCTTTTGCCCAGCTTTGCGGGGTGCGTTCCTGCCGCAGCAGCATCAACAGAATGGGAATCCCCGCCAGGGCCATGCCGGCGGCCACCAGCCAAAGGTTTCGCCAGCCGACCGGCTCCATAAGCGACACGAAGACGATTGGCAGCAGCGCCTCGCCCAACGCAAAGCCCAGCAATGCGATCGACAGCGCCCGCCCCCGCATCTTCACGAACCAGCGGGCCATCGCCACAACGGCCACATGGCTGGTCATGCCCTGCCCGCAAAACCGCAATGTCATGATCACGCCCGGCAGCATCCACGCAGCTTGGGCGGTGGCCATCCAAATACACGCCCCTGTCAGCATAAGCAGAACAACGGGCGCCAGCGTGCGCACGCGAAACCGGTCGGTCAATCCGCCGGCCCACACCATGATTGCCGCTGAAGCGGCGGTGCCCAGCGTATAGATCCCGCCCCACTCCCCGTGGCTCAACCCGAATTCGGCGCGTATCTCGCCCGCGAAAAGCGAGATGAAAAAGGTTTGCCCGAAACTCGACAAGAACATCAAAAGCACCCCGGCCGACAACCAAGGTGCGTTCAGGGCAAAGAATGCGCGGATTGCCTCTGCCCGCATCAGTTCCGCAACAAGATCTGCGGAGACAAGATCAACTGCGTCGCGTTCTTTACCGTCAGCGCGGTGCCAGGCAGCAGGCCCGTCCTGCCCGCGCGGTCGCCTTGGAACGTGGCGTCAAGCTCGGCGCTTTGTCCGAGGATTTGCAGCAACAGGGGCGAGCTCCCCAAGGTGAAATGTTGCAAACCGCCCTCGCCAAAGGCTGTCACATCGACCAGCGTTACCGGAAGTTCGGCCAGGGCCTCGGGGTTAGTCAAGTTTCCCAACCGTTCGGTGCGCCCGTTCAGACGTGCCGACAGCGCCAAGGCCCGGTCGCGCGCGTTTACGAAAATCGCAAAGGGTTCGGGAAGCGTCGCGATACGGCTTGCCTGCATTTCGAACAGTTCGACATCAAGATCAGGAGATATCAGCACCACGCCGCCCAACGCGTTGTCAGCCCAGCCCGGATCGGAAATCTCGATCTGGCGCAGCGTTTCCATGACAAGCATGGTTCCCAGCGAATGACCTACCAGGATGATCCTGCGTGATCCGGCCCGGTGAAGTTGGCGCAACACGTCCTCCAGCCCGTCCCGCGAAAAAAGTACGCTGTCGCGATCATAGGTGTAGCCAAGGGGATTCGCCGCGCTGGGCCATGAATAATGCACGGGCACCCCCGGTAGGTCGAGGTCGTGGTAAAGCTGCGCCATCCGATAGGCGCCTTCGAGGAAACTGTTGTTATAGCCATGCACGAAAAGCGTTATCTCACGCTCGTTCGGGGGCCTTTTGCGCAGTTCGTCTTGGATACGGTCGATGAACACCGCTTCGGTTCGGGCATCGTTTCGGGCGGCTATGGTAAATTCCCGCAAGGGGTTGGGATTATTGAAACCGGGTTGCAATTTTCCCGGATCACGGTTCGGAGGCACCGAAACCGACAGGGTGGTGAAAGACAACTGTTTCGAGCGTTCGCGTCCGAACCACCCGTTTTCCGCGACCGCGCGCGTCGTGGCGATGTGCACGTCGCGTACCTTGCCGATCTCCAGCGCATGCGGAACGATCATTGTCGCTCCACGATCCACGCAAGCGGCAACGAAAAGAACGGCAACAAAGACAAAGCCGCGATACATTAGGGTGTTTCCTCGATCCGATTGCGGGCAGGGTAATTGCAGCGTGCAACAAACACCAGACACCATGGCCAACCTAGGTAAGTTGCGCCAGTATCGCGCGTAAACAAATGGAAAGAGGGTATCATGACCGCACCGATCCGCGTTTTCGACGGCCACAACGACGCACTTTTGCGCCTGTGGCGTGACGAATCCCCCGCGACGGTGGCTTTTGCTGCCGAAAGCCCCGGCCATATCACGCTGCCGCGGGCGCAGGCAGGCGGGTTTGGCGGTGGATTTTTCGCCATGTTCGCGCTTGATACCGACGGGGGGCTGGATTTCGCGATTTTCGACAATCCGCCCTATGACACACCCCTGCCCGCGCAGATGGCACGAGATGCGGCCTGGCCCATCATCGCCGGGCAGGCTCGGGTTGCGCAAGAGCTGGACGCGGCAGGCCAGGTCTGGCTGTGCAAGACCGGGGCCGAGCTGCGCCGCGCCTGGGATGCGGGTCACCCGATGGCAATGGTGCTGCATCTTGAAGGGGCGGAATGTATCGGGCCCGATCTCGAGGGGTTGGATGACCTGTTCGATCTTGGCCTGCGCTCCATCGGGCCGGTCTGGTCGCGGCCTACCGATTTTGCGCATGGTGTGCCGTTCCGTTTTCCATCCGATGGCGATACCGGTCCCGGCCTTACCCCGGCTGGCCGCGCGCTGGTGCGTGCATGCGTGTCGCGCGGCATGGTGGTGGATTGCAGCCATATGACCATGAAGGGGTTTTACGACGTGGGTGACGAGGGCGGGGCGCTGGTTGCCACCCATTCCAACGCGCATGGCGTGTCACCCTCGGCCCGGAACCTGACCGACGATCAACTGCGCGCCATTGGTGAAACCGGCGGCATGGCCGGGCTGAATTTCGGCACCGTGTTCCTGCGGCCCGATGGCCGGCGCGATGCCGCGGGTGCGCTGGATCATGCGGTCGCGCATCTCGATCGCATGATCGAGATGGCGGGCGAAGACCACGTAGGGCTCGGTTCGGATTTCGACGGCGCGCCCATGCCCGAGGGGCTGGAAAGCGCCGCCGATCTTCCCAACCTGGTGCAGCGAATGCGCGACGCCGGCTACGGCGAAGCGCTGATCACCAAGCTATGCCATGAAAACTGGCTGCGGTTCCTGGAACGCACCCTTCCCTAGGCGTTACAGGACGTAACGGCTAAGGTCGGTATCGCGGGTCAGTTCGCCCAGGTTCTTTTCGACGAAATCCGCATCGACTGTCATGCTATCGCCCGTCTTGTCGGGCGCGGTGTAAGACAGCTCTTCGAAGACGCGTTCCATCACCGTGTAAAGCCGCCTTGCGCCGATATTCTCGACCGATTGGTTTACATCCGCCGCAATGCGGGCCAGCGCGTTAATCCCGTCCTCGGTAAACTCTACCGTCACCTCTTCGGTTGCCATGAGCGCGGTGTATTGCCGGGTCAGCGCGTTGTCGGTTTCCGTCAGGATGCGCACGAAATCATCCTGCGTCAGTGCGCGCAGCTCTACCCTGATGGGCAAACGGCCCTGCAGTTCCGGCAACAGGTCTGACGGCTTGGCGATATGGAACGCCCCCGACGCGATGAACAGGATATGGTCGGTTTTCACCGGCCCATGCTTGGTGGAAACGGTCGTGCCCTCGATCAGCGGCAGCAGGTCACGCTGCACGCCTTCGCGGCTTACATCGCCACCCCGTGCATCCTGCCGGGCGCAAACCTTGTCGATCTCGTCAAGAAACACGATGCCGTTCTGTTCGACAGCCTCCAGCGCGGTGGATTTCACCACCTCTTCATCCAGCAGCTTGTCGGCCTCTTCCGCGATCAGCAGATCGTGGCTTTCGGCCACGGACAACTTGCGGCGCACCGTGCGCTGGCCAAACGCCTTTCCGAACAGATCGCCCAGGTTCATCATGCCCGTCTGGCCGGGCTGACCGGGGATATCCATCATCCCCATCGGGTTGGATGTGTCGGCCACGTCCAGTTCTATCACGGTGTCGTCCAGCTCGCCGGAAAGCAGTTTTTTGCGAAACATCTCGCGCGTGCCTTCGCGCGCGTCCTCGCCGGCGATGGCGGTAATCACGCGATCCTCGGCCGCCTTGTGCGCGCGTGATTTCACCTCGTCGCGCATGTGCTCGCGCGTCATGGCAATCGACGCGTCGACAAGGTCACGCACGATCTGCTCTACGTCGCGACCGACATAGCCGACCTCGGTAAATTTCGTTGCTTCGACCTTGATAAAGGGCGCGCGTGCCAGCTTGGCCAGGCGGCGGGAAATCTCGGTCTTGCCGACGCCGGTCGGGCCGATCATCAGGATGTTTTTCGGGTAGACCTCGTCGCGCAGGTCATCCGACAACTGCTTGCGCCGCCAGCGGTTGCGCAGGGCAACGGCCACGGCACGCTTGGCATCCTTTTGCCCGATGATGAAACGGTCAAGCTCGGATACGATCTCGCGGGGGGTCAGGTCGGTCATTTGGAAATACTCTCCACGGTCAGGTTGCCGTTGGTGTAGACGCAGATATCGGATGCGATGGCCATGGCTTGCCGGGCAATGGCCTCGGCATCCAGACCATCGACCTCCATCAGCCCGCGCGCGGCGGCCAATGCAAAGTTGCCGCCTGATCCGATGGCCGCGATATCGTATTCGGGCTCCAGCACGTCACCGGCGCCGGTGATCACGTAAAGGTCGGCGCCATCGGTGACGATCAGCATGGCCTCAAGTTTTTGCAGGTACTTGTCGGTACGCCAGTCCTTGGCCAGTTCCACGCAGGCGCGCTGCAATTGGCCGGGCGTGGCTTCCAGCTTGGTTTCAAGGCGCTCCAGCAGGGCAAAGGCATCTGCGGTGGACCCGGCGAAACCGGCCACCACGTCGAACCCTCCGGGCGACAGGCGCCGCACCTTGCGGGCCGTTCCCTTGATCACGGTCTGGCCCAGGCTGACCTGTCCGTCACCGGCCACGACGACCTTGCCGCCCTTTCTGACGCCGATGATCGTGGTGCCGTGCCAGCCGGGGAAATCGCTGTCTGCCATGTGCGGGCCTCCTTTGCCTTTGCGGGCCTATATGGCGGTCAAAGGGATGACGAACAAGGGCAGGCCCGGCTGCAACGGTGGCCGCAAGCGGCGCGCGCCGCGTGGTCATCCCGCCGAACCCGCACGGCACGCGGCCCTTCGTGCTTGCGCATGGGCCAAGCTGACGGCAGTTTGGCCCCATGGAGCAGCCGCGTATCCTTCGGTTCTATCTTGACGCCGGGCTGCGGCAAAGCGCCGAGGCCGGACAGCACAATTTCATCGGGAAAATCGCCCAAGTGGCGCAGGATGCGGGGTTCGACGTGGAATACCACGCGAATTCGGCCCGAAACCGCGCGAAATCAGCCCTGCGTCGGGGTTATGCCATGTTCCACATGGAGCCACCGACAAATGATCGGGGCCTGACCTTTCGCCGCGCCTATCATTACCCGTTCTGGGGGATCGAGCCGGCGGCAGAGCGCTGGCACTGGCATGTCGCGCGCACGCCCTTTGACCCGGCGCAGGTACCGCGAAACCAGGCCGACACCTTCGTGGCCCGGTGGCGAAGGCGCCTGTTCCCCGACCTTGCCGCGCGGGATGACGGGTTCGTTTATGTCCCGCTTCAGGGGCGACTTATGGACCACCGCTCGTTCCAATCGATGGCGCCGGTGGAGATGCTGGAATGCGTGCTGGCCCGGGACAGGCGCCCGGTGGTTGCCACCTTGCACCCGAAAGAGAAATACACGCCAACCGAACTGGATACGCTTGACCGGCTTTCCGCGCGACATACGCGCCTGACGGTGGAAATCGGGCAGATGGAGCGGTTCCTGCCTGCCTGTTCCTATGTCGCCACGCAAAACAGCAGCGCGGCGTTCAATGGGTATTTCTTTGAGAAACCGGCGGTCTTGTTCGCGCAGGTCGATTTTCACCACATCGCCGCGAACGTGCCCGCGCTGGGAATCGACGGGGCTTTTGACGCGCTGGATAAATCGAAACCCGATTACACCGGGTACCTGTGGTGGTTCTGGCAGGAAATGTCGATCAATGCTGGCCGTCCCGAGGCCGAAGCGCAGATTGCCACCGCCATGCGACGCGCGGGCTGGCCCATATGAGAAAGGCGCCCCGCCGGCCAGCGGGACGCCCCTTTCAGGCATGACTGAAAGCTGTGATTTACAGCTCGCCCTCGATCCAGCTTTGCAGCGCGGCCTTGGGCGCGGCGCCAGCACGGTTCGAAACGATCTCGCCGTTCTTGAAAATGAACAGCGCGGGAATACCGCGCACACCCATGGCGGCAGCGGTGTTGGGGTTGCTGTCAACGTCGACCTTGGCGATCTTGACCTTGCCTTCCAGTTCGGTCGACAGCTCTTCAAGCGCCGGGCCGATCTGCTTGCAGGGGCCGCACCATTCAGCCCAGAAATCCACCACGACGGGGATGTCTGAATTTTTTACTTCGGCGTCGAATGTGGCGTCGGTGACGGCTACGGTTGTCATGTCTCGATCTCCAATATTGGAATGTGTCTGTTACCAGCGAAGGTAAGCGTGCCCGCATGACGCGTCAAGCAGGCGCGCCGCGCACGATGGTGTGACATCTTGCAACCGCACCCGGTATTGTCGCTCGCCCTTGCGGGGTGAAAGGACCGCGGAAATCGCCGCGCCGCCTACCCGTTGCGCGCCGCCCAAGCACGCCCGCAATGCCCGGTTCTGCGGTCAGTCGCCTGCGTTGGAGGCCGTGTTGACCACCCCGAACACCGATCCGATCAGCCCCAGAACCGTCCGTGCGGCGGTGACCGAAGATTCGGTCGCCAACAGCGTATCCTTGGGGTTCACGTTGAAATTGCGGGCAGCAAACAGCCCGTCGGCGGTTGTGAGGTCAAAGGTAAACACGGTTTGGGGCAACGTCGGGCCACTTTCATCGCTGCGCAATGCCTTTTCGGGGTATTCACGCAGGATCAGCACGCCACGCGGGTTCGCGCGATTGTCGTTGATGCCGCCAATGATCGACAATGCCTCGATCACGGTGATGCTTTCCCTTTCGAACTGCACCAGCTGTTCGGTGCCCGTGGCTCCCAGCGCGGTGAAATACCGATCATCCTCTTGCACGACGATCTGATCACCGCCGCGCATCACCACATTGGCGGAAGGCGTGGCGAAAAGCTGGTCTGCACGGATCTGGTAATTGCGCCCGGCCCGTTGCAATTGAACCAGCGGATTTTGTAGCTGGGTGGAAATGCCGCCACCTTGCGCCAGCATCGACTGGATCGTGCTGTTGCGGTCGGGCAACGGGTATGTGCCGGGGTTCGCCACCCCTGCCACCAGGTCGACCGAGTTTGCCTTGCCCGCTGTCTGGTTGATCTGGACCTGAACCGACGGAACGCTGGGCTCCAACGCGGTCTGAATCTTTTCCCGGGCCTGTGACACGGTCAGGTTGGTTACGTTCAGGTCGCCGATATAGGGTACGAAAACCATGCCGCGCGATGACACGACGACCTCGTCAAGCCTGACTGTCTTGGCGCCGTCGGGCGCGAGAAGCGAGTTTTCGTTGCTGTCCCAGATCACGATGTTCAGCGTGTCGCCATGCTGGATCGTGTTGTCCTGCGGGCCGCGTGTGCCGTTCAGCCATGTATAACTGCCCGACCAGCCGGTCACGGGCCACTTCGCCAAAAGGTTGACGTTCGCGCGCGTTACCGGGACGACATCGAAGGTGGCGACTTCCTTGTCTTTTTCTTTCAACACTTCGCTGGTCAGGGCAGCCCCACGTGGCAGGGTGCAACCAGATATGACGGAAACAGTCAGTACCAGTGTAAGAAATTTCGACAGTCGTCCCACGTCGCACCTCGGTCTTATTGTGCCTTGATGGCTTTCTACCGTTTGCCGGCGGTGATAAACAGCAACAAATTGAACAAATGATGCAAATCCGGAGAAATGTGTGACTCGATTAGCGCAGCCTGATCCGGTGATCGTTCTGGGGGCCAGCGGGCGCTTGGGCCGCGGCCTTCGTCATCAGTGGCAAGATCATTCGCGGGCTGTTTGGCAGGCGCGCGGTCAGGCGGCAAATGTGCAATGGTCGCCCGGTCAGCCCTGGCCGGGGCCACGCCGCGCGCGTGCAATCGTGGCGTTATGGGGCGTGGTGCCGGGCAAGGGCGCTTTGGCCGACAACACCGTCTTGGCGTTGGCCGCGCAAGACCTGGCCCTGCAACTGGGGGCCGAAAGGGTGCTTCACTGTTCTTCGGCCGCCGTTTATGCGCCCGCGCCGGCCCCGCAGGCCGAAGAGGCGGCAAACCCGCAATCCGATTATGGACATGCCAAGCTGGCAATGGAGCAGGCGCTGCAAGATTGGGCCGGCGAACATCCCGAAGGCCCGGCCTTTTGTGCCATGCGGATCGGCAATGTTGCCGGGGCCGACAGCGCCTTTGCCGCCATCGCGCGCGGCGGCCCGGTGACGATGGACCGCTTTGCCGATGGCGGGGGGCCGCGCCGTAGTTACCTGTCTCATGCCATGCTGGCGCAAGCGGTCGATGCATTGCTGTCCTGTCCATTGTCCTCGTTGCCGCGCGTGGTGAACCTGGCTGATCGGGGCGTTATCGATATGGCCGACCTGGTGCGCGCGGCGGGACGCGCGCTGCTTTGGAACGACACGGGCCGCACCGGCAGCACCATAACGTTGGACCTGGCCTGCCTCAGCCGCCTGACCCCGCCACTTGCGGCCGACATCACCCGCCTTTTGGCCGATGGTGCCTTTCTTGCAGGGGAAAACCCGTGACACCCATGAAACGAATATTCGACCTGGGCGCGGTCGTGTTTCTTGGCACGATCCTGTCACCGCTGATCATCGGGTTGATCGTCGTCATCCTGCTGACCGAGGGCCGCCCAATTTTCTATGTGTCTGAACGGATGAAAACCCCTGACCGGGCTTTCAAGCTGTGGAAATTCCGCACCATGCGGGTGGTCGAAAACGATTTCGGCGTATCGGGTGGCGACAAGGCCGACCGGATCACGCCGATTGGCCATTTCCTGCGCCGTACCCGTACCGACGAGCTGCCGCAACTTTGGAACGTGCTTCGCGGCGATCTCAGCTTTGTCGGCCCCCGGCCGCCCCTGCGCCGCTATGTCGAGCTGCGCCCCGATCTTTACAGGCAAGTGCTGAAATCGCGCCCGGGCATCACGGGCCTGGCCACATTGGTCTATCACCACACCGAGGAAGAGCTGCTGAACACGTGCAAGACGCCCGAGGAAACCGAGGCGGTTTATGTCCGCCGCTGCGTTCCGCGCAAGGCGGCGCTTGACCTGGTTTATGCCAGGCGCCGCAATGTTTGTGTCGATTTTCGCCTGATGGTCGCGACGGTGTTCCGCCGCTGGGCGCCGGGCCGGCAAGGCCGTGAAAGGCGTCAGCCCTCGCCGTAACCCTGCGGGTTGGTCGATTGCCAGTTCCACGTGCTGGCGCACATCGCGTCCAGGTCATGCGCGGCGCGCCACCCCAGTTCGGCATTGGCGCGGGACGGGTCGGCCAGCGACGTGGCTATATCGCCGGGGCGTCGCGGTTCGATCTTGTAGGGAATGTCGCTTCCGCAGGCGCGCGAAAAGGCGGCGACCATGTCCAGCACGGAATACCCCTGCCCCGTGCCGATGTTGAACGCCTCGGTGCATTGGTGCCCGGCGGCGTAATCAAGCGCGGCGATATGGGCGTGGGCAAGGTCGACCACGTGGATATAATCTCGTACGCCCGTGCCGTCATGGGTATCGTAATCGTTGCCGAACACCGACAGCGAGGCGCGACGACCGACGGCCACCTGCGCCACGAAGGGCATCAGGTTGTTGGGGATGTCGCGGGGGTCTTCGCCGATGCGGCCCGACGCATGTGCGCCCACCGGGTTGAAATACCGCAGCAAAACAACCGATGCCTCGGGCGTGGCCGCCTGCCAGTTGCGCAGGATCTCTTCGGCAAAATACTTCGTGCGCCCATAGACATTGGTGGGCTGGCAGGGGTGCTTTTCGTCAAAGGGCAGGTATTGGGGTTCGCCATAAACGGTGGCCGAAGAAGAAAAGACGATCCGCCGGCAGCCCGCCGCATCCATCGCCGTCAGCAACGACACGGTGCCCCCGTTGTTCACGTCGAAGTAACGCAGCGGCTCGGCTTCGGATTCACCGACGGCTTTCAGCCCGGCAAAATGAATGACAGCCTCGGCCCCGAATTCTTGCAGGATCTGCGTCATTTTCGGGGTGTCGCGAATATCGGCCTCGTGGAATGTCAGCTCGCGATTGGTCAATTCGCGTATGCGATCCAGAACTACCGGCGACGAGTTGTCGAAATTGTCGACCACGCACACGTCATGGCCCTGCGCAAGAAGTTCGACAATCGTGTGCGACCCGATATAGCCCGCGCCGCCTGTCACCAAAACCCGCATCTTTCACACCTCGATTTGTATCGCTGCCCTGATAACGGCAAATTCGGGCGGGGCCAATATCAAGCGGCGCCGTTCTCATCTTGCGCGGCCAGAAACCGCGCCAACGCCGCATCGGCAAGCGCAGCGGGCACGGGCATCAGCCGCGCGTGGCGTGTCCAAAGGATCGCGCAACTTACCTCCTTGCCCGGAAAGATATCGCGCAAGGCCGCCGCATAGGCCCCAAGTTGCCGCAACAGCCCCTCGGGTGTCTGGTCTGCCGTGTCGGGAATGGTGGCGTTCGATTTGAAGTCGACTATATGCACGCCGGTTTCGGTCAAGATCAGCCGGTCGACCACGCCGTTCAGGCGATGCCGGTCATCCAGCGTCGCCACCAAGGGCACTTCGGCCATGCTGCCCGGCCCGAACAGATCGGACAGTGCCGGGTTGCCAAGGATCTGCACCACCTCGTCAAGAACCGTGCGGAATTGCGTGTCTTTCGCGCGGTCGGCGCCCAAGGACAAGATCCGCCGGGCCAGGTGTTCCCACGTGTCGGGTGGATGGCCGGGCAGATGTTCCAGCAACAGGTGTACCTGCCGCCCGTGCCGTTTCGCGGCTTCTTCGTCCTGGCCGGCATCGCCCGGCAGGGCCTTGGCGCCGCCCAAATCCGACGGGCTGAGCAGTTGCACCGAATGTGCCGGTTGCGACGCAAGGTCGTGGAAATGCGGTGGCAGGTCCGGTGGTCCGGGGGCGTGGGGCGCGTCATCTTCCTCGGCCGGTGCGCTCCAGTCGCCTGCTTCCAGCCGCTTGCCCGGGCCGAACGGGAACTGGTGATCGACCTGGCCGCAATGGGCCAGACCCGCTGCGATCATGTCGTACCAACTGTCTCCATCCTTGCCCAAATCACCCGCAGCGCCGACGATCAGCCATTTCTCGGCCCGTGTCATGGCGACGTAAAGCAGGCGGTCCCTTTCGGCCTTTTGGGCGTCTTGCAGGGTATCCCGAACGTCCTTGCCGCTGGCCGGCATCAGAGGTTTGCTGACCCGCCATACCGCACGGCCCCGATGCGTCATGAACACATCCTTGATCTGCACATCGCGCTTGGCCGCGTCGGGCAGGATCACGATCGGCGCCTCAAGCCCCTTGGCGCCATGCACCGTCATCACGCGAATCCGGTCGCCAGCGGCATCCATCTGGCGTTTTATTTCCAGATCGTCGGTTTCCATCCATTGCAGGAACCCTGAAAGCGAGGGCACCTCGCTCCGCTCATAGGCCAGTGCCTGTGCGAGGAATGCGTTGATCCCGTCTTCGGCCTCGGGCCCCAGGCGCGCCAGCAGGCGCCGCCGCCCGTCATGGCGCGTCAGGATACGTTCGATCAGGTCATAGGGGCGCAGGAAATCGGTCTGGTTTCGCAGGTCGTTCAGCATGGCGAAGGTTTCAGGGTAGCGCTCGGCCTGGCCACGCAGACGCTGCCACAGGTATGCCTTGCCGCGCCCGTGGGCGAGGGTGAAAAGATCCTGCTCGGACCATCCGAACAGGGGCGATTTCAGCGCGACCGCCAGTGAAAGATCATCCTCGGCCAGGTCAAGGAACGACATCAGCGCGGCAAGGTCACGCACCGCCAGCTCGGCCCCGACCTTGAGGCGGTCTGCGCCCGCGATGGGCAGGCGCAGATCCTTGCATGCGCGGATGATCTCGGCAAACAGATCCGACCGGCGCTGCACCAGGATCAGGATGTCACCCGCACGCACATGGCGCATCCTGTAGTGCCCGGTGTTGCCGATCTCTTCGGGGATGGTGGCCTGTTCCAGCATGTCGCGGATATTCTCGGCCACGCGGCGGGCCATCTGCTTGGTGTGATGGTCCTCGGATATGCGGTCGACCGGGTCGTGCCACGCGCCGTCACTGGCCTGTTTGGCCGGCTCGATCACCGGCCAAAGGTCAACCCGCCCAGGCATCTCGTTCTTGAAGGCGCGATGGCGGTTGCCTTGCGGAAAGCCCGAATTGTCTTTTCCGGAAAAGGTTTCATCAACCAGCCGCAGGATCGGTTCGGCCGAGCGGAAGGAAAAGCTCAGCTCGGAATGAACCAGCGGTCTGCCGGTGCTTTCCAGCCGCTGGGCAAATTCCGCCTGCATCCTGTCGAATTCTCGCGGGTCTGCACCCTGGAAAGAATATATCGACTGTTTCTTGTCGCCCACCACGAAGATCGTGCGCGCCACGTCTTCGCGCGCGCCCTGCCCCGCGGTGAATTCCTGCGCCAGCAACTCGATCACGCGCCATTGCGCCGGGCTGGTATCTTGCGCCTCGTCCACCAGGATATGATCAATCCCGCCATCCAGCCGATACAACACCCAGGCGGCCACGCGTTCATCCGTCAACAGGTCGCGCGCCTTGAGGATCAGGTCGTCGAAATCCAGCCACCCCAGCGCCTGCTTGCGGGCCGCATAGCGGGGCAGAAACGCATCGGCGAAATCATGAAGCGCGGCGGTCTTGTCGGCCAGGTCGCATGCCAGAAGAAAATCATACGCGTCGGCGACGCGGTCCATCCAGGCGTGCACATCGTCAACGATGGGCGCCATCGCCTCGACCACCTTGGTGTGGTTCGATTGCGGAAAGTTCACCGATTTCGATTTGCCGATATTGTCGCCGCCTTGATACAGGAAATACCGAAAAAGGGTTTCCAGCACCTCGAACGAGGGGTTTTCAAGGTCCAGCGCGGCGATTTCGGCGGCAAATTTCTGGTAGGTGACCGATTGATCGGCCAGCACCCCGGAAATGGCATCGGACGTGTCACGTTCTTCGCCGGTAAAGGCAATGCGCAGCGCATCGGCCCGGCTTGCGCCATCCGGCAGGCCCAGCAATCTCGCGATGTCGTTCCAACTTGGCTTCTCGGCGAAAACGCCCCGCTTGCCGACAATCTCGCCGGTTACCTTCTCGAAATCCTGGTCTGACAGGTGCAATGCCAGCGACTGGACCACACCCGCCTCGGCGCCATCGGCCATTTCCTGCACGATCTCGGCGCGCATCAGGGCTGCGGCGCGGTCCTCCATCTCGGTGAAACCGGGGCTGACCTCGGCCTCAAGCGGGAAACGCCGCAGGATCGCCGCGCAAAACGAGTGAATCGTCTGAATCTTCAGCCCGCCCGGCGTTTCGATCGCGCGGGCAAACAGCGTGCGCGCGGTTGCCAGAACATCGTCGCCAAAGGGGCCTTCATGGCCCAGTTCCCGCAGGGCATCGCGCAGCGCGTCATTGGGCAGCATCGCCCATTCGCCCAGCCGCCTGAACAGGCGGTTCTGCATCTCGCTGGCGGCGGCCTTGGTATAGGTCAGGCACAAGATGCGCTGCGGTTCGGCCCCTTCCAGTAGCAGCCGCGCCACGCGGTCGGTCAAGACCCTTGTCTTGCCTGACCCTGCATTGGCTGCCAGCCAGGTCGAGTTGCGCGGTTGCGCGGCATAGATCTGTGCCCGCGTGGCGTCGTCAAGGCTCATGACAGATCCTCCGGCCTGGGGTCGTGCGTGGTATCCCACTCGCCGAAACGCGCCAATTGATCATAGTCGGAATGATCGGTCTCCTTGAACATCGCCCGGCGAGCGGAAAAGCCCTGGTCAGGCTCCAGGTAGGCAGAAACCAGCTTTACGAACTCGGCCCAGACCTGATCTGGCGGGTTCTTATCCAGCGGGGCGGCAACTTCCTTGGCGTCGCTGCCAAGGCCGATGAACATGGCGCGTGCGACCTCGGCGGGGGGCAACCCCTCGAACGCGCCTTCGGCGGCCATCGCCGCCTCAAGCAGCAATTGCTTGTCGAAGGCAGTCTGTTCCTTGGCGCTGGGCACGGCGCCGGTCTTGTAATCGTAGATATGCAAGGCGCTGCTGTCGTCGCGGTCGATCCTGTCGGCCTTGGCCGTCAAGGTGAAGGCGGGCGTGGTGATCGTGTGGCTTGCCTTTATCTCGAACCCCACGGGCCGGGCGGTGGCCAGCCGCGCTTCTTCCGTTGCGACAAACCACCCGGCCACCCGTTGCAGCCGGGCCAGCCAAAGTGCCCGCATGTCTGACCAAGGGACATGTTCGGCCAGAATGGTGCCTGCCTTGTCCAACATGGCTTCGGTCGACAGGGGCGTGTTATCCTGTACGACGCCTTTTACGAACTGCTCCAGAACCTCGTGAGTTACGATCCCGCGCAGCAGCGCGTCGGGGGCGCGCATCAGCGGATCGAGTGGGCGCAGACCCAGAACATGCCGGGCGTAAATGGCATAGGGGTCGCGCACCAGCCGCTTGATTTCCGTGACCGACAGCTTGCGGGGCCGCGCTGCCACCGGTGGCCGAGGCGATGGGCGCGGCATCGGGTCAACCTGTTCGACCGCTTCCAGCGCCGCGATCCGGTCAAGCCATGTCTGGCCGCGTTCCTTGGCGACCCGCAATGCCGCAGGGCCGTTTTGCGCGGGCAGCCCCTCGGACAGGTTCAACAGCCGGTTCAGCCATCGTGACGGCACGGTTTGCGCATCGTCCGACCGTTCGGCGCGGGTCAGCCATATCTCGGGCGCTGCGACGGCTTGCTGAAAGTCATGCGCCGACAGGCCAATCCGCCGCTCGGGCAGCAACAGGCCTGCATCGTGGCGCATTTTCCGGTTCAGCCACGGGTCGGGTGCGGGCATCTCGGGCCAACTGCCTTCGTTCAGGCCGCCCAGGATCAGCAGGTCGGCCCCTTGCACCCGCGCCTCCAGCGTGCCCCAAATCAGGATCCGTGGGTGCGGTGCGTCGCGATCGCGCACCTCGCCCCGCTGCATGATCGCGTTGAACAGGGCCGCGTAATCGGCAGCCGTCATCGGGCCGCCCGCACCGGCCTCGGCCTGCAATTCGGTCACGGCCTTCAGTGCCTCGCGCCCGGGTTTTTCCGCCCAAAGCCCTCCGCTGGCCTCGCCATCGGGGCCTGCAGCCAAACGCGAGGCCAGATCAATATGGCGCGCCAGGTGATCGGCTAGCGGGTGTTCGCCCGACACGTTTTGCCCGGTCAGGCAATTCGCGACCCAGCCTGCCCAGGCGGCAGCCCCCGCATCGCCACGGGATTCGGCCCATGCCGCAAGCGTGGCGGGCCCCGGATAGGGCTGGCCCTTGCGCCGCAGGTAAAGCTCCAGCTCACGGGTCCAGCGCAGATGATCGCCCCGCGTGCTGCCGGTATGCGTCAGCGGATGTTTCAGCAGGGTAATGATCGCCGCTGCATCGGATTTTCGGTGAAACAGGGCCGCCACATGCCGCAAGAACCGGCCCGGCGCGCTTAGTTGCAATGGCAGTCCGGCGCTGTCGTCGGGCAATATGCCCCACCGATCCAGCGCCGCGGTCACCTGGCGTGTCAGCATGCGGTCCGGCGTGATCAGCGCGGCGGTCTGCCCCTCTTCGGCCGCCTGGCGCAGGCGCAGCGCAATGGCCAATGCCTCGTCGCGTTGCGATGGCGCAACCAGTAGCGTGACATCGTCGAATGCCGGGGCCAGGTCGCCCAGTTGCGGCCCTTCGGCCAGCCAGCAATCGGTCACCGGGGCGGGCCGCAACGCAAGCGAGATCAGCCGATTGCGCGACGCGCTGGGCGGTGGCGTGTCCGACCACGCCATGACATCGGCACGTGTTATGCCCAGATTGCGCATCAGGGCGTGAAACCTGTATTGCGGATGATCCTCGGCGGTCAGCGCATCGTTCAGGTCTTTCCACGCCGCCAGTGGCATGTCGAAATCGAAACCCGGCAGAACGATCGCGCCTTGCGGCAGCCTCGCGACCGCCTGCATCAGACGCATTGTTGTGCCGCGCGACCCGGTTGAGCCCGCAAGGATGACCGGATCGCCCAGCGGCGCCTCCGCCCATTGCCGCGCCAGCGCGTCAATGACCATGCGTTGCCGCGTTTCCGTGTCAGGCGCCTCGCCAGCCTGGTCGAAATAATGCTCGACGATCTGAAGGAATTTCAGCGAGCGCGCCCAATGCTCGGAATGATCGCTGACATCAAGCTCGTACAGCGTTTGCGGCGGCACGCCCTCGCCATGCATTTCATCCATCAGCGCGGCCAGTGAATCCGACAGGTCATAAAGAGAGGCGCGCGGGGCCAGGTCGGGGGCGCGTGCCATAAGCCCGGCCACCAACTGCGTTATCTCCAACCGTCGCCGCAGCGGCGGCACGGCGGGGGGTATGTCTGCCAGCAACCGGGCCTCGGGCAGGTCGGTCACAAGCTCGATCCGGGGTAGCAGGCAGGCCGGACCCTCGGCGAACAGCCGGGTGATGCGCCGCGCCATCCGGGCGGTGTTCACCACAAGGCGCACGCGCGCCAGCGCCTCGGGCGGTTGATCGGCGAAATCTTGGCGCAACCGCCGCACCAGTGCAGCCGGGAAATCGACACCGGGCGGAACGCCAAAGACACGGGGGGTATCCGACGGCTCAAACATCTGGCTGTCCAATCATCTCCTCGGCCTGGGCGATGCCCTCGGGGTGGCCTACGTCGCACCATTGGCCGGGATAGCTCAGCCCGTACATGCGCCCATCTTGCAGCATCCTGTCCCACAAAAGGTTAAGCGAAAAGGCCCGATCGGGAATATCGGCCAGGGCCTCGGTCTTGATGATTTGCGCCCCGGCGTAGATTTGCCCCGGTCCGCGGCTCAAACGCCCGGCACCGTCTAAAATGAAGTCGCCCCCGCCTGGGTGCCCAACGGCATTTTCCGCGGGAATAGTGACCAATAACGCGTCCATTGCCCGGGCATCCCATGCCTCTTCCAAAAGTTTCAGCGGGTTCGGGCCGCGCCAGATTGCATCGGTGTTCAGCGTGAAAACAGGCCCCGCGCCCAATTTTGGCAGCGCATGACGCAACCCGCCGCCGGTTTCAAGGATGTCGGGTGCTTCATGCGAAATGGCCACGCCCCGCCCGGCCAGGTGGGCCGCGATCTGATCGGCCAGGTAATGGGTGTTCACAACGGGGCGTGACAGACCCGCCTGTTCTACCAGGTCCAGCGCATGATCCAGCAGTGGCCGGCCCGCCACCTCGATCAGGGGTTTTGGCCGGGTCCGGGTCAGCGCGCCCATCCGCGTGCCGAACCCGGCGGCAAACAGCATCACGGCGTCGGGCGTGTTCCGCATAGCGATTTGAGCCTTTCCAGGATCGGGGCGTCGGGCTCCGGCAGAATGTCCAGAACCAATGGGGCAACGGGCGCCAGCGCCGGATGTTCAAGGTCGTGCAGAAGGTGCTCCCACACGCGGGGGATCAGGTTGACATAATGCGCCTTGCCATCGCGCAGCGACAACCGCGCGAAAACACCAAGGATGCGCAGGTTTCGCTGGGCGCCCAGAACGGCATAAGCCGCGTCGAATGCTGTCGGGTCAAGGTCGTTCTCGGCCACGTAATGGGTAATCATCCGCATTTCGATGTCGTGCGGAACATCGCGGCGGGCGTCTTGCAACAGCGATACCAGATCATAGGCCCGATGCCCGCGCATCGCATCTTGGAAATCCAGCAGGCCAACGCGTGCAACGCCGCTGCGCTCGGGCAGCCACAGCAGGTTCTCGGCATGGTAATCGCGCTGGATAAGCACGTCAACTTCGGGGACCACTTGGGTTAAAACAGGCTCGAACACGGCGCAAAACGCCTGTTTCGCGGTTTCGTCGGCCTCTGCCGCGCCGCGCAGGTACCAATCAAAGGCCAGTGCGGCCAACCGCGTCATCAGGGCGGAATCGTAAGTGGCAAGGCCGGGTGGCAGCGCCGCGCGATGCAGGTGCGACAGCACGTCGGTCGCGGCCTGGTAAAGCGTGGGTTCCAGCGCCGGTTCGGCCAGGGTGACACGGGCAAACAGCGCATCGCCCAGGTCTTCGATCAATAGAAAACCGTGATCGGGGTCTTCCGCCAGTATATCGGGGGCGCTCAATCCCTGTGCCGACAGGTGCCGCGCGATGGCAGCGAAAGGGCGTACGTTCTCGCCTTTCCCCGGGTCGGCATCCATGAGAACGGCGCTGGCCCCGGTGTCGGGGTGAAACACCCGCTCGTATCGCCGGTTCGACGCGTCGCCCGCCAGTAGTTCCTGCCGTGACCCGCGCCAGGGTGTGTGATCCAGAAATGCGCGCGCCTGGCTTGCGCGGTCGGTCATGGGGCGAGCTCCGTTATCAGGTCGGTCCAGCGCGGGTCGGTCCAGCGCAGGGTCAGCCGCCGCGCATCATCGGTTGCGCCGGGTTCGAAAGACAGGTGAAGGGCCTGTTCCGGCGCCAAAACACCCAGCCGGTCGGGCCATTCAACAAGACAAATCGCAGTGTCAAAGGCATCGATCAGGCCCAGTTCGGCCACCTCGTCGGGGTGGCCCAGGCGGTAAAGGTCGCTATGCCATATTTCGCAATCGGGCCCGTCATAGATTTGCACCAGCGTGAAGGTGGGCGATGGCACATCTTCGGGCTGTGCCAAAAGCGATTGGATCAGCGCGCGCGCAAAATGGGTTTTGCCGGCGCCTATCGGCCCTTCCAGCAGCAGCACGTCGCCCGGTTGCAGGCAAGCGCCGAGCCTGACGGCGAAACCGGCGGTCTGCTTGGGGTCTGGCAGGGTCAGGTGGTGAACGCGGGGCAAGGACATGGGCCGAACCTAACGACCCTGCGCGCGCCCGCAAGTGGCTTTGGCGGGCTCAACCCGTTTCGACCACGGCAACGCGGCTGTCGCGCGCAAAGGCCACCATGCGTGCGCCATTTATCAACGGGCGCACCCGGCAAATGCGGCGCGAACCGTCATTCAGGCGCACGGTTATGCCATCCAACGCGGTTCCGGTGGTCAGCGCCTCTTCGACACCGCGCCAATGCGTGGCCGGGTCTGATTTTCCGCGCCATACGGTCAGCGCATCCCCGATCGAGGTATCGGCAAAGGCGCTGTCAGGGTCGACGCCCCAGACCGCGCGGAACTCGGAATTGCTGAAGGCCAGCACACCGTCGGCGGTGAACACGGCCATCGCCGCATCCATCTGGTCCAGTACCGCGTTGCCCAGCGCCAGTTCCGACCGAAAGCTGCGCGTGAGCGACACCTCGTGGCTGATATCCTCGAACAGAAAGGCGACCGCGCCATCGGGGTGGGGCCGGCCCGTCACACGATAGGTCTGGCCTGACGGCAATGACCAGGTTTCGTGGAAATGACCGTCGCTTGCCGCCGCAACCAGCGTACCGATCCTTTCGCGCCAATTGGCATAATTCTTTGGTTCGGGCATCATCTGCTTGTCGCGTAGCATGTCAAAGAAACACAAGATCGTGGGGCGGCCGCTCAGGAAATCAACCGGCAGTTCGGTCAGGTCCACAAGCGCGGGGTTGAAAAGCGCCAACTGCCTGTCGCGGTTGAAGATGGCCAGCCCGATCGAAAGATGCGCGAAGGTTTTCGTAAGCGTCTGAACGAAATTTCTTTGTGCGATCTCGGCTTTGACGATGGCATCCACATTCATGCAGTAAGTGATCTTTCGCGACCCGGCGTCGACGGTGGAAAGATCGTACCAATGTTGCACGTCGCCCCCAGGTTCGGCCACGCTGACGCGCCGGTTGGCAAAGCCCTGGTCGCACGGGGTAAGATCGTCGAACAATTGTGGCGGCCGGGCACCTTCGCCCGTGCTGTCAAAGCCAAGGCTCTTGGCCAGGGCCAGGTAGGCGGGGTTCGCCCACAGCATGCGGCTGTCCTTGTCTTGCGCGAAAATCGGGTTGGGCGTGTGGGCCAACCCGAGGCGCATATGCCCCAGCTCGGCCAAAGCGCCCTGCAGCTTGTGCAAGGTGCTGCCGCTCATCCCGTCAAGCGGGTTTCCCATCATCAAAAGCCGGGTGCAATCCTGGTTGTGACGGATCACCAGTTTTCCGGGGTCGGCGGTATCACCGGGCCGGAACACGGTTTCGCCCTCTGCCAGGTCATTGGGATCGTCAGGCACATCGGAAAATCGCAGCGACAATTGTTGCACCAGGGCGGCCCAGTCATCGAGATCGGTCTTGGAAAGCCGATCTTCGAAAAAGGCCGATGTATTGGCCATGTCCACCATGTCGCGCCCCGAGAAAAGAAAGGCCGCCGGAACGGCGGTGGCTTGCGGTGCCGCGTTGCCCGCCGCAGTTGTCATGCTGGCGCGCGTCAACCACCACAACAGGGCCACCCCGCCCGCACCGCCCAAGGCGGCCGCGGCCAGCAACAAAAGATCAATGCCCGAACTGAACATGCGCACGCCTCAAAGCCCTTGATTCAAAGGCTGCTCAGAAAATGGTTAGCAAAGTGTTAACGTGGCTTTCAGATTTGCAGCAGCTCGTTGCGCGCCGTCACCGGCAGATCGGCTGCGCGCACGTCAATCCGGTCGCGTGGCCAACTGACCTCGATGATCGCTCCGCAGCGTTCCGGGTGCTCGGATGGCGCCAGGAACGGGTCGTGCCCGTTGGCAAAACTCAATTCGGCGCCGGTACGTTCCAGCAGCGTCTTGGCAATGAACAGGCCCAGGCCCATCCCTTCGTATTCCGGGCGCGCGGACGTGTCATTCGTGCTGCGCCGCCGCCGCATGAATGGGTCGCCGATACGGCCCAGCAATTGTTGCGGAAATCCGCGCCCGTCATCCATGATACGCACGACGATGTTGCCATCGGTCCACTCGCCCTCGATCCAGACGCGCCCGTGTGCGAAATCGACAGCGTTCTGAACCAGGTTGCGCAAGCCGTGGATGATTTCGGGCCGTCGCAAGATGGCAGGGTGCGCCGGGTCGGCGCCTGCCGCCGGATGAAAATCGAAGAGCAACTCCTTGCCGCGGTCAATGTGCGGGCCTGCGGCCTCTTCTATGACGGCGCTCAAAGGGGCCTGGCGCAGGTGAAGGTCGTCCTTGCCTGCCTGCCCCATCGACCGCAGGATATCCCGGCAACGGTCGGCCTGATCGCGGATCAGCCGCGCGTCCTCGGCCAGTTCCGGGTCGTCTTCCAACACCTCGGCCAGCTCGGCGCTGGCCAGCTTGATCGTCGCCAGCGGCGTTCCCAGCTCGTGCGCCGCTGCGGCAACCACGCCCCCCAGGTCGGTCAGGCGCTGCTCCCGCGAAAGGGCCATCTGCGTGGCTTGCAGCGCGTCTGACATCGTGTGCATCTCTACCGTCACGCGGCGCGAATAGATGCTCAGGAACACCACGGCGATCACGATCGAGACCCAGTTGCCGAAGATGAACAGGTCGGGGATGCGCAGCAAGGCACCGTCAGCCGTGCGCAAGGGCACATAGGCCGTGGCCAGAACCGATACCGCGGAAATCGCTGTCAGCCCGACGAACATCGTCGACCGCATTTTCAGCACATTGGCTGAAATCACGACCGGCCCAAGGATCAACACCGAGAACGGGTTGTGCAGTCCGCCCGTCAGGTACAATAGCAACGATAGCTGCAACAGGTCGAACAGGACCATCAGCAGGTTCTCGGTTTCCGAAAGGCGCTTGTTCTCGGGGAAGATGAACGTGGCAACCAGGTTGCCGATCACGGAAACGCCGACAACCAGCAAACACAAGGCATATTCCAGGTCCAGAGCGTAGACCTGGTTGGCGACCATCAGCGCCGAAAGCTGCCCGGTGATCGCACCCCAGCGCAACAGGATGATCGTGCGTAGCCGGATCCAGTTGCCCCGGTTACGTCCTTTCAGGATCGTCAGGTCGCTCTCGACTATCTGCGCGTTTTCGTCCAATTGCGTCCCCTGATACGCTGTTGAATATGCGCGGCGAATATATTTTTGCTCTCCGGGCACCGTCTTGAAAGGATACACCCCATGACACGTTTATATGCAATCGCTGCGGTTGTCGTTGCTGCTGTCTTTCTTGGCGGGTTGTGGCTCCTGACATCTGGTGCGCCGGATGGCGGTGACAAATACGCCCAATGCCGCACTGCGGCCGTTGCGGGCGGCACATCTCAGATCGGCGGTCCGTTCACCCTGATCGACGAAACCGGCCAGACCGTCACCGACAAGGACGTGATCGACCAGCCGACGCTGTTGTATTTCGGCTATGCCTTTTGCCCCGATGTCTGCCCGCTCGACAATGCGCGCAACGCCGAGGCGATCGAGATCCTGGAACAGCGCGATATCATGGTTAAACCCGTTTTCATCTCGGTTGATCCCGAGCGTGACAGCCCCGAACTGCTGGCCGATTTCACCGACAACCTGCACCCCCGGATGCTGGGCCTGACCGGCACGCCCGAACAGGTCAAGGCCGCCAGCCAAGCCTATCGTACCTACTACAAGAAACAGGAGCCTGAAGAAGGCGACGAAGAATATTACCTGATCGACCACTCGACATTCTCTTACCTGGCCTTCCCCGACGAAGGGTTTGTCGAGTTCTTCAAGCGTGACTTGAGCCCCGAACAGCTTGCCGATCGTCTGCAATGCTTTGTCGAGGCGCATTAAGCGGCGCCACATCCCCGTTACCAAGGTTTGACGCAGTATTGCCGGCACTATAGAACAGCCTAAGTCTTTGGCTGCGCAACAAGAGGAGCGCCGCATGGTCGAGCAACGTCAGGATCTTGGTGATGATCGCAGCCTTCTGCTTGTCGATGACGATGAGCCGTTCCTGAAAAGGTTGGCCAAGGCAATGGAGCGGCGCGGCTTCGAGGTGGAAACCGCCGACTCGGTCGCAGCGGGCAAGGCTATCGCCACGGCTCGCCCACCCGCTTACGCGGTTTGTGACCTGCGGTTGGAAGATGGCAACGGGCTCGACGTGGTCGAGGTTCTGCGCGAAAAACGCCCCGACGCCCGGATCGTCGTGCTGACGGGCTATGGCGCCATTGCCACGGCGGTGGCCGCCGTGAAAATCGGCGCCACCGATTACCTGTCCAAACCGGCTGACGCTACCGACATTACCAACGCCCTATTGGCAAATGGTGACCAGTTGCCCCCGCCGCCCGAAAACCCGATGAGCGCCGACCGCGTGCGCTGGGAACATATCCAGAGGGTTTACGAGCTGTGCGACCGAAACGTTTCGGAAACCGCGCGCCGGCTGAACATGCATCGCCGCACGCTTCAACGTATCCTGGCCAAACGCTCACCCAGGTAAGCCGCGCTGGTTATGTGACGGCGGCTGGTCCTTTCGGGTTGTTGCCTTGCATCGGTAGAAAACACCACTAATGTCGCGGCCAGGTTTCAGGAAAGGGCAGGGCCTTGGCAGCACCACGGGCAAGTGAACGCATCGAGTATATCGTTGAAGGCGGCAACCGCCTGTCCGGAAGCATCGAACCTTCGGGCAACAAGAATGCCGCCCTTCCGATCATCGCGGCGGCCCTGCTCACCGAACATCCTGTTACGCTGACCAACGTTCCGCGCATCCGCGATGTCGAAGCGCTTGTCGAACTGGTGGCCTCGGTCGGTGCCGAAACCGAGTGGACCGGCCCGAACGAATTGCGGATTCAGGCGCGCAACGTGCGGCCAGCGGATCTTGACCCTGACCTGTGTGGCCGTATTCGCGCATCCATTCTTTTGGCCGGCCCCATGCTTGCCCGGTGCGGCGAAGTCACCCTGCCACCGCCGGGCGGTGATGTGATCGGCCGACGGCGGCTCGATACGCATTTTCTCGCCTTGCAGCAATTGGGCGCGGAAATCTCGCTCGACGGGTCGTATTCCTTCCGTGCAAGCCGGCTTGTCGGTGCCGACGTGTTCATGGACGAGCCTTCTGTCACGGCCACCGAAAACGCGTTGAGCGCGGCGGTGGCCGCCCAAGGCACCACCATTCTCAGGAACTGCGCGTCCGAACCGCATGTTCAGGACCTTGCCCACTTCCTGATCGCGCTGGGCGCCGATATCGAAGGTATCGGCACCAACTGCATGACTGTCCATGGTGGCCGCCCGTTGACCGCGGCGCAGCATCGGATCGGCACCGATTTCATCGAGGTCGCTTCGCTGGTCGGTCTTGCCGCTGTAACGGATTCAGAGCTGCGCATAACAAATGCCGGTGTCGAACACCTGCGGTCCACTCTGATGGGATTCGACAAGCTGGGCGTCAAATGCCTCGTCGAGGGCGACGACCTGATCATTCCCAAGGGGCAGGAAAAGACCGTTGTGCCCGATTTCGGCGGCCATGTTCCAAAGATCGAAGATCAGCCTTGGCCTGCCTTTCCCGCCGACGCGATGTCGATCGCGATCGTCACGGCTACGCAATGTGACGGCATGGTTCTGATGTTCGAGAAAATGTACGAATCCCGGATGTTCTTTGTCGACAAGCTGATCGGCATGGGCGCCCGTATCGTGCTGTGCGATCCGCACCGCGCGGTAATCTCGGGCCCGACGAAACTGCGCGCCGCGCGCCTCGAAAGCCCGGATATCCGGGCGGGTATGGCCATGCTTATCGCGGCCATGGGGGCCGAAGGCACATCGGTCATCAACAACGCGCAGCAGATCGAGCGCGGGTACGAGCGTATCGACGAGCGGCTGAATGCGCTGGGCGCAAGGATCACCCGGATACCGGCCCGAACCTGAACCGCTGCTCAGGCCCGGCGGCGCCCCTGTCCGTCAGGGCGCAACCTTGTCCCTGCCGGTCTCGTCTTCTTTCGAGGTCTCGGCGTCGTCTGCCTCGGTATCGACCACTTCGGCATCCATGATTTCGGTCGCGGTTTCTTTTTCGGTGTCTTCAGCCGTTGGCGTGGTCTTGTCCTCGATCCCGCCCACGATCAGTGGCAGCATCTCGATACCGCTGGGCGTTGAGGTCTGCGACGCGGGCGGTGCGCGCCAGCTCAGCGTGTCGAAGGACTGGCAGTTTTCGCAAACCGGAACCCAATCGGTATGGATATGCTGGCAGTTGTCGCATACCCATTGCGGGCCGCGCGGGGCCGACAAGGCACGCGCCAGCCACCCCTTGACCACCGCGTCCGACGCACCTTCGCCCCGTTCGATGGCCGCCATTATGGTCAGCGCGCGCGCGTCCGGCGCGTTCTCGGCCATGTCGCCCAATGCGCGTCGCGCGGCGGGGAAATCCTCGGCCGCGATCAGCAATTCGGCCTCCAGCAGCTTGGTTTCACGGTGGTCCGGGGCCAGCTTTGTCAGTTGCTTGAACCGCTTGATCCGCGCCTGCGGGGTCTCATCTGGCTCGATCGCGGCAAAGGCACCGGCCAGGTCTGGATGCGGCTGCGCCGCCCAGGCCTTCTTGATCACGCGCACGGCGTATTTCTTCTTGCCTTGCTCGACATAAGCCCGCGCCGCCAGAACGGCCGCCGGCACCAGGTCGGGCGACAGGCGGTTGGCCTCGATGGCGGCCTCGCGTGCGGCAATGTCGTTGCCCTCGGCCAGCACATCCTTGGCCCCCGACAGCGCCAGCACCGCGTCGCGTCGCTTGTGCACGTCCTTCGGAATGGTGCCCGTGCGCAGCTTGGTGCGCAGCGTATCGCGCGCACCGGCCCAATCCTCGGCCTGCGCCTGCAACTGCAACAGCGCGTCCTGGGTTTCCTCGTGCCTGGGCTTCAGCTCAAGCGCCTTGGTGGCCAGTTGCCGCGCCGTGTCGCGGTCACCATCGGCCAGCTTTTGTTTCATGATACCGCGCACGCCAACGAACCGGGTTTCATCCTTTTCCAGCAGCCGCTTGTAAACCTCTTCGGCGCGGCGGCGGTCGCCCGTCATCTCGGCGGCCTGCGCGATCAGCAGGTTGGTCAGCTCGGGCTTGTTCAGATAGCGTTCGGCGCGGGCGGCCTTGGCCATTGCCACGCGACCCTCACCACTAGCCAGCGCCATCATGCCCTCGCTCAGGGCCTGGAAGCCCTTGCGCTCGCGCGAGCGGTCGAAATACCGGCTGATGGCAGTGTCGTCACCGTTGATGAATTTCAGCACCGCGATCAGCAGGCCGAACAGCCTGAGAAACAGCCACACCGCCACGACCAGGACCACCAGCCCCAGAACCGACAGGATCGGCGTCAGCGTGACTTCCACGCCGGCTGCCTGGATGGTCACACCGCCATCCATGTCCAGCACGTACCATGCGCCCCAGGCCAGGGCCGCGACGAGGGTGAAGAAAACGACGATCTTGATAATTGACCAAAGCATGACGGCCCCCTCAGTTCGCGGTAAGCGATTGCGCCAGGTTTTCGGCCGCTGTTACGGCCTCCTGGCGTGTTTCGGCGCGCGCCACCCAATCCGACAGGGCAGCGCGGCCCTGCTCGGGCAAAGCCGCGATCTCGGTCAATGCATCGTCCAGCCGCCCCTCGCGCAGGGCCGCCTCGGCGCGCGACAGCACCGCGTCGGGGTCGTCACCTTCCTTCGGCGCAAGCGAACGGACACCAAGCTGCGTTTTCAGGAACCCGGTCAGCCCCTCGGCCTCGCCGCTTGCCTCGCGCGATAGCGAAAGCGCGTCGCGGGCGAGCGGGGGAAAGCTGGCGGACAATTCGTTCATGGTGGCCACGCCATCTGCCGTGCCCGCCAACCCTTCGGGCACATCAATACCGGCCTCTTGCAGGTCGGCGATGGCGCCGGAGTAATCGCTGCCCGTGTCCAGTGCGGTCTGGATACGGCTCAGCGCGGCGCGGGCCAGCGCCTGTTGCGCCGTGGCACGGGCCGACTCTTCGCGGGCCTGCGCCTCGTTCAGCAGGCTGTCGATCTCGGCGCGCTGCGACTCGACGCTTTGTTGCAGCGCGCGCAATTCGCTTGAAAACTGGGATGCATTGTCGCTGCCGGGTTCGGCTGCGGGGCGGCTTTCCAGCGCATCCAGCCGCGATTGCACGTCGGCCAGCGTGGTGGTGATGTCGTCAAGCCGCTCGGACACCGTGGCGATCTGTTCGGCATTGCCGCCGATCTGCCCTTCAAGCCCCGACAGGTCGATCCCCTCGACCGCTGTTTCCAACTCGTCGATGCGGCCCGATTGCGTGGCCACGTCCTGCGCCAGCGTATCATCCTGCATACCGGGCCAGGGCCAGCCCTCGGGCAAGACGTAACGCGCGGCACCAAAGCCGATGGCCGCCGCCGCGACGCCGCCCAGAAGCATAGGCAAGAACCCGCCCTTGCGCACCACGACCTGTTCAGGCGCCGTGGCGGCAGGTGGCGCCTGGTCGGCGGCGGGTTCTTCGGTATCTTCATCCCGGTTGGGTTGCGCCGGGTCGCTTTCGCTTTCCGGGGCTTCCTCGTCCGATGGTTTCTCGGCCGTGTCGTCATCGGGGGCAACGGTATCATCCGCCTCGGGCGCCAGTGCCGCGTCGGCCCCGCTTTCCCACGGTCCGCCATTTTCGTTCTTGTCCGGTTCGCTCAGTTGCCCTGGTGCGTCGCCATCTTCCGTGGTGTTGCCCGCGGCGCGTTCGCTTTCGGCCTGTACGGTGTCGTCATGTTCGGCACTGTCATCCGTGCCGGGCGTATCGTTGCCGCTGTCTTCGACGACGCCTGCATCGACAACCTCTTTCGTGTCATCGACCTGAGACTTGTCAGATTCTTTCTTGCGTGCCACAGGCTGGTCACCTTTCGATTCTCTGCAATATCTACTTGTGTCCAACCCGACCTTACTGTGCGGGCGACTCCCTCTCAAGCAATTGCGCTGCGTTAAACAGTCCACATGTCGCGGCAAGCATCGCGGGCAAGGTTGGCTCTGCCGCCACGTCGAGCCGGAAACTGGGTCGGGGTGCGGCCTGTGCTGCCGCCGCGCTGATCGCCGCGATGAACAGGGGCGCGTGCCATGGACCCTGGTTGGCAAACGCCTGTGCGCTGCGTGGTGAAAAAAGCGGAACGACCACGGGCGCATCATCGTTCAGCGTCGCCCGCGCTGCGTCTGTCAAAGCCACCGGAACCTGATCGTACACCACCGTTTCGCGCACGCGCAGCCCGGCCTTGCGCAGCCGTGCTGCCAGGTCGCCCGCGCTGTGCTCGCCGCGCAGATGCAGCAACGGCCTTTTCGGGGCCTCGTGCGTGACCAGGCGGAGCAGGTCTTCGACATCGCCGCTGGCCGAAACGGCGTCAAACCCGGCAGCCCGTGCCATCTGCGCCGTGGCGTCGCCCACGCACAGCGCGCGTTGCCCCCGCTTGGGGGTCACGCCGCAATGGGTCACGCCGTTGCGCGAGGTGAACAGAACAACCGGGTCATCCGACAGATCGGGCTGCGCCCCGGTGCCGATGATCCTCAACACCGGGGATTGCACGATGGGCACCTCGCCCAGCCGCGCGCGCAGCTCTTCGGCGAAACGGGCCGACCCCTCGGCCGGTCGGGTCAGCAGTATCGTGGGCATAGAGCCCCCCGGGATTGTTCCAGACATGCCTTGGTGTTAACTGCCAGTGGTCGAAACCGCAACGGGACGCCCATGCGCACCCTCACCATACTCGGGCTGGAAAGCAGCTGTGACGATACCGCCGCCGCCGTGCTGCGGCAGACGGGCGATGCACGGCCCGAGATACTGTCATCGGTGGTGATGGGCCAGAATGACCTGCACGCCGCGTTCGGCGGTGTGGTGCCTGAAATCGCTGCCCGGGCCCATGCCGAACGGCTGGATGGCTGCGTGATAAAGGCACTGGACCAGGCCGGCCTGTCGTTGCGCGAAATCGATGCCGTGGCCGTCACCGCGGGGCCGGGCCTGATCGGCGGGGTGATCTCGGGCGTGATGTGCGCCAAGGGTATCGCGCTGGGCGCGGGGCTGCCGCTGGTGGGGGTGAACCACCTGGCGGGCCACGCGCTGACTCCACGGCTGACCGATGGCGCGGCCTACCCATACCTGATGTTGCTGGTCTCGGGCGGTCATTGCCAGTTCCTGATCGTGCGCGGCGCCGATGATTTCACGCGGCTGGGCGGCACCATCGACGACGCCCCCGGCGAGGCGTTCGACAAGACCGCCCGCCTGTTGGGCTTGCCGCAACCCGGTGGCCCCAGTGTCGAGTTGCAGGCCAAACAGGGCGATCCCGCCCGCTTTCGCTTTCCGCGCCCGCTGCTGGACAGGCCGGGCTGCGATATGTCCTTTTCCGGCCTCAAGACCGCGCTTTTGCGCGCCCGCGATGGACTCATCGCTGAACAAGGCGGGCTGACGCGGGCCGACCGTGCCGATCTTTGCGCCGGGTTCCAGGCCGCCATGCGCGACGTGCTGGCCGAGAAAACCCGCCGCGCGCTGGCGCTCTACCGGGCCGAGGCGCCCGCTCAGCCCATGCTGGCCGTCGCGGGTGGCGTGGCGGCCAACTTGGCCATCCGTGGCGCGCTGGAAACGGTTTGTGCCGAACAGGGCATCGGCTTTACCGCGCCGCCGCTGGCGCTGTGCACCGATAACGCGGCGATGATCGCCTATGCCGGGCTGGAACGGTTCCGTTCCGGCCATGTTGATGACATGACGCTGGCGGCCCGCCCGCGTTGGCCGCTTGATCGCGGCAGCCCGCCATTGCTGGGCAGCGGAAAGAAGGGGGCCAAGGCATGATCTGTGTTGCTGGGGCAGGGGCCTTTGGCACGGCGCTGGCCGTGGCGCTGGCGGCCAGGGGGCCCGTCATGCTATGGGCGCGCGACTCCGAACATGCCGCCGATATGCAGGCAAGCCGTGAAAACACCCGGCGTCTGCCCGGGGTCGCCTTGCCCGACAACGTGCAGATCATCACCGGTTTCGGCCCTGTTCCGCCGCAAGCGCCGATCCTGCTGGCCGTGCCCATGCAGCACCTGCGCGGCATGGCCGAAACCCATGCCGCCGTGCTGCGGGGCCATCCGCTTGTTGCCTGTTGCAAGGGGGTTGAACTGTCATCGGGCCGTGGGCCGACGGCGATCCTGTCCGAGGTTGTCGCCGATACGACCAACGCCATACTTACCGGCCCCAGCTTTGCCGCCGATATCGCGCGGGGCCTGCCCACCGCGCTGACGCTGGCCTGCGCCGATGCAGACCAAGGCAAGGCCCTGCAACAGGCGCTTACCACGCCCGCGCTGCGGCTTTACCGCACCACCGACACAACCGGCGCCGAGCTGGGCGGCGCGTTGAAAAACGTTATCGCCATCGCGGCCGGCGCCTGCATCGGCCTTGGCATGGGCGACAGCGCCCGCGCCGCCCTGATGACCCGTGGCATGGCCGAGATCACCCGCCTTGCCGACCAGATGGGCGCACGGCGCGACACGCTGATGGGGTTGTCGGGCTTTGGCGACCTCGTGTTGACCTGCACCTCCGACAAATCCCGCAACTATCGGCTGGGTCTGGCGCTGGGCAGCGGTACGCCCTTCGACACCGCGACAACCGTCGAAGGTGTCAAAACCGCCGAGGCCGTGACGGAACTGGCCAGCCGCCTGTCTCTCGACATGCCGATTTCGGCCCATGTGCACGCCATCGCCTCGGGCCACAGCAGCGTGGCGCAGGCCATGCAAACCTTGCTCAACCGTCCCTTGAAGGAAGAATAGATGCTTATTGCCCTTATCGCACGCGACAAACCCGGCGCGCTGGAAACCCGCCTTGCCAACCGCGAGGCGCATCTTGCCTATGCCGACAGCGTCCCGATCACCCTGAAATTCGGCGGTCCCTTGCTTGACGAGGGGGGCAACATGTGTGGCTCACTTCTGATAATGGAGGTCGACAGCATGGCCGAGGCACAGGAATTTGCACGGAACGACCCCTACGCCAAGGCCGGCCTGTTCGAGTCGGTCGAATTGCTGGAGTGGAAACAGGTGATCGGCTGATGCGCTACTGGCTTTTCAAATCCGAACCCGAAACATGGGGCTGGTCCGACCAACTGGCCAAGGGTGACGTGGGCGAAGAATGGGATGGCGTACGCAATTACCAGGCCCGCAATTTCATGCGCGAGATGGCAGTGGGGGATCGTGGCTTTTTCTACCACAGCCAAAAGGAAAAGGCGGTCGTCGGCATTGTCGAGGTCATCGCCGAGGCCCACCCCGACAGCACCACCGATGATCCGCGCTGGGAATGCGTGGATATCAAGGCGGTTCGCCCGGTCGCCCAACCCGTCACGCTTGAACAGATCAAGGCGGATGCGCGGCTTTCCGACATGATGCTGGTCAAAAGCCCGCGCCTGTCGGTGCAGCCTGTAACCGAGCGTGAGTGGCAGATCGTCTGCGCAATGGCCGGGGTTGACCCCTAAGGTCAAACCCCGCGCAAAAGGTGACAGGGGCGCCGCGCATCGCCATGTCAAGGACATGCCGCTGGCTGCGCGACGCCCCGGCCCTCATCTTCAGAACGATTTCGACAAGGACACCTTTACCGTTCTGCCCGGCGCTTTTCGGCTGGGCGATGACAGGTGGCCGACATAATCCTCGTCAAGAATGTTCTCGAGTCCGAAACGAACCTCGGTTCCATCCAGCCAACCCTCGTCGGGGCGCCATGTGGCGCGCAGGTTGTGCACCGTGCTGTCGGGCAAACCGGCACCAAGCGCTTCACGGCGATCCGCGGCGTGAACGATTTCCCAGCTCAGGTCCAGCCGGTCATCCCACTTCTTGCCCAATGCCAGCTGCGCCCGGTCCGCCGGGCTGTTGCGCCACGTCGCGTTGGTGCCATCGGGGTTGAACTCGGTTCCATTGCCCAGGTGCCCGGCAAAATCGACATAAAACCCGTTTGCCATCCCGTACGAGGCTTCAAGCTCGAATCCATGGGAATCGACGTGGTCCAGCTCGGTCGTTGTCGACCCTGAAACCGTGTAGCTGGTGATGTCCCACAGCTCGGTCTGGTAAAGGTTGCCGCGAATGGTAAAGGTATCGCCGCGGGCAAACACATCGGTGCCCGTATATTCCGCGCCCAGTTCGAACGTGTGCGATTTCTCCGAAATGCCGATGCGCCGTTGCGCGCTGGCGCTGGTGCCCAGGTCATCAATGATCGGCAGCCCCTCGGTATAGGCCGCGCTGCCAAAGACCGACAGGCCGTTGCCCAGGTCATGGGCCAGCGCAAGGCCGCCCATCAGGGCATCCTTGTCGTAAATGTTCGGCAGGCCGGCAAGGTTGGTCGCGCTCTCGATCCTGGATGTTTCATACCGCAACGCAGGCGTGACGGTGAATCGCCCCATCGTCATTTCGTCGACCATGAATAGCGCAAAGCGGTCATTCGTGCCGCCCGGCGCCCCCGCCGCGGTGTTGTCGGCGCGAACGCGCCTTTGCGCCTCGACGCCGGCCAGCATGTCGTGGGAAACCGCGCCGGTTTCGAACAGCGCGCGGTTGGTCATGGTCAGCTTGGTTGTCTCGTAGCGTTGATCGGCATTCACCGTATCGACAAGGAAGGGAAAGGTGGGCGTGCCTTCCAGCGGCGATGAGCCGGGAATGTAGTCGTATTCGATTTGCTGATCGGCGTAAGACAGGTTGGCGCGCAGGTCGAACAGGTCGCTGGCGGGATTGAAACGGTATTCAAGCACGGTCTGGTCCGTATCGGTCAGCCGGTCGACATTGCCGAACATCCCGCCATCCGTGCCGAACTGGTCATAGGGCACGTCCTTGTCGTCAGCCACGGTTCTGGAGTGGCTAAGGGTCAGCGACTGCGCGTCATCCTGGCCAAAGGTGAACGTGCCCTTGGCAAGGTAGGACGGCGTGCGGAACTTGCTGTTGCCGATGGTCGTGCCATCCCCCGCGGTCAGGTTGCCTTGGTCGCGCAGCGAATAGTTGAGCAGGAATTCGGCGCCCGCTGACGGCATCCAGCCCAGGTTCGTGGAACTGACCCAGCCATCGCCGTTCGAGCTGTATTCAAGCGTCTGAGAGCCGCCAAAACCCGGCACGCCGCCCGTGAAATCAGAGGCATCCTTGGTTTCCAGCTTGACCACGCCGCCAACGATTCCCGATCCGTAGGCAAAGCTGCCGATTGTCCCGCGCAGCACTTCGACCTCGCGGTAAAGCAGCGGATCGGTGAAAAGCTGCGTGCCGATCCGGTACAACTCTTCCGAGCCGACGCTGGCGCCGTCGATCTGCACGGCAATCTTCTGGTCCGAGCCGTTGGTCGTGTTCGCGCCAAAGCCGCGAATGTTGATGCCCGAGCCTTGCGGCGTCGTGCCGTTGACCAGCGTGACACCGGGCACCGAGTCGATCAGCTGCGCAACCGTGCTGGCCTGCCGGTCCTGAATTTCTTCTTCATCCACGACAGTGCGGGGCAAGGCGGTGCCAAAGCTGAGATCGCGCTTGCCGCCGGTGAGTATGAGGGTGCCCAGGAAACCGGGGTCGGCGTCCTGCGCGGCGGCCGGCAGGGCCAGCGACAGGCAGACTAGCGCGGTCGAGCCGCGCAACAGGTGGGTAAGCATATGCGCCATCCTTCAGATGTTCATGGCCGTTGCTTGCGAAGGCTGGCGCGGCGGTTTTGGTGATTTCGCGACAATCTTGTCACTACGGGTTGCAGCTTCAAACGCACCAGAGTAAATTAGTCAAGTATTTTGAAGAAGCCACGCACCGGTTCCAATCGGGCGCAGCCATCGGATCGCAAATCAACCTCCGAGGTCGCCCATGACGCAGCAATCCGCTGTCACCCCTACCGATATTCGTGCCTTTCAGGCGCAAAACCCGAAACTGCGCGCCCGCGATGCCGCTGACAGCCTTGGCATATCCGAGGCGCAACTGGTGGCCGCCCGAATCGGCCGGGGCACCACGCGAATCGCCGCGCATCCCGACCAGCTCATTCCCGCCGCCGAGGCGCTGGGCGAGGTCATGGCTCTGACCCGCGTCGATGCCTGCGTGCATGAAAAAGTGGGCGAATACGCCGAGTACCATCCCGGCGACCATGCCGCGATGACCCTGGCCGAGAATATCGACCTGCGCATATTCCCGTCGCACTGGGTTCATGCCTTCGCGGTTGAAACGAATGACGCGCATGGCCCGCGCCGCTCGTTGCAGGTTTTCGATGCGGCGGGCGATGCGGTGCACAAGATCCACCTGCGCGAAAAGTCCAACCATGACGCATGGGCCGCCATCGTGGCCGATCTTGCCGTCGATGATCAATCCGACACGCAACCCGTCGAAAGCCGCAAGCCCGTCGAAGCCCCGAAATCGCGCCCCGACAAGGTTGATACCCTGCGCGAAGAATGGGCCAAGCTGACCGATACGCACCAGTTCCTGCGCCTGTGCGCCAAGCTCAAGATGAATCGTCTTGGGGCCTACCGGATCGCCGGGGCGCCATGGGTGCGTCGGCTTGATCCGAACGCAGCCGATGACATGCTGCACGCGGTGCGCGATGCCGGGATAGAGGTGATGATCTTTGTCGGCAACCGCGGCTGCATCCAGATCCACACCGGCCCGATTCACGAATTGCGGCCCATGGGGCCGTGGCAAAATGTGATGGACCCGGGCTTTAACCTGCACCTGCGGCGCGACAAGGTGGCCGAGATCTGGGCGGTGGAAAAGCCCACCCAGCGCGGCCCCGCCGTTTCTGTCGAGGCATTCGACGCCGAGGGCGGGTTGATCTTCCAGGTCTTTGGCGTCGGCAAGGAGGGGCGGGAGTCCCGCCCGGCATGGGGCAAGATCGTCGAAACCCTTCCCACGCTTCAAGAGGTGCCGGCCTGATGTTTCGTCATTCAAGACCGTCCGATACACTGATCACGGGTCTCGCGACCTGTGGCGCGCTGATCCTGCTGTTGCTTGGCTCGGAGCGGTATGCCCACGCGCAAAACCCCGAGCCCGACGTGCTGTCAATCGGCGGCTCGGTAACGGAAATCGTTGTGGCGCTTGGCCAGCAGCACCGGCTGAAGGCACGCGATGCGACATCGACCTACCCGCCCGATGTTACCGATCTGCCCGACGTGGGTTACATGCGGTCGCTGTCGCCCGAGGGCGTGCTGTCCGCCGGCCCGTCGCTGATCATTGCCGAGGAAGGGGCCGGCCCGCGAGAGGCGCTGAACGTGATCCGCGAGGCCAAGGTGGGTTTTGTCGAAGTGCCCGACGCTCTCACCGCCCGTGGAATCCTGCGCAAGATCGAAATCATCGGCGATGCGCTTGACGTGCCCGACCGGGCGGCACGCCTGTCGGCCCAGGTTGAAACCGCGCTGGCTGACGCTCTGGCCGATGCCGCGCGCCCGACAAGCCGGAAAAAGCGGGTGCTTTTCGTGCTGTCCACGCAGGGCGGCAAGATCAATGCCTCTGGCACCGGCACCGCGGCCGATTCGCTGATCCGCATGGCTGGCGGCGTCAACGCCGTCACCGAATACGAGGGATACAAGCAAATCACCGACGAAGCCGTCGGGCTGGCCGCGCCAGACGTGATCCTGATGATGGACCGGGGCGGCGATCACGGGGTGGCGGATGACGAACTGTTCGCAATGCCCGCCATCAGGTTGACGCCCGCTGCGCAGACACGCGCGGTCGTTCGCATGGACGGGTTGTTGATGTTGGGTTTTGGCCCGCGCACCGCGCAGGCCATTCGCACCCTCAACGACGCGCTTTATGGTCAGGGAGCCTGAACCGTGTCAGCCGTGACCGAAGAAATTGAAACCGCCCCGCGCGACCGGCTGTCGCGCGCGCGCACCCTGCACGGGGTTCTGGCGGGCGCACTGGTGCTGGCCTGTATCGCAAGCCTTGAAATCGGGGCCACGGATGTGACCCTGACGGCAATGCTGGCCAAGCTGGTGCAGGGCGAGGCACTCAGCCAGGTAGAGCGCGTGGTCCTGCTCGATATCCGGCTTCCGCGGCTGGCGATGGGGGTGTTGGTCGGGGCCGCGCTGGCCGTTTCGGGCGCGGCAATGCAGGGGCTGTTTCGCAACCCGCTGGCCGATCCGGGCATCGTGGGCGTCGGGGCGGGCGCCGGGCTGGGCGCGATACTCGCCATCGTGCTGGGCGCGCTGTTGCCTGCCTGGGTGATCGACCAGACAGGCAACCAGTTGACACCCTTCGCCGCGTTCCTGGGCGGTTGGGGCTCGACCATCCTGCTTTATCGCGTGTCCACGCGCCACGGGCGAACATCGGTTGCCACGATGCTATTGGCGGGCATCGCCCTCGGGGCGCTTGCGGGGGCCTTGTCGGGCATCCTTGTCTATATCGCCGATGACCGGCAGTTGCGCGATCTTACGTTCTGGGGCCTCGGCTCCCTGGCCGGTGCAAGCTGGGCCAAGGTGCTGTCGGCCGGGCCGCTGATCGTTTTGTCCATTGGCGCGGCGATGATGCTGGGCCGGGGTCTGAACGGGCTGGCCCTTGGCGAGGCGACAGCCGCCCATATCGGCATCGACGTGCAGCGCATGAAATCCATCGCCATTCTTGCCGTCGCGGGTGCGACAGGTGCGGCGGTGGCGGTTTCGGGCGGGATCGGGTTCATCGGCATCGTGGTGCCGCACTTGCTGCGGCTGGCCTCCGGCCCGGATCACCGAACGCTCCTGCTCAATTCCGCACTGCTGGGCGCGATCCTGCTGATCCTCGCCGACGTGATCGCCCGCGTGGTCATCGCCCCGGCGGAACTGCCCATCGGCATCGTCACGGCGGTTCTGGGGGCACCCGTTTTCCTTTGGATCCTGCTCAAGCGTCGGGGGTTGGTCGAGTTATGAGCCTGGTTGCCCAAGACATTCACGTTTCCTATGGCCAGCGCGTGGCGTTGCGCGGCGTCAGCCTGACTGCACGTCCGGGCGAGGTCACGGCCATCGTCGGCCCGAACGGGTCGGGAAAGTCCACGCTGCTGGGGGCGATCACGGCGGCGCTGCCCTTTCAGGGCCGGGTCAGCCTGAACGGGCAGGATGTCGCCATGCTGAAACCCTGGGACCTGGCCGCCCAGCGCGCCGTGCTACCGCAGGCGTCGCGATTGGCCTTTCCCTTCACCGCGATCGAGGTCGTCCGCCTTGGCTTGCAATCGGGCACCGCCGGCGACCGGCCCGAGGTGCCGATGCAGGCGCTGACGCGGGTTGGCCTGGCGCATTATGCGAACCGGACGTTCCAGGAATTGTCGGGGGGCGAGGCACAGCGGGTCATGCTGGCGCGCGTGCTGGCGCAGGTCTGGGCGCCGGTCGAGAACGGGCAGCCGCGCTGGCTCTTGCTGGATGAGCCGGTCTCGAGCCTCGATATAGCCCACCAGTTGCAGGTCATGGAAATCGCGCGCGGTTTCGCACGGGCCGGTGGCGGGGTGATCGCCGTCATGCATGACCTGAACCTGACCGCGCTTTATGCCGACAGCGTTGCGGTGCTGGCCGATGGGCAGCGCCTTGCCTTCGGCACACCGGCCGAGGTGCTGACCGATGAAACCCTGTCACGCGCCTACGGCTGCAACCTGCGTGTATCGGCCCCGCCGCCTCCCGGCACGCCCTTTGTCCTGCCGCACGCGGCCACTGTCTGAAAACCCCGCAAATGCGCCACCCGGCGCGGCGAACCCTGCCAACCCCTGACAAGGAGATAAGGAGTCTCAAATGTACCTTGCCATGAACCGATTCACCGTAACGCTTGAAAACGCCGCCGCGTTCGAAGACCTGTGGCTGTCCCGCGAAAGCCAGTTGCAAGAGACCGACGGCTTCGTGTCGTTCCAAATGCTCAAGGGCCCCGAGGAAGACGGGCACATACTCTACGCCTCTCACACCATGTGGGAAACCGAGGATCATTTCCGCGCCTGGACCCAGGGCGAGTCGTTCCGCACCGCCCATGTCCGCGCCCGGAAGGCCCGCAAACTTCACGAGGGCGCTACCCGTTTCGAAGGGTTCCGCGCAATCCAGCGCATCGACGCCCTGCAACCCGCTTGAACATTGCCGCGCAACGGCCACGCCCCACGGCACCGTTGCGCGGCCGCCGGGCCGTTTCCCTACCCGGCAAATTTAACCTATCAAAATAATCAGATATTGAATCTTCCCCGCCCGCCTGCTAGCTAAACGGCATCGAGCAAGGGCGCGCTCCCCAGCCAGATGACCATTCGGGAAATCAAGGGCGGACGACATGCGCGCATACCATCGAAAAGTTGTGGCCACTTGCCTGGCGGCCCTCATGACCTGCGGCCCCGTGCTGGCGCAAGATGAACAGGGCGCGCATGTGTCGATCGAACTCAACGCGCTTGAGGCTGTCAAAGACGCCTGCCGGATCAGCTTCCTCGTCCAGAACGGCCATGACGCCGACATTGAACAGGCCGTGTACGAGGCCGTCCTGTTTGACACCGAAGGCCGCGTTGACCGCCTGACGCTTTTCGATTTCGGCGCCCTGCCATCGGCGCGCCCGCGCGTTCGGCAATTCGTCCTGCCGGGGCTTGAATGTACCTCGCTTGGCCGCCTGCTGATCAACGGGGCAGAAACCTGCTCCGGCGACGCCCTGCCAAACGATGCCTGCACCGCCGGCCTCGACCTGCGCAGCCGGACAGATATCGAGGTACTGGGATGATCGCCACGCTTCACGATACCCTGTTGCGCATCGTCGGCCTGGGTGGCCCGGTCGTCTTGCTGCTATGCGGGCTTTCGGTTCTGGTTCTGGCGGTCGTTCTGTACAAGCTGTGGCAATTCGGTGTCGCGGGCGTGGGCCGCCACGACGCGCTGCAAGCGGCGATTGCCGCATGGGATGCCGGTGATCGGGCCGCCGCGGGCGACCACCTGGGCCGGTCGCGCAGCTACCTTGTGCCCGTTATCACGATGGCCTTCGATGGCCAGAACGATGCCCCCCGGCTCGAGGCCGAGGCCGAGATGCGTTTTGCCCGGCTGGAAAGCGGGTTCCGGTTCCTTGACTCGGTGGCGCAGCTTGCCCCGCTGCTGGGGCTGTTTGGCACGGTGCTGGGCATGATCTCGGCCTTCCAGGCCCTGCAACAGGCCGGCGCGCAGGTTGATCCCTCGGTCCTTGCGGGCGGTATCTGGGTGGCGCTGCTGACCACGGCGGTGGGGCTTGCCGTGGCGATGCCGACATCCGTCATGCTAAGCTGGTTCGAGGCCCGCATGGATGCCGACCGCGTGCTGGCGCAAAAGGCGCTGCGCACGGCCCTTGCCCCCGAGGGGCGGCAGGCCACGGCACATGGGGTTGCGCCCAGCCATGCGTAGCAGGCAGCGCAGGCGGCGGTTGTCGATGACATCGCTGATTGATGTCATTTTCCTTCTGCTGCTTTTCTTCATGTTGTCTTCGAGCTTCACGCGCTTTGCCGAGGTTGAGCTGGCGGCGGCCGGCGCGGGTGGCCCGGCGTCTGCCGCGCGCCCGGTTTTCCTGACACTGGCGCCCACATCGCTGCGGTTGAACGGGGCCACCGCCGCGATCGAGGGCCTGCCGAAGGCGCTTGATGGCCATCGTGACGGCGATACCCCGTTGCCCGTCCTCGTGGCGGCCCGTCCAGACGTAACGGCGCAGCGCCTTACCGATCTGCTGGTGGCGCTGCGTGCGCTCCCCGCGATCCGCGTAACCGTGTTGGAGGCCACATGACACCACGCCGCGCCCGGCCCGAACGCGAGCCGACAATCGCCCTTATCAACATCGTTTTCCTGATGCTCATCTTCTTTCTCGTGGCGGGCACACTGGCTGCGCCGCTCGACAAGGATCTGCGGCTGGTCAGCACAGCCAAGATCGACCGCGCCGCCCCGGCAGATGCGCTGGTGCTCCATGCCGATGGGCGCATGACACGCCGTGGCACCGAAATCGTCAGCGCCGCGGCGTTTCTGGCCGACCTGCCCGAAGAGGCCCGCGCGCGTGTGCGCATCGTGCCTGACCGCGCGCTACCGGCACAAAAGCTGGTTGGCGTGGCACGCGCCTTGCGCGAGGCCGGGGCCGGATCGGTGGTTCTGGTCACCGAACGGGGGCTGCAATGATGCGCAACGCCGGCATGGCCAAGATCGCGGCCCTATCCGTGGCGATCATCGCCCACGGCGCCCTTGCCCTGGCACTGGTCCCGCAGGAGTCGATGCAGGCCGAGGGCGGGGATGGCGGGGCCGAGATGCGCCTGGGCAACGCTTTCGCCGACATGGCGGCCGGGCGACTGTCACCGGCGCGCCCCGACAAGGCAAAGGCAACCCGGGCCGAGGCGCCAGACAGGATCGCGGCGGAACAAGCCACCAGGACACCGCCCGAGAAAGCCGCCGCCACCCCAAGTGCCGAACAGGCCGATACCGTTTCAGCTCGCCCGCCCGCCAAGGCCGAGCGCGCCGCGCCCGACGCGCCGCAAATGCTGGCGGCGGTCGCGCCATCTGCCCGGCAGGCTGTTCCGGCCCACCAACCCCAAGCCTATGCCGCAAGCCAGGCTAAACAACCGATCAAGGGGGCGGAGCCCGATTCCGCGGCGGTTGCCCGGTCCATCCGGCCCAGGCTGCGCAGCGCCGCGGTGGAAAAGGCCCAAAGGCCCGCCCCCGCCGCGAAACCGGCCCGAAAACCGGAACAGGTGACCAAACCCGCCGCCCGACCGGGCAACGCAGATCAAAACGCACGCGCGGGTGCGGCGACAGGCACGGAAAAGGCGACGAGGCGTCAAAACGGCACTGGCGGGCAACAGCAGGCCGCGGGCAACGCCGCGGCCAGCAACTATCCCGGTTTGGTCATGCGCAAACTGTCCCGTGCCGGCAAGCCAAGTGTCGACGCCCGTGGGGCTGCCGTCGTAGCCTTTACCATCGGGGTGAATGGCGGGCTTACCGCCGTTTCGCTGGCGCGCAGTTCCGGGTCTTCCGCGCTCGACCGGGCGGCTGTTCACCTGGTGCGGGGCGCGGGCCCGTTTCCCCGGCCGCCACAGGGCGCCCGGCGCAGCTTCTCGATCCAGATCAAGGGGCGTTGAGCTGGCCGCTCCATCGCGTCACGATCGGCCCCGCCCGACCATCGAAACCGTGACGGCACGGGGGGGGGCCACCGCGCGCCGCCGCAGGGAAACATTTACGAAAGACCGCGCGAAATCCCGCCGAAACCGCGCAGAACACGCATATTTATGCGACCTGTAAATATAATTCCGGCACGGGTCATGGCACCTGCCTGGCCCGCGCTGTCTTGTCCAACCCCAGGAAAGCCAAAATGCGCCGGGCCACCATCTCCGGTGCCTCCTCATGGGCCAAGTGACCAAGATCATTCAATATTTCTACCTTCGCATCCGGCATCCGCGCGGCGGCGCGCTCGGCCACGGAAACGGGCACCGCGCGGTCGCCCGTCGCGGCCAGGAACAGCGTATGGGCGTTAACCTTTGGCAACTCGGCGATCAGCCCGTCCAGTTCCCAGCTTGCCATCATCTGCAAGGTGCCGGAAATATGTGATCTGTTGCTCATAAGGCGGGAATAGAGCCTGTACCCCTCGTCAGCCAGGTGTGAGCCCGTTCCCTCGATAAGCTGCCGCGCCCGCCGCCCCGATGCGCCCCCAATCGTAAACAGGAATGGCGTCAACGGGTTCAGCGCCAGCGCCTTGGCCAGCACTGGAAACAGCCATCCGGCAACGCCTTCGAACTTGTCCAGCGCGGGGTTGATCCCCACCACGGCGGGGGTCGCGTGCAGCATTTGCGACAGCCGCAGCGCAACCGCCACCCCGGCAGAATGTCCAACGATACCAATGGGATCCCATCCCTGGTCGGCGCATAGCGCAGCAATGTCCGCCGCCGTAGGCTCCAACCCCGAGCGGGCCCTTGTCCCCGCCTGGGTAAAGCCCTGCCCGGGCAGGTCCAGCGCGACAACATGCGCGTGCGGAGCCAGCACCGGCATCACATCTCGCCAGCTATGCGTCGCCCCACCAGCCCCGTGGATCAACAAAACCACCGGCCCCCGGCCCATCCGCTGCACGTGCCAGCGGTGCGGACGCGCCGCTATTCGGCTGGAATAGTCTCTGTTCGGCCATCCGGCCAGGTCGCGGGGCCAGTCCATCTCTACCCGTCCAATGCCGCGCCCACCGCGGCGCTCAGCCGCCCGGCATCGGCGCGCGGCATGGGCAGGTAGCGCGCGCCCATCTGCGCCGCCAACTCGGCCAGTTGCCGTGCCGGCCGGTTGCCCATATCCAGCACAACCCCCGGCACCCCGCTACCACGCAGCCACCGCCCCAACCGCACCGCATCCTCGGCCGCCCGCACCCGGTCGGCCCGGCCATCCAGCGCGATATTGGCGCGCCCATCGGTCAACACGGCGATGGCTGGCGATAACCCATGCCCGCGCGCGTGGTCGGCCAGCTCGCCCGCGGCCTGCAAGCCTGCGGCCAAGGGCGTGCCGCCGCCGCCGGGCAGGGCGGCAAGGCGGCGTTTCGTTTGCACAAGTGATCTTGTGGGCGGCAGCAAAAGCTGGGCCCCGTCGCCGCGAAAGGCGATCAACGCCACGTGGTCGCGCCGCGCATAGGCCTGCGCCAACAGCAATTCGACCGCGCCCTTGGCCTCGGCCAACCGTGCCAGCGCGGCCGATCCCGAGGCATCGACGGTAAAAATCAGCAACCGGTCAGAGCGGTCTTCGTAGCGCTTCACGTGGATGTCGCTCGGGTGGATCAGTAACCTATGTTTGCGCGCCGACAGCTTGCGCCGCAGAGGTTGCCATGGCGCTGCCGCGCGCAAGGTTGCAACCAGGTCTATCCTGGCGCGACCATCCAGGCGCCCCGGGCGCGAGGGCAGGGGCCGCCCGCGCCGATTGCCCTTGCGCCGGGCGCCCGCGCCCGACCCGCGGGCGCCGCGGGCCGTTCCCGCGGGAACAAGGGTTTCCAACATGCCCTCGGGCAGCATCGCGCGCACCGCCTCGATCAGCATTTCGGGCGGGATATCCAGTATATCGTCGTCCTGCCCCTGGGGGCTGTCGGCCTCATCCTGATCGGGGGGTGGGGGTGGGTCGTCTTGTGGCTCGTCCTCGTCGGTGGGCATCTGTGTCGCGCGGTGCCCATAAACCAGCCCGGCAGCGGCAGCGATGTCATCGGATACGAGACTAACACGCCCGAAAAGCGCTGCATGAGCGCGTGCGGCGCGCAGGGCGAAGAGCGGCGCCCGAAGGCTGTCGACGCCATAGCGGGCGGCAAGGGCTGTCAAAGCCTCGATCGCCTGGCTTGTCGCTGGGACGCGGGGATAGAGAGCACGGGCGACGGCCGGGTCGGGCAGATCGGACGGTGGGGTCTGCATCCGGCCGATGCCGTCCAGGTCAGCGCGAAATGCCGTGCGCTCGGACAAGGCGGGCGGGCACCGCTCGTCAGCGTCGGTGCCCTCGTCCAGCGCGACAAGGGTGAAATGCGGGATATCGTCAATGGCCTGGGCCAGTTTAGCGGCCAGGGTGGGTGCGGTGCGCTCTGCCATTGTCAGCACGATTGCCGCAGGTTCGTACATCAACCCGCGTGAAAAGACGACCTTTTGCGCTGTTAGCGTGGCTGACAGGTCAAGCCCGCCAAACAATGCCTCGTCAGAAATATCGGGGTGGATGCGGCGACAAGGCAGATGAATCGAGCCTAACTCAGCCAAAAAAGCATCTCGAACTGGGCCGACGCGAGCGCGCACCACGATACCGCCCAGCCCGACGGGGTCGATTGACAGCAATGCCAGCGCAAGCTGCGCGGCGTCCCAGCGGGGGGCTGTCATCCCAGAACCTCGGTCACCGTGCGGGCGACGCGGGTTGCGCTGCCGGCCTCGTCCAGAGGATCGCGGCGCAGGCGGTGTGATAGGGCCAGAGGCGCTACCCGGCGCAGCTGTGCCCGGCCCAGGCTCTTTGCGCCGTCGAATGCCGCCAGCGCGCGGCCGGCGCGCAGCAAAGTAAGTTCACCGCGTAGCCCATCTGCGCCAAGCGCCATGCACAGCTCGGCGCAGTCGCGCAGCGCGGGATTCCTAGTCTCTATGTCGCCCAAAAACCCCCGTGCTGTCAGGATACGGTCGCGCAGCCTGGTATCCTCTTTGCCCCATTTTCGGAGGAACTTCGCGGCGTCGGTTTCATAGGCGTCGCGGCGTTTTATCACCTCGATCCGGTCGTCGATGTTGTTGGGGCTGCGCACTTCGACCGACAGGCCGAAGCGGTCAAGCAGTTGCGGGCGCAGTTCTCCCTCTTCGGGGTTGCCTGAACCGACCAGCACGAACCGCGCGGGGTGGCGTATGGATAGCCCCTCGCGCTCAACGACATTCTCGCCCGATTGGGCCACGTCCAGCAGCAGGTCAACAATGTGATCTTCCAGCAGGTTGACCTCGTCTATGTAAAGATATCCGCGATTGGCTTGCGCCAGAAGGCCGGGCTGAAACGCTTTTTCCCCCTGCGTCAGGGCGCGTTCTATATCTAGCGCGCCGGTCACGCGATCCTCGGTTACGCCAAGAGGAAGGTCGACGACGGGGGTGGGGCGCTCGGCCATTTCATGTGTCTCTAACCCGGCCCAATCGGGCACATCAGCAGGGTTGGCAGCGTTGACGGGGCAGCCGTGCACCGCTTGGATCGGCGGCAGCAGGGCGGCCAGCGCCCGCACGGCGGTGGATTTGCCGGTGCCCCGGTCGCCGAACACCAGCACACCGCCCAGTTTTGGGTCGATCGCGGTAAGGATCATGGCCAGTTTCATGTCATCCTGGCCGACAATGGCAGAGAATGGAAAAGGGTGTGTCATGCGTGTCCTTGGTTATGGGCGAGGGGGCTGACCCCGCCCCATGTCCCGCGTTCGCCGGTCACGCGAAAGCGGGCGTAAAGTTCCTCGCGGAACCAGTTTTCATCGCGAACCGCGCGAATGGCCTTGGCGTGGGGGCCGTTACGGTCGCGGGCAAAGGCGGCCATGCTGTCGGCATCTGGCCAGATCGAGAATGTCACCTGGTGCAGTAGCGGCACCTCGCCGATCCCGATCTTGAAGATCACGTTCGGGTCGGCGCCGATAACGCTGGAAATGTCGGGCACCCGCGACCAGAAGCGAAACGCCCGGCGGGGCCGCACAGTGGCGCGGGTCATGGCGGCCAGAAGGCCGGTTTCGGGTGGTGTTTGCGCCTGGAACGGCGTGACGCCCGCCCATTGCCCGCGCACCGATGTCGGGGCGAGGAACACTGTCCAGGCCTCGGATGCATGGGCACGGTAGCGGCGAAAGATGCGGGCGCGCTCCAACTGGTTGCGCGCGGTTTCGGCGTCCGGCCAGACGCAAAGGATGGCATAGACATGCGTGTTGGGCCGGGGGGTGAACCCTTCGCCCGTGCCAGTACCGCACAGTTTCCAGAATTTCAGGCCCGGAACGCGGGGCAGGGCGAATCGCCCCGCCGCCATCATGCCAAAGGCCCAAAGCCGTGCCGCCACGCTATCAAAGCGGAAAAGGCTGAGGGTGACTGTTTGCATGGGCAATCCCCAGAAAAGTGTCAATTCAAGGTGACACATAATGATTTGATATGGAAGGCACGACAGAAAGAATGTAAACTAAACTAGACATAATGACCTGAGAGGCCGCCATGACACGCATTGATACCTCGCTTCCGGTGCAGGCCGGCAAGGAAAGAGCGCCACATGCCGTGGTGATCGGTGCCGGGCTGGGTGGGCTTTCGGCAGCCATGCGGCTTGGTGCGAAGGGGTATCGCGTGACGGTGCTCGACCGGCTGGATCGCACCGGTGGGCGCGGTTCGTCGATGATGCAGAACGGGCACCGTTTTGACCTGGGCCCTACCATCGTGACGGTGCCGCAGGTGTTGCGAGAGCTTTGGGCGGACTGCGGGCGCGATTTCGATGCCGATGTCGACCTGCGCCCGGTTGACCCTTTCTACGAAATCCGTTGGCCCGATGGCTCGACCTTCACGGCGTGCCCCGACACCGACAAGATGCGCGCCGAGGTGGCCCGCCTGTCGCCCGGGGACGTGGCGGGTTATGACAAGTTCCTGAAAGACAGCGAAGCGCGATACTGGTTCGGGTTCGAGAACCTGGGCCGCCGGTCGATGCACAGGTTTGGCGACCTGATCAAGGTGCTGCCTCGCTTTGCCATGTTGCGCGCTGACCGCAGCGTTTATGCCCATGCGGCAAAACGGTTCAAGGATGAGCGCCTGCGCATGGCGTTTTCGTTTCATCCGCTGTTCATCGGGGGTGATCCGTTCAACGTGACCTCGATGTACATCCTTGTCAGCCACCTGGAAAAGCAGTTCGGCGTGCACTACGCCATGGGCGGTGTACAGGCGATTGCCGATGCCATGGCCCGCGTGATCGAGGATCAGGGCGGGCATGTGCGTCTACACACCGATGTCGACGAGATATTGCTGAAAGACGGTGCCGCGCGCGGCGTGCGCCTGTCGGGGGGTGAAATCCTGCGGGCCGATGTGGTGGTGTCGAACGCCGATGCCGGCCACACCTATGACACCCTGCTGCGCAACCACCGCAAGCGCCGCTGGTCGCAGCGCAAGCTGAACCGCGCCCGGTGGTCGATGGGGCTGTTCGTCTGGTATTTCGGCACGCGTGGCACGCGCGGAAAATGGGGCGATGTGGGCCATCACACGATCCTCAACAGCGCTCGCTATCGCGGCCTGGTCGAGGATATCTTTATCAAGGGGAAGCTTGCCGATGACATGAGCCTTTACGTGCATCGCCCCAGCGTTGTCGATTCAACCGTCGCGCCCGAGGGCGACGACACGTTCTACGTTCTGTCGCCGGTGCCGCACCTGGGCCATGACAACCCGGTCGATTGGGCCACGATGGCAGAGCCCTATCGCCAAAAGGTGCAGGCGGTGTTGGAGGAGCAGCTGTTGCCGGGGCTGGGCGATCACCTGTCAGCCTCGGAAGTGTTCACACCCGATACCTTCCGCGACCGATACCTGTCGCCCCACGGCGCGGGCTTTTCGATCGAGCCGCGGATTCTGCAAAGCGCGTATTTCCGGCCCCACAACGTCAGCGAAGAGGCCAAGGGCCTCTACCTTGTGGGCGCGGGCACGCATCCGGGCGCGGGGCTGCCGGGCGTGATCTCGTCGGCTGAGGTGTTGGCGCAACTCGTGCCCGACCCGGTGCGCGCATGATGGACGGTGGCGACCTTGAGCATTGCCGCGAGGCGATCCGCCACGGATCGCTTTCGTTTCACGCCGCAAGCCGGTTGTTGCCAGCCCGCGTGCGCGACCCGGCGCTGGCGCTTTATGCCTTTTGCCGCCTTGCCGATGACGAGGTGGACCTGAAAGCAGACAAGGCGGCCTCGGTCCTGGCGCTGCGCGAACGGTTGGACCTGGCCTATGCCGGGCGGCCCCGTAATGCCGCGCCTGATCGCGCCTTTACCGCGCTGATCGAAGAGTACGACATGCCGCGCGCCTTGCCCGAGGCCCTGTTGGAGGGGCTCGCCTGGGACGCGATGGAACGGCGCTATGCCTCGCTGTCCGATCTGCACGCCTATAGCGCGCGCGTGGCCAGCGCGGTGGGCGCGATGATGTGCGTGCTGATGCGCGTGCGCTGCGAGCATGCGCTGGCCCGCGCCTGTGACCTGGGCGTTGCGATGCAATTGACCAATATCGCGCGCGACGTGGGCGAGGACGCGGCCGAGGGCCGGCTTTACCTGCCCACCGACTGGTTGCAGGACGCAGGGCTTGCGCCTGATGCCTTCCTGGCCGATCCTCACCCGTCCGAGGCGCTGCGCGCCGTGGTGCGCCGCCTGCTGCGCCAAGCCGATGCGCTTTACGCGCGCTCGGAATCGGGGATTGCCGCGCTGCCTGCCGATTGCCGCCCGGGCATCTATGCGGCGCGCCACATATATGCCGGGATCGGGGGCCGGGTACGCGCGCGCGGGTTCGATTCAGTCACGACCCGCGCGCGGACCGGGCGGGGCCGCAAACTCGGTTGGTTGGGCCTGTCCATGGTGCGCGCCGGTGTCACGCTGGTTATGCCGCGCCCGGCGACCATCTATGCCCGTCCGTTGCCGGAAGTGGCGTTCCTGGTCGACGCCGCTGCATGCCCGGCCCCGCGTCAGGCCGATTGGTCGGACAGGGTGGTGACGCTTCTGGGACAGCTCGAGGCGCAGGACCGCGCGCAAAAAGCATCCTTGCAAGCGGCGGCAGCCCGTTCTACCTGACATAGATGGTCTGGCTGTACTTCGTTATTTTTCTTGGTGCCTGCCTTGCGGCGGGTGCGACCGGTGCGATCTTTCCGCCGGGCCCGTGGTATCGGTCGCTGGACAAGCCCCGCTGGACCCCGCCCAACTGGCTGTTCCCTGTTGCCTGGACGACGATTTACATATGCATGGCCGCCGCTGGCGCGCGCGCCGCGATCAGCGGGCAGGGGACGCTCGCCCTGGTGCTGTGGTCGTTGCAGATTGCGCTGAACGGGCTTTGGACGCCGGTGTTTTTCGGGTTGCGGAATATCCGAGGCGGTATGTTGGTTCTGTCGCTTTTGTGGCTTAGCGTTGCGGTGACGATGCTGGCGCTTTGGCAGGCCGACTGGATCGCAGGGCTTTTGTTCCTGCCCTATCTGGGCTGGGTCTCGGTGGCGGGCGCGCTGAACCTTTCGGTATTGCGCCGCAACCCCGAGACCGCCGCGAACCCGCCGAAACTGGAACGCTGATCGGGGATTCGCGCGCTAGGACGGAAAAGACCACCTGGCCCGGCGCGGAACGCGAAAGGCCAGCATCGGCTTAAGCAGGGGCGAGCGAAAGCGGCGCAGATCCAGCGCTTCGTGCACGCCCACGCTTTCGACGCCCCCAAGCACCGTGCGCACCATCGAGCGGGAATAAAATGGCGCATCCAGCATGTTCATCACCTGTCGCGGCTGGCATCCTGCATCGCCCCGCGTTTCGCGCCGCACGGCCCACATGCTGCGTTTCATCGGGTGCAGCGGCGGAGGCGTGATAGCGCCGGCATTGCCCGCGCGGTCGAAATGCACAGCCTGCGCCAGGCGTGTGCCATCCAGCCGGGTCGCATCGTAAAAGCAGGTTGCCCCGTCGGCCTCAGGAAAGCGGCCCCATGTCCAGAACGCGAAATCCTGTTCCAGCGCGCGGGTGCCGAAATTGGCATCGAAATAGGCGTGGCCCTGCCATTGCCACCCCTTCGCTTCGAGCGCGACACTCACCCGCGCCACCGGTGCGAAGGGGCGCCAGACATGGGCGCCATCGGATGTCAGCGGCAGTTCGACCGATGTCACCGCTTCGGGCACGACCTCGATCGTGCCGCGCACGGGGGTGACCATGGGCAGCGCGCCCCATTCGTTTACCTCGATCAGCAGCTTGCCATCCTGCCAGCGCATCGCAGAGGGCCCCACTGTCAGTGCGCCACCCGTCTTGCGCAGCGCCGAACGCCCCCGGTCGGTCATGGTGAACCGCCCGCCTGGGCCATAGGTGGCCACGTTGATACAGCAATGGTTCTCGGGGTCGCGTCGGCCTGACCAGGCGTACCAGGGCGAAAACACCGAGCCGATGAACCCGATAACCGATAGCGCACGGCTGCCGCAATCGCTGATCGCATCAACATACCACCAGGCATAGCCGTTGGGCGGCACGTCTAGGTCAAAGTTCGGTCCTTCAATATCGCCGCGGCCGCATGCTGGCCTGAGAGCGTTGCCATCGGCACCCCTGCGCCCGGATGCGTCCCGCCGCCCACCAGGTACAGCCCGGCAATCGTCGTGCGTGCCCGTGGGCGTTTCAGCGACGCCGTCATCCCGTGCGGGGATTGCCCGTAAAGCGAGCCCGCGCTGGCCGGAAACAGCCGGTTCCAGTCCGATGGCGTGGTCAGCGCCTCGGGCCCCGGTTCGGCCCGGAACGTCAGCCCGAACCGGGCGAGCGTGGGGAATGTCCTTTGGTGGCATGTCTGGGCTTCCTTGTCGGGGCGTTGGGCATCGGTCAGGGGTGCAGCGTTGAGTATGATTTCGAACCGCTCGACCAGCGGCGGCGGTTGACCCTGTCCGCGATCCTGGGCGCAGACATAGATCGTGGGATCGGTGGGCATTTGTCCTGCCGCGATACTGGCGAACTCTTCGTCGGGGTCGGCGGCGAAAAAGACGTTGTGATGGGCCAGGTCAGGCCCCTCAGGCGTTGCGGCAAAGGCCCAGACGCGGGCCGACAGGCTGCGCCGGGTGGTCAGGGTTTGGGTGGCCACCTGTGCCACGCCGGTGCCAAGCGCGCAGGTCGCCAGCGCCCGCGGGTCGCCGTTGAATACCACCGTGTCGGCGGCCAAGCGCTCGCCGTTGATCAGCGTCACGCCGGTGACGCGGCCATTCCCGGTTTCGATCCGCGATACATCCGTGCCAAGGCGTAACACGGCCCCACGGGTTGCGGCCAGGTCGGCAATTGCGCGGGCAAGCGCTTGCATACCGCCGTCAACGGCCCAAACGCCCTGCTCCTCGGCGCGCCAGATCAGCGACAAGAGCGCGGGTGTCAGCCCCGGATGCCCGCCTACATAGGTGGCATAGCGGGCGAAAAGCTGTGCCAGGCGCATGTCGGAAAATCGCCTGCGTAGGTCGGTGCGCATGGTGGCGAGCGGCGCCATGGCCCAGATCAGGCCCGGGTCAAGCAGAACCCGGCCTGTCAGCCGTCCCACCGAAGGGTCGGGTGCGCGCATCATGGGCGCGTCGAACGCTGCATAAAGCCGTTCCATATCGGCGCAGAACCGGCGAAATTCATCTGCCGCGCGCGGCCCGGCGAAACCGTCTATCGCGTCGAGGTTCCGGCCACGGTTGTTCCACAGGGTCAAGTCGCTCCCATCGGGCCAGAAATGGCGTGCCAGCACGTTCTGCCTTGTCAGTGTCACGTGATCTTCCAGCCGCGCGCCTACATCGGCAAACAGGCTGTCGAACACCGGGCGCATGGTCAGCACCGTTGGCCCGGCATCGACCGGCCCTGCGGGGCTGTCCACCTGTCGCATCTTGCCGCCGGGATGGTTGTGGCGGTCAAGCACTGTCACCGCATGGCCCGCATGGGCCAGCCGCAGCGCACAGGCCAGCCCGCCGATTCCCGCGCCCACCACGATGGTGCGGGGCCGATCAGCCAGGTTTGTGCCGGTATCGAACATGGAGACAATTCTTGACTCGCGATTCAAAACTGTCCAGTTTGATTTACACATAGAGGAAAAATTCCTGACATTACGAGGGACGCCATGGGACTGAGCGAACGCATCGACAATGCCGTGATGCAGGCGGTGGCGACCGGGCAGGGCGGGGTCGCGCCGCGGCAACTGGCCGAGGCGCTCAGATATGCGACCACACCGGGTGGTGCCCGTATTCGGCCGACCATCCTGACATCGGTTGCGATGGCCTGTGGCGATGACCGACCGCAGATCACCGATGCCGCCGCCGCCGCGTTGGAACTGATCCACTGCGCATCGCTTGTCCATGATGACCTGCCCTGTTTCGATGATGCCGAAACGCGGCGCGGCAAGCCATCTGTGCATCGCGCCTACGGCCAACCGCTGGCGGTGCTGGCCGGTGACAGCCTGATCGTTCTGGCGTTCGAGGTGCTGGCCCGCGTGGCCCATCTTGATGCCGGGCGCAGCGCGCGGCTGGTGCTTACGCTGGCGCAGCGAACGGGTATGCCCAATGGCATCTGTGCCGGGCAAGGCTGGGAAAGCGAACCACAGGTCGATCTGCGTGCCTATCATCGGTCGAAAACCGGGGCGCTGTTCGTGGCTGCCACGCAGATGGGCGCCATTGCCGCTGGGCAAGAGCCCGACGACTGGGAGGAACTGGGTGCCCGCATCGGTGAAGCGTTCCAGGTGGCCGACGATTTGCGCGACGCGCTGTACGACTCCGACACGCTGGGCAAGCCTGCCGGGCAGGATGATCTGCACCGGCGCCCAAATGCGGTGTCCGAATTGGGGGTCGAGGGGGCGATCAAGCGCCTGACCGACATACTGTCCGGGGCCATCGCCTCGATCCCGTCATGCCCGGGCGAGGCGGCATTGGCGCAGATGGTGCGTATGCAAGCCGAGCGCCTTATCCCCGTCATCACACCCGTCGCAAAGTGAAACAGGTATAACCGATGGCCGACGGCGCCGCGCCCCGATCTGCCCCACGGCTGCGCGGGGCGCTCGCGCGGTTGATCGCGCGACCGGGGTTTCAAACCTGGGCAGCGCGTTTTCCGTTGACGCGCGGGCTGGTCCGTCGTGATGGAGCGGCAATTTTCCATATCGTGCAGGGCTTTGTCGAATCGCAAGCGTTGACCGCGCTGGTAAAGCTTGAAGTGCTCGATCACCTGACGGCCGGCCCCGCGCGGGTAGCAACCCTGGCTCATGCCGCGGACCTGTCCGAGGACAGGATGCAGATCTTGTGCCAGGCCGGAGCGGCGATGGGGCTGCTCAAACGCCGCCGTGACGGCCGCTTTGCCTTGGCACGCAAAGGTGCGGCGCTGCTGGGCGTGCCGGGCCTGCGCCAGATGATCGAACATCATGGCGCGTTCTACCGTGACATGGCCGACCCGGTGACCCTTTTGCAAGGCCAGCGGGAGACCGAGCTGGCGGCATTCTGGCCATACGTGTTCGGCGCGTCCGGCGCGGTCGACCCCGAGGTTACGCAGGCCTATTCCGACCTTATGGCTGACAGCCAGGCGTTGGTCGCGCAGGATACGTTGGCCATGGTCCCCTTGCGCGGCGTTTCGCATCTGATGGATGTGGGGGGTGGTACGGGTGCCTTTCTATCGGCGGTGGGGCGGGCCTATCCCGGCCTGACGATGACGCTGGTTGATCTGCCAACCGTGCTAGATGGCGCCCGCGCGCGTCTGGATCGGTTGGGCGTGGCGGGGCGCGTCATGCTGCGCCCTGCGTCATTTCGTGATGACGCGCTGCCGACAGGTGCCGATGCCATCAGCTTGATCAGGGTGCTTTACGATCATGAAGATACCACAGTGCGCGCCCTTCTGGCCAAGGTTCATGCCGCGCTGCCCCCGGGTGGTCGCCTGATCGTGTCAGAGCCGATGTCGGGTGGGGCGCGGCCCGATTCGGTCACCGACGTCTATTTTGCCTTTTACACCCTGGCGATGGGTACCGGGCGCACGCGCTCGGCGGCGCGAATCGCCGAGCTGTGCCGCGAAGCGGGATTCTCCGACATCCAGATTCCCCGCGCGTCACGCCCTTTCGTCACGTCTGTTGTGACGTGTGTCAAAGAAGATTGACGCTTTCTCTTGCGGGAACGTCAATAAATATTGACAGACGATAGTGTAAAGTTAAACTGACACTATATTGAAACAGGCGCAGCCGAGTCTTCCACGGGAAAATCGCTGCAACCCAATGCTTGGAGGAGACCATGCAAACATCCGTCGTCCTCCTGAACGGACCAAGGGATCTGAGGGTCGAGGTGCTGCCATTGACGCAGCCGGGGCCAAACGACCTTGTGGTTCGTATCGCTCATTCGGGAATCTCAACCGGCACCGAAAAGCTGTTCTGGTCGGGCCAGATGCCGCCCTTTCCCGGCATGGGGTACCCGCTTGTCCCCGGTTACGAAGCCGCCGGCGAGGTGATCGAGGCCGGGGCCGACACCGGGTTTCGCCCCGGTGACTGGGTCTTCGTGCCGGGTGCCAATTGCTATGAAGGCGCGTTCGGCCTGTTCGGGGGCGCAGCCAAGATGCTGGTCACCGATGCCGACCGGGTGACCCGCATAGATTCGGGGCTGGGGGCGCAGGGCGCGTTGTTGGCCCTGGCCGCCACCGCGCGCCATGCGCTGGCCGGAATGGACAAGACCGTGCCCGACCTGATCGTGGGTCACGGCGTACTGGGCCGTTTGCTGGCGCGGCTGACCATCGCCGCCGGTGCCCCTGCGCCCACCGTGTGGGAGATCAACCCCGACCGTGCCACGGGCGCCGAAGGTTACCAGGTGATCCACCCCGACACCGACAGCCGCCGCGATTACAACGCAATCTACGACGCCAGCGGTAACGGCGGCCTGCTGAACGATCTCGTGGGCCGCATCGCCAAGGGCGGGGAAATCGTGCTGGCCGGTTTCTACACCGAGCCGCTGCAATTCGCCTTTCCGCCCGCTTTCATGAAAGAGGCGCGGTTCCGCGTTGCCGCCGAGTGGGACAGGGCCGACCTCGCCGCCACCCGCGCGCTGGTGGAAAGCGGCGCGCTGTCGCTGGGTGGCCTGATCACCCACGAGGCGCCGGCCAGCGAGGCGCCCACCGCCTACACCACGGCATTCGAAGACCCGAATTGCCTGAAAATGATACTCAATTGGGAGCAAGCCGCATGAAGGACGACGTCGACAAGCGCGCGGATACGCGCGACGTGCCAAACCTGAAAGGCTATGACCAGCGCCTGAAAGACGAAGCTGCCGAGGAGGGGATGGAAATCCCTGCTGCCGAACCCACCAGCAAGACCCAGATCATCGCGATTTACGGCAAGGGCGGTATCGGCAAATCCTTCACGCTGGCGAACCTGTCACACATGATGGCCGAACAGGGCAAGCGCGTGCTGCTGATCGGCTGCGACCCGAAATCAGACACGACCAGCCTGCTGTTCGGCGGCAAGGCCTGCCCGACGATCATCGAAACCAGCACCAAGAAAAAGCTGGCCGGTGAAGAGGTCGCCATTGGCGATGTCTGTTTCAAGCGCGGCGGCGTCTTCGCGATGGAGCTGGGCGGCCCCGAGGTCGGTCGCGGCTGCGGTGGGCGCGGTATCATCCACGGTTTCGAACTGCTGGAAAAGCTGGGCTTCCATGACTGGGATTTCGACTACGTCCTGCTCGATTTCCTGGGCGACGTCGTCTGTGGCGGCTTTGGCCTGCCAATCGCGCGCGATATGGCGCAGAAGGTGATCCTGGTCGCGTCAAACGACCTGCAATCGCTTTACGTCGCGAACAACGTCTGCAGCGCGGTCGAGTATTTCCGCAAACTTGGCGGCAATGTCGGCGTCGCGGGTCTGGTGGTGAACAAGGACGACCATTCGGGCGAGGCGCAGGCCTTTGCCAAGGCGGTCGACATCCCGATCCTCGCCAGCATCCCGCAGGATGATGACCTGCGCAAGAAATCCGCCAATTACCAGATCGTCGGCACCGACGCCTCGCCTTGGGGTGCGCTGTTCGCCGAGCTTGGCGAGAACGTGGCCGTCGCGCCGCCGGTGCGTCCGACGCCGCTGGACCAGGACGGGTTGCTGGACCTGTTCGACGGGTCTGACACCGGCGAGGGCGTGGTGCTGGAACCGGCGACCGACACGGACATGCGCGGCAAGAACGCTGCGCCGATGAAATCCCTGGAAGTGGTCTACGACGATGTTTGACCTGGATGAGCTCGCCCGCTGGGACAAGGCCCTGAAGCAACTGGAACGGGCGCCGCACCCGGCGCCGAAAGGCAAGTGATGAGCCGCGAAGAGACATATGATACCGCCCACGAAACCGAGGTGACCCTTGGCACCGCGCCCGACGACAGCGCACCGCTGCTGGAAGGCGACCCGGGGCTGGGCTGTCATGCGGGCACGACCATGCAACAGGCCGCGCGCGATGCCGGACAGTCGGAGTTGCTCGACAAGTTCGCCGCCGATTATCCCACCGGCCCCCATGACAAGCCGCAATCCATGTGCCCGGCCTTTGGGTCGTTGCGGGTTGGCCTTCGGATGAAACGGGTTGCTACCGTCCTGTCGGGATCGGCCTGCTGCGTCTACGGCCTGACCTTTGTCAGCCACTTCTACGGTGCGCGGCGTTCCGTGGGATACGTGCCGTTCAACTCCGAAACGCTGGTCACCGGCAAGCTGTTCGAGGATATCCGCGACAGCGTGCACGAGCTGGCCGACCCCGAGCGCTATGACGCGGTGGTTGTCACCAACTTGTGCGTGCCCACCGCCAGTGGCGTGCCGCTGCGCCTGCTGCCGAATGAGATCAACGGTGTGCGCATCGTCGGCATCGACGTGCCGGGCTTTGGCGTACCGACCCATGCCGAGGCCAAGGATGTGCTGGCCGGTGCGATGCTGAAATACGCCCGGGAAGAGGCCGAGGCCGGCCCCGTGCCGCGCCCCGATGGCGGGACCGAAGACCGGCCCACCGTCACCCTGCTGGGCGAGATGTTCCCGGCCGACCCCATGATGATCGGCGCGATGCTGGCACCCATGGGGCTGGCGACCGGGCCGGTCGTACCCTGCCGCGAATGGCGCGAGCTCTATGCCGCGTTGGATGGCGGGGTAGTGGCGGCGATCCATCCGTTTTACACCGCCTCGGTGCGTGAATTCCAGGCTGCGGGCCGCCCGGTTGTCGGCTCGGCCCCGGTCGGGGTTTCGGGCACTCATGATTGGCTGGCGGCCATTGGTGATGCCTTTGGCCTCTCTGTCGCGCAGGTTGCCGCCGCGCAGAACGCGTTTGTTCCCGCGACCCGCGAGGCGCTGGACAAGGCCCCGATCAACGGCACCATCACCCTGTCAGGATACGAGGGCAGCGAATTGCTGGTGGCCCGGTTGCTGATCGAAAGCGGCGCTGATGTTCCTTACGTCGGCACCGCCTGCCCGAAAACGCCTTGGAACCAAGACGATGCCGCCTGGCTGGCCGATCGGGGGGTGAAGGTGAAATTCCGCGCCTCGCTCGAAGATGATTGCGCCGCGATGGAGGCGATCAAGCCGAACCTCGCCATCGGCACAACGCCCGTGGTGCAAAAGGCGAAGGAACTGACAATCCCGGCGCTGTATTTCACCAACCTTATCTCGGCCCGTCCCCTGATGGGGCCTGCGGGTGCCGGCAGCCTGGCCGAGGTGATCAACGCCGCGATGGCCAACAAGGACCGCATGGACCACATGGCCGAGTTCTTTGACGGGGTGGGCAGCGGCGATACCGCCGGTATCTGGGAAGGGTCGCCCAACCTGCGCCCCGATTTCCGCGCCCAGCATCAAAAGAAGCTCGACAAGCTGGCCCGTGCCGCCAAAGCGCAGGAGATGATCTGATGCTTGTTCAGGATCATGATCGCGCGGGTGGTTACTGGGGCGCCGTTTACGCCTTTACCGCCGTCAAGGGATTGCAGGTGGTCATCGACGGACCCGTAGGCTGTGAAAACCTGCCGGTGACATCGGTGCTGCATTACACCGATGCGCTGCCGCCGCATGAATTGCCCATCGTCGTGACCGGCCTCGCCGAAGAGGAAATGGGCAAAGGCACAGAAGAGGCAATGGAACGCGCATGGAAGGTGCTGGACCCGGCCTTGCCCGCGGTGGTTGTCACGGGCTCGATCGCGGAAATGATTGGTGGTGGTGTCACGCCGCAGGGCACGAATATCCAACGGTTTCTGCCACGCACCATCGACGAGGATCAGTGGCAAAGCGCGGACCGCGCGATGACCTGGATCTTTACCGAATTCGGCATGACCAAGGGTCGCATGCCGCCCGAGAAGAAGCGTGAAGAGGGCGCCGCCCCCCGCGTCAATATCCTCGGGCCGATGTACGGAACGTTCAACATGCCCTCCGACCTGGCCGAGATCCGCCGCCTGGTTGAGGGGATCGGCGCAGAGGTCAACATGGTAATGCCGCTGGGCAGCCACTTGGCCGAAATGCGTAACCTCGTGAATGCCGATGTGAATATCTGCATGTATCGTGAGTTTGGTCGTGGTTTGGCCGAGGTTCTGGGCAAACCCTATCTACAGGCACCCATCGGCATAGACAGCACAACGCGCTTTCTGCGCAAGCTGGGAGACTTGCTGGGGCTTGACCCGGAACCGTTCATCGCCCGCGAAAAACATTCGACCATCAAACCCGTGTGGGATCTGTGGCGCAGCGTGACGCAGGATTTCTTTGCAACCGCCAGCTTTGCCATCGTGGCGAATGAAACATACGCCCGCGGTATCCGGCATTACATGGAAAGCGATCTGGGCTTGCCCTGTGCCTTTGCCGTGGCGCGGACAGCCGGGGCCAAGACCAATAACGAGGAAGTGCGCGCGCTGATGCACCAAAAGCGCCCGCTTATCGTGATGGGGTCGATCAACGAGAAAATGTACCTCGCCGAGATGAAGGCCGGGCACGGGCCGCAACCCGCGTTCATTCCGGCCAGCTTTCCCGGCGCGGCGATCCGGCGGCATACCGGCACACCATTCATGGGTTACGCCGGGGCCACCTACGTATTGCAAGAAGTGTGCAATGGCCTGTTCGATGCGCTGTTCCACATCCTGCCGCTGGGCAGCCAGATGGACGAGGCGCCTGCCACGCCCACCAAGCTGCGCCGCGATTTCCCCTGGGATGCCGACGCGCAGGCCGAGCTGGACCGCATCGTGGCCAGCCACCCGGTTCTGACCCGCATTTCCGCCGCCAAGCAACTGCGCGATGCCGCCGAAGAGCGCGCGTTGCAGCAGGGCGACGAGCGCGTGGTGATCGAAACAATCAAGGCTTTGGCGCCACAACGCGCCACGGCTGAAACGAAATAACCAAAGGGAGGACGCCACATGACCGATGTGACCTCGAAACTGCCGACCCGGCCCAGCCGGTGCATCTCGCGCCGCAGCGCGGAATTCCGGGTGTTTTTTGCCCTGTTCTTTGTCGTGGCGATTCCGTTCGCGACGATATCGTGGGTGCGGGCCGTGGCGCGCGAAAGAACCTTGATCACGCGGGGCCCGCTGGCCCGCGCCTGGGCCGAGGCCGATCGCATCACGCCCATCGTATTCTCGGTCTGACAAGGCCGAACCCGAGACTGACCATTCCTTAGGGATGGACAGGCCTGAAGGGTGTCGAAAGGCACCTGGATGGACCCTGCCGTGAGGGGTTCACGGCGTCAGCATAACGTTCCGGAGGAAAGTTCATGGCTGATAATACCGACCTGTCCTTCACAGGTCTTACCGACGAGCAAGCCCAAGAGCTGCATTCCGTCTATATGAGCGGCCTCTGGCTGTTCACGGCGGTTGCAGTGGTTGCCCACCTGGCAACCTACATCTGGGCACCGTGGTTCTGAGGGGAGCAGAGAAATGGCAAAGTTCTACAAGATCTGGCTGGTTTTCGACCCCCGTCGGGTGTTCGTCGCGCAGGGCGTTTTCCTGTTCCTGCTGGCGGTGATGATTCACCTGGTGGTGCTGTCAAACGGCATCAACTGGTTCGAAAACGCCGCCGCATCGCGCGCCGCAGCAAGCGAGTGATCGCGGGGCATGAATGCCCATCCATGACCGCTGCGGGCGGCGCGTCCGCCCGCAGCGAACCAAGGCAATAACGACGGCTAAGGTCTGGACAGGCCGCGCCGCCAAACGCGGAGACTTAGGAAGATGGCGCTGCTCAGCTTCGAAAAAAAGTATCGCGTCCGCGGAGGGACGCTGATCGGCGGCGATCTGTTCGACTTCTGGGTGGGGCCCTTTTACGTGGGCTTCTTCGGGGTCACGACCGCCTTTTTCGCCATTCTTGGCACAATCCTCATTTTCTGGGGGGCTGCCCAGCAGGGCACGTGGAACCCCTGGCTTATCAATATCGCGCCGCCTGACCTGTCTTACGGGCTGGGCATCGCACCGCTGAACGAGGGCGGGCTGTGGCAGTTCATCACGATCTGCGCCACCGCATCCTTCATCAGTTGGGCCCTGCGCGAGGTCGAGATCTGCCGAAAGCTCGGGATAGGGTATCACGTGCCCTTCGCCTTCAGCTTTGCGATCCTGGCTTACGTGACGCTGGTCATCTTTCGCCCGCTTTTGATGGGAGCGTGGGGGCACGGGTTTCCTTATGGCATCTTCAGCCACCTGGATTGGGTCAGCAACACCGGCTACGCCTATCTGCACTTTCACTACAACCCGGCACACATGCTGGCGGTGACGCTGTTTTTCACCACCACGCTGGCGCTGGCGCTGCATGGCGGCCTGATCCTGTCGGCGGCGAACCCCGAGAAGGGCGAAATCGCCAAGACGCCCGACCACGAGGACACGTTTTTCCGCGACTTCATCGGCTACTCGGTCGGCACGCTGGGCATTCACCGCCTTGGGTTCCTGCTGGCGATCAACGCCGTGTTCTTCAGCGCGGTTTGCATCATCATTTCCGGCCCCGTCTGGACGGCTGGCTGGCCCGAATGGTGGAACTGGTGGCTTGAGCTGCCGATCTGGCCCTCTCAGGTGGGAATGTAACAATGGCCGAATATCAAAACATATTCACGCAGGTGCAGGTGCGCGGACAGCCCGAATGGGGCACCGACGACCTCGGCACCCTGATGGAAGACCGCGCCGGCACGCCGTTCTTTTCCTCCCTTCTGGGGTGGTTCGGCAACGCGCAGCTGGGACCGATCAATATCGGCATGGTCGGCGTTGCGTCGATTGCGTCGGGGTTGGTCTGGTTTGTCATCGTCGGCATGAACATGCTGGCGCAGGTCGATTACTCGATCCCCGAATTCATCCGGCAGCTATTCTGGCTGGCGCTTGAGCCGCCCAGCCCCGAATACGGGCTGCGTATTCCACCGCTGAACGATGGCGGTTGGTATATCATCTCCAGCTTCTTCCTGCTGGTCTCGGTGATGCTGTGGTGGTTGCGGTCGTGGCAACTGGCGGCCGAGCAGAAGATGGGCAAGCACGTATTCTGGGCGTTCGGGTCGGCGATCTGGCTGTTCCTTGTACTGGGCCTGTTCCGCCCGATCCTTATGGGATCATGGTCCGAGGCCGTGCCCTATGGCATCTTCCCGCACCTCGATTGGACGACTGCGTTCTCGATCCGGTACGGCAACCTCTATTACAACCCGTTCCACTGTCTTTCGATCGTGTTCCTTTACGGTTCTGTGCTGCTTTTCGCCATGCATGGCGCCACCATCCTGGCCGTTACCCGCTTCGGTGGCGACCGTGAACTGGAACAGATCTACGACCGGGGCACGGCTACCGAACGCGCCGCCTTGTTCTGGCGCTGGACCATGGGCTTCAATGCCACGATGGAAGGAATCCATCGCTGGGCGTGGTGGTTTGCGGTTCTCACCCCCATCACGGGCGGTATCGGCATCCTGTTGACCGGAACCGTGGTGGATAATTGGTTCATCTGGGCGCAAGAGCACCATTTCGCCCCCATGTATGACGGTTCGTATGGCTACGAGGATTTCCGCTCCTACGAATCCTTCATCGGACAGGAGGGCTGAGTCATGTTTCCCAAGTGGTTTTCCAAGTGGAATTCCGAGCACCCCACCAACATCTACGGCCCCGGCATTCTTGTCGGGGGCGTGGGCGGGGCGGTCGTGGTCGCGGCGCTGCTGGTCAGTTGGGGGCAACCCTTTGCCACCGACAGCCTGCAAACCGGCCCGCGCGGCACCGGCATGTCGGTTCCCGAGTTCGAGGCCGACCTTGCGACCCCCGACCCGGCGATCGAGGCGGTGTTCGAAAACCAGCCGTTCCTTCCCCAGGGCGATGAGCCGCTGGCCCGTGACATTTACGAAAATGTCCAGGTGCTGGGTGACTTGACCGAGGATAATTTCAACCGCCTGATGCTGGCCATGACCGAATGGGTCGCGCCGGACGAGGGCTGTGCCTATTGTCACGGTGACGTCGAGCTCGAGGAATATGGCAGCGACGACCTTTATACCAAGGTCGTGTCGCGCCGCATGATCGAGATGACCCAGAATATCAACGAGAACTGGGATGGTCACGTCAACGCTAACAAAGAGGTGGGCGTGACCTGTTACACCTGCCATCGCGGCGAAAACGTGCCCAGTGACATCTGGTTCCGTCTTGGCCCGCTCACAAGCGCCACGGCCGGTTGGTCAGCGGTTCAAAACAGGGTGACGGTGCAATCGCAATCGACCTCGCTGCCATCGGATGCGCTGGAATCCTACCTGCTGGAGTACGAGCGTATCGGTGTGCACAACCTGGAAAGTCGCGTTTCCGAAGACGTGACCGACCCGGATGTGCCGACCTGGCAGAACACCGAGCGAACCTATTCGCTGATGAATTACTTCAGCAACTCGCTGGGTGTGAATTGCGTGTTCTGTCACAACAGCCGGGCCTTTTATGACCCCGCGCAAGTGACGCCGCAATGGTCGACCGCCAGCCTTGGCATCGCGATGGTGCAAGAGATGAACAACGACTACCTCGTGCCGTTGAAAGACGTCTACCCCGAGCACCGCCTGGGCCCGGTCTTTGCCGACGCGCCCAAGGCCGCCTGCAAGACCTGCCACAAGGGTTACCAGCAACCGCTCCAGGGCCTGAACGTCATTGCCGACTGGCCAGAACTGGCCACGACCGGCGCGCCGGATTACGCCCCGGCCACGCAATAGGGCAGCACGCTGTCCTCGCCTCGTTCGGTTCCCGATTGTGTCCCGGGGGCCGGACATCGGGGGAAACCCCGGGTCCCTTCCTGTTGGCGACAGGAGCCTGGCGCCGCATCCGGGACACACTCGGATGCGGTGCCTTGGTTTTCCAAGATAAGGAGTCACGTGATGACCCGTCCCGATACACCCACCCTCGACAAGGTCGCTGGCCCGGCTGACCTGCGCGCGCTCGGCGATGCCCAGTTGAAACGACTGTCGGACGAACTGCGGGCCGAGCTGATCTCGGCCGTCAGCGAAACGGGCGGGCATCTGGGGTCAAGCCTGGGTGTGGTCGAGTTGACCGTGGCGATCCACGCGATTTTCAACACCCCTATGGACAAGCTGATCTGGGATGTGGGCCACCAGTGCTATCCCCACAAGATCCTGACCGGCCGGCGCGACCGTATCCGCACCCTGCGTCAGAAAGACGGGCTGTCGGGTTTCACCAAGCGTGACGAAAGCGAGTATGACCCGTTCGGCGCGGCCCATTCCAGCACCTCGATCTCTGCCGCCCTGGGGTTTACCCTGGGTCGCGATATGGGTCAGCCGACGGGTGACGCCATCGCCGTGATAGGTGACGGGGCAATCTCGGCCGGCATGGCCTACGAGGCCTTGAACAACGCGGGTGCCGCGGGGCGGCGGATGTTCGTCATTCTCAATGACAACGAGATGAGCATCGCGCCCCCGGTTGGTGCGATGTCGTCATATCTGAGCGGTCTTTACGCGAACGAGCCGCTGGCAAGGATGCGCAGCCTGGCCGAGGGGGTCGAGGCCGCGCTGCCCCAACCGATGCGCGAAGGTGCCCGACGCGCCCGGCAGCTTGTGACCGGCGGCATGGCAGGGCAGGGCACCTTGTTCGAGGAACTGGGCTTCGACTATATCGGGCCGATAGATGGCCATGATCTGGGCCAGCTGTTGCCGGTACTGCGCGCGGCGCGCGCGCGCGCCACGCGCCCTACCCTCATTCATGTCTGCACGGTCAAGGGCAAGGGCTATGCCCCTGCCGAAAGCGCCGCGTGCAAGTATCACGGCGTATCCAAGTTCGACCCCATCACCGGCACGCAGGCCAAATCGGCGCCGGGCGCGCCCAGCTATACGGCGGTATTCGGCCAGGCGTTGACCGAGGCTGCCGCGCGTGACCCGCGTATCGTGGCGGTCACGGCGGCCATGCCCGGGGGGACCGGCCTCGACAAGATGGCCGGCCGGTTCCCCGCCCGCGTGCATGACGTGGGCATTGCGGAACAGCACGCGGTGACATTTGCCGCTGGCATGGCGGCCAGCGGGTTGCGCCCCTTTGCGGCGATCTATTCCACGTTCTTGCAACGCGGTTATGATCAGGTCGTGCACGACGTTGCCCTTCAGGGGCTGCCTGTGCGCTTCGCCATCGACCGGGCGGGGCTGGTCGGGGCCGACGGCGCCACCCATGCCGGCGCCTACGACCTGGCGTTCCTGTGCAACCTGCCGGGCTTTACCGTGATGGCGGCGGGTGACGAAGCCGAGTTGATGCATATGGTCGCGACCGCTGCCGAATTCGACGTGGGGCCGATCGCCTTTCGCTATCCCCGCGGCGCTGGCGAAGGTGTCGCGCTGCCCGAGCGGGGCGAGGTGCTGGAAATCGGCAAGGGCCGGGTGTTGGCCGAGGGCACTGACCTGGCCATCCTGTCGCTTGGTGGCCATCTGGGCGAGTGCCGCCGCGCGGCCGCCGCGTTGGAGGGCGATGGCATTAGCGTGACGCTGGCCGATGCGCGGTTTGCCAAGCCGCTTGATCGTGAGCTGTTGGGTCGGCTGGCCCGCGACCACCGTGCCCTGATTACCGTGGAACAAGGTGTTCAGGGTGGCTTTGGCGCGATGGTGCTGCATGATCTGTCGGCCAGCGGCTTGCTGGATCGTGGCGGCTTGTCGGTGCGCACGCTGACGCTGCCCGACCATGTCATTCACCAGGCAAGCCCCGGCGCCATGTATGCCGATGCGGGCCTGACTGCCGATAGCATCGCGGCCACGGCGCGTGCCATCCTGCGCCCGGCCACAGCCAGCGTTGTGAACTTGACCAGCGTGATCTAGCGCGGCGGCTTGGAACCGACAGGAAAACAGCTGCACCGATGGGCATGAATAATGGCCCGGAACTGTCTCGTCCTTGGCAACCACTTTGCAAGTCACGGACCACCCAGATTGAAAAAGGCGCACCCGGACGGGTGCGCCTTTCCACATCGCAACGACGATAAGGTCAGTTGGTTTGTTCAGCGTCGTCCATCTCGGGTTCGGGCGATACGCTGGCGAGGTAGGCCCAGATATCGGCCGCATCGCCTGCGTCGCGCAGCCGATAGCTCATCTTGCCGCGGGCTCCGTTGTCATCAAGGTACTCGCGCAGATACCCTGTCGGATCCTGCACATAGGCCACGAAGGTTTCTTCATCCCAGACCAGCCCCGCTTCGCCCGCGTCTGCCATGGAGCTGGAATACCGGAAATCGTCATAAGTGCCGGCTGTGCGCCCGACGACACCCCAAAGGTTCGGTCCGGTCCGGCCACCGCGCACGATGTTTTCGCCCTCGGCGTCCTGGATCATGTGGCATGCCTTGCATTTGCGGAACTCTTTCTCGCCCGCCTCGGCATCGCCCGAAGCATGGCCGCCCGCATATGCGGCCGACGACAGCGCCACGAAGGTCAAGGTGCTCAGAACGGTTTTCATGGGTCTCTCTCCGCTGATTTATCTTCTTAGTGGTAGACCTAGCGCGCCGGGCGCGCTGTCAACCGGTCAGGCCACCGCGTGCGCGATGGCGCATTGTTTCCACAACACGCTTAACGCTTCGACAAGGTGATTGATATCGGCGTCGGTATGCAAGGGCCCGGGGGTAAAGCGCAGCCGCTCGGTGCCCTTAGGCACGGTGGGGTAATTGATCGGCTGAACATAGATTCCGTAGTCGCGCATGAGGATATCGGCCAGCTGCCGGCATTTCACCGGGTCCTTGATCATCACCGGGATGATGTGGCTGGCGTTGTCCAGGTGCGGAATGCCTCGCTTGTCCAACTCGGCCCGGAGCCGCGCCACCTGCCGCCGCTGCTGCCGGCGTTCGGTGTCCGAAACCTTGAGATGCGCGATCGACGCTTGCGCCGCCGCGGCCACGGCGGGCGGCAGGGCCGTGGTAAAAATGAACCCGCTGGCAAATGAGCGAATGAAATCGCACAACGCCGCCGAGCCCGAGATATATCCGCCCACGCAGCCAAATGCCTTGCCCAGCGTGCCTTCTATCAGGTCGATACGATGCGCCAGCCCGCGTTTCTCGGAAATGCCGCCACCGCGCGGGCCGTAAAGGCCCACGGCGTGCACCTCGTCAAGATATGTCATCGCGCCGTGTTTCTCGGCCACCTCGATGATCTCCTCCATCGGGCAAATGTCGCCATCCATCGAATAGACCGATTCAAAGGCCACGATCTTGGGTGCGTTGGCGGGCAGGGCGGCGAGTTTGCGATCCAGGTCTTCTGGGTCGTTATGTTTCCAGATCACCTTTTGACAGCGCGCATGGCGCATCCCTTCGATCATGCTGGCATGGTTCAACGCGTCCGACAGGATCACCGCGTCAGGCAGGCGGCTTCCCAGGGTGCTCAACGCGGCCCAGTTCGACACGTAACCGCTGGTGAACAGCAGGGCCGCCTCTTTCCCGTGCAGCTCGGCCAATTCGCCCTCAAGCGCCACGTGGTGGCGCGCCGTGCCTGAAATGTTGCGCGTGCCGCCCGCGCCGGTGCCGCATGCATCCACCGCATCCTTCATCGCCTGGCGCACAACCGCGTTCTGGCCCATCCCAAGGTAATCGTTCGAGCACCATACCGTCACCTTGTCCGGGGCACCGTCATCATGGCTGCGCGCGCGCGGGAACTCACCGCACTCGCGTTCAAGTTCGGCAAAGATGCGGTAATTGCCTTCTTCTTTCAGCGCTTCCAACTGCGCTGCGAACATGGCGTCAAAATCCATGATGTCCCTCCACGTTTCCTTTTGTTTCCTTGGACGCGGGCAACATCCAGCGCCACAGCTTGGCATCGGGCAGCGGCACCACCATCAGCCAATGTTCCAGCAATGCCAGCGCGCTGATCGCGCCCAGCAAGGCAAAACCAACCATTTCGCCCGGCGCGGTTACCGCCCATAGCCGCTCCAGCCAGCACGCGACCGCGAAAGACAGCCCCGTGATCGACACCGGAAACAGCCAGTTCGCCCGCCGCACGCGGAAATGGCTTGGCAAGTGCTGCAAGGCGCCGGGTATGAACTCGGTATTGATGCGCGGCACCCCGAAATACAGGTTCAACTTGGCCGAGATCCGCGCGAAATAAAGTATCACAAAGGTCCAGAAGCCAAAGATGTTGGCCGCCCCGTCGCCCTGCCACCACAACAGCAACAAGGCGGCCAGCAGCGCCATCTCGTGATAGGCCACGGTGCCCCAGGCCCTGATGAATCGCTCCCACTCGGGCAGATCCTTGGGGCAGGGGCGCAGGTTCGGCCCCGTCACTATGCCGGTCAGGAAGGCCAGCTCGATCCAGCCCCAGATCGCCAGCGCCGCCAGGAACCCGTGATAGGCCGATGCAGGCCCCGTGCCTTGCAGCGTCGCCGCGTATCCCCAAAGGCCCAGCCCCAGAACGGGCAACCCGCCCAGTGTCACCCCCAGCCCGGCTCGTCCGCCAACCCGGTCGGCCAGTCGCACCACCAGCAGGATCGCGCCCGTGGAAAACCACCACAGGAACAAGGCCGTCAGGGCTGCTATCCAGGGATCGGCCAGGCTCATGCCGCTATTTTCCTCTTGCTGAAAATACCCCCGGGGGTCTGGGGGGGCGCGCCCCCCCCCCCGGTCGGCGCCGCAGGCGCCGAACCCACTCAATAGACCGGCTCCAACCGTGTGCTCGCGGGAACGCGATGCTTTTTCGCCGGTATCGTGTAAAGCGATGCGAAACACCATGCCGCCCTGGCCGAGCCTGCCATCTGGCTCAACTTGCCGCCCAGGCCGCCGCGCGTCTTGGCCCGTGCAATCTGGACATTGGCCCGGTGCAGCGCTTCCAGCGTTCTTTGCCAGCGCGGATGATCGATATTCAGCGTGATCGGAAATATCTGTTTGGTCAGTTCGGAGGTCTTTGTGAACACCTCGTGCGCGTACCAGTCCGGGTCCACCCCCAGCGCCTTGTGAAAGGCGGGGCGCTGATGGTCGCGCACGTACATCGTGGCGTAAACTGCGGTCAGGAAGAACTTGATCCAGAAAACGTTCTTGCCGCTTGTCAGCCTGGGGTCGGTCTTCATCAGAAGGGCAAAGGCCTCGCCGTGGCTGAACTCGTCGTTGCACCATTCCTCGAACCACTTGAAAATCGGGTGAAACCGGTGCTCGGGGTTGGCCTCGAGATGCCGAAAGATCGTGATATAGCGGGCATAGCCGATCTTTTCCGACAGGTAGGTGGCGTAGTAGATGAACTTTGGCCGGAAATAGGTGTATTTCTTGGATTGGGTCAGGAACCCCAGGTTCACCCGCAGCCCGGCCTCGCGCAGCGCATCGTTGATGAACCCCGCGTGACGCGCCTCGTCGCGCGCCATGAGCTGGAACAGTTGCACGATGTCGTCGTTGTTGCCGCGCCGTTTCATTTCCTTGTACAGAACGCAGCCAGAGAACTCGGCCGTGCAGGAGCTGATGAGGAAGTCGATGAATTCCTTTTTCAACGCCGGGTCCATCCCGTCCCAGTCAACGTGGTCCCAATCCTCGTTTTTCTTGAAATGCCCCTTGTTGGGGTCGCTTACCATCTGCGCGATCAGCTTGTCCCAGTCTTCGCGCACCGGTGATACGTCGATCGCGTCCAGCTCGTCGAAATCCGTGGTGTAAAACCGTGGCGTCAGCAGCGTGTTGGACATCGCCGTTTCGGTTGCGAAATCGTCGTCGAACCTTGCCTGCTCTTCCTGGATGGCCAGGCCCTCTTCGACGGTTGCGGCGTCGGCGGAATGTTTCACGGGCGCATTCATAGCGTCACCTCCTCGGAGAATGAGAACTCGCACAGTTCCATGACCTCGAAATCGCCGGTCAGGCGGGTCCAGAGCTGCTCCAGCTTGCTGGCGCGCAGAATGATGGCCTCGCGATCCTCGGTCACGATCTCACCGAAAGGGGCCATGATCTCGGGGCCCTGCACGCGAACCTCGTCACCGGGGTAGACGACCGAGCCGTCATTGAACCGCACATGCGCGTGCAGGCTTTCGAACTTGTGGCTTATCTCGACGGTGCAGGGCACGCGTTCGATTTCTTTTGTCAGCAGACCCATTTTGTGTGTCCTCCCTTGGATCAGTCCAGCAGCCTGGCGAAGGCCCTGGCGTTGTCGGCACCGAACCCCATCAGGTCGGCGCTCCACCCCGTCAGGGGGTCATGAATGGCCATCCGGCCGTTTTCGCCGCGCGTCAGTCGCACGGGCGCGTTCAGTGGCAAACCGGCCTTGCGGCGATTGAACTCGATCACCCGCGCCACGCCCGAGATAAAGCCGCCCGCCTCGGGCGCCAGGTCGGCGATCAAGGTGCCGTCGGGGGTGGTGATGCGCACCGCCCCTGACATCTCGGCATCGAGAACGAACGCCGTTTCGGCCACCGTTTTGCTGACCGGCGGGGTCGAGGTGGCGGGCCGGCCGCTGATGGTTGCCGACGTGACGATGGTCATTGATGCCACGATCAGAAAGGCCACGCCGCGCAGCAGAACCGGGGGGATCTTCTCGGGCTCGCTCGGGCGATGGCTGGAATGGGCAGATTGGTATTGCATCGGTTAGCCCCTTATTCGGCCGCAACGGGGGCTGTGGCCCCGGCCGTGGTCTTGCGTGTCACTTGCGGGGTGGCGATGCGCGCCTCGGCGGCATCCGAAATCATCGCGGCAATACGTTCGGCATCGGGGATACAGCGCAGCGCAGGTTGCGCGGGAACACGCCAGGGCCGCACATGGGGCCAGCAGGTCAGATAGCCCAGCTTGACATCCTCCGGCACCTCGAAGGCGATGGTGCCCACGCCCCGCCGCCGCATCTGGACCGAAGCATTGATGAGCTGATTATACGGCAGGTTCAGCGTCACGGTCAGCGCCGCGCCGATCCGCATTGCCACGCGCCGGTTGGTGACCGTGTAGACGGTGGTGCGTGCCTGCACGTAACCCACGATCACCAGCAGGGAACAGACGATCAGCCCCGCGATGAGGAACGGCACACTGAGCGCGACGGTCTCCATCAACGGGCGCTGGTCGATCAGCGACACGAAACGCCATGCCGCCAGAACACCAAAATAACCCATGATCCACCAGACGTTCAACGCGTCTTTCGACAGCGCCCACCAGTCGGGGCGGCCCTGCCAAAGAACCTGTTCGCCCTCGGGCGGGCGTTCCGGCAGGCCCTTGACGGGTTCGATTGCAAAATCATCGTGGCTCATGGCTGTGTCCTCCGGCGAGCGTGTCGTTCGTATGGCTTAAAGTTGCGGTTCAAGCCGCGCATCGTCGGCGTAGAGCTTGCCGCCGGCGTAATAGGCGCTGATCTTGTCTTCCTCGAGCTTGGTCACCTGCGTGGTGGACGCGGTTTCCGGCACGCCCGCGAAATGCTCGGCATAGATCGCGTGTATCCTGACGCGGTTCGACTTGATCTTGGCCAGCGTCATCGGCACCAGGCGCTTGCCGCCTTCGTCCAGCTCGATTTCCAGGTAACGCACCAGTTGTTCGGGTTCGTCGATCCACATGTCGGTGATCCGGCCTACCAGCTTGCCATCGCCGGCTTGCACCGGCAGCCCGCGCGGGTCGCGCCCGGCGGAAACATGAAAATGATCAGACGACGCCATCGGGATGATCTTTGGCTTGCCGTGCGCGTCCAGTTCGGGCACGTCTTTGCGGCTCACCCAGGATGCCGGGCCAATGCCGTCGGCCAACGGGTTGCCCGTGGGCACGAAAGGAAAGCCGTTGGCCCCAGCGGTGCGCGCCAGCTTGTCATGCACATCGGTGCGGTCGCCCGGCTGGCCCGAGGGCACGGTCAGCTCACCCTGGTTGTTGGGCAGAACGAATGTCTTGTCCTTGGGCACCGGAAACAGGCCCTGGTTGGCCGCCTCGTTGCCGTCTTCATCGACAAGGGGAAACCCCTCGCGCATATTCTCGGTCTGGAGGTAGTAGATAAGCCCGGCGAAAAAGATCCAGAACAGCCACAATGTCAGGCTGGCCAGGTCGAAATTTGCAAAGAATGCGTTAGACATTTTCCTGTCCTTTCGGTCGGTTCAGGTGGGAAAGTCGGCAAGCCCGATACGCCCGGCCTTTCCGCTTTGGTGAATCGTGCGGCCCCGGAACCGCACGAGCGGCCCCAGCGCGATGAGGGTGACGAAAATCAGGGCGATCTCGGTGTGATAGACAAAGGAATACCCGGTGGCCGGTGACATCAGCGGCGTGCCCCAATCGCCCGACATGGCCTGGGCGTTGACCGCGTCGCGCAGCGTGCCGCCGATGGCGATCGAAAGGCCTGCGGCTGTGGCCTGCGCCGCGCCCCAGGCGCCCAACGCCAGGCCACGACCGGCCAGGCCCTGTGCCGGCATGGTCATGGCGGCGGTCAGCGTTGCAACACTGAACAACCCGCCGCCGAACCCGATCAACGCGGCCCCCGCGAAAAACAATGTACCCGAATCCAGCGGCGCGGCGAAGATCACCGCCGAAAAGGCGATAAGCCCCACCAGCAGCCCGCTGCCTGCCATGCGATAGGCATCGCGCCCCCGCGCCAGCCCGCGCCCCGCCAGGCCAAAGGCCAGCAGCGCCCCGGCGGCCCAGGCGGCTGTCAAGAACGTGGTGGCGCTGACCGAAAGCCCGAGGATTTCGCCGCCATAGGGCTCAAGCAGCACGTCTTGCATGTTGAAGGCCATCGTGCCGATGAACACAACCGCCAGCAGGCGGCCCGCCTGCCCGCCACGCGCCAGATCGGCCCAGGCATCGCGGAAGGACGGGGTGGGCGCCTCGCGCGCTTCGCGGCTCATGGGGCGCACGCGTTCCTGTTTCCACAGCGCGATCACGTTCAGCGTGATGGTTACAACGGCCGCGCCCTGCACCACCTTGATCAGAAGGATCTCGTTGAAATCGCGCAACAGCCAGCCGATCACGATGGCCGACAGGGCCATCCCCAGCAGGTAACTCACGTAAAGCAAAGCCACCACGCGCGGGCGGGTTTCATCCGTTGCGCGGTCGGCGGCCAGCGCCAGCCCGGCCGTCTGGGTCATGTGCATGCCCAGCCCGGTCATCAGAAACGCCAATCCGGCAAGAACTTCACCGGCGAAGGGCACATGATGCACGGTATTGCCCCCCAGCACCAACAGGGCCGAGGGCATCACCGCCAAGCCGCCGAATTGCCACAAGGATCCGAACCAGAGATAGGGAATACGCTTCCACCCGATCGCGCTGCGGTGGTGATCGGATTTGAAGCCCAAAAGCGCCCGGAACGGCGCCGACAGAACCGGCAGGGCGATCATGATCGCAACGATCATCGCGGGCACCGACAGCTCGACGATCATCACCCGGTTCAGCGTGCCCAAAAGCATCACGCCGGCCATGCCGACCGACACCTGGAACAGCGACAGGCGCAGCAACTGGCGCAGGGGCAGCGCGTCGCTGGCAGCATCCGAAAACGGCAGCATGTTCATGCTGAACTGTTTCAGAACCTGCGCGCCCTTGCTCATGCGGTGAACTCCAGCGCCTGGGAAATGTAAAACCCGACCGAGACACGCCCCGCGTCGCGCAGCCGCCCGATGTCGCGGGTGACATGCGCCAACCGCTTGGGTGCATGCGGGATCATCACCGGGGAACGATCAGACCGGGGGAAAACCTTGCCCGCATACCACATGCCCATCAGCAGGGGCGTGCGCGGCGCGACCGTGAACACCACGGGCCCGCCGGTGCGCTTGCCAAGCGTCGCCAGGGCAGCGCGAATGTCATCGGCGCGGTAATAGATCAGGCTGTCCATCGCCATCACCGCGTCGAACCGGCCATGTGCGGCATCCAGCATGTCACCGGCGCGGAACGTGACGCGCGGGCGCATCGCCTCGGGCATGCGCGCCTGGGCAATTCCCACAAGCTGCGGCGAGATATCCACCGCCACCACCTCAGCTCCGCGCGCGGCCAGGTCTTGCGTCATCATCCCGGTGCCACAGCCCGCATCCAGCACGCGGGCCCCCGACAGGTCATCAGGTAGGCAGGCCAGCATCCGGGCGCGCATGTTGTCACGGCCTCGGCGCACCGTTTCACGGATACGGCTGACGGGGGCATCGCTGGTCAGGCGGTCCCAAACCTTGGTTGCGGTCTTGTCGAAATAGGTTTCGACCCGCGCGCGCGTGGCGTTATAGCTGGGGGTGTTGGTGGCGTCAGACATCAATCGAACCCCAGAAGCTCAAAGATTTCACGGTCTTCCATCGGTGCCGGGCTCAACGGGTCGGTTCCGGAATAAAGCTGCTCGGCCAGCCGGATGTATTCGGCCCGCGCCAACACGATGTCCTCTTCGTCGGGCATCTCGAACAGCGTTTTCTTCTTAAGGCGGCTGCGGCGGATGGCGTCGTAGTCGGGCATATGCGCGATACGGTTAAAGCCCACCTCGCGGCAGAACCGGTCCACCTCGTCGGTGTCCTTGGAGCGATTGGCCACGCAACCGGCCAGCCGTACCTTGTAATTGGCCGACTTGGCCTGCACCGCCGCGATGATGCGGTTCATGGCGTAAATCGAGTCGAAATCATTGGCCGTCACGATTACCGCGCGATCGGCGTGTTGCAGCGGCGCGGCAAAGCCGCCGCACACCACGTCGCCCAGCACGTCGAATATCACCACGTCGGTATCTTCTAAAAGGTGGTGCTGCTTCAGCAGCTTCACCGTCTGCCCGACCACGTAACCGCCACACCCCGTCCCGGCGGGCGGTCCACCAGCCTCGACGCATTTCACGCCGTTCCAGCCTTCGGTCACGAAATCCTCGGGGCGCAGCTCCTCGGCGTGGAAATCGACCTCTTTCAGGATGTCGATCACCGTGGGTTGCAACTGGCCTGTCAGGGTAAAGGTGCTGTCGTGCTTAGGGTCGCAACCGATCTGCAGAACGCGCTTGCCCAATTGCGAAAACGCGGCCGACAGGTTCGAACTGGTGGTCGATTTGCCAATTCCACCCTTGCCATAGACCGAGAAAACCTTGGCGCCCTCGATCTTCATGGTTTCGTCCTGATGCACCTGGACCGAGCCTTCGCCATCCTGGCCTTTCAGTACCGGGGGGCTTTCCACCCGCCGCGCTTCCAACCCCGCGGCTTCGCGCATGTTGGCGCGGGCTGCGGGCGGGTTTTTTGCGTCCAATGGGCTCATAAGGGCCTCCTTTGTGACACGGGTTGCGCCCGCATCTTCATCTTGCCAGGTAAATTCCGGGGGCTGAGGCCGAGGGCCCAACGGGGCTGGCTCCCATTTCCCCGCGTGCCGCAGGCGAAAGCGTTTGCAAAACACGTCCTCATTCCGCTGCCACCCCTTCCACCCTGTCTTCCAGGGCATCGGCCGCGTCCTGCAGCGCGGCCAGGGTTTCGGCATCGGGCTGCCAGTAGCTGCGGTCGCTTGCTTCAAGCAGGCGGTTGGCCATGCGACTGGATGCGACAGAGTTCAGCTCGGCCAGCCGCGCGCGCATCTCGGGGTCCAGCACGAAGGTTTCGCTAAGCCGCTGGTAAACCCAAGGCTCCACCTTTCCGGTTGTGGCCGACCAACCCATCGTGTTGGTTACCTGCGCCTCGATCTGGCGCACGCCTTCGGCGCCGTGCTTCAGCATTCCTTCGAACCACTTAGGGTTCAGGCTGCGCGACCGGGTTTCCAGCGCCACCTGGTCGGCCAGTGTGCGGACCTTGGCCGCGCCACGCGTCTGGTCGCCGATATAGACGGCAGCCTCGGTGCCCTTGGCGCGTTTGACAGCGCGGGAGATGCCGCCCAACGTGTCGAAATAATGATCGACCGTCGTGACGCCCAGCTCGACCGATTCAAGGTTCTGATAGGCCACGTCGACATCTTTCAGCGCCTGTTGCAGCAGAACCGGGTTGGCGCTCGCCTTGCCATTCACACCATAGGCAAAGCTCTTGCGTGCTTCGTAGGCGTCGGCCAGTTCGTCTTCGTCGCCAAAGGCGCTGCTGTCGACCAGCGCGTTCACGTTCGATCCATATGCGCCCTCGGCGTTGGAAAACACGCGCAGCGCGGCGGTTTCCAGGTCGGTGCCCATCTTTTCCATGTAATCCAGCGTATGCGCGCGGATAAAATTCATCTCTGGCGGCTCATCGGCCTGCGCGGCCTGCAAGGCGGCATCGGCCAACAGGCGCGTTTGCAGCGGCAGCAGATCGCGAAAGATGCCCGACAGAGTAATCACCACGTCAATGCGCGGGCGGCCCAGTTCGGACAGCGGGATCAGGTCTGCGCCCGACAGGCGGCCAAAGGCATCGAAGCGCGGCCGGGCACCCAGCAGCGCCAGCGCCTGCCCGATCGGCCCGCCATCGGACTTGATATTGTCCGACCCCCACAGAACCAGCGCGACCGAGCGCGGCATTTCCGGGTGCGCATCCAGCAGAAGTTGCGCCTGTTTCGCGCCTTCGCGGCAGGCATATGCGCTGGGCATGCGGAACGGGTCAAAGGCATGGATGTTGCGCCCCGTGGGCAGCACGTCGGCGCTGCGGATCAGGTCGCCACCATGCACGGGCGGAATGAACCGCGCGTCCAGCGCCCGCAAAAGCGCGGGGATTTCGTGGTCTTCCTCCAGGATCGAAAGCACCCGCGCGCGGGTTTCGGCATCGGCATCTTCCATCACGTCGGCATAGGCCGCGCGCTCGGTTTCCGTCAGCGTCTTGCCCAGGATGTGCAGCCCGTCGGGGATCAGCGCATCCTCGGTTTCCAGCAGCTTCAGCCACATCTGGGCGGGGTCGATGCCGCCCATGTCGACCGCCTCGGCCTGTTCGGCGATCAGTGCTTCCAGGTCGTCGCGCGCGTCGCTCTGGTCCATGCCACGCCAGCGCGTTAGGCTGTCTTTCAACTCTGACAGGCCCTTGTACAGGCCCGAGGCCGCCAGCGGCGGCGTCATGTGCGTGACGGTGATGGCGCCCGCGCGCCGCTTGGCAAGCGCGGCTTCGGACGGGTTGTTCGAGGCATAAAGATACACGTTCGGCATTTCGCCGATCAGCCGGTCGGGCCAGTCGCGCGCACCCATGCCAGATTGCTTGCCCGGCATGAACTCCAGCGCGCCATGCATACCGAAATGCAGCACCGCGTCGGCCTGGAACGTGTTCTTGAGCCAAAGGTAGAACTGCACGAAAGCATGGGTGGGCGCGAACCCGCGCTCGAACAACAGGCGCATCGGGTCGCCTTCGTAGCCAAAGGTTGGCTGCACGCCCACGAACACGTTGCCGAAATGCTGGCCCAGCACGAACACGCCGCGCCCGTCTGATTGCACCTTGCCCGGCGCCGGGCCCCAGACGGCCTCGACCGCCTTCAACGGCGGGGTGTTGGCGACGATGTGATCGGCGCTGACATGGGCGGCCACGTTGGCCTCTTGCCCGTATTGGCGGGCGTTGCCCTCAAGCACTGCGGCGCGCAGCGCCTCGACCGTTTCGGGCACTTCGATGTCATAGCCATGCTCGGCCATGCGCAGCATGGTGTTGTGCAGGCTTTCGAACACGTTGAGATAGGCCGCCGTGCCCACCGCGCCTGCGTTGGGTGGAAAGCCGAACAAAACGATGGCCACCTTTTTCTCGGCCAGCTTGCGGCGGCGCAGTTGTGCCAGTCGCACCACCTTTTCGGCCAGGCTGTCGATGCGCTCACGGCAGGGGGCCATTGCCCGGTCGGTGCCGGCGCAGGGGCAGGCATATTGGCATCCGGTGCAGCCTTCGGCCCCGTGGCGTCCACCGAAAACCGTGGGGTTGGTCGCGCCATCCAGCTCGGGCAAGGCGATCAGCATGGTGGTTTCGATCGGCCCCAGGCCCTGTTCGCTGGTCGACCATTGGCCCAGCGTCTGAAACTCCAGTGGATGCGCGGTGACGTAGGGAATATCCAGTGCCTTCAGCACCTCGACCGCGCCGACGCTGTCGTTATAGGCAGGCCCGCCGACCAGGCTGAACCCGGTGAGCGACAGCAGCACGTCGATATGTGCGCCACCTTCTTGGTTGGCAAAGAATTCGGCAATTGCCGGGCGGCCGTCCAACCCGCCTGAAAAGGCCGGCAGCACGCGCAGGCCGCGCGCTTCCAACGCGCGGATGACCGCGTCGTAATGCGCCGTATCCGACGACAAGATGTAGGACCGCATCATAAGCAGGCCCACGGTGCCCACGGGCTTGTCCGGGCCCTTGATGTCGGCGGGCTCGGTGGTGATGCGGTCAGCCAGATCGGGGTGGTAAAGCGCCACCTCGGGGTATTCCTGCGGCTCGGCGGCCTGCGCACCTAGCCATTCGGGGCGCGTGGCAGCATATTTGCCCAACAGATAGCGCACCATCTGCTCGATATTGTCGTCGGACCCGCCGAGCCAGTATTGCATGACCAGGAACCAACTGCGCAGATCCTGCGCCTTGCCGGGGATCATCCGCAGGATACGGGGCAGGCGGCGCAGCTGTTTCATGCGCTTTTCGCCGCTGTCGCTGTTGGGTTTCGACCCGCCGCGCAGCTTTTTCATCAGCTTCATCATACCGCTGGCGGGTTGCGACATGTCCAGCCGCCCCAGCTTGGTCAGCTTGATGATTTCGGCATCGGCGATTACGCCGATCATCCCGTCCAGCCGGTCTCGAACCGCGTGCAGATCGTCGATAATGGGGCGAATATGCTCTTCAAGGAACAGCAGGTTCGCCACGATCATGTCGGCCTCGGCGATGCGGGCCTTGGTCTCGGCCAGGGCGTCGGGAGTTTCGGCCCATTCCGCGGCGGCGTGCACGCTGACGCTCAGGCCCGGGAAATCCTGCACCAGGTTCACCCCGGCACGCGCCACCGGCCCGGCCGCGTGGGCGTCCAGCGTGATAATCACGATGTTGTAGGGCCTGATGCCCGCTGTCACATCATCACCGCGCATAATGGGCCTTGGCCTCGTAGAGTGTTTCAACGCTGATCTCGGATACGCCACGTTCGGCGGCGAAGTTTTCGGTGTTGCGCCGTGCCTTGCCGCGCACGAAGAACGGAATTTTCTTCAGCTCTTTTTCGGCTGTGGGCAGCCATACGACCGCGACGCCGGTTTCCATCCGGGGCTGGTCGGCCGCCTCGGGCTCTGGGGTGGGCGTTGCGTTCATCTCGCGCAGCTTGGCCTTGTGGCCGTGATGGCTGGCGCCGGCGTCGTCGTGAAACTCGAAATCGTCGCGAAACATGTGCAGCAGGTGCTCTTCCAGCCCCATGACCAGCGGGTGCACCCAGGTATCGAAGATCACGTTCGCGCCCTCTATCCCCATCTGGGGCGAATAGCGCGCCGGGAAATCCTGCACATGCACGGGCGCGCTGATCACGGCGCAGGGAATGCCCAGGCGCTTGCCGATATGCCGCTCCATCTGGGTGCCCAGGATCATCTCGGGTGCCAGAGCCTCGATCGCCTGTTCGACTTCAAGGTAATCGTCGGTAATCAGCGCCTCGACGCCGTAATCTTTTGCCAGCTTTCGGATGTTGCGCGCCTGTTCGCGGTTGTAGCAGCCCATGCCCACCACCTCGAACCCCATCTCGTCACGGGCGAGGCGGGCGGCGGCGGCCACGTGGGTGCCATCGCCGAACAGGAACACCCGCTTTCCCGTCAGGTAGGTGGAATCGACCGACGCGGAATACCACGGCAGGCGCAGGCGGCTGTCGTCCAGCGTGGCGGAACGGCCGGTGAACGCGGCCACCTCGGCCACGAAATCGCGTATCGCGCCCACGCCGATGGGCACGGTTTTCGTATAGGGCAGATCCAGCTCGCGCTCCATCCAGCGGGCGGCGGTCTCGGCGGTTTCGGGATACATCAGCACGTTGAAATGCGCGGCACCCATCCGGGCAATATCGGCCGGCGTGGCGCCATAGGGGGCCACGACATTCACGCCGATGCCCATATCTGCCAGCAGCGAAGTCAACTCGGTGATATCGTCGCGATGGCGAAACCCAAGCGCCGTCGGCCCGATCAGGTTGGCGGTGACATGCGCGGTCTTTTGCAAAGGCGTCGCGAGCGATTTGACGATCTGGTAGAATGTTTCATCTGCGCCGAAATTTTCCTTGCGCTGGTAGCTGGGCAATTCCAGTGGAATGACAGGCACCGGCAAGCCCATCGTTTCGGCCATGCCGCCCGGATCGTCCTGAATCAGCTCGGCAGTGCAGGACGCGCCGACGATGATCGCCTGGGGTGTGAACCTTTCATATGCATCGCGCGCCGCGGTCTTGAACAGGTTGGCGGTATCGGCGCCCAGGTCACGCGCCTGGAAGGTGGTGTAGGTGACGGGCGGGCGATGGTTGCGCCGCTCGATCATGGTAAACAGCAGGTCGGCATAGGTGTCGCCCTGCGGCGCGTGCAAGACGTAATGCAGGTCTTTCATCGCCGTGGCGACGCGCATCGCGCCCACATGCGGGGGCCCCTCATATGTCCATACTGTCAATTTCATGAGGGCACCTCATGCAAATTGGCAGGCCGTGCGGGAAAGCTATTGGCGCAGCCCGTTGCGGACGCACCTTGTTGGCCATCTGGGCGATACACCATCATTCCGCGGCCTCCGTCCGAAGCAGCGCACGGCGGCGCAGCGGCCGCGAGAAAAGCCCGGCCAGATCGCCGGCCTGCTCGTAGAAATGCACCGGGGTAAAGACCAGCTCGATCGCCCACTTTGTTGTCAGGCCCTCGGCCTCGAGCGGATTGGCCAGGCCAAGGCCGCAAACCGTCAAATCGGGGCGGGCGGCGCGGGCGCGGTCCAGTTGCAGGTCAACATCCTGGCCTTCGGCAAAAACCGGGCCCTCGGCCATCAAATCCATATCGGGGCCGACCAAGTCCTTGTGAATGAAGGGCGCGCCAACCTCGACCGCTTGCATCCCGCATTCACGGGTCAGGAACCGGGCCAGCGGAATTTCAAGCTGGCTGTCGGGGAAGAAAAACACCGACTTGTCCTCCAACACCTCGGCGGCCTGCGCCACGGCACGGCGCGCACGGGCGCGGGGCGCGTCTGTGACCTGGGCGAATGTCTCGTCCGAGATGCCGAATTCATCGGCCACGGCGCGCAGCCAGGCGGTCGTGCCCTGCTCGCCGAACGGAAAGGGGGCAGGAATGTGGTTTGCGCCACGGCGCGTCAGTGCCGCGTGTGTCTCGCCAAGGAACGGTTGGGTCAGCGCGAAAACCGTGTTGGGGCCGACGTCCACCGGATCATCCGCCCGCGCCGATGGCAGCACGGTTATAGGCCCGATGCCCATGCGGCCCAGCAGGTCAAGCGCCTGGTCCTGCACCACGTCTGGCAGCGCGCCGACCAGCATCAACTGGCGCTCTTCCGTTTCGGGTAGCGTGGGGACCATCGCCGCAAGGCAGGCGTCCTCGCCCTCGGTAAAGGTGGTTTCGATCCCCGAACCCGAGAAATTGATCACCCGCACATGCGGCCCGTGCCGTGCCGACAACTTTTCTGCCGCCTTTTCCAAGTCAAGTTTGATAACCTCTGACGGGCAAGAACCGACAAGGAAAAGCTGCCGAATATCGGGGCGGCGCTCCAGCAGGCGGCCCACCTCGCGCGCAAGTTCATCCTGCGCGTCGGCCATGCCAGCCAGGTCGGTTTCTTCCAGGATCGCGGTGCCGAATCGGGGTTCGGCAAAGATCATCACGCCCGCGGCCGATTGCAGCAGGTGCGCGCAGGTGCGCGAACCCACGACCAGGAAAAACGCATCCTGCATCTTGCGGTGCAGCCAGATGATCGAGGTCAACCCGCAGAAAACCTCGCGTTGGCCGCGTTCCTTGAGGATGGGCGCGTTGCGGCACCCCCGGCCTGTTTCGGTGACATCTTTCATGCCTGCTGCCCTTCTGCCTGCAGCCGGGCCATGCGCAGTTTCCACAGGAACTGCCCGGCGTTGATGACGTAGGCAAGGTAGGCTGCCAGCGCGATCACCATCTGTTCGACCGGGCCGAAACTGCCGGTCCAGACCGCCCACACGTAAATACTGTGCAGGGCGATGACGCCGAAACTGACGACGTCTTCCCAGAAAAAGGCAGGCGCGAACAGGTACTGCCCGAACACGATCTTTTCCCAGATCGCGCCGGTCACCATGATCGTGTAAAGTACGCCTGTCTTGACGATGATCGACAGGGTCGCTGCCCAGTATCCATCCCCGGTCCAAAGGTAGCGCAACACCAGCGCCAGCGAGACGAGGAACACCAGGAATTGCAACGGTGCCAGGATACCTTGCACCAGCGTCCACACCGTCGCATCGCGCCGCGCGCGTTGTTCAGGGGTGTAAAGCCCGGTGGATGGTGTTGCACTGGCATGATGCGTGGACATGGCCGATTCCCTCCTTGCCATGATCCGAGCGTAGCGGCGTGGCAGCCAAAGTGTCAATTAAAAGTTACACATAGTAGATTGGAGATCTGATGCCTTTTCGCGCACGAAAGGTCAGGAATGAAATATGCTAAAGCATTGCCGCAAAACACTAAAAATATAATACCAAAATCGCTAGTGACGAAATGCGCCTGATGGGTGTCTATATTCTTTGACAAACAGTCAACGATGCATGACACTATTTATGGACGCTTACCATCATCATCCGGTGCGTCTTTCCAGCCGGATGCCGGTAAAAGCGAGGAGCGCCGCAATGGTCGTTGATTTATCCCGGAAACGCCCGTTAGGGGCCGCCAGCCGCCACGTCGATGCATTGGCCAGATCTGTCCTGACATCATTGCGAAGCTATCCGTCGGCCGAAACGCGCGCCAGGTTGTCAGACGCCGCGCATGACCTCGCGTCATGGTCGGCCAGTCCGAATCCCTTCGATCCCGACCAGGTTCTGACCGATCTGAAAGAGCGGAATCTTGGCAGTGCCGACCTGATGGATTATTGTATTCCCGAGGCAACGATGCTTGTGGGGCAGGGCTGGCAAGACGACGCCGTGCCTTTCTGGCAAGTCAGCCTGTCCGGGGCCAGACTTTACAGCCTCGTCAAAAGGATAAGCGCGGAATGGGCGCTGCCCTCCAGCCGCGAAAGGCGCCTTGGGGTGCTGCTGGTCATCTGTGGTGACTATGGTCATGTGCTCGGCTCGGCGCTGCTGTCTGACCAGATGCGGCGCGCGGGCTGTTCGGTCAGCGTGATGATGGACGATTCACGCGAAACTGTCGTGGCTTCGCTCAACCAGGGGGGGTTTGACCTCGTTGTATTTACCTGTTCGACTCTGGAAGTGCTTGAACCTGTGAGTCATCTGGTTAAACAGATCAGGAACGAGGCATGCGTGGTTCCGCCAATTGTTCTTGGTGGACCTGTCATGGACTATGCCGATAATATCCTTGAGGTGACAGGCGTCGACTTGGTCACAAGGGATATAAAGGCGGCAATCGGTCTGTGTTATCGACCGGCGGTGCATGCGGAACTGAAAGTGGCGGAGTAATGGTCTCGGATAGCACGCCTGTTTGGAAAGGAGGGTCGATTCCAATGATCGAACCCGACCTTTTGAATTCCGTGCTCGCGGCCGAGTCCGACGTTGCCCTGATCGTGTCCGACACGGGGCATATCCAATCGGTATTGATTGATCCGTCCTCGCCTATGTCCGGCGTGACCAGCGATTGGGAGGGGCGTTCGCTCCGCGATTTGCTGGGCCCCGACAGCGCACCCAAAATCGACACCCTGCTGACCCGGCTTGCGGATGGCGAAAACCCGCCCCGTGCGATCGAGGTCAACCATATCGACGCGGGCGGCTCGTTGCCTGTGCGCTACTCGGTACATCCGCTGCAAAAGGACGGCTCGCTGCTGTTTCTTGGCCGCGATCTGCGCGTGATCGCAGAAACGCATCGGCAATTGGTGCAGGCACAGGTCGCCCTTGAACGCGGCTACGAAGAGCGGCGCGAATACGACGCCCGCTATCGCATGTTGCTGGCCAATACGCGCGATGCGGTCGTGTTCGTGTCTGTCAGTGACGGGCGTATCAAGGATTTGAACGCGCCGGCCGCATCGCTGCTGGGTGCCACCCGGGACGAGCTGACAGGCGCCCCGTTTTCGCAAGAATTCAAGGACCGTCGCCGGGGCGAATTCGTCGATGCGTTGATTGCGCTGGCCATGTCCGATGCGACCGAAGACCTGACGGTGCAGGCGCGGCGCAGCCGGTACAAGCTGCATGTGCACCCTGCAATGTTTCGCGCCGCCGGTGAGCGCATACTGATTTGCCGAATCGAAGCGGCAACCGACGGGTTGGCGCTGGATGACCGCCTGACTTCGAATCTTTCGGCCTTGTATCGCGGCAGCACCGACGGCTTCGTGTTTACCGATCTCAAGGGCATGATCGAAGACGCGAACGAATCGTTCCTCGAGCTGACCAACTCTGCACAGGTCGGCGAACTGCGCGGGCGCAGCCTTGCCGATTTCCTGGCCCGTGGACAGATCGACCTGAGCGTTATGCTTGAAAACGCCATGCGTTCGGGGCACATGCGCAGCTATTCCACGCGTCTGACCAACGATTTCGGCGGCAAGATATCGGTGGAAATGTCGGTGGCGCATCTGAATGGCCGCGATAAACCAGCCATGGCCTTTATCATTCGCGATGTCAGCCGGACCGAGGCATTGCGCGGCGGCCCGCCCGTGATCGGTGGCGATGAAACAGCCCATTCCAGCGTGATCGAGCTTGTGGGCTCTGCCTCGCTCAAGGATATCGTGGCCGAAACCTCGGAAGTGATCGAAAAACTGTGTATCGAGGCCGCGGTTGACCTGACGCGCAACAACCGCGCGGCCGCCGCCGAGATGCTGGGGCTGTCGCGGCAAAGCCTGTATGTCAAGCTGCGCAAATACGGCCTGCTGCACAAGGACAGTGACAGCTAAGCCGCTGACGAAGCCTGTTTTTCCTTTAAAATTAACGCACTACCCCTGTAAGGCCCATCCGGCCGCTGGATGACGAGTTTTCTTGCAACGACTCGAAGTGTCAGGCAAGCTAGACACATGAGCGTTACGACAGATTTACACTCTCGCACGATCCCCGAACCGGCGGCGATGTTGCGGCTGATCAAGCCGATCACCTGGTTTCCGCCGATGTGGGCCTATCTGTGCGGCACGGTATCGTCGGGTGTGTCGCCCTTGGAAAAGCCCGCGCTGGTGGTGCTGGGCATCATCCTGGCCGGACCGATTGTCTGCGGGATGAGCCAGGCCGCCAATGACTGGTGCGACCGGCATGTGGACACCATCAACGAACCCGACCGCCCGATCCCGTCGGGGCGTATCCCCGGCCGTTGGGGCCTGTGGATCGCCCTTGCCATGTCGGCGTTGTCGTTGCTCGTGGGCGCGACCCTGGGGCCGTGGGGTTTTGCCGCCACGGTTGTCGGTGTTCTGGCGGCATGGGCCTATTCGGCCGAACCCGTGCGCCTGAAACGCTCGGGCTGGCTGGGGCCGGGCCTGGTAGGGCTGAGTTATGAAACCTTGCCGTGGTTCACCGGCGCCGCGGTTCTGGCGGCAGGCCGCCCCGATTGGCCGATCATCTGGGTCGCGCTGCTGTACGGCATCGGCGCACACGGCATCATGACGTTGAATGACTTCAAGGCGTTGGAGGGCGACCGTCAGATGGGCGTCAACTCGCTCCCGGTTACGCTGGGGCCCGAACTGGCGGCCAAGGTTGCCTGCGCCGTGATGCTGGTGCCGCAGGCCGGCGTGGTGATGCTTCTGGCCCAATGGGACAGGCCCGCGCACGCGGCGGCCGTTCTGGCACTGGGGCTGGGGCAGGTCTGGGCAATGTCGGTCATGCTGCGCGACCCGCGCGCAAAGGCGCCTTGGTACAACGGCACCGGCGTCCTGATGTATATCACGGGGATGATGGTCGCCGCCTTCGCCCTGCGCGGATTGGGGGCGATGTAGAATGACGCTCAGCTGGGTTTCGATCATCCGCCTTGGCCTGGTTCAGATGGCGCTGGGCATGATCGTGGTGCTGACGACGGCCACGATGAACCGCGTGATGGTGGTAGAGCTGGCATTGCCCGCGATTCTGCCGGGGCTGCTTGTCTCGCTCTACTATGGCACGCAATTCCTGCGCCCGCATTTCGGCCACGGGGCCGACTCAGGCGGGCGGCGCACACCCTGGATCATCGGGGGCGTCGCCACGCTGGGCGCCGGCGCGATGCTGGCCGCCTTTGCCGTTGGTCTCATGGCGCAATCGACCGCCCTTGGCATCGCAACGGCCATTCCCGCCTTTCTTCTGATCGGGCTGGGCATCGGGGCGGCGGGCACCAACTTGCTGGCGCTGCTGGCCGCCCGCGTGGCGCAGGGGCGGCAGGCCGCCGCCGGCAGCGCGGTATGGATCATGATGATCTTCGGCCTTGCCGCCACCGGCATAACCGCCGGGCAGTTGCTTGATCCTTACAGCCCCGCGCGGCTGCTGGCCGTCACCGCCGGTGTGGCCGGCGTGGCGCTGACACTGACGCTGATCGGCACATGGCGGCAAGAACGCACGCCCGCCCCTCAGAAATCCGGCAAAACCCGCAAACTGGCCTTTCGCGCCGCCGCCGCCGAAATGTGGGCCGATACCCGCGTGCGGGCCTTCACCATATTCGTCTTCGCCTCGATGCTGGCCTATAATCTTCAGGATCTTATCCTCGAACCCTTTGCCGGGCACGTGTTTGGCATGACCGTGGGCGAAAGCACCGCGCTGGGCGGGATGCACCACGCCGGCGCGCTGGTCGGCATGGTGGCTGTTCTGCTGTCCGGCACGGCGCTGGCGCGCTGGCTCGTCGTGCCCGTCCGGGTCTGGATCGTGGGCGGGTGCCTTTTGTCGGGAGCGTCGCTTTTGGCGCTGGCCTGGGGCGGGATGCACGCGGCCACTTGGCCCGTTGCACCCAACATCTTCATCCTTGGCCTGGCCAATGGTGCCTTTGCTGTCGCCGCCATCGGCGCGATGATGGGCCTGGCCCGCGAAGGCGATGAAAACCGCGAAGGCATCCGCATGGGCCTGTTCGGCGCCGCGCAGGCCATTGCCTTTGGCGCCGGCTCGTTTCTCGGAACTGCCGCCGCCGACATCATGCGCAGCCTCACGCCCTCTGACGCGTTGGCCTATGGCACCGTCTTCGCCGCCGAGGGCGGGGTTTTCCTGATCGCTGCCATTCTGGCGCTGTCGCTCAACACGCAACCCAGGCCGGCACCCATCGCCGACATGATACCGGGAGAGTAAGGACACCATGTATGACGTTGTCGTTGTGGGCGGGGGGCCTTCGGGCGCCACAGCCGCCGAAGATCTGGCCCTGCAAGGCCGCACAGTTGCGCTGATCGACAGGGCAGGCCGCATAAAACCCTGCGGCGGCGCCATCCCGCCCCGCCTTATCCGTGATTTCCGCATCCCGCAAAACCAGCTGGTGGCGAAAATCCGCACCGCACGCATGATCTCGCCCACCGGGCGACGGGTCGATATTCCCATCGAAAACGGTTTTGTCGGCATGGTCGATCGCGACGGTTTCGATGAATACCTGCGCACCCGTGCGGCCGAGGCCGGGGCCGAGCGCCACACCGGCACCTACCTGCGGATCGAGCGCGACACATCCGGCACCCATGTCATCTATCGCGACAAGGCATCAGGTGACGAGGTGACGCTGACTACCCGCATGGTCATCGGCGCCGATGGCGCGCGGTCGAACGTGGCCCGCACCGAAGTGCCGGGCGGCGACCGCATCCCTTACGTCATCGCCTACCACGAGATCATCGAGGCACCGGGACCGCGCGGCGATTATCACCCCGACCGCTGCGACGTGATCTATGATGGGCGCATCAGCCCCGATTTCTATGGCTGGGTCTTTCCGCACGGAAAATCCGCCAGCATCGGCATGGGGTCATTGGTGAAAGACGTTGACCTGAAAAAGGCCACCGCCGACCTGCGCGCAGCCAGCGGCCTGGCCGACTGCCCCACCATCCGCCGCGAGGGTGCGCCCATCCCGCTCAAACCGCTTGATCGCTGGGACAATGGCCGCGACGTGGTGCTGGCCGGTGATGCGGCCGGCGTTGTCGCGCCGTCCTCGGGTGAGGGGATTTACTACGCCATGATGGGCGGGCGCGTCGCCGCCACCGCGGCCGAGGCCAAGCTGAAATCGGGCCTGATCCGTGATCTGCAACTGGCCCGCAAACTGTTCATGAAAGAGCATAAATCGGTCTTCAAGGTGTTGGGCGCGCTGCAGGACGCCTATTACAAATCCGACGAGCGGCGCGAACGCTTTGTCAGCCTGTGTCATGATGTCGACGTGCAACGCTTGACCTTCGAGGCATACATGAACAAGGAACTGGTCAAGGCCCGGCCCTTGGCGCACCTGAAGATTGGCGTTAAGAACTTAGCCCATCTGACAAGGCTTGTTCGGGCGGAGTACGTATGACGACCATGATCCCGGCCTGGGTGAACGGAGATTTGACCCCGGTCGAAAAGCTGGACGCGCACAAGCGCGGGCTGCGGCACAAGGCCGTGTCCGTATTCGTGATGGATGGGAACCGCGTGCTGATCCAGCGCCGCGCGTTGGGCAAGTATCACACGCCGGGCCTGTGGGCGAATACCTGCTGCACCCACCCCGATTGGGACGAAGATGCCGCCACTTGCGCCAACCGCCGCCTGCAAGAAGAACTGGGTATTACCGGCCTGACCTGCGAGCATCGCGGGCAAGTCGAATACCGCGCCGATGTTGGTAACGGTTTGATTGAACATGAGGTGGTCGAGCTGTTCCTGGCCCGCGCCACCCCCGGCCTGCCGATCCGCGCCAACCCGGCCGAGGTGATGGAAACCCGCTGGGTTGCCGTCGACGTACTGGCACAAGAGGTCGCCCGGAACCCTGAGCGGTTCACGCCCTGGCTGCGCATCTACCTGGCCGATCACGCCGACCTGATTTTCGCGCCCGCCACCTGAGCAGCGCGCCGTGAAAGCACGCCCGGTTGACTGCCCTTCCATTCGTGTGAAAACCGCGCGGTTTCCGGCACAAACCGCACAAGGTTTGCACATTTAAACGCGCCATAAATATACGGAATTAGAACGGAGGGCCCCGGGCAACCCCCGGAACCCTCCGCCACCCCACGTGCTCCCTACGCACCACACGTGATCTTGGAATAAGGGTCCGGCCATCCTGCCCGGATGTCTTTTCCTAACGCATCGTTCTACGCGCGGGCAAAGGAAAACTATTGAAAATACAGTGAAAAACGAAAACGCCCGCCGGTGGCGGGCGCAAATCCACAGTCGCTTCCGGGCTTAGCCGTAAACCGATTCCTTGCCGAAATGCTTGGTCAGCATGTAATACACGACGGCGCGGTACTTGTTGCGCTCCGAACGGCCATACGTGTCGATCACGCTGTTGATCGCCTCCATCAGCGCGGGGCTGTCCGAAAGACCCAACTTCTTGATAAGAAAGTTGTTTTTGACAGTCTCAAGCTCTCCCTCCTGGGTGGCCGCAACGGTCGAGGCATCGTCATCGTAGATTGCCGGCCCGCATCCGATCGTCACCTTGGTCAGCAGATCCATGTCAGGTTCCATCCCGCATTTCTTGCGCAGATCGTCGGCATACCTTTCGATCAGATCATCACGTTTTCCCATATCACTCTCCCACATTGCGGCCCCTGGGGCCTTTGAAAAAAAGGGTTTTTATGACTTTGAAAACAAAGTTAGCGCCTGTTGCGTCGTGCAGAAAGGGAAAATTTGCCGTGTGGCTTCAACCCGCCAGCATGCGCCGTATCACCTCCGGATCTGCGCTGCCCGGGGCGCGCCCCTCACGCGCCATTTCCGCCACCAGCGCCGTGACCGCGTCATTCACCGGCGTCGTGATACCGGCAAGCCGCCCCAAAAGGGATATTTCGCCGGACAAATAGTCGATTTCCACGCTACCTCCACGCGCCAGGCTTTGCGCGGTTGAGCCACCGACGGTTTTCAGCCCCTCGATCTTGCCCATGCGCATTAGATCATCCCGCCGCGGATCGGCGCTTGCGCTTACGTCCTGCCAGGTGATCCCATGTGCCTCAAGCGCCGCCACCGCTTCGGTCTTGGCGGCCTGGTAAAGGTCGTCAAGCTCGGCATCCTTGCCGAACGCCGCGGTCAGACCGTTCTGAAGGTTCAAGACCAGCTTGCCGTATTTGCTGGCCATGACGTCTTCGTGCAGGAAAGGCGCGATCATGCTGCCATCGAAAGCCTTCGCCAAGCGCTTGTCGTGGGCATCGGTGCCGTTGGGAAAACGCCCGATATCGAACAGGCCGAATTTCGGCTCGCAAAAGGCGGCCACCTCGCCGGGGTCAAGATAGCTGCCGGGAAGCATCACCGTCACGCCATGCACATTAGGGAAAAGCCGCAGCGCCATGCGTTCATTGGCAACGCCGTTTTGCAGGCAAAAGATCGCTTGCGTCGTCACACCCGCGGCCCGCAGCGCCTCCAGTGCCGGGAGCGTGTCTTGCGTCTTCATGCACATCAAGATCAGGTCATCGCCACGGAAAGAGATTTCCGCCGGTTTCGCGACACATTCGAACCGGTGAACCTTGTCATGGACAGGGCTGCGCAAGTGCAACCCGCGCTCGCGGATGGCCTCAAGCATCCTGCCGCGGGCAATGCCAACCACACCAACCCCATTGTCGCAAAGCGCGGCTGCAACGGCCCCGCCAATTGCCCCTACGCCGTAAACGATCACACGCATTGCGTATCCCCCCAAATGAAAAGGCCCCGGAAATTCCGGGGCCTATCGTGATGCGCTAACGCACGAGTATCAATAGCGGTAATGCTCGGGCTTGAACGGTCCCTCGGGCGTTACGCCGATATACTCGGCCTGCTCGGCCGAGAGCGACGACAGCTTGACCCCGATCCGATCCAGGTGCAGACGAGCAACCTTTTCATCCAGGTGCTTGGGCAGGATGTAGACCTTGTTTCCGTAGTCCTCGCCCTTGGTCCACAACTCGATCTGCGCCAGGACCTGGTTG
>NZ_JAMQGO010000035.1 GCF_023703375.1 Lutimaribacter degradans
ATAGAATTATATTTATTATTTATTTATAAAAGAGTTAACATCTTGTTATATTTATATTTATATTTATAAAATTAAAGTCTCAAAAGGAGTGAGGGACCCCCTCCCGTAAGTATACGGGAGGGGAAACCGAACCCCAAAAGAGTATTCATTAATTAATAATTATAATAATAATATTATTTATTTTAAGTTCCATTAATTATAAAATTTATTTTTAATAAAATAAAAAAATTAATAACATAAAATGATTTTATATTTAATAAAAAAAAGAATAATAATTAAACTAATTATTATAAAATACTTTTATATATATATATATTATTTTTAAGTTCCGGGGCCCGGCCACGGGAGCCGGAACCCCGAAAGGAGAAAGTATAATTATTTATTTAATAATTAATATTTATATAATTTAAATCATTAATAATATTTATTATTTTATTATATAATAATAAATTATTAATAATAATATATTTAATATATATTTATTAAATATTTATATAATTTATTTTTTTATTTACCAAATATATAAGTCCCGGTTTCTTACGAAACCGGGACCTCGGAGACGTAATAGGGGGAGGGGGTGGGTGATAAGAACCAAACTATTCAATAAATACAAAGCACACATTTGTTAATATTTAATAATATAACTAATATATAATAATTATAAAATAATTAATTATATAATAAAATATAAAGTCCCCGGCGGGGACCCCGAAGGAGTATTATATTAAAATATTTATTTTATTTATTTATTATAAAATATTAATTAATATTAATAATATATTAAATATATAATGAAAGATTAAATAAATA
>NZ_JAMQGO010000036.1 GCF_023703375.1 Lutimaribacter degradans
CACGAACTTCTTCCATACCACATTGTTGTATCAGGTATGATTTGATAGTTTCGTACCAGTTCGCACCACTTTGTTTCAATCCATAAAGCGATTTCTTCAAACGTATTAACTTATCATTCAAACCTAAATGTGGTGGAGGTCTTATGTATAATTCTTCTTTGATATCAGCATATAAGTAAGCAGAGGATATGTCCAGCTGTGTGATATAATAGTCGTTGTCTAATGCGATTGACAGTGACGTCATCAGTGCATAGTGATGTACGGTATTGGATTGCATATCAGAATCATATGTATCGGGGTGTTGAATGTCGCCTCTTGCAACAAATCTAGCTTTGTGTGTACCATCACGTTTCTTGTTAAATATAAACATTGAGTTTATTACTTTTTTAGGATCTATGTCATTTCTATCATAATATTTGTTTGTATCCCAAGTGTTCATTCTCAATAGTTGGTTAATTTCTTTATGATAAGCTTCAACATATCTGTCTTTTTCTTTGTTGTCTTTATTATATGTAATTGCTTCATCATATCTTAAGGTCGTTCGAACTGGTTTGATCGATTTCACTCCTTTTCTTGCTGCAATTAAATTTATGCGTTTCTTCGATCTTGGTGGTTCCAGACTTCTCATATTCTTATTATTCCATGTGTCTCGTGATACCTTAATTTCAGTTTCATTATCTTCTAATGATCTTTTCTTACTGTTGATAGTAGTATAGGCATTAGAGTCACCAATACCACCCAAACTGGAATTAGTTTGACGAGAATTTATCGGTGGGAGTTCTTTAAATGGGTCAGGGAATTCGGTAGGAGATTCTGGAGGTAGATCAGGGAGTGGGAGATCAGCGATGATAGATTCCTCGGTATTCTGTTCAGAAACAGTAGTTGGCGTTTTGATAGGAACAATATTGTGCGATGAATTATTTTCCGGTGGAGAAGCATCGATTGAAGGTGAACGGTGTATAATCCTTTTCTCAGTCTCTTGGTCACTTATCTGCGGAACAGTTTTGTTGTTGGTACCACCCGTACTGGATATTGGTACGTTTGTATGATTAGTCTCATTTTCACTGTACGAGTCTGAGTGTCTGAAATCTTTAGATTTACTGGCGTGCGACGACTCATGTGTGTTAGATTGGGACATGGGAGCAAGTAAAGGAACATCTAATCTATGCATACCACCCGAACCGGTACTCTCGATATTGGAAATTTGGGGGGTGCTAGATCTCTTCTTTGATGGAAGAATATTAGATTCAGATATGTTGGGGTCAACTTCTCTGGGTGCGCGAATATTGGTTTTAGAAACACGTTTCGAATCTTCAGTATGAGTTGACGGAGGTGTGGAATCGGTTGGACTCACAGCTTTTGAAAGGACATTTCTCGGTTGCTCAGGATGTAGTTCGATGTCAGATTGGAAGTCATGGTCAGATTCTATGTTAAGATCATCGGATTGTTGGATCTCATTTGACGCAATGAACGATTGATATGAAGCAGTT
>NZ_JAMQGO010000037.1 GCF_023703375.1 Lutimaribacter degradans
TGGACCTGTCGCGGTTTGGTGCCGCTCCTTTGATAGCATATTGTGCAGCAAAGGAGACGAGCTATGGGAACAGGACGAACGGAAGAATTTCGCAAGGATGCAGTGCGAATTGCGCTGACCAGCGGTCTGACACGGCGACAAGTTGCGGATGATCTGGGTGTTGGGCTTTCGACGCTGAACAAATGGGTGACGGCACACCGCGACACGGATGTGGTATCGCCCGAGGATCGCGAGCTTGCGCGGGAGAACGAACGGCTTCGACGCGAGAACCGTATCCTCAAGGAGGAGAGGGATATCCTAAAAAAAGCCACCCAGTTCTTCGCGAGCCAAAAGCCATGAGGTTTCGGTTTGTTGAAGAACAGCGCGGGGCCTTCCCGATCGACCGGCTGTGCCTGGTCATGAACGTCAGCCCGCGCGGGTTGCGGGCTTTCCGCAGCCGCCCGGCCAGCCGCAGGCAGCGCATGGACATGGTCGTTCTGGCGCATATCAAGGAACAATCGCGCCTGAGCCTGGGCAGCTATGGCCGCCCACGGATGACCGAAGAGCTGAAGGAGGTCGGTGTCGATGTCGGGCACCGGCGCGTCGGCCGCCTGATGCGCGAAAACGGGATTACTGTTGAAAGAACGCGCAAGTTCAAGGCGACCACAGACAGCGATCATACGTTCAACATCGCCCCGAACCTGCTGGATCGCGACTTCAGTGCGGCCGGGTCGAACCAGAAATGGGCGGGCGACATCAGCTACATCTGGACCCGCGAGGGCTGGCTGTATCTGGCAGTCATCCTGGACCTGCATTCCCGCCGCGTGATCGGCTGGGCTGTCAGCAACCGGATGAAGCGCGATCTGGCGATCCGGGCCTTGAAGATGGCCATTGCTTTCAGATCGCCGCCCAAAGGTTGCATCTTCCACAGCGATCGCGGCAGCCAATACTGTTCGCATGACTATCAGAAGATCCTGCGCCAGCACGGCTTCCGGGTCTCAATGAGCGGCAAAGGTAATTGTTATGACAATGCGGCCGTCGAGACGTTCTTCAAAACCATCAAGGCAGAGATGATCTGGCGGCGGTCATGGGCAACCAGGCGGCAAGCTGAGATGGCGATCTTCGAGTACATCAATGGCTTCTACAATCCGCGTCGACGGCACTCAGCATTGGGCTGGAAAAGCCCGGTCGCCTTCGAACGGAAAGTGGCTTAAACGAGCACCTGGAGCGGCACAAATACGTGACAGGTCCA
>NZ_JAMQGO010000038.1 GCF_023703375.1 Lutimaribacter degradans
CTAGTGTTCGCCACCTGACACAAGATTCCCATCGGCGGCTTGATGTGCCATATTCGGGGCATGAGACGCAGTGACATCTGCCTTTACCTTGGCCCCGCCGATCGTTCGGAGCTTCAAGCCCTGATTTCCAACCGCAACATCCCGCGCAAGCTCGTCTGGCGGGCCGAGATCGTGCTGGCGACGTCGGACGGTCACGGCACCGTCGAGATCATGCGGCGCGCGGCCACGTCGAAGCCCACGGTCTGGCGCTGGCAAGAGCGGTATCTCGACGAAGGTGTGGACGGCCTCAAGCGCGACAAGACGCGGCCCTCGCGCGTGCCACCATTGCCGATGGAAACCAGGTTGAAGGTCATCGCGAAGACAGTGCAGGAGACGCCGCCCAACGCCACGCACTGGAGCCGTGCGCTGATGGCCGAAGCCATGGGTATCTCGCCGTCGAGCGTCGGGCGGATATGGGCCGAGGCGGGGTTGAAGCCGCATATCACGAAGGGCTTCAAGGTCTCGAACGACCCGATGTTCGAGGAGAAGGTGACCGAGATCGTCGGGCTCTACCTCGACCCGCCGGACCGGGCCGTCGTGCTCTGTGTCGATGAAAAGTCACAGATCCAGGCGCTCGACCGGACCCAACCCGGCCTGCCGCTCAAGAAAGGCCGTGCGGCCACCATGACCCACGATTACAAGCGCCACGGCACGACGACGCTCTTCGCTGCGCTCGACGTCAAATCCGGCCAGGTGATCGGCGAATGCCTGCCGCGCCATCGGGCGAAGGAGTTCCTGAAGTTCCTGCGCCGCATCGACAAGGCCGTGCCAGTGCGGCGCGATGTGCATCTGGTGCTCGACAACTACGCCACACACAAGACACCAGAGGTGCAGGCCTGGCTGAACAAGCATCCGCGCTTCAAGCTGCATTTCACGCCCACCAGCGCCTCATGGCTGAACCTCATCGAACGCTTCTTCGCCGAGATCACGTCCAGGCGCATCCGACGCGGCAGTTACTCCAGCGTCGATAAGCTCGAGGCCGCAATCTACGACTACCTGGCGCAGCACAACGAAAAGCCGAGGCCCTTCAAGTGGACCAAAACCGCCGACGATATCCTCGCCCGAGAGAGCCGCGCCCTGAACGCCCTCGATGAAATTCGCGGAAACCGGTAGCATGCGTCAGACTCGGAACACTAG
>NZ_JAMQGO010000039.1 GCF_023703375.1 Lutimaribacter degradans
ATGGCAAAGGAAAAGTTTGAACGCAGCAAACCGCACGTGAACATCGGGACTGTTGGTCACGTTGACCACGGCAAGACGACGCTGACGGCGGCGATCACGAAGTATTTCGGCGATTTTCGTGCGTATGACCAGATTGACGGCGCGCCGGAAGAGAAGGCCCGCGGGATCACGATTTCGACGGCGCACGTGGAATACGAGACCGAGAACCGGCACTACGCGCACGTGGATTGCCCCGGTCACGCGGACTATGTGAAGAACATGATCACGGGCGCGGCGCAGATGGACGGCGCGATTTTGGTTGTGAACGCGGCGGATGGCCCGATGCCGCAAACGCGCGAGCACATCCTGCTGGCGCGCCAGGTTGGCGTTCCGGCGCTGGTGGTTTTCCTGAACAAGGTTGACCAGGTCGATGACGAGGAGCTGCTTGAGCTGGTTGAGATGGAAGTGCGCGAGCTGCTGAGCTCGTATGACTTCCCCGGCGACGACATTCCGATCGTTGCGGGTTCGGCGCTGGCGGCGATGGAAGGGCGTGACCCGGAGATCGGCGAGAACAAGATCCGCGAACTGATGGCTGCGGTTGACGAGTACATTCCCACGCCGGAGCGTGCGGTTGACCAGCCGTTCCTGATGCCGATCGAAGACGTGTTCTCGATCTCGGGGCGCGGCACGGTTGTCACCGGCCGGGTCGAGCGCGGCGTGGTGAACGTGGGCGACGAACTGGAGATCGTGGGCATCCGCGACACGAAGAAGACGACCTGCACGGGCGTCGAGATGTTCCGCAAGCTGCTGGATCGTGGCGAAGCGGGCGACAACATCGGCGCGCTGCTGCGCGGCATCGACCGTGAAGGCGTGGAGCGGGGCCAGGTGCTCTGCAAGCCCGGCTCGGTCAAGCCGCACACGAAGTTCGAGGCCGAGGCGTATATCCTGACCAAGGAAGAGGGTGGCCGTCACACGCCGTTCTTCGCCAACTACCGCCCGCAGTTCTACTTCCGCACGACGGACGTGACCGGGACGGTGACGCTGGCCGAAGGCACCGAGATGGTGATGCCGGGCGACAACGTGTCGTTCTCGGTTGAGCTGATCGCCCCGATCGCCATGGAAGACGGCCTGCGCTTCGCCATCCGCGAAGGCGGTCGCACCGTCGGCGCCGGCGTCGTCTCCAAGATCATCGAGTAA
>NZ_JAMQGO010000004.1 GCF_023703375.1 Lutimaribacter degradans
CTGGGCGTCGGTCAACCAGAAGAGATCAGACATGTTCACCGCTCGTTTTTCGAACCGTGAATCACGCCGCCTCGCAGAAATCAATGGGTCCTGACCCTAAGTACGTCACCCTCCGGTGCACATTGTGGAGTCCATGCAAGTACCGACCGAAAACGCACCAAAAAGTTCCTTTGAAATCAATGGGTTTTGGCCTTGAAGAGCGGCCCCTACGCCGGAGCCAAAAACTTCCCAAGCTACTGATTTTCAAGGGAATCCACTCCAGCGGAGTCGGACTCCCCTGTGCACGAGCATGAACAGGTGCACCATTCCGTATCACGGTCCGTTGCATGTGCCCCAAGCCACGCTCCCGGCGTGTGGCATCGGCACCGCGACTTTGGTTTGGACCCAACGCATTGAGCCTCATGCGCCCGACCACCCTCACAATTTGATTTCAAGATACCGGCCGCGTCCTTTACAATAATCTGGCATCGGGACCGGGAGGAGGACGGTGGAACGCGTGCTCAAGGTTGTGGACCAACTCTACGCTGCCGCAACCGGCGAGGGAGACTGGAACGACCTGCTGTCCAGGCTCGCGGATTTCTGCGGCGCGGAAAGCGCGGCGCTTGTGCGCGCGGATCAGTCTGTCGGGCAGTCCTCGGTTCTGGCGCCGCGCGCCGATCCTGCGGTCATCGCCGCGTATATCGAGAAATGGTGGGCCGAAGACCCGACGATCGCGGCCACCAGCACCGCGCCCATCGGCCGGATCACCAGCCTTGCCAGCACCGGCCAGGAGGTGTTTCGCAAAAGCCCCTTTCACAATGAATTCTGGGCCGCTTCGGGCCTTGGCGCAGAGCGATTGGCGATGAACCTCGATCTGGGCAAGGATCATTTCGCCAGTTGCGTGTTGCATGCATCGGCCAAGCGGGATGCGTTCGACGATTGGTCGCGGGACCGTCTTGCCGTTCTCGCGCCCCACCTTGTTCGTGCCGTGGCAATCCAGGGACGGCTGCAACGGCTTGCGTTGGAACGGTCTGCGCTCACCATTCCCAAGGACCGCTCGCACCGGGGCATCATCGTGGTCGATCCGTGGTCGCGGATATTGTTCGCAGATGAACAAGGCGACGCGCTTCTTGCCCAGGGCGCGGGCCTTCGCGTTTGCAATCAAAGCCTTGCGCTTGACGACCTGGCGACACAGGAAACATTGCAGCGCGCGGTCAGGGCCTGCGCCGGATATAACAAGGACATGCCCGGGCCACGCCACATCCCTTGGATAAGCAGGAATGGCGCCCCGGCCTTGTCGATCGAGGTTCTGCCATGGTCATGGACACTTACCAGCCTCGACGTCGCCGGAAGACGGCCCGCGGCCATTCTGCTGTTTCACGATCTGCGCGCCAAGGCCGCGCCAGAAGAAGACAACAAAAATCAAGGGCCAGTTTCACGCCCGCGCAACCGGACAAGAGCGGAACTTTTTGCCGCGGTCACGCAAGACATCGAGAACCATTGCGATGATAGCGATCTCTCGTTGTCGTGGCTTGCCAGCCGCCACGGTATTTCCCCTCGCCGCTTGCGAGACCTGTTTTATGCGGAGAACACGAATTTTACCGACTACCTTCTGAATCTCCGCCTTGAGCGCGCGAGGGATATGCTGTTGGACGCCGGGCTTGCAAATATCAACGTCGCCAGCATCGCCTTCGATTGTGGGTTCGGGGATATTTCGTGGTTTCACCATACGTTTCGCCGCCGTTTCAAGATGACGCCGACCGAGATGCGCAATAGGCGTACAAAGCCTGAGTAACGCCGCGAACCCGCCATTCCCGCGCGTCCCGTCACTTGCGGTCTCGCAGCGCCTTGCGTGGCTTGCCTGGCTTCTGGCGCTGATAGAACAAAGCGATGCGGGCGCCTGTCGCCCCCGAAACCCGGCTTTTTCGCCAACCGCATTCCCCAAGACTTATACGCATGATCTGGCTTGAATGGCCGGACAGCCGGCGAAGCGAGGGAAAGGTTGATGCCGCATAGAGTGTTGGGAAACGGTGCGTTCGAATGGATCGGGTCCTGGTACAAGACCATCCTTTCAAGCGACGACACCGAAGGGTCGATTGCCATCATCGACAGCATCTCCCCGCCGGGAGGCGGGCCGCCACGCCACATCCACCACAAACAGGATGAGATCTTTGTCATTCTCACCGGCAAGATCGAGTTCTGGTTCGAGGGCACGCGCTTCACGCGCGGCCCAGGCGAGTCGGCTTTCATTCCGAAGGGCTGTGAACACACCTTTCGCGTCAGCGGCAGCGACTGGTCGCGCCACCTGGTCACGGTAACACCGGGCGGGCTCGATGCCTTCTTCGAAGACATGGGCCGACGAAAACTGACGATACCGCAAGACATGGAGCGGGTCGTCGAAACCGCCCGCCGTCACGCGCTCGAATTCACCGGCCCTCCGCTGGAGGATGAATGAACCGCGGCACTTCGCCGTCACAACCGATAAAGGGAGGATTTCCGATGCCCGCACTTTCTTACCTGTATTTCAAGACAGCGATCGTCTTTCTTGCCATCGGCATCGCGGCAGGGATTCACATGTCGATTGTCGGCAATCACGACGTGGTTGGCGCACATGCGCATACAAACCTTCTCGGCTGGGTGACCATGGCATTGTTCGGAACCTATTACGCGTTCGAACCTGAAAAAGCCCGGTCGCGTCTCGCGCGCATCCAGTACGGTGTCTATACGACAGGTGTCGCGGTCATGATGCCCTCGCTCTATTTCATGCTCAGGGGCGATCCTGCGCTTGAGCCGTTGGTCGCGATTTCATCGCTTGTCGTCTTTGCGGGCGTCCTGTTGTTCGCCGTCGTGGTTTTCCTTGGCAAGCGTCCGGCGACAAGAACCGCAAACCCCGCACCAGGTTGAGCCGCGCGTGGCCCGCGCGCCGCGCGGGCTTTGGCCATGTCTCGACCATTCGAATCAAACCTGACGCGGACCAGCTTCACGTTTCGGCGTATCAGACCCCATATTCAGTCACTCTTTGGTGAGGCGTGCGGACAGCATCGGCGCATGGGAACCGGCTTTTTCCGCCCGTGGGCCCTAAGCGGGATCGGTCTCATACTACCGAAAAACGGAGCCGGTCCTCCGCGTCGAAGACACGGCACGGGGGGATTGCCAACACGGAACGACGACTGGTTGGACCGCCCGTGCCATTCCTGCTCAACGCCTTGGCCTGCGGGGTTCTGCGGCATCTGGTCGCGGCTGCCGCAGCCTTGCAAGTGCCCGGGCCAAACGTGCCCGCCGGGAGGAAATCGCCGCCTCACAACCCGGAAACGCCCCGTTTCTGACAGAGCGAAATTCGCCTTTCTCGGCTTTCGGCTGACTTCCTCGTCTTCAGGATGCGCAACCACCGCAAGATGTTACAGGCCCGGATGGTTCGTTTACTTATTTCGGCTTTGTGGGACACTGTCGATGCGTCGAAGAATTTGATCTTCGGCGAACGCCTTATTTTTAAGGGAGGGATGACATGTCACACAATGAACGTTTCCCGGCTTCCAGGTATGGGCCGGTCGAGCGCAAGATGGCTGAAAGCCTGGTCGAGCTTGAAAGCCGCATCCTCGCGGGTGAAACCGAGGAGGATTGCGATTGCAAAGAGGGCATGTTCAACGGCCTGTCCCGGCGCGGCCTGTTGGCAGGTGGTCTTGCCATGGGCGGGGCCGCGCTTGCGGGCGGACGTGCGGCAGCCGAGGCTCCTCCCGGCGCGCAAGAATATTACGTGCAACCCGATCCCACGAAGGAACAGGGGCGGATCATTCTTGACGACGGCGGCTATGGGTCGCGTTCGCAGTTCGAGAACGAGGTGCGCTGGCGTTATCCAACCGCGAGCCTGGATTCGAGCTGGTCCATGACACCCTTGGCGTCCGGTCACGGGGTCATCACCCCGTCAGGGCTGCATTTCGAGCGCCATCACGGCGGCATTCCGGCGATCGACCCGGAAACGCACACGCTTGTCCTGCATGGCATGGTCGATCAGCCCATGCGGTTCACGATGGACGATCTCAAACGCTTGCCCGCGGTCAGCCGACTTCACTTCATCGAATGTTCGGGCAACGGTCTGACCGAATGGGTCGAACCAACGCTGAAGACGGTTCAAGGCACGCATGGCCTGACATCCACCTCGGAGTGGACGGGCGTGCGCCTGTCGACGGTGCTTGAAATGGCCGGCATCCAAGACAGCGCCGCCTGGATACTTGCCGAAGGCGCGGACGCGGCCGTGATGACGCGCTCGGTGCCCATCGACAAGGCCATGGATGACGCGATTCTTGCCTATGCCCAGAACGGCGAGGCATTGCGCCCCGAACAGGGATACCCGCTTCGTCTCCTGCTGCCGGGTTACGAGGGCAACACGCACATCAAGTGGCTGCGCCGGCTTGAAGTCAGCGACAAGCCCTTCATGACGCGAGAAGAAACATCCAAGTATACCGACCTGATGCCCGATGGCACGGCGCGCCAGTTCAGCATGGAGATGGATACCAAGTCGGTCATCACTTTCCCCTCGGGGGCGATGAAGCTGCCCCGTGCGGGCTTTTACGAAATTACCGGCCTTGCGTGGTCGGGGCGCGGCGCCATCACGCGCGTCGAAGTGTCCGCCGATGGCGGGCAGACATGGCAAGAGGCACAGCTTGAAGGGCCGGTTTTGCCCAAATGCCACACGCGATTCAGGCTACCCTGGACATGGACGGGCGAAGAGGCCGTTCTGCAAAGCCGCGCTGTCGACGATACCGGCTCGATCCAGCCAACGCTTCAGGAACTGGTAGAGGTGCGTGGCACGAAGTCGGTTTACCATCTGAACGCAATCCAGAGCTGGCATATTGCCGCCAACGGGGAGGTCACCAATGTCCACGCGTAAATTCATACTCGTGCCTGTGTTCATCGCCACCGCCTCGGTCGCATTGGCACAAAGCGACACGGCAAAGCGCACGGTGGCCGCGCTGCCAGAAACGCTCGAAGCAACCGGCGAGCGGGCCCCCCAGCCGGTTCCCACCTCAAGCGCCGAAGATATTTCCGACCTTGCGCCGGAAAATCTAAGGTTTGGAATAGGCCGTCCTGCCACAGAAGAACAGATCGCGGCAATCGACATCGATGTCATGCCAGATGGCCGAGGATATCCGGAAGGCAGTGGAACCTATGCCGAGGGTGAAGAGCTGTATCTTCAGGAATGTTCTTCTTGTCATGGCGAAAACCTGGAAGGTGTCGCAGATCTTGGCGCGCCGCGGTTGATCGGTGGGCGTGGATCGCTTGCCAGCGATGCGCCGGTAAAAACGGTGGAAAGCTACTGGCCCTACGCCTCGACGCTTTTTGACTATGTTCACCGCGCGATGCCAATGCAGGCGCCCGGGTCATTGTCAAACGATCAGGTATACGCAATCAGTGCATATATCCTGGGACGTGCCGGAATAACATCGGACAATCCCGATACGACACTCGACAAGCAAAGCATGACCGAGGTCGAAATGCCGAACGCAGACGGGTTTGTGCCTGATCCGCGTGATGGCAGCCCCGAAAAATAGGAATAACAGCGGCGCAAAAGGCCGGTGCAACCCGCACCGCCCTTTGCGCCCCTTTCCGTCCGCACGTATCGGCCATAGCTATACCTTCAGGGCCTATGCTCCGTCGGCTATCGTCTTGCGTGCCAGCGCTTCGAACGTGGCCATTGCCTCGGTCGGCGCAAATTTCGCGTCACGGATCAGCACGACCCGGCTTGACGGCATGTTGCCCGCCACCGGGCGCGAAATGACCGTGCGGCCATCATAGGCCCGGTCATAGGGCAGTTCGGTCGCCAGCAGGCCGACGCCGTGCCCATTGGCGACGAGCGCGCGCAGCATCTCGATCGAGCCCGTTTCATACGCGATTTCCGGAACCACCCCGGCCATCTGAAACAGCGACAGGAAATAACCCCTGCTATGTGGCAGGCCGATCAGGATCAGCGGATCAAGGGCAAGCTCGCGCAGGTCGACCCTTTCACATCCTGCCAGCCGGTGACCCGGTGGCAGCACCGCGCGCGGCGGCGCCTCCGCAAGCAGGGTGGTTTCGAACCCGACGGGCAGGCCAACATCGTAGACAAGGGCAAGATCCAGCGTTCCGGCCAGGACCGAACGGGTCAGCGTAGCGATATCGCCCTCGGTCACATCGACCTTGGCGCCGGGATGTGCCTTGTCGAAATGCCGCATCAACATCGGGGCATAGCGTGGGCCCAGTGTCGAATACACGCCAAGGCGCAATTCCTGCACCGCTGCCTCCGCCCCCGCGAAAACCCGCCCGGCTTCGGTGCGCAGCGCCCGCAAACTTGCCAGCCGATCGCGGCCGAAAGGCGTGGGGCGCATCCCCTGCCCCGGCAGACGCCGAAACAGCGGCGCGCCGAAAAACGCCTCGATCTGCGTTATCGCCACGGACACCGACGGTTGTGAAACATTGAGCGCCCGGGCCGCCGCCGCCGTAGAGCCGCTTTCCGCCACGGCCAGCAGGTAATCAATCTGGCGAAAGGAGAATGGAATAGGATTCATTCATCTAGTCTATATCAAACTATTATTTCTTTCTATTCCGATCCTGTCGTTACGCTGGGCGCGAAATTACAAAAAGGCCGCCCCATGACCCACACCGCAAAACCCCTTTCAACGCTGCGGGTACTTGATTTCACCCGCGTACTTGCCGGGCCCTACGCCACGGCGCTTTTGGCAGATCTCGGGGCTGACGTGATCAAGGTGGAAAGCCCGGGCGGCGATGAGTACCGCCATGTCGGCCCGTTTCTAAAGGGGGAAAGCGCGCTGTTTCAAACCGTGAATCGCGGCAAGCGGTCGATCGTGCTGGACCTGAAAGACCCCGCCGATCTTGAGGTTGCCCAGGCGCTGGCCGACCGCGCCGATGTCGTTATCGAGAACTTCCGCCCCGGCGTGATGGACCGGCTCGGCCTTGGCGCCGGGGCGTTGTGCGAACGCAATCCACGGCTTGTCTATGCCTCTGTGTCCGGTTTCGGGCAAACCGGGCCCGAGGCATCCCGCCCCGCCTATGACATCATCGTGCAAGCCATGAGCGGCCTGATGGATCTGACTGGCCGCCCCGATGACGCGCCGACCATGGTTGGCGAAGCGGTGGCAGACGTGGCAGGCGGGCTGTTCGCAAGTTGGGGCATCTTGGCTGCCCTTGTCGAGCGGGGCCAGACGGGCCGCGGGCGGGTGGTCGACATATCACTGGCGGATTCACTGATGTCGATGATGCCCACAGCGGCGGCACGCGTTCTTCTTGCGGGCGACAGCCCGGTGCGCACGGGCAACAAGCACGCGCTTTCGGCGCCATTCGGGGTCTACGCTGCAGGCAAAGGCCATTTTGCCGTGGCCGTCTTGAACGACAAGCTGTTTTCCGGCTTCTGCGCGGCGATCGACCGGCCTGAACTGGCCTCTGACCCACGCCTTGGCTGCGACAGCGACCGGCGCGAGAACGAGCCGCTCCTGGCCGCGGCGATCGAGAGCTGGGCCGCGCAGCATACCGCCGAAAGCGCGGCGGCAGCCCTGGCCGAAGCCGGTATTCCCGCCGCCCCGCTGGCCACGGCGCACGATGCCTGGGCATCGGACAGGACCAGCGACCGGGAACTGGTGTCACCCGTCAGTCACCAGGCGCTCGGCATCATTACCTTGCCCGAGCAGCCCGTTCACTTCGAAGGCAGCCCGCGCGGTGGCCGCCGCGCCGCACCCGCGCTCGACGAACACGGGGCGCAGATCCGCGCCGAACTGAAGGGATAAGAAATGGATTGGAACGCCGACGAGAAAGCGATGCTTGACCAGGTGGCGCGTTTTGCCGACGAGGTACTTGCCCCACGGGCAGCCGAGCTTGACGAGAACGCCACCTTCGCCACCTGTCACCTGCCCGCCTTGGCCGAGCTTGGCCTTCTGGGGCTGAACCTGCCCGAGGCCCATGGCGGGATGGGGCTTTCCGGCCCCATGCTCTACAAGGCGGTCGAACTTGTGGCCGGGGCCTGCGCGTCGACCGCGTCGATGTTGACCGCCCATTACCTTGCAACCGACAGCCTGCATCTTGGCGCCGACGCCGCGTTGAAAGCGCGTATGCTGCCCCGCGCCGCCAATGGCGCGCTTGGGGCCTTCGCGTTGACCGAACCCGAGGCCGGCTCGAACCCGGCCGACATGCGCACGACCGCACGGCGCGAGGGGGACGGGTATCGCCTGCGCGGCAGCAAATGCTTCATCTCCAATGCCGGGGCCGCAGATTTCATCGTGGTTTATGCCAAGACCGATCCCGACGCCGGTGCGCGCGGTGTTTCGGCCTTCGTGGTCGAACCCGCGGTGACGCCCGGTATCACGGTATCACCGGCCGAGCGCACGATGGGCCTGCGCGGCGGTCATGTCTTCGGGGTGACGATCGACTGTCACGTACCCGAAGCGAACCGTATCGGTGCCGAGGGCACCGGCTTTCGTACCGCGATGAAGGTGCTCGACAACGGCCGGATCGAGGTTGCAGCCCAGGCCACGGGCATTGCAGCCGCCGCGCTCGACAGCGCCATCGCCTATGCCAAGGAGCGGCGGGTCAGCGGCCATCCGATTGCCGATTTCCAGGGCCTGCAATGGATGCTGGCCGACAGCGCCAATGACCTTGCCGCCGCCCGAGCCCTGGGCTACGCCGCCGCACGCTTGCGGGGCACGGACAAACGGTATTCCAGCGAAAGCGCCCATGCCAAGCTGTTTGCATCGGAAGCCGCGTGGCGCATCGCCGACCGCGCGTTGCAGATCCACGGAGGCTACGGCTATTGCCGCGACTTTCCGCTTGAACGCCACTTGCGCGATCTTCGGATTTTCCGCATTTACGAGGGCAGCTCGGAAATCCAGCGCACGATCATCGCAAGGGAGCTGCTGTCCTGACAGGATGTCGTGCGGTCGGGCGGCGACCTGCCGCCCGCGCCTGCACAGGTTACGCGCCGCCCTGCCCAGGCCCCTGCGCGATCAGGCCGGTCTTGCATTCTTCGATCACGCCCAGGCTGTCTGAGAGGTCGCCCAGCCGTTCGGCCAGGGCCAGCGCCAGCTTTGCCAGGTAAAGCTCGCTCTGGTCCGGTCCCACGGCATCAACAGCTTCGGCCAGCGCGTCGTAAATCTTTTCAAGCTCATCATGTCTCATGCAACCTCCTCCTGTCGTGCGAGAACCGCGTTGAGCGCCCGCCGCACCCCGTCCTCCGAGGCCCGGCGCCACCTGGCGGCAACATGCAGATCCGGGCGGACAAGATAGGCGCTGCCATCCTCGGCACCGTAAATCTCGGCCACCGCGCCCTTGGCCGGCAACCTGGTAACCGTCAGCCCCGCCTGCTCGGGCGCGGGGCCATCACCAAAGACCAGCAAGGTGAAATCGCGGCCCAGGAGATCGCCTAGGAACCCATCGTCCAGCGCGACATCCTGGAACATCGCACCCGCGATCGGCCCCTTTGCAAAGGCCGGATCATCCGGGGCCGTCGCCGGGCTTTCGGCATAGGTATAGGGGGTCATCTGGCGTGGGTTGGCCAGCCAGCCAGCGCTTTCCCGCGTCAAGGCCAGTGACAGCGCGGCATCGCGCATGATGCGCCAGCCATGGCTGGGCGGTGTCATGAATCGAGTGCTCTTGGTGGCATTGGCGAACACATCCAGCGTCGCGCCGCGCCGCTCTGGCGTGTAGCTGCCCAGCAGGGCTGGCCCGGCCTCTCGGTTCAGGACTGCCGCCAGTTTCCAACCGATGTTGTGACCATCGGCAATGCCGTTGTTCAACCCCCTGACACCGAAGATGGGCACGATATGACCGCTGTCACCGGCAAAGAAAACCCGCCCCTTGCGGTAATCGTCAAGCAGCAGCGTGTTGGCGGAATAGACGCTCCACCATTCCAGCTCCCATTCGCCATCGTGATCAATGTCGCGCAATACGCGCGCGACGGCTGCGCGGACATTTTCTTCGCGCGTTGCCTCGTCGGCGCTTTCGTCATCGGCAAGCTGGTAGTCGATCCGCCAGATATCGTCTGGCTGGCGATGTATCAGCACGGTGCCGCCCGGCCGTGAAGCCGGGTCAAACAGCGCTCGGCGGATCGTCGGATAATCGTGACGCATACGGATATCGGCAATGACATAGCGGCCTTCGTAATTCTCACCCTTCAGGCGCAACCCGCATATCCTGCGGATCGCGCTGCGGGCACCATCTGCCGCGACCACCCACCGGGCGGGCAAATCGTATGTGCCCGACGGGTCGGTGACCTGTAGCCGGACAAAGTCATCCTCCTCGGCCAGGCCGACAACCTCGCTCTGCCAGCGCGTCTCGATCAGGTCCGAGGCCGCCACGGAGTCCCACAGGAACTGCTCGATATATTGCTGTTGCAGGTTATACATCGGCCTGAACTTCTCATTCGCGCCGTCCGGCATGGCAAACTCAAGGATCTGTTGCCCGCGATAAAAGCTGCGCCCTGTTGTCCAGCCCAGGGATTTCTCCAAGAAAGGCTTTACGACGCCCAGGCTGTCGAGGATATGAAAGCTCGACCGCGAAACACAGATCGCCCGACTGCCGTCGTTGAACGTCGCCTTGTTGTCGAGCAACACGCAGCAGACGCCATGTTTTGCAAGCGTCAGCGCCGCGATCATGCCGACAGGCCCGGCCCCGACGATGGCCACGGGGCTCATCGCCTCGGTGGCGGGGCGTTTCGGCGCATCGAAATGCGGATAGTCGAAATAAAGCGAGTCGAGCGTGTCGCGGCCAGCCGGGCGCATGGGTCTCTCCTGTTTGGGTCTCCCGCGTCTATACCGCAGCCAACGCTTGCACTATGTCCTACAATATGGAGGACAAGACAGCATCGACGCCCCGTGACGGCGTGCTTCACGCCCTTGACGATTGCCTTGCCCGGCTGGGTGATGACGGCTGGGCCGATGCCTTTGTCACGCTTGCCCAGCGAACGGGTGCAGCACAGGTGATGATATTCAGCTATACACCCGACGCGGCCGCCTGCCTTTTGTCACGAAATTTCCGGGCCAAGGCGCTTGGCGCGCGGCTGGGGGCGGAATACCTTCAGGGCTGGTTTCGCCAAGATCCGCTGTTCGAGGTTCTGCTGTCCCTGCCCACCGGCGCGCTGCGCCGTGTTGAAAGCGGGGATGTCCTGCCCGACATGTCATCGGCTTATCGCAGCCGGTTTTATGACCGACCGGGGCTTCAGGGAAAGACGGCGATACTGGCCACGGGCGCCAAGCTCAAACTGGCCGTGAACCTTTACTGGCCGCGCGCGGCCAGCTCGGCGGCGCCCTGCCCGCTTGAAACCATCGCGGGGCGGCTGGCGCTGCTGCATTTCGAGGCCCGCCCCGAACACAATTACCCCGCGCCGCTGGCCGTGCTATCCGAGCGGGAACGCGCCGTCTGCCTTGGTATCCTTTCGGGCAAGAAGGCCGAGGCCATCGCCGCCGACCTGGGCGTGGCGGTTTCCAGCGTCGTCACCTACAGAACCCGCGCCTACCAAAAACTTGGCATATCCTCGCGCGGGTCGCTGTTCGCGGTTTGTGGCAAGTGATCGGCTTGGGTGCAAAGCGCCGATGATCGCGCTGTCACCGTGGCCGCAGCAACCAGCCTGTGCCGACGGGTTCACCTTCGGCCGGGCGATACTCGGCGCCGACTGGCTTGACCCAGCCCAGCCTGTCGATTTCGTGAAACACGAACTGGTAATTCAACTCGCCATGGTCAGGTGCGCCACGGTCGGGCACCGAGGCCACCTGGATGTGGCCGACAAGCGGCAGCAGCCGGGCAAGGCGGCGCGTCACGTCGCCTTCCATGATCTGCACGTGGTAGCAGTCGAACATCAGCTTCAGGTTCTCGAACCCAAGCTCATGGATCAGGGCGGCGGCCTGATCGGTTGTCGAAAGAAAATACCCCGGCGCATCGTAGTGGTTCAGCGGCTCGATCAAGATGGTGATGCCATGCGGCCCGGCCTGCCGGCAGGCATAGCCAAGGGTCTTGCAAAACGCTTCGCGGGCGCGAGGGCCGGCGGCCTTTCCGGCCATGACATGCACCGCCCCGGTGCCCGTTTCGATGGCATATGCAATCGCCTCGTCTATCGCATTGCGGGCGCGCGATTCGTGTTCCGGCAGGGCCGACAGCCCGTTTTCGCCCGCCTGAACATCACCGCGCCGCGTGTTCAGGCCCAGCATGGGCAACCCGGTTTCCTGCAAGGCGTCACGCACGGCCGCGGCGGGCGTGTCATACGGCCAATGACATTCGACCGCGTCAAAGCCCGCGGCCTTCGCGGCCCGGATGGCGTCGGGCAAGGCGCGATCAGTCCAAAGGAATCCCAGGTTGGCGGAAAATCTCATGTATCCCATTCCACGTCGAATTTCGTCACCACGTCGCGCACCTGCGCATCGGACAGCAGCCGGGGCGACAGGCCACGCGTCAGCATCGCCAGCCTTGCGGTTGCCTCCAGTTCTTCGATGGCGAAACAGGCCGCCTCGATATCCTTTCCGGCAACCACCGGACCGTGATTGGCAAGCATTACCGCAGAACGCTTGCCCGCCAAGCCGCGCACGGCCTCGCCCATGGCAGGGTCGCCCGGCAGGAAAAACGGCAGCAGCTTGACCTTGCCCAGTTTCATCAACGCATAGGGTGTGAGCGGCGGCAGGAAATTGTCGGCATCGACATCGGTCATCATCGAAAGTGCCACCGAATGGCAGGAATGAAGATGCACGACGGCACCCGCTTTCGCGCGCGTGTCGTAGAACGCGCTGTGCAGCGGCATTTCCTTCGTTGGCGGGTCGCCGTCGATCAGAACGCCGCGCGCGTCGAACCGGCTCAAACGCGCGGGGTCGAGCCGGCCAAAGCTTGTCCCGGTCGGCGAAACCAGCAGTCCGCCATCGCTTGTCCGGGCCGAGATGTTGCCGGTGCTGCCCCCGGTAAGCCCCCGATCGAACATGGATTTCGCCAACAGGCACATCTGCTCGCGCAGGTGCGTTTCAGTCATGACGAACGCTCCATCACACGTGCGGCTGCCGCGAAGAAATCGACCTCTCCGAAATTGCCCGATTTCAGCGCCAGAACAAGATTGTCCCCTGCCCGCATCACGGGCACCCCCGGTGCGATTTCGGGGCCGATCTCCAGATGCGCCAGGTTCAGGCCCGTCACGACCGCACCCGATGTTTCGCCGCCCGCACTGATCAGGCGGGTGCAGCCATGCTGCACAAGTGCGCCCGCAAGGTCGCAAAAGAACGCCTCGATCGCCGTTGCCGTCCGTTCCCGGCCAAAGCGCTCTTGCGTCGCCGAAACCTGTGCCGGGTCGGCGGATGAATAGATCAACGGTATCCCGTCTTGCGCCAGCGCCCAACGGGCGTATTCGGCCACATCCAGATCGCCGGCCATGATCGCGCCCACGTCAAGCGCGCGCGCCGGGTGGCGTGCTGCATGGCGGTCCACCTGTTCGCGCGTCGCTGCGGAACATGACCCCGACAGGATGACGGCGGGCCCGGCCTGGCCCCGCCAAGGCACCGCGCAACCTGCCAGTTCGCCACGGGCCCGGAAATTCTCGGGCAGACCCATCGCGATACCCGACCCCCCGGTGATCAGGGGAAGCTCGGCCGCCGCCTGCCCCAGCGCCATCAGGTCGTCATCGACAATCGCATCGGTCACGATCAGGCGATGGCCCCGCGAATCCTCGTCGGCCAATGCCCGTCTGATCGCAACGGCGCCCTGCCGCACCACAGCCGCATCGACATGGCCAATGCTGCCCCTGGCCTGGCGCGACAGCCAGCGACGAATGTCGGGGTCTGTCATTGGTGTAAGCGGATGATGCTGCATGCCGGACTCGTTCAACAGCCGATCCCACACGAAAAGATGGCCCAGGTATATCGACCGCCCGGTCGCTGGAAACGCAGGGCAGACAATCACCTGCCTTGCGTCAAGCGCCGCAGCCAAGGCTTCGGCGACGGGGCCGATATTGCCTTCGGGCGTTGAATCGAAGGTCGAGCAATATTTGAACAGGAATTGCCGGCAGCCCTGGGCGCGCAACCAATCCAGCGCCGCCAGGGATTGGCTGATCGCGTCCTGCACCGGGATCGAGCGTGATTTGAGCGCCACTATCCCCGCTTCTACCTGTGCCGGGGCCGGTTCGTCGGGAGTACCGACATATTGCACCGTGCGCATGCCTGCCTTGGCAAGGGTGTTTCCAAGGTCGCTCGATCCGGTGAAATCGTCGCCGATACAACCCAGCAGCATCACCCCTCCCCCGGCAGTCTGATATTGGCGCGGCCCGCTATATGCTTGGTGATCGCCGCGTCATCCTCGCGGCCCAGCCCCGCCGCCGAGGCCGAGCGGTATTGGGCCAGCGCGGTTTCGGTCAACGGCAGTCGAAGGTTCGCATCTTCTGCAATCGCCGTGACGATTCCCAGATCCTTGGGCCAGATATCAATGGCCGAGCGCGGGGTGTAATCGCCCTCGATCACGTGCGGGGCGCGGTTTTCAAACATCCACGACGCTCCGGCGGAAACCCGAATGATCTCAAGCACACGCGCCAGGTCAAGGTTCTGCGACGCCGCGAATGTCAGCGCCTCGCCCATGGCGGCGATGTGAACACCGGCCAAAAGCTGGTTCACGGCTTTCATGGCCGACCCTGGCCCGGCCACATCACCCAGCCTGTGCACCGTTTCGGCAATCGCATCCAATACCGGGGCCGCCTTGTCGAACGCTTCGGGCCCGCCCGAGGCCATGATCGACAGGCGCCCTTGCGCCGCCTTGGCCGCACCACCGGAAATCGGCGCATCAAGATACAGGAAACCACGGTCTTGTGCCTGCGCTTCCATATCGCGGGCAACCTCGGGGGCGACGGTTGCGCAGCCCAGGATGACACCGCCCGGCGCGAGACACTCCAGCCAGCCATCGGGGCCGAAAAGCGCGGCCTGCATCTGGTCACCATTCAACACGACACAAACGAGGACGGATGCCTTGGGCGCGGCCCTGTTCAACCTTTGACCCCCGGCCTGCACCAGTGCGTCAACGCGGGTCTGATCGGGGTCGAACCCGTGAACCTCCAGGCCCGCGGCGACAGCCGATTGGGCCATGCCCAGCCCCATCGAGCCCAGCCCGGCAAAATGTACGACAGCCGACATCAATTGATCCCCAGGATTGTCTGCATCGGCCACAGCGTGATCGCCGGCACGTAGGTGATGACCATCAGCGCCCCGAACACGGTCAGCACGAACCAGAACAGGTGCGGAATGATCTTTTCGACCGAGAGGTTGGCCACCGCGCAGGCGGCGAACAGGTTGACGCCAAGCGGCGGCGTGATCATCCCAAGCGCCAGGTTGACGACGATGATCAAGCCGAAATGTACGGGATCAACACCATAGGCCACCGCGATGGGCGTCAGGATAGGCGCCAGGACAAGGATCGCGGCCGATGTCTCGATGAACATGCCGACGATCAGCAGCATCAGGTTGACGACCAGCAGAAAGGCAAGCCTGCTTTCGAACATGTCCTTGAACCAGGCGGCGATCTCGTTGGGCAGGCCCGAGCGCGTGATCAGGAACGAGAACAGCGCCGCCGCCGAAATGATGAGCATGATCGCCGCCGTGGCAAGCACCGTCTTCTTCAGAATTTCCGGCAGATCCGAAAACTTGAGCTCGCGATAGAACAGCATACCAACCAGTAGCGCCGCGGCCACGGCGGCGGCGCTTGCCTCGGTCGGTGTGAACACGCCCGTATAGATGCCGCCCAGTATGACGACCGGCACGATCAATGCCGGCAACGCGGCCAGCACGCTGGCTCCGATCTTTTGCCGGTCCTTGCCGTCTTCCAGGCCGATCCCGCGAATGCGGCACATGATCAGGACCAATGCCGTCAACGCGCCCGCCACCAGAACACCGGGGCCAATGCCCGCAAGGAAAAGCTGACCGATCGAGGTATCGGTGGACACGCCGTACAGGATCAGCGGGATCGAGGGCGGAATAAGCACGCCCAGCTCGGCCGAACTGGCCTGAACCGAAGCGGCCATTGGCGCAGGATAGCCGTGCCGCACCATCGCGGGTATCAGGATGGCGCCGATGGCAAAGGTCGTCGCAACCGACGATCCGGACACCGAGGCAAACATCATGCAGGTCAGAACGCAGGAAGCCGCAAGCCCGCCCTGGATGCCGCCGACAATGGATTTTGCCAGTTCGACAAGCCGAAACGAGATGCCGCCCGCCGACATCAGGTTACCGGCCAGGATGAACAGCGGGATCGCCATGAGCGGGAAACTGTCGATCCCGGTGAACATGCGCTGCGCCACAAGCAACAGCGGAAGCCGTCCGTGGGCCTCGATACCGATTACAGATGCCAACCCGATCGCAACCGCAATCGGAACACCGGCAAGAAAGAAAATCGCAAGTGAAAGGGCAAGAGCCGTGTTCATTCCACTGTCTCCGGCGTGACGATCGCCCCGTGCTGAATCGCACGGACGATGCAGCCCAGAATGGCAATAAGGATGAATACGGAACCTACCGGCAGCGCCGAATAGACCCAGGCGATGGAAATCTCGAGCGCGGCCAGTTTCTGCGAAACCACCCGTTCCGTCATGGCCCAGCCTTGCCAGAACAGGATCGCGAAAAACGTCAGCGACAGGCCCATCGAGACAAGGTAAAGGCCAAAGCCCAGCCGGGGCGGCAACATTCGCTGAACGATTTCAACGGCGATCATCGCGCCTTCGCGAAAGGCCGGGGCCACCGCCAGGAAAACCGACCATATCATGGCCGAGCGCGTGATGACCTCGGACCAGGTCGATGGCTGGCCAAATACGAAGCGGGTTGTCACCTGGTACAGCGCAAGGCAGGTGGCGATCAGCAAGAACACGATCGCCGCACGCAAGGCTATGCCTGTCGTGATGGCTTCGAGCTTGAGAAAATATTTCATGACGGCCTCGGAAAAAGGGCCGGCACAGATCATGCGCCGGCCCGGTTATCATGCCATGATCACTCGACGGCCTTGATCCGCTCGATCATCTCACCGCCGTGCTGATCGGTGTAAACCGAGTAAGACGATTCTTCGGCCAGCGCGGCGAAGGGCGCCTTGTCGATATCGGTGATCACTTCCATGCCGTTTTCAAGCAGCAGCGCCACACCGGCTTCTTCCAGGCGGTTGACCTCGGCGCGCGTGGCCGCGGCCGATGCCTTGGCCGCCTCCATGAACCAGCCCTGCTGTTCCTCGGTCAAGCCGTCGAACAGAATGGGCGACGCCAACACCACGGCGGGCGAATATACGTGACCTGTAAGCGACACGTAGTCCTGCACTTCCCAGAACTTGGCCGAGGTGATCACGGTCACGGGGTTTTCCTGCCCGTCGACAACCCCTTGCTGCAACGCGGTGAACAGCTCGGGAAAGGCCATCGGCGTCGGCGCGGCGCCCATGCCCTCGAACGCGGCCATGTGCACCTGGTTTTCCATCGTGCGCAGCTTGAGGCCCTCAAGGTCTTCGGGGGTGCGCACCGGGCGTTGCGAATTGGTCACGTGACGAAAGCCGTTTTCGGACCAGGCCAGGCCAACAAGGTTGTTTTCGCCGATCTTGTCCAGCAGCTCCTGGCCGATTTCACCGTCAAGAACGGTGCGCGCATGATCGTAGTCGCGGAACAGGAACGGCAGGTCCAGCGCATAGATCTCTGGCACGAAGTTTCCAAGCGGCCCGGTCGAGGTGATAACCACGTCCATCGACCCGATCTGCAAGCCTTCGATCATGTCACGCTCGCCGCCAAGCTGGCCCGCCGGGGCCTGTTCGCCGGTGAATTCGCCGCCCGACAGCTCGGTCAGCGTGTCGATGAACGCCTGCGCGCCGACGCCGTAATGCGATGTGGGCGACAGCGAATGGCCGACGACGATGCTTTGTTGTGCCTGGGCAGCCGTGGTCATGACCAGGGCAGCAACAGCACCAATTGTGAAATGTTTCATAAGTCTCCTCCTCTTTTTTTCAGCCGGTCAGCCCGGCCATTCCGAAACCGTCAATATGTTCCTGAACGATTTCCGCGAAATCGGCATTCGCCGAGAACCCCAGCGATTGGGCGCGCGGTGTCACGATCTGGCCGGGCCATGTCGTGACGATCCTTTGAATGGCGGGATCGGGGCGTTCGACGACGCGCGCCGTGTACGCAGCCCCCGCAAGCGCGGTGAGCGTGTCGAGCATGCCGTGGACGGTGACGGAAATACCCGGCAGCGTCACGGTCGTGTCGGTGCCCAACGCGTCTTGCCGCAACGACGCGGCCACAACCATGTATTCAAGCGCCTTGGCAGGTGATGCAAGGTGCAGCCGCAGATCATGGCCAACAGCCAGGTCGGCCTCTTCCCCCTTCAAGGGCTCACGAATGATCCCGCTGGCAAAGCTGGACGCGGCGCGGTTCGGCTTGCCTGGTCGCACCGATATCGTGGGAAACCGCAACGCGCGGCCCTTTATGAACCCCTTTCGGCTGGCATCGCGAACCAGCAATTCCCCCATCAGTTTCTGCGCGCCGTAAGATGACAGCGGCGCTGGCAGCATGTCTTCGGAAATCGTGTCGTTGTCGCGGCAAGAAAACACGGCAACCGAGGACGAGAAAAGAAAGACAGGGGCGCGCGCGAAACCCCGGCATGCATTTATCAGCGCGATGGTCGCTTGCAGGTTCACCTGCATTCCCAGGTCGTAATCTTCCTCGGCCAGGCCGGACACAACCGCGGCCAGATGAATGACGAGCTCCGGCGCCTCGGCGCCGATACGCGCGATGACCTCGGGGGTGTCCACGCTGCCCTGAAGGGCGTGAACGCGGGGATACTCGCGTTCGAGCTGTGCCAGCGCATCGGCCGAAATGTCGTTCGCGATGATCGCCTCGATCCGGCGCGCTTCGCCGTCAAGAACGATTTCATCCTTGTCCGCCAACCAGCGGACAGCCATTTGCCCAAGGAAACCTGCCGCCCCGGTGATCAATATGCGCACGCTGAATCCTCCCCGGGCAAACGGTTACTATTTGTGATAGCGCTGTCAACTTTTATCGCGCCAGCCAGGGGCATGCTCAAGCCTGCCCGATCCACAGGACAATACCCGGTGTCTCGCAAAGCGGCACTGGCGCAAGATTGATGTGACAGCGCAATCATTTTGCCCGATATTTTGCCTATGGATTCGCACGAGAACGACAAACCGGCCCGACGCCCCACGCTATCGCAGGTTGCCAGGATCGCGGGCGTCAGCGAAATTACCGCGAGCCGTGCCCTGCGCAACGGATCGGTCGTTGCCAAGGCCACGCGGGCCCGCGTCGAAAAAGCGGCACGGGCGCTCAATTACGTGCCAAACAGGCTGGCCGGCACATTGGCCGGCGGGGCCTCGCGGCAGGTTGGCGTGATCCTGCCTTCGTTGTCGAACATCGTTTTCGCCGATGTCCTCAAGGGGCTGGAGGCGCGGCTGGAGGATGACGGCTACCACCCCATTCTGGGCATTTCACATTATGACCCCAAGCGCGAGGAACAGCTGCTGCGCGATCTGCTGATGTGGCGGCCCGCCGGCCTGGTTCTGGCCCCTGCGCAAATGACAGAGGCCACGAGGTCGCTGCTTGGCGCAGCGGATATGCCCATCGTCGAAGTGATGGACATAGACAGGCCGGTCACGGACATGGCTGTCGGGTTTTCACACCATACCGCGGGCCGGGCGATGGCGCATTTCCTGGTCGGGCGCGGGTATCGCAAATTCGCTTATCTCGGCCATGACATATCGACCGATTTCCGCGCGTTGGCCCGGCTTGACGGTTTTCGCGAGGGGCTGGCGGAAATTGGTGTCGCGCTTTCAGAGACACGGATAATGCAAGGTCCGTCATCCGTTCTGCTGGGAAAACAGGGGATTGAGGCGTTGTTGCGCGATGCCTCCGAGCGCCCCGAAGCCGTGTTCTTTTCAAACGATGACATGGCGGTGGGCGCGGTGTTCCATTGCCAGGGCGCCGGTATCGCCAATCCCGATGATCTGGCGCTGGCCGGTTTCAACGGGCTCAGCATCGGGCAAGCCCTGCCGACACCGTTGACCACCATCGCCTCGAACCGCGAGGAAATCGGCTTTGCCGCCGCAGACAGTATCGTGCAAAAGCTCCGGGGGCTTGCTCCGCAAAGCGTCAGGCGCATAGATTTCCGGCTGGTTCCGGGCGCAACAGCCTGATCCGGGCCATGCCCAGCCGTTGAAAGCGTGGCTCTATCTACCTCGCCTTTCGATGAAATCTGTCACTTTTCCGACCAACAGGGGTGCCAGCGCGGGCGTTATGATGTGGCCCATGCCGGGGATGATCTCCAGCTCGGCCCCGGGGATGAGAGCCGCGATTTCCGTCCCCGCCTCGGGCGGGATCAGCGCGTCGTCGGCACCGTGGATCACGTGGCAGGGCAGATCGACCGCGCGCAGGTCTTCGCGCCGATCGGGCGATGACAGGATCGCCAGCAATTGCCGGTTCACCCCCGCCGCATCCGCGCCCCTGTCATAGGCACGGCCCGCGAGTTCGCGAAAATAACTGTCGGACGCGGGAAAGCCGGGGCTGCCCCACGCGTGATCGCCCGCCAGGGCGGTCTCGATGTAGCCCGCCCTGTCCTGATCGCGGCTCAGCAACTGGTCGATACCGCCCTGCCCCGTGAAGGCCGCGCGCGTCATGACGATGGAGGCGCTCTGTAGTCGCTCGGCGTGATCCATCGCCAGCACTTGCGCGATGCCACCGCCCATCGAGATGCCAAGAACATGCGCCCGGCCAATTTCCAGCGCATCCATCAAGCCCACCACGTCGTGGGCCATGTCATCAAGGCCATAGGCGGCTTGCGGCACCTCGCCCCGAGCCAGCGTGGCCAGGATCGTATCGGCCTGCCCGTCCACACCCGGCGCCGGGCAGCGCGCGGAAAGCCCAACGTCGCGGTTGTCGAACACCACCACGCGAAACCCGCGCTTGGCAAACCCCTGCAACAAGGCATCGGGCCAATGGATCAACTGGCTGCCAAGCCCGCGGATCAAGACCAGCGGCACACCGTTTCGCGGCCCGTGCTCTTCCACCTCCAGCGTGATGTCATTCGCGGTGATGTGCATATGCGCCCCCCTTTTCAATGCCAGCCTGCCGCCACCGCCATGCCGGCACAAGCCCCGTGACGTTGGGGCATTTGCTGCCCACCCGATTGAAATGCCCCGCCCGGCGCCCCTAGGCTGCTGCCAACCAAAACGAGGAGGACAGGGATCATGGCCGAGGCCTATATCTTTGATGCCGTGCGCACGCCACGTTCCAAGGGCAAGCAAGGCGGAACGCTGAACGAGGTCAAGCCGATCCGCCTGCTGGCCGGACTGCTGGAGGGGCTGCAACAGCGCCACGATCTGGATACAGCGCGGGTCGACGACGTGGTGATGGGCTGCGTCGCGCCGGTTCTGGAACAGGGCAGTTGCATCGCCAAGGCCGCCGCGCAATCGGCAGGTTGGGATGAAAGCGTGCCCGGCGTGCAGCTTGACCGGTTCTGCGCTTCCGGGCTTGAGGCGGTGAACATGGCCGCCGCCAAGGTCGGCTCGGGGCAAGAAGACCTGGTTGTCGCAGGCGGGCTGGAATCGATGAGCCGCGTGCCCATCGGCTCGTCGGGCGGGCCGATGTTCGCCGACCCCGAATTCGTGCTCGATCACAACTCGGTGCCGCAAGGCATCGGGGCCGACCTGATCGCCACGCTCGATGGCTACTCGCGCGAGGATGTGGATGCCTTCGCCGTCGAAAGCCAACGCCGCGCGGCCCATGCGCGCGACAGCGGCTGGTTCGACCGATCGGTCATGCCCGTCCGCGACGAAAACGGCGCCACGATTCTTGAGCGCGACGATTTCATCAAGCCCGGCACCGACATGCAGACGCTTGGCGCGTTGAAACCCAGCTTTGCCCAGATGGGCGCGTTGGGAATGGACGAGATGGCGATTGCCAAGTACCCGCAGGTGAACCGCATCAACCACGTACACACGCCCGGCAACTCGTCGGGCATCGTCGATGGCGCCAGCGCCGTGTTGATCGGCAGCCAGCAGGCGGGCCGCGATATCGGGCTGACACCGCGCGCGCGCGTCGTGGCCACCGCCGTACTGGCCACCGATCCGGTGATCATGCTGACAGGCCCAGGCCCGGCGGCCCAGAAATGCCTGGCCAAGGCCGGGCTGACCCGCGAAGACATCGACATCTGGGAAATCAACGAGGCTTTCGCCTCGGTCGCGCTGCGTTACATGCGCGATCTGGATATCGACCACGAGATCACCAATGTCTGCGGCGGCGCCATCGCCATGGGCCACCCGCTGGGCGCGACTGGCGGCGCGCTGGTTTCCACCGTTCTCGATGAACTTGAACGGCGTGACGCGCATCGCGCAATGATCAGCCTGTGCGTCGGCGGCGGCATGGGCATTTCAACACTTATCGAACGGGTGTGACCATGGGTGAATTTCGCTACGAAAAAGACGCCGACGGCATCGTCACAGTCACCATGGACATGGACGGCCCCGTGAACGCGATGAACGCCCAGTTCGACGGGCTTTACCAGGACATGACCGACAGGCTTTGCGCCGAAGACGGGCTGACGGGCGTTGTGCTGACCTCGGCCAAGAAGACCTTTTTCGCCGGTGGCGACCTGAAATGGCTGATCGGGGTGCAGCCGGGGCAGGAACAGGAAATCTACGAGAATGTCGAGCGCACAAAGGCCAACATGCGCCGGTTGGAAAAGCTGGGCGTGCCGGTCGTGGCCGCGATCAACGGCGCGGCCGCGGGCGGCGGGTTCGAGATCTGCCTGGCCTGTCATTACCGCATCGCGGCCGACCTGCCGCAGGTCAAGATCGGGCTGCCCGAGGTTACGCTGGGCCTGCTGCCCGGTGGCGGCGGCGTGGTGCGCATGACCTACCTGCTGGGAATCGAGGGGGCGATGCCCTTTGCCCTCGAGGGCCGGATGGTCAGCGCGCAAAAGGCGCTGAACGCAGGCATCGTTCACGAAGTGACCGAAAGCATCGACGCGCTTGTGCCGCGCGCCAAGGCCTACATCACATCGGTCGCGGGCGATGCGGCGGCCTGCACCCAGCCTTGGGACGACCGCAAGTATCGCATTCCCGGCGGGCCATCGAACACCGCCGCAGCGGCACCGCGCCTCGCGGTAGGGTCGGCCATGCTGTACAAGAAAACGCGCGACCTGCTACCCGCGCCGGGCAAGATCATGGATATCATGGCCAATACCGCCTCGAATGTCGATTTCGACGGCGCGCAGCGTTATGAAAGCCGGCAATTCGCATCGCTGGTGCCGCTGCCGGTGACCAAGAACATGATCCAGGCCTTCTTTTTCGACCTCAACAAGGTCAATGGCGGGGCCGCGCGGCCCGGCGATGTGCCGCAGTCGAAGGTGGGCAAGCTGGGTATCCTCGGTGCGGGCATGATGGGCCAGGGCATCGCCTATTCCGCGGCCATGGCTGGCATCGAGGTGGTGCTGAAAGACACCGGCCTTGACGCCGCCGAACGCGGCAAGGGCCATACCGCCAAGCTTCTTGAAACGCGCGTGGCCAAGGGCCGGATGGAACAGGCACAGGCCGACGCGGTGCTGGCCCGGATCACGCCCACCGACAGCGCCGAGGCACTGGCGGGCTGTGACCTGATCATCGAGGCCGTGTTCGAACGCATCGACGTGAAAGAATCGGTTCTGGCCGAACACGAGACACTTTTGGGCGACGCCGGTTTCTGGGGCTCGAACACCTCGACCCTGCCGATCGGTCGCCTGGCGCAAGCCGCGACCCGGCCCGAAAAGTTCATCGGCCTGCATTTCTTTTCGCCGGTCGACAAGATGCCCCTGCTGGAGATCGTCGTGGGTGAAAAGACTGATGATGAAACCCTGGCCCGTGCCTTCGATTTCGCGCGCCAGATCGGCAAGACACCCATCGTGGTGAATGCCAGCACCGGCTTTTATACCTCGCGCACTATCGGAACCAAGATGGACGAGGCGGTGCAGATGGTCGCCGAGGGGCTGGACCCGGTGCGCGTGGAAAACCTGTCGCGCGCGGTAGGCTTTCCGACGGGCCTGCTGACGCTTTACGACGAGGTGAAACTGTCCCTCGCCCTCGACATCTTCGACACGCAACTGGACATGGGCCTGCGCCGCGCCGAGGATGACCCGACACCCGAGGCCCGCAGCCTGTTGCGCGCGCTGGTGGCCGAGGGCCGCAAGGGCCGTGGCACGGGCGGCGGGTTCTTCGACTATTCCGACGATGGCAAGGCCCCCTGGCCGGGCCTGGCCCAATGGCGCAAGGCGGATGCCGATATCCCCGACGCGGACATAAAGGACAGGATGCTGTTCCGCGCGGTTCTGGAAACCCTGCGTTGCCTTGACGAGGGCGTTTTGCGTGCGACGGCGGATGCCAATATCGGCTCGATCATGGGTATCGGCGCCCCCGCCTGGACGGGCGGCTATGCGCAATTCGTCGAAACCTACGGACGGGCGCGGTTCATCGCCCGCTGCGAGGAACTGGCCGCCGAATACGGGCCCCGCTTCGCGCCGCCCGAAAGCCTGCGCAAGGCCGCGTGATCAATTGCGCCGCGCAATTTGCGGCGCAAATCACCCCGGGATTTCGCCGGCAAGATGAAGTTGCAACGCATCTGTCAACGCCTCGGGCGTTGTCCACTGGGCCATCTCGCCCGCGTAGCCGATGAAAGCCGCGCGTTTCTCGGCGGCCACGGCAATGACGACATGGCTACCCTGCTCCAGTGCGCGGGCGATCAACGGGGCGAAACCGCGGCCCGTTTCCTCTTGCTTGCCAAACCGATTGACAAAAAGCACCCGCGCGCCCGGCAAGGTTTGCCCAACCTGCTGTGCCACCTCTTCGAGGCTGCCGGGATCGAGGGAGCAACCGTCGGCCCCTGCCCCCAGATCTTGAGAGATCACCCGCGAAAAACGGTGCGCCGCGTCATGCAGCACCATCTGGTCCTTGCCGCCCCGCACCCAAGGCGCGCGGGATTGCAGAACGCCGGCAACGGGCACGCCCTGTGCCAGCAAGCGGTCGCGCGTATCGGCCAGCGCCGCGTCGGTGCCCGGACTGCTGGACATGGCAAGAATAAGCGGCATCGTGGTTTTCCCGAAAGGCGATATGCGGCACAGTAGCCCGATCCGCCTTGCAGGAGACATGCGACACCATGACCGACCCGATTCCCGCCGTGATTGTTGCCGGTGGCCTGGCAAGCCGCATGGGCGGCGGCGACAAGGCGCTGCTGCCATTGGGGAACGCGCGGGTCATCGACCACCTGCTTGCACGGCTGCGCCCGCAGGTGGGCGACATCGCACTGAATGCCAATGGCGTGCCGGACCGCTGGGCCGACCTGGGAGTGCCGGTGTTGCCCGACCCGGTGCCAGACCGCCCCGGCCCGCTGGCAGGCATCCTTGCGGCGATGCAATGGGCGCGATGTCGTGGCGCAACTCAGGTGCTCACCGTGGCGGGCGATACGCCTTTTCTGCCCGGTGACCTGGTCACCCGGTTACGCACCCCCGGCGCGGCCGCCTATGCCTTGGACAGGCACGGGCGCGCCCATCCGGTTTGCGGTATTTGGCCCGTCACCTGTGAGCACGAGTTGCGCCAACGCCTGGCGCGCCGCGAACACCGCATGATGGCCTTCTGCCATGCGATCGGGGCGGCGCCCGTCGCATTTCCCGACCCCGCGCCGCCTGCCTTTTTCAATATCAACACACCGCAAGAGCTGGAACAGGCCGCCCGCTGGTTGACCCCCGCCGATCAGCCAATCAGCGCATCACCCGGATCGCGGCGGTCGTAATGGGCCTTGAGCCGTTGTAGCGCAATGCGCAGCACGATCTTGCCCGAGCGGGCCGACCAGCCCATGCGCTTTTCAGCCGTTTCCAACCCTTCGAGATAGCAACAGCAGCGCAACGCCACGTCGCCCAGGCCCGGCCCCAACGCGGCAAGCGCGGTCGCCACGCGGTCACGCGCCGCCTCGGAACCGCGCATGCCCGATTTCGAGCCAGCGAACGATCCACGCTCGCTGCCGGTCAGGAACCTGTCCCAGTTCTGCGTCACCCGTGGCCCCATCTGCGCAAGTTCGAAGTCCTCGCGCAGACGCTCACCCGCGGCCACCAGTTCGAAGCTCAGAAAGGGTTTGCCGTCACGATCCTTGCGGCGGGCCAGCGCCGTCAGCGGCGACTCGGCGGCGTTGTAACGGATGCGCCGCTGCCTGGCATTGCCGTCGGCCACCACCCGTTCATCCCAGATCCGGTGCTGACCGGCAAACCCGGCCTGCGCCTCGGCAAAGCCCGGCTGGGCGTTGCTGCTTTTACCAAGCATCTCCGACAGCGCCGCCCGCCCGGCTGCCGTGATCGCGTAGCGCGAAACGCGGCCCGGAGCCTCGCAGGTGATCCAGTCTTTCAGCGCCATCGCCTGCGCCACGTTTCGCGCGACAACGGCCGATCGGCTGCTGCCGTCGGGGGCGTCTCTCACCACCACGGCCTTGTCCAGGTCGGCCGCGACCGCCAGTATCGCCCCCCGTTCGGTCAGTCGGCGCAAGATACGCATCGCTTCGGCGCGCAATGTCTCTTCGTCGGGGGGCAGATCGGTCGGCATGTTCTGAGCATTCATGAGGCGGCAATCCCTTTCGCTTTCCTGCCGGCACGGGCGGAACACCGATTTGCCAAGATGGCGCAGCGCCTCGTCGACCAGCGTATCTTCCCGGCGGCTTTCCATTCGCCGGATCTGACGTAGAACGGTCGATGCGTGGCATCCGGCATGTCGCGCCAATTCGCGGATCGGCAGGCCAGCCTCGGTATGCGCCAGGTATCTCGTGGTGGCGGCCGGCACCCAGTCCGGCATTGGCGCGCATTGCTGTTTCAGCATCGGTTCGTCCCATTTCCTCCAGTGAAAAGGTCAACGTATCTGTCTTGGTTTTGCAGCGATCATCCCAGGAATTATTAACAAATTGGGGAGTAAAGCTTGCCTGTCCGTTAACCATTTCCGGTTTGGCAAGTTTCGTTAGGAAATGGTGAATGGTGGGAAAACCCAGCGCGCGCTGCCCCGCCTTGTCGCGCAACACCCGCTTAGGTTGTGATTGATTGCTTGGGTCATGCCAAGGAGGACATCATGCAAGACATCGCCACCATGCTGGGAAGCCTGCACCGCCCAAGGCTGCTTTTGCGCGCGGCACGGATCGGGGCTCATGACTATCGCCGCGGCGCGCATTTGCGCCCGCTGTTGAAAACCGCGACGCTGCCGGTGGCCGGGGCCGCGGTGATGGCGCTGCTTGAGATCGAGCAGGAGATGGACGACGCAAGACGCCGGGGTGATGCGGCCTATTCGCCGCGCCACCATGTCTCGGTTCTGATCGCGCTGATGGGCGAGGCCCGCCAGATGCGCGCCTCGCAATCAGGGGCCGACCCTAGCTGAAGGCGTCGGGCTCGGATGCCTTCTTTTCGGCCACGTAGGCAGCCAACGCCTCGGCAACCGCCGGGTCCATCCCGGGCTGCTGGTAATCGGCCAGTAGCTTTTCCACCCGCGCGGCGGCCAGGGTCACGGTGTCGCGCGCGCCCTCTTCCGACCAGGTTTCGTAGGGTTTGTAATCCAGCACATCGGTTTTCCAGAATGCCGATTTGAAATGCGCCTGCGTGTGCGCACAGCCCAGGAAATGCCCGCCGGGCCCGACCTCGCGCAGGGCATCCATGGCCTGCGCCTGCGTATCCATCGCCACGCCCTCGGCCAACTTGTGCAGCGCGCCAAGCTGGTCGGCATCCATGACGAATTTTTCAAAGCTCGACACCAATCCGCCTTCCAGCCAACCGCAGGCGTGCAGCATGAAGTTGACGCCCGACAGCAGCCCCACGTTCAACGTGTTGGCCGTCTCATAGGCCGCCTGCGCATCGGGCAGTTTCGACCCGTTGAACGACCCCGCCGACCTGTAGGGCAACCCAAGGCGCCGGGCCAGTTGGCCCGCGCCATAGGTGATCTGTGCCGCCTCGGGCGTGCCAAAGGTGGGCGCGCCGCTATTCATGTCGATCGACGTCACGAAGGCACCGAAAATCACCGGGGCACCGGGGCGGATCAACTGGCTGTAGGCGATGCCGGCCATGACCTCGGCCAGAACCTGGGTCAGCGTGCCCGCCACGCTGACAGGGGCCATCGCACCGCCAACGATGAAGGGCGAAATGATGCAGGCCTGGTTGTTGGCCGCATAGATTTCCAACGCGCCCATCATCACGTCGTCAAAGGTCAGCGGCGAGTTGATGTTGATGAGCGAGGTCATCACGGTGTTGTCCTGCACGAATTCCTTTCCGAACAGGATCTCGCACATCTCGACGCTGTGCTGGGCACGGATCGGGTCGGTGACCGACCCCATGAACGGCTTGTCCGACAGGGTCATATGCGCGTGCAGCATGTCGAAGTGGCGCTTGTTCACCGCCACATCCGTGGGTTCGCATACCGTGCCGCCGGAATGGTGCAGCCATTTCGACATGTAGCCCAGTTTCACGAACTTCCGGAAATCTTCCATCGTGGCGTATCGGCGGCCGCCGTTCACGTCGTGCACGAAGGGCGGGCCATAGACCGGGGCCAAGACCAGGTTCCGCCCGCCGATTTCCACGTTGCGATCCGGGTTGCGCGCGTGCTGCGTGAACTGCGAGGGCGCCGTGGCACATAGTTTCCGTGCCAGGCCACGGGGGATGCGCACGCGCTCGCCGGTGACATCGGCCCCGGCGTCGCGCCACCGTTCAAGCGCCTTTGGGTTATTGACGAAATTCACCCCGATCTCTTCCAGCACCGTTTCGGCGTTGGTTTCGATGATTTGAAGCGCCTCTTCGTTCAGCACCTCGAAATTGGGAATGTTTCGTTCGATATACTTGGCCGTTTCGAACGAAACCGCGCCTCGGGCGGCGCGGCGCGCGGCGCCGCCTCCGCCTCGGGCGCGTTTGCGGGGTGCTTCTGCCTCGGCCATCGAAAAATCCTCCATAGGCGTCATCCTTGCGCGATCGGGGTTGGCCTTTGCATATCGCACCGGCTGCTGGCGCTGCGGCGGATTTGCGGCGCTTGAGGGGAGAAAGCGACATTCACGACCGACATTTTCCGCCATCCTTGCCGCTTGCGCGCGGCCGCGCTTGGCCGTATTCCCCTGCCATGACCCAGCATGACCGCCTCTTGATCATCGATTTCGGCAGCCAGGTGACGCAGCTTATCGCGCGTCGCCTGCGCGAGTTGAACGTTTACTGCGAAATCCACCCCTACCAGAAGGTCACCGACACCTTCCTGGAAGAGTTCGCCCCAAAGGCGATCATCTTTTCGGGCGGCCCCGACTCGGTGATGCGCGAGGGCAGCCCCCGTCCACCCAAACGCGCCTACGAGATGGGCGTGCCGATCCTCGGGATATGCTATGGCCAGCAGGTCATGATGCATGATCTTGGCGGCAAGGTAGAGGCCGGTGAACATGCCACCGCCGAGTTTGGCCGCGCCTGGGTAACGCCGGCCGATGGCCCGCGCCCCGATTTCCTGGCAGGCTGGTTCATGGACGGCTCGGGCCGAGAGCAGGTCTGGATGAGCCACGGCGACCATGTGTCTGAAATTGCACCGGGTTTCCAGGTTCTTGGCACGTCTCCCGGCGCCCCTTTCGCGATCACCGCCGACCTGGAACGCCGCTTTTACGCGGTGCAATTCCACCCCGAGGTGCACCACACGCCGCACGGCAAGACGCTGTATGAAAATTTCATCCGCGATGCCGGGTTCACCGGCGACTGGACGATGGCCAGCTACCGCGACGAGGCGATCCGCCTGATCCGCGAGCAGGTGGGCGACAAGAAGGTCATCTGCGGGCTTTCCGGCGGGGTCGATTCCTCGGTGGCGGCGGTGCTGATCCACGAGGCGATCGGCGACCAGCTGACCTGCGTCTTCGTCGATCACGGGCTGTTGCGCCTGAACGAGGCCGAAGAAGTGGTCACCATGTTCCGCGATCACTACAATATCCCGCTGATCCACGCCGATGAATCCGAACTGTTCCTGGGTGAGCTTGATGGCGTAAGCGACCCGGAGGAAAAGAGAAAAACCATCGGTCGGCTGTTCATCGACGTGTTCCAGAAATACGCGAGCGAGATCGAGGGCGCCGAGTTCCTGGCCCAGGGCACACTGTATCCCGACGTGATCGAATCGGTATCGTTCAGCGGCGGGCCAAGCGTGACGATCAAAAGCCACCACAATGTCGGCGGCCTGCCGGAAAAGATGGGTCTGAAACTGGTTGAGCCGCTGCGCGAGCTGTTCAAGGACGAGGTGCGCGCACTGGGGCACGAGCTGGGCCTGCCTGCCAGTTTCATCGGGCGCCACCCCTTCCCCGGCCCGGGCCTTGCCATCCGCTGCCCCGGCGAAATCACCCGCGAAAAGCTGGAGATCCTGCGCAAGGCCGACGCGGTCTATATCGACCAGATCCGCAAGCACGGGTTGTATGATGAAATATGGCAGGCTTTCGTGGCCATCCTGCCCGTGCGCACCGTGGGCGTGATGGGCGACGGGCGCACTTATGATTACGCCTGCGCGCTGCGCGCCGTGACAAGCGTCGACGGCATGACCGCCGATTATTACCCGTTCAGCCATGATTTCCTGGGCGAAACCGCGACGCGCATCATCAACGAGGTTCGTGGCATCAACCGCGTCACCTATGACGTGACAAGCAAACCCCCCGGAACGATCGAGTGGGAGTGACCCTGACCCAAGTCACCCCGCCCGCCGGCCGGCACGTCATCACCGGGGCATTCGCATGATGACGCGCTCGCATCACAGCGCACCGGGCATGACGTGCCCATGGCCCCTCGGCCGCCTTTCTACCCAGGGACAGGTCCAGGAATAAGGAACCCAGGTGCATGGAACCCACTGGCCGCAACGTGTTGATCGCCGCGCTCTGGATGACCGGGGCGATTGCCTCGTTTTCCTCGATGGCGGTGGCGGGGCGGGCTGTCAGCTTCCAGCTCGATACGTTCGAAATCATGATGTATCGCAGCTTTGTCGGGCTGGTCATCGTGTTGGTCGTGGCGGGTCTGTCGGGCACGCTGGGCCAGGTCACACGGCAACACATGGGGCTGCACCTGGTCCGCAATATCGGCCATTTCACCGGGCAGAACCTGTGGTTCTTTGCCGTAACGGTTATTCCGCTGGCACAGGTTTTCGCGCTGGAATTCACCTCGCCGCTCTGGGTGCTGGTGCTGTCGCCGCTGGTACTGGGCGAGCGGTTCACCCGGGTGCGGTTGATGGCGGCGCTGCTTGGGTTCATCGGCATCCTGATCGTGGCCCGGCCCAGCCCTGAAAGCCTGAACATAGGTGTGCTGACCGCCGCGCTTTCGGCGATCGGTTTTGCCATCTCGATCATCTTCACCAAGCGGCTGACGCGCACCGTGACGCTGACCTGCATCCTGTTCTACATGACCGCGATGCAAGCGGTGATGGGGTTGGCTTGCGCCGGGTTCGATGGTGACATCGCCCTGCCCGATGCCTCTACCCTGCCCTGGCTGGTGCTGATCGGTTGTGCCGGTCTTCTGGCGCATTTCTGCCTGACCAGCGCGCTGTCGCTGGCCCCCGCCACGGTCGTCGTTCCGCTCGATTTCGCGCGCCTGCCACTGATCGCGGTGGTTGGGATGCTGTTCTACGGCGAGCCGCTGGATGCACTGGTGTTCCTGGGGGCGCTGTTCATTTTTGGCGGCAACTACCTCAATATCTGGACCGAAACCCGCAAGGTCCGCGTCGCCGCATGGCCTTTGCGCGGCTGAGCCGGCCCGGTATCCTCGTTCGGAAACGCGGTCGCCGCACGCCTTGGCGCGGTTCGGGTGGCCGACGGGCGATGGCCGGACATTCCGGCGCGGGCGATAGCGTTTGACCGTCACCGCCCGCCCGGATAACTAACGGGGTCTAACAACACGGGCCCGGACCATGCTTTATTCTTCTGCCGATGACTGGCTGCGCGCCCCGCGCAAAAGGGTGCTCTTCTTTGCCATGTCGGGCCTGGGCAAGACCCATGTGTCGAACATGCTGCGCGCGGCGGGCGACTGGTTTCATTATTCGATCGATTACCGGATCGGCACGCGCTACATGGGCGAATACATCACCGACAACGCCAAGGCACATGCCATGCAGGTTCCATTTCTGCGCGATCTGCTTCTGTCGGATTCGATCTATATCGGCTCGAACATCACTTTCGAGAACCTCACCCCCGTTTCGACCTACCTGGGCAAGCCCGGCGATCCGGCCAAGGGTGGGCTGCCCTACGCCGAATACACGCGCCGCCAGGCACAGTTTCGCATGGCCGAGATCCACGCCTTGCTCGATACCGCCTATTTCATCGACCGCGCCGAGCGGCTATATGGCTATCCGCATTTCGTCTGCGACACCGGCGGATCCATCTGTGAATGGGTCGACCCCGATGACCCCGACGACCCGCTTATGGCCGAGCTGTCGAACAACACGCTGATGGTCTGGATCAAGGGCGATGATGCCCATACCGCCGAGTTGATCCGCCGCTTTGACCGCGCGCCCAAGCCGATGTCTTACCAGCCCGAGTTCCTGGATCGCGTCTGGACCGAGTATCTGAACCAAAACAAACTGGAAGAGGGCGAGGTTGACCCAGACGCCTTTATCCGCTGGACCTATGCGCAGGCGCTGGCCCATCGCCAGCCGCGCTATGAAAAGATGGCGCGCAACTGGGGCCTGACCGTATCGGCCGATGACGTGGCCCGCATCACCACGACCGAGGAATTCGACACCCTGATCGCAGACACGCTTGCCGGGCATTAGACCGGCGCTTATCTCACCTCTTTTGCAACGCGGATACCTGAACCAATGCCTATCAAACTGCCCTCTGACCTGCCTGCCTTCGACGTTCTGACGCGCGAAGGTGTGATGGTCATGTCCGAGGACGCGGCAGCCCGACAGGATATTCGCCCGCTGCGCATCGGCCTGCTGAACCTGATGCCGAAAAAGATCCAGACGGAAAACCAGTTTGCCCGCCTGATCGGCGCAACGCCCCTGCAGATCGAGTTTTCGCTGATCCGCATGAGCGAACACGCCGCCAGGAACACCGCTGCCGAACACATGGAAGCGTTCTATCGCCCCTTTTCCGATGTCGCCGCCTCGGGCGAGAAATTCGACGGGCTGGTCATAACCGGCGCCCCGGTCGAGCACCTCCCCTTTGAAGAGGTCACCTATTGGGAGGAACTGACCCGCGTATTTGACTGGACCCAGACGCATGTGCATTCCACCTTTGGCGTTTGCTGGGGCGGCATGGCGATGATCCATTACCTGAACGGCGTGCCCAAGCACATGCTCGACCACAAGGCATTTGGCTGTTTCCGGCATCGCAACCTGGCACCCGCCTCGCCTTACCTGCGCGGGTTTTCCGACGATTGCGTGATTCCGGTCAGCCGCTGGACCGAGGTCCGCCAGGCCGATGTCGACGCGGTGCCCGGGCTGACCACCCTGCTGGGCAGCGATGCGGTCGGGCCTTGCCTGGTTGAAGACCAGGGACATCGCGCGCTCTATATTTTCAACCACCTGGAATATGACAGCGGCACGTTGAAAGAAGAATACGACCGCGACGTATCGCGCGGCGCCGATGTAACCCTGCCGGTGAATTACTACCCCGATGACGACCCCGCGCGTCAGCCGCAAAACCGCTGGAGAAGTCACGCCCACCTTCTATATGGCAACTGGATCAACCAGATATACCAGACAACGCCATATGAGATGTCACAGATCGGCAATTAGAATGATCGGCGCGGCCCTGACCGTTGCGGCACTGGCCGGGTGCAGCGTGGTGATCGACCGCCGCGCCGACCTGCGCGAAGCCGAGGCCGAGGCCCGCTATCCCCCGACCGGCCAGTTGATCGAGGTCGATGGTCGCATCGTGCATGCCGATGTGCAGGGATCGGGCCCCGACTTGGTGCTATTGCACGGGGCCAGCGGCAATACGCGCGATTTTACATTTTCCTTCGTCGACCGGCTGAAAGACGACTACCGGGTGATCGCGTTTGACCGCCCCGGTCTGGGCTGGACGGAACGCGACGCACGTTACGGGCCCTGGTCGCCCCGCGCCGAAAGCCCGCGCGAACAGGCCCGGCTGCTACAGGCCGCAAGCGACAGGCTGGGCGTGCAAAGCCCGCTGGTTCTGGGCCATTCCTACGGGGGTGCCGTGGCGCTGGCATGGGGGTTGGAGCGGCCCGAGGAGACCGCCGGGTTGATCGTGGTCTCGGGGGCCTCGAACCCGTGGCCCGGTGGCCTGGGGCCGCTCTACCGGGTGATGGGCTCCAGCTGGGGCGGCGCGCTTCTTGCGCCGCTCATCACCGCGCTGGGGCCAGAAGGCCAGGTCGATGACGCGCTGGCCGGTATTTTCGCGCCCGACCCCGTGCCGCCCGGCTATGCCCGCCATATCGGGGCGGGGTTGACGCTGCGCCGCGAAAGCTTTCGCGCCAATGCCCGCCAGGTCAACACGCTGCGCCCCCACGTGGTCGAGATGTCGCAACATTACCCGACGCTGACCATGCCTGTGGAAATCGTGCACGGCACGGAGGACGACACCGTACCGATCGACATCCATTCCGAACCGCTGGCCCGCCAGATACCCGGCGCCAACCTGACGCGGCTGCAATCCGTGGGCCACATGCCGCACCATGCCGCCCCCGACGCGGTGGAAGCGGCCATTCACCGCGCGGCAACCCGCGCCGGGTTGCGGCGCTGACCCGCCCGAACCCGTTTGCGTTAAACGCCTTCACATTCCATAGTGACCGAAAAAGGAGTGCGCGATGGATCTGCCATTCGACGGCGCGATCAGCGCCTATTACGAAAACGACGCGCCGCCCGAAATCCGCAAGGCGATAGACAGCGCCGACAAGGGTGACATCCTGTACGGTGACTATCCGCATTCCAAGCGGATTCGCAAAAAATACTACAAGCAGGACATCGCCCGCCTTCAGATCGAGCTGGTCAAGCTGCAACACTGGGCCAAGGACAGCGGTGCGCGGATCATTTGCGTGTTCGAGGGCCGCGACGCGGCGGGCAAGGGCGGCACGATCAAACGGTTTCGCGAAAACCTGAACCCACGTGGTGCGCGGGTGGTGGCGCTGCCGAAACCCACTGACAAGGAACAATCGCAATGGTATTTCCAGCGTTATATCGACCACCTGCCATCCGCGGGTGAAATCGTGTTCTATGACCGGTCTTGGTATAATCGCGGCGTTGTCGAGCATGTGTTCGGTTTCTGCACCGATGCGCAGCGTGAACATTTCTTTACCCAGGTCCCCGATTTCGAGAACATGCTGGTTGACGATGGCATCCATGTTTTCAAGTTCTGGCTTAATGTCGGCCGCGCCGAACAGCTCCGCCGCTTCCTGAAACGCGAAACCGATCCACTGAAGCAATGGAAGCTCAGCCAGATCGATGTCGAGGGGTTGAAGAAATGGGATCACTACTCGGCCGCGATCCGCGAAACGCTGACCCGCAGCCACACACGCCATGCCCCCTGGACGATCATCCGCTCGGACGACAAGAAACGCGCCCGCCTTGCCGCCATTCGCACGGTGCTGCACGGGCTGGATTACGCGCGCAAGGATACCCGCGCGATCGGCCAGATCGACCGGCAGATCTGCGGTGGCCCGGACATCTGGGATGGTTAAGCGCGGCTACCACCACGGCAACCTGCGCCAGGCGCTTGTCGACTCGGCCCTGGCCCTTATCGAGGAAAAGGGTCCAACGGGGTTCACCCTGTCCGAGGCGGCCAAGCGCGCCGGTGTCACCCCAGCGGCCGTCTACCGGCATTTCGAAGGCCGCGAAGACCTGATCGCCGAGGCCGCCCGGCAGGGATACGGCATCTTTGCAGACGTGATGGAATACGCCTATCAATCGGGGCAACCCTCGGCACTGGCCGCGTTCGAGGCGACGGGCCGCGCCTACCTGGCCTTCGCGCGGAAATATCCGGGCCATTACATTGCCATGTTCGAAAGCGGAATCAGCATCAATCGTACGCCAGATCTGGCCGCAGTGGCGCGCCGCGCCTCGGATGTGCTGGAACGGGCGGCGGGCGACCTGTCGCAGCATATCCCGCCCGAGAAACGCCCGCCAGCGGCGATGTTCTCGGCCCATATCTGGGCCTTGTCGCACGGTGTTGTCGAGCTTTTCGCCCGAAATTCCCCCGGCCGCGCCAGCCCCTTTCCGCCCGAGGAACTGCTGGAATCCGCCATCGGCGTCTATCTGCGCGGGCTGGGGCTGATCCCGGCGGACGATTGAACCACCTCGCACGCAGGCGCGCGCCTTTAGGCAACATCCCATCCCCGCAAGGCACCGTGTGCACCGCAACGCAAAAAGGGCCACCCCAAGGGTGGCCCTTTTGCCGTGATCTTGCGCGAAGCGATTAACGCTTGGAGAACTGGAAGCTGCGGCGAGCCTTGCGGCGGCCGTATTTCTTGCGTTCCACCACGCGGCTGTCGCGCGTCAGGAAGCCGGCGGCCTTCAGCGGGGCGCGCAGCGACGGGTCGTAGAGCTGCAGCGCCTGGCTGATGCCATGCTTGACCGCGCCGGCCTGGCCCGACAGGCCGCCGCCCTTGACGGTGGCCATCACGTCGAACTGATCTTCGACACCGGCAACCTGGAACGGCTGGCGCAGGATCATCTGCAGAACCGGACGCGCGAAATAGGCATTCATTTCCTTGCCGTTCACGGTGACCTTGCCGGAGCCGGGCTTGATCCAGACGCGGGCGACCGCGTCCTTGCGCTTGCCGGTCGAATAAGACCGGCCCAGGTCGTCGCGAACGGGCTCACGCGGGGCTTCCGCCTCGCCCTGGACGCCGGCGATATCTTCCGACACGGCGCCCTTCAGCTCTTCGAGGGAATTGATCTGATCAGCCATTATTTCGCCACCCGCGTATTCTTGGAGTTCATCGATTTCACGTCCAGCACCTCGGGGCTTTGCGCCTCGTGGGGATGCTCGGCGCTGGCATAGACGCGCAGGTTGGTCATCTGCTGGCGTGCCAAGCGGTTGCCCGGCAGCATACGCTTGACCGCCTGGGTCACGACGCGTTCGGGGTGGGCACCTTCCAGCAACTGCTCGGCGGTGCGGTTCTTGATGCCGCCGGGGTGGCCGGTGTGCCAGTAATAGGTCTTGTCGGTGCGCTTCTTGCCCGTCAGTTGCACCTTGTCGGCGTTGATGACGATCACATTGTCGCCCATGTCCATGTTGGGCGTGAAGCTCGGCTTGTGCTTACCACGCAGGCGCATGGCGACGATCGAGGCGAGACGGCCCAGAACGACGCCTTCCGCGTCGATCACGATCCACTTCTTCTCGATGTCTGCAGGCGTTGCAGAAAAGGTTTTCATTCAGGATCACCCTTGGTTCAAGTGTTATGGCGACGGGATGACCCCGGCACCGCATTCGGATTGCGTGGTTATATACGTCCTTGCAGCCCGGTCAAGGGCGCAACACTTGAATTTACGACGTAAAAACAATGCCTTGTGATTTAGGTATCTAAATACCCCATGATTGCGCCATGCTGATCATGGCACCTTTCGGCTGCCGCGCTGCTCGCGCCAGATGATCAGCACGCCTGCCCCCACGATCAGTAAAACGCCGGGGAAAAGCGTATCCACCGGGGCTTCGCCGAAAAAGACCCAGCCGAACACGAAGGCCGTGATCAGCCCGAAATAGCCGAAAGGAGCCAGCATCGAAGGCTCGCCCATGCGATAGGCCAGCATCATGAACAGCACGCCGCTTCCGCCCAGCGTCGCCATGACAAAGATCAGCCACGCATCCAGCCAGCCCTGTATCGGCGAGAAATCGGTCGTGAACAGCGCCAGCACGATGGCCCCCACGGCCGCCGCGCCCGAGGCATAAAGATAGAGCAGCGCGTTCGATGTACCCGGCCCGAAGAACCGGACCGAGATCATCGAATACGCATAGCACAGCGCCGCGAACACAGGCAGGAGCGCATAGGGCGAAAACGCCTCGCTGCCCGGTCGCATGATCCAGAGCGCGCCGCCAAAACCGATGGCCAGCGCGGCCATGCGCCAAGGCCCCACACGCTCGCCCAACAGCAGAACGGACAGGATGACAACGAACAGCGCATTGGTTTGCGCCAGCGCCGATACGGTCGCAAGTTCCAAAACCGCCAGCGCGCCGTAAAACAACACCTGCGCCACAGCAACAACCAGGCCACGGAAGACCGCCAAGGGCCATTTCTCGATTTTCAGGTTGGTCCCGCGAAGGCGCAGTTCGCCGGTCGCCATCAGCAACGCCAAGCTGGGAATGATGCCCAGCACGTTGCGATAGGCCGAAAGCTCCAGCGGGGAATAGCGCGCCGACAGCACCCGCACCAGAACGCCCATCAGGTCGAAACAGGCAAAGGCCAAAAGCAATAACCCAACGGCCTTAACAGCCTGCCCCTGATCGCGCGCCAACGTCATGGCCCCATCAAATGCCAATGCCGCGAAAGCACAAGCAACCGCCGCTTTCGTGACGTAACGGAACAGAACGAAGATTTTCTCACCGCGCCGGGCAGAAAATCCTTGAACGACTCAAGGCAAACCCATAATTGCCCCTCACTTTCGGACCCGATCCCAACCCGTGATGACTTCCCGGGGGGCGCTAAGGGAACGACTGGAACGCACTGCTGGCTTGAAGGAGGCACGTCATGAAAGACGTAAACCTCTTCCAACTGGGGTACGGTCTGGAGACAGGCGCCCAAGAGGAAGACACCGCACGGGGTCCAGTCCCTGCATGTGATCGCGACGTATTCGACGATACCCGCGACGATCATTTCATCCGCGACGAGGCCGGCGTTTTCGCCGGGACGCACCTGATCATCGAGGTGGTGAAGGGAACCGGCCTTGATGACGAGGCGCGCATCCAGCAGGCGTTCCGCGATTGCGTCGGCACCTGCGGCGCGACGCTGCTGCATATCCATACGCACAAGTTCTCGCCCCAGGGCGTCAGCGGCGTGGCGGTACTGGCCGAAAGCCACATCTCGGTGCACACTTGGCCCGAGATCGGGTATGGTGCCTTTGACGTGTTCATGTGCGGCGACGCGAAACCGTGGCTGGCCGTCGATGTTCTGGCGCGGGCCTTTAACACCTCCGATGTGCGCGTGCGCGAATTGCGCCGCGGCGAGGGTGTCGTGTCCGAGGCGGGGATCAGCCCATGAGCGACTGGTCAACCGAGAAACTGCACGCCGACTATGCCCAGTCCTTGCGCATCGACAGGCTGCTTTACGACAGCGAAACGGCCCACCAGCGGCTGCGCGTCTTTCAGAACCCGACCTTTGGCCGGGTTCTGACCCTCGACGACGTGGTGCAGACCACCGAGGGCGACAACGCCATCTACCACGAGATGCTGACCCACGTGCCGATCCTGGCGCACGGGGCCGCAAGCCGGGTCTGCATCGTGGGGGGCGGCGATGGCGGGATGGCACGCGAAGTGCTCAAACATGCCAGCGTAACCCATGTCACGATGGTCGAGATCGACGCGGGCGTGGTTGAATTCTCGCGGCAGTATCTTCCCGCGCTCAGCAACGGCGCCTTCGACGATCCGCGCCTGAACCTCGTGATTGCCGATGGCGCGGCCTTCATGCGCGACACCGATGGCGGGTTCGATGTCATCATCGTGGATTCCACCGATCCGATCGGCCCGGGCGAGGTTCTGTTTACCGACAGTTTCTACGGCCAAGCCAAGCGTGCCCTGGCCCAGAACGGTATCTTGGTAACCCAAAACGGCGTGCCCTTCCTGCAACCCGACGAGTTGAGAAACACGATGCGGGCTTTCAGCGCGCTGTTCGCCGATGCCACCTGCTATACCGCCACGATCCCCACCTACGCGGGCGGGCCGATGGCCTTTGGCTGGGGCACCGATGGCGCTGCACGAAGCACGCCCCTCGACGTGCTGGAAGGCCGCTTTGCCGACGCCGCGCTTGACCCTTTCTACTACACCCCCGCGGTGCACCGCGCGGCCTTTGCCCTGCCCGGCTACATCGCGCGGTTGCTGGGCTGAAACAGCGCGGTTTCACGCGTTCCTGCACAGGTGCCACGGTCTTCATCGCACCCGGCAAACGCGGGCGGGGTGAGGCCGCAGGCCAATGGAGTTTCGCGCGCCTTTACGGGCGCCTCCGGTCAACCTGGCGGAATCGAATAGGTCATCGACGCGCGCGCCACCGGCTGGTCCATCCCGTCCGAAACCATCAGAACATCCCCCACCGCCAGCACGCGCCCCAGCTTGAGCAACCGGCATTTCGCCACGATATCCTTGCCCGCCGCGGGTTTGCGCATGAAATCTATGCTGCCATTCGTTGTCACCGCCAGCCCCTGCGGCCCGATCATCGCCAGCACGGCAAGATAGATCGCGCAATCCGCGAGGCTGAACATCGACGGCCCCGAAACGGTTCCACCAGGGCGCAGGTGCCGCTCTTCGACCTGCAGGCGCAGGTCTATCTCCATCTGCGCCAGCCGGTCGATCGCGAAATCCGCGGCCACCTGGGGAAACTCGGCAGCCATGAAGGCGCCCAATTCCTCGACAGTCATCTTCAGTGTCATCTTGTCCTCCGTCCCGTCCCGGGACTAGAGTTGGCCTGAATTGGAGGAGAGAACAAGATGGCCCTGCTTGAACGTAACGACACGAACGCCGTCGCCACCCTGACGATGAACGCGCCGGAAAAGCTCAACGCGCTCAGCGACGGGATGCTTGCCGCGCTGCAAGATGAATTCGGCCGCCTTATGGACGACACCGAAATCCGCGCCGTGGTGATCAAGGGCGCGGGCAAGGCATTTTGCGCAGGTCACGACCTGAAGGAAATGACCGCCGGTCGCCAGGCCGAGGATGGCGGCAAGGCCTATTTCAAGGATCTGTTCGATCGCTGCGCAACGATGATGACCACCATCCGAAAATTGCCGCAGCCGGTGATTGCCCAACCCCACGGCATCGCCACCGCCGCCGGGTGTCAACTGGTCGCCAGTTGCGACATGGCCGTGGCCGCCGAAGGCACGAAATTCGGCGTGAACGGGGTAAATATCGGGCTGTTCTGCTCGACTCCGATGGTGGCGCTCAGCCGCAACATCCCGCGCAAACAGGCTTTCGAAATGCTGACAACCGGGCAGTTCATCTCTGCCGAGCGGGCCGAGGCGCTGGGGCTGGTCAACCGCGTGGTCCCGCATGACCAGCTTGATGCAGCCACGCAAGAGCTGGCCGAAACCGTCGCCGCGAAACTGGGCGCGGCGGTCAAGATCGGCAAGGAAGCTTTTTATAGCCAGATCGAGATGAGCGTGGATGACGCCTATGAATACACTGGCGACGTGATGGTGCAGAACATGCTCTATCGCGACACCGCCGAAGGCATCGCCGCGTTCCTCGAAAAGCGCCCCCCCGATTGGCAGCATTAACACTTGCGGCGCGGGCCAATGTTTCCATTTCCGCGCCGCATTATTTCCGGGTTTGCCCATTTTCGGCCCCAATGCCCGGTGTTAGGGTAAAATCAAGGGTTCGGTTTTCATCCTCGGGCCTTGGTGTACGTGCGTGCGTGGGTTATTGTCGGGTTTTCCGGTTTTCTGTCTCTCCGCGCCAGCCTCTCACTGGCGGCCGATGCGCTCCGGGCACTAACCCACGCTGACTTTCCCGCCAAAGCCGACGCCTTGCCAAGGTGCCACCAAACCCTTTCCAAATGCCGCCCGATCCCCTAGATGCAGGCCATGGACAAGACATTGCATATCGTCGGCGGCGGCATGGCCGGTTCCGAGGCCGCCTGGCAGGCCGCGCAAGCGGGCGTGGACGTTGTGATTCACGAAATGCGCCCAAAGGTTGAGACCTTCGCCCATCGCACGGGCAACCTGGCGGAAATGGTCTGTTCCAACTCGTTTCGCTCGGACGACGACGAACAGAACGCCGTGGGCCTGCTGCATTGGGAAATGCGCCGGGCGGGTGGCCTGATCATGGAGATGGCGCAACGCCACCGCCTGCCCGCCGGCGGGGCTCTGGCCGTCGACCGTGATACCTTTTCCCAAGACGTGACCGCCGCGCTGGCCGCGATGCCCAATGTCAGCGTCAGCCACGAGGAAATCACCGACCTGCCTGACCAGGGCCACTGGATCATCGCCACCGGGCCACTGACATCGGGTACGCTGGGTCAGGCCATCGCGCGCGAAACCGGCGCCGAGCGCCTGGCCTTTTTCGATGCCATCGCCCCTATCGTCTATGCCGACAGCATCGACATGAGCGTGGCCTGGGCGCAATCGCGCTATGACAAGGGCGAAACCGAGGCCGAGCAAAAGGCCTATCTCAACTGCCCGATGACAAAACCCCAGTACGACGCCTTCATCGACGCGCTGCTGGCGGCCGACAAGACCGAGTTTCACGAGGGCGAAACCGCCGGCTATTTCGACGGTTGCCTGCCGATCGAGGTGATGGCCGAACGCGGCCGCGAAACCCTGCGCCACGGGCCGATGAAACCCGTGGGCCTGACCAACTCGCACACCCCCACCGAAAAACCCCACGCGGTGGTGCAGTTGCGCCGCGACAATGCGCTGGGAACGCTTTTCAACATCGTGGGCTTCCAGACCAAGATGAAATACGGCGCGCAAACCGATGTGTTCCGCATGATTCCCGGTCTTGAAAACGCGCGTTTCGCACGGCTGGGCGGCATCCATCGCAACACGTTCATCAACTCGCCCACGCTGCTAGATGCGGAAATGCGCCTGAAATCACGGCCCAATATCCGCTTTGCCGGCCAGATCACCGGGGTCGAGGGCTACGTCGAATCCTCTGCCATGGGCCTTTTGGCCGGTCGCATGGCCGCTGCCGAGATATTGGGCCGGCCCCTGCCCGCGGTCCCGCAAGACACGGCGATGGGCGCGCTGATTCACCACATCACCGGCGGGGCCGAGGCCAAGACCTTCCAGCCGATGAACGTGAATTTCGGCCTGTTCCGCCCGGTGGACGGGCTCAAGGGCGGCCGGCGCGGCCGCAAGGATCGGTACAAGGCCTATACAGATCGCGCCAAGGCGGCATGGGAGGCCTGGCTGACCAGCGCAGCACTGGACGCGGCCTGACCCCTGCGCTTATGTTGCGCGCATGACTGATACATTCCTGAACCAAGCCTATTCCCTGTCCGAAGGCGGGGATTCCCGAAAACTATATGCCGAGTGGGCCGAAAGCTACGAGGCAGACCTTGCCACCAACGGCTATGCCACGCCGCTGCGTCTTGCCCGTGCGCTCGCGCGATTCGCGCCCGACCCGGCACACCCACTGCTCGATTACGGATGCGGCACCGGGCTATCCGGCGTGGCCTTTGAAAAGGCCGGTTTTTCCACCGTCGACGGCATCGACGTGTCGCCCGAGATGCTTGATATCGCGAAGGCCAAGGAGACCTATCGCAGCACGATCCTGGCCGACCCGGACGCGCCACCACCGGTGACAGCGGAACATTATCCGATGATCGCCGCGGTCGGCGTGATCGGCGCCGGCGCGGCACCTCTGCCGTTGTTCGACGAATTGATGCACCTGTTGCCGAAGGGCGGATTGTTCGCCTTCTCGTTCAATGACCACACGCTTGAACACCCCGAGTTCGAAGGCAAGGTGAACGAATGGGTCGATCCGGCCGCCGCACGGCTGCTGTTTCGCGAACATGGCCCGCACCTGCCCGGAAAAGACCTGGGCGCCATCGTCTACGTGCTTGAACGACTTTGACGATCCGCACCCGCTTTGCCCCCTCGCCCACCGGGCCGCTGCATCTGGGCCACGCCTATTCGGCGATCCTAGCGCATGACATGGCGCGCGCGGCGGGGGGGCAGTTCCTGCTCCGGATCGAGGATATCGACCAGGCCCGCGCGAAACCGGAATGGGAACACCAGATCTACGACGATCTGCGCTGGCTCGGGCTGTCATGGGACGGGCCTGTGATGCGGCAATCCGAAAGGATGGCCGCCTATGATTCCGCGCTCGACAGGCTTTGGAGGCGCGGCCTGCTCTACCCCTGCACCTGCTCACGCCGCGACATCGCCGATGCGCTTTCAGCCCCGCAAGAAGGCACAAGCCCGGCCATCGGGCCCGATGGCCCCGTCTATCCCGGCACTTGCCGCCCCGACGCGCCAACCGGCCATCCAGCGCGACCCCGCCCCAAAACTCACCACCTGCGCCTCGACATCGCGGCGGCCTGCCTCGCCAGTCTCAACGATAGCCCCGGCGCCGCCGACAATGGCAGCGGCCTTGCATTCATGGAAACCGGCGCCGCCCATGCCGGGCCGGTCAGCACCTCGTGCCACGCATACGAAACGCAGGTCGGCGACATCGTCCTGTCGCGCCGCGATTTCGGCACGTCCTACCACTTGTCGGTCGTTCTAGACGATGCGGCCCAGGGCATCACCCATGTCACGCGTGGCGACGACCTGTTCGACGCGACGCGCATCCACGTGTTGCTGGAATCACTCCTGGGCCTGCCCACGCCGATCTACCATCACCACCCGCTTATCCGCGACGAGACCGGCAAACGCCTGGCCAAGCGCGACGACGCGCGCGCCATCGCCAGGTACCGGGCCGACGGCGCCAGCCCGAATGATATCCGCCGCATGGTCGGGCTCTGATCTTCCTCTTGCCGCAAATACCCTGGGGGAGGCGCGCAACGCGCGCCGGGGGCAGCGCCCCCATGCGCCCGAGGCCCCGCCAGGGGTCGAGATGAAAAGCGTCGCGTCAGCGACACATCCGGATCACGCCTCCGGGCCCATGATCTCCACCTCTTTTCCATCCCGCACCGCCGTGTAGAAACAGCTGCGCCGGTTCGTGTGGCAGGCCGGGCCCGTCTGGCGCACCTGCACCAAAAGGCAATCGCGGTCGCAATCGACACGCAGTTCCACCAGGTCCTGAACATGGCCCGAGCTTTCGCCCTTGACCCAGAACGCCTGCCGCGAACGGCTCCAATAGGTCACCCGCCCCGACTCGAGCGTGCGCGCAACCGCTTGTGCGTTCATCCAGGCCATCATCAGAACCTCGCCGCTCTCGGCATCCTGCGCGATGGCCGGGATCAGGCCGCGATCATCATATTTCAGCGAGTCCGGGGTAAACTGCATGGTTTTTCCTTTGGCATTGAATGGCGTCGCACCTATCTATGGGGTCAAGAGACGAAGGAAAAGCCATGCCCGCCGAAACCGACCTTATCAAGCTATACTCCGGCCGCATCCTCGAACTGGCCGCCGACATCCCGCATCACGAACGGCTTTCGGCGCCGCAAGCGACCGTGCGCAAACGGTCTCCGCTATGTGGCTCGACCGTGACGGTCGATGTCGCGGTCGAAGATGGCAAGATCGCCGAATTCGGCCAGGACGTGAAAGCCTGCGCATTGGGCCAGGCGGCGGCCGCCGTGGTCGGCGGGGCCGTGATCGGCGCCACCCGCGCCCAGGTCGAACAGGCGCGCGATGCCCTGCGCGAGATGCTGGTCAATGATGGCCCCACGCCGCCTGCCCCCTTCGACGGGTTCGAGGTGCTGCGCCCCGCGCGCGCCTACAAGAATCGTCACGCCTCTATACTGTTGTCGATCGACGCCACCGCCGAAGCGATGGCCGAGGCCGAGGCGACACAGACTGCCTGACCCCGATACACCGGCAGACAAAAAAAACCGCCGCTCGTCGGAAAGACGGCGGCGGTAAGTGGCGCGTATTTGCAACCCGAAGGCGGGTCAGAGGCAGTCGACCCTTGGGGTCAGGTTCGAGAGACAGGCAATATCTCGTTCGTGCACCGAATTGGGACAGGGATGCACGTTTTCCTTGGGTGCAAATCGCGCAGGCAGAAACTCAGGACAGGACAGGCAGGTGCAGGCCGGCCACCAGCATGACCATCAAGGCTGCAACGCCAAGCGCGTCGGCGGCCAGGGTGTCACGATTGCGGCGGGCGGCTGTGATGATCTCGGTCAGCATCGGGTCTCTCCTGCTCATGTTCTTTCGTTGCCCTTTTGTTCTCATATTCTTGACCGCAGGTAAAGAACTTTTTAAGAACATTTGCGAACTTTTCAGAACACTTGCAATCAACCCACTGAAATCAAACGAATAGCCTGGTCCTGCTCCATCAACCACAACAGGATGCGCGCCGCCTGCCCGCGCGGTCCGGTCAGGTCCGGGTCCTCGGACATCAGCTTGCGCGCGTCGGTCTGTGCCGTGGCCATCAGCGCGGCTTGCCGCTCCATGTCGGCCACGCGGAACCGGGGCAGCCCGGATTGCGCGGTGCCGATCAGGTCACCCGCACCGCGCATCTCCAGGTCGACCTCGGCAATGCGGAATCCGTCCTCGGTATCGCGTAGCGTGGTCAGCCGCCGCTCACCGCTGTCCGACAGCGGCGGCTGGTACATCAGCAGGCAGGTCGAGGCCGCATCGCCCCGTCCGACGCGCCCGCGCAACTGGTGCAACTGCGCCAGCCCGAAAATCTCGGCCCGTTCGATCACCATGATCGTGGCGTTGGGCACGTTCACACCCACCTCGATCACCGTGGTCGCCACCAAAACGCTTGTTTCGCCGCACTGGAACGCGCCCATCGCCGCGTCTTTCTCGGCCGGGGGCATCTGGCCATGCACCAGCCCCACCACGCCCTCGCCCAGGGCGGCACGCAGGCGTTTGAACCGCTCTTCAGCCGCTGTCAGGTCAACCGATTCCGATTCGTCCACCAGCGGGCAGACCCAATAGGCCTGTCGCCCCTCGGCCACCGCGCGGCGCAGATGGTCGACCACCTCGTCCATGCGCGCGGTGCTGACCATTGCCGTCTTGATGGGCTTTCGCCCGGGCGGCTTTTCGTCCAGCACGCTCACATCCATGTCACCATATTGCGCCAGCGACAGGCTGCGCGGAATCGGCGTGGCCGTCATCACCAGCACGTCCACCGCGAGCCCCTTCTTGCCCAGTTCCAGCCTTTGGCGCACGCCGAAACGGTGCTGTTCATCCACCACCGCCAGGCGCAGGTCGCGAAATTCGACATCCTTTTGAAACACCGCATGGGTGCCCACCAGAACCTGGATATCGCCGCGCGCCAGCGCCGCCAGCTTGGCGCGCCGCTCGGCCCCCTTGTCGCGGCCCGTCAGGATTTCCAGAACGACGCCGGCATCCTCGGCCATGGGGCGCAACCCTTCAAGGTGCTGACGCGCCAGGATTTCCGTGGGGGCCATCATCACCGCCTGCCCGCCTGCCTCGACCGCGATCAAAAGCGCCATGAAGGCCACCAACGTCTTGCCCGCGCCCACATCGCCCTGCAACAACCGGTTCATGCGCAAGGGGTTGGCCATGTCTTCGGCGATCTCGGCAATCGCACGGCTTTGCGCGTCCGTGGGCGCATAGGGCAGCGCCGTCAGAACCCGGGCCTGCAACGCGCCGCTACCCTTGGTCTGGCGCCCCTTGGCCCGGCGCAGTTTCGACCGGGCAAGCGCCAGCGTCAGTTGGTGGGCCATGAATTCGTCATAGGCCAGCCGCGCGCGCGCGGGCGCGCTGGCAGCCAGGTCGGCAAGGGTCTCGGGCGCGTGAGCGGCCGCGATGGCCTCATGCCAATCGGGCCAATCCGCGTGGCGTTTCTGTTCGGGGTCGATCCATTCCGGCAGTTGCGGCACCCGCGACAGCGCCGCGCGCGCCGCCTTCGTCATCTGTTTGAGGCTGACGCCTTGCGTCAGGGGATAGACGGGCTCGAACGCGGGGATTTCGCCCGCCTCCTCGACCGGCACGACGTGATCGGGATGCACCATCTGCGCGATGCCATCGAACAGCTCCACCCGCCCCGAGATGACCCGGCGCTGCCCTGTCGGCAGCAGCTTTTGCAGGTAATCGCCGCGGGCATGAAAGAACACGACCTGGAAGGAGGTTTTCGCATCCTCCACCGTCACGCGATAGGCGCCGCCCTTGCGCGCCGGCGCACGATGCTGGCCCACCGTCACCGCGACGGTTAATACCTGCGGCAGGTCGGCGCCAAGCACGCTGTCACGCAGCTGGCGATCAATGCCTGTATGCGGCAAGGTAAAAACCAGGTCACGCGGCCGCGTGATATCCAGGTGTTCCAGCAATTGCGCCGTCTTGGGGCCGACGCCGTCCAGCGTCTCGATCCCAGCGAACAGCGGGAAAAGCTGCTCGGGCCGCCCGCTCATGCGTCGCCGATCAGGGTCAGCCAACCATCTTCGTCGATGGTCTCGATCCCCAGCTCCGCCGCTTTCTTGGCCTTTGATCCGGCACCGGGCCCCGCCACCAGCAGGTCGGTCTTGGCCGACACGCTGCCCGACACCTTGGCGCCCAGGGTCTCGGCCCGGGCCTTGGCCTCGGCGCGTGTCATCTTTTCCAGCGTGCCGGTAAACACCACCGTCTTGCCCGCCACCGGGCTGCCGCTGGTGTCGGGCTGCGCGGCCTCTTCGACCGTCAGATGCGCCACGAGACGGTCGATGCTGGCGCGCTCATACTCTTGCGCGAAGGCGGTGACAAGGGCACGGGCCATCACCTCGCCCACGCCGTCGATACCCAGCAGACGTTCCCATTCGGGGCCGTCGCAGTTTCGCGCGGCGTCCATCGCGGCGGTGAAATCATCCCAGCGCCCGTAAAACCGGGCCAGCATGTTGCTGGCCGCCTCGCCCACATGCCGGATTCCAAGCGCGAACAACAGGCGGCCAAAGGGGATCGTGCGTTTCTCGTCAATGGCCCGAAACAGGTTCTCAGCCGATTTCTCGCCCCATCCTTCGCGGTTCTTGAGCTGCTGCATCCCCTGGCCATAGCGCTGTTCCAGCGTGAAGATGTCGGCGGGCTCCTTGATCCAGCCATCGCGATAGAATTGCTCAACCTGCTTGGCGCCCAGCCCCTCGATGTCAAACGCCGCGCGGCTGACAAAATGTTTCAGCTTTTCCACCGCTTGCGCGGGGCAGATCAACCCGCCCGTGCAGCGTCGCACGGCGTCGCCCTCTTCTCGGATCGCGTCCGAGCCACATTCGGGGCAAGTGGTGGGAAAGCGATAGGGTTCCGTCCCCCCGGGACGCTGCGACAGGTCGACATCGGCGATTTTCGGAATCACGTCGCCGGCCCGATAGACCTGCACCCAGTCGCCCACGCGGATGTCCTTGCCATCGCGGATGTCATTGCCCTTGGCGTCGCGGCCGGCAATGTAATCCTCGTTGTGCAGGGTGGCGTTGCTGACGACAACGCCACCCACCGTGACGGGCGTCAGCCGCGCCACCGGCGACAGTGCACCGGTGCGCCCCACCTGGATGTCGATCGCCTCAAGCCGGGTCCAGGCAAGCTCGGCGGGAAACTTGTGCGCGATCGCCCATCGCGGCGTGGTCGAGCGAAACCCCAGCCGCCCCTGGTAGGCCAGGTCGTCGACCTTGTAGACGACGCCGTCGATATCGTACCCCAAGGTCGCGCGCTGCTGTTCGATCCGGGTGTAATGCGACAAGAGATCATCCAGCGTGTCGCAGCGCACCGTCAAAGGGTTGGTTGAAAACCCCAGCTTTTCAAGCCGGGCGATGGCGCCCAATTGGGTGTCTGCAAGCGGCGCGGACAGCTCGCCCCAGCTATAGGCAAAAAAGCGCAGAGGGCGCGCGCGGGTGATTTCCGCGTCGAGCTGGCGCAAAGAACCCGCCGCCGCGTTGCGCGGGTTGGCAAAGGTCTTGGCCCCCCGTTTGGCCTGGCGCAGGTTGAGCGCCTCGAAATCATCGTGGCTCATGTAAACCTCGCCGCGCACTTCCAGCACGTCGGGCGCATCCGATGGCAGGCTATGCGGGATATCGGTGATCGTGCGGGCGTTCTCGGTCACTTTCTCACCCACGGCACCGTCACCGCGGGTGGCGGCGCTGACCAGCCGCCCCCCTTCATAGCGCAACGACAGGCTCAGCCCGTCAATCTTGGGCTCGGCGGTATAGGCAAGCGGCGCATCGGAGCCCAGCCCAAGGTATTTCCTGATCGAACGATCGAAATCTGCCACGTCCTCGGCATCGAAAGCGTTGCCAAGGCTCATCATGCGCACCGCGTGGGTGATCTTGCCAAACCCCTCGGCGGGGGCGGCGCCCACCTGCTCGCTGGGGCTGTCGGCACGTTTCAGGTCGGGAAACCGCGCCTCGATCTCCAGGTTGCGCGCCTTGAGCCGGTCATATTCTGCATCCGATATCTCGGGGGCATCCTGTTGGTGATACGCCTCGTTGGCCGCGGCCAGGCGGCGCGACAGGCGCGACAGTTCCTTTTGCGCCATGTCGCGTGTCAACTGGTCAACCGGAAGGTCCTTCGTCATGGATGCGTCCCTATCACCACGTGATCCAAGTGATAGGGGCGCGCCCGGTCAAGGTCCAGACCGAGAGTGGTGGAGTTTCGCGTCAGGCCCCGACCGCAAGCTGCCGGTCACCCTGCCCTGGATCAACCTCGGGCTGCGGGTCGCGCAGCACGTAGCCCCGCCCCCAGACCGTTTCGATATAGCTGTCGCCGCCCGTGGCGTGGCTCAGCTTCTTGCGCAGCTTGCAAATGAAGACATCGATGATTTTCAACTCGGGCTCGTCCATGCCGCCATAGAGATGGTTGAGGAACATCTCCTTGGTCAGTGTCGTGCCCTTGCGAAGGCTCAAAAGCTCCAGCATCTGGTATTCCTTGCCGGTCAGATGGACCGTCTGCCCGTCGGCATCCACCGTCTTGGCGTCAAGGTTCACGTTGATCTTCCCGGTGCGGATCACCGATTGCGAATGGCCCTTGGAGCGGCGGATGATCGCGTGAATGCGGGCCACCAGCTCATCGCGGTGGAACGGCTTGGTCAGGTAATCATCGGCCCCGAAGCCAAAGCCCTTGAGCTTGCTGTCGGTGTCGTCGGCGCCACTCAGGATCAGGATGGGCGTTTCGATGCGCGCAAGCCGCAACTGGCGCAGAACCTCGTGCCCGGTCATGTCGGGCAGGCCAAGATCCAGCAGGATCAGATCGTAGTCATAGAGCTTGGCAAGATCGATCCCCTCTTCGCCCAGGTCGGTCGTGTAGACGTTCAGGTTGGCATGGGTCAGCATCAGTTCGATGCTTTTCGAGGTCGTGGGATCGTCTTCCACCAGCAGCACGCGCATGTCATGATCTCCGTTCAATGATCAGATGTGATTGGAATCAAACGTGAACAAAAATAGTTAACTGCAAGTAAACCACGAACTGACATTATTACTGGCAATCTATGGTTGTCTATATTTTTGTAACGACGTGGCCTTTAGCGCCTGGTAACCATGCTTGCTGACCGCGCGCAGCCATTCATCGAATTCCTCGTCGCTCAGCTTGTACCGCTCCAGCGCTTCGTCCCGCGAAATAAGGCCGGCCAGCACGCCCCTGACCACAGCGGCCTTTCGGCTGGCCACCCACCGCCGGGTCTGAACCGGCGGCAGGTCGGCTCGCGTCATCACTGTTCCGTCTGGCAAATTCACGGCCCTTGGGCCATCCACCTTTTTCAGATACATCTCCGTCACCCCTGTTTGCATCACGTGGCAAATTGGCGCCGAGGCGTTTAATGACCTGTGAAACCGGGGCTTGAGAGTATTTAGGATTTTCCTATATTCTCGCCGACCTGCGAAACGCGCGATAAAGGGAGGCCGGTATGGCCCTCGACACTGATACACGGCTGAATTCACTGGGCTTTGCCAAACCACCCGCGGAAACCCGCGTTGTCGTGGCCATGTCGGGCGGGGTGGATTCCTCGGTCGTGGCGGCAAAACTGGCCGAAGAGGGCTATGATGTCGTGGGCGTCACGCTGCAACTTTACGACCACGGCGCGGCGCTGGCCAAGAAAGGCGCGTGTTGCGCCGGCATCGACATTCACGATGCGCGCCGCGTGGCCGAGGAAATGGGCTTTCCCCATTACGTGCTGGATTATGAAAACATCTTCAAGGACGCGGTGATAGACGAATTCGCCGACAGCTACCTGGCCGGGGCCACGCCCGTGCCCTGCATCCGCTGCAACGAAAGGGTGAAATTCAAGGACTTGCTGGAAACCGCCCGCGATCTCGAGGCCGACTGCATGGCCACCGGCCACTACATCCAGCGCAAGACCGGCGCGAACGGCCCCGAGCTGCACAGCGCCGCCGACGCCAACCGCGACCAAAGCTATTTCCTGTTCTCGACAACGCCGGAACAGCTCGATTACCTGCGTTTCCCGTTGGGGCACCTGCCCTCAAAGGATGCCACGCGCGAACTTGCGGCGAAATACGGGCTGGCCGTGGCCGACAAGCCCGACAGCCAGGACATCTGCTTCGTGCCCAATGGCAACTACGCCAGCGTGATCGAGAAATTGCGCCCCGGTGCGGCCGAACCGGGCGAGATCGTTCATGCGGATGGCCGTGTTCTGGGTACGCATGACGGGGTGATCCACTATACCATCGGCCAGCGCCGGGGCCTTGGCATTGGCGGCCTGTCCGAACCGCTTTACGTGGTCAAACTGGACGTGGACGCAAAGCAGGTTGTGGTGGGGCCCAAGGAAATGCTTGCCACCCGTATCGTGCCCGTGCGCGAGATCAACTGGCTGGGCGATGCGCCTTTTGACAGCCGCCCGGAATGGCACGTTTCGGTCAAGGTCCGCTCGACCCGCCCCCCGCGCGAGGCGATCATCCGCCCGACATCGCCCACCACGGCCAATGTCGAATTGCTGACCCCTGAGGAAGGTGTCAGCCCCGGACAGGCGTGCGTGTTCTATGAAACGGGCGGCAGCCGCATCCTGGGCGGCGGCTGGATCTGGAAGGGCTGATCGCGGCACGCGCGCGGGCACAGCCCTGTCCTGCCGCGGTCACGCGCCGCCTTGCGGGCGGTGGCGGCGGTTGATCAGCACCAGGCCGATCGCCACCAGTACCAGCGCGCCCACCGTGTTCCAGCCCACCGTTTCCCCCAGCAGCGCCCAGCCGAAAAACACGCTTAATACCGGCGACAGAAAGCTGAAACTGGCCACGCCCGAGGCCGGGTAACGAGCCATCAGGAAAAACCAGAACATGTAGCCAAGGCTGGCCACGATCACCACCTGGTAGGCTAGGGCCCAGAAATGCACAGGATCCAGCGCCCGCACGAAGGGCCCGAAAAAGAACGCCGCGCCGATCAGCATCACCGACGACACGATCAGTTGCCACATCAGCTGCATCTCGGGGCGTTGTTCCGACACAGGGGTCAACCGCACGGTCAGCGCGATCCCGGCCCAGCCGGCGGCAGCGGCGAGCGCGGCGACGTCACCCATGACGCTGGCCTCGCCCCCATGGCGCACCGACAGCACAAGCGCCACGCCGCACATGGCCAGAACCAGCCCCGCCGCCCGGCGCAGCGTCAACCGCTCCCCCGGAAGAACGAAATGCGCGATGCCCGCCAACATCATCGGCATCGTGTAGAACAGGATCGAGGCGCGCGACACGGTGGTATTGTCCAGCGCCCAGAACAGGCACACGAACTCGAACCCGAAAAGCGCGCCCAGCATGGTGCCTGACGCCCAGTAACGCCGGTTGAAATCCATCCGCACACCGCGCAGACGCATCCACAGCAGCAAAACGGCAAGCGCCCCCAGGGACCGCAGGCCAGCCATGAAAACAGGCTGGAACCCGTCGTTGCCGACCTTGATCACCACCTGGTTGAAGGCCAGCACACAGGCAAAGGCCACCAGCGATACGGCCCCGAACAGGTCGATATGATCCTTGCGTTCCATCGCGGGCAGTCAGACGGCAAAGCCAAAGCGGCGTCAAGCGCCCTACTTCTTGAAACGACTGAAAAACCGTGGGTTGCGTGCTACGAAATCGTCGATGATCCGGGCCAGACCGCCCTTGGATTGCCATTTGAGATAGGCCCAGCCCGACCCCGCGCCGACCAGCGCCCCGAGCGTGTCGACGATAAGGTCGCCCATCGTGTCCATCAGCCCCGATTTCTGCATGTTCAACCCGAAAGCCTGGTCCATCCCGAACTCGAAAATCTCCCACAGGGCGCCGATGGCCAGGGCGAAACAGAATGCGAAGAACGCGATGGCCACGGCAGGCGCGGCAAACCGATCCCCCTGGAACATCATGAAGATCAGTATGAAACCGATCAGGCCGAACCCCACCGCGCTGCCGGCATGCATCACGAGATCCCACCACCAGAACCGTTCGTAGAAACCGAACACCTCGCCCAGGAACAGCGTGCCGCCCACGAACAGAACGATGGCGGCCACGAAACTGGGCGGCACCACGATCCTGGCCCAGCGGGCCATATAGACCGGCGCCAGCGACAACACCAATGTCGCCAGCGACACAAAGGCCAATGGCCAATTGCCCACGAAAAGTGCATCAAGCAGGAACAGAACCAGCAGCGCCCATATGCCCTTGGCCACCCATGTCTGTTCTGCGAACATGAAACCCTCATTGCTTGCGACGTACCCAATATATGCGTTCATCCGCCATCAGACTAGCCAGCTATAACCTGCAAAAATGCGTCGGGCTCGACCTGCGACGCAGGCCGGACCGGTCCTTGCAGGTGATCGCGGGCCTTCAGGCCCAGATCGTGGTGCTGCAAGAGGCCGACAAACGCCTGCCGCCGCGCCCAGCCGCGCTGCCTGCGCAGATGGCGCGCGACGCGGGTTGGCAGGTGGTCGAGGTGGGAGAGCCCGGCGGCTCGCTCGGGTGGCACGGCAACGCGATGCTGCTGGCGCCCGGGCTCGTCGTGCGGGCCAGCCACCATCTTGACCTGCCGGGGCTGGAGCCGCGCGGCGCCATCCGCATCGAGCTGGACACGCCGCTGGGCCAGCTGCGGGTGATCGGCGTGCATCTCGGGCTGGTCAAGCGGTTCCGACTGCTGCAACTGGCCGCGATCATGCGCAACCTGCGCCACCTGCCGCGCATGCCCACCGTGGTGGCGGGTGATTTCAACGATTGGGGCGCCGGCCGCGACCTTGACGCCCAGGTGCCGGGGCTGCATTTCGTGCCGCCGGCCCCCAGCTTTCCCAGCCCACGGCCCGTGGCCGCGCTGGACAGGTTCCTGATATCGGACGATCTGCGCGCGCAGGCCTGCGGCGTACACGTGGCGCGCCCGGCGCGCATCGCCTCGGACCACCTGCCGGTCTGGGTCGATCTTGCGCGAGGATGACGCCCGGTGCATCCTGCCCTACCAACCCCGAGGCCAAGATGACCCGATACCTTGTCTACGACGTGTTCACCGATGCGCCCTTTGGCGGCAATCAATTGGCGGTGATCCCCGATGCCACCGCCCTGCCCGAAGCCGATCTTCAGCGCCTCGCGGCCGAGTTCAATTTCTCGGAAGTGACCTTTGTCTACCCGCCCGCCAACCCCGCACACACGGCGCGGGTGCGGATTTTTACCCCGACCACGGAAATACCCTTTGCCGGGCACCCGACCATCGGCACCGCCGTGGCGTTGGCCGAGATGGGCCATGGCCCCGACATGGTGCTGGAACTGGGCGTCGGCCCGATCCGCGCGCGGGCCGAAAAGGGCGCCGCGCAGTTCACGACCGACGCCGCGCTGGAACGCCTGGTCCATCCCGACCCGGCGCTGGTCGCCCGCGCGCTGGGGCTGGATGCGGGCCAGATCCGCACCGACACGCACCCGCCCATAATGGCCTCGCTTGGCCTGCCCTTTACCCTGACCGAGGTGACCGACCGCACGGCGCTGGCGGCAATCCAGACCGACATCGCCGCCTTTCGCGATGGCACCGCCCGCTATCCCGGTGCGCTGGATTTCGCACAACTGGCATATGTGCGCGCGGATGACAGGGTCGCCGCGCGGATGTTCGCGCCGCTCGACAACATCCCCGAAGACCCGGCCACCGGCAGCGCCGCGGCCACGCTGGCGGCCCTGCTGGCGCAAACGCTTGGCCGCGACCTCGTGCTGGAGTATGCGCAGGGCTGCGAGATGGGCCGCCCCAGCCGCATCACCCTGCACACCGACGGGCCGCGCGTCACCGTATCGGGCCGCGCCGTGCCGGTGATGGAGGGCCGGCTGATCTATCGCGGTTAGGCCCCAAATGCGTTGCACCTGCCCCTGTTCAGCGCGAACACCAAAGGCTATGCACGCGGGCATGACCCGGCTGATCGCTTTCAACAAACCCTTCGACGTGCTGTCTCAGTTCACCGACCGGGGCAGCGCCGACAGCCCCCGCGCCACGCTGTCGGATCATATCGACTTACCCGGCGTCTACCCGGCCGGGCGGCTTGATCGCGACAGCGAGGGCCTCTTGCTGCTGACAGATGACGGCAAGCTGCAGGCGCGCATCAGCCATCCGAAAAACAAGATGCCCAAAACCTATTGGGCGCAGGTCGAAGGGCTGCCCGACGATGCCGCGCTGGCGGCGCTGCGCCGCGGCGTGACGCTCAAGGACGGGCCGACACGCCCGGCGAAGGTGGTGCGGATGCCCGAACCGCCGGGCCTTTGGCCCCGCAATCCGCCGATCCGCTTTCGCAAGTCGGTGCCCGACAGCTGGATCGCGCTGACGATCACCGAAGGGCGCAACCGGCAGGTGCGGCGCATGACGGCCGCCGTGGGCCACCCGACCCTGCGCCTGATCCGCGCCAGCATCGGCCCTTGGGCGCTGGACGGTCTGCAACCGGGCGCTTGGCGCGACCTGTCACCCGAGCAGCGAAAATAGGCGGCGAAACCAGCGCCAGATCTGCACGGCCGGGCCTTAGACGTGGCGCTTGACGCTCTAGCGGGCCGGCTCCATCCCAGCCCGCGCCCGCAACAAGGTCGAAACGGGCGCCAAGGTGACGCTGCCGGCGCGATCCGCCAGCCCCCACAGGATCAATGCCGAAACGGTTTCGGGGCGGGCGCGCCCCACCATCACCACGCCGCTTTCTTCCTGGTTGGCCCTGAACGCGGCCTGGTCAAGGAAACGCCGGATCACGGCGGCATCCTGACCGTCGGCGTCGAAATCGCGAAACAGCGTGGCGGCGGGCACGCCCTCTTTCTCGGCCAGCTTTCGCGCGGTATCGAGACCGTTGGGATACATCACCAGCCCATGCCCGCTATCGGCCAGGTAGGCGGCAACCTGATCCGAAACCGCGCGGCTGGCCTGCAGGCCCGTGCCATCCCCTTCCATGACCGCAACGGCTTGTGGAAAACGCGACAAGAGCGCGGCAAGGTTCACCTCGACATCCGCGGCGGCGGCGGATTCGGGGATGTTCGCCAGGGCCAACACCTCGAACCCGGCCTCGCGATAGCGCGCAATGGCGGCATCCGCGCCGGCGCGCATGGGGTCGATGGCAAAGCTCAGCGGATAGGGAAAGGAACTCAGCGCCTCGACCGCGCTGGAAAACGCGCCATCGTCGATCAGAACGATAGACATCAGCGGCTTTTCACCGGGGGCTTCGAAAGGCACGGCATTGGCGATGATCGGCGGTTGCGCCGCACCGTCGGCGTCATCGGATTCCGTGTCGGGGACCGCCGCGTCCTCCGGTGCGGCCTGGTCGCCGATCAGCGGCAAACGTGACGCGCCCGGCTCGTTGCGCGAGATCAGCGATTGCGCCGGCGTGCCGATACCGGGGCGGGTGTCATCCTCTCCATCTTCGGGCATGGCCTGTTCTTCGGGGGCCTGCGCCTCGGCTTCGGCGGCTTGCACATCGGGCTCGGCGGGTTGCGCGGGCGCAGATGGCTGCGCCTCGGAATCCTCGTTATCGGGTGACACCTCTGCCGCCGCGTCATCATCCGGTGCCGCCTCCGCCGTTTCCGGCGTAGCCTCTTCGTCGGTTTGAGGGGATGTACCGGAGGCGCCTTCGGGCGTAGGCGGACCTGCATCAACGCCGGTTTCGGGCGCTTCACCCGTTTCGGCGGCCTGCGGCGCCACGGGTGTGTATGCCTGCGGCACCGCCACGCCTTCGTCGGATTCCGGCGCAACCGGCAACACTGCCTGCGGGCTGGGCAAGACGGGGGAATCCGTGCCCACCTCGACCCGGCCGCGCTGGCCCTGCTCGGGTGGCGTGGCCAATTCGTTTTCGGCCGCGCCGGTCTGTGGCTGCGCGGCAGGTTGGGTATCGGCCTCCGTCATCGGCGCGATCGAATCGGGCGCGGGCGGGGCAACGGCCGGGGCGGCCTCGGGCTTGGACTGCGGCAGGGTGGCGGGTACGGTGGCAGCACCATCTTCGCGCCGCTCCTGGAACTCCGATCCAGGCGGCACCTCCAGCGCGGTGGCCTCGGGCGTTGGGGCCTTGGGCGGGCCGATCACGGCCGTGATCACCACCGCCGCCGCACCGCACACGACCGTGCCCAACAGAATCCCACCCAAGAATCCGCGTGTCATACGCCTGCTCCCATACCACTCGTGCCGCCGGGGCTGTTCTGCGCCCCTTGGCGCGACCTGTGCGCCCATCGCTGCGACCGGGCGCATGCGGGCGGCTTGACCTTGCCACATAAGCACGGGCAAGTATACCGCGACCAGGACGCGGGCAACCAGCCCCGAAAACCGCAAAAGACAGGGCTTATGCTTCTTCTCATCGATAACTACGACAGCTTCACCTACAATCTCGTCCATTACCTGGGCGAGTTGGGCGCCGATGTGCAGGTGCATCGCAACGACACGCTGGATGTGCAGCAGGCGATGGCGATGAAGCCCGCGGGCATCCTGCTGTCACCCGGGCCTTGCGATCCCGACCAGGCGGGTATCTGCCTGTCCCTGACCCGCGCCGCCGCCGAGGCCGGCATCCCCTTGATGGGCGTCTGCCTGGGCCACCAGGCCATCGGGCAGGCCTTTGGCGGCAAGGTCGTGCGCTGCCACGAGATCGTGCACGGCAAGATGGGTGCAATGCATCACGACGGTGAAAGCGTTTTTGCCGGGCTGCCCAGCCCTTTCCGGGCCACGCGCTATCATTCGCTGGTGGTCGAGCGTGACAGCCTGCCCGACTGCCTGCGCGTCACCGCCGCGCTTGACGATGGCACGATCATGGGCCTGCAACACCGCGACCTGCCGATCCACGGCGTGCAGTTCCACCCCGAATCCATCGCGTCCGAACACGGGCATGCGATGCTGAAGAATTTCCTGAACATGATGAAGGTGCCCGCATGAGCGACCAGCTGAAACCTCTGTTGGCCGCCGCCTGCGAGCGTGCCCTGACCCGTGACGAGGCCGAGGCCGCCTTTACCGTTCTGTTCGAAGGGGAAGCCACGCCCAGCCAGATCGGCGGTTTGCTGATGGCGTTGCGCACGCGCGGCGAAACGGTTGACGAATACGCCGCCGCCGCCGCGGTGATGCTGGCCAAATGCCACAAGGTGCGCGCGCCAGAAGGCGCGATCGACATCGTGGGCACAGGGGGCGACGGCAAGGGCACGTTGAACATCTCGACCGCAACCGCCTTCGTGGTGGCGGGCGCGGGGGTGCCGGTCGCCAAGCACGGCAACCGCAACCTTTCATCGAAATCCGGCGCGGCCGATGCGCTGACGCAGATGGGCGTCAACGTCATGATCGGCCCCGATCTCGTTGAAAAGTCGCTTAAAACCTGCGGCATCGCCTTCATGATGGCGCCGATGCATCACCCTGCCATGGCCCATGTCGGCCCCACGCGATCGGAACTTGGCACCCGCACGATCTTTAACATCCTGGGGCCGCTGACCAACCCGGCGGGCGTGAAGCGCCAGCTTACCGGCGCGTTCTCGCGCGAGATGATCCGTCCGATGGCCGAAACCCTGGGCCGGCTCGGCAGTGAACATGCATGGCTGGTGCATGGCGGCGACGGTACCGACGAAATGACGATCACCGGCCCCACCTGGGTGGCCGCGCTGGAAACCGACGGCTCGATCCGCGAGGTCGAACTCCACCCCGAGGATTTCGGCCTGCCGGTTCACCCGTTCGAGGACATACTTGGCGGCTCTCCCGAGGATAATGCCCGCGCCTTTCGCGCGCTGCTGAACGGGGCCGAGGGCGCCTATCGCGACGCGGTGCTGCTGAACGCGGCGGCCGCGCTGGTGGTGGCCGAGGCCGCGACGGACCTGAAAACGGGGGTCGAGATGGCCCGCACCAGCATCGACAGCGGCGCCGCACGCGAAAAGATCGTGAAACTGGCCGAGGTCACAAGCGCCGGCACCTGATCGGCCCAACGCCGCTGCCGCTTGTGACCAGGGCTTTGTCCCGGTTGAGCTTTGGCGCTTCCCCTGGGCCCCATGCTTGGGTATGACTCGGGCATGACAGATACAGTTCTCGACAAGATCAAGGCATACAAGCTGGAAGAAGTCGCCGCCGCCAAGGCGGAGAAAACGCTTGCCACGGTCGAGGAAGAGGCCAACGCCGCCCCTGCGGTGCGCTCCTTTTTCGACAGGCTGTTCCAGGCCAGTGTCAGCGGCTACGGCCTTATTGCCGAAGTAAAGAAGGCCAGCCCGTCCAAGGGGCTGATCCGCGAAGATTTCGACCCCGCAACGCTGGCTGCCGCCTATGCCGAGGGCGGAGCCTCGTGCCTGAGCGTTCTGACCGATACGCCCAGCTTCCAGGGGGCCAAGGAATACCTGGTCCAGGCGCGCGCGGCCTGCGATCTGCCGGTTCTGCGCAAGGATTTCATGTATGACCCCTACCAGGTCGCAGAAGCGCGGGCACTGGGGGCCGATTGCATCCTGATCATCATGGCCAGCGTCAGCGACTCCCAGGCAAAGGAGCTTGAAGATGCCGCGACACGCTGGGGCATGGACGCGCTGATCGAGGTCCATGACGAGCAGGAACTGGAACGTGCCGCCGCGCTCGACTCGCGATTGACAGGCATCAACAACCGTGACCTGCGCAGCTTTGAAACCTCGCTTGACACCACGCGCCGTCTGGCGCGGCTGGTGCCGCCCAAACAGCTGATCATTTCGGAATCCGGGCTGAACACGCCCGATGACCTGGCCGAGCTGGCCCGCTATGGCGCGCGCTGTTTCCTGATCGGTGAAAGCCTGATGCGCCAGAACGACGTGGCGCAGGCCACGCGCGAGCTGCTGGCCCACCCCCTGACAGCCGGACCTATGTGATGTCGGGGCTGACTCATTTCGACGGCAAGGGCGATGCCCACATGGTCGACGTGTCCGACAAGGCCGTGACTGCACGCGTGGCCACCGCGCGCGGCCACGTGAAGATGGCACGCGAAACCTTTGATATCATTTCCGAAGGTCGCGCCAAAAAGGGCGATGTTCTGGCCGTCGCGCGGCTGGCGGGCATCATGGGCGCAAAGAAAACGCCCGATCTTATCCCGCTTTGCCACCCGCTGCCCGTGACCAAGGTTGCGGTCGAGTTGACGCTGCTGCCCGATCTGCCCGGCGTCGAGATCGAGGCGACCGTCAAGACGACCGGCCAGACCGGCGTCGAGATGGAGGCGCTGACCGCCGTCAGCACCGCTGCGCTCACCGTCTATGACATGGCCAAGGCCGTGGACAAGGCAATGGAAATCGGCGGTATCCGCGTGACCCTGAAAGACGGCGGAAAATCAGGCCGTTACGAGGCGTAATGATCACCGTAAACGAGGCACTCGACCACCTCTTTGCGCTGGCCCCCGCGCCGGTGGCGGAAACCGTGCCGCTCTTGCGGTCGCGCGGCCGGGTTATGGTCGCCGATGCCGTGGCCAACCGCAGTCAGCCGCCCTTTGCCGCCTCGGCCATGGATGGGTATGGCATCGCCGCGGGCGCCGCCCAGCAAGGCGCGGCCTTCGACGTGATTGGCGAGGCCGCGGCGGGCCACGGATTTGCGGGCACGGTCGGCCCCGGCCAAGCGGTGCGCATCTTCACCGGCGCGCCCGTGCCCGAAGGCGTGGGCCATGTCGTCCTGCAAGAGGACTGCACCGCCGTGGACTCCCGCGTCAGCATCACCGGCACGCCCGGCGATGGCACGAATATCCGCCCTGCTGGCGGCGATTTCCGAGAAGGCGACCGCCTTTCCGCCCCGCGCCGCCTGACGCCTGCCGACATGGCGCTGCTGGCCTCGATGAACGTCGCCGAGGTGCCGGTTGCGCGGCGCCCTGTCGTGGCGCTGATTTCCACGGGAGACGAGCTGGTGATGCCGGGCGAAACCCCAGGCCCCGACCAGATCATCGCATCGAACACTTTCGGCCTGCACGCCCTGGTCGAAGAGGCCGGCGCCGAAGCGCGGTTGTTGCCCATAGCGCGTGACATCCCCGCCTCGCTGCGCACCGCCCTGGACCTGGCAAAGGACGCCGACGTGATCGTGACGATCGGCGGCGCCTCGGTGGGCGATCATGACATCGTGGCTCGCGTGGCCGAAGAGGTCGGGATGGAGCGCGCCTTTTACAAGATCGCCATGCGCCCCGGCAAACCGCTGATGGCCGGGCGATTGAACGACGCGGTGATGATCGGCTTGCCTGGCAACCCCGTGTCGGCGATGGTTTGCGGCCACCTGTTCTTGCTGCCCGTGCTGCGCGCGATGATGGGCCTGCACGCCGGCCCCGCCCCCCGCGCAACTGCGCAACTGGGCGCCGATGTCGATGCAAACGGGCCGCGTGAACACTACATGCGCGCGCGGCTGACAGATGGCATGATCACCCCGTTCGCACGCCAGGACAGCTCGCTTTTGTCGATCCTGTCCGAGGCCAACGCCCTGCTGATCCGCCCCATCGGCGACGGTCCGCGCAAAGCCGGAGAGCCCGTCGAATACGTGCCCTTGTTCACGCGGAGTTGACACAAAACAAGAACATGCGTAGAACAAAGCGATACGCATGGGACCAGAGGGCCACCGAAAATGTTGACGAAAAAACAGCTCGACCTGCTGAATTTCATTCATAAACGCGTGCAGCGCGACGGGGTGCCGCCCAGTTTCGACGAAATGAAGGAAGCGCTTGATCTGCGCTCGAAATCGGGCATTCACCGGCTGATCACCGCACTGGAAGAACGCGGTTTCATCCGTCGCCTGGCCCACCGTGCCCGCGCGATCGAGGTGGTCAAACTGCCCGAGGCCCTGGGCGGCAGCACGGATAGCCCAGCCTTGTCGGTGATCGATGGCGACCGCCCCGACAGCCGGCCCGCATCTGCTATACCCGTCGAAACCGTGCACGCGCTGGAACTGCCGGTCATGGGCCGCATCGCGGCCGGTGTTCCGATCGAGGCGATTGCCGAAGTGTCACACCACGTCGCGGTGCCGGGCAGCATGATATCGGGCAAGGGCGAACATTACGCGCTTGAGGTCAAGGGGGACTCGATGATCGAGGCCGGGATCAACGATGGTGATATCGTCATCATCCGCGAGACCAGCACGGCCGACAACGGCGATATCGTCGTGGCCCTGATCGAGGACCAGGAAGCGACGTTGAAGCGACTTTATCGCCGGGGAGCCTCTATCGCGCTGGAAGCGGCGAACCCGGCCTATGAAACGCGGGTTCTGCCCTCGGACCAGGTCAAGGTTCAGGGCCGTCTGGTGGGCTTGATCCGCAGCTATTGATACGCCCGATCGGGGGCGCCGCCATTCCACAGGCGTGCGCCCGATACCTCCTTGGCACCAAGGATGCGCGGCCCGTTGCGCGCATCCGGCCAGATGGCCAACGCGCCGCTGTCGCGCAAGGCACGCGGTGACAAAACGCGGCAGGGCAGATCGCGCGGTTGGGAAACATTCGTGACCACCCAATCCGACGCATCACAGCTCTGGGCGGCCAAGGCGCGCTTGCCTTTTGCCACGAGCAACCGGCTGCCGCCGCCAAGCGCCACCGCGCCCGGCCACAGCGCCGCCGCCTGCGCTTGCAGCGCAGTGCTACCGTCGTTTTCCAACCAGATCGAGGCCACGAACCCCGCCCCGCGCGGCGCGCTGAGGGCGCGGCCTTTGGACGTCAGGACGCCGACCAGGCCACCGCTTTCCGAGATCAGGATCGGCGGCCGCTCTGTCTGGGCCCAAAGCACCACCGCCGCCAGCGCCGGCGCCAGCCCCAGGACGCGTGCCCTGCCCTGCCACAGGATCAGCCACAACATCCCCAACGCCATCATGGGCAGCACCGCGCCATCGGGCGCGACGACCCCGCCGGTGGCCCCGGGACGATCGGCCACCCAATGCGCCACCGCCAGCACCCACGCCAACCCCTGCCCCATGAGCCACAGCGCGACCGCCTCCAAACCGAACGGCATCAGTATCGCGGCCAGAACCGCCGCAGGCATCACCAGCACACCCATAAGCGGCACTGAAACCAGGTTGGCGGGCAGGCCGAAATGGGCCATCTGGTTGAAATGCGCAGCCCCCACCGGCCCGGTCGCCGCCCCGGCCACGGCCGAGGAGATCACGACCGCCGCCAGCGGTTGCAGCCATTTCGGCCCCAGCGACCACTTGTTGTCACGAATCGCGCCGAACACGGCCACCAATGCCGTGGTCGCGGCGAAACTCATTTGAAAGCCGGGGCTTAACAAGGCCTCCGGGCGCAACACCAGCACGATCAGCGCCGCGACGGCCACAGCGCGCAGCGACAGCGCCCGACGGTTCAGAATCACCGCCACCAGCATCACCGCCACCATGACAAAAGCGCGCTCGGTCGCGACATTGCCGCCTGACAGCGCAAGGTAACCCGCCGCCACCATCAAGGCCAAACCGGCCGACAGCTTCTTGGCTGGCCAGCGCAGCCCCAGATACGGGATCGCGGCGAAACCCAGCCGAAAGGCGGCAAAAACGAACCCCGCCAAAAGCCCCATATGCAACCCCGAAATGGCCAGCAGATGCGCGAGGTTCGAATCGCGCAGCGCCTTGAGCGTGCCCTGGCTGATTCCCGCGCGGTCGCCCGTCATGATAGCGGCCGCAAAGGCACCACGCTCGCCCGGCAGGGCGGCTTGCACGCGACCGGAAAGCGCCAGCCGGATCGCGGCAATCGCCGCGCCCTCACGCGAAGCCGTTGCCAGCAGAACGGGCGAGCGGGTATAGCCCACCGCCCCCAGCTGCAAAAACCAGGAATGGCGCTGGAAATCAAAACCACCCGGTTCGACAGGGCCGCCGGGCGGCGACAAATGCGCCGTCATCATCACGCGGCGACCTGGGGCAAGCGGGGCAAAGCCCTGTTCGCCATGCAACGCGATGCGGACACGCGCGGGCGTGCGCGGCGGGGGCACATCATCCAGCCACACCCGGTCAAGCGTCAGGCGCAGCGCGTCCGAGGCCGATCGGTCAATCGCGACGATCCGGCCCTCGACCGCGCCGTAATAGCGAAAGTCCAGCACCGGCGATGCCTGCATATGCGCCCTTGCGCCCGCAAGGATGACCCCCGCCGGCAGCAACGCGCATAGCCACAGCAACGGGCCAAGCGTTACCCCGGCCCGGCTGGCGACGGATGCAAAGAACAGTGCCAGCCCCCCCAGCAACAGGTAATGCGGCAAGGCTGGCTCCCACTTGAGCGCAAGGTAAAGACCGATGCCACTGGCCAACGCCACCGGCACCCAGGGGAACAGGTGGCCGCGCTGCGCGGCCAGAACCGCCTGCGGTCCCTTGAAGATGTGCATCCTTGCCCCCCGCATCCTGCATCGGTAGACAGGCGCAAACACTATCTTCAACAAGCTTACCGAAAGGTTAACCGCCCCGATGACCGACCAAGTCGTGACCCGTTTCGCGCCCTCGCCCACCGGCTTTTTGCACATTGGCGGCGCGCGTACGGCGCTGTTCAACTGGCTTTACGCGCGCGGCCGTGGCGGCAAGTTCCTGCTTCGGATCGAAGATACCGATCGCGACCGCTCCACCCCCGAGGCCACGCAGGCCATTCTCGACGGAATGGCCTGGCTGGGGCTCGATCACGACGGTGACGTGGTCAGCCAGGCCGCCCGGTCCGAGCGTCACGCCGAGGTGGCGCGGCAATTGCTGGCCGAGGGCAAGGCCTACAAGTGCTTTTCGACGCAGGACGAGATCCAGGCATTCCGCGACACGGCGCGGGCCGAGGGGCGGTCGACCCTGTTTCAAAGCCCCTGGCGCGATGTCGACCCGGCCAGTCACCCCGACGCGCCCTACGTGGTGCGCATCAAGGCCCCGCGTGATGGGCAGACCGTGATCGGTGACAAGGTCCAGGGCGATGTGACCATCGGCAATGACCAGCTCGACGACATGGTGCTGCTGCGCAGCGATGGCAGCCCCGTCTACATGCTGGCCGTGGTGGTGGACGATCACGATATGGGGGTGACCCACGTGATCCGGGGCGATGACCACCTGAACAACGCCGCGCGCCAGATGTTGATCTATGAAGCGATGGGCTGGGACGTGCCGATCTGGGCGCATATCCCGCTGATCCACGGCCCCGATGGCAAGAAACTGTCGAAACGCCACGGTGCTTTGGGCGTCGATGAGTATCAGAAAATGGGCTACCCGGCGGCGGGAATGCGCAACTACCTGGCGCGGCTGGGCTGGAGCCACGGCGATGACGAATTCTTTACCGATGCGCAGGCCCGCGAATGGTTCGATCTGGACGGAATCGGCAAATCGCCCGCACGCTTCGACTTCAAGAAACTTGAAAACCTGAGCGGTCAGCACATCGCCGCGGCGCAGGATGCTGCACTGCTGCAAGAGCTTCAGGATTACCTGGTGGCCACGGGGCGCCCGGCCTTGCCCGAAGCCAAGGCGGCCTTGGTGGAAAGTGCCATGTATTGCCTGAAAGAGCGCGCAAAGACCTTTCCGGAACTGATTGAAAAGGCGGAATTTGCCTTGGCCGAGCGCCCGATCGTGCCAGACGAGAAGGCGGCCAAGGCGCTTGATGATGTATCCCGTGGTATACTGGGAGAATTGACGCCGCATCTGCAAAGTGCTAGCTGGACGCGAAACGCGCTTGAGACTGTCGCGACCGAGTTTTCCGAAACACGGGGCATGAAATTCGGTAAGCTGGCGGGCCCTTTGAGGGCCGCCTTGGCCGGTCGGGCCGCGACACCAAGCGTCTTTGACATGATGTTGGTTCTTGGGCGTGATGAAACCGTTGCCCGTATTACCGACGCTGCTAGCTGACCGGCTTTAACCCGCTGTTCAGCCAGCCCGGAATAGCAAAGCCCGGCGCATCCGCGCCCGCGGCCCTTGAGGAAGGAAGATAGGCCATGACAGACCCCGAAAAGACCGCGACGCTATCCTACGACGGGAAAAGCTTTGACCTGCCCGTATACAGCCCGACCGCCGGCCCTGACGTGATCGACATTCGCAAGCTTTATGCCGATGCCGGTGTTTTCACCTATGATCCCGGTTTTACGTCGACAGCCAGCTGCGACAGCACCATCACCTATATCGACGGCGGCGCGGGCGTGCTGCTGCATCGCGGGTATCCGATCGACCAGTTGGCCAGCAAGTCGCATTACCTCGAAGTGTGTTACCTGCTGCTTTACGGCGAATTGCCCACGGCCGCCCAGCTTGAGGATTTCGAGACGCGCGTGACGCGCCACACCATGATCCACGAGCAGATGCACAATTTTTTCCGCGGTTTCCGCCGCGATGCGCATCCGATGGCCACGATGGTTGGCGTGGTCGGTGCGATGTCGGCCTTTTATCACGACTCCACCGACATCAACGACCCGTGGCAGCGCGAGGTCGCGTCGATCAGGCTCATCGCCAAGATGCCGACCATCGCGGCAATGGCCTATAAATACTCGATCGGCCAGCCCTTCAACTATCCGCGCAACGACCTGGATTACGCGGCGAATTTTCTGCACATGTGCTTTGCCGTTCCGGCCGAGAAATACGAGGTCAACCCGATCCTCAGCCGTGCGATGGATCGCATTTTCATCCTGCACGCCGATCACGAGCAGAACGCATCCACCTCGACGGTGCGGCTCGCCTCGTCTTCGGGGGCCAACCCCTTTGCCTGTATCGCGGCCGGCATCGCCTGCCTGTGGGGCCCGGCCCATGGCGGCGCCAACCAGGCCTGCCTCGAGATGCTGAAGGAAATCGGCAGCGTTGACCGCATTCCCGAATTCATCGCCCGCGCCAAGGACAAGGATGACCCGTTCCGCCTGATGGGTTTCGGTCACCGCGTCTACAAGAACTTCGATCCGCGCGCGAAGGTCATGAAACAGTCGGCAGACGAGGTTCTCGACCTGCTGGGCATCGAAGACAACCCGTTGCTGCAGGTCGCCAAGGAGCTGGAACGCATCGCCCTGCAGGACGAGTATTTCGCCGACAAGAAGCTGTTTCCGAATGTCGATTTCTATTCGGGCATCATTCTTGAGGCGATGGGCTTCCCGACTTCGATGTTCACGCCGATTTTTGCACTCAGCCGCACGGTTGGCTGGATCAGCCAGTGGAAAGAGATGATCGGCGACCCGCAGATGAAAATCGGCCGTCCGCGCCAGCTGTACCTGGGCGAAACCCAGCGCGATTACATCGATGTCGAAAACCGCTGATCGCCGATCGGAGTTGGATAAATGCAAAGGGCGCCCCATCGGGCGCCCTTTTCCGTTTCGCACGGCGTGCCCTTGTCGTGGCGGTCACCGGCCTTCGAAATGCGCCTTTCGCTTTTCAAGAAAGGCCAGCACGCCCTCTTGGAAATCACGGCTTTTCCCGGCCTTGCCCTGCAAACGCCCTTCAAGCTCAAGCTGTTCGTCCAGCGTGTTGTCCCAAGACTGGCGAATGGCCTGCTTTACCTGCGCATAGGCCGCGGTTGGCCCCGCGGCAAGATGCGCCGCGCGTGCTTTCCATGTCTCGTCAAACGCGTCATCTGCCACCGCCTCCCAGATCAGGCCCCAGTCATCGGCTTGCTTGGCGCTGATCTTGTCGGCAAATAGCGCCGCGCCCATGGCCTTGGCCGCGCCCATGCCACGGGTCATCCAGTAGGTGCCCCCGGCATCGGGGATCAGGCCGATCCTCGTGAATGCCTGCAGGAAATAGGCATTTTCGCTGGCAATCACCACGTCGGCGGCCAGCGCCAGGTTGGCCCCTGCCCCGGCGGCGGGGCCATTCACCGCGCTGATGGTGGGAATCGGGCTGTCGAAAATCGCGCGCAGCATCGGCCCGTATTCGTCGCGCAACGTGCGCTCCATGTCCAGATTGGCGGCGTTGGCCCGATCCGACAGGTCCTGGCCCGAACAAAACGCACGCCCCTTGCCCGTCAGCACCAGTACCCGCGCCTCGTTCGGCGCCTGGCGGGCCGCGTCGGCGATTTCGGCCCGCATCTGCGCGTTCAGCGCGTTCATCTTGTCTTCGCGGTCCAAGGTGATCACCGCGATATCGTCGGCCACCTCATAGCTTATGGTTTGATACCCCATGCGTTCTGCCCTCCCACTGGTGTCGTCAGGGGGCAGCATAACCGACCGCGCGGTAAGAAAAAGGGGGACCGGGCGTCACTTTTTCAAAATGTCGTCCAGGCGAGCCTTTTCCTTGTCACTCAGGCCAGCGCCGTCGGCCGGCTCGGGCGCGGATTGACGGCGCCGCAGATACATCAGCGCAATCCCCATGGCCAAAAGCAGCATGATCGGCCCGGCGGCCCATAGCGCCCAGGTTGACCCCGAGGCACGCGGCTGCAGCAGAACGTATTCGCCGTAACGGTCGACCACGTAGTCGATCACCTCGTCGTCGCTATCGCCCGCGACAAGGCGTTCGCGCACCAAGAGGCGCAGGTCGCGCGCAAGCGTGGCGTTCGACTCATCGATGCTTTCGTTGCGGCACACAAGGCAGCGCAGCCCCTTTGACAGCTCGCGGGCGCGTTCTTCCAAAACCGGGTCATTCAATACCTCGTCGGGTTGTACCGCCAGCGACGGACCCAGCGGCATCACCACCAGAAGCAAAGCGAATATCAGACGTTTCATTCCGCCGGCACCCCGACACCGTCGCGCCGACGCCGGGCCCCGGCCGCCACGCGATAACGCCTGTCGGACAGGCTGAGGAAACCGCCCAGGGCCATCAGGATAGCCCCGCCCCAGATCCAGTTGGCCAGTGGCTTGTAATAGGTGCGAATGGCCCAGCCGCCGTTATCCTGCGGATCGCCGATCACGACATAGACATCGCGCAGAAAGCCATAGTCGATCGCCGCTTCGGTCGTGGGCATCTCGGCCACCGGGTATACGCGCTTTTCGGGATAAAGCGTCGTGATCTCGCGCCCGTCGCGGGCCAGTTGCACCGTGCCCATTGTCGAGATGTAGTTGGGGCCTTGCACCCGTTCGACCTTGTCAAGCGTCAGGCTGTAGCCTGCAACCTCGAAGGATTCACCCTCTCGGACCACGCGGATATCTTCGTCTTCCCAAGCCAAGAGCCCGGCAATGGCGAACATCGTCACGCCCAGGCCCCCATGTGCAACAGCCTTGCCCCAATCGGCACCGGGCAAACGGATCAACCTGCGCAGGCGCCCCGAAACAGCGCCGCGCCCCGTACGGGTCCAGATGTCGACCATCGCCCCGAAGACCAGCCAGGAGCCCAGGAACAGTCCAACCGGCCCCATCGCGCTACGGCCCGTCTGCATGGCAAAGGCCAGCGCCGCCAGCGCCACTGCCAGGATGAACGCCCCGCGCAAGGGCCGGAACGCCCGGGCGATGCTACCCCGTTTCCAAGGCAACATCGCGCCGATGGGCAGGATCGCGCCAAGGACCACGAAGAAGGGTGTGAACGCCATGTTGAAGAATGGCGCCCCCACCGACAGCTTGCGGTCAAAGAACATCTCGGCCACCAGCGGCCACATGGTGCCCACGAACACCACCATCGATGACACCGCCAGCAGGATATTGTTTGCGACCAGCGCGGATTCGCGGCTGACCATGCCGAAAACGCCCTTGGCCTCCATCGCCTTGGCCCGGAACGCGAACAGCGTCAGCGCGCCCCCGGTAAAGAACACCAGGATCATCAGGATGAACACGCCCCGCTCGGGGTCGTTGGCAAAGGCGTGCACCGAAGTCAGGAGGCCCGACCGCACGATGAAGGTGCCGATCAGCGAAAAGCCGAAGGACATGATAGCCAGAAGGATCGTCCAGCTTTTCAGCGCTTCGCGTTTTTCCACCACGATGGCCGAGTGCAACAGGGCCGCCGCGAAAAGCCAGGGCATGAAGGAAGCGTTTTCAACCGGGTCCCAGAACCAGAAACCGCCCCAACCCAGTTCGTAATAGGCCCACCAGCTGCCCAGGGCGATACCGATCGTCAGGAACACCCAGGCCGCCAGCGTCCAGGGGCGCACCCACCGGCCCCAGGCGGCATCGACGCGCCCTTCGATCAGGGCGGCCACGGCAAAGGAAAACGCCATGCTCAGCCCGACATATCCCAGGTACAGGAACGGGGGATGGAAGGCCAAACCGGGGTCTTGCAGAAGCGGGTTCAGATCCTGACCATCGAACGGCGGCACGGCCAGCCGCAGGAACGGGTTGGATGTGAACAGGATAAAGGCGAAAAACGCCACCGAAATGGCAGACTGCACCGCAAGAACCCGCGCTTTCAGCGTGGGCGGCAGATTTCCGCCGAACCATGCCGCCGTCGCGCCGAACAATGTCAGAATCAGCACCCACAACAGCATCGAGCCCTCGTGATTGCCCCAGACGCCGCTGATCTTGTAGATCATCGGCTTGGCCGAATGGCTGTTCAGCGTCACAAGCCGCAGCGAGAAATCAGAGGTGACGAAAGCATAGGTCAGCGCAGCAAAAGAAAACGCAGTAAGCAGGAATTGCGTATTCGCCGCTGGTTCGGCAACGGCCATCCATCCCGGCCAGCGCTTGTGCGCACCGACAAGAGGCACAACAACCTGGATGATGGCAACCAGGAAAGCGAGGACGAGGGCAAAGTGGCCGAGTTCTGTAATCATGCCCCATTTATATGTCTTTAATGCAGGCGGGCAAATGCGATTCTGCCCACCTGTTCAACTTGTCGCGGTCAGCGCCGTCCACCACCGTGCCGCCACGCCTCGAGCGCGGGGTTGGCCTCGGGGCGCAGCGCGTCCAATGTCAGCGCCGCATCGTCATCGCTGCGGGCGACACCGGGCGTTTCCGCCCCTGCCGCGCGCCCGCGCGACAGCCCGGCGGCCACCTTTGGCATCTGCGCGATACCACGGGCGATACGGGCCTGGAATTCCTGCCCCTTGGCCTGGTGGCGTGCCCCGAAATAAAAGCTGACGATGGCCCCCAGAAGCCACCACAACGGTTCGGGCACCAGGGCGATTCCCTGCATTCGGCTGGCAAACCAGACCGGATCGACCATCGCCGCGACGAACAGGCCCAGCGTACCAAGCGCCAATGCCGGGCGTGGCAGGCGGTTGACTGCGTCCATCACGCGATCAAATCGCCCCCGCGCCGGTGGCGTGAATTCGGCGCCGAATTGTGCCAGCGCCGCATGCTGGCGCTCGGCCGCGCGCGCGTCAGCAGATTCGGCATTTTCGCGGAATAGCTCGGCCGTCTCGCGCAGCACGTTGCGCCCATTGCCGAAAAGCGCGCCAAGGGCGGTTTCGATCAATGCCATGATGCGATCCTTTCGTCGAATTCCGCGCGCGACAGGTGATAACGGGGGGTGATGAACTCCTCGGCGCGTATGATCCAGCCCCCCTTGCCGCCATCGCGGCGGCGCACGTATTTGCGGCTGGCCGGGCGCTTGTCGGCGAGACGAAAATAGTAGTTGCGCCGCGCGATTCCGTAGGCATCCGCGATATGCTCGGGCGCGGCCTCTGCAACGGACCGTGCCGCCGCGATGGTTTGCGGCCCGATCACTCCATCGACGGCGACATCCTGCCCCATCTGACGCAACAGCCGTTGCAGGATCTTCACCGCATTGGCGCCTGCATTCACATACATGTCGAAGACGCTGGCCCGCAGCACCGCCGGCAACGCGTCGATGCGGGGCCCTTGATAATAGTGGCGCAGAAAGATGCGTTCGGCATCTGCCCGGCTCAGGGCCCGCACGTCGTGTGCGTCAACCAGCCCGTCGCCGGTCAGGTCCAGCCCCAAACGCCGCATGGTGTGAACGGTGACACCATGTTTCGTGGCACCGCCCGGGTCATCGGGGTCATTGGCGAACCCGCCCTCGCGCGCCACGATGGCGCGCGCAATGTCTTGAATTTCCGGCATGTTTCCCGCCTCGTTGTTTGCTCGTGGGCAAACACTGGCGGGTCAGAGGTTAACGCCGCGATTAACTACCGTTCGGGTCCTGGTAGATGCCTTGCTCCTTGAGCGCATCGACGACTTCCTTCGGCATGTAAGTTTCATCGTGTTTCGCAAGAATTTCAGAGGCTTCAAAGACACCATTCACGTAACGTCCGGTGCCGACCATGCCCTGGTTTTCCTCGAACAAGTCGGGCAGGACGCCGGTAAACATCACCGGGATGGTCGCGCCGCCATCGGTGACTTCGAAGTGGATCGTTTCACCCTGCCCCCGCTTCAGGCTGCCTTCGGCAACCAGACCGCCGATGCGAAACACCTCGGTCGGCTGGGGCGGCTCGGCCAGCACCTGCACCGGCGAGCGGAAAAAGTTGATTCCGTCGCGCATGGCATAGCCGATCAAGGCGGTGGATATGATCAACGCAACAGTGGCCAGGGCGATAACCTGAATGCGGCGGGTTTTCTTCAGCGATCTCATGTGCGCACTCCGTTGCGGCCTGTCCGATGGCTTGCAGAAATATCGGCATTGACCGTGTATCTTTCAAGCAAATTCGCCCGTGCTGCGACACTGCGCCTTGACCTCGATCAGGCCAGTCGAAAACTCACGCGGCCGTAAACCGGATTTCGCGACGCAGGAATTGCGTGGCCCGGTTGGAGACGCGCGCGGGGTCACCCGTTGTCAGATATGCCTCGGCCGTGCCTGGGCCGATCATGCCCGGATGACGCTCAAGGTAGTCGGCCAGGCTTTCGGCCACAATGTTAGCTTGGCTGTATACGTTCACCTGTGCGCCAAGGGCTTCCTGGAACACGTCCTGCAACAGCGGATAATGCGTGCAGCCCAGAACCGCCGCCTGCGGTGACGGCATCTTGCGCCTGAGCGCATCGACATGGCTGCGCACCAATGCCTCGGCCAGGATCATGTCGCCCTCTTCGATGGCATCGACGACACCACCGCAAGCCTGCGCCTCGACATCCACGCCGATGGCACGAAACGCCAGTTCCCGCTGAAAGGCGCGGCTGGCCACGGTGGCAGGCGTGGCAAACAGCGCCACGTGTTTCACCGCCACTTCGCGCGGAGGACTATTGTCGCCCCATTGCCGCTCGGTCAACGCCTCGATCAAGGGCACGAAGACGCCCAGCACCCGCTTTTCGCGCGGCACCCATGACTCCTGCATGCGGCGCAGGGCTGCTGCGCTGGCCGTGTTGCAGGCCAGGATAACCAGGTCGCAGCCCGCATCGAACAGCCGTTCAACCGCCCTTGTGGTCAGATCATAGATGTCATCGGCATCCCGCACACCATAGGGGGCATGGGCACTGTCGCCGAAATAGACGAACGGCACATCTGGCAACCGTTTGCGCGCGGCCTCCAGCACGGTCAGCCCGCCCAGACCGGAATCGAAAATACCAACAGCCATGCGCCATGTCCCGTCTGTCACGCGCCTCGGGCGCGGTGCCTGCCCTCGAATTCGAAGCCGTAGTCATAGCTGCGCAACGGCGTCGGCGACAATTCATACGTGGCTTTGCGCAGGAAATCCATCATCGCCTTCGCATCCGACGCGCGCGCGGCGATCTCGCCACGGTCGATTGGTTGCCCGATCACCACCCTGACCGGCGTATCCACGCGTTTGCGAAACTCTTTGATCAGCAGGCCCATCCGAAGCGTCGTGTGCAGGTGGCTGGCGATCTGGAACAAGCGGCTGGTATGGCCATCGAAATAGACCGGCACCACGGTGGCACCCGATTTTGCCACCATCCGCGCGGTAAACGATCGCCATCCCGGGTCCATCGGCTGCGCGAAGGGTTTGCTCGCCGTCGAGACAGTGCCACCGGGAAAGATGCCGATCGCCCCGCCCGCGCCAAGGTAGCGCAGCGCCTCTCTCCGGGTTTCAAGGTTTTCCTGTATCGCCGCGCGGCTCTCGTCGAAACTCACCGGCAGGATGATACGGTTCAGGTCTTCGGCCTTTTGGAAAACCTTGTGCGCCAGTATCCTGAAATCGCCCCGTACAACCGACAGCATATGCCCCATCATCAACCCGTCTAGGATGCCATAGGGATGGTTGGCGATCATGATCAACGGACCTGTCCGGGGAATATTGGCAAGGTCACCGCCCGCGACTTCAAGGGAAAGCCCGTAGCGGTCAACCATGACCTGCCAAAAATCACGGCCGGCGGCGACCTCGTGTTCGTAGCCGGCGGCCCGCTTGATCAGGCTGATCCGCCCGGTCACGTTCTCCATCACGCGGATCATGGCCCTTCCGCCGCGCGTGCTGGCGGAATGGGCATATGAAATATCGCGGGCGATCTGCCGCTGGCCCGGCATGGTCACGTCCTCCGAAAACCTGGCGCTCGTTTACGTCGTCATGACGAGTCTGACCAGATTTTTTAAAGTTTGTGTAACCATGCCGAAGACCGCTCTTACTCCGCTGCCTTGGCCATGCCGCTGCCACCCGCGCGGATCACGGCCAACAACTCTTCGCGGCGTTTGGCGGCCTTGCGCTCATTGGCCTCTTTGACAGGGCCAAAGCCACGGATCTGCAAGGGCAATTCGGCCAGTGCAACCACTGCATCCATGGTGTCGGGTGTCACCTTGGGCAGCAGGTCGGCCATGTCGGCCTCGTATTGCTTGATCAGCGCGCGTTCCATCTTGCGTTCAGTGCTGCGGCCAAACGGGTCAAGCGGTGTCCCGCGCAGGCCCTTCATCTTTGCCAGCAAGCGGAACCAGCGCATCATGCCGGGACCGAACTCCCGCTTTTGCGGGCGCCCATCGGGGCCATCCTTTGACAACAGCGGCGGGGCGAGGTGGAATTTCATCTTGAAATCGCCCTCGAACTCCTGGCTTGCCTTTTCATAGCTGTCCAGGTGCAACCGTGCGACCTCGTACTCGTCCTTGTACGAAAGCAGCTTGTGATAGCCCTTGGCCACCGCCTCTTTCAGGCGCAGATCGTCGATCCCGTCCAGCATGTTGGTGTAACGCTTGGCCAGGCGCTTGCCCTGGTAGGCCACAAGGTGATTGGCCCGAAAGGCGATTTTCTCGTCCAGCGATTTGGGCTTGTCCACCACCGTAGACGTCAGCAGTTTTTCGGCGTCCTGCGGGTAAAGCGCGGCCCAGCGCCCGATTTCAAAGGCACGCAGGTTACGCTCGACCGCGGCGCCATTGAGGTCGATGGCGTTCTTGATCGCCTCGTAGCTGACCGGCACAAGCCCGCGCTGCCATGCGGCACCAAAGATCATCATGTTGGAATAGATCGAATCCCCCAGCGTGACCCTGGCCAGGTCGGACGCATCGAACAGGATGGCCTTGTCACGCAGCCGCGCCTCAAGCGCCAGCGACAGCCGGTCGCTGGGCAATGCGAACTCGGTATCGCGAGTGAAATCGCCGGTTATGATCTCGTGGCTGTTAACCACGGCGCCGGTGCGGCCCTGTTGCGTCAACCCGAGGGTCGAAGCCCCCGCGCTGACGACAAGATCACCGCCGATGAGGGCATCGGCCTCGCCGGTGGCGACACGCACGGCGCTGATATCGTCGGGCTTTTCGGCGATCCGGCAATGGATATGCACAGCGCCGCCCTTTTGCGCCAGCCCGGCCATTTCCATCATGCCCGCGCCCTTGCCGTCGATCTGCGCGGCCTGTGCCAGCACCGCACCGATGGTTACAACGCCCGTGCCGCCAACGCCGGTAATCACCACGTTCCAGGTGCCGTCGATGGTGGGCAGGGTGGGCGCGGGCATGTCGGGCAGCGTCAGATCGGTGGTCGCGGCCTTTTTCACCGTCGCGCCCTCTATCGTCAGGAACGAGGGGCAAAAGCCCTTGAGACAGGAAAAGTCCTTGTTGCAGCTTGATTGGTCGATGGCGCGCTTGCGGCCCAGTTCGGTTTCCTTGGGCACGATCGAGACACAGTTCGATTGCACCCCGCAATCTCCGCAGCCTTCGCAGACATCCGAGTTGATGAACACGCGACGATCCGGGTCGGGAAACTGCCCGCGCTTGCGGCGGCGGCGCTTTTCGGCGGCGCAGGTCTGGATATAGACGATGACCGACACGCCCTCCAGCTTGGTGCAGCGTTCCTGAACGGTCTGCAAGTCGGCACGTTCGAAGGTTTCGACATCCTTGGGAAAGCGGCTGAGGTCGACCTCTTCCTTTTCGTCGTAGACGGCGAAAACATGCTTCACCCCCATGCCGCGCATCTCTTCGACGATCCGATAGGCATCAAGGCCACCCTCGTTGCCCTGTCCGCCGGTCATGGCCACGGCATCGTTGTAAAGGATCTTGTAGGTGATGTTCACATCCGCGGCCAACGCGGCACGAATGGCCATGATGCCCGAGTGGTTATACGTGCCGTCGCCCAGGTTCTGGAACACGTGGTTGCAGGTCGAGAACGGCGCCTCGCCGATCCAGTTCGCGCCCTCGCCGCCCATATGGGTATAACCCAGCGTGTCACGGTCCATCCATTGCACCATGAAGTGACAACCGATACCGGCAAAGGCGCGGCTGCCTTCGGGCACCTTGGTCGAGCTGTTATGAGGACAGCCTGAACAGAAATAGGGCAGTCGTGCCGCGATATCCTCGGCATTGTCGTTGCGCCGCACCTCTTCCAGCGCGGCCATGCCGGCCTTGATCCCGTCGCCGTCGCGGCCTTCCTCGATCAGGATACCGCCCAGCTTTTCGGCAATCATGACGGGGTCCAGCGCCCATTTCGCCGGGAAGAGTTCGGGTCCGCTGTTTTCCTTGCGCCACCCGTAGACGCGGCGACCACGACGATCGTCAAAGATCGCCTCCTTGATCTGCACTTCCAGCAGCTTGCGCTTTTCCTCGACCACGATGATCAGGTCCAGCCCCTCGGCCCATTCCGAAAAGCCCTTCATGTCCAGTGGCCAGACCTGCCCCACCTTGTAGGTGGTGATGCCAAGCCGTTCGGCCTCGGCCGCGTCGATGTTCAACAGGCTCAGCGCATGTACGGTATCCAGCCAGCTTTTGCCGTGGCTCACGATGCCGATCTTGGCACCGGGCTTGCCCCAGGCGCGCTTGTCGATCCCGTTCGCATGGGCAAATGCCTCGGCGGCGACGCGCTTGTAATCGATCAATCGCGCCTCTTGCGCGATACGGTCGTCGACCAGGCGGATGTTCAAACCGCCCTCGGGCATATCGAAATCGGGGCGGACAAGTTGCATGCGGTCAGGGCGGCCATCGACCACGGCGGTGGCCTCGACCGTGTCTTTCATGGTCTTGAGCCCGACCCAGACACCGGCGAACCGGCTGAGTGCATAACCGTAAATCCCGTAATCCAGAATTTCCTGCACACCCGCAGGGCTGACAACAGGCAGTTGCGCATCGATCAATGCCCATTCCGACTGGTGCAGCACGGTCGAGGATTCGCCGGTATGGTCATCGCCCATCGCCACCAGCACCCCGCCATTGGGGCTGCTACCGGCCATGTTGGCATGGCGGAACACGTCTCCGGTGCGGTCAACACCCGGCCCTTTGCCGTACCACAGGCCAAAGACACCATCGAACTTGCCCTCGCCGCGCAATTCGGCCTGCTGGCTACCCCACAGCGCGGTGGCGGCCAGGTCTTCGTTCAGGCCCTCCTGAAACTTCACATCCGCCGCGGCCAGAAACTTTGCCGCGCGGTTCATCTGCATGTCGACCGCCCCAAGAGGAGAGCCGCGATAACCAGTCACGAACCCGGCCGTGTTCAGCCCGGCCGCGCGGTCGCGCGCCTTTTGCATCAGCATCAGGCGCACCAGTGCCTGCGTGCCGTTCAACAGCACCGGAGATTTTTCGATATCGAACCGGTCGTTCAAGGAAATTTCCGGTTTTGTCATGACGTCCTCCCATCGCACGTTTGGCATAACTATAGCGCAAATCGCGCGCAGTTTTAGGTCAAATTTTGTGACCTAAACCCCTTTACAGCGGAAATCACCCTACGTAACCACAGGCCAATCTGTTATTTTTAAGAATATTTCAATTATGTGTTACGGATGAATCGGAAGTTGTGGATATGGACTGGGACAAACTAAGAATTTTTCATGCCGTGGCCGATGCCGGCAGCCTGACCCACGCGGGTGAGGCGCTGCATCTTTCGCAATCTGCCGTCAGCCGGCAGGTGCGCGCGCTTGAGGAAAGCCTGAATACCACCCTTTTTCACCGCCACGCCAGGGGGCTGATTCTCACCGAGCAGGGCGAGCTTTTGTTCGATGCCACGACGGCCATGGCCAAGCGCCTCGATACCGCGTCGGCCCGTATTCGCGACAGCGAAGACGAAGTGTTCGGCCAGCTGCGCGTCACGACCACGACGGGCTTTGGCAGCTTGTGGCTGGCACCGCGTCTGCCCGCGCTTTACGAAAAATACCCCGATCTCAAGATCGACCTGATGCTGGAAGAGCGGGTACTGGACCTGCCCATGCGCGAGGCCGATGTCGCCATTCGCATGAAAGAGCCCAGCCAGGCCGACCTGATCCGCAAACGCCTGATGGGCGTGCGCATGCAGCTTTACGCCTCGCCGCGCTACATCGAGCGTCGCGGCATACCCGAAGATGTGTCCGACATCGTCGACCACCGGCTGATCTGCCAGAACCCGTCATCGACACAGGTTGGCGCCGGCGCGACATTGGTGGCCGAGCTCATGACACATGATGTGCACTCAACCTTGACCGTGAACAATTATTTCGGCGTGCTGCAAGCCGTGTTGAACGATCTGGGCATCGGCGTTCTGCCGAATTACCTGATGCGCGACTTTCCCGACCTTGTGCGCGTATTGCCCGAGGTGGAATCCAGCGAGGTTCCGGTTTTCCTGGCCTACCCCGAGGAATTGCGCCACTCCAAGCGCATCTCGGCGTTCCGTGATTTCGTTCAGGAAGAGATCATGAACTACCGCAAACACCTGAAGGATCAGTCGATCTACTAGCAGCCCGCCCAGATATGCATTTGGCGCATATCGGGCATGCTGCACCTGCGGCATGATTTGGCTTGATCAGACAAGACCAGACGCCTAATTCAGCACGTGACGGTGATGACGATCAAATCTTCATCATCTTCATACCTCCCTGTTGGACTTTGGCCGAGCTTAGTGCTCGGCCTTTTTTTTGCCCAACGCCGTTCAACCCTATCGAGCGTGGTTGAGACCGTGGTTCGTTGACGAATGTCGCGGCACACGGACCAACAGGCCCCTGTCTTTGCGCCAAGGTCGCGCGGTCATTCCGGCGCTTCCGACAAGATCGCGATGACCCGTGCGTCCGCGGGCAGGTCGAGCCCGGCCAGCAACGCCGCCAGCCCAGCCCCGCCCGAAGGCGTGGTGGCAAGCCCGGCCCGCGCCAGCACGGGCATGGCGGCCTGCGCCTGGCCTTCGGACAACAGGGCAAAACCGTCCGCATCGCGCGACAGGCCCCGCAGGGCGATCCAACTGGCCCTCTTGCAATCGAGCCGCCCCATGCAACTGGCGGGCCCCTGCGCATCGACACTCTTGCCCGCGGCGATGGCGTCGTGCAGTGCGGGCGCGGCCTCGGGTTCGACCACGACGATGATGGGCGCCTCGCCCCAGACGTGGCGGGCATGGGCGGCCACTGCGCCGGCCAACCCGCCAACGCCCGCCTGCAGCAGGATATGCGTCGGCGGCCACGGCATCTGTTCGGCGGCCTCTGCCGCAAGCACCAAGTACCCCTCCATCAGGCGATGCGGAATCTCGCTGTACCCAGCCCAGGAGCTGTCGGATAAAAGCACCAGCCCCTCGTCGTGCGCCGCGGTCTCGGCGGCGGCCATGCTGGCGGCATAATCGGCACCCGCGCGCCGCACCTCGGCCCCTTGGGCGCGCAACCGGTCGGCAAAACCTTCGGGCACGGTCCGTGCCAGGTAGACGATCGATTGCGCGCCGAACACACGTGCCCCGGCCGCGACCGAGAGGCCGTGATTGCCCGCGCTGGCCGTGACATACCCGCGCCCGGAGGCCTGACCGCCCGCCGCGTCGCGGGCAATGACATAAGCCGCGCCAAGCGCCTTGAAACTGCCCAGCCCCATGCGCCCACGTTCGTCCTTGACATGCAGCGATGCAACGCCCGCCCGGCGCGCCAGCCCGGGCGCGTCGACCAGGGGGGTGGCGGCATGGACCGGGCAGCGCACCAGCAGGTGGCGCGGCGCCTCGCCGTCAATGCTGGGGTACGGCGCATCCAGCGCCAGCCCCTGCCCGCGAAACCGGTTGTGCAACATGTTCTGGCCCTCTTGCCGCCCCGTCGCGCAGCAAAGCCACCGCCCCGCCCCGCGTCAACATGCATTTCGCGCCTAGCGCCGGGTGGCAGAGCGGCCCAAGCTACCCTATGTGATCTTCATGGCCCAGCACTCGGATCTCTTGACCGCCACCCTGACATTGACGCCCCCCGCGCGCGGCGAAACCGCGTGGAGCGCCGAAACCGAGGACGGCGTGGCCGGCCACGTGATTCCGGCAGGCCGCGGGCCGGGCCATGTGCGCCTGCACGGGTTGGCCTTCGACATCTCGCTGGGGCAGCTGAACGATGGCCAGGCCGCCCTGTGGCGCCCTTGGCAGATGACGCTGGAAGGCCCGAACCTCTTCCATGCCTGGACGGTGCCGCGCCGCAGCCCCCTTTCGCTGCTGACGGGCCGCAAGGCTCCGATCTTCGTGATGGACGACCACGCCCCGCCGCTGCAAATGGTCCAAGGCGGGGGGCTGCACCGCCAGGTCGCATTGGTGGCGGGCAGCGACCTGCTTGCACTGGCCGAGCACCCGCGCGGGCGCGCCCCGCGCCACATTCGCCATGCCCCCACCTTGCCCCCCGCGATCCAGGCCGCGCTGTGCCACGCGGTGACGCAACCGGGCTAGCCCATGCCTCTTCCCCCAGCGCGCCCGATGCCTTAAAGGAGGCCCGAGATGTCAACACCGGCGCATGCGCCACGGGGGAAACAGCACATGGACGAGCCAAAGATCACCACCGACCTGATCGAAGCACACGGGCTGAAACCCGATGAATACGACCGCATCCTGGAAATCATTGGCCGCGAACCCACATTCACCGAACTGGGCATTTTTTCGGCCATGTGGAACGAACATTGTTCTTACAAATCCTCCAAGAAATGGCTGCGCACCCTACCCACCGAAGGACCGCAGGTGATTTGCGGACCCGGTGAAAACGCGGGTGTCGTCGATATCGGCGACGGGCAGGCCGTGGTGTTCAAGATGGAAAGCCACAACCACCCCAGCTATATCGAGCCCTACCAAGGCGCGGCCACCGGCGTGGGCGGCATCCTGCGCGACGTGTTCACCATGGGCGCGCGCCCCATCGCGGCGATGAACAGCCTGTCATTCGGCGAGATAAGCCACCCCAAGACCCGGCAACTCGTGCATGGCGTGGTCGAGGGGGTCGGCGGTTATGGCAACTGTTTCGGCGTGCCCACCGTCGGGGGCGAAGTGCGTTTCCATGCTGCTTATAATGGCAACTGCCTGGTGAATGCCTTTGCCGCGGGCCTGGCCGATGCCGACAAGATCTTCTACTCGGCCGCCAGCGGTGTCGGCATGCCGGTAGTCTATCTCGGCGCCAAGACAGGGCGCGACGGCGTGGGCGGCGCCACCATGGCCAGCGCCGAGTTCGACGAGTCGATCGAGGAAAAGCGCCCGACCGTGCAGGTGGGCGACCCGTTCACCGAAAAGCGCCTGATGGAGGCCACGCTTGAACTGATGGCCACCGGCGCGGTGATCTCGATCCAGGACATGGGCGCGGCGGGGCTGACCTGCTCGGCCGTGGAAATGGGCGACAAGGGCGGGCTGGGCGTCCAGCTGCAACTTGACGACGTGCCGCAGCGCGAAGAGGCCATGACCGCCTATGAAATGATGCTGTCCGAAAGCCAGGAACGCATGTTGATGGTGCTGCGCCCCGAAAAGGAGGCCGAGGCCCGCGCCGTGTTCGAGAAATGGGACCTGGATTTCGCCATCGTCGGCGAAACCATCGCCGAAGACAGGTTCCTGATCCTGCATGGCAATGACGTAAAGGCCGATCTGCCGTTGTCGAAACTGTCTTCGGCCGCGCCCGAATACGACCGCCCCTGGGCCCCGACCGAAGCGCCCGAGCCGCTCGATGACGTGCCCGGCGTCGATCCGATCGACGCGCTCAAGGCGCTGATTGGCAGCCCCAACTATGCCGCCAAGCAATGGGTCTATGAACAGTATGACACGATGGTGATGGCCGACACGGTCCAGACGCCGGGGCTTGGCGCGGGCATCGTGCGGGTCCACGGCACCGACAAGCACCTTGCCTTTACCAGCGATGTCACGCCCCGCTACGTGCGGGCCAACCCTGTCGAGGGCGGCAAGCAGGCCGTGGCCGAGGCGTATCGCAATCTTTGCGCCGTCGGCGCGCGGCCCTTGGCCACCACCGACAACCTGAACTTCGGCAACCCCGAAAAGCCCGAGATCATGGGCCAGTTCGTCGGTGCGATCCAGGGGATCGGCGAGGCCTGCCGCGTGCTGGACACGCCCATCGTGTCGGGCAACGTGTCGCTTTACAACGAAACCGATGGCCAGGGAATCCTGCCCACCCCCACGATCTGCGCCGTGGGCCTGATCGACGGCCCCGAACAGGCGATCACCGGCTGCGCGCGTGACGGGCACGTGGCGCTTTTGCTGGGCGAAACGCAAGGCCATCTGGGCCAGTCGGCGCTGCTCTACGAGGTGTTCAACCGCGAAGACGGCGACGCGCCCCATGTCGACCTGGAGGCCGAGCGCGCGCATGGCGAATTCATCCGCGCCAATCACGAGATGATAAAGGCGTGCACCGACTTGGCCGATGGCGGGCTGGCCCTGGCCGCGTTCGAGATGGCCGAGGCCGGCGGCGTCGGGGTGCAACTCGATGACGGCGACATGGGCCAGCTATTCGGCGAAGACCAGGCCCGCTACCTGATCGCGTGCAATTTCGACCAGGCAGAGGCGCTGATGATTGCCGCTGGCCGGGCGGGCTTGCCGCTGAAGACCGTTGGCAAGTTCACAGGTTCCAACGTGCGCATGGGCGGGGCCGAGGCACCTTTGAGCGAACTTGCCGCGCTGTATCGCGGCGCGTTCGAGGCTGCGGTCGGGTGATCGGCGGCTTGCCTTAAAGACATATCACCCTTACATCTTTCAAGTGAAGCACAGGAGACCTTACCAATGCCGATGCATCCCCAGGAGATCGAAGACCTTCTGCGCGTAACCTTCCCCGATGCGCAGATCATCGTCGAGGGCGACGATGGTGTTCACATGTCCGCCGTGGTGATCGACGAGAGCTTTCGCGGGAAGAACCGGGTGCAGCAGCAGCGGGCCGTTTACGCCGCCTTGAAGGGCAAGATGGATGGCCCCAGCGGCGAATTGCACGCCCTGGCACTGACAACGCGCGCGCCCGACTAGGCCGATGGGAACCGGCGTGACCATACCGATCCTGCTGGGGCTGATCCTGGCCGTGACCGTGGCGATCGGCGTGGTGCGCCAGCGTGCGCAGGGCGGTGACGATGCGCCGCGCGGCAGCGAACCGGGCAAGGGGTACCACACGCTGCGCTCCAACTACAGTTCGGGCTTGGGCGGGCATGACACAAGCTGGAAAGTGCCGCGTGACCCACAGGAATACGCCCGCCGCTTCGTGCCGGCGGCGAAACGCCAAATCACTGATGTGAAAGGGAAATCAGAATGACCGACGCCAAGACCAAGATCGAGGAAACGAACAAGTCCAACGATGTCGTGCTGTATATGAAGGGCACCAAGACGATGCCGCAATGCGGGTTTTCGCAGCGTGTCGCGGGCGTGCTGACCTACATGGGCGTTGATTTTGCCGATGTGAACGTGCTCGAGGATGACGCGATCCGCCAGGGCATCAAGGATTATTCCGACTGGCCCACCATCCCGCAGCTTTACGTCAAGGGCGAGTTCGTGGGCGGCTGCGACATCATCACCGAGATGACCCTGTCGGGCGAGCTGGACCAGATGTTCGAGCAGAACGGCGTGGCCTATGACAAGGATGCCGCCGACAAGATCCGCGAAGCGAACGCCTGACTTCCGCGCGATCCTGGGCGAAAACCGCACGGTAACGCCCCGCCCGGCCTGTTAAGAGCGCGCGATATGCCACGGCAATCGCGCGCTTTTTGCATCCTGCCCCGTGAAAATAGGTCCGGTCGAGACCCAAGCTGGCGCCGCCGCCCCGCCCGGCACCAAAACCGCGCGCTTTCGGCTGGATACCGCGCGGGCGCTGCCGCGCCCAAGCCGACCAAAGGTTAACGCGGCGTCGCCCAGGGCGCTTGCGCCTTGAGCGGAATACGCAGCGCGCCACGCCCCGGGTTCGGGGCCGTTCGGCCACGGCTGCCCCGGCCGAAGGTTGGGTGCCCGCGTTACCGCGTTTCGCCCCTGCCCCGCGCCTCAGGCCTTGGCGTTTTCATCCAGCCGGTCGGCCAGCGACTCGGCCCGCGCGGCCAGTTCGGCCATGGTTTCCGTGATCTGCGGAGGGATCACCGGCACCTCGATCCGTTCAGGTTCGGGCGCGGGTGCGGATTTCAACCGCTCGATCTCGGCCTGCATGTCGGCCATCCTGGCCTCGGCCTCGCGCAGCTTGTCTTCGACGCCCGCCGTCTTGTCGGCCAGCATCAGGCCGGCCATCAAAAGCATACGCGCCTCGGGCAGACGCCCGATCTGCTGGCTGAGCGTCGCGGCCTCGGTATCGAGCATCGCGGCCGCGGCCATCAGGTAATGTTCTTCGCCTTCCTGGCAGGACACTTCGAAGGCGCGGCCGCCGATACGGATTTCAACCTCAGGCATTTTCCCCCTCCTCCGTGTCCGTGCCCTGCGCCAGAAGCGGCGCGATGCGGGCCATGATGGCGTCGGCCTCGGCCACATCGGTGGCGCGCGCGGCGCGCAACGCCTCGATCTCGGCCAGCATGGCCTTGTTGATCAGGTGCGGCTCGGCAACGCCGGCAGCGTTTGCCTCGCGCAGCTTGGCCACGCTTTCGCGCAACTGTTCGCTGGCCTGGCGCAGCCGCTGCAATTCGTCATCCAGCCGGGCCGCCGTGCTGCGCGCTTCGTCGAGTTCCGATTGCAGCGCGGTGCTGGCCTTGTCCTGGCGTTCATGCAGGGTCTTGATCCGCTCTTCAAGCTGGGCGGTGACCAGCTTTTCATCTTCGAGCGCCTGTTTCAGCTGCGCCATCTCTTCGGGGTCGGCGCCGCCCGGTGCGGCCCCGATACCGTCAAGACCGCGCGCGATGCGATCCATCGCGGCTGTCAGGCGTCGTTCCAGTTCGGTGATATCGCTCATGCCTCTTTGCCTTCACCCTTGTCATGGCGCAGGGTGGCGTTTGCCTTTTCGATCCGCTGCGCCGGCCTGTGGAACTGCCCGGCGAATCGGCCGGGTATTCCTTTTGCACGACAGTCTATCCAATGCCCCGTCAAAATGCGCCCCCTTTGACACCAAGCACTTAGCGCGTCCGCTTGATCTTGGGCACGGGGCTGGTATTGAGCACTGAGACCCAAGCCCCGCTATCAGAGGACATCCCCCCGTGGACATTTCAGCCCTGCGTTCCGCAAACCCCGATCACTGGATGCGCGCAGCCGCCATTCGCGCCCTGACGCTTGATGCGGTGCATGCCGCCAATTCCGGCCATTCCGGCATGCCGATAGGCATGGCCGACGTGGCAACCGTGCTGTTCGAAAAGCACCTGAAGTTCGACGCCGCCGCGCCGCTTTGGCCCGACCGTGACAGGTTCATCCTGTCGGCGGGTCACGGCAGCATGTTGATCTATTCGTTGCTGTACCTGACCGGCTACCAGCAAGTGACGCTGGAAGAGCTGCGCAATTTCCGCCAGTGGGGCGCGAAAACGGCCGGCCACCCCGAGAACTTCCTGCTGGACGGGGTCGAAACCACCACCGGCCCGCTGGGCCAGGGGCTTGCCAATTCGGTGGGCTTTGCCATGGCCGAGGAAATGCAGCGCGCCACCTTCGGCAGGAAGATCGTCGATCATTTCACCTACGTGATGGCGGGCGACGGCTGCCTGATGGAAGGGGTCAGCCAGGAGGCGATCACCCTTGCGGGCCGACAGCGCCTGGGCCGGCTGATCGTGATGTGGGACAACAACAACATCACCATCGACGGCCAGGTTTCGCTGGCCGACGACACCAACCAGGTGGCCCGGTTCAAATCGGCGGGCTGGCACGTGCAGGAAATCGACGGTCACGACCCCGAGGCCATCGACGCCGCGCTGGCGGCGGCGAAGAAATCGCGCAAACCCTCGATGATCGCGTGCAAGACGCATATCGCGCTGGGCCATGCGGCACAGGACACGTCCAAGGGCCACGGGGCGCTGACCGATGCGGGGCAACTGGCCGCCGCGAAACAGGCCTATGGCTGGACGGGCGGCCCCTTCGAGGTGCCCGAGGCGATCAAGGCGCAATGGGAAGAGATCGGCCGCCGCGGTGCGCCCGAGCACGCCGCCTGGCAAGAGCGGATGGCAGAGCTGTCCGAGCGCCGCCGGGCCGAGTTTGAACGCAGGCTGGCGGGCGACGTGCCGAAAAAGCTGTCTGCCGTGATCCGCGCGCTGAAAAAACAGGTCAGCGAAAGCACGCCCAAGGTGGCAACCCGCAAATCCAGCGAAATGGTGCTTGAACTGGTCAACCCGGTGATGGGCGAAACCGTGGGCGGCTCGGCCGACCTGTCGGGCTCGAACAACACGCAGACCGCCGATATGAGCGTTTTTGACGTGGATAACCGCAAGGGCCGCTACGTGCATTGGGGCATCCGCGAACACGGCATGGCGGCGGCGATGAACGGCATGGCGCTGCATGGCGGCATCCGGCCTTATGGCGGCACTTTCATGGCGTTCACCGATTACGCACGCCCCGCCATGCGCCTGGCCGCGCTCATGAAGATTCCCAGCGTTTTCGTCATGACCCATGACAGCATCGGGCTGGGCGAGGATGGCCCGACGCACCAGCCCGTCGAGCACCTGGCGATCAGCCGCGCCACGCCCAACACGATGGTCTTCCGCCCCTGCGACACGGTGGAAACCGCCGAGGCCTGGGAACTGGCGCTGACGGCCAAGGCGACGCCGTCGGTTCTGTCGTTGACGCGGCAGGGCGTGCCGACGCTGCGCAACCAGCACAAGGTCAAGAACCTGACGGCGCAGGGCGCCTATGTCCTGGCCGAGGCCGAGGCCGGCAAGCGCCAGGCGATCCTGATCGCGACCGGCTCGGAAGTGGCCATCGCGATGGAGGCGCGTGCGACGCTGGAAGCCGAGGGACTCGGCACCCGCGTGGTTTCGATGCCCTGCATGGAGCTGTTCGCGGAACAAGACGAGGCATATCGCCGCCGCGTGCTGCCTGCCGGGCCGGTGCGCGTGGGTGTCGAGGCAGCGGTGCGCCAGGGCTGGGACCGCTGGCTGTGCGGCGAGCGCGGGCGCGAAACCAAGGCCGGGTTCATCGGGATGAACAGCTTCGGCGCGTCGGCCCCGGCAGAGGTTCTGTACGAAAAGTTCGGGATCACTGCGGAAGCCGTGGTGAACGAGGTAAAACGCCTGCTGGGCTGACCGTCGCCCCCGCCTTGCGCCGGGTTTTCACGAAAAATCGGGCGAAAATCCATGAAACATGGATTTTCAACAGATCACGCGGACCGGTTCATTGTTGCAGAAAACGATGAACCGGTCCGCGTTCTCGACCATGGGAAAACCGCAGCGTGGGCGCGGGAATGGGCAGATGCGCTTTCATGCCGGCACCCTGCGCGCGCAGCGGTTAAACCGCGGTTAATGATCGGTGGTCTTCTGGCCCGTCACGACCGCGATCGCCGGGCCGACCACCCGCGTCACGATGGGAATCAGCAGCAGCCCCCACCCCAGGCCCAGCAGGCCGTCGCTCAACGCGGTGACCGCCCATTTCACGGCGCCCGCGCCGCTTTCGATGCCGCCGGCCACCGCCGCGGCCAGTTGCTTGATCTGGTCATACGGCACGTCCAGGCCCAGATCATGCAGCCCGTGCACCATGATCGAACCGCCCACCCACAACATCGCCGCCGTGCCCACCACCGACAGCACCTTCAGCAGCACCGGCATGAATTTCACCAGCCCCCGGCCAAAGGTCCGGCCTGCCCCGGTGCGCGCGTTCTTCGCCATGAACAGGCCCACGTCGTCCATCTTCACGATCAGCCCGACCGAGCCATAGACCGCGATGGTCACGATGATCCCCACCAGCGCCAGCGTGGCGCCCTGCATCCAGATATTCGGCGCCTCGATCGCGGCCAGCGAGATGGTCATGATTTCCGCCGACAGGATGAAATCGGTCTTGATCGCCCCCTTCACCTTTTCCTCTTCGAGGTGGCCGGGGTCTTTTACCGACATGTCGGCCGCGACATGCTTGTCGGCATGGGGAAACAACGTGTGGAATATCTTTTCCGCGCCTTCGAAACAAAGGTAAGACCCGCCCAGCATCAGCAGGGGCGTCACCATCCACGGCGCGAAATTGGCCAGCAAAAGCGCAACGGGCAGCAATATTACCAGCTTGTTGAAGAAAGACCCGCGCGCGATGCGCCAGATGATCGGCAATTCGCGCGCGGGCGCGAAGCCTTGCACGTATTTCGGCGTCACGGCCGCGTCGTCGATGATGACACCGGCCGTCTTGCTGCCGGCCTTCGCGGCGGCGGCGGCCACGTCATCAACACTGGTGGCCGCGACCTTCGCGATCGCCGCCACATCATCCAGCAATGCCAAAAGACCGCTCATACCTGCAAACCCCTGCCTGACCCGTTGACGCCACCCTACTCCATGCAGCGCGCGCCGCAAGGCCGCTGCTTTGTCGGGCTGTTAGCGCAACCGCCGTCGGTTTGCGCTAACAGCGTGTAAAACCGCCGCTTTTCACCTTTCCGGCGCGGGCGGCGCACACTATACCGCGCGCAAACTCACTCTCATGTGCAGGAGATCAGGAACATGACCATCACGCTTGGCATCAACGGGTTTGGACGTATCGGGCGCTGCACCTTGATGCACATCGCCGAGGCCGCGCGCCAGGATGTGCGCGTGGTCAAGGTGAATGCCACCGGCCCGTTGGAAACCGCCGCTCACCTGATCCGCTATGACAGCGTTCACGGGCGTTTCGGTAACGAGGTCAAGATCGGCGATGGCACGATGGACCTGGGCCAGGGCGAGATGCAGATGTTCTCGACCTATGAGATGGACGAGTTGGACTGGTCGGGCGTTGACGTGGTCCTGGAATGCACGGGCCAGTTCAACGATGGCGACAAGGCGAAAAAGCACCTGGATCGCGGCGCCAAGTCGGTGCTGATCTCGGCACCTGCCAAGAACGTGCAAAAGACCATCGTGATGGGCGTGAACGACGACCAGCTTGCCAAGGGCGATGTCATGATTTCGAACGGGTCATGCACGACCAACTGCCTGGCGCCGCTGGCCAAGGTGCTGGATGCCGGGATCGGCATCGAAAGCGGCATAATGACCACGATCCATGCCTACACGGGCGACCAGCCAACGCATGACCGCCGGCACAAGGATTTGTACCGCGCCCGCGCCGCCGCCATGTCGATGATCCCCACCTCGACCGGCGCGGCCAAGGCCCTGGGCGAGGTTCTGCCACAGCTCAAGGGCAAGCTCGATGGCTCGGCCATCCGCGTGCCCACGCCCAACGTGTCGGCGGTCGACCTGACGTTCGTGGCCAAAAGGGACGTGACCGAAGCGGATGTGAACGCGGTCGTGGCCGAGGCCGCGAACGGCGCGCTCAAGGGCATTCTGGGCTATGATGCCGCGCCCAAGGTCTCGATCGATTTCAACCATACCGAGGAAAGCTCGATCTTCGCGCCCGACCAGACCAAGGTGACAGGCAAGCGCCTGGTGCGGGTGCTGGCCTGGTATGACAACGAATGGGCCTTTTCGTGCCGCATGGCCGACGTGGCCGCCGCGATGGGCCGGCTGCTCTGACCCCGCGCGGGGCGCTTGCGCGGCGCCCCGGCCCGGTCCATACCTGTGCCATGCACAACCGCCCGGACCGCATATCATGACCAACCAGATCGCCATCGCGCTTGGGCTGCTGATCCTCGCCGCCCTAGGGTATGATCACTATTCGCAAGACGGGGCCGCCCTGCTGTTCCTTGCCAAGAAGGGGCTGGCGCTGATCGAATGGCTGGCGTTCTGGCGGTGACGTGACGACCCGCTGGCCAGCGCGGCCCCCTGCCCCTATCGTTGCGGTCAAACGATAACGGGGGTTTTGAAGATGCTGACGATCCTTTGGCTTGTGCTGGGGCTGGTGGCGCTGACAGTGGCGGGGCTGGTCTGGTTCACTTGGAACACCAAACGCAAGGTCGAGGCCGCGGTGCCCCCGCGCGGGCAGTTCATCGAGATATCGACCGGGCGGCTGCACTATGTCGACAAGGGCCAGGGCCCGGCCATCGTGATGGTGCACGGGCTGGGCGCGCAACTGGGCAATTTCGATTACGCGCTGGTTGACGCGCTGGCCGAGACCCATCGCTGCATCGCCATCGACCGGCCCGGCATGGGCTGGTCGGAGCGGCCCGAGGGCGCGGCAGCCAACCCGCGCGCGCAGGCCGGCTACGTGGCCGAGGTGATCGACAAGCTGGGGCTGGACCGCCCGCTGATCGTGGGTCATTCGCTTGGGGGTGCAATCGGCGTTTGCCTTGCGCTGGACCACCCCGAAAAGATCCGTGGGCTGGCCTTGCTGGCCCCGCTCACGCGCGGGGGCGATGCGCCCTCGCCCGCATTTGCCAGCCTTGGCATAAGGTCGCCGCTGATGCGGAAGATTGCCGCATGGACGCTGGCCACGCCTATGGGCATGCGCAGCACCGACCTGGTTTTCGATCTTGTATTCGGCCCCGACCGGGTGCCCGCCGATTACGGCACGAAAGGTGGCGGGCTGTTGGGGCTGCGGCCCGGGTCGTTCGTCGCGACCAGCCGCGATTACGTGGCGTCGATGACGGATATCAAGTGGATGCGCGCCGGCTATGCCGAGATGCCCGTTCCAATGGCCGTTCTGTTTGGCGAGGACGACAGGATCCTGTCGGCCGAGACCCAGGGGCGCAAGCTGGTGGCCGAGCATCCCGCGATCACGCTTGAACTGATCGCCGGCGGGCACATGTTGCCGCTGACCCGGCCCGAGGCCTGCACCGATTTCATCCGGCGCAACGATCCGGGGGTTTAGGCCCGCCTAGCCTTTGTCCAGCTTGGCCAGAAGCCTGTTCTTGACCAGGGGCGGGATGAATTTCGACACGTCGCCATCGAGCCGGGCGATTTCCTTGACCAGCTTCGACGCGATCGCCTGGTGGCGTGCATCGGCCATCAGGAACACGGTTTCAACCGAGCTGTCGAGCGCGCGGTTCATCCCGACCATCTGGAATTCATACTCGAAATCGGCCACCGCGCGCAGGCCGCGCACGATCACCTGCGCGCCCACGTCATGGGCGCAGTTGATCAACAGGTTCTCGAACGGATGCGCCACGATCTCGGTGCCGGTTTCCTCGCTCAGGGCCTTGCACTCGGATTCGATCATGTCGACCCGCTCTTCCAGCGAGAACAGCGGCCCCTTGTCACGATTGATCGCCACACCGATCACCAGCCGGTCAACCAGTGTCGCCGCGCGGCGGATGATGTCGATATGACCCAGGGTGATCGGGTCGAAAGTGCCGGGGTAGAGGCCGATGCGCATGACTGTCCCTCGCTCAACGCGTTTTTGGTTGCCAGCACGCAATAATATTGCCCGGCGGAATGCAACCCGATTTTGCCCGGGCCGCCTAATGGCCCATGATCATGCCCTCCAGCGCGTTGCGTTCCATCGCCAGTTCTTCCAGCCGCGCCTTGACCACGTCGCCGATGGTCACGATCCCCACCAGCGCGCCGTTCTCGGTGACCGGCATGTGGCGAAACCGGCCATCGGTCATGCGTTGCAACACGTTGTCGGCGGTATCCTCGCGGCGGCAGCAACTGGGGTTGCGGGTCATCATTTCGTCGACCGTTTCCGACAGGCAGACCGCCCCGCGCAGGGCCAGGTTGCGCACGATGTCGCGTTCGGAAAGGATGCCCTCGACCGCCGCGCCATCGCTTGAAACGATCACGCCGCCGATCCGACGTTCGGCCAGGATCTGCGCGGCATCCGACACCAGCATGCCCGGCTTGACCGTGATAACAGGGCCCTCGCCCTTGGATTTAAGGATCTGATGGACCAGCATGACGCGCCCTCCCTTTGCTCGTGCAGGCCGGATCAGCGTCGCGCGGCCGCGACATTCTGTCAAGTTTGCGCTCAGCTTCGCGCTTCAAGCCGCGCAACCTCGGCGCGCAACCCCTCGCTCAGGGCGGCGGCGAACCTGTTCAAACGCTCAAGCCGCTGGTCGTCGGCGTGACGGATCAGGTAGAAACTGCGGGTCAGGCTGATCTTGTCGGGCAGCACCTTGAGGATGCCGTGGCCCGAGGGAATGGCAAAGTCATGCACCACGCCGATGCCACCGGCCTTGCGCAACCAGTTGAACTGAACCGAAACCGAGTTCGAGGCCATGGTTACCCGCTCGACCCCGATCTCGTTCAGGTAATCCAGTTCCTTGTCGAAGATCATGTCGGGGATGTAGCCGATGATCCGGTGACCGCGCAGATCATCAAGCGTCTTGATGGGCGGATGATGCTTGAGATAGGCGCGCGATGCCGCAAGGTGCAGCTTGTAATCGGTGATCCGCTGCACCAGCAGGCGGCCGGTGGCGGGCGGGCTGACGCCGATGGCCATGTCTGCCTCGCGCTTGGACAGGTTCACCACGCGCGGCAGCGCGACGATCTGCACTTCGAGGTCGGGGTTCTCGGCCATGATCTGCGTGCAGACCTGCGGCAGAAGGTAGTTGGCGCACCCATCCGGCGCGCCAATCCGAATTTGCCCCGACAGGCTGCCGGCCTGGCCCTGGACCTCTTCCAGGGCGCCGGCCATGGCCTGTTCGGCCCGTTCGGCATGGGTCAGCAGGCGCTGGCCCGCATCCGTCATCGCGTAGCCCTGGGGCGATTTGGCGAAAAGCGCGGTGCCCATCCCCTCTTCCAGCCGGGCGATGCGGCGGCCCACGGTGGCCGGATCGACGCGCAGCAGCTTGCCCGCGCCCGACAGGCTTTCGGTGCGGGCCACGGCCAGAAAGATGCGCAGGTCGTCCCAATGGATGTCGGTGCCGCTCATGTCCTGCCCCCTCTTGCAAATTCGCAATACCTTTTTGGAATCTTGCCTCTATACCTGTGAATTTTGCAAGCCTATCCTGTCGGTGATAGATCAGAGGAGGATTCCATGCAGGAACTGACCCACTATATGAACGGCGAACACGTGAAGGGCACTTCGGGCCGCTTCGCCGATGTCTTCAACCCCGCCACCGGCGAAGTGCAGGCAAAATGCCCGCTGGCCAGCACCGACGAAATGGCCCGCGCCGTCGACTTCGCCGCCGCCGCGCAACCGGCATGGGGCGCGGTCAACCCGCAGCGCCGGGCGCGGGTGATGATGGAATTCGTCCGGTTGCTGAACCGCGACATGGACAAGCTGGCCGAGGCGCTGAGCCGCGAGCACGGCAAGACGCTGCCCGACGCCAAGGGCGATGTGCAGCGCGGCCTTGAGGTGGTGGAATACTGCATCGGTGCGCCGCAACTGCTGAAGGGTGAGTTCACCGACAGCGCCGGCCCCGGCATCGACATGTACTCGATGCGCCAGCCGCTGGGCGTCACCGCGGGCATCACGCCCTTCAACTTTCCCGCCATGATCCCGATGTGGATGTTCGCGCCCGCCATTGCCTGCGGCAACGCCTTCATCCTCAAGCCGTCCGAGCGCGACCCGTCCGTTCCGCTGATGCTGGCCGAACTGATGGAAGAGGCCGGCGCGCCCAAGGGTATCCTGCAGGTCGTCAACGGCGACAAGGAAGCGGTTGATGCGATCATTGACCACCCGGTGATCCAGTCGATCGGCTTTGTCGGCTCGACCCCCATCGCCGAGTACATCTATGGCCGGGGCTGTTCGAACGGCAAGCGCGTGCAGTGCTTTGGCGGTGCGAAAAACCACATGATCATCATGCCCGATGCCGACATGGACCAGGCCGCCGACGCGCTGGTGGGTGCGGGCTATGGTGCGGCTGGCGAACGCTGCATGGCGATTTCCGTGGCCGTGCCGGTCGGCGACGAAACCGCCGACCGCCTGATCGAAAAGCTGGTGCCGCGCATCGAAAAGCTGAAAGTCGGCCCCTACACGGCAGGCGACGACGTGGATTACGGCCCCGTCGTGACCGCCGCGGCCAAGGAAAAGATCCTTGGGCTGGTGCAATCCGGTGTCGACCAGGGCGCCGAGCTGGTCGTGGATGGCCGCGATTTCAACCTGCAGGGTTACGAGGACGGGTTTTTTATCGGCCCGCATCTTTTTGACCGCGTGACGCCCGACATGGACATCTACCAGCAGGAAATCTTTGGCCCCGTCCTGTCGACCGTGCGCGCCGGCAGCTACGAAGAGGCGCTGCAACTGGCCATGGATCACGAGATGGGCAACGGCACCGCGATCTTTACCCGCGATGGCGACGCCGCGCGCGATTTCGCCGCCCGGGTCAACGTGGGCATGATCGGCGTCAACGTGCCGATCCCGGTGCCGCTGGCCTATCATACCTTCGGCGGCTGGAAGAAATCGGCCTTTGGCGACCTGAATCAGCACGGGCCGGACGCGTTCAAGTTCTACACCCGCACCAAGACCGTGACCGCACGCTGGCCCAGCGGCATCAAGGAAGGTGGCGAGTTCAACTTCAAGGCCATGGACTGAGCCTGACACACCAGAATGCCGCGCGGCCCCCGGTCGCGCGGCATTGCCTTGCCGGATCGGGACATGGCGGTTTCCTATCATATATTCCCCGATAAGGGCTTGGTTTACGTCCGTTACTCCGGGTTTGTCCGGGCGGATGAAACCCTGGATGCGTTCGCGCGTTTCATGACAGATGCCGAAGCCGGGCGCTGCCACAGGCACCTGGTCGATCTGCAAGATGTCACCGGCATTGCCCTCGACCACCCCGGATTGCTGCACATGCAGGCCCGCAAGGCGGATTTCCTGGGCACAGGCGGCGCCGAAACGCTGATGGCCTATTTCGCGACAACGCACGAAACCATCAAGCTGGCATGCATGGTGCAACGCAGCTGGGATGGCCTGCGCGGCGTGGTTGCCCGCATTTTCGACGACGAGGCGCAGGCGCTGTCGTTTCTGGGGGTTGCCGGGCTGAACATGGCCAGGTTGCGGGCCGTCGCACCCGGGTAGAGCGACCAGCTTGCGCCGGCTGGCAGCACGTCTGCCGCCTTGGCATGGCCCATGCACCCTTCCACTTGTTTTCGCGCACGATCCCTGCTGAACTGACCCGGCAGGGAGGATCAGCCGATGGCCATCGCACAACCGGATTTCACCATCGGCATCGAAGAGGAATACCTGCTGGTCGATCGCGACAGCCTGGCCCTGTCGCCCGCCCCCACCGAGTTGATGGAACGCTGCGGCGCCGCGCTGGAGGGGCAGTTCAGCCCCGAATTCCTGGATTGCCAGGTGGAAATTGGCACCCGTGTCTGCGCCGACGTGGCCGAGGCGCGCGACGACCTGCGCCACCTTCGCAGCACCGTGGCGCGTATCGCGGCCGATTACAACCTGGCCCCCATCGCCGCCTCGTGCCACCCGTTTGCCGATTGGCGCCAGCAGCACCATACCGACCGCGACCGTTACAACAGCCTGCGCCAGGATCTTGCCGGCGTGGTGCGGCGGATGCTGATCTGCGGGATGCATGTGCATGTTGGAATCGACGCCCCCGACCAGCGCATCGACCTGATGAACCAGCTTGCCTATTTCCTGCCGCATCTTCTGGCGCTGTCCTGTTCCTCGCCCTACTGGCAGGGTGAGGATACCGGCCTGTCCTCGTATCGGCTGACGGTGTTCGACAACCTGCCGCGTACCGGCCTTCCGCCGCGGCTGGAAAGCTGGGGCAGTTTCGAACGCTCGGTGGCCGCGCTGACCGAGCTGGGCGTGATCGAGGATGCCAGCAAGATCTGGTGGGATCTGCGCCCCTCGTCCCGTTTTCCCACCATCGAGGCGCGCATTTGCGATGGTTCGCCGCGGGTGGAAACCACGCTGACGCTGGCGGCGCTGGTCCAGTCGCTGACGCGGATGCTGTGGCGGCTGAGCCTGAAGAACCAACGCTGGCGAATCTACGACACCTTCCTGGTCGACGAAAATCGCTGGCGCGCGCAGCGGTATGGCCTGTCGCAGGGGCTGATCAATTTCGGCGCGCACGAGATCGTGCCCCCTGACATGCTGGCCGACGAACTGGTGGCCCTGGTGGCCGAGGATGCCGCCGCACTGGATGCGCTGGCCGAGGTCGAAAACACCCGCGCCATCGTGGCGACGGGCAATTCCGCCAGCCTGCAACGCGGCGTTTATGCGCGCGCACGAGAGTTGGGCCGCGACCATGACGCGGCGATGCGCGCCGTCGTGGCCCACCTGATAGACGAGTTTCACGCCGATCTCTGAACCCCGGTTCCAACCGTTGAAAAACTGCTGTAAGGATTGGGAATTAAACAGTCGTTCAATTCGCCGCATCCCGGGAGGAGACAGATGGATTACGCACTGAGCGAAGAACAGACCGCCATCTTCGACATGGCCCATGCCTTTGGCCAGGAACATATCGCGCCCTTCGCGCAGCATTGGGAAAAACAGGGCACCATCCCCAAAGAGCTGTGGCCCAAGGTGGCCGAGCTGGGGCTGGGCGGGATCTACGTCTCCGAGGAATGGGGCGGTTCTGGCCTGAGCCGCCTGGATGCGACGCTTGTGTTCGAGGCGCTGGCCATGGCCTGCCCTTCGGTGGGGTCGTTCCTGTCGATCCACAACATGTGCGGCGGCATGATCGACAAGTTCGGCAGCGATGAAACCAAGCAGAAATGGCTGCCCGACCTGTGCGCGATGAACAAGGTCTTTTCCTATTGCCTGACCGAACCGGGCAGCGGCTCGGACGCGGCGGCGCTGCGCACGCGTGCGGAAAGGACGAACGAGGGGTATCGCCTGAACGGCACCAAGGCGTTCATTTCGGGCGGCGGCTATTCCGATGCCTACGTGACAATGGTGCGCACCGGCGACAAGGGGCCCAAGGGCATTTCGACGGTCGTTGTCGAATCGGGCGCCGACGGGCTGAGCTATGGCGGGCTTGAAGACAAGATGGGCTGGCGCAGCCAACCCACAGCGCAGGTGCAGTTCGACGATTGCACCGTACCGCTCGACAACCTGATCGGTGAAGAGGGCCGCGGGTTCAGCTATGCCATGGCGGGGCTGGATGGCGGCCGGTTGAACATCGCGGCCAGTGCGCTGGGAGCCGCGCAGCAGGCGTTGAACCTGACGCTGGCCTACATGGGCGAGCGCAAGGCCTTCGGCCAGACCATCGACCAGTTCCAGGCCCTGCAATTCCGCCTGGCCGAGCAAGAGGTAAAGCTGGAATCGGCCCGCACCTTCCTGCGGCAGGCCGCGTGGAAGCTGGACAATGGCGCGCATGACGCGACCAAGTTCTGTGCCATGGCGAAACTCCTGGTCACCGACAACGCCTTTGACGTGGCCAACCAGTGCCTGCAATTGCATGGCGGCTATGGCTACCTGGCCGATTACGGGGTGGAAAAGATCGTGCGCGATTTGCGCGTGCACCAGATCCTGGAAGGCACGAACGAGATCATGCGCATGATCATCAGCCGCCAGATGCTGGCCGATCGCGGCTGAGCGCCTGCCGGGCCTTGCCGCTGAAACACCGGGGGAGACATGACCGAGATCGACATTCGCACCGAGGGCCGCGCCGGGCGCATCACCCTGAACCGGCCCAAGGCGCTCAATGCGCTGACATATGACATGGCTATGGCTCTGCATGCCGCCTTGCGCGACTGGCGCCACGACGACGCGGTGCGTGTCGTCGTGATCGACGCGGCCGGTGACAAGGCGTTCTGCGCGGGCGGCGACATTGCCGACCTCTATCGCAGCGGCACCGAGGGCGATTTCACCTATGGCCGCACGTTCTGGGCCGATGAATACCGCATGAACGCGGCGTTGTTCGAGTTCCCGAAACCCGTGATCAGCCTGATGCAGGGCTTTGTCATGGGCGGAGGCGTGGGCGTGGGCTGTCACGGCAGCCACCGCGTCGTGGGCGACAGCAGCCAGATCGCCATGCCCGAATGTGGCATCGGGCTGGTGCCCGACGTGGGCGGCTCGCTCCTCTTGGCGCGGGCGCCGGGGCGGCTGGGCGAATACCTGGGCCTGACGGCGGCGCGCATGGGGCCGGGCGATGCCATCGTGGCCGGCTTTGCCGACCACTACCTGCCCGAGGATCAGTGGCCCGCCCTGATCGCACGGCTGTGCGAAACCGGCGACGCGGCAGACGTGGCCGCCGCCGCCCTGCCCACACCGCAAGGCACGCTTGCGCCGCAGATGGACCGTATCAACGCGCTGTTCAACGAGGGCAGCCTGCCCGCCATTCTGGCCGCGCTGCGCGCCGATGACAGCGAGCTGGCCGCAAGCGCGCTCAAGTCGATCACCCGCAATTCCCCCCTGTCGATGGCCGTGACGCTTGAAATGCTGAAACGGCTGCGCGCCGGGGCGGGGATTCGCGCCGCGCTCGACATGGAATACCGCTTTACCTGGCGCGCGATGGAACAGGCCGATTTCCTGGAAGGAGTCCGTGCCGCCATCATCGACAAGGATCGCAACCCGCAATGGCGGCATGACCTCGACACGGTCAGCCCGGACGACGTCGCCGCCTTGCTGGAACCGCTGGGCGCGGACGCCCTGACATTCGAGGAGGAGGAATAAGCCATGAAAATCGGATTCATCGGACTAGGCAACATGGGCGCGCCGATGGCCGCCAACCTTGTCGCCGCCGGGCACGAGGTGACAGGCTATGACGTGGCGGGCGTCACCGTCGACGGCGTGGCGCAAGCCGCCAGCGGGCCCGAGGCCGCCAAAGGGGCCGAGGTGGTGATCACCATGCTGCCCAATGGCCAGATCCTGCGCAACGTCGCCGACGAGCTTGTCCCCGCGATGGAGGCTGGCGCGACGCTGGTCGATTGCTCGACCGTCGATGTCGACAGCGCCCGCGCCGTGGCCGCGCAGGCGGAAAAGGCGGGCCTTGGCTTTGTCGATGCGCCCGTGTCGGGCGGTGTGGGCGGCGCCACCGCGGGCACGCTGACTTTCATGTGCGGCGGCAGCGCGGATGCCTTTGCCAAGGCCGAGCCGCTGTTCGACATCATGGGACAAAAGGCCGTGCATTGCGGCGAGGCGGGCGCAGGCCAGGCAGCCAAGATCTGCAACAACATGATCCTGGGCGTGACCATGATCGCGACCTGCGAGGCCTTTGCCCTGGCCGACAAGCTGGGGCTGGACCGGCAAAAGATGTTCGACGTGGTCAGCACCTCGTCGGGCTATAGCTGGACGATGAACGCCTATTGCCCCGCGCCGGGTGTGGGCCCGCAATCGCCTGCTGACAACGATTACAAACCCGGCTTTGCGGCCGAATTGATGTTGAAAGACCTCGGGCTTTCGCAGCAAGCCGCCGAAGCGGTGGACGCCGATACCCCGATGGGCCAGGCGGCGCTGGCGCTTTACCGGCAATTCGTCGAGGACGAGGGCGGAACGGGGCGCGATTTCAGCGCCATGTTGCCCCGGTTCGAAAAACGCGGGCGCGGCTGAACGCTTGGCGCGGATGCGCGCGCGGGCTATGTCATCGTCATGACATGGTCCCCCGACAGCACGCCACTGGCCACGCTTGACGCGCCCGACCGGGCGCGCCTTGCCGCCCTGCCCGCGCAAACGCTCTCTGCCGGCGCGGTTCTTTTTCGCCCCGGCGACCGTGTGCAGGGATACGCCTTCGTCTTGTCGGGATGCGTCGATGTCTGCCTGACGGGCGCGTCGGGCCGCGAAATGCTGCTTTACTCGGTCGAACCGGGCCAATCCTGCATCCAGACGACAATGGGCCTTTTGTCCGACAGCGATTATTCCGCCGAGGCCCAGGCCACCTGCACCACGCAACTGGTGCTGATCCCGCGCGCCATGTTCCTGGACCTCATGAACCGCTCGGCCCCTTTCCGGGCCCTGGTCTTTGGGGCCTTCGCGCAGCGCATGCAGACGATGATGACGCTTCTGGAAAAGGTCGCGTTTACCCGCGTCGAATGCCGCCTGGCCGACAGGCTGTTGCTGCTGGCCGGCGGTGGCAGTACCGTGCGAGCCACCCAATCGGAACTGGCCACCCAAGTCGGCACCGCGCGCGAGGTGGTCACGCGCCGGCTTGATGCCTGGGCACGGCGCGGGCTGGTGCGCACGGGGCGCGGCACGGTCGAGATCCATGACAAGGACGCCCTGGCCCGGATCGCCAGCGGCGAAATGTGACGCGGTCACAGACGCGCACCGCGCGAGTTGGTATCATCACGCCACATCCGACGATAAAGGAGTCGACCAATGACCAAGAATATCGGCAATTTCGAACGCATTCTGCGCATCGTGGTGGGCGTCGCCCTGATCGCGGGCTTTTTCCTCAATGGCGGCGGCGGGTATAGCTGGCTGTACCTGCTGGGCATCATCCCGCTGGCCACCGGCATTATCGGCTGGTGCCCGCCCTATCAGTTGCTGGGCATCAATACCTGCAAGACCAAGTAATGCGCCCCGCGAGTCGCCCCGCACCCTAGTTAGCAGGTCACCGCGCAAAGGCGCGACCTGCGACAAGGGGCGGCGCGACTTGCATCACGCCTGCAAAGGCACGTTCAAGGGTCACGATGTGGTGGCGCCACCCCCGGCCAAGAGTTACCAAGCGGGATCAAAGCGCACAGTCGCGCAGGCCGAACTGGCCTGCACGGCCCGTTCGCGCGCTATTCGGCGGCTACCTTGCCCTGCTTCAACATCGGCTTCAGGTAATGCCCCGTGTGGCTGCGCGCGACCTCGGCCACCTCTTCCGGGGTGCCGGTGGCCACGATCTCACCACCACCATCACCGCCCTCGGGGCCGATATCTATGATGTGGTCGGCGGTCTTGATGACATCGAGGTTATGTTCGATCACCACCACGGTGTTGCCCGCCTCGACCAGTTCGTGAAGCACTTCCAGCAGCTTGCGCACATCCTCGAAATGCAGGCCCGTCGTGGGCTCGTCCAGGATGTAAAGTGTGCGGCCCGTCGAGCGCTTGGCCAACTCTTTCGACAGCTTCACGCGTTGCGCCTCGCCGCCTGACAGCGTGGTCGCCTGCTGGCCCACCTTGATATAGCCCAGCCCGACGCGCATCAGCGCATCCATCTTTTCACGGATGCTGGGAACGGCCTTGAAGAACTCTTGCGCTTCTTCAACCGTCATATCAAGAACGTCTGCTATGCTTTTGCCTTTAAATCGAATTTCCAAAGTTTCACGATTGTAACGCGCGCCCTTGCATGTCTCGCATTCGACATAGACATCGGGCAGGAAATGCATCTCGATCTTGATGACGCCATCACCCTGGCAGGCCTCGCAGCGGCCCCCTTTGACGTTGAAGCTGAACCGCCCCGGCTTGTAGCCGCGCGCCTTGGCTTCGGGCAGGCCGGCGAACCAATCGCGGATCGGGGTGAAGGCGCCCGTGTAGGTGGCCGGGTTGCTGCGCGGGGTGCGGCCGATCGGGCGCTGGTCGATGTCGATAACCTTGTCGAGGTGCTCCAACCCCTTGATCGTCTCGCACGGGGCCGGTGTCTGCCGCGCCCCGTTCAGCCGCATCGACGCTGTCTTGAACAGCGTTTCGATGGTCAACGTGGACTTGCCGCCACCCGACACACCCGTCACGCAGACAAACTTGCCCAGCGGAAACTCGGCCGTCACATCCTTGAGGTTGTTGCCCGTGGCCTTGACTACCGTCAGCTTTTTCTTGTTTCCTTTCCGACGCTTGGAAGGCACAGCTATTTCACGCGCACCTGACAGGTATTGCCCGGTCAGGCTGGCCGGGTCGGCCGCGACATCGGCGGGCTTGCCGTGGCTGACCACCTGCCCGCCATGCACCCCGGCACCTGGGCCGATATCGAACACGTAATCGGCCTCGCGGATCGCCTCTTCGTCATGTTCGACCACGATCACGGTATTGCCCTGGTCGCGCAGGTTCTTCAGCGTGGTCAGCAAGCGCGAATTGTCGCGCTGGTGCAGGCCGATGCTGGGTTCGTCGAGAACGTACAGAACGCCGGTCAGGCCCGAACCGATCTGGCTGGCCAGCCGGATACGCTGGCTTTCGCCGCCCGACAAGGTGCCGGCATTGCGGCTGAGCGTCAGGTATTCCAGTCCCACGTTGTTCAGGAAACCAAGACGTTCCCGGATTTCCTTGAGGATGGCGCGGGCAATCTCGTTCTTCTGCTTGGTGAGCGCGGCGGGCACCGTGTCGCACCAGGCATAGGCCTCCTTGATCGACATCTCGACCACCTGACCCACGTGCAGCAACTGATCGGGCGTGCCGATTTTCACCGCCAGCGCCTCTTCGCGCAGACGATAACCGCCGCAAGCCCCGCAGGGGCGGTTGTTCTGGTAGCGTTCGAATTCCTCGCGCACCCAGCTGGAATCCGTTTCGCGATAGCGCCGTTCCATGTTTGGAATGACCCCTTCGAACACGCGGCTGACCTGGTAGACGCGCCCACCCTCGTCATAGCGAAACTGGATCTCCTCGTCCCCCGACCCGTACAGGAACACCTGTTGCACATGGGCGGGCAGGTCTTTCCACTTGGCGTTGCGGTCGAACCCGTAATGCTTGGCAATCGCTTCGATCGTTTGCAGGAAATAGGGGGATTTGCCCTTGCGCCACGGCGCCAGCGCACCATCGCTGATCTTCAGGTTCTGATCGGGAACCACCAGCCGGTCGTCGAAAAAAAGCTCCATCCCCAGCCCGTCACATTCAGGGCAGGCACCGAAGGGCGCGTTGAACGAAAACAGCCGAGGCTCGATTTCAGGTATGGTAAAGCCGCTGACAGGACAGGCGAAGTTCTCGGAAAAGGTAATGCGCTCGGGGTCGCCCTCGCGCGGGGCGGTTTCCAGGACGGCGATACCATCGGCCAGGTCCAGCGCGGTGCGGAAACTGTCGGCCAGGCGCGTCTCCAGCCCCTCTTTTACCACGATGCGATCAACGACCACGTCGATGTCATGGCGGTATTTCTTGTCGAGCGTCGGCGGCTCGTCCAACTCGTGGAATTGCCCGTCAACCTTGACACGCTGGAAGCCCTGCTTGCGCAGTTCCAGAAACTCCTTGCGGTATTCGCCCTTGCGGTCGCGGATCATGGGGGCAAGCAGGTAGCCGCGCGTGCCCTCTTCCATGGCCATGACACGATCGACCATGTCTTGCACCTGCTGCGCCTCGATGGGCTGGCCGGTGGCCGGCGAATAGGGCGTGCCGACACGAGCGAACAGCAGGCGAAGATAGTCATAAATCTCGGTGACTGTGCCAACGGTCGAGCGCGGGTTTTTCGACGTGGTTTTCTGCTCGATCGAAATGGCGGGCGACAGGCCCGTGATGTGGTCGACATCGGGCTTTTCCATCATGTCGAGGAACTGCCGCGCATAGGCCGACAGGCTTTCGACATAGCGCCGCTGCCCCTCGGCATAGATCGTGTCGAAGGCAAGGCTGGATTTTCCAGACCCCGACAACCCGGTGATGACCACCAGCTCATCGCGCGGGATATCCACGTCGATACCTTTCAGGTTGTGCTCGCGCGCGCCGCGCACTTCGATCTTTTTCAGTTCGGCCATCTCTGCCCCCGGAAACCAACGGTTAACACATAGGTGAGCATGCCCGAGTCTCCAACCAAAATATGCGAACGGAAGCGGAACATACTCGCCCGGCGGCGATCAAGTTGCCGGCATTATGCGCAACTCCCCGCCGGAGAGGGGTGGTATTTCGTTTTTACATTCCCATTTTGGAATTTGTAGGGCATGATGCACGCATCCACAGCGCATGCGCGCCAAACTTGCCGATGGAAATGACAAGGATCCAACGATGTTCGGTTTTCTCAACCCGTCACGAAAGGTCGATTTCGACACGCTCATGCCCCGGATAGCCGCCGGTGACGTGACGCTTGTCGATGTGCGCGAGGCGGGGGAACTGGCCATGACCGGACAGGCGAAAGGCGCGATTCACGCTCCGCTTATGCGGCTGGCCGACCTGGCCGACCCAAGCCACCCCGACAAGCACCCCAAGCTGAACCCGGCAAAGCCCGTGGCCCTATATTGCGCAAGCGGCGCACGCTCGGCCCATGGCAAGCGGCTGCTTGAAAAGCTGGGCTATGCCGAGGTGGTGAACCTGGGCGGGCTGAACGACTGGGCGCGCGCTGGAGGTGCCGTGACGCGCTGAGCGCGTTCAATAGTGAATCGCGCGGTCCCAGGCATCGAGAACCGATTCATGCATCATTTCTGACAAGGTCGGATGCGGGAAAACCGCCTGCATCAGGTCTTCTTCGGTCGTTTCCAACTGCCGGCCAACCACGTACCCCTGGATCAGTTCGGTGACTTCGGCCCCGACCATGTGAGCGCCCAAAAGCTCGCCTGTCTTGGCGTCGAACACCGTTTTCACCATGCCCTCGGCCTCGCCGAGGGCAATGGCCTTGCCATTGCCAATGAAGGGAAAGCGGCCCACCTTTAGGTCATACCCGGCTTCTTTTGCCTGCGCCTCGGTCATGCCGACCGAAGCCACCTGCGGCTGGCAATAGGTGCAGCCCGCGATGCTGTCGGGTTTGACCGGGTGCACCTTCTGGCCCGCGATCATCTCGGCCACCATCACGCCTTCGTGGCTGGCCTTGTGGGCAAGCCACGGCGCGCCTGAGATGTCACCGATGGCATACAGCCACTCTACCCCGGTGCGGCAATATTCGTCGGTCACGACATGGGTCCGGTCGATCTTGACTCCCAACTCTTCTAGGCCCAGCCCCTCGGTGTTGCCGACGATGCCGACCGCGGAAATCACGGTGTCGAAATCCAGTTTCTCGGTCTTGCCGTCCTGTTCGATATGGGCCGTCACCTTGCCCTTGGCACGGTCCAGTTGCTTGACCGTGGCCTTTTGCCGGATCGTCATGCCCTGCTTTTCGAACTGCTTTCTTGCAAAGGCGCTGATCTCGGCATCTTCCACGGGCAGGATGCGATCCATCACCTCAACCACCGTGGTATCGGCGCCCAACGTGTTGAAAAAGCTGGCAAACTCGATTCCGATCGCCCCCGAGCCGATAACCAAGAGCTTTTTCGGCATGCGCTTGGGTTCCAACGCGTGCTTGTAGGTCCAGACCAGGTCACCATCGGCTTCGAGGCCGGGCAGTTCGCGCGCGCGGGCGCCCGTGGCCAGGATGATGTGCTTGGCGGTCAGATCCTCGGTGCCGTTGTCCGTCTTGACGCTGACCTTGCCCTTGGCGGGGATGCTGGCCGTGCCCATCACCACGGTGACCTTGTTCTTCTTGAGAAGGTGGCCCACGCCGCTGGCAAGCTGGCCCGCCACCCCGCGTGAGCGTTTCACCACCGCATCCAGGTCGTAGCCGATTCCATCAGCCGAAAGACCGAATTCCTTGGCACGGTGCATCAGGTGAAACACCTCGGCGCTGCGCAGCATGGCCTTGGTCGGGATGCAGCCCCAGTTCAGGCAGATACCGCCCAGGTGCTCACGCTCGACCACGGCAACCGACAGGCCCAACTGCGCGGCCCTGATCGCGGCGACGTAGCCGCCGGGCCCTGCCCCGATCACAACGATGTCGAACGATTTGGCAGCCATGGCGCCCTCCGATTCCAAAATTAGTTAAGCATTAAACTATTTTCGGAATTCTGGCAACGCGCCCGGTGAAAAGGCAACGGCGGGTGGGCCGTTGCCGACAGGGCATCCGACAGGGCCGGCGCGGTTCAGCAGGCCTGGGCCAGTTCCTGCATCTGGCGCACGGTATGGCCGTACCCGCCCGCCGCCAGGTAGGCATCTTCGGGCGGGGTCGTGGGGCGCGACAGCGCCGCGCTACGATACGGAAAGCGGCCAAACTCGCGTATCACCTCGCGATGGGCGCGGGCATGGAACAGGTTGGATTTCCCGGTTTCGGGCATCCGCTCTTTCACCAGGCGAACGCAGCGTTCCTGGTCGCACAGGTTTTCCGAATGCATCAGGGGCAGGTAAAAGAACTGCCGCGCCGGCTCGTCGATTGCCATATCCCATTTCTTGTCGATCGCGCATTTCGCAGCGGCCAGCGCCACGTCGTCGGTGGCAAAACTGTCGGCATGGCCACGAAACATGTTGCGGGGAAACTGGTCTGTCAGGATGATATAGGCCAGCACCCCGCTGGGATAGGTCAGCCACAGGCTGCACGCGCCGTCCGCCGCCTGTTTCCACGCGTCGAGGAACCGATCGCGGATCTGCTCATCCAGCGTTTCTCCTCCCTCGTACCAGCCCTTTGGCCCGACCTCGTCCAACCAGAACGACAAGACCTGTTCAACCGTCACCATTGGAGCCTCCGTCTCTCCAGTGAATTCGTTAATAAATTGTTACACAGACCGGGCCGCGAATTAACAGTAAATATTTACTACAGTTGCGACATTTTGTTATCAGGAGTCTTCTTTTTCGGCGTCTTCGGCCATGTCGGCGGCATATTCCTGCGCCGCCTCGATCGCCACCACCGAAGAGGTTGGCATAACCGGCGCATAGCTGCCGGTATCTTCCACCGAAGGCGCCGCGCGCTGCGTCATGCGATAGCCGGCATATCCCGCTAGGGCAAACATCAACACGGCGATGATGATGAAAAAGCCATATGGCCCCATCACGTTCATCAGCCAACCGGTGATCAGGGGCCCCGAGATCGCGCCCACACCGTTGACGAACACCATGCCGCCAGATGCGGCGGCCATGTCCTCGAATTCGAGGAAGTCGTTGGTATAGGCCAGAAGCAAGGAATAAAGCGGGTTCGACAACCCCCCTATCAAAAAGGCCGACAGCAAAAGGATGTTGTAGTTCTGGCCTGCGGAAAACGCCAGGATTGCCGCCGCCCCGCCCGCGGCCGAAGACCCCAGGATCAGAACACGCCGATCCATGCGGTCGGACACCCAGCCCAGCGGATACTGAACGATCGTGGCGCCGATATAGAATGTCGCGATGAACAGCGAGATCTGCGCAAGGCTCAGCCCGGCCTCGGCGCCGAACACCGCCGCCATGCCGAACTGCGCCGAAAAGACACCGCCCAGCAGGAACATGCCCACGAAACCCAAGGGCGACACCGTAAGCAACTGCTTGAGAGTCATGGGTTTTGTCGCTTCAAAGGCCGGTGTCGGCGAGATCGACAAAAGGATCGGCGCGAAAGAGACCGAAACCAGGACCGAGGCGACGATGAACAGAAGATAGCCGCTGGAATCCGGCAGGTTCAAAACGCCCTGGGCGGCCACGATGCCAACCATCTGCACGATCATGTAAAGCGACAGCGCCTGCCCGCGCTGATCGTTGTTGACCGAGTTGTTCAACCAGCTTTCGGCCGTGACATAGACCCCCGAGAAACAGAACCCGATGGCCACGCGCCCCGCAACCCACAGGTAAGGGTGCTGGAACGCCGGATAAAGGATCAGCACCGCCGACACGAAACTGGCCAGCGCCGCAAAGACGCGCACATGCCCCACGCGGCGGATAAGCTCGGGCGTCAGGCGCGAGCCGCCCAAAAAGCCCACGAAATAGGCCGACATGACGAATGACAGCTCAAGCGTGCTGAATCCCGCCGCCTCGCCGCGCACACCGAGAAGCGACCCTTGCAGGCCGTTGCCCAGCATCAAAAGCGCCATGCCCAGAAGCAAGGCCCACGTATTGGATAGAACCTGAAGCACGTCATTCTCCCTTGCCGCTCGGGGCTGTCTCTAACCGTTTCGCCCCCTTAAGTAAGGGCGGAATGCGACTCTTTATACATCGTTGAGGGTTTTCACGTTCGAAAGCGCGGTTCAACCGTCGCGCGGCGGTATCAGCAAAGAGGCGTCGCCGTAGGAAAAGAACCTGTAGTCATGCGAAACCGCGTGCTCGTAGATGCGGCGGATCCGGTCATGGCCCATCAATGCCGAAACCAGCATCATCAAGGTAGATCTAGGCAGGTGGAAATTCGTCATCAACGCATCGGTGACGCGGAAGGTGAAACCGGGATAGATGAAGATGTCGGTCTCTCCCTCCCACGGGCGGATGGCGCCGGTGTCGCGCGCCGCGGTTTCGATCAGGCGCAGCGCCGTCGTCCCCACCGGGATCACGCGACCGCCTGCCGCCCGGGTCGCCCCGATCTCGTCGGCGGCGGCCTGGCTGACCTGCCCCCATTCGGCGTGCATCTTGTGGGTGGTGACGTCCTCGACCTTGACCGGCAGAAAGGTGCCCGCGCCCACATGCAACGTCACGTGGGTGAACGCCACGCCACGCGCGGCGAGCCTTTCCAGCAAAGGCGCGTCGAAATGCAGCGATGCGGTGGGGGCGGCCACGGCCCCGGCTCTTGCAGCCCAGACGGTCTGGTAGTCGTGCTTGTCATGCTCGTCGGCGGGGCGCCTGGCCGCGATATAGGGCGGCAACGGCATGGCCCCCGCCTGCGCCAGCGCGGCGTCGAAATCCTCTCCCGTCAGGTTGAAGCGCAACGCGCCCCGCCCATCCTTGCGCCGTTCAAGAACCGCCGACAGGTCGGGCGAGAAAACGATGGTCTCCCCCTCGGCCACCTTGCGCAGGGGCTTGAGCAGCGCGTTCCAGGTGCCATCGGCCTGCGGTTCCAGCAACGTGGCCTCGATCCGGGCGCTGACCGGGCCTTGCCCGGCATCGCGCACGCGCTGCCCCGTCAGGCGCGCGGGGATCACCTTGGTATCATTCAGCACCAGCAGGTCGCCAGGCTGCAGGATGTCTGGCAGGTCGAAAACGTGGCGGTCATCAATCGCGTCGCCCTGCGCCAACAACAGCCGGGCCGCGCTGCGCGGGCGCGCGGGGCGCGTCGCAATCAGCCGCTCGGGCAGATCGAAATCGAAATCGGACAGTTTCATGTCTACTGCGTTACCTGGGGCGCCGGACGGCGGAAAATTTCGCGGAACATGCCAGGCGTGAAGATCGACAGCGGGTTGACCTGTACGCGCGGCGCGTCGGCCGTTCCCGTAAGCCGGTAATTGAAGCCGATCAACCCCTCGCCCTTGCGCGTCAGCACCGAGCCGATCCCGTTGAGCATGTAAAAGGGCGAGAACACGCCCTGCATGTCCATCGCCCCGCTGGCGATCTCATAGGTGCCATCCATCGAAATGCCCAGCGAAGACCCGGTGGCCGACGAGTTTTTGACCGTAACGCTGTCAGGCGTCAGCCGAAAGTCACCCTCGACCTGCGAAAAAAGAATACCCGAGCCGCCCAGTTGTTCAAGCAGCCCCACCACGCTGACCGCGTTCAGCAGCGCGGCCAGCGCGGGCGCGTCGCGCAGGCGCACGCTTTCGACATTCAGAAACCCGTCATAGCTGCCCTGGCCGCCCGCCGGCAAAAGCGTCAGGTCCAGCGCGCCGCCCCGCGCCTGGCTCAACAGGCCCGCCGACGCAAAGACAGCACCCGCATCATCCGATTGAATGCGAAAGGCGCTGCGCCCGTCGCGCGGCACCACGCGGCCGGTGACAAAGGCGTTACCGTTGACGCGCCCGTCAAAGCTGCCATCCATGCCGCGCGCTGTGGAAAACTCGCCCCGAAAATCGGTAAGCGCGATCCCGTCGGAAATTTGCAGACGCTCCAGCGCCAGGGAAATCGGCGCGCCCCCACCGGCCGTGCCGCCCCCGCCACCGGACATCGCGGTGCGGCGCAGATCGATGGTGCCGCCATTCACGGCCACGGCGGGAGAGGCGCCCGCGCCACGGCCCGTCAGGACCACGGGCGCATCCAGCCAGCCGCCCGCCCGGACCCGGTCGAAACGTGCTTCGGCCAGTTGGCCGTCGTCTCGCAACGTGATCTGCCCCGAGGCGCTCAGGCCCGGCGCCTCCAGCACAAGGCGGTCGATGCGCGGCCTGTCGCCCAGAAGCCCGGCCAGTTCCAGCGTTCCGTCTTGATTGCGCGTCATCGACCAGCCCAGCGATGGCAGCGACAACGCCAGCCCGTTGAGCGACGAGCGCAGCGTGAATTCCGGCGTCTCGCCAACCGGAAGCGTCAAGGCGATCGTCGCGGGCGCCTCGCCGTCCAACGTGCCGTCAGGAAGCCCCAGGTTGAACTCTTGCGCGAATTCGGGGGTCAGCGCGATCTCGCCTTCGACCCGGCTGCCACCAACGCCGCCGCCCAACGCGGTTTCCCAGAACGCGTCGAAAGGCACCTGCCCGACGCGGCCCTGGCCGCCGATCCGCAGGCGCGTCCGCGTCACCTCGACATCCAGGGCGGGCGCCGTCAGCACCCGTCCCGGCATGATGTCGGTACTGCGCACATCAAGCAGCCGGGCCCGGGCCGCTATACCCACCTCGTCGGGTTTCAGCCCCTTTTTCAGGATGATATCGAGCGTGCCGTCGATAGCGGCCTGCCCATCGGCCAACGTGACCGCGCGGCCGGCCTTTCGCAGGTAGTTGAACGGGTCCAGGTCAAGCAAGGACAGCGCCGAAGTTATGCTCGATCGCGTCTTTAGCCGCACCTGGGCGGGCGCCTGCCTGATACGCACGTCGGGCACGATGAAAGACGTGCCGGCCATGTCCACCACGCCACCCTGGGGCGCGGCCATCCGGCCCGCATCGGCCGAGACCACGAAACGTGAATCGCGCAGCACCGCTTGCCCGGCGGCCCCTGTCATATGCGGAAAGGTCTTGAGAACGGTCAGTTCGGTATCTTCGAAGCGCAGGCCGAGATACAGATCGGGGCCCGCGCGCGGCGCGCTGCGATAGGCCAGTTCGATATCGCGCAGGCTTGCCTGGTGCAGGTTGTCATCTATCCACTTGCGCGTGCGCGGTTTGACCGTTTCGGGCCAGAGCGCCAGAACTCGTTCCGGCGCGATGCTGTCCATGCCGCCCTGAACGCCCAGAACCCAACCATCGGGGGCGGCCTTCAGGCTGCCTGAAAGATGCATCGTGCTGTCACCATCGCGCACGGTCATGCGCCCGACATCCAGTTCGAACGGATCGAGCCGCAAACGCATGTCGGCATCCGCCCCCGCGATCTGGACAGGATCGTTATACAGGTCGCCGGGATTCGCGCGCAGGTCGGACATGCGGAACTGGCCGGTGAACTCGGTCGGCCATGCGTCTTCCAGCCCGTGCATCGTCGACACGCCTTCGGCGCGCAGGGTGGCCCAGGGGCTGACCAGCGTCAGGTCGTCAAAGTAAAGACGCGATTCATCGGGCGCGTAAGTCATGTAGGCGCGCAGACTGTCGAAGGGCACCGGCAGGGTTTCGTCCGTGGGCTGCAACACGCCCTCGTCGATCTGCAACGCCGCGCTCAACGGGCCCAGCTTGCCCTGGTTATCCATCGCGATGCGCATCGAGCCCGAGATGGGCGCGCGCAGCACACCCAGCCACGCCAGGGCGGGCGAATGCACCGCGATATCCTCGGCCGCCATGTCGGCCACTGTCACGCCGAACCGGGCCCCTGCCTGCCCCATGGTCCGGTCATAGTTGAACTCCAGCGTCGCAACCGATGCCCCGCCGCCCAGCAGCGCGAAATCGGCAGCCATGTCCAGGTTGTCGCCCGTGCGCGACAGGCGCAGCCGCCCGCCATCGACCGTCCAGCCACGGTCGAGCCGCGCATCCTCGTATCGCAGCGTCAGCGCCTCGGCCTCGATCTGGCGCAACTGCTGGAATTCCGGTTGCATCAGGATACCGTCGACCCCCTGCAGCAGGTGCGCCAGGTTGGCGCCCTGGCCGATCGGTGTCAGGGTATCACCCAGTGCTATGTCGAAGCCGCCATCCGGCAATCGCCGCAAACGCAACGACGCGCCCGCCAGGCGCAAGGATGCCGGGCGCAAGTGGCCCCGCACCAGGGCGGGCATGGACAGGCCCGCCGTCACGCGCGCCAGCGTGACCAGCGGCTGCCCGTCGGGGCGGGCCACGTCAACATCGCGCAGCAAGATGCGCGGGCGCCATCCTTCATCAACCCGGCCAACGATCTGGCCCACACGCACCCTGAGCCCGCCGGCCGACTGGTTCAACCGCGCCTCGACCTCGGAGCGCAGCCAGGGCGGCGCGGTGAAATCGCGCCCGATCGACCATTGCAACGCCCCGGCCACCAGGCCGAACACGACAATAACCACGCCAAGCGACCACGAAAGCCGGCGCACCCACCGGCGTCGTTTCCGCCCGGTCTGCTTGGTCTGGGTCTGCGGCCTGTCCTGTGTCACGTGCTCTCTGCCTTGCCGTCTTTATTCTTGCCTGCCCCGTCCTAATATGGAACTCACAAAACTCAAACGAGGGGAGAATTGGCCGATGGTCGCCGAAAACGATACCGCACCCGACTTTACCCTGCCGCGCGACGGCGGCGATGGCATCAGCCTTTCGGCCCTGCGCCCGTCGCCGGTTGTGCTGTTTTTCTACCCGCGCGACGATACCTCGGGTTGCACCAAGGAAAACATCGCCTTTTCGCAACTATACCAGCAGTTCCTTGATATCGGCGTGCAGGTTTTCGGCATCTCGAAGGACAGCGTCGCCAGCCATGAAAAATTCATGGAAAAGAAGGAACTGATCGTACCGCTTCTGTCGGATGAAAATGCCACTACCTGCGAAGATTACGGCGTGTGGAAAGAAAAGAAGATGTACGGCAAGACCTTCATGGGGATCGAACGCACGACCTTCCTGATTGACGGCGAAGGCAAGGTTGCCCGTGTCTGGCGCAAGGTCAAGGTCGATGGCCACGCCGAAGAGGTGCTGGAGGCGGCGAAGGCCCTGTGAGCAAGACACTGACGCAAATGGCCGTGGAGGTTCTGACCACCGCGGACGGGCGCGAAAAGACCGCGCTGTCGCATGCGCATGCCGCGGCGTGGTTTGCCGCGCGCAAGGCGGGCAAATCGATCGAGGTGGGCACCGCGGACCCGCCCCTGCGCCCCGCGCGCCCGGAAAAGCCCGAATTGCTGCACCCGCGCGATGTGCCCAAGCGCAAGCCCGGCAGCCCCCAGGGCCGCATCGCCATATTGCATGCCGTGGCCCATATCGAACTGAACGCCGTGGACCTGCACTGGGACATCATCGCGCGTTTCGGCCATGTGCCCATGCCGCCCGGTTTCCACGATGACTGGGTAAAATCGGCGGACGAGGAATCGAAACACTTCAACCTGGTGTGCGACTGCCTGGAGGCGATGGGCAGCCATTACGGCGCCCTGCCCGCCCATGCCGGCATGTGGCGCGCCGCCGAGGACACGCGCGACGACATCCTGGGCCGTCTGGCTGTGGTGCCCATGGTGCTTGAAGCGCGCGGCCTTGACGTGACACCGGGCATGATCGGCATATTCGAAAAGGCGGGCGATACGGGCGCGGTCGACGCGCTGAAAACCATCTACGCCGAAGAGGTCGGGCATGTCGCCTATGGCTCGAAATGGTTTCATTTCCTGTGCGGGCGCGAAAACCTCGATCCCAAAGACGTGTTTCACGAGCTGGTGCAGAAGTATTTTCACGGCCCGCTGAAGCCGCCCTTCAACGAGGAAAAGCGCGCCGAGGCCGGGCTGCCGCCCGATTTCTACTGGCCGCTGGCCGATGAAACGCCGCCTCGCACGGTCTGAACGGCGTGCCCAACCTATTAGGACTCGGCGGTTTTTCGCCGAATCGCCCGTTCCAGCGCCACACCAGCCCAAAATTGTTGCGCCCATGTGGAGGTCTGGTTAATCACGCCATGGGCGCACATTCCAGAAGGCGCCCAAGCCGAAACGGGACAAGGGGCGGTTTGTTGAGAACTCTGTTGGCTATCCGAACACACGCGATTCTGGAACGCTGGTTCCCCGAGAAGCGGCTGTTCCTGCGATCGGAAAGCGACACGCGCTTCATTCGACTGCGCCCACATACCCAGCTTTTTGCCTTCGCGGGCAGCGCGGCCCTGGTTGGATGGGCCACCATTGCCACGGCGATCTTGCTGATGGATTCGATCGGCTCGGGCAATTTTCGCGAACAGGCCAAGCGCGAACAACGCATGTACCAGGAACGGCTGAACGTGATTTCGGCACAGCGCGACAGCCGCGCCGCCGAGGCGCTGGCCGCGCAAGAACGGTTCAATTCGGCATTGGAACAGATCTCGATGATGCAGTCGCAGCTGCTTGAATCCGAGGATCGACGCCGCGAGCTTGAAACCGGCATCGAGGTGATCCAGACCACCTTGCGCCGTACGATGAAAGAACGTGACGCCGCACGCACTGAACTGGCCAATCTGCAATCGCAGGAACAAGACAAGGGCGCACAAAGTTTCATGGCCAGCGCGGGTTCCGTCGCCGAAGGCACGCTGAACATGCTGACCACCGCCTTGGCGGAAACGGCAGCCGAGCGCGACCAGATCGAAGCCAATGCGCAAGATGCGTTGTTGCAGGCCGACGACCTGGCGCTGCGGCTCAAGCTGCTGCAAGACCAGAACGACCAGGTCTTCCGCCAGCTTGAAGAGGCGATGGCCGTTTCGGTCAAACCGCTGGACAAGATGTTCCGCGCCGCGGGCATGAACACCGACAACCTGATCGACCAGGTGCGACGCAGCTATTCCGGCCAGGGTGGCCCGCTGACCCCCATCAGCTTTTCGACCAAGGGCGAAATGCCCGATATCGGCACCGACCGTGTGAACCGTCTGCTCGACCAGATGGACCGGCTGAACCTCTACCGTATCGCCGCCGAGGCCGCGCCTTTTGCCACCCCGGTCAAGGCGGGCTATCGCTTTACCAGTGGCTTCGGCTATCGGCGCGACCCAAAGACTGGCGGCCGCAGGCTGCACCAGGGCGTCGATTTCGCAGGCCCCGTCGGCACGCCCCTCTACTCCACCGCCGATGGCGTCGTCACCCATGCCGGCTGGTCCTCTGGCTATGGCCGGTTGGTGAAGATCCAGCACCAGTTCGGTCTCGAAACCCGGTATGCCCACATGTCGCGATTAAACGTGAAAGTGGGCCAAAGGGTCTCGCGCGGGGAGCGGATCGGTGATATGGGAGCTTCTGGACGTGTGACTGGCCCCCACCTGCACTACGAGGTGCGCGTTGGCGGTAAGGCTGTCAATCCTATGATCTATATCAAGGCTGCAAACGATGTTTTCTAAAAGCAAAATCAACGATCCCGGCCCCAAGGCTGCAGAGGCGACAAAGCCCGCAACCCCGGAAACCAACGCGGCGCCCAAGCCGCAGTCCGATTTCAAATCCGGCACGACGCCCAAGGCAAAACCGCCCGCATCGGTTCTGTCGGCTGATCTGCACATTACCGGCAACATCAAGACCACCGGCGATGTGCAGGTTGAGGGCACTGTCGAAGGTGACATTCGCGCCCACTTGCTGACGATCGGCGAAAGCGCCACCATCAAGGGTGAGGTCATCGCCGATGACGTGGTCATCAACGGCCGTATCGTGGGCCGCGTGCGCGGCCTGAAGGTGCGCCTGTCGTCGACCGCACGGGTTGAGGGCGACATCATTCACAAGACGATCGCCATCGAATCCGGTGCCCATTTCGAAGGGTCCGTGCAACGCCAGGACGACCCGCTTTCGGGCAAGTCGGGCCAGAAACAGGCGGCTGCCGCCTCGGGTCAACCGCAGCAGGCAACCACGCCCGCCGGTGACACCACAAAGGGCTGAGCCTGCAAACAGCCATGAACGTGAACGGGCGCCTATTGAAGGCGCCCGTTGTCGTTTCGGAACCGGCGGTTTTTCTCAGGCTTCAAGCTCGGCATCCCAGTAAAGAAAGTCCATCCAGCTTTCGTGAAGGTGGCCCGGCGGAAACTTCCGCCCCATGTTGCGCAGTTCTTCGGCCCCTGGTGCGCGTGGCGGGCGCCGCAAGGACAGGCCCGACCGGCGCAAAGTCTTGGACCCTTTGCGCAGGTTGCACGGGGCACAGGCCGCCACCACGTTTTCCCAACTGGTCACGCCGCCCGCCGCGCGCGGCACGACGTGGTCAAAAGTCAGCTCTCCCTTCGAGCCGCAATATTGGCACCGGAATTCATCCCTCAGAAAAAGATTAAAGCGCGTGAAGGCCACGCGCTTTTGCGGTTTTACAAAATCTTTCAGCACCACCACCGACGGTATTCGTATCACCGTCGAGGGGCTGCGCACCGTCTCGTCATACTCGGCGACGATGTTCACCCTGTCCAGCCAGACCGCCTTGACCGCCTCTTGCCAGGGCCACAGCGACAGGGGGTAGTAAGACAAGGGCCGATAATCCGCGTTCAAAACCAGCGCCGGATATCGCCGGAGCCCGCCGGGCTCTTTTACAAATTCTGACCTGAAATCGCCATCCATCGGGGACTCGTCCTCCGCCCTGCCTGCATCAATACGTGACACCAGGGCGGGACGCGCCCGCCCCAAGATAACCCTACTATATATCGCGGCGGCAACGGGGCAAGCCCCACGACATGGGGTAGGGTCACGCGCAGACTGGCTTGCCATTGAAACAGGAAAATGACAGCGGCCCGCGCAACGCGGCGCCATCCACCAAAAGTCGCAGGGCCCGGCGGGGCCGCCCTGCCCTTTTGCGGGCGCGTCGTCCCTATGCGTTCAAAGGTTGCATTTGTCGCGCATGAAGGCCAGCGCAACCGACAGCCCATCGGGGGCAATGCCGTGCGCCGTGCCTTTCATGATATGGGCATATACTTCTTTCCAGCCCGCGTTTTGCAATGCTTCGGCCGCATCGGGCAGCGATTGCACCGGCACCACGTCATCGGCATCGCCATGCACCAGCAAAACGGGCGGCCGGCTGACGGTTTCATCGCTCAACAACTCGGGATTCAGCAAACGCCCCGAGAAACCCACCAAGCCTGCGATCTCGTCTTCGCGGCGGGGCGCGACATGCAGGCTCATCATCGTGCCCTGGCTGAACCCGAACAGCACCATCTGCTCGGGCAGAAGGTCTTCGTCCACCAGCAGCGCATCAAGAAAGGCGTTCAGGTCGTCCACCGCCGATGCCATGCCGCGCGCGGCAGCTTCCTCGGATGATCCATCCAGCCACGGGATTGGGAACCACTGGTAGCCCGAGGGCATGCCGGGAATCGATTCAGGCGCATCGGGCGCCACGAACAAGGTATCCGGCAGGTGCTCGCCCAGGACATCAGCCAGGCCCAACAGGTCGGCCCCGTTGGCGCCATATCCATGCAGGAACACCACGACGGAACGGGTGCTGCCCGAAACGGGTTCCTTGCGGCCGGCGGTCAAAACTCGTGTCATGCGATCCCCTCGCGTTGTTTTTCGACATGGTAGTAGGCCCAAAGCATCCGCGCCGCAACCGACCGCCAGGGCGACCAATCCTCGGCCATCCGGCGCAGGGCACGTTCGCCAGGTCGCTCGGGCAGATCGTACAACATCCGCGCGGCCTCTTGCAGCGCCAGGTCGCCGGCGGCGAAAACATCCGCATGACCCAGGCTGAACTTGGCATATATCTCGGCCGTCCAGACGCCGATTCCCTTGACTGCCGTCAGCGTTTTCACGACCTCGTCGGTCGAGGCGTCGCGCAGGCGGTCATAGTCGATACCCGCGGCCGCCAACGCCTGGGCATAGGTGGCTTTCTGACGGCTCAGGCCGTGGCTGCGCAACTCGTCCTGCGATAGCGCGAGTATGGCCTCGGGCGTGGTCAGGCCGGCCTGTTCAAGCCGACCCCAGATCGCGCGGGCCGATGCCACGCTGACCTGTTGGCTGACAATGGCCCCAAGAAGTTGCGCAAACCCGTCGGGTCGCCGGCGCAGCGGCAGCGGGGCACATAGATCATGGGCATGGGCCATGCGCGGGCAGCGCCTGGCCAACCACTCCGCGCCCTCGGCCACGTCGGCATCGGTCTCGATGATCCGCGTCACGCGGGCAGCTGACCAGTCAGCACGTAGCGCAGGATCTGGACCACCTGCCCTGGCTCGCGGGCGACGGCCAGCGCGGCGGCATCGACCTCTTTCAAGGCGTGGTCATGCTCGGGCTGTTGCAGGATGATCAGCGATTTGCCCAAGGCCGCAGCATAGCCCGCGTCAAAAGCCGCGTTCCACTGCTTGTACTTTTCTCCGAAACGCACGACGACAACATCTGCGTCGGCCAGCCCCTTGCGTGTGCGGATGGCATTGACCATCGCGCCCTTGTGGTCGTGCCAATACTTTTTGTCCTCGGCGCCCAGGATGGTGACGCCGCAATCATCGCTGGCGGCGTGGTCGGTGACGGGCGCAGAAAACTCAACGTCCAATCCTTGCGCGCCCTTGATGATCTGCTCGCGCCAATCGGTGTGAATCTCGCCCGACAGGTAAACTTTCAGCATCGTGCCCTCCGTCAATACCAGCCCCCTGATAACAGCATCAGGTCTTGCGTGCCACGATGTAACGGCTTGTCTCGGGGTCGGTGACCGCCTCCAAAACCTCGAACCCGGCATCGGTTATCATCGCCTCGATCTCGGCGCCCGACAGGCGCTGCAACCGGGGCGCTTTTCCCAGCCATTGCAGCAGCGGCAGCGCCTTGAGAACCAGCCGGATTTTCCAGTTCAGCCCTGGTTGGCCAAGGCACACGGTTTTCGAGATGAACACCCCGCCAGGTTTCAGCCGGTCACGCAGATCGGCAAGGGCCGCTTGCGTATCGGGCACCAGGTGCAACAGGTTATGCGCCAACACCACGTCGAACGGCCCGGCGGGCGAGTCCGCGATATCCGCCGCCACGAAGGTGGCGTTTGTCACGCCCTCGTCCCGCGCTCGCTCTTGCGCAATGCGGATCATTTCAGGGGCGATATCGGTGGCGGTGATATGCCCCAGGTTCGGGGCCAATTCGCGCGCGGTGCCGCCCGTTCCACAGCCCACCTCAAGCGCATGATCGCCCGGTGACAGGTAATTGCGGGTGCGTGCCAGCGTGCGCTTGTAGGCATCGATGTTGCGCACGGGCATTTTCGCATAGCGCGGCGCGGCCTTGCTCCAGAACTCCTCGGGTGTCGTCATGCGCTCTCTCGTACCGGGGGCAGCCCGCATCCGCCGCGCGGCTTTCGCGGTACGGGTGTTTTGCCAGGGCACATTTGCCGCGGGCGCGTTCAGCCCCGCAGCACGCCGCCCGTGGCCTTGGTGACCTTGTCCACGATCTTCTGGCTGACCGCCTCGATATCCGCCTCTTTCAGCGTCTTTTCCGTGGGTTGCAGCCGCACGGTGATGGCCAGGGATTTCTTGCCCTCGCCCAGGCTGCCGCCGATGAACTCGTCGAACACGCGGACATTCTCGATCAGCGCCTTGTCAGCGCCAGCCGCGGCGTTCACCAGCGTCAGCGCCTCGACCGTGGAATCGACGACAAAGGCAAAATCACGCTCGACCGCCTGCAGGTCATGCAGGATCAACGCGCCACGGCTGGCCGACTTGTTCTTGGGTTCGGGAATTTCGGCCGGCCAGATGGTAAAGGCCACGGCCGTGCCCTTGATGTCCATCTGGCGCAGCACCTTGGGATGCAGCTCACCGAAAACGGCCAGTTGTTTCTTCGGGCCGAGACAGATCACCCCGTGACGGCCGGGATGGAACCAATCGGGCCCGTTGCGCAGGATTTGCGCCTTTTCCGGCGCGCCCAGGGCCGAAAGGATCGCCTCGGCATCGGCCTTGGCGTCGTACAGGTCAACCGCGCGCGCAGCGCCGTGCACATCCTTTGGCCCGGTGCGCCCGACCAGAAGGCCCGTGACCGCAAGGTGCTGCTGACCCGGCTCACCGCCGGTAAAGGCCGGGCCAACCTCGAACAGGGCCAGATCGTTGATGCCGCGCGCCTGGTTGCGGGCCGCTGCCTGCAACAACCCCGGCAAAAGGTCCGGGCGCATGTGGCTCATCTCCGAGCTGATCGGGTTGGCCAACATCGTCGCATCGTCACCGCCCCCGAACAGCGCGGCCGACACCTGATCGATGAAGCTGTAGGTGACACATTCGTTATACCCCAGGGCCGCCGTCGTGCGCCGCGCGGTCTGTTCGCGTTTCTGCGCGGTTGTCATCACCGGCGCGGGCACGCCAACCTGCGCGCGCGGCATCGGCTTGCCCACCAGTTTGGTCAACGAGGCGACACGCGCCACCTCTTCCACCAGGTCGGCCTCGCCCATCACGTCGGGGCGCCAGCTTGGCACCCAGGCCATGTTGCCCTCCAGCCGGAATCCAAGCGCCTCAAGCGTGGCACGCTGTTCGACCTCGGGGATGTCCATGCCGACAAGGCTGGTCACGCGCTCGGGCTTCAACTCGTAGGCGCGGGCGGTATCGGGCACGTCGCCCGCCACGACCACGTCCGACGGCTCCCCGCCGCACAATTCGAGGATCATGGCGGTCGCATCCTCGATGGCCTGCATGTTGTAGCCCGGGTCGATCCCGCGTTCGTTGCGATAGCGCGCGTCGGAATTGATCTTGAGCGCACGTCCCGTATGGGCGATCTGGATGCGATCCCAGACAGCAGCTTCAAGAAACACGTTCACGGTGGCCTCGGTGCAGCCGGTTGCCAGCCCGCCCATGACGCCTGCGATGGACTCGATGCCATTGTCATCGGAAATCACCACCTGCCCGGGTCCGAAGGTGTATTCCTTCTCGTCCAGCCCAACCAGCGTTTCGCCGCCCTGGGTGCGGTGCACCCGCAGGTTGCCCTGCACCTTGTCGGCGTCGAACACGTGCAGCGGGCGGTTGCGGTCGAAGGTAAAGAAATTGGTCACGTCCACCAGCGCGCTGATCGGGCGCAAGCCTATGGCGCGAAGCTGGTCTTGCAACCATTTCGGGCTCGGCCCGTTCCTGACCCCGCGGATCAGGCGACCGGCGAAAACCTCGCACCCATTTTGGCGGGTGTCCTCGTCGATCGTGATGGTGATCGGCGAGGGAAACTTGCCCTCGATCCGAGGCGCCTCGACGGGCTTCATCGTGCCCAGCCCCCGCGCCGCCAGGTCGCGCGCGATGCCGCGCACCCCAAGCGCGTCCTGCCGGTTGGGCGTGATCGCGATGTCGATGACCGGGTCGACCTTGACCGGGTCGTGTTCGGCCAGCCAGTCGGTGAAACGCTGCCCCACGTCACCCGAGGGCAATTCGATGATGCCGTCATGTTCGTCCGACAGCTCCATCTCGCGCTCCGAGCACATCATGCCGTGGCTTTCCACACCGCGGATCTTGCCGACCTGGATCGTGGTGTCGATGCCGGGCACGTAGGTGCCGGGCCTGGCCACCACCACGGTGATGCCCTCACGCGCATTGGGCGCGCCGCAGATGATCTGCGCCTCGCCCGCATCCGTCTGCACCATGCAAACCTTCAGCTTGTCAGCATCGGGATGTTTCTCGGCCCGAAGCACCTTGCCGATGGTAAAGGCCCCCAGCCGCGCTGCGGGGTCGGCGACCTCTTCCACCTCGAGGCCCAGATCGGTCAGGGCGTCAAGGATTTCGTCAAGCGTCGCGGTCGTGTCCAGATGGCGTTTCAGCCAGGAAAGCGTGAATTTCATGGGCCTGCTGCGGGTTATGAGACGTATCGCGCCGCTCATAGCCCATCGCGGCCATGGGCGAAAGGGGCTGTGCGGGCGTGATACGCGCAATCACGCGCTCAGTCATCCGCCCGCCGCGCCAGGGTATCCAGCCGCCCCATGCGCCAAAGCTGGATTTCGCGAGCCAGCCGCAACGTGGGCTTGAGACAAAAGAAAACCGAGCCCATGATGAACAACCAGATGGCAAGGGTTTCATAGTCGGGAAAGAGAAACAACACCGATCCCAGCAGGAACGAGATTGCCGCCAGGAAATCCACTGCCGTATGGGCGATTTCATAGGCGGCATAGACACGTCGCGTGTCGGCGTTGCGCTCACGATTTTCATGGGAAAAGAGGGGCATTGCACACTCCGTTCGGGCATACGCACGAAACGACCCTGCCCGCCCGATCGGGTTGCTGAAAGGGCGGCAACGCGCCGTTTTCTTGCGAAAGAAAACGAAACGGAATTCTTGCAAGAATTCCGTCCGCGCGCGGTTTACCTGCTCAACCCGCCCCGGATCGTCGGCACGTCCAGCGACGCGAACCCGTAATGGCGCAGCCAGCGCAGGTCGCTGTCGAAAAACGCACGCAGGTCGGGAATACCGTATTTCAGCATCGCGATCCGGTCGATCCCCATGCCAAAGGCAAAGCCCTGCCACTGCTCGGGGTCGATGCCCCCGGCCTGCAGAACCTTGGGATGAACCATGCCGCTTCCCAGCACTTCAAGCCAGTCGTCGCCTTCGCCAACCTTGACGGTGCCGCCTTCGAACGAACACTGGATATCGACCTCGGCCGAGGGTTCGGTGAACGGGAAATGCGAGGCGCGGAACCGCGTTTTCACGGTCGTGCCGAAAAAGGCCGTGAAGAATTCTTCCAACACCCATTTCAGGTTGGCCATCGAAAGATCGCGGTCGATCGCCAGCCCTTCGACCTGGTGGAACATCGGCGTATGGGTCTGGTCGTAATCGGCGCGGTAAACGCCGCCGGGGCAGATGATGCGGATGGGCGCGCCCTGCGCCTCCATGCTGCGGATCTGTACCGGGCTGGTATGGGTGCGCAGAACGAAGGGCGGGCGCTCGTCGCCCTCGTCGCGGTGCATGTAGAACGTGTCCATCTCGGCACGCGCCGGATGATGCCCGGGGATGTTCAGCGCGTCAAAATTGTACCAGTCGGTCTCGACCCGCGGCCCCTCGGCCACGGCAAAGCCCATATCGGCGAAAATCGCCGTGACCTCTTCGGTCACCTGGCTGACAGGGTGAATCGTGCCGGCGCGGCGTGGGCGCGCGGGCAAGGTCACGTCCAGCCACTCGGCGCGCAACCGCGCGTCGAGCGCCGTATCCTCAAGCGCCGCGCGCTTGGCCGCGATGGCGCTGTTGATCTCATCCTTCAGCTGGTTCAACGCGGGGCCGGCCACCTGCCGCTCTTCCGGGCTCATCTTGCCCAGTTCGCGCATCTTCAGGCTGATTTCGCCCTTTTTGCCAAGGGCCTGCACGCGCAGCTCTTCCAGCACGGCCTCGTCTGCGGCCTCGGCGATCCGTTCGATATACTTGTTGCGCAGGTCGTCCATACCGGCCTCGTTCAGCTTGGTCCGCGCCTGACTATCCGCCCCCGCATGAAAGCGCAAGCCACGCACCGCATGCTAGGCACCAAAGCCCTGGTCGCGCCGGGCAAGCACCAGGGCAACCAGTGCCGCGTCACGCCGCCGTGCAAGCGTGGTTTCATCCATTCTCGCCAACGCCGCGTCAAGGCCCGACACCAGGGCATCGACGGTCGCGGCATCCAGCCGCGGCGTGCCCAGATCGGCCCAACGCCGCTCTTGCGCCGGACCCAGGTGCTCAAGGTAATGGCGCAGGCCACCCTCACCGCCCCCCATGTGATAGGTCAGGTGCGGCCCCATCAGCGCCCATCGCAGCCCCGGGCCGGCGCTGACCGCGCGATCGACATCCTCGACAGTCGCGATTCCCTCGGCCACCAGGTGCACCGCCTCGCGGTACAATGCGGCGGTCAACCGGTTGGCCACGTGGCCGCGCGACTCGCGCAACGGCACGACGATTTCCCGCCCCAAGCCTTCATAGAAAGCGCGCGCGGTGGTGACCGTCTCTGCCTCGGTGTGCCGGCCCGGCACCAGTTCGACCAGCGGCACGAGATGCGGCGGGTTGAACGGATGACCCACCAAGATACGCCCGGGATGGGCCGCGCCCTGCTGCATCTCGCTGGCCATCAAGGCCGAGCTTGACGAGGCGATGATGACATTGGCCGTGACATGCGCCTCGATCCCGGCGATGATCTCGCGCTTCACCGGCAGCCGGTCCGGCCCGCATTCCTGCACGAATTGCACGCCTTGCAACGCCGCCTGCATGTCCGGCGTCACCCGCAATGCCGCCTGTGCCGCCTCAAGCGTTGTCCGCGCCAGCCCCAGCGCCTGCAAATCCGGCCAGGCCGCGGCAAGCTGTGCAAGCACGCGCGCCTCGGCCGCCTTGTCGATATCCTGGACGGTGACCGACAAACCATGCGCCAGGAACAACGCCGCCCACGAGGCACCGATCAAGCCGCCGCCAATCACCGTGACACGCTGTATCTCCATGCGCACCCCTGCCCTTCCTCTTGCTCAAAATACCCCCGTCGGAGGCGCCTACAGAACCACCCGCGCATCGTATCGAGGTTGGCCAGCCATGCCAACGCAGGCCACTGCCCATAGGCCCCAAGCACCAAGGCGAGATACCGGGTGCGCGCGCCCGACCAAATCAAACCACCAAACGAAAAACGCCGCCAGGCAATGCTGACGGCGCTTGATTCTTTTACTGCGAAACGGCTCAGGCCGTCAGGGCACCCTTGGCCTGGTCGACGATCGCGCCGAATGCCTCGGGCTCGTGCACGGCCAGGTCGGCCAGAACCTTGCGGTCCACCTCGATGCCGGCCATCGTCAGGCCGTTGATGAACCGGCTGTAGCTCAGCTGGTCGTCATGGGCGCGCACGGCCGCGTTGATCCGCTGGATCCACAGGGCGCGGAAATTGCGCTTACGGTTCTTGCGGTCACGGGTGGCGTACTGGTTCGCCTTGTCGACCGCCTGACGGGCGACCTTGAAGGTGTTCTTGCGACGGCCATAATAGCCTTTCGCGGCCTTGATGACCTTCTTGTGACGGGCGTGGGTGGTGGTACCGCCTTTGACTCGGGACATGGATCAGACCTCCTTAGCGCGCGTAGGGCATCATCGGCTTGATGATCTGCTCATCAGCCTTGGACAACGTGGTTGTTCCCCGCGCGTTGCGGATGAACTTGTTGGTGCGTTTGATCATGCCGTGGCGCTTGCCCGCCTGGGCCGCCTTGATCCGGCCCTTGGCCGTCACCTTGAACCGCTTCTTGCAGCTCGATTTCGTCTTCATCTTGGGCATTTCCGTCTCCTCTTGATCGGTCGACAACGCACGACTCGGCATGCCACCTTGGCCGGCCGCGCGGAACGAGTGCGCCGTATAGTGCGCCCCGGCCGGGGTTGCAAGCCCCAATCGCCGGGCGAGCTTTCGACGGGGCTTCAGATGAAGCGCGCGACCACACGCACGAAGACGTCGGGGATATCTTCAATATTGTAGCCCCCCGGCTTGGTCGCGATGGCCCAGACCACCAACCCGCCCCCGGCCATCAGAACCAGGGTCGCGACGCGCGGGGCGCGGCGGTCTGAAAAGGCGCTGACGATCGAGGGGATTGCAAAAACGCACAGCACGAAGCCCACGACCAAGGCCAGTTCACTGTCGAAACTCATGGTTTACCCGCCCGCGATTGTTGAAACTCACCCAAGCTACTCCGGATCGGCGGCGAAAATCAAATGTTCCGCGCAGGGCGCCACGCGCAGGATGTTGGTGGTGCCCGGCACGTTGAAAGGTACGCCGGCGATCACCAGTATCTGGTCCTCGGCGCTGGCATATCCTTGCGCACGCGCCGCGCGGGCCGCGTTGACCACCGCCATCTTGAACCGGCTCAACTCACCCGTCATCACGCAATTGACCCCCCAGGTCAGGGCCAGGCGCCGGGCCGTGCCCCGCACCGAGGTCATGCCGATGATCGGCACGCGCGGGCGTTCGCGCGCTGTCAGGGCCGCGGTGGTGCCGCTTTCGGTGTAACAGCAGATCGCGCGGATCTCGGTCGTCTCGGCGATTTCGCGCGCGGCGGCAACGATGCCGTCGGCAATGCTGTGCCGGTCGGCGCGGCGGCTTGCCTCGATCACCTCGACATAGGTCGGGTCGCTTTCCACCTCGATGGCGACGTTATCCATGGTTGTCACCGCTTCGACCGGATATTCGCCCGCCGCCGACTCCGCGCTCAGCATGATGGCATCGGCGCCTTCATAGATCGCCGTGGCCACGTCCGACACCTCGGCGCGCGTGGGCACCGGGCTTTCGATCATGGATTCCAGCATCTGCGTAGCCACGATCACCGGCTTGGCGGCTGCGCGGCATTTGCGCACCAGGCGCTTCTGGATCGGGGGCACGTTCTGCACCGGCAGTTCAACGCCCAGGTCACCCCGCGCCACCATGATGCCATCGCTGGCCGCAAGGATTTCGTCAAAGGCTTTGACGGCGGCCGGCTTCTCGATCTTCGACAGGATCGCTGCACGCCCCTGCGTCAGGTCGCGCGCTTCGTGCACATCCTCGGGGCGCTGCACGAAGCTGAGCGCCAGCCAGTCGACCCCCAGCTGGCAGACGAATTCAAGATCGGCCCGGTCCTTTTCGGACAGCGCGGCCAGCGGCAGCACCACGTCGGGCACGTTCACGCCCTTGCGGTTGGAAATCGTGCCGCCCACCTTCACCACGCAATCGGCGTGCTCGGCGCTGCATTCCTGCACCGCCAGGCGGATCTTGCCATCATTCACCAGCAATTCGGCGCCCGGTTCCAGAACGGCGAAAATCTCCGGATGCGGCAGGCAGACGCGGGTGGAATCGCCCGGCGTCGGGTCAAGATCAAGCCGGAACGCCGCGCCCTCTTCCAACTCTTCCTCGCCCTTCTCGAACTCACCCACCCGCAGCTTGGGCCCCTGGAGGTCGGCGAGAATGGCAATGGGGCTGTCAAGGTCGCGCTCAACCTGGCGGATCATGGCGTGCCGTTCGCGAATCTCGTCGTGGCTGCCATGGCTCATGTTCAGGCGGAACACGTCCGCCCCCGCCTCGTGCAGAGCCCGGATCATGTCATAGCTGTCCGATGCCGGCCCCAGCGTGGCCACGATTTTCACATTGCGGTGTCGTCTCATTCTGCCCACCCCCGGTTTTCGGATTTTATCCTGCATGGCAATTCCAATTTGCCGCATTCTGTCCTAGAGCGTGCGCAAAGGAAATGACAGCCCGATGACATACGAACCCTTCGAAATCGTCAACGAAACCGCGCAAGCGCGATGGCTGATCACCTGCGATCACGCCGCGAACACGGTGCCGCCCTTTGTCAATGACGGCCATCTTGGGCTGGCGGCGGGCGACATGGAACGCCACATTGCCTACGACGTGGGCGCCGCGGGTGTCACGCGCGAACTGGCGCGGTTGCTGGACGCGCCCGCCGTGCTATCGAATTTCTCGCGGTTGGTGATCGACCCGAACCGGGGAGAAGACGACCCCACGCTTTTGATGAAGCTCTATGACGGCACGATCATCCCCGCCAATCGCCATGCCGACGCGCAAGAGCTGACCCGGCGGTTGACCCGCTGCTACCGGCCCTATCACGAGGCGGTGGCGCGGCTGGCCGCGCGGCGCGACGACACGGTGATCGTCTCGATCCATTCCTACACACGGCAGTTGCAGGGCCGTCCGCCCCGGCCTTGGCATGTGGGCATTCTCTATGCCGCAGACACGCGGCTTTCCAGGCCCCTTGTCAACCTGCTGCGCGCCGAGCCTGACCTGTGCGTGGGCGAGAACGAGCCCTATGGCGGGCACTTGCCGGGAGATGCCATCGCGCGCCACGCCATAGCGCAGCAACGCCACAACACCCTGATCGAAATTCGCAATGATCTGATCGAAACGCCACGGGACCAGGCCGCCTGGGCCGCGCGCTTGGCGCCGTTGCTGACCCGCGCGCTGGATCACATCGGCAATTGACCGCACCGCGCGCCACGCGCACATTCTGCACATCGCAAAGGGAGACCGAGATGGACGACCAGACCCGCACCGAGATCGAGGCCGCCGCCTTTCGCCGCCTGCGCCAGCACCTGATGCAGGACCGCCCGGATGTGCAGAATATCGACCTGATGAACCTGGCCGGGTTCTGCCGCAACTGCCTGAGCCGCTGGTACCAGGAGGCCGCAGCAGACCATGGAATCGAGTTGTCCAAGGACGCCGCGCGCGAGATCTATTACGGCATGCCCTACGACGAGTGGAAGGCGCAGAACCAGTCCGAGGCCGACGCCCGGAAACAGGCGGCTTTCCAAAAGGCATTCGCCAAGAATGTCGGCAAGAAGGACTGAGACGGACCGGCCCCAGACGCCACGTTTGATCATATTCAAACTTGCGCAGATCGCTGCGCCGGTCTAGCAGATTGCGCATGACAGAAATCGCACAACCCCAAGCCGATGACAGCCGCGCCAAGCGCAACGTCGTGATTCTTGTTCTGGCCCAGGCCATACTGGGCGCGCAGATGCCGATGATTTTCACCATCGGCGGGTTGGCGGGGCAATCGCTGGCCAGCAATGCCTGCTGGGCGACATTGCCGATTTCGCTGATCGTTCTGGGCTCGATGCTGGCGGCCACGCCGATTTCGGCCCTGATGCAGAAATACGGCCGCCGCACCGGCTTCTGGATCGGGGCAAGCTGTGGCGCGCTTGGGGGGGCCGTCGGGGCCTACGGGCTTTACCTCGCCTCGTTCCCGATCTTCCTGCTCGGCAGCCTCATCACCGGCGTCTACATGTCGGCGCAAGGGTTCTACCGCTTTGCCGCGGCCGATACCGCGTCGGACGATTTTCGCCCCAAGGCGATTTCCTATGTCATGGCGGGCGGGCTGGCCTCGGCCATCATCGGGCCGCAACTGGTCAAGATCACCAGCCAGGCGATGGTGATTCCCTTCATGGGCACCTACCTGGCGGTGATCGGCGTCAACGTCATCGGGTCGCTGCTGTTTCTGTTTCTCGATATCCCGAAACCGCCCGTCCCCAGCGAGGACGCGCCGCGCGGCCGCTCGCGGTGGGAAATGATCACCACCCCGATCATCGCCGTCTCGGTGATCTGTGCCATGGTCTCTTACGCACTGATGAACCTGGTGATGACCTCCACGCCGCTTGCCGTGGTGGGGTGCGGGTTCGAGGAAGGCAACGCCGCCGACGTGGTCACCGCGCATGTTCTGGCGATGTATGTGCCCAGCTTCTTTACCGGGCACCTGATCGCGCGTTTCGGCGTGAAAACCATCGTCGCAAGCGGCCTTGTTATCCTGGGCGCGGCGGGCGTTGTCGCGTTGCAGGGGGTCGAGCTTGAAAACTTCTTCATCGCGCTGATCCTGCTGGGCGTGGGCTGGAATTTCGGCTTCATCGGCGCCACCACAATGCTGGCCGGCGCGCATGAGGCGCACGAGCGTGGCCGCATGCAGGGCCTGAACGACCTGATCGTTTTCGGCGGCGTCACCTTCGCCTCGCTCGCTTCGGGCGGGCTGATGAACTGCTCGGGCGGGAGCGCGATTGAAGGCTGGGCCAGCGTCAACCTTGCGATGGCCCCGTTCCTGGTGCTGGCGGGCGGCGCGCTGATCTGGCTCGCCATGCGCCCGCAAGAGGATTGATCGAGCGCGCAGCGACACAGGGGGCAACGCCCCCGCGCGATCAGACCTTGCGCAGGGCCAGAACCGCGTTCAGCCCGCCAAAGGCAAAAGCATTCGACAAAGCCACGTCAACCTTGGCCTCGCGCGCCTCGTTCGGCACAACGTCCAGCGCGCATTCCGGGTCGAACTCTTCATAGCCGATCGTGGGCGCGATCACCCCGTCGCGCACCGCCATGATACAGGCCAGCAATTCCACGGCGCCGGTTGCACCGATCAGGTGACCATGCATGGATTTCGTGGACGAGATCATCAAATCATCCGCGTGGGTGCCGAACACGTCGGCCACGGCCGCACATTCTGTCTTGTCATTGGCGGCGGTGCCCGTGCCATGCGCGTTGATATAGCACACGTCCTCGGGGTTCAGCCGCGCATCGCGCAACGCGCCCGAAATCGCCCGCGCCGCACCCTGTTTCGACGGCATCACGATGTCGGAAGCATCCGACGACATGGCATAGCCCGCCACCTCGGCCAGGATCTCGGCGCCACGCGCGCGCGCGTGTTCGTATTCCTCGAACACGAAAACCCCCGCGCCTTCGCCCTGCACCATACCGTTGCGGTTCGCCGAAAACGGGCGGCAGGCATCCTTTGACATGACGCGCAGCCCTTCCCACGCTTTCACCCCGCCAAAACATAGCATCGATTCAGACCCGCCGGTGACCATCGCCGGCGCCATGCCGGTGCGCACCATCTGGAAGGCCTGCGCCATCGCGTGGTTCGACGAGGCACAGGCCGTCGACACCGTGAAGGATGGCCCCTTCAGATTGTATTCCATGCTGATATGCGACACCGCGGCATTGGTCATCAGCTTGGGCACGACGAAGGGATGCACCCGGTTTTTCCCTTCCTCGTAGACGGCGCGATAATTGTCGTCCCAGGTGCTGACACCGCCGCCGGCGGTTCCCAGCACCACGCCGGCGCGCGCCGCCAGGTCGCCGATGAACTCTAGCCCCGACTGGTTGATCGCTTCTTTCGCGGCAACAAGGGTGAACTGGGTGAAACGGTCATACAGCGTCATCTGCTGACGATTGAACCGGCCCTCGGCCTCGAACCCCTTGACCTGCCCGCCGATCGAGATCGAAAGCCGCTCGACATCGCGGAACTCCAGTTGCCTGATACCGCATCGGCCTTCGCGCATGGCCTCAATCGTTTCGGGCACGTCATGGCCCAGGGCGTTGATCGTGCCCGCGCCCGTTATGACGACTCGCTTCATGCGTGCTGCTCGGCCACCAGCTTTTCGATTCCCTGCACGATCTGCCTGACCGAGGATATATCGAAATCGCTTTTTTCCGGCTCGTTGGCGTTGAAGGGTACGGATATGTCGAACGCCTCTTCGATGGCAAAGATCGACTCGACCAACCCTAGGCTGTCGATACCCAGATCTTCCAACGTGCTGTCCATCGTCACGTCAGACGGTTCCAGCACCGCTTGCTCCGCGATGATTTCGATGACCTTGTCCTTGACATTCATGCCCGGGCCTCCCTTCAGCTGCCGCCGATTTAGTCGCTCTGTCCCGGCTTGAAAACCGCTTTTTGCAACGCAGCGACCTGCTTCATCAGGCGCGGCAGCCGGCGCAGCGCCTTGTAGGTTTCGATATGGGTATCCATTTTCATCGCCGGATAGCCCATCATCACGCGGCCTGCGGGCACATTGGCCAGCACCTTGGTGGCGCCGCCGGTTATCACGTTGTCGCCGATGAACAGGTTGTCGGATACGCCGGTCTGCCCGCCCAACACCACGTTATTGCCGATCCGGGTCGAGCCAGCCACCCCCACAAGTCCGCAGATCAGGCAATCATTGCCGATCACCACGTTGTGGCCGATCTGGGCCAGGTTGTCGAATTTCACGCCATTGCCGATCTGCGTGTCGCGCACGGTGCCCCGGTCGATGCAGCTGTTCGCGCCCAGCTCGACATCGTCGCCGATGGTGACGTTGCCCAGCGAATGGATGCGCGCATAGGCCTGCGCGGTAATCTCGCCCTGGTCGCCCAGGCTGTCGCGGACGCGTTCGATGCTGCTTTGCTCGGGCGTGACGAAGGAATAGCCATCCGCCCCCACCGTGGCCCCCGGCTGCGCGATGAAGCGTTCGCCGATGGTCACGCGGGCCCCGATCCGCACGCCCTCGCGCAGATAGGCGCCCTGCCCCAGAACCGCGTCGGCCCCGACAAAACACTGCGGCCCGATCACCGCGCCGGCGCCGATGCGCGCGCGCGGGCCGATCACGCTTAGCGGGCCGATACTGGCATCGTCCGCAACCTCGGCCGTGGGGTCGATAACGGCCGTGGGGTGCACCCCCGGCGCGAAACCCTGCCCCGGGTCCATCATCGCCGAAAGCCCCGCCATCGCGTAACGCGGGCGCGGGGCGATGATCGCGGCCTCCAGCCCCAAGCCCTGCCAATCCGCCCCGTCCCAGACCAGCGCGGCACGGGCGTGCCCCTGCACCAGCCCGGCGGCGAATTCCGGCTTCATCGCCAGCGCCAGGTGATCGGGCCCGGCCATTGCGGGCTCGGCCACGCCTGTTACCGAAATATCAGTGGCGCCAAGGGCCTTTGCCCCCAGCGCCTTTGCGATGTCGTGAATGCTGTGGCGCATCTCGGCCCCCTGTCGTTCGGGGCCTGATTTACCCCTGAACCGCGCGCAACGCTACCCCTGACTGGGACAGTGCGTTCCAGATCCTGGCGTCACGGCCGTAGATATCGCGGCGGTACTGCGTATGGCCCTTGGCCTTGGTAAAGGCGGTGCGGTAAATCAGGTGCACCGGCACCGGCTGCTCCAGCGGCACGACGGTTTCACGGCCGGTATCAAGACGCTGCTTGAAGTACCCTTCGGGGTCGTTGGTTTGGCGCGCCAGCAGCGCATAGGCAAATTCGAACGGCTCTTGCAAGCGGACGCAGCCATGCGAATAGGCGCGCACCTCGCGACTGAACAAGTGTTTCGTCGGCGTGTCATGCAGGTAGATGTTGTAGCGGTTGGGGAACATGAACTTCACAAGCCCCAGCGCGTTGCTCTGGCCCGGTGGCTGCTTGATGTTGAACGGAAAGGTTCGCGCCGTGTAGTTGCTGAAATCCACCGCGTTGCGGTTGACGGTGCTTCCGCGCGAATCCACCACCCGCAAATGCGACACGGCGTTGCGGTTGCGTTTGAGCATCGGCAGGTATTCCTTGACCGCGATCGAACGGGGCACGTGCCAAGTAGGGTTGATGACCATGTGCTCCATCACGTCGGAAAACTCGGGCGTGCGACGATCCGAGGCCGTCGCCCCCACGACCGAGCGTGTTTCGAAGGTGACCGTGTCGTTATCGACGATCCGTGCCGAGAAATCGGTGATGTTCACCAGGATATGACGATCGCCGCGCGGCATGTTGAGCCAGCGTTCGCGCTCCATCGCCACCATGACCGATTTCAGGCGATCCTCGGCCGATGTGTTCACCTCGGTCATGGTGCCGTCACCGGCGACGCCATCGGGTTCAAGCCCGTGGGCCAACTGGAACGCCTGCACCGCCTGTTGCATCTCGGCGTCGTAGCTTTGCGTGGCGCTGCGCCCCATGAACCCCATGGCGATCAAGCGATTGCGCAGCGCGATGACCGCGTTGCCCGTGGCACCGGGCTTGAGCGCCCCGGCGGGAACGCGCGGCCCCCAGCCACCCGAGGCGACAAGATGCTCAAGCCGCATCTTTTCCTTCATCAGGCGGGCATATTCATTGGTGCGTGGCGGCAGCGCGCGGAAAAATCCGCTCGGGTTCGATTTGGCGAAATTGACCAGGTAAGACAGCCGGTCGCGCCGGGGCACGTCGCGCACGATGCCGCTGTCGATCTTGCCGGGGGTCAGTACGCCGGTCTGAACGTCGCGCGCATATTGCAAGAACACCCGGCTCATCTCGACCTCTACCACGCCGCGCGCCTTGGAGGTCTTGGCCGCGCTCAACCGGTCAAGCAGACCGTCGAGATCGTACCGTGGGGCCGGCAACCCGTGTTCTGGCGCATCGCGCAAGGCGGCCACCAGCGCGCTGCGCCGGGCCTTGCCGTTCGCGGCGGTCCAAAGGGGTTCGTAATTGCGATCCTGGTAAAAGGCGGCGATATGCTCATCATCCGACGCCGCGGTTGCAACCGCTTGCTTGAAGGCCGTCATCTGCGCCTGTGCCGGCAGGGCCAGCATCAGCGCGAGAGCCAAGGCAACAAGGCCGGCCAGCAGTCGGGCAACTCCGGCTTGGGTCGGGAAAACAAGCATCACGGTCCTCTTCGATCAATCGGTCATGCGAAACGGTCGGGTATCTTCCGTGATGCAGCTTCGGGCCCTACCTGTCCATTCACATTTCAGACAGGCGCGAAACGCGCCGCGCGGCTGATGCATCAAGGTCGCGGCATTTTGCAAATGAAGCACAGATTCCACGGTTTGCGCAGAAAATTGCCGAAAACCCTTGATAAACTAAAATTCGTACACTCGAGGCTTGGACCACGAATCGAGTTATGCAATAAGACCCCTGCATCTGGGGATGGATTGGCAGAGGTCATGCAACGACATGGCCGCAACAGGTAAGCGACGGGACGGGCGCGAAAATGACAGAACAACGTAGTGCGGGTATGTCCCGCCGGGCACTTTTAGGCGCATTCGCAGCTACAACGCTGACAGCGGCGCCGACATTTTCAAAAGCAGCAGGGTTTCTTCGGGGTGCGGGCGATATTCGCCGCCTGAAAATGTACAATCCCCGTTCGGGCGAACGGATCGACATGATCTACTGGATCGAAGGCGATTATATCGCCGACGCTGTCAAGGAAGTGAATTATTTCATGCGTGACTGGCGCAACAACAAGGTCAAGTCGATCGACCTGCGCACCATCGACATCATGACAGCCGCGCATAACCTGATGGATGTGAACGAACCCTACATGCTTCTTTCGGGCTATCGCAGCCCCGAAACGAACGCCATGTTGCGCCGCCGTTCGTCGGGTGTGGCCAAGAATTCCCGCCATATTCAAGGCGAGGCCGCCGACCTGCGGCTGGGGTCGCGCTCGGTTCAGCAGATGGCGCGCGCCGCCGCAGCCTGCCGGGCTGGTGGCGTGGGGCGGTATTCGCGCTCGAATTTCGTACACATGGATTGCGGGCCCGTACGCAGCTGGGGTAGCTGACAAACAACGTCCCGCATCAATAGACTTGGCCGCCCCGTCGTCCCCGGGGCGTTTTTTTAGTTGCGTCTGACAGCAAGGCAGCGAATATCTGCCCCCATGACCAACAGCCCCCTTTCCCCGCCTAGCCCCCTGCCCTCGATCCCTAAACTGGTGATCGTGCAAGCCATCGTTTCAGCGGCATCGCTGGTGGTCGAGATCGTGGCGGGCCGGATGCTGGCGCCCTTCGTGGGCATGTCGCTCTACACCTGGACGTCGATCATCGCTGTGGTTCTGGCGGGCTTTTCCGCAGGCCACTGGGCGGGGGGGCGCATGGCCGAGATGGACAGCCCGCGCGCGCTGCGCTGGACAGGCTGGGCCATGCTGGGTGCCGCCCTGACAACGGCGGGCGCGCTGTTCGCGCTGCGCTGGGGCGCGGCGGCGATCCTGCCGATGACCGAGAACGCCATCGTGGCCATCGTCGCGCTGTCGACCGCGGCGTTTTTCCTGCCCTCATTCTTTGCGGGCATTCCCGCGCCGGTTCTGGCCCAGATCAGTGTCAACGCCACACCGGACAGGTCGGGCCGCGCGCTGGGGGCGATGTTTGCCGCGGGCGCCATCGGGGCCATCGCGGGCACCTTGCTGGCGGGGTTTGTCTTCGTGTCATGGCTTGGCTCGACCGGAACGCTGGTTGCCGTGACAGCGGTTTACCTGGCCTCGGCCGCCGCGCTTTTGACCTGGGCCGGGCGTGCGGGTGCGCCACGCGGGTTCATGCTGGCGTTTGGCACCGGGTTGGCGGCGGTGGCCCTTGCGGGCACCGCACTGGCCCAACCCAGCCCCTGCACACGCGAAAGCGATTATTTCTGCATCCGCACCGTCGACATGAGCGCCGACCCCACGCGCCCGGTGAACATGATGGTGCTCGACCACCTGGTGCATGGCATGGCCGCGCGCGACGTGCCAGAGGTGATGTTTTACGAAAGCGCCGCGCTGCTGGATCGCTTGACGCTGATGCGCATGGGCGACGATACCTTTTCCGCCTTTCTGATCGGTGGCGGCACGTTCAGCGTGCCCCGCAAATGGGCGCTGCTGGACCCGGCGCCAGACGTGACCGTGGCCGAGATCGACCCGGCCGTGACCGAGGTTGCCATGCTCGATTTCTGGTTCGATCCAACCACGGCCCGCGTTCTGACCCAGGATGCCCGCCATGCGCTACGCAACAGCGACCGCCGCTTTGACGTGGTCCTGGGCGATGCCTTTACCGATATCGCGGTGCCCGAACACCTGGTGACGAAAGAGTTCTTCCAGCTTGTCCGCGACCGGCTGACGCCCGATGGCGTCTACCTGATGAACGTGATCGACCACGCCGACAACCTGCGCGCGCTGGCCTCGGTCACCGCGACGTTGGAGCAGGTTTTTCCAGTGGTTGAAATCTGGACCGAGGCGCGCTCGCCCCAGCCAGGGCAGCGGTTGGTCTTTACCCTTGTCGCGGGCAACGCGCCCAGCCCGGTCGAAATGGTCGATGGCCGCAATCCCGACCCCACGCGGTTTGGCCAGCTTACCGCGCGATTCCGCGAGGGGCTACAAGCCCGCGCGCCCGTTATCCTGACCGATGATTACGCGCCGGTCGACCGTCTGATCGGCACCCGTTTCTGATCCGGTCAGCCTGCCAACCCTGCGGCCAGAGGCGGCTTGACTGCCGCCCGACAGCCATCGTCGGATCAATCGGCGGGTTTCAGGCGGCCCGGCTCGTTGGTTTCAAGATAGGCCTCTTGTTCCGGCGTCAGGTCGATCGTGTCATAGCCGGTGATCATCGGCGCGACATGGCTGCGGAACCCGTGCCCGACCGTCAGCAAGTAGACATGCACGATGACGAACCCAGCGATCACATAGGCCGCCAGCAGGTGCAAGTTGGCGATAACGGTGATCCAGGTCACGGGCTGATCGACCGACCCTGACCAGATATTGTAGGTCAGATAGGCAATGCCGCTGATCCAGATCGTGGGAAACACGGCCCATTTCAGCGCGAAATAGGTCGCGGCCTGAAGCGGGTTATGCTTGCGCCAGAATATCTTTTCATACGGATGTTTCTCACCCTTGAAAACGCCCCAGGCATAGAACCGCGCCACGGCGAAAGTTCCCTCGATCTTGGGGATGAACTGCCGCCAGGTGCCGGTGGTGAACAGCCAGAATGTGGCGAAGACCCACAGCGCGAGAAGAGCCAGCGCCGCCGTCGTGTGCAGCATCACCGCCGGCCCGAAGGGCAGCGCCCCATGCGCCCCGTTCAACCCCAGCCCGGTGAACAGCAGGAAAAAGATAAGGGCGGCCTGGCTCCAATGCCACAAGCGTTCGAACCGTGGATATACCTTGACGCACCGTTTGGTCATGACGTGCCCCCTTTCTTGCCGCTGATCACCCGCAGCAGGATATGCAAGGCCACGCCGGCCAGCGCGGCCAGCACGATCAACCTGCCCAAGAGACCGGCCCAACCATTCGGGTTGCTGCCGGGCAGGAACACGCCGGCCAGCCCCACCATGCGCCCATCGGTGGCATGGCAGCTTTCACAATCCAGGGCCTGTTCGGCCGGGGCAACCATGTGGGTGATCGGCCAGTACATATGCGTATCGACGAACCCGTACTCGCCCGAATACTCCTGCCCTGCGGCCTTCATTCCGGCCTCGATGGCCTTGCTCCAGTCGAAATTCGTCCAGAACGCGGTGTCGGTCGTCGGCCCCCAGACATGCGTATAGGCAAGATGGTTGAGCGTCTTGTCATAGGCCTGCCGCCCTTCCATCCGCTTGAACGGCCAGATGCGGCTGCGGCCATCGTCGCGCGCGCCGGAGACCTTGTTCACCTCGACCACCTTTTCGGGGTCGATGGTGACATTTCCGGTGGTGTATTCCACCTGCCCGTCGAACCACGCATAGATCGGCGCGACATTTTCGGCCCACTCGAAATCGCCCTTGGTCGACAGGTAGGTGTGCAACTGCTGACCGTCCGACTGGGTAAACCCGTCCTCGTGATAGGGATTGCCATCTTTCAGCTTGCCGGCGGTGGACCAGTCCCACCAGGTCTTGGTTGCCACGCCGCCGCGGGCGAACTCGGGGATGTGGCAGGTCTGGCAAGCCAGAACGTCGGTGTGATCGTTCAGCTTGATGCCCTTGATGGTGGCCTCGTGCGGGTCATTGTCATGGCAGCTTTGGCACGTGGCCACGTCGCGCCGTGCACCGGGCTTGCCGGTGCCCATTTCGTCAGACGCATGGGTGGCATAGCGCGACCCGTCCCACTGGTGACGATCCGTCACGTGGCAGGTTGCGCAGGTGAAATTCTCACCCTCGGCCGACATGTGCACATCAACCTCGCGCGGGGGATCGTAAAGCACCGAGCTGAGATCGCCGTGTTTCACGTTGTCACCGCCACCGCCGTAGAAATGGCAACTGCCACAGTTCTCGCGCCCCGGCATCCCCACAGACTGCGCGGCCTGTGACAGGTCAACGGCCCATGCCTCGGCCCCGGTAATCGTCGTGGTGCCCGGCTTTACCGGATCAAGCGGCGGGTGCCCGGCGTCGGTGGCCGACTTGGCATACTGCCCCGACCTATCATGGCAAACAAGGCAATCAACGGCTGTGGATTGCTGCGGCGGGGGTTGGCTCATGTCCTCCCAGCCGTAGCCCGCATGGCACGAGGTGCAGCGCGGCTCGTTCCCCGCGACCGAGCCGCAGAACGCGTTGATCACGTTGCGCTTGCCCAGTTGCTGGCCGGTTTCCGGATGTTCGAAATTCCAGTTGAAATGGATCGAGTGCATCACCTGGTCGTCGGCCTCGGTGTGGCAGCTGATGCAGGCCTTGGTCACCTCGGGGCCGGAATCGAACTCCTGTTTCAGGATTTCGAACTTGCTGTGATCCGCCGTGCTGTCACGACCGGGTATCTCTGGTGGGGCTCCCTGTGCCGTGGCCCCGACCGCCCATAGGGTCAGCGCCAACAGGCCAAGGATCGTTTGGGTGGGCAAAGGCATTGCCGCTCCTCCTCGGGACTATGCATTCTGAAAGTAGAATGCCAGTCGCGCCCTCGCGCTTTGATCTGGATCAACGACCCTTGGCGCGCGCTTGACCATGGCCCCGAACCCAGGGTCAAAGCTGGCTTTCCAGGCGGCCACCTTCACAGGTCATGAAACCCCGATGGCGCCTGCATCGGGATTGCGGTCGCTCAGGGGCCGACCACGCGCGGGGCGCGTATCCAGGTGACGGTGTCGCGCGTTGCGATCAAACCCCAGACCGGGCTTCCATCAACGAAGGAAACCGCCTGCACCGCATCATCTTGCCAAAGACCGCGTTCGACCAGGAACGCGTCGGCAGGGCCAGCGGCAAAAAGCCGGCCGATCAGTTCGGCATCCGATGGCAGGCCGTCGGCCGCGGTTGGCAAGGGCACACCCGTATCTGCCGTGGGCGGTGCGGTTTCGGCGCCGGTCACCCGGCTGGGATCGGCGGCACCGCACCTGGCCGGGCCGCAGCGATCAGCGGTTTGCGGGTTCAACTCAAGGCGGCCCGCCGCGACAAGGCCGGCACGCATCCCCTGGACCGGGCGCATCGCGTAGCGCCATTCGACATTTGGCCCGATACCGAAGGTTTCGGGCGGCGCCACGCGATCGGCGCCGACGATCTCGGCCAGTGCCGCCCTGCGCGCCGACCCAAGATTCTGCCGCAAAACCGAGATGAGCGAGACGGGAACCGGGCTGCCTGCCCCGGCAGGGCGAACCTCTTGCGTCTCGACGGTGATCCAGCTGCGGGAATGGGGCAGCGGTTTTTCCTCGGACTCAAAAAGCAACGCGGCGCGTGCGGCGGGCGGCAGATCGGCATCCGGCAGGAAAACCGATGAGCCATCCGCCGGTAGCCTGTTGCGCACGGCCCGTTCCAGTTGTTCGATGTCACGGCGCTCGTACCCCGCGACAAAGGGGGCGGCGGTGCCGGTGACGCTTTGGCCGCTTGCACGGGTGGTGGTTCCGGCTGCACCGGGCAGCGGCACGGGAATGGCGATCACGCTGCGTTCCAGCCCTTCGAACCCCTGTTCCCATACCGAGATCAGCGCAACACCGCGCCCATCTGGCCGTGGGTGGCCCGCCGAGGCCACGGTGTCGATACGATACGCAACGGGGCAACCGCGCGAGCTGGGGATACGGCTGTCTTCGTGCAGAACCTGGGGGCGGTCGCCCGATCGCAGATGCGTCAGCCGGTAGCCGCGCAAAGCCTCGGGCCGGGGGCAGAATTCTGCCCCACCGGGAACTGCGATTTCCTCAAGCTCAAATGTGGTCGTGGCCTGGGGGGGCCGGGTCGGATCGTCAGGGTTGGGGCGTGCGACCGTGATCCGCGACGGCGCGTCGTGCGCTTCGCCGATACCACGGGCAAACAAGACAGTTGCAGGCCGACGGATTTCGAGCCCGCCCAATAGCTCGGCGCTCTTGGCCCGCACTTCCTCGCGCTTGGCCGATAGCGCAGCGTAGGGAGCGGCCTCGACCTCGGCCATATTGGCCTCGGATGCGCGCGAACGCACCGGAGAGCCAGACACCCACGCATCTCGATCAAGGTCGACGATGAAGATGTTGGAAAAGGGCAACCCTGACCCGCGTTGCAGGCCGTATGTCTCGAAGGCGACATATCGACCGTCCGGTGAAAAGCCGATGATGCGATCATGCGTGTAGTCCGCCAGGGCGGACCCGGCGAGCACCGACAGGAAACCGAAAAGAAGCGCCGCACCTCTCATTGTGCTGCCGCCTCCGTCGGTATCGCGCGCTCCTTGAGCTTGCGGAATTTCGACGACATCGAATCCAGCCGCGCATCCCATTCCGGGTTGGGGGTCTGGCCCTCGATTGTCTTGAAATAGGCTTGCAGCAGGCACGCCACGGCAAGCGGCTCAAGCAGGGCCTGCTTGACCGACCATGCCAGGATCAACGCAACGACAACGCCTGCCGCCGACATGCCGCTGGGAAACAGGTGCGAGATCGCCGCCGCAGGGGCCAGCATCAAGAACAGGATCACCGCCGTCAGGCCATAGACAAAGACCGTGACGAAGGCCGCGTTGCGCAGCATCGGCTTGTAGTTCTGCGCGTAAAGCACCAGCGCCTCGCGCGCCGAGCCCCAGGGGTCGGTGGCGCGGGTGCGCATGGCGTGGGCCAGGATCACCTCGTCGATGAAACCGACAGCCACGTTCAGAAAGGCCCGCAGGATCGTGACCAGTTGCTTGATGCCGGGAATGGGCAGCAACGTGAACACGCCCCGGATCAGCCCGGTGATGGCGCGCAACACCCCCTTCACGATCTGGTCGACCGCGAAGAGCGTGCTGGCCTCGGCGAAACGGGCGCGCACCATGGCCTGCGCGTGGCCCACCTGGCTGCGCCCCTCGGGGATCGGGCGGTTGTCGATCAATTCGACCAGGACCGCGATATGCCCCGCCTTCACAAGGTAAAGCACGTATTCACGCAGCCAGTACATCACGATCGCGACGAGGCCGAACCCAGTGACGCCACCAAAGAAAGTGGCCGAACCCCGGAACCCCTCGTCGCCCATGGCACCGATCCCCCAGCCTATGCCGGCGCCGGTACCAGTAGCGAGAACATAAGCGAGCGCTGCACCGAAATAGACGGCCATGCGCAGCAGTATGAAAGGCAAGGTTTGCATCATCAGCCCGATGCTGCGCCGGAATGAAAAGTCCCACATGATCGTTTCCTTCTCCGATTTGTTTTGCCTGCATATTCCCGCCGGGATGCCCGACATCTCCATGCCTGCCGGTTCAACGCTACTTTTTCAGCGAATCCCGCAGGTGGCGTTGCGTCATCTTGGCCTGGCGCGGATCGAGCCCGAGAATGCGCCCGACAATCTTGGGGTCGGCCTTGATCAGGTCACCGGCGGTGGTGATGCGATTGCTGTAGAAATTGCGCAGTTGAACGGGCGTGAAATGATCGCCGGGAAACTGTTTTAGCGGCAGGTCGATCGTCACGCCCTTGGCATGACCCAACTTGATGAACTCTTCGGCCCAAACCGATGCCGCGGGTGCGCTGAAACCGATCGACAGCGCCAGCAGCACTGCATTGCGAAACTGGTCTTTCTTCATTCTTTTCTCCTTTGTTCCGGCGCGCCACGGGCAACAGATTGGCGGGCCGAACCGGTGTCACAAGCTGCCCAGGGCGAAGTTTCCCCCATGATCGGCACGACGAATCGCTGCCGGGGATGATTCTTGTCCCGAGTCGAAGCTTAGGCCGGTCTTCGCCGCCGCGCCCCGTGCGGATGCAGGGGATTGTTTGCGCCGTTCAGGATACCGCCCGAAGCGGCAATGACAGCAGCAGCGCCACGAGCTCGACCTGCCGGTTCGTTCCGGTCTTGTCGAAGACATTGCGCAGGTGGAATGAAACGGTTGTCTGCGACACACCCAGATCGGTGGCGATTTCGTTCAGGCGCAGCCCCATGGCCAGCCGGCGCGCCACCTCGGTTTCGGCAGGCGTGAGAGAGAACAGGCTTTTGAGCGCGTCGCCCGAAAGCGGTGTCCGATACTGGGGATCGGTCACATAGACGAAAACCGCGGGCTGCTTGGGATCTGCGCGCTGCCCCTCTGCCGGGCAAGAAAACATGACCGCCATTCCAGCCGCCTCGTCGTCGAGCCTGACGGCCTGCGTCTCTTCGCGCTTTTCCAGCGCCGCCCGAACCATCTGCCGCAAGGGTTTGGCAAGCCCCGGCGGTATCCCAAGCGCCGTATCGGGATGGGCAGACCGTGACAGCAGGTTTTCCGCCGCCGGATTGACACGCACGAGGCTGCAATTCGCATCAAAGGCAAGCACGCCAACCGAAAGCTGGTCGAAAAGATGCCAGCCGATCCGTTCCACCGGGGCGCTTGATTGCTGCACGCGGTGGGTCTGGCGCAGCCGGGCCTCGATGGTCGAGATCAGCAAATCGTAATTGATGGGCTTTGTCAGGTAATCGTCCGCGCCTGCCCGCTTGCCCCGGATCAGCGCGTCTGTGGTGGCCAGCGCCGACAGAAAGACCAGCGGCACGTGCTGCAAATGTGGAAAATCCTTTCGGAAACCGGCCAGCACGCCGTAGCCATCGGTCCCGGGCATCATGATGTCGCACAGCACGAGGTCGGGCGTGCATTCGCCAAGCGCGTCGAACACCTCGTCGGCATTCGCGGCCTCGCGCACGCGGTACCCGGCCTCGCGCAGTTCGTCGGCGATGTCGCGCCGCAGCGCCGGTTCGTCTTCGCAACACAGGATCAGGGGGGCTGAAGGGGCGGTCATGCGTCGTGCCTCGTTGCTGCGGGAAGCCACAGGGTGAAAAGTGAACCCCGGCCAGGCCAGCTTTCCATCGTCACTTCGCCACCCTGAAGCGACGCAAGTTCACGCGACAACGCAAGGCCAAGCCCGGTGCCGGGTTTTGTCATCTGGTCGCGACCGCGATAGAAACGCTCGAACACGTGATCCTGTTCGGCCGGGGTGATGCCCGGGCCACGATCCCCCACCGCGCAAGCGACGCGGCCCCCTTGGGCGAACAGGCGCAATTCAACCGGGGTATCGGGGGGGCTGTATTTCAGCGCATTCGACAGAAGGTTGCCAAGAATATGCCCGACCAGGTGCCGATCACACTGCGCCAGCAGGCCGGTCGCGCTGCTCGACAGTATGATCTCGCGGTCGGGATAGTGGCGCTGCGCGTCGGCAATCGCCTTTTCGGCAAGCGCTGAAAGGTTTTCAGGGGCAAGCCTGCTTTCAACGGCTTCCTCGTCGACGCGGCCTGCCATCAGCACCGTTTCGACGACGCGGGTCAACCTGAGCACCGCGTCATGTATCACGGCATGACGCTCGGCCACGTCGTGCGCGGTGACCGTCTCACCCTTGCGCAAGAGGCGATGCATGGCGCTGTCGATAAGCGTCAGGGGTGTTCTGATCTCGTGAGATACGAGCGCCGCGAAATCCTTGTACCAGGCCGAGGTGTTGCGCTCTCTCTCAAGCATGACATTGGCACGGACCTGCATCATCTCGGCCCTGTGCAGGCGCCGCTGGTTGCGCAGCAGCAGCCACGAAATCACCAGCGCCGCCACCAGCGCGCTGCCCACCGCCAGCACAACCGTTCTTTGCATGCTTCTGTAATCGTCCAGCCGTTCGGCTGCCGCCGTCCACTCGGCCGTCATCACGTCGGTTGCAATGCGCTTGAGCTGTGGCTGCAGGTCAAGGCCCAGCCCTGACAGCGCATCATGCAGCTCGTCGCTATGCCCGCGCGCAACCGGGTCAAGCCTGCGCAATTCGCGTTCGATCTGGCCAACGGTCACTTCGTGGCCCAGTTCCGCAAGATAGCGCCGCTGCGGCCCGTCCTGAAGCAACGCAAGCCGCGAAAGAACCATGTCATAGCGATGCGCAATGTCATCTTCGGTCTGGTCCGGCGACATCGCGGTCACCGCCAGGTTCAGCATCTCCATCTGGGTCTGGCTGACGACCCAAAGCATGTTCTCGGTGGCCGCGATGCGCATGTCGCGCTCGATTGCCGCGGTCCGGGTCAGGGCGAAGGCCAAGGGCACAAGACAGATCGCCAGAAGGGGCAGCAACGGCCCGTAAAGCGCCATCCACGATCCCCCGCGCGGTGCGGCAGCCGACGGGGCGCTCATTGCACGTCCAACGTGTGCAATTGCCACACCCACCGGGTTTCATAGCGCATGTCCTGCAACTCGGGGTGGTCGTCGCGCGGATACACGATCCAGATCGGGCCCTTGTCGCGGGGGGTCAGCGATTCACCATCCATCGCGACCGCGCCCAGCACATCGAACCGCTCGAAATCGGAAATCGGTATCTGGATGCTATAGTCGTTCAGGGCTACCGCCGTGACGGTCTCGCCCTCGGCGCCCACGGCACCGAGCAGGTCGCGCATCAGGAAACCTTCGAACACCGGCACGCCATCCGTCACCGTTGTCGAGGTGCTCAGCCGGTGCTGTGGCAATGCCGCGAGTTCGGCCCGCGTGAACGTGACGGGCGCGTCTTTGACATCCCCCGTCACGGTAAGAACCACGGCATCGGCCAAGGCCATGCCCCGGCCCGACAAGATGGTCAGGGCGATTATTCCGGCAACCAGCGCGCGCACGTCTTCCTCCTGTTCCTGTGTCGTTATTTTCCGCGTGCCATGACGGACCGCTTGCGTGTGACCCGGTCATGTTTTGTAGACCCGACAATTTTTGTCCCCCTTCATACGAAGGGGGCGTGGCCTGATGGGTGCCGCTAAACACACGTGAGCGTGACATTTCAGAAGGATGAAATCAACGATGCGGAATGTACTGGTTGGCCTGCTCGGCCTGGCGGCCCTTGGCTGGACGGCACACCTTGCCACTGTTTCACCCGTGATGGCGCAAACCGGGCAGGTCACAGGCACCCTTGAGGGCGAGCCCCTCGATTTCACGGTGTCCGATGGCGTCGGCGGTATGCCGGGGCTGTTCTACGAAACCTATGGCGGCAGCGGGTATTCCGGCCTGGGCATCATTGCAAGCGCGCTGGAGCAATCCGACGACAGCATCGACGGCGTCATGTTGTTCATGGATTTCGAATCCGAAGGCAGCGTGTCTCCTGCCGACATGACCGCGGACATGGTCGCGGATGCGGTAATCATGGTGGTCGAAGCTTGGGATGCCGGGTCACAGAACCCCGAACGCGTCTGGCTGGCCGAACTGGATGGGTTCCAAAGCCTGGAGATTGACCGGCTTGACCTCGGAGGCGATGCGGGCGCCTTGTCCGGGCGCATCGCGAGCGACAGCTTTTGCCTGCAAGACATGTCTAGCGGCGACCCCGAACCTATCGTGCAGGACAACGCCGAAATCTGCCGGGCCGGCACGGTCAATTTCACGATGGTCAGCGGCGATGCGACAACGGCCCCGCCCGAACAGCCGATGCAGATCGAGGAGCTTGGCCGTGTCACGGGCATGATCGGACGCGACACCTACGAATGGATTACATTCCTGGCCGATGGCGCCCAAGCCACGGCAAGCATTGATCGTGCCGGCGTGTTCGACATGCTGAACATACAGGCACATTCGTCCGACAGTGACGATTTCCTGCGCGCCGATATCCTGACGGTCACTGTTGCCGGCGACTTCGCAACAGGCGAAATCATAAATGATGGCACCGTGCCCGTTAACGTGTCGTTCTTTCCCGATGGTATCGGTTCACACTACACGTCCGAAATCGACGGCGGCGAGGTGAGTGCTTCGGTCTCAAGCTTCACCCATGACAGTGACCAGGGTGAAATCGAGATGTCGCTCGAGGGTCGGCTCTGCCGTGTCGAGGATTTTGCCCCGGTCGAGGGAGACTGCAAGACATTCGAACTTGAGGTCATGACAAAGCTGCTACGTGCGCAGGGCGGCTGATCTACCAGCAGATGGATTGGCGCGCGCCCTGCCGCCGGGCAAGAGTCGCCGAACCATGATCAGCAACCCCACCACCGTCATGCGCGCTTCGTCGGGCTTTGGCCGTCGGCAGGGAAAGACCCTGGCACCATTTGCGCGCCGATCCAGCGCGCAAACGGCACTCGCTGCATTGGCATATAGACCTTGAAGCATAACGCCTTTCAATTGGCGCGACGCCAACCGTTCTGCTTTTCTTTTAGCCAATCATGACAGCCAGAACGGCCGGATCTCCGGAAATTGTGCAAAACAATAATCGTAGGTGTCAGCGTAAAAATCCCTGACCTCCGCTTGCAGTTCCGGCGAAATTTCACCGCTTTTAGGTGATACGTTCACGGACTTTGACTTCAATCCGGTCTTTGGGTCTATGGTTAAAAAATTCGATATCCTTGCGATATTCTCATCCTCGAACATGTTTTCGTAGAACCCGAAATACAATTCGCTTTTATCAAATACCTGTTTCAGGTTCTCGCAAGTCACCTCGTACTTTGTACGAAAAATGAATCTTTCACTTGCATAGTGTTTGCGCAGCCACGCTTCATCGTCTTCCTGGCTGGGTGACTGCCGTTTCATCATTCGCACGGCGCTCCAGCACCGTTCAACCGGGTCACGCATCAAAAACACGACTTTTATCTTCGCATCTATACCTATTATCTTTTCCCTAAGTTCGAAAAGCTGCTCTGCATCGAGAACAGAATAAGACGGCGTGATATCACCCGTAATCTCGGCGCCACCATTAAGAACCGACCGGAAATATCCTTCGTAAAATCCATCTATATTTTGCATGCAATAGCGTAGGTACTGCGACACATTGAGCCCTTCGGCTTCCTTGTGCGGGATTCTGAATTCCTTGCACAGGTCTGAATGAACTGCGTCCCAGATATGGTATTCCTTTTGAAATCCCATATTCGCCCGCTTGTCATTGCTGATATACGCGTGCAGCCAACTTGTTCCAGTTTTCTGCGCACCAACCCCCAACACGAAAACTCTTTTGTTCTTATCCGTCATGCTTCGCCTCGATATACCGACCTGCCCCTTGAATAATCGGCTATCCGATACCACACGAACCGGTGCCGTTCACGTCAAAAACGCATCACCGCAGCCACTGCTCGTGTGGCCAGCGGACATGCCCACAGGCCCGTCCGCACCACCAATACGGTGCTCTTGATGCAAAAGCTGGCGGAACTGTGGGGGTGAACTACGACTTAAGTGCCGGGGAGTAATGGCGGACCCTAGAGGATTCGAACCTCTGGCCTCTGCCTTCGGAGGGCAGCGCTCTATCCAGCTGAGCTAAGGGTCCGTCGTGCACGCGTCTATAGGCCATTGCCCGTTGCACCGCAACGGGGTTTGACCATCGCGTGCAAAAAAGTCAGGTCGGTTTCACCCCCTGTGCCAGCATCGTCATTTCCGGAATCATCGGTTCAACCGTCACATCGTCAAAGCCCGCCCTTGCCAGCGCACCGTGCAGCCATTCGGCATCCAGCGACCGTGCCTTGGGTGTGAAGGCGGTATGTTGCAATTGCCACAGCGCGGCCAGAACCGGGCCGCTGCGATCCTCGTCCACGACGAAATCGTGGATCAAGATCCGCCCACCGGGGCGCAGCGCCTGCACGGCCTTGTCGACAAGGCCCTTGTGCGCCTCTCCCGGCACGCCGGAAAACAGGTAGGACATCAACACCACGTCCTGCTTGCCGGGCCAGTCGGCCTCAAGCGCGTTACCCGGCGCATAGGTGATACGGTCGGACAGGCCCGCCTTTTCCACGTAATCGCGGCCAAGCGCGGCCACGTTGGGAAATTCGACGATCGTCGCCTGCAGGTCCGGGTTGGCCTCGCACAGCGTGATGGCAAAAGCCCCGGTGCCGCCGCCCACATCCAGCAAATGGCGCGCGCCCGAAAGATCGAGTGAGCGTGCCAATTGCCGCGCCGGGCCAAGCGAGCCGGAATGCTGACTTTCGGAATACAGCCGCGCTTCTTCCGGATCGGCGAACCACTCGGCATAGGATTTCGTGTCATCCTCGCCCAGCGACCCGTCCAAAGCTCCTTCGATCTGGTCCAGCAGCCCATACATCTGGCGCCCGACCTGAAGACGCAGGTAATCACCGAAATCGTATTTCGCGCCCTTGACCAAGAATGCCTCGGCCGCAGGCGAATTGGAAAACTGTCCGTTCTCGACCGTGACAAGCCCAAGCCCGGCCAGCGCCGTCAACAGGGTTTCGGCCCGGTCGCGATGCAACCCGGCGCGCTTGGCCAGCCCTTCGGCGTCCAGTGGCCCCTCGGAGAGATGCGTGAAAACCTTGAAATGCAGCGCTGCGAACAGCGCCTTCGACCCCATGAATCCGAACGCGATATGCGAAATTTCATCGGCTTGGGTCAAAGTGGTCATAAGTGCCTCCAGTCTGGTGAAAATCGGGGCGACCATAGGATGGCCGCCCCGAGACTGAAAGGCATGTTGGCGAAAAAACGACACAAAGGGTCGCTTTTGCGCTTTTTTAAGGCGTGCGCCCTCAGTTCACCTGGTTTCCGTACTTGTCATAGACGGGCTCGGGCGCCACCGGCTGCGGAACGGGCTCGGGTTCCGGTTGGGCGCAGGCGGAGATGGCCGTCAGTGCAACCAGCACGGCGGTGATCTTGAGTTTGGTCATGGCAGACACTCCCTTTTTCCAGTTGTCGCTGGATCAAGGGTTGCACATTTCGCTACGTCTGACGCCCCCGACCGCGGTGGATCGGCAATATTCCGCCGATACCGTGGGGGCGCCCGCAGCGCCCGCGGTCAGCCAAACAGGTCGTGGGCCAGTTCCAGCGCGTCGATCAACGCGTCGACCTCGCCTTGGGTATTGTACATGCCGAACGACGCGCGACAGGTGGCCGGCGTGCCCAGATGCTCCATCAGCGGGCCGGCGCAATGGTGGCCTGCGCGCACGGCAACGCCCTTCTTGTCGAGAATCGTGCTGATGTCATGGGCATGGGCCACGCCCTGCATGGTGAACGAGAATATGGCCGCCTTGCCCGGCGCGGAGCCCTGCACCGTCAGCCAGTTCAAGCCCGAAAGGCGCTCGGTCGCGTAGCGCGCCAGATCGGCCTCATGCGCGGCGATATTCTGCATCCCGACGCCCATCATGTAATCGAGCGCAACGCCCAGCCCGATCGTCTGCACGATGCCCGGCGTGCCCGCCTCGAATTTCATCGGCGGATCGGCATAGGTGACGCTGTTCTTGCTGACATCGCGGATCATGTCGCCACCGCCCATGAAGGGGCGCATCTCGGCCAGCCGCTCCTTGGCGACCCAGATCGCCCCCGACCCCGACGGGCCATAAAGCTTGTGCCCCGTGACGGCATAGAAATCGCAGCCTATGTCCTGCACGTCCACGGGCATGTGCACGGCGGCCTGGCTGCCATCGACCAGCACCGGCACGCCCTTTTCGCGCGCAGCGGCACAAATGGCTTTCACGTCGACCACCGTGCCCAGCACGTTCGACAGATGCGTGATCGCCACCAGCTTGGTCCGGGGGCCGATCGCGTCGATCACCTTTTGCGGGTCCAGCGCGCCCGTGGCGTCGCAATCGACCCACTTCAGGTCAACGCCCTGGCGTTCGCGCAGGAAATGCCACGGTACGATGTTGGCGTGGTGCTCCATCACCGACAGCACGATCTCGTCGCCCGCCTCCATCCGGGGCATGGCCCAGCCATAGGCAACCATGTTGATGCCCTCGGTCGTGCCCGAGTTCAGGACAATCTCGTTCTCGTCCGCCGCGCCCAGAAAGCGGGCCACCGTGCCCCGGACGGATTCGTATTTCTCGGTTGCCAGGTTCGAGAGGTAATGCAGCCCGCGATGCACATTGGCGTATTCATGCGCGTAGGCGGTGGTGATCGCGTCAATCACCACCTGCGGTTTTTGCGCGCTCGCGCCGTTGTCGAGATAGACCAGCGGCTTGCCGTTCACCTCGCGCGACAAGATCGGAAAGTCGCGGCGGATCGTGTCGACATCATACATTGGGATTAACCCCTTCGGCCGATACTCCGATGAGCATCAGGATGATCGATATACCGAAACTGACGCCCATCGCCGCCAGGAACAGCACCAGGAAAGACTTGCCGAGCGAGTCGAATTGATGCGCGACATTTATGAAATTCAGCAATATCCACACGCTGAGCCCCAGCACCGCCAGCGACACGAGCCCGCCCAGCATCGGAATGGCCACGCCCAGAACAATCACCAGCGCCTGGGCCAGCACGCGCATGAACTGCAACCAGACCAGCGCGATCAGAACATCGCCCAACTGGCCCTTGCCACCCATCATGTTGCCGACCCATGTCAGCACGAACACCGTGATAGCCAGCCCCCCGCCCTGCGCCAACGCGTAAAGCAAGGGGTTGTCGAACAGGCCCTGCATCGGCATCGGCGTGGGGAAAAGATAATTCGACAGGCTGAACAGCAGCGCATTAAGCACCGTTGCCAGCACCAGAGCCATCCACAGCGTGTTGCGCGCGATGTTCAGGCCCAGCAGATATTCGGCTGCCTCACGCGGGGCAGTCAACGTCTGGACGGCCAGATCTTTCAGGCTGCGTGTTGTCATCCTCATCCCCATCCAACCCGGCGCATGCCGGCAATCCAGAACCACAAGAACACGGCCGTCCACAAGATACCAACGATGGTAAGCTGGATACCCGGACCGATGAAACCGGCCACCAGCCCGTTCAACAAAACCAAGGGCGACGATGCAAGCAAGGCCCAGAACAACGCGATACGGGCACCGTAGGCCGTGCCCTTTCCACCCAAACCCCGCGCCAGCAGATGCGCGACAAGGCCCAGAACATAAAACAGAAGCGGCAGCATGAACACCGTTGCAAACAGGGTGCTGCCCAGCAGCATCTGCAAATCCTCGTCCTGAAGGTGGGCCTGGCGCGCCAAGGCGGGCCAGCGCGCGATGAACAACACCACGCAGGCGCCCATTACCAGCGCCAATGCGCGGCCTTCATTGGTGGGGGCCGCCAGAAGGCGGCCCACCACGCGACCCGGGCCACGGTAGGTGGCCGTGATGTCACGCATAAGGGCCATCAGCGACTGTGACGCTCCAGCCAGCCCTGCAGGCGCACCGTGATATGTTCACGCAGCGGCTCGTCCTCGATCTCTTCGACGGCCTCGGCAAGGAAAGCCAGCACCAGCAGATCCTGCGCCTTGCCCAGAGGCAAGCCGCGGGCACGCAGGTAGAACAGCATGTCCTCGTCGATCGCCCCCGTGGTCGACCCGTGCGAACAGGCCACGTCATCGGCATAGATTTCAAGTTCGGGCTTGGCCAGGAAATTGCTGTCATCATCCAGCAAAAGCGACTGGCTGATCTGGTAGCCATCGGTTTTCTGTGCCTCGGGCTGCACCAGGATCTTGCCCTGGAAAACGCCCGTGGCACCGTTGCGCAACACCTTTTTGAACACCTGGCGGCTTTCGCAATTCACCGCGTCATGGGTAATGAACACCGTGTCATCCTGGTGAAAATCGCCATCCCCCATGGCCGCACCGGCCACGTGGGCCATGGCATCGTCGCCCGTCAGTTCGATCACGCATTCGTTGCGCGTCATCACGCCGTTCACCGTCATGGTAAAGGATTTGAACACGCTTTCCGTGCCCAACCGCGCAAAGATATGCGTCGCCGCGTGGCGTTCGTGGTCGCGGCCCTGGATGCGCACGTGGTGAAAGCGCGCGGTATCGGCCACGTCGACCTCCATCACCTGGTTGAACCGCGCCGCGGCAGGCCCGTTTTCCAGCACCGTAAGCTCGGCGCCCTTTTCCAGCTTGATGACATTGTGCAGGATCGCGTCCGAGGTCTCGGACTGGTGATGATAGATCAGGCTGACGGGCTTTTTCGCCTTGCCGGTGACGCGGATCACCACGCCATCGGTGGCGTAGGCGCTGTTCAAAGCGGCCAGCGGGCGCATCACCGGGTTCTGTCCGGCCTTTTCCAGCGTGCCGTAGATATCCTTGGCCCAGTGGATGTCCTGCGCGGCGGCAGTTTCCAGCCGCTCGATCTCGATGCCTGCGGCCGACAGGTCGTCGCTGGCCTCGGCGTCGAACACGCCATCCACGAACACAACGCGCAGCCGATCCATGTCGTCGAATGGCAGGCCTTCGTCATCGGCAAAGACAGCCGCCTTGGGCGCCTGCGGCACGATCAGCGTGTCGGGGCGGGTGAATTTCCAGTATTCGTCCCGCCGCCCGGGCAGCCCCATCTCGCGCACGCGGGCCAGCGCCGCCTCGCGCGCCTGGGTGATCCAGGTGCCGCCCGCAGGCAGCGCCAGCGCGGCAAGACGCGCCTCGGTTGCGTCCAGTTTTGCCTGGGGCAATGCCATCACGCCACCTCCTCGACAATATCGGCATAGCCGTTTTCCTCGACCTCGAGCGCCAGCTCGGGGCCACCCGTCTTGATGATGCGGCCATCAGACATGATGTGCACCACGTCCGGCTTGATGTGGTTCAACAGCCGCTGGTAGTGCGTGATCACCAAAAACCCGCGGCCTTCGTCGCGCAGCGCGTTCACGCCGTCGCTGACAAGTTTCATGGCATCCACGTCAAGGCCGCTGTCGGTTTCGTCGAGGATGCACATCTTGGGTTCCAGCATTGCCATTTGCAGGATCTCGTTGCGCTTTTTCTCGCCGCCCGAAAAGCCCACGTTGACCGGGCGTTTCAGCATGTCGGCGTCGATCTTCAGTTCCTTGGCCTTCTCGCGAATGAGCTTGAGGAAATCGGCCGACGACATCTCTTCCTGACCGCGCGCCTTACGCTGCGCGTTCACTGCGGTGCGCAGGAATGTCATGTTGCCGACGCCCGGAATCTCGACCGGGTACTGGAACGCAAGGAACAGGCCCACGGCGGCGCGCTCCTCGGGCTCCATGTCCAGCAGGTCGTGACCATCCAGCGTGGCGGTACCATCGGTCACCTCGTAACCGTCACGCCCCGAAAGCACGTAAGACAGCGTCGATTTGCCCGACCCGTTGGGCCCCATGATCGCATGTACCTTGCCGGGCTCGACCGTCAGATCCACACCTTTCAGAATCTTCTTGTCCTCTTCTTCCAGGCGTACGTGAAGGTTCTTGATTTCCAGCATTTTTCGTTCCTTTCTCGTTCTCTTTTTCGGGCAGCCCTTCAGGGCCGTGTCATCAATTGCACCATCCGCAACAGCCGGTCGGGCGGGATCGCCTGCGGCCTCAGTTCGAACCGTGCCATGCGCCCCGCGATCTCGGCCGGCGGGCCGATGAACTCTTCGACCTCGTGAAACCGCTTGCGCGGCACGTAGTCATCGAAATAAAGGCCGACAGGGCGCGTGATGCGATAGGCCGCGGCCAGCGCACAGCCCACGCGAAACCGCCCGTCCACCAACACCACGTCGGGATGGGCGAACTCGGGCATGTCCCACACCTCCAGCGGGTAGCGGGCGAACCGTTTCCAGGCACGGTCATCCACCGGATGCCCCCATTCCTTCGTAGGGCCGATGTCAGACCAGATTATGTCAACCTCGCCCTCGGGCGGGTTCTGCGTGAACCAGTCGCGCATCATCTTCGCCCAGTCCTGGTCGCTTTCCACCGACAGCACGCGCTTGCCCATTTCGGCGCCCAACACCGTGGACCCGCCCGACCCATATTCCAGGATGACATCCGCCCGGCCATACGCCGCGCGCACCATGGCGGTCTCTGCCTCGGGCAGCGTCAGTTCCGGACGCGCAAGTATGTCGGCGCCTTGTTTCACTCGATCACCACCGCCGTACCGCTGGCCGAAACCATCAGCATCGACTGGCCCACCACCTCGTAATCCAGGTCCACGCCCACCACGGCATTGCCGCCCAATGCCAGCGCGCGTTGCTCCAACTCGCGCAGGGCGGTATCGCGCCCATCTTGCAGCTTGGTTTCATAGGCGCCCGACCGGCCACCTACGATGTCGGTCACGTTTGCAAAGATATCGCGCACGATGTTGGCGCCCATGATCGCCTCGCCCACGACGATACCGCGGTAGTCGACGATCTTGTGACCCTCGATGGAGTTGGTGGTCGTGACGATCATGCCTTCGCCCCTTCTGCTTTCAGCGCGGCCGGCAGCTTGTCGACATATTTGGCAGCCACCTTGCCGGGAAGCGCGCCACGCGCCGCCAGCTCGTCAAGGCACCACAGCGCCAGGTCGCGGCTGCCGAACATCGCATCTGCCAAAAGCGCCAGATGCGCCAATTGCTCATCGCTGACCGCCGCGCGGTCTTCGAGGTTGCGAATATAGACCGCGTCGCCGTCGATCAACTGGCTGCCCACCGCGCGCCGGTTCAGCCGATGCGCCTGGCTGTTGCCCAGCATACGTGCCTTCGGCGCGATAAAGCGATGCAGAACAAACCCCTGCCCCCGCAACGCGCGGTCGAGCTCGTGCATCTCGGGTTCGCCATCGTAAAGACGGTAAAACCGCATCTCGGCGACCACCGCAACCGCCTGCACCAGCTTTTGCCGTGCGCCCTCGATCACCGACAGTTCGGCACCCTGCGCATCGACCTTGAGGCAGTCGATCATCGGCACATCCGCCACCGCATCGAGCGAGTCGAGCGTTACGTCGACCTCCTCCTCGCTATCAAGATGCCTGCGGAAATGCCCTAGGTATCCGATGCTTCTTCGCGACAGCTTGAACAAGGACGACATCTCGGAGGCTGGATAAGCGTTGAACACCGCGCGGCCCGGCGCGCCTATCGCCTGCTCGATCACCTTTACGTTCTCGGGCGCCTGGTCACGCAGCGCTGCCGCCGCCACGGGATGCGGCTCAAACCCCCAGACCTGCGCCAGCCCCTGCCGCACAAGGGCGTCGTAGGCCGACGCGACGATCGGGTTCGCGCCCACATCCGCGATGCGCAAAGGGCGCAGGGGCGCCAGGGCCCCTGCCAGATATGCCAATGGGGTGCTCACCGTGCGGCCATCAGGCGGGCATCAGCCCACCGACCCTTCCAGCGAAATGGCCACCAGCTGCTGCGCTTCCATGGCAAACTCCATCGGCAGCGCCTGCAACACTTCCTTGGCAAAGCCATTGACGATCAGCGCCACGGCCTCTTCCTCGTCCATGCCGCGCTGGCGGCAATAGAACATCTGGTCGTCATCCACCTTCGAGGTTGTCGCCTCGTGCTCGACCCGGGAAGAGTTGTTGCGCACCTCGATATACGGCACCGTATGCGCGCCGCACTTGTCGCCGATCAGCAAGCTGTCGCACTGGGTATAGTTGCGGCTGTTCTTCGCCTTGGGGTGCATCGACACAAGCCCGCGATAGGTGTTTTGTGCGTAGCCCGCGCTTATCCCCTTCGACACGATGCGCGACTTGGTGTTCTTGCCAAGGTGCACCATCTTGGTGCCGGTATCGGCCTGCTGATGGTTGTTGGTGATGGCGATCGAATAGAATTCGCCCTGGCTGTCATCGCCACGCAGGATGCAGGACGGGTATTTCCACGTCACGGCCGATCCGGTTTCAACCTGCGTCCACATCACCTTGGCCCGGTCGCCGCGGCAATCGGCGCGCTTGGTCACGAAGTTGTAGATCCCGCCCTTGCCGTTCTCGTCGCCCGGATACCAGTTCTGCACCGTGGAATATTTCACCTCGGCGTCTTCTTCGACGATGATCTCGACCACGGCGGCATGAAGTTGCGCGATGTCGCGCTGCGGTGCGGTGCAGCCTTCGAGATACGAGACGAACGACCCCTTGTCGGCAATGATCAGCGTGCGTTCGAACTGGCCGGTGTTTTCAGCGTTGATACGGAAATAGGTCGACAGCTCCATCGGGCAGCGCACGCCAGGCGGCACGTAGACGAAAGACCCGTCCGAGAACACCGCGCTGTTCAGCGTCGCGTAGAAATTGTCCGATACCGGCACGACCGAGCCCAGGTATTTCTTGACCAGCTCGGGATGCTCGCGGATCGCCTCGGAGATCGAGCAGAAGATCACCCCGGCCTTTTTGAGCTCGGCCTGGAAGGTCGTGCCTACCGAGACGGAATCGAACACCGCATCGACGGCGACCTTGCGGCCTTCGGCGGGCGCATCCTCGGCGCCCTCGACCCCGGCCAGGATCATCTGCTCCTTAAGGGGGATGCCCAGCTTTTCATAGGTGGCCAACAGCTTGGGGTCGACATCGTCCAGGCTCTGGGGCTTGTCTTCCATGCTCTTGGGCCGGGCATAGTAATACTGGTCCTGGAAATCGATCTCGGGGTAATCGACCATGGCCCAGTCCGGCTCCTTCATGTTCAGCCAGCGCTCGTAGGCCTGCAGGCGCCACTCGGTCATCCAGGCGGGCTCGCCATTCTTCTCCGAGATCAGCCGCACGATATCCGAGGTCAGCCCCTTTGGGGCGTATTCCATCTCGATATCGGTTTCCCAGCCATGCTTGTACTTGCCAAGGGATTTGACCGCATCGACCGTTTCCTGATCGACGCCTTCCTTCACCTCTACCTTGTCCAAAGCCGTCATGGGCCGCCTTCCTTTCCTGTTACGCCGCGCTGCGTGCGCGGTGCCGTTCCAACTTGCTCAACCACGCCTCGGCAAAGCGCAGCACGTTTTCTTCCGTCGTATCGGGGCCCAGCGACACCCGCATCGCGCAGGCAGCCGCAGCCTCGTCGAACCCCATCGCCGCCAGCACCTTGCTGGCGCGCACCTTGCCACTCGAACAGGCGCTGCCCGCACTTACGGCGAACCCGGCCAGGTCCATCGTCATCACCTGCGTCTCGCCCTTCCAGCCGGGGGTGACAAAGCAACAGGTGTTCGGCAGGCGCTGCGTATCTTTCCCGACCAAAATAGTCTCTTTTGCGCCAGCCTCAATGGCCTTTTCTAGAATTTTTCTAAGTTCAAGAACGCGGTCCCACACCCCGTCGGCCAGATCCCGCGCGGCCTGCTGCGCGGCCGCCCCGAACCCCGCGATCGCGGCCACGTTTTCCGTGCCCGCGCGCCGGCCCATCTCCTGCCCGCCGCCGCGTAGATGCGCGGCCACATCGGTGCCCCGCCGCACCACCAGCGCGCCCACGCCCTTGGGCCCGCCCAGCTTGTGCGCCGAGATCAGCGCCATCTCGCACCCCGCCCAGTTGAAGGCAAAGGGCAGCTTGCCAAAGGCTTGCGTGGCGTCCACCACGGCCAGTCCCTGCGGCAGATCCTGCACAACGCCGGTCTCCGAATTGGCCGCCTGCAAGACAGACCGGCCCGGATCGCCAACGGTCACACGCCCCTGCCCGTCAACCGGCAGCACCTCGTCAACCCAGGCGCCCACCGCGTCATGCTCGACCCCCGCACCCGACAATCCACGCCCTGCGCAAGCCAGCGCCGCGGCCTCGGTTGCCCCGGAGGTAAAGATCACATCCGCCCCGTCGGCCCCGAAGGCCTCGGCCACCTGCCCGCGCGCCCGCTCGATCAACGCCTTGGCGGCACGCCCCTCGGCATGCACGCTGCTGGGGTTGCCCGCCAGATCGAACGCCGCCAGCATCGCCTCGCGGGCCTCGGGCCGCAGCGGTGCGGTGGCGTTGTAATCCAGGTAAACGCGGCGCAAAGCCATCAATCCTTCCTCTTGCCAGAAATACCCCGGGGTGCTTGAGGGGCAGCGCCCCTCATCCTGCATCGCGCAAGCGATGCGCCCCAAGCGCGGGCGAAAGCCCGCTCCGCATGCTCACGCCGCGTCATCCCTCGTCCACGACGGAAAACAGGGTGGGCACGGCCGGGCACGGGGCCAGGTCATTCTCGACCACGTCCGACAGCCGTGTCTGGTGCAGGAAGACATAAACATGCGCGCTCAGCCCCTCCCACAAACGGTTCGTCAGCGATTGCGCGCGGCTGCCCGACAGGCCGCCGGTGGCGCCGGCGCCCTTGTGCATGGCGTCCACCGTTTCGTCGACCGCCGCCAGAACGTCGACCACGCGAATGTCCGACGCCGGTTTCGCCAGTCGGTACCCGCCGCCCGGCCCGCGCACCGACTCGACCAGCCCGGCCCGGCGCAGCTTGACGAACAACTGTTCGAGATAGGGCAAGGACACGTCCTGGCGTCGCGAAATATCGCCCAACGTCACCAGGTTGCCCTGCGGCTGTAGCGCGATATCGGTCAGCGCCACCATCGCATAGCGCCCCTTGGTGCTCAGTTTCATGGCCCTACCCCGCCAACAGATTGACCTTGCAGGGCGAAAGGCTTATCTCGCTATCACCCTGATCCGGCGCGACCGCCGGGAATTAGAACAGTTCTAAAGTGCTTGAGCGTTACAGTCAACTATAATGCCAAGCCAATTCTGACAAGGAATGTCATGCCCGAGGTCATTTTTCCCGGACCCGAAGGCCGCCTGGAAGGCCGCTATCACCCGCAAAAAGAGCGCGACGCGCCCATTGCAATCGTTCTGCATCCGCACCCTCAGTTCGGGGGCACGATGAACAACAAGGTCGTCTACAACCTGCATTACGCGTTTTATAATATGGGCTTTACCGTGTTGCGGTTCAATTTCCGCGGTGTCGGGCGCAGCCAGGGCGAATACGACCAGGGCGTGGGCGAACTCAGCGATGCCGCCTCGGCGCTCGATTACCTGCAATCGATGAACAACAACTCCAAGCATTGCTGGGTTGCAGGGTTTTCCTTCGGCGCCTGGATCGGCATGCAGCTCTTGATGCGCCGCCCCGAGATCACCGGCTTCGTTTCGGTGGCCCCGCCGGCCAACATGTATGATTTCAGCTTCCTTGCGCCCTGCCCGGCCTCGGGCCTGATCATCAACGGCACCAATGACCGCGTGGCCCCCCCGGCCGATACCGTCAGCCTGGTGGGCAAGCTGCACGAGCAAAAGGGCATCACCATCACCCACGAGGAAATCGAGGGCGCGGGCCATTTCTTCGAAGAGCCGCATATGGACACGATGATCGGAACCGTCAGTGATTACGTCAAACGGCGCCTGACGGAAAATTCGCGGTAAAAAAGATGGGCGTCACCGAAGACCTGGCAGACGAACTGGCGCGCGACACGCTCAAGCTGGTCGAGATCACCGGCAACGAAGACCTGGTTTCAGAGGTGTCCAATACGTTGGGCGCCTCATCCACGCCGACGCAAGAGGCGTTCATGTCGGCGATACGGGTGCGCATGGCCGTTGCCCGCGCGCGCCAACTGCTCCGCACCAGGGCACGCGCAGCTCAACAATCGGCGAAACCTGCAACGCCAGGCACCAAATGACCGAGCAGGCCCGGCGGCTTGATGCGCAGATGGCCTTTCTGACCGAGGCCTGCCGGCTGAAAACGGTAACGCGCGCCACGACCCTTTGCGACGCCTCGCGGCCCGAGAACACGGCCGAGCATAGCTGGCACCTGGCGCTCTATGCCCTGGTGCTGGCCGAACACGCGCCCGGGGGCGTCGATATTTCCCGCGTGATCCGCATGTTGCTGCTGCATGACCTGGTTGAGATCGACGCGGGCGACACCCCGATCTATGCCGAGGCCGACCGCGCCGCCATCGCGGTACGCGAACAGGCCGCCGCCCGGCGCATCTTTGGTCTCTTGCCACCCGATCAGGCGCGCGATCTGCGCGCGCTTTGGGATGAGTTTGAGGCCGCCGACAGCCCGGATGCGCGGTTTGCCAAGGCGCTCGACCGGTTTCAACCGCCCAACCAGAACCTCGCCTCGGGCGGGATCAGCTGGGTGAACCACGGCGCAACGCTGGACATGGTGGAAAGCCGCGTGGGCAGGCCCATCGCCCGTGGCGCGCCTGCCCTTTGGGGCTGGATCGCGCCGCGCATTCGCGCATGGTTTGCCACTCACAAGCATCGGTGAACCCGGCGCCCGAAATGCACCAGGGCCGCACGCATAAACGCACCGGCGACGGCCGGGTTTACGCCTGGGCCTTTTTCTTCTTTTCCACGGCGATCACCTTTTCGGCCAGGTCGCGCGCGATGGCAAAGGCGCCCTTGATCTTGTCGGCCTCGTTCTTCCAATCGCGGCGCACCACGATCTTGTTGTCCTTGACCTTGGCCAGGCCGCGCTGATCCTTGATGAACTCCACCAACCCCTCGGGCGAGGCGAACTTGTCATTGTGAAACTGGATCGTGGCGCCCTTGGGGCCGCCGTCCAGCTTGGCGATACCCGCGCGCTTGCACATCGCCTTGATACGCACGACCAGCAGCAGCGTGTTCACCTCTTTCGGAAGCTTGCCGAAGCGGTCGATCAGTTCGGCGGCGAATCCTTCCAGTTCAACCTTGGTGTGCAACCCGCTGAGACGGCGATACAATCCCAATCGCACGTCCAGGTCGGGCACGTAATCCTCGGGGATCAGAACGGGCACGCCGAGGTTGATCTGGGGGGCCCATTGCTCATCTGCCTCCGACAGCCCCTCCATCTCTCCCGCGCGGATCTTGGCAATCGCCTCTTCCAGCATGGTCTGGTAAAGCTCGTAACCCACGTCGCGCACCTGGCCCGACTGCTCTTCGCCCAGCAGGTTGCCGGCGCCGCGAATGTCCAGGTCCTGGCTGGCCAGCGTAAAGCCAGCGCCGAGGCTGTCGAGGCTCCCCAGCACGCGCAGCCGCTTTTCGGCCGCCGGTGTCAGCGGCGCGCGCGGCTTGGTCGTCAGGTAGGCATAGGCGCGGGTTTTAGACCGCCCGACGCGACCCCGGATCTGGTAAAGCTGGCTAAGCCCGAACATGTCGGCGCGGTGTACCACCATCGTGTTGGCGGTCGGAATATCCAACCCCGATTCCACGATCGTCGTGGCCAGCAACACGTCATATTTGCCATCGTAAAAGGCGTTCATGCGGTCATCGAGTTCCCCCGCCGCCATCTGGCCATGCGCCACGACATACGAGATCTCGGGCACCTGCGATTGCAGGAAATCCTCGATCTCGCGCAGGTCGGAAATGCGCGGCACCACGTAGAAGGACTGCCCGCCCCGGTAATGCTCGCGCAGCAGCGCCTCGCGGATGGTGACGCGATCGAATTCGCTGACATAGGTGCGGATGGCCAGCCGGTCGACCGGCGGAGTGCCGATGATCGACAGGTCACGCACACCCGACAGCGACAGTTGCAACGTGCGCGGAATCGGCGTGGCGGTCAGCGTCAGAACGTGCACGTCGCTGCGCATCTGTTTCAGGCGCTCCTTGTGGGCCACGCCGAAATGCTGCTCTTCGTCGATGACAAGCAGGCCAAGGTTCTGAAACTTAACCGACTTGGCCAGCAACGCATGGGTGCCCACCACGATATCTACCGTGCCCTTGGCCAAGCCCTCGCGCGTTTGCGCGGCCTGCTTGGCGTTGACGAACCGAGAAAGTGCCCGCACCTCGAGCGGGAAGCCGCGGAACCGGTCGGAAAAACTTTTGAAATGCTGGCGCGCCAGCAGTGTCGTGGGGGCGATCACCGCAACCTGCACGCCAGACATGGCCGCGATAAAAGCCGCGCGCATCGCAACCTCTGTCTTGCCAAACCCAACGTCGCCACAAATCAGCCTGTCCATCGGCTGGCCGCTTGTCATGTCGGCCAGGACATCCTCGATCGCGCGCAGCTGGTCGTCGGTTTCGGTATAGGGAAAGCGCGCGCTGAACTCTTCCCAAGCGTGGGGCGGCGGCTCCAGAACAGGGGCACGGCGCAACGCACGTTCGGCGGCCACGCGGATCAACCGCTCGGCCATTTCGCGTATGCGTTCTTTCAGCTTGGCCTTCTTGGCCTGCCACGCGCCACCGCCCAACCGATCGAGCAGCCCCTCTTCGTGGCCGAATTTCGACAACAGTTCGATATTCTCGACCGGCAGGTACAGCTTGGCGCCCTCGGCATATTCCAGCAGCAGGCATTCATGCGCCGCGCCCGCCGCCGTCACAACCTCAAGCCCGTGATAGCGCCCCACGCCATGATCGACATGCACCACCAGATCGCCCGGCGACAGCGCCTGCGCCTCGGTCAGGAAGTTCTCGGCCCGGCGGCGTTTCTTGGGCGCTCGGATCAGCCGGTCGCCCAGGACATCCTGCTCGCTGATAACCGTCAACGACTCGGCCTCGAACCCCTGTTCCAGCGCCCAGACCGCCAGGTGCAGCCCGTGCTTGCCGACACCGCCCATGTCGCGCACATGGACCGCGCCCAATACACCCTCGTCCTCGATCAGACCGTCGAGGCGCTCACGCGCGCCCTCGGAATACGAGGCGATCACGACCGGCCCGACATCCAGCCGCGCCTTGATGTGATCGGCCAGGGCACCAAAAAGGCTGAGGGTTTCGGCCTGCCGTTCGGGCGCGAAGCTGCGCCCGACACGCCCGCCCGCGTCGATCACCCCGGGGCCTGAGGGCTGTGGCAGCGGGCTGAACTGCATCACGCGGCGCGCACCCAGGGCGGCCTCCCAGCCTTCATCATCGAGATACAAAAGCCCCGGCGGCACCGGCTTGTAGACGCTGTCGCCACGGCCCTTTTGCGCCATCGCCTCGCGCCTTGTGTCGTATTGATCGACAATCCCCTCCCAACGGCTGATACGGGTGGGCGTCACCTGGTCATCCAGCGTGACGGTGGCCTGCGGCAGGTAGTCGAACACGACCTCGAGCCGATCGTGAAAGAACGGCAGCCAGTGCTCGACGCCCTGGTGCTTGCGCCCGGCGCTGACCGCCTCGTAGAGCGGGTCATCAGTGCCGGCGGCACCGAACTCGATCCGGTAATTCTGGCGAAAACGGCGGATCGCGGGGTCGTCCAGCATCACCTCCGAAACGGGCGCCAGTTCAACCAGGTCCAGCTTTTCGGTGGTGCGCTGGCTGACCGGATCAAAGCGGCGCGCGCCATCCAGAACGTCGCCGAAGAAATCAAGCCGCACCGGGCCCGACTCGCCGGGGGGAAAGATGTCGATGATGCCGCCGCGAATGGCGTAATCGCCCGGCTCCGTCACGGTAGGCGCCTGCACGAACCCCATGCGCACCAGGAAGGCCCGCAACGCCTCTTCGTTGACGCGCTCGCCCACGCGGGCGGTGAACGCAGCCTCTTGCAAAACCTCGCGCGCGGGGATGCGCTGCATCGCAGCGCTGATCGTGGTCAGCAGCACGAATTGCCGGGGCGCCCCGTGCACCAGCCCCGCCAGCGTTGCCATGCGCTCTGCCGAAATATCGGCATGCGGGCTGACGCGGTCATAAGGCAGGCAATCCCAGGCGGGGAAGCGCAGAACGGGCATTCCGGGCGCGAAAAAGCGCAACGCCGCCTCCATGGCCGCCAGGCGCTTGTCATCGCGCGCGACATGGATAACGGGCGCGTCGGCGCGCGCCACCTCGTTCAGGATCAGGCGAGCGTCAAACCCCTCCGGGGCGCCCCCAACCGTTATTCGGGTCATCATCTACCTGTTGCTCGATTGCGCCCATCGGGCCGAAATGGTTGCCCATGCCAGCCTTGAGATTCTGATACATACCCCACATCGCGGTGACGAAAATGGCGATCATTCCCACCACCTGAACCATGACCCGATGCCGCCACAGCACCTTGCGCAGTTCCTCGCCGCTAGCCTGGCGGTTCTGGATGCGCCGCGCGGTATTCAGGCTTAGCAGCCCGACGAGGGACATCGGAAATACCATCAAGAACACCGCCTGCGCCATCTGCACTTCGTAGAGAAAGCCGATAAGCGCCAGAGACGTCAGGAAAAAGCAGGCCAGCCCCAGCAGCCACAAACCGGAAATGCGCGAGATCGACAAAAGCCGGTTGGTCATGACGCGTGTCATGTCCTCAAGATCGGTCTGTGCCTGCCCGCCGCGACTGGCGGCCCGGCTGACCATGTCAAAGGGGATGCCCAGGACCCAATGGCTGGCCGTCGACCAAAGAACCGCAAGCGCGATCCAGTACCACACGCTGGAGAAAGAGCGCATGTCGATCAGCGTGGTGAAGTTGTCGAACCAGTCCAATGGCGTGCCTCAAAGCTTGTTCCGCGCTTCCATATCGCTCCGGCGTGGCAATTCCTACCCTTGAGATGCGCGAAATTCCATGTCAGTCATTCTGAACCCCGCTGCCAAGGAAAAAAGACAATGCACCCCAGCCAGGCCCCCTTTCCCGCCACCCGCTTTCGCCGCACCCGCCAATCGGCCCAGGTCCGTGCCCTGGTACAGGAAAACGCGCTGACAGTGGGTGACCTGATCTGGCCGGTCTTCCTGCGCGATGGCAAGGACGTGGTCGAGCCCGTCGCCTCGATGCCCGGTGTCAGCCGTCTGAGCGTCGACAACGTGGTCAAGGCGGCCCGCGAGGCGGCCAGCCTGGGAATTCCCGCGATCTGCCTGTTTCCCTACACAGACCCCGCCAAGAAGACCGAGGATTGCGCCGAGGCCTGGAACCCCGACAACCTTTCGAATTCCGCCACGCGCGCCATCAAGGATGCGGTGCCCGATATCGCGGTGATGACCGACGTGGCGCTGGACCCCTATAACAGCCTCGGGCATGACGGCTTCGTGGTGGATGGCAAGATCCCCAATGATGAAACCGTGGATGCGCTGGTGAGGCAGGCGCTCAGCCAGGCGCGTGCGGGCGCCGATATCATCGGCCCCAGCGACATGATGGACAGCCGTATCGGCGCGATCCGCACCGAACTTGAATCCGAAGGATTCAAGGACGTAATGCTGCTGTCTTATGCGGCGAAATACGCCAGCGCCTTTTACGGCCCCTTCCGCGATGCCGTGGGCGCCTCGGGTGCGCTGGTGGGAGACAAGACGACCTACCAGATGAACCCAGCCAACAGCAACGAGGCCCTGCGCCTGGTCGAGCGCGACCTGCGCGAAGGCGCCGACATGGTGATGGTCAAACCCGGCATGCCCTACCTGGACATCTGCCGCCGGGTGAAAGACGCGTTCGGCGCGCCCACCTATGCCTACCAGGTGTCGGGCGAATACGCGATGATCGCGGGTGCAGCCGAGAACGGCTGGATCGACGGGCAAAAGGCAATGCTTGAATCGCTCATGTGCTTCAAGCGTGCCGGCTGCGACGGGGTGCTGACCTATTTCGCGCCACAAGTGGCGCGGCTGCTGCAAGACAACTGATCCGCCCGTGGCCGCGCCGGCAATGGCGGCATCCCGCACATCCGGCCCATGCCCTAGTGACAGATCGCAGCACAACACGTATAGTTGCGGCGCAGATCGGTGTGTAAACCGGCAGAGCAGTCAGGCAATCAGATACAGGCATATACAATGACAAAAATTACCCGACGCAGCTTCACGCTGGCCGCACTGGCCGGTGCGGGCGTAACGGCGGCCTGCGGCAACGGCGTGGGAAGCGATGGCGGCGCCAAGATCGACGCGCGGGTCGATTCCACGCTGAACTTTCTTTACAGCAACTACCCCAGCACGCAGGACATTGCCACGAAATCGACCGGCCAACTTGTCATGCCTCTGCTGACCGAGGCGGGCTTCGGCTTTGGCGGTGGCTACGGCCGTGGCGCACTGCGCGTGGGCGGCTCGACGGTTGATTACTACTCGGCGACCAAGGGCAGTTTCGGGCTGCAGATCGGCGCGCAACAATATGCGCATGTACTGTTTTTCATGACAGATGAGGCGCTGATGCGTTTCCGGCGCTCGTCAGGCTGGGCGGCAGGGGCCGACGTGGAATACGTGTTCAACGACAAGGCCGAGAATATCCGCGCCGAAACGACCACATCCCAGGCCCCGATCCTTGCCGTGATCTTTGGCCAGGCCGGTCTTCTGGTGGGCGCCACGCTTGAAGGCGTTAAATACACCCGCATCATTCCCTGAACACACGGCGCCGGGCGACGCCCACCCCGTGGCCCTTCTGCCGCGTTCGGCGGATCGCGCATGTCAGGCAAACGAATGCCGCACATGCGCGACCGACCGCCCTCAATGCAGTGTGAACTCACCCACGACGTTGCGCCATTCGCCCGGGGCCACCATCTTGCGGTGGGTAAAGCGCACCGAATGGAGCGGTCCCTCTATCTCTTCCCGCCAGAACTCGATGAACTTGAAGAGCCGCGGATGATCGGGTGCAATGTCGTAATCCTGCCAAACGAAACTGTTCAGAACATGGGCGTAATCGGGCATGTGATAGAACATCTCCGCCGTCGTCAGCCCATAGCCCTTCAGCATCAATTCGGTTTCACGGTGATCCATCTTTGACCTCGGTTTTCTGTCACTGTCCTCAAATCATGCCCGTCGGAAATTAATTTGCAACAAAAACAGAATGTTATCACCCCTTCTCTGCGGCTGCCAACATCACGCAAGGTCTTTGATTGCACCCCATATCATGGCTCTGATATAGTTCGTGCAACAACATATTGCGCAGCAGAAAAGAACGGGCAGATCACGTGAACGATACGCCGGAAACCCCTGATAACGAAGATGAAAACGGCCCCGCCCGCCCCGAGCATACGGGCCCGTCCATCTCGATCACCGAAGAACTGAAATCGTCTTATCTCGATTACGCCATGTCGGTGATCGTCAGCCGCGCGATCCCAGATCTGCGCGACGGGTTGAAGCCGGTGCACCGGCGCATCCTTTACGCGATGCACGAGGCCGGCAACACGCATGACAAATCCTACCGCAAGTCGGCCCGCGCCGTCGGCGACGTTATGGGCAAGTACCACCCGCACGGCGACAGCGCGATCTACGACGCGCTGGTGCGCATGGCGCAGGATTTCTCGATGTCGCTGCCGCTGCTCGATGGCCAGGGCAATTTCGGCTCGATGGATGGCGACAGCCCCGCCGCCATGCGATACACCGAGGTGCGTATGGACAAGCCCGCCAGCGCCCTTCTCGCCGATATCGAGAAGGAAACGGTGGACTTCCAGGACAACTACGACGGCAAGGACAGCGAACCCACCGTTCTGCCCGCACGCTTCCCCAACATGCTGGTCAACGGCGCGGGCGGCATCGCCGTCGGCATGGCCACCAACATTCCGCCCCACAACCTTGGTGAAGTGGTGGATGCCACGCTGGCCCTGATCGACGAGCCCGACCTTTCCAGCGAGCAATTGATCGAATACGTGCCCGGCCCCGACTTCCCGACGGGCGGTATCTTGCTGGGCCGGTCGGGGGCGCGCAAGGCGTATCTCGAGGGGCGCGGCAGCGTCATCATCCGCTCCAAGACCCGTGTCGAGGAGATCCGCAAGGACCGCTACGCCATCGTCATCGACGAAATTCCCTACCAGGTGAACAAGGCCACGATGATCGAACGCATCGCCGAACAGGTGCGCGAGAAAAAGATCGAGGGCATCGCCCACGTTCAGGACGAATCCGACCGCGACGGCGTGCGCGTGGTGGTCGAACTCAAGCGCGACGCGACCCCCGACGTGGTTCTGAACCAGTTGTTCCGCTTCACCCCGATGCAGACCTATTTCGGCTGCAACATGCTGGCGCTCAACGGTGGGCGCCCCGAAACCCTGACGCTGCGGCGTTTCCTGACCTCGTTCATCTCTTTCCGCGAAGAGGTGATCGCCCGCCGAACAGCCCATGACCTCCGCAAGGCGCGCGAACGCAGCCACGTGCTGTGCGGCCTTGCCGTCGCCGTCAGCAATGTCGACGAGGTCGTGGCCACGATCCGCTCCAGCGCCGACGCAGCCGAGGCCCGCCAGAAACTGATGACGCGCCGCTGGCCGGCCGAGGAAATCCTGCCCTATATCGCGCTGATCGACGACCCGACCCACACCGCGAACGAGGATGGCACCTATAACCTGTCGGAAATCCAGGCCCGCGCTATCCTCGACCTGCGCCTGCAGCGCCTGACCCAACTGGGCGTCAAGGAAGTCACCGACGAGTTGGAAGACCTGGCCGGCAAGATCAAGGAATACCTGGAAATCCTTGGCTCGCGCGAGCGGATCATGGGCATCATTGCCGACGAGCTGCGCAGCGTGAAAGAGCAGTTCGCCGTGCCCCGCCGTACCGAGATCGTCGATTGGTCGGGCGACATGGAAGACGAAGACCTGATCGAGCGCGAAGACATGGTCGTGACGGTCACGCAGGGCGGCTATATCAAGCGCACGCCGCTGGCCGATTTCCGCGCCCAGAAGCGTGGCGGCAAGGGCCTGTCGGGTGGCGTGTTGAAAGACGATGACGTGGTGACCAACCTGTTTGTCGCCAACACGCATACCCAGCTACTGGTCTTCACCACCAATGGCATGGTCTACAAGCTGAAAACCTGGCGCCTGCCGCTGGGCGGGCGCACGTCCAAGGGCAAGGCCATCGTCAACATCCTGCCCATACAGCCCGGCACCTCGATCGCCGCCATCATGCCGGTCGACCGTCCCGAAGAAGAATGGGCCGACCTGCAGATTTTCTTTGCGACAACCGCGGGCGATGTGCGCCGAAACGCGCTGAGCGACTTCACCAATGTCATGCGCAACGGCAAGATCGCGATGGGCCTGCCCGAAGGCGTGGAATTGGTGAACGCGCGTATCTGTTCCGAGGATGACGACGTGATGCTTGTCACCTCGTCAGGCCGCGCGATCCGCTTTCCCACCACCGAAGTACGCGTATTCAAGGGCCGCAAATCGACCGGCGTGCGCGGCATCCGGCTACAGGGCGACGACACGGTGGTTTCGATGTCCGTCATCCGCCATTTCGAAGCCGATGCAGACGAGCGCGCCCCCTATCTCAAGATGCGCCGCCTGATGGCCGGCGTGACCGAGGACGAGGGCGACGACGAAGACGGCAATGCCGACACGCCCCTGCCGCAGGAACGCTATGCCGAGATGTCGGCGGCCGAAAACCTGATCCTGACCATCACCGCTGCCGGTGCGGGCAAGCTCAGCTCCAGCCACGACTACCCCGTTCGCGGGCGTGGCGGCATGGGCGTGACCGCGTGGGAAAAGCGGATGCAGTCAGGGCCGATCATCGCCTGCTTCCCGGTCGAGATGGATGACCAGATCATGCTCGCTACGTCGAAGGGGCAATCGATCCGCGTGCCGGTCAATGGCATTTCCTTCCGGTCGCGCAGCGCCGGCGGCGTCAAGGTGTTCAACACTGGCAAGGGCGAACATGTCGTTTCGGTCGCCTGGATCGCCGATCAAGGGGATGAGGACGAGGCCGAGCCCGAGGTCTGACCCCCGGACCGAAACCTTGATTAGGTCGCAGGCTGGGCCGCCTTGCCCAGCCTGCGACCTTTTTCGCTAAAAGGGCTTGGTCAAGCCTGCCGCGCCCGCTGGATCATTTAGCGCCGCCCTACGCGATCACAGCCCGTAAAGCGCGCCGAATTTCTGCTCCAGGTATTCGAGAAGCGGCGCCTCGCTCGGCTCTTCGCCACAAGCCTGCGCGATAACCTCGCGCGGCTCCATCAGCCCGCCGTGGCGCTGCACCGCGGCCCGCAGCCAGCCGGTGGCGCCCGCCAGGTCGCCGGCCGCCAATTGTGCCTCCCAATCCGGCACGGCACGCGTCAGCGCCTTCATCAGGCAGCCGGCATAGACATTGCCCAGCGTGTAGGTCGGGAAATAGCCGAACAGCCCTTCGGACCAGTGCACATCCTGCAGGCAACCGTTCGACGGCTTGTCCACGGCGTAGCCGAAATCCGCCGCGAACCGGGAGTTCCACGCCTCTTCCAGGTTGCTCACATCCAGCCGCCCGGCGATCAGGTCGCGCTCCAGGTCAAAACGCAACAGCACGTGCAGGTTATATTGCACTTCATCGGCCTCGGTACGGATATGGCCCGGTTGCAAGGTATTTACGGCCGCGTAGAACGCGTCGGCATCGGTCACGCCGATATCACCGAATGCTTCACGCATGCGTTCGAACAGCCACCCGGTAAAGGCGCGCGAGCGGCCCAACTGGTTTTCATAGATGCGCGACTGGCTTTCATGCACGCCCATCGAAACGCCCTGGCCCAGCGGTGTCATGGCATAGGCCGGGTCGATTCCTTGCTCGTATGAGGCGTGGCCGACCTCGTGGATGGTCGAGTAAAAACAGTTGAACGGATCTTCGGGGTTGGTGCGCGTGGTGATGCGCACATCATCGCCCGAACCGGAACTGAAGGGATGCACCGCCTTGTCCACGCGTCCGCGCGCCATGTCATAGCCGAATGTCTTGGCGAGCATCCGCGCCAGTCGCATCTGCGCGGCCTCGTCGAACCGCCCTTCCAGCCCCTTGGGAGCGGGACGGTCGAGGCAGGCGGCACGCAGGGCAACCAGGCGCGGACGCAGGGCACCGAACATGGCCTCCAACCCTGCTGCCGTGGCGCCCGGCTCATAATCCTGAAGCAGCGCGTCATAGACATCGCCCCCATCGGCCAGCGCCGCGCCCTCCTGCCGCTTCAGGTCGACCATCTTTTCCAGCATCGGCAGGAAATGCGCCACGTCCTCGGCGGCGCGCGCCTCGGCCCAGCGTTGATGCGCCAGCGAACGCGTCCGCGCGATCTCGGCGGCAAGGTCGGCAGGCAGGCGCGTGGCCCGCGCATAGTCGCGGCGGATGTGGCGCATCTGCGCCTTTCCCACCGGGTCAAGCGCGGCATCGTCGATCGCGGCCAGCCACTCACCCAGGCGCGGGTCGGTGCGGCGTGCATGCAAGATGGCGGCAACGGCGCCCATTTCCTCGGCGCGTTGATTGCCCGCACCGCGCGGCATCACGGTTTCCTGGTCCCAGCCCAGCCGCCCGGCCACCTGCGCCAGCGCCTGGGTCTGCCGCTCGTGGGCCATCAGGTCATCAAAACTCATGCCGCACCTCTCAGGCTTGCGAAAACAGGATAGCCGGCCAGGAACCGCGCCCGCAGGATCAACACCCACAAGACCACCGCCCCCACCTGGTGCAGGATGGCGATCTGCCACGGGGCGGAATACATCACCGTCACGATGCCCAGCACCATCTGCACCAGCATCATCGCCAGCACCGCGTTGAAGGCAAAGCGCGTGACCCCATTGGGCGAGCGGCGTGCACGCAGCCAGACCACGATACCGAAGATGAACAAAAAGTATCCGGCCATCCGGTGCATGAATTGCACCAGCCCGTCATCCTCGAAGAAATTGCGCCACAGGGGGTCCAACTGGAATGGCTCTGGCGGGAAAAATCCGCCCGCCATCAGCGGCCAGTCGACATAGTTGCGGCCCGCGTCGATGCCCGCCACCAGCGCCCCCAGCAGGATTTGCAGAAAGGCGAAATGCATCAGTCCCGTGCCCATGCCGAACAGCTTGGCCTCGCGACCGCGCCGCGCCTGCATCAGGTCGCGCTCTTGGCGCCCCAACAGGAATACGTACCAGGCGATGAACCCCAGGATGACAAAGGCCAGCCCCAAATGCGTGGCCAGGCGATAACTGGCCACGTCCAGCATTTCGCCTTCAAGCCCCGAGGCAACCATCCACCAGCCGATCGCGCCCTGCGCGCCACCCAAGGCACCAAGAAACAACAGCCGTCCCGTCCAGCCCACCGGAATCTTGCGCGCCACGAGAAAGCCGAAAAACCCAAGCGCCCAGACCAGCCCGATCACGCGGCCCAATTGCCGGTGGCCCCATTCCCACCAATAGATGAACTGGAACTCGGACAGGCTCATGCCCTTGTTCTGCAACTGGTATTCGGGGATCTGGCGATAGGCGTCGAACTCGCGTTGCCAATCCTCGGTCGAAAGCGGCGGGATCGCCCCCTTGATCGGCGCCCATTCGGTGATCGACAACCCGCTGTCGGTCAGCCGTGTCAGCCCGCCGACGGCGATCATCACCATGACCAGCGCGAACAGCACCATCAGCCAGATGCGGATGGCCCCGCGCGCGCCCCGGCGCGCGGCCTTGTCGATCAGCCCGCCTTGCGGTTCGGCCACCGCGTCGCGGCTTTCGACCTCTTCGAAAATACTGCGTTTCCCGCTCATTCCCTGCCTCCAGATACTCGCGCGAAAGGTATGCCGCCCGCCCTGCCGCGTCCAGTGCGACCGGCTGGCTCAGCCGCGCTCTTTCCAGCGCACCATCTGCCGCATGATCCCGTGCAACATCTGCACATCGGCCCGCGTCAGCCGCATCCGGCTCCACAGGTTGCGCAGGTTGATCTTCATGCCCTCGGCCTTAGTCTCGGGGAAAAAGAACCCCGCCGCCTCCAACCGTTCCTCGTAATGGGCGGCCAGCTTTTCGATCTCAAGGCCGCTGGCCCATTCCGTCTTGGTCATGTCCACGGTTTCATGCGGGACGTCACTGGCCTGCCGGCGCCACTCATAGCCGGTCAACAACACGCATTGCGCCAGGTTGAGTGACGGAAACTCGGGGTTGACCGGCACGGTGATGATGGCGTTGGCCTGCGCCACGTCGTCATTTTCCAGCCCCGCGCGCTCGGGGCCGAAGATCACCGCCACCTTTTCACCGGCGGCGATGCGCGCGGCAGCATCCCTCATCGCGCCTTCGGGGCTGAACACCGGCTTGGTCAGCCCACGCGCACGCGCCGTCGTGGCGTAGCTATAGGTGCAATCGGACAGCGCCTCGGGAAGGTCGGCGCAAAGCTGCGCCTCGTCCAGCAGGCGGCCAGCGCCGCTGGCCATCGTCACAGCCTTCTGGTTGGGCCAGCCGTCGCGCGGGGCGACCACGCGCATCCGGTCCAACCCGAAATTCCACATCGCGCGCGCAGCCCCGCCGATATTTTCACCCATCTGCGGGCGCACGAGAACGAAGGCTGGCTGTTTCTGATCGCTGGGCATCGCTTGTTCCGCTTGATCCGTCGCGCCCTGTTAGGCCAATGCGCCCGCGCTGAAAAGAGCGGATGCACGAAAAGCACCGCAAGGCCCACCGCGCGCGCCGCGCAACCCCTTGGCGCGGGCGGGATTTCCGCGCTATAGGGGCGGAACCCTTGCAGGAGCGCCAAGATGTCCACGCCAGAGCAACCGCAGATCTACCTCGTCACCCCGCCCGAGTTCGAACTGGCCCGCTTTCCCGCGCAACTGGGCGAGATACTGGATATTCACGATGTCGCCTGCGTGCGCCTGTCGCTGGCCACCCGCGACGAAGACCGCATTTCCCGCGCTGCCGACGCCCTGCGCGAGGTGACCCATGCCCGCGACGTGGCGCTGGTCATCGACAGCCATATCCTGATGGTCGAGCGGTTGGGCCTGGACGGCGTGCATTTGCCCGACGGCGCGCGCAACCTGCGCAAGGCCCGAAAGGAGCTGGGCCAGGATGCGATCGTGGGCGCGTTTTGCGGGGCCTCGCGCCACGACGGCATGAACGCGGGCGATGCCGGTGCCGACTACATCGCGTTCGGGCCGCTTTCAGGTGGCATACTGGGTGACGGCACCCTGGCCGAGCGAGAGTTGTTCGAATGGTGGTCGATGATGATCGAATTGCCCGTCGTGGCCGAAGGCGGGCTGACGCCGCAGGTCGTGCGTGACCTGTCGCCCGTGACCGACTTTTTCGCCATCGGCCCGGAAATCTGGTCAGCAACAGACCCTGCCTCGGAACTCGCGGCGCTCAAGGCCGCGATGGGCCAGGCCGGCTAACGCCGGTTGGGCGGCATGGCGCTGCGCACCACGTCCTCGACATGGGCAGCCAGCGATTTGCGGTTGGGAAAATCGTCAACGCGCACGGGCTGATGATAGACCACCTCGACCGCGCCCTGTTTCGGTGCGGCCAGCACCTTTAGCAAATGCGGCCCGAACGCCATATCACCCCACCAGCCATAAAACTGCCGGTCCTCACTTTCGGGTGGGTGATAGATCACGGTGCAGGGCTGGATATGCATTTCGTGCCGCAACCCATCGGCAAAGAACGCTTCGAACAGCGTGGTTTTGAACGGCAGGACCACCGAACCATCGGTCGAGGTGCCCTCGGGAAAAAACAGCAGCTTGTGCCCGGCCAGCAGGCGTTGCTGGAAAATTTCCTGTTGCTGACGCGCCTCGCGCCTGTCGCGGTTGATGAACACCGTGCCCGTTGCCCGCGCCAGGATGCCGATACCCGGCCAGCCCGCAACCTCGGACTTGGATACGAAATAGATCCGCTTGCCCGCGTTCAGCGCGAAGATGTCCAGCCACGAGGAATGGTTTGCCACCACCGCGCCCCGTGCCGCCATCCGCGCGCCGCGCCGGATATAGCGAAGGCCCATGACCACAAGGGCAGACCGGCAGACAAGGATTGTCAGGTAAGGCGTAAAGGGCCGTTGCGGGCGAAAGAATGGCCGCTCGACCAGGTAATGGCCCAGCACCGTCAAAAGCAGGCTCGGCACGATCACCACGATGATCGCGGCGGCGCGCAGCAAACCACGCACCCAGCCCATCGGCCCGATCGGCGAGGGGGCCGGTTCCGGCGGCATTTTCCAGCTGGCGTTCATGCGAGCGTTTTGCGCGCATAGATGGCACGCTGGCGCGCGCTCATCCGCGCAGTATCAAGTATCAGGCAAACATCGGTGGTATTGAACGCGTGGTCGACCCAGGCCCCCTCTCCCACGAAACCGCCCAGCCGCAGATAGGCTTTGATCAAGGACGGAATTTCCAGAACGGCGGCACGTCGATCCAGCGCGTCGGGCGCGATCCGGTTCATTTCGGCGTAATGTTGGGCGCGCGCACGCACGCGCAGCTCGGGCGGGGCCAGGTGGCCATGATGCAGCAAGGACAAGGGCGCGGCCAGCGCGGCGGGATCGGTGCCGTGAAACGAGGCAACCCCGAACAGAACATCGGTGCCATGCTCGTCGACATAGGCGGCAAGGCTGCTCCAGAGATGGAACATGCCCAGCCCGCCGCGATAGTCGCGGTGCAGGCAGGAGCGGCCCAGTTCCAGCAGCCGCCGGCCCGACGATTTCAGAACCGACAGATCATACTCATCCTCGGAATAGAACTGGCCAAGCGCGGCGGCCTGGTCGTCGCGCAACAGCCGATAGACCCCCACGACGCTGCTGCCTTCGGGGCGGGCCTTGTCGAGCAACAAAAGGTGGTCGAAAAAAGGGTCGAACCGGTCTTGTTCCAGGCGCGCGTCGTGATCGACCATCGTGCCGCCACCGCCAAGCTCTTCCACGAACACGTCATACCGCAGGCGCTGTGCCGCGCGCAGGTCATCGGCGCTGTTGGCAAGGCGAACGGAAAACTGGGGCGCGTGCATAAGCGACATGGGGCGGGGCTATCCTCGTGGATGGATGGGTTCGGACGTGTGTAGGCAAGTGACCGCTGAAACGCAATAATGGCGCGCGGATTGCCATTTGCCGACAATCGGTTACGATTTGTTAACCTGCGTCAGTCATCAAAAACGGGTTCCAAGGCGATGCGGGTGCCGTCGATGACCACCTTGCCCGCATCGGGAAAATTGACGGTTGTACGAGTGCCGATGCGCGATTGCACCTGCCCTAGGCCCCAATCGGGCCGGTTTGGGTGTCGCACCAGCATCCCCGGTTCCAGAAAACTGTTCATATCATCCATGCACGGCCCTTTCATCGGAGGTGCGTCTTGTCGAAACATACTGCTCAATTGGCCGCGTTGGTAGGGTCGCGAATTTGCCATGATCTGGTCAGCCCCGTGGGGGCCATCGGCAACGGCCTGGAGCTGATGGGTATGGGTGGCCAGGGCGAGGCCGAACTTGCGTTGGTCTCGGAAAGCCTGGCCAATGCGCAGGCGCGCATAAGGTTTTTCCGCGTGGCCTTTGGCGCGGCCAGCGCCGATCAGCCGATGGCGGAAACGGAACTGCGCGGCATTCTGGGCGACCTGGGCAAATCGGCGCGCCAACAGGTCGAATGGGCGGTGACCGGCGACGTGGCGCGCAGCGATGCGCGCCTGGCGTTTCTGGCCATCATGTGCCAGGAAAGCGCCCTGCCCTTTGGCGGACGGATCACGGTCACGCGCGACGGCGACACCTGGCAGGTGGCGGGCAGCGGCCCCAAGGTGATGATCGACGAAAACCTGTGGGAGGCATTGGGCCGCCCCGGTATCGAGGTCGCACCATCCGAGGTGCAGTTCGCCCTTTTGCCGCTGTTACTGGACGAGCACGGAAAACGCCCGCGCATCCGCATCGACACCGACCACGTGATCATAAGGTTCTGAAACGGCATATCGCACGCGGTGGCAGGCGCGCAGCCCGCGCTACCCCATGGAACGACAGCCTCAGACGCGCAAGAACCGAGGCCGGCCGGGCCGCTTTCATCAGCCGCGCACGGCCCCGTCACCCGCGACCAGGTACTTGAAACTGGTCAGCTGCGCCGCGCCCACGGGGCCGCGCGCATGCATCTTGCCCGTCGCGATCCCGATCTCGGCCCCCATGCCGAATTCCCCGCCATCCGCGAACTGGGTCGAGGCGTTGTGCATGATAATCGCGCTGTCGATCCGTTCGAAAAAGCGGGCCACGGCGTCGGTATCCTCGGCGATGATACATTCGGTGTGATGCGAACTGTAGCGCCGGATATGATCTATCGCGCCATCCACATCGTCGACGATGCGGGCGGCGATATCCATGTCCAGGTATTCGCGCCCCCAATCGGCGTCGGTGGCCTTGTCCGTTCCTTGCAGCCCCTCACCCGCATGAACCCGCACGCCTGCTTGCATCAACGCGGCGATCAGATCGGCACCCAGCGTATCGGCGATATCGCGGTGAATCAGCAGACATTCCGCCGCCCCGCAAATGCCGGTGCGCCGGGTCTTGGCATTCATCACCACGCGCAACGCCTTTTCAGGGTCGGCAGAGGCGTCGATATAAACATGCACGATCCCTTCGAGATGGGCGAAAACCGGCACGCGCGCCTCGCGCTGGACCAGCCCAACAAGGCCCTTGCCGCCGCGCGGCACGATCACGTCGATATAATCGGTCATTGTCAGCATCTCGGCCACGGCCGCGCGGTCGCGGGTGGGCACGCGCTGGATCGCGTCTTCGGGCAGGCCGGCAGCGCGCAGGCCCTGCACAAGGCAGGCATGGATGGCGCCGGAGGAATGGAAACTCTCCGAGCCACCGCGCAAGATCACCGCGTTACCCGCCTTCAGGCACAGCGCGCCGGCATCGGCCGTCACGTTGGGGCGGGATTCATAGATCACGCCCACCACGCCCAACGGCGTACGAACCCGACGGATATGCAGGCCGCTGGGCATGTCCCATTCGGCCAGAACCTCGCCCACCGGGTCATCCTGCGCCGCAACGGCGCGCAAGGCGTCGCGGATGCCCGAAATGCGCGCCTCGTCCAGCATCAGCCGGTCCTTCATCGCATCCGACAGGCCCTTGTCGCGGCCAAACTCCAGGTCGCGCGCATTCGCGGCGATGATCTCGGCGCGGGCGTCCCAGACCGCATCGGCCGCGGCTTCCAGCGCGGTGCGCTTGGCCGCGGCGCTGGCAAAGGCCAGTTCGGCCGCGGCTGCACGGGCGCGCTGGCCGATCTCGGCCATCAGGGCGGGAATGTCGTCGACGTCTTTCATGGGAGATACCCCTTATCCTGCGGCCTCAAACTGCCATATCGTCACGATGAATCAAAGCGGCACGCCCCGGGTAGCCCAGCACGCCTTCGATCTGGTCGGAACGACAGCCGCGAATGGCCGCGGCCTCGTCCGCCGTGTAACGGCTGAGCCCCTGGCCCAGCTTGCGGCCCGCTGCATCGCAGATCGCCACCGGGTCGCCGCGCCCGAACTTGCCCGTCACCTGCGCCACCCCGGCTGGAAGCAGGCTTTTTCCCTGCCCCAAGGCGCGTGCGGCGCCGGCATCAACGGTGATCTGGCCGCGCGGTTTCATCGCCGCGATCCAGCGTTTGCGCGCCGCTTGCGGGTCGCCCTGCGGGCGAAACCAGGTGGCATTCGCGCCGCCCTCCAGCGCCGTAAGCGGACGCATCGCCGACCCTTCGGTAATCGCCATGGCGCAGCCCGCGGCGGTGGCCATCTTGGCTGCCATCAGCTTGGTGATCATGCCGCCCTTGGACAGGCCCGACACGCCATCGCCGGCCATGGCCTCGATCTCGGGGGTGATCGCGTCGATCACCTCATAGCGGTGCGCGCCCGGATCGGTCTGCGGGTTGGCCGAATAGAACCCGTCGACATCCGACAACAGAATCAGTTGATCGGCCTCGACCGTCACCGCCACCTGCGCCGCCAGCCGATCGTTATCGCCATAGCGGATTTCATCGGTCGCCACGGTGTCGTTTTCATTGACGATCGGCACCACGCCCAGCGACAGGAGCGTTTCCATCGTCGCGCGGCTGTTGAGGTAACGGCGGCGATCAGTCGAATCCTCAAGCGTTACCAGCACCTGCGCGGTGGTCAGCCCGTGGGGCGCCAGCGCCTCTTCATAGGCGCGGGCCAGACGGATCTGGCCCACCGCCGCGGCAGCCTGCGACTGTTCCAGCGGCAGGTCACTGCCCCCCAGCCCCAGCACGCCGCGCCCCAGCGCGATAGAGCCCGACGAAACCAGAACGACATCGGCGCCCAGCGATTTCAGCCACGCCACGTCCTCGGCCAGCGCGTGCAGCCAATCGGCTCGCAAAGCCCCGCTGGCACGATCGACCAGCAGGGCCGACCCGATCTTGATGACAACACGGCGGGCAGTGCTCAGGGTTGCCACGGTTCATCCTCGTCCACGGCTTTTTCACGCAGGCGTCCGGCGTCGATATGGCTGCGCAGCGCGCGCAACACGTCCTCGGTGCCTTCGCCGGACACGCCCGACATCATCATGACACGCTCGGCGCCCGCGGCCTGCAACTCGTCGCGCAGAAATTCGCGTTCCTCGGCATCCAGCGTGTCGATCTTGTTCAACACGGTCACGCGGGCCTTGTCGGCCAGCCCCGAGCCATAGGCCGCCAGCTCATCGACGATGGTCTGGTAATCCTCGACCAACGTCCCCGAGCTGCCATCGACCAAGTGCAACAGAACCGCGCACCGTTCGATATGGCCCAGGAACAGATCACCCAGGCCCCGGCCTTCGCTGGCGCCCTCGATCAGGCCGGGAATGTCGGCCACCACGAACTCCACCCCATCAACACCCACGACACCAAGGTTGGGATGCAGCGTGGTGAACGGGTAATCGGCCACCTTGGGCCGCGCGTTCGACGTGGCCGCCAGAAAGGTCGATTTTCCGGCGTTCGGCAGGCCCACCAAGCCGACATCGGCAATCAGCTTCAGCCGCAGCCAAAGCGTGCGCTCGACCCCGTCTTGCCCCGGATTGGCACGGCGTGGCGCCTGGTTGGTGGAACTCTTGAAATGCAGGTTGCCCCAGCCGCCATTGCCACCCTTGGCCAGCAGCACGCGCTGGCCGACCTCGGTCAGGTCGGCGATCAGGGTTTCCTGGTCCTCGTCCAGGATCTCGGTGCCCACGGGCACGCGCAGCAGGATGTCCTTGCCATCCGGCCCGGTGCGCTGCCGCCCCATGCCCGGCCTGCCGTTATCGGCAAAGAAATGCTGCTGGTAGCGGAAATCAATCAGCGTGTTCAGCCCGTCCACAGCCTCGGCCCAGACCGAGCCGCCGGTGCCGCCATCGCCGCCATCGGGGCCGCCATATTCGATGTATTTCTCGCGCCGGAACGAGATACACCCGTTCCCGCCCGATCCCGAACGAATATAGACCTTTGCGAGATCAAGGAATTTCATGCCCGGCTCCTTTGGGTTGGGCGTCTATCGCAAAGGCCATGCCCTGCTCAACTCAGTTTTCTGGTATAGGTCCAGGTCGGCACCGTGGCCGCCCGCGCCACCGAATAGCTTTCCGCATCGCCCAGGTAGGCGAAACCGCCATTCGTCAGCACCCGGGCCGAGGCCGGATTGTCCTGGAAAATCTCGGCGAAAAGCGTCTGGCTGTCATGCGGGTTGGCAGCTATGATCGCCGCCAGCGCGGCCGAGGCCACCCCGGTATTCCAGAACGCGGGCGCAACCCAGAACGCGACCTGGCTTTGCCCCCGGTCCAGCTTTTCCAACCCGATCAGGCCCATCACCTCGGTGCCGCCCTGTTTGCTGCCATCCATCGCCCACAGGTCTTCGCTCCGCTCGGGCGACAGCGCCCGCGCGATCAGCGCCTCGGCCGCGCCGGGGGGGAACGGATGGGGGATGGTGCGCGTCATCCGTGCCACGCGCGCATCGCCCGCATACATCGCGATCAACCCGGCGTCAGACCCGCGCAGCGGGCGCAGCAGAAAACCATCGGCCTCGATCCGGGGTTGGCCAAGTGTCGGTTCCATGTTCATGCGCCTTCTCCTCCAAAAAGCACCAGCAGCACCGAGGCAACGGTCAGCGCTGCCAGGGTCCACATCAGATACCGCTCGGCCGGCGTGCCCGCGACCGTGCGCGCGATCCGGTCACCTGCGAAGGTCCAGATCGGGTGCAGTATAATCTGCAATGATAACAGGCAGATGGCGATTGTCGCCGTTGCCTGCAAGGCCGGGGTACCCGGGTTCACGAAGTTGGCAAACCCGGTGATGATCATCGCCCATGCCTTGGGGTTAAGCGGATGCACCACAAGCCCGGCAAAAAACCCCGGCGCGCGGCTGGCCTGCGCGCCCGGTGCCAGGCGCAGGTTGGCCACTTTCCACGCCAGCCAGCAGATATAGGCCAGGCTGGCCCATTTCAGTAGCTCGAACGCCCAAGGATAGCGCACCGCCACGCCCATCAGCCCGAAGCCGATGGGCCAGATGATGATCTGCTTTCCCAACGCCACGCCGGCGACAAAAGGCAGCGCCGCGCGGAATCCAAACCGCGCGCCGGTGGCCATCAACGCCATGTTGGCGGGTCCGGGGGTGCCAACCTGGCTGGCCCCGAACACCAGGAAACTGATCACTGCAACGCCCATTCCGGCATGGCTCCTGCAACGAAAAAGGGGACCGGCCCTTGCCGATCCCCTTATACGTGTCGCGTTAAGGTCGGCTTATTCCGCGGCCTCGACGTCCGGCATGACCGAAATGAAGGTGCGGCCCTTGAGGCCCTTGTGAAATTTCACACGGCCTTCGGAGGTTGCAAAGATGGTGTGATCCTTGCCCTGGCCAACACCTTCGCCCGGCCACCACTTGTTGCCACGCTGACGCGCAATGATGTTGCCGGGGATCACGTCCTGACCACCGAATTTCTTGATGCCGAGGCGACGACCTGCTGAGTCGCGCCCGTTACGGGACGAACCGCCTGCTTTTTTGTGTGCCATGGGTTTGTCTCCTTACTTTCCTGCCAGTTCCTTGGCCTGATCGACCCAGCCTTCGCGCTCGATCCGGCCCTTGAACGACAGCTTTTCGTCCATTGCGGCGATGTCCTGTTCGGTCCAGGCCGCGATCTGGGCAAAGGTGGTCACCCCTGCCTCGTGCAGTTTCTTTTCAAGCGCCGGACCAACGCCCGACAGCTTTTTCAGGTCGTCCGCGCCAGAGGCGGCGGCAGCCTTGGGGGCAGCGGCCTTCTTGGCGGCCTTTTTCGGGGCAGCGGCCTTGGGGGCAGCGGCGGCCGCGGCGACGCCCGCAACCGAGCCTGCGCCCACGGCGGCCTTGACGCCCGACTTGTCAGCACCCGATGCGAGGATCTCGGTGATCTTGACCAGCGTCAGTTTCTGACGGTGACCCACGGTGCGCTTGGACGAATGCTTACGGCGGCGGCGCACGAAGTTGATGACCTTGTCGCCCTTGACCTGGTCGATCACTTCGGCCTGCACGGCAGCGCCGTCGACCAAGGGTGCGCCGACAACGGTCTTGTCGCCACCCACCATCAAAATCTCGTTGAACTGCACGGTCTCACCCGCGTCAGCGGCCAGCTTTTCCACCCGGAGCATATCGCCGGACTGGACCTTGTATTGCTTGCCGCCGGTTTTCATAACCGCGAACATCGGTGTCTTCCTTCTTGTCTTCCGCGTCCTGGGGCCCCCGGTTGAGGGTGTTTCTGGCCTTGCGGCCGCCGCGAACAGCGTGCCCGTGTCGGGCATTACCAAATGAACACCGGGCAGAGTCGCCCCTGCCCGGGTGCGTGCTTGTCCCTCAAACCCGCGATCGAGTCAAGGGCGATAGCCTTACAATTCCTCGCCGCGCGCCATGCGGCTGGCCACCGCCAGCCCCAATGATCGCGACTGTGTGGCATACATGCTGTCGAACCCCGCGAACAGCGCCCGGTTCAGCGCCCGGCCCGCATCCGTGCGCGACACAGCCACGTAATCGGCCAGCGTCGCATCTGGCAGGTCTTCATAGGCCATTGTCAGGTAGGCAAACAGCCATTCACGCGTGTCGGCGCGGGTTTCGGCCTCCTGGGTCCAGACATCGCTCAGGATCTCATCTTCGGTCATGTCCAGCGCCCCGCCTTCCACCAGACCGGCCAGGAACTGGTAATTGGCGTTCAGTGCACCCGAGACGTTGTATTCCAGCAAGTCGTTGACCTGCACATATTCCGCGATCAGGCGCTGGCGCGGGCTGGTCTTGTCGGCCTCGCGCCAGGTCTCGCGCGCGGCCTCTTCGATGGTGGGCGTCAGAAAGGTTGCGCGCGTCTCAAGCTCGGCCGCGACCAGCGCCTGCCCCGCGTCGCTGCGGAAAAACGCGATCAGCGGCCCGGCATCGGCATCCCCGAAAGCGCGGGTGAATTCCGATCGCACCACATTGGTCATCTTGTCGGTATCATAGATGCGCGCCAGCAGCGCCCGCCACGCGGCATCCGGGCCGTCGGGCAGCATCTCCTGGGCAAGGCCGTTGCCATAGGCCAGCCCCTCGTCATGCATCAGGTCGATCAACCGGTCGAGCTCCAACGCATCGAACAGGTGTTCTATATCATCCGTTGCGCGCACCGGTGCGGCCAGCACCAGCAGAAGCGCCAGCAATGGGCCCAGGCGGAACAGCGCGCTCACAGCTCTTCCTGCGGTGCCAGTTGCGCCATCGCCACGGCCAGCGCCTCGAACCGGCCTGCCATGATCTCGTGCTGAACCGCGTTGAGCAGTTCATATACCCGCCGCATCCTGGGGTGCTCCAACGCCTCGGCATAGGCTTCCAGGTCTTCGACCGAAAAATCACGGTAGGTAAAGGCCGCCCCGGCCAGCGCGTTGCGCCGCAATTCGCTGCGCAGCTCGTCACGGTCTTCGGCCAGCGCGGCGCGCAGCGCCCCCTCGTCCAACCGTTGGCCCAGAACGCCCGCAGCCGAGGCCGCCATGAGGAACCGCACCTGGATTTCTTCTACCGCACGCACGCTGGCATCATCGCTGCTGATCGCGTCATTCATCCGCTGGAACACCTCGACCTTGGGCGAGTCGCGCGCCTCGAGCTCTGCAAACAGGGCCTCGCCCCGATCCAGCTTGCCTGTTCGGTCCGCCTCTCTGTGCGAGGCGTTTTCGGCCACCACCAGCCGCTGGCCCAGATCGGTGGCATAAAACCCGGCCGCGTGCGCCAAGTCATCCTGATCCAGCGTTTCCACCAAGATTCCCACCGCCATGTCATGCATACGGTCGGTATCGAACACCCGTTCGGCAAGACGGGTCCATTGCGCGCCGAAATCCCCGGCCTCGCGCCCCAGCATGCGCGGCGCGTTTTCCGCCGACAGCGCGATCGATTCCAAAGCCACGTCGAAACCGGTCGTGGTCAGAAACGCCTCGACACGGTCACGGTCGGTCGCGTGCACGGGCGACGCCGGTGCGAAAACCAGCGCGATCCCGGCAAGAAACGCGAAAAGAAACGGTGAAAGTTGCCTGGCGAACATGGGGCCTCCTATGGTTACGCGGGCCTGTGACAAAGCGTAAGGCATCTGAATTCACAGGCAATATCAAAACGCCCCTTGAACCCCGCGGCAAAGGGGGCTAAACGCACGCCCCAGACCCCCGCGGAGAGGTGCCGGAGTGGTCGAACGGGGCGGTCTCGAAAACCGTTGACCCTTCACGGGGTCCCAGGGTTCGAATCCCTGTCTCTCCGCCACAAGCTTCCTGCAAGTGGCTTGTATCAATGACCTTCTCCGTTCCCGCGGAGGCGCATCGCGTGTGCATACGACAAGCCCTGCGCGCGCACCAACCAGCCCGCCAGGCATATCCCCCTGACGCACTTTGCGGTTGTACCAGGGGCGGGTCGGGGTCATGGTCGGGCCAAGTGGAAATTCCTCGGGGCACCCGTGATTAGGATCCTGCACACCGCCGACATTCATCTGGACGCACCGCTGCGGTCGCTTGCCCTGCGCGACGACGCGCTGCGCGCAGCGGTCGAGGCGGCAACGCGCGCGGCCTTCGCGCGGATTGTCGATGTCGCCGTGTCAGAGCGCGTGGCGGCGCTGCTGATCGCGGGCGACCTGTTCGATGGCCGCGCCCGCAGCGCGCGCACCGCCGCCTTTCTGACCGCCCAGCTTGACCGATTGCGCGATGCGGGAATCCCTGTCTTCTACATCAAGGGCAATCACGACGCCGAAAACCCGATCACGGGGGCGATTGACATGCCGGACAACGTGCATTTGTTCGATGCGCGCGGGAGCAAGGTGCAACTGGCCGAGGATCTCTGGATTCACGGGGTCAGCTTTGCCGACCGCCACGCGCCCGACAGCCTGCTGCGGCGCTTTCCCGCTCCGGTTGAAGGGGCGGTCAATATCGCCATGCTGCACACATCGCTGGCGGGCGCGGCGGGGCATGATACCTACGCCCCCTGCAGCGTGGCCGACCTGCGGGGCATGGGGTTCGACTACTGGGCGCTTGGCCATGTGCACAAGCGGCAGGTACACAGCCAATCCCCCTGGGTGGTGATGCCCGGCATGCCGCAGGGGCGCGACATTGGCGAGACGGGGGCGAAATCCGCCAGCCTGCTGACCGTGGTGGACGGTCGTATCACCGTAGAGGAAGTTCCAAGCTCGGTGGTCGAATTCACCACTTCGTCGCTGGATATTTCAGGTGTCGAAGATGACGACGGACTGCGTACGGCATTGCGCGCGCATTTACGCGGCGTGGCCGACGCCCTTTCAAGCGCGGCAGGCGTCGTTCGCCTGACGCTGACGGGAACGCCCCCCCGGCATTGGCAGATCCTGCGCGACCAGGAGACATGGGCCGAGAGTGTCGCGGCCTTGGCGCGCGACACCGGGCGGCTCTGGCTTGAAAAATTGCAGATCGAAATCGACGCGCCTGCCAGCAGCGACAGCGCGGTTGGCGCCACGACCGAGCTGGCCACCTTGATGGCGGCGATCGGAGAAGAGCCGGGGTTTGCCGCTGCCGCCCGCGCCGAGATCGAGGAGGTGATCGGCGAGATGCCGCAGGCAGTGCGCGCGGCGCTGTTGCCCGATGAGGACACCGCCGAGACGCTGGCCCAGAGCCTTGCCAAAGCCGGCGCGCGCCGGGTGCTCGCCCGGATGAAAGGGGCCGAGGGCTGATGCGGCTGCGCCAACTATCGCTTGACCGCTTCGGGCATTTCACCGGCCATGCCCTTGATTTCGGGGATGCGGGCGAGCGCCCTGATTTTCACATCATCTACGGCCCAAACGAGGCGGGCAAGACCACCACGATGGAGGCTGCGCTGCGCCTGTTCTACGGGTTTCCGCATCGCGAGCCCTATGCCTTCAAGCACCAGCGCGCGAATCTCTCGGTCTCGGGCGTACTGGAAATCGACGGGGAGACGCGCGGCTTTACCCGGCTGCCCAAGCGTAGCGGCGCGTTGCTCGATGCCTCGGGCACGGTCCTGCCCGAGGCCGCGCTGGCCGCGCATCTGGGTGGCCTGGGCGAAGAGGATTACCGCAACCTGCTATGCCTTGACGACGACACGATCGAGCGCGGCGGCGAGGAGATCGCGCAGGCGCGCGGCGATATCGGGCGGCTTTTGTTTTCCGCCGCCGCCGGGGTGGCCGACCTGACCACCGTGCTTGACGGCGTGCGCGAAGAGGCCGACGCGATATGGGCCAAGCGCAAGACGAAGACGCATGTTGCAGAGTTGAAGCGCGAGCTTAAGGACATCGAAAAAGAGATCCGCGAGCGCGATGTCACCACAAGTGCGTGGCGCGGGCTGAAAAAGGCGCTGACCGATGCACAAGCGGCCGAGGCCACCGCGCGCGCGGCACGTGATGCGTTGCACACACGCGCCGCCGATCTGGCCGCGCACCGCCGTGCCCTGCCCCTGCTGGCCGAGCTTGACGCGCTTGACGCACGCCTCGCCCCCTTTGCCGATTATCCCGAGCGGCTGGAATTCGACCCCGAAACGCTGGTCACGCTCAAGACCGACCAGACTCGCGCCCATGCCGATACCGAGCGTTTGCGCACCGAGATCGAGGACCTGGCCGCGCGGCAAGAGGCGCTGGTGCTAACCCCCGGGCTTGCCACGCTGGCCGATGATCTGGACCAGTTGGAAGATCTGCGTGCCCGCGACCGGGCCAACGCGCTCGACCTGCCCCGCCGCCGTGACCAACTGGCCACGGCCGAGGCCGCAATGGCCCGCGCCGCCCGCGACCTTGGCGTGGCTGACGAATGCGATCCACAAAGCCTTGTGCCAACGCCCGCGCAACTGGCGGCGTTAGAGGCCGCACGCGACAGGTTGCGCAGCGCCCGTACCGCCGCGCAGGCCGAAGCGCGCGAACTGGCCGACGCGACCGACCGCCGCGACCGCGCAGCAGAGGAATTGAACCGGCTGTCTGCACAAACCTCGCCAGAGGCCGATATCGGCGCGATCCTCGCCCGGTACGAGGCCGACACGCTGATGCCGGCCCATGCCACGGCGCAGCAGGCGATCACCGCCGCGGAACAGTCCGCGCGCGCGTCACGCGAAGCGCTGGCCACCGGCGCGGTGCGGTTCGAAAGCCTGCCCGACTGCCCGATGAGCCGGATCAGGGCGCATGAGCTTGCCGAGGCGTATGAGGCATTGCACCGTAAGATCGACGCGGAAAGCACGGCACTGGCCCAGCATCAGGAGGATATCGCCGCGCGGCAGGCACAGATCGACCAGCTTTCGCGCGACGGCCAGCTTGTGCCCGATGACGCCGCCGCCGCCCTGCGCACCGCGCGGGACCGTCAGTGGCAAGCCCACCTGGCGGCGATGACCCCGGCCACGGCGCAAGATTTTGCCGCCGCCATGCAGGCCCTTGATGGCGCGCAAGAGGCCCGGATCACCCATGCACGCGATTTGGGCCAGTTGCGCCAGATCGCGCAGGCCCGGGCCGAGGCACAGGCCCGCGCCGACCAGGCCAGGGCCCGGATGGTCGAGTACAAAGCAGCGCAAGCCGCGATCGAGGCCGAGGTTGACGCTGCCGCCAAGGCTGCGGGGTTACCCGGTCCGCTCGTGCCGGCGGAATGGCTGGATTGGGTAGACCGCCACGCCGCCGCGCAAGCGGCCGCGCGCGCGGCCAACGAGGCGCAGGACATGCACGGTGCAACACTGGCCCGCGCGCAAGCGTTGCTTGATGCGTTGCGCCCGCAACTGGACCTTGTTTTCCCCGATGTCGCCAGCGCCGTTGCCGCCGCGCGCCGCCTCGCCGAATCCGAGCTGCAGGCTCGCCGTGCAATGGAAACCGCGCGCGAGGCGCTGCGACTGGCCGAGGCCGACCTTTCCGCAAGGGCCCGGAAACACGACGCGAGCCAGCAAGAGGCCGACAAGGCGGCGCAGGCCTGGCATGACCTCGTGCTCGAAAGCCTGGGCCAGGCTGTTTCCCCCGACACCCTGCTGGCTGCGCTCGACCCGCTGCGCAGCCTTGCGACGCAGCAGGAAAAACGCGCCGAGGCGGCACAACGCGTTGCCACGATGGAGCGTGACCAGGCGCTTTTTGCCGAAAAGGTCGCGGCACTGGCCACCGCCCACGATCAGCCGCAAGCTGACACGCCCGCCGACAGCTTCGAGCTGTTGCGCGCGGCATCGGGCGCGGCCCGCGCGGCCCAGGAACAGGCCGACGACCTGGGCGTGCGGATCGCAACGGCGCGCGCGGCACTGGACGAGGCAAACAGGCGTTTAACGGAAATCGCCGATACGGTGACGACACTGGGCCGGGCCTTTCCATCAAGCGCGTCTGTCGACACGCTTGACGCGCTGCGCGCCACTGCCCACCGGGCGGCCGAGATCATCAAGGATCGTGAAAACCTTTCTGCCCTGACCCGCCGGATCATGTCAGAGCTGGGCGTGAGCGATCTTGTCACGGCCCGCGCAAGGCTTGACGAGGCAAGCCTGGTGTCGCTCGACGCCGAGGCCGAAAGCTGCAAGGCCGACCTTGATCGCGCTGAACAGGCCCTGACCGATGCGACCGAGGCGCGCGTCACCTCCCAACAGGCGTTGAGCCAAGTGACGGGTGACGCCGATATCGCCACGCTGACCGAGCGCCGCGCCACGCTGGAGCTTGAACTGCAAGAGGCCGCGCAGGCACATCTGGAACTGTCACTGGGCCACCGGCTGGCCGAGGTTGCGATCCGGCGGTATCGCGACACCCATCGCAGCGGGATGATGGCGGCGACCGAACGCTGTTTTGCCGCGCTGACTCAAGGCGCCTATACCCACCTGACAACGCAACCCGACGGGGCCGGGGAAACCCTGCTGGCCGTCGATGAGGAGGGCACCGCCAAACGCGTTGCGGAAATGTCCAAGGGCACGCGCTTTCAGCTTTACCTGGCCCTGCGCGCGGCCGCGCATCAACAACTGGTGGCCCAGGGCACCTGCCTGCCCTTTTTCTGCGACGACATCTTTGAAACCTTCGACGAAGACCGCACAAGCGCCGCATGCCGTGTCATGGAACGGATCGGCCAGAGCGGGCAGGCCATCTACCTGACCCATCACCGCCACGTCGTCGAGATCGCGCAAAAGGTCTGCGACACGCCCCCGATCGTGCACGAGATATGAACGCGGGCCGGGCATTGGCGGCTGCCATCGACAAGTTTCATGGCTACGCATGGTCGAATTCGATTCAAGCGGCACCGCGACAAACCTTGCAACGTATTCACTTAGCTGGATATGGTGAAGCGGCTCTTATCGGAGAGATTTCAAATGACAAGACGCCTTGTGATCGCAACCCTGGTCGCCCTGATCCCGGCGCTGGCCTGGGCACAGAACGACACCCTGTCCCGCACTGTCGAAATCACTGACTGGAAAGCGGTTTTTGGCCGCATCGAGGCGCGCGACCAGATCCCCGCGCGATCCCGGCTGGGCGGCACCCTCGTCGAGGTGAGTGTTGTCGAGGGGATGCGGGTCACGGCAGGTCAACAGATTGCCCGCGTCGTGGACGAGAAACTCGCGCTCGAACTCAACGCGATAGACGCGTCGCTGGAATCGCTCAACTCCCAACTTGCCAATGCCGAGGCCGAGCTTGCCCGTGGCCAAACGCTGCTGGAACGCGGCGTGACCACCACCCAGCGCCTTGATTCCCTGCGCACCCAGGTTGACGTGATCCTGGGCCAGATCGGAACCGCCGAGGCCGAGCGCAACGTGCTCGAACAGCGCGAGGAAGAAGGCGCGGTGCTGGCCCCGATCGAGGGAACCGTGCTTACCGTGCCGGTAACCGCCGGATCGGTCGTCATGCCGGGCGAAGCGATTGCCACCATAGGCGGCGGGGGCTTTTTCCTGCGCCTGGCGGTGCCCGAGCGCCATGCCATGAACCTTGAAGAAGGTGACACGATCCGCATCGAAGGCGCCGAAGGCGAGCAAGAGGGCCGGCTGGTCAAGATCTACCCCCAGATCGAGAACGGCCGCGTCATTGCCGATGTCGAGGTGCCCGGGCTCGAAACCGATTTCGTGGATGCCCGTGTTCTGGTGCGGCTGCCCGTCGCCACGTCCAGCGCGGTTGTTGTGCCGGCCAATTCCCTCAGTTCGCGCATGGGGCTTGATTTCGTGACGATCACCGGGCCGGATGGCACGCCACGGCCACGCACGGTTGTCGTCGGCACGACCCATTCCATCGACGGCGAGACGGTGGTTGAAATACTGTCCGGCCTCAACGCGGGCGAACAATTGGTGACGAACCGTGAGTGAGGAGCCCCAAACCCCGCCACTGGGCATCGCCGGCAGCCTGACCAGGGCATTCATCGATTCCGCGTTGACGCCCCTGATGATCCTGGCCGCGCTGACGGTCGGGCTGGTTGCGCTGGTGACCCTCCCCCGGGAAGAGGAACCGCAAATTTCGGTTCCGCTTGTCGATATCCATATCCAGGCGCCGGGCCTGAAATCGGAAGATGCCGTAAAATTGGTGACCGAGCCGATGGAAACCATCGTCAAGGGCATCAGCGGGGTCGAGCATGTCTATTCCGAAACCTCCGATGACCAGTCGATGGTCACTGCGCGCTTTGTCGTCGGCACCTCGTCAGATTCCGCGATCCTGCGGGTCCACGAAAAGATCAACGCCAATCTCGACCGTATCCCGGTCGGCATTGATCCGCCCCTGATCGTCGGGCGCGGCATCGACGATGTGGCGATAGTGGCGCTGACCCTGTCACCACGGGATACCGACAGCCCCCTGACCGCGAATGACCTGACCCGCGTCGCGCGCGAATTGCGCGTCGAACTGGCCAAGATCGACGACGTGGGCCTGACCTATCTTGTCGGAGAAGCCCCCGAAGCCATCCGTATCGCGCCCGACCCGGAACGCCTGGCGCTTTATGGCGTGACGTTGCAACAACTGGCCGCGAAGGTCGAAGGGGCGAACCGCTCGTTTTCGACCGGCCTTGTGCGCGATGCCGGCGAGCAGATCTCGCTTGTTGCGGGCAAGACATTGCAGGCCTCGTCCGAGGTGGCCAACCTGCTGCTGACAACCCGTGACAACCGGCCTGTCTACGTGCGCGACGTGGCCGATGTGAGCTTTGTGCCGAACACGTCTGACCGGATCGTCGCCCATGTCACGCGCGACGGCGACGGCGGGATCGTCCGCAGCCCGGCGGTAACCATCGCCGTTGCCAAGCGCGCCGGGGCCAACGCGGTCACCGTGGCCGAAGAGATCCTGCACAGAACGCAGATGCTCGAAGACGAGTTGATACCGGAAACGGTGCAGGTCGACATCACCCGCGATTACGGTGAAACGGCCAACGAAAAGGCCAACGAACTGCTGTTTCACCTTGGCCTGGCGACGATCTCCATCGTGGCGCTGGTGTTTCTGTCCATCGGCTGGCGCGAGGCGATCGTCGTGGCGGTCGTTATCCCCGTCACGATCCTGCTGACGCTTTTCGCCGCCTGGATCATGGGCTACACGCTCAACCGTGTTTCCTTGTTCGCTCTGATCTTTTCCATCGGGATTCTCGTCGACGATGCCATCGTGGTGATCGAGAACATCGCGCGGCACTGGGCGATGCCCGACAAGGCCAGCCGCAGGCGCAAGGCCATTCGCGCCGTGGCCGAGGTGGGCAATCCCACCATCGTGGCCACCCTGACCGTGGTGGCGGCCCTGCTGCCCATGCTGTTCGTATCGGGCCTGATGGGCCCCTACATGAGCCCGATCCCGGCCAATGCCTCGGCCGCGATGATCTTTTCGTTCTTCGTGGCCGTGATCATCACGCCCTGGCTGATGATGAAGGTGGCGGGCCGGGCCCCGATGGAGGGCCACGACCATGACGGTGGCGGCCATCACGGCGGCACGCTCGGCCGCATCTATTCGGCGGTCGCGCGGCCGCTTTTGCGCACGAAATCGGGCAGCCTTGCATTCCTGCTTCTGGCCGCAGCGCTGTCCTTCGGGTCGCTGGGCGCGCTTTATACCAAGGATGTCACCGTCAAGCTTTTGCCCTTTGACAACAAGTCGGAACTGTCCGTCGTCATTGACCTGCCCGAAGGGTCATCGGTCGAGGCGACAGACGCGGTCGCCCAGGACGTGGCCCGCGTTGCGCTCGACCTGCCCGAAGTCCTGTCGGTGCAGACCCATGCCGGCGATGCCGCGCCGTTCAATTTCAACGGGCTTGTCAGGCACTACTACCTGCGCGCCCTGCCCGAAATGGGCGATGTCCAGATCAACCTGGACCACAAGGAGCACCGCACCCGCACCAGCCACGAGATCGCGCTGGAGCTGCGCCAGAAACTCTCGGCGATCGACCTGCCCGAGGGCACCAGCCTAAAGACGGTCGAGCCGCCCCCCGGCCCGCCGGTGATCGCCACGCTTCTGGCCGAGGTCTACGGTCCCGACGGCGAAACCCGCCGCGCGGCTGCGGCCAAGGTGCGCGAAGCCTTCGAAAGCGTGCCGTTCATCGTGGATGTCGATGACGGGTTCGGCGTTCAGCCGCGCCGCCTGCGGGCCACCATATCCAGCGACCAGCTGGAATTCTTCGGTGTCCAGGAACAGGATGTGTTCACCACGCTGGGTATTCTGAATGCCGGCACGACGGTTGGCTATTCGCATCGCGGAGAGGGCCGGTTTCCGATTCCGATCATCGTGGAGCGTGACAAATCCGACCGGGTCGTTGACGAACGGTTCCTGTCAACGCCGATCCCCGCCAATGTTCTGCCGGGTGCGCGCGGCGTGGTCGAGCTGGGCGATGTCGTGGTGATCGAGGAGGAGTACGCCTCTTACCCGATCTTCCGCCGCAATGGCCGCGAGGCCGAGATGGTCATGGCCGAACTGGCCGGTGAATTCGAAGCGCCGCTTTACGGGATGCTTGCGGTCGCCGACGCGCTGGACGCCATGGAATGGGAGGACGGCACAAAGCCGGTCATCCGCCTGAACGGCCAGCCCGAGGATGAAAGCCAGGTCACGCTGCTGTGGGACGGCGAATGGGAGGTGACCTGGGTCACGTTCCGCGACATGGGCGCGGCCTTTGCCGTGGCGCTGCTGGGCATCTACATCCTGGTCGTCGCGCAGTTCGGCTCATTCAGGTTGCCGCTGGTGATCCTGACACCGGTCCCCCTGACCTTCGTGGGGATCATCGCCGGGCACTGGCTGTTCACCGCTCCGTTCTCGGCGCCATCCATGATCGGGTTCATCGCGCTTGCGGGTATCATCGTGCGCAACTCGATCCTGCTGGTGGATTTCATCCGCCACGCCGACCCCGACAAGGACAAGATCGAAACCCTGATCGAAGCCGGCGCCATTCGGTTCAAGCCGATCCTGCTGACAGCGGTCGCGGCGATGATCGGGGCGGGTGTCATCCTGACCGATCCTATCTTTCAGGGCCTTGCGCTGTCGCTGCTTTTCGGGCTGCTCAGTTCGACGCTGTTGACGGTTCTGGTCATCCCGGCGATCTACCGGGTGTTCAAAACCTAGCGCCGGGGCCGTGAAACCGATGCGCCTCTGAGCCGGCGGGCACCGATGGGTCAAGCATCCGGCCCGGCGCGGCGGGGCAAGACCAGCGTCGCGGTCAGCCCCGGCCCGGCATCTTCAAGGGTAAGCTGGCCCTCTGCCGCCTCGGCGATCTGGGCGGCGATGGACAGCCCCAGGCCGGTGCCGGTTTCGTCGGCGCGGCCGTGTCGGGCGGTCAGCGCCTCGCATCGCCCGGGCGGGATGCCGGGGCCATCATCCGTGACGCTCAACAAGAGCAGCCCGTCTTCCGCCCGCGCCGACAAGGTCACGCGCGAACGGGCATGGCGCGCGGCATTCTCGGCCAGCGCACCCAGCGCCTCGGACAGGTCCGCCTCGTCGAGCGCCACGCGACTGCCCGCGGGAACGATGACCTGCCAGTCCAGCCGCCCCCCGTCGGGCGTGCGCCGCAACACCGCGACAAGCCGGTTTGCCACCGTCGCGGCATCGGCGCTGACAGCGGATGTGCGGGCGGCGGTGCGGGTGCGGGCCAGTTCACGGTCGACGATGCGGCGCATGGCGCGGGCGGTGTCTTCGATCCCGTCGGCCTGCGTCTCGGCACCGGCCCCGCGCAGGCGCGCGGCCTCACCCATCAGGGCTTGAAGCGGCGTTTTCAGGCCATGCGCCAGGTCGGCGGCCCGGGCACGGGCACGGGATGTTTCAGCCGCGCGCGCGGCCAGCAGCGCGTCGATCTCGCTGGCCACCGGGCGCAGCTCATGCGGCCAATCCCTGCCCATCCGCTCGGCCCGGCCCGCCCGCAGCGCGGCAACCCGCCCACCAAGACGCGCCAGCGGCCGCAGCCCGACCCATAGTTGCGCCCAGCCCGCGCCTGTCAGAACCAGCGCCAGCACACCCAGATAGGGCGCAAGATCGGACATGAACGCGCGGCGGGCGGCATCCAGTTCCGCCGCTTCCATCGCCACCGCGGCACGCGCGGCCCCGCCGCCCAGGCGCGCGGGCAACGTGACGGAGCGTTCCAGCACCAGAAGCGTGGCCCCCTCTGGCCCCGGCAGACGGTGAACATGCACGGCCCCGTCGCCCAGCGTGTCGGCGGGCAGGTCCAGCGCATAGTCCCATAGCGACCGCGAGCGTTGTTGGACGCCCTCCGGCCCGTCGATCTGCCAGTAAAGCCCGCCATAGGGCTGCGCAAAGCGCGGATCGGCGGGCGGGCGCGCCACTGTCAGGCCCTGCGCACCGCTATCCAGCGCGGCCAGCACCTGGTCCAGTTGCACGGTCATCTCGGCCACCGCGCGGCGCTCTACATGCGCGCCGAAAAGCTGCGCAAGCCCAAGGGCGGCCAGCCCCAGCGCGGCAAGGATGGCAAAGGCCCCGGCCAGCGCAAGGCGCAGGCGCAGGCTCATGCGCGCTCCAGGAAATAGCCGAAACCGCGCCGCGTACCGATCACGCCGCGACCCAGCTTGCGCCGCAACCGCGCGATCACTGCCTCCAGCGCGTTGGCCTCGCGGGCGTCATCGTCACCGTACAGATGTTCCAGCAATTCGCCGGGCGGCACCGACCGGTCAACGTTTTGCATCAGGTAGGCCAGCAATCGGTATTCCAGCGCGGTGACCTGCACCGGCACACCGCGCACCGCCACACACATGCGGTTGGTATCAATGCTCAGCGCGCCCAGTTCTTGCAGGGCCGCCGCGTGCCCGCCGGCGCGGCGCACCAATGCGCGCGCGCGCGCCACCAGCTCTTCCATCCGAAAGGGCTTGGGAAGGTAGTCATCGGCCCCTGCCTCGATCCCCTCGACCCGTTCCTGCCAGGTGCCCCTCGCGGTCAGCACCAGCACCGGCATGTCGCGCCCGTTGGCGCGCCAGCGTTTCAACACTGCCAGCCCGTCCAACCCCGGCAGGCCAAGGTCGAGCACGGCAAGGTCGTATGCCTCGGTATCGCCCAGGAACCACGCGTCTTCGCCGTCGCCCGTGACCTCGACCAGAAAGCCGGCAGCCGTCAGCGCGGCCTTCAAATCGGCGGCAATGCGGGGGTCATCCTCGACGGCAAGCGCGCGCATCTCAGTCGTCCTCATCCTCGCGCTCGATCTCGAGCACAGTGCCGGTGGCGGCGTCTATTTCCATCTCGTAAAGCCGTCCGCCGGGTGTCACCAGTTCCAACTCGTAGATCCAGTTGCCATCGTCGCGTTCCAGTTCCACCTCGATCACGCGGCCCGGGCGCTCGGCCTCGGCCACGCTCAGGATGCTTGAAAGCGGAAGAATCTCCCCCGCATCGAGCGCCCGCCGCGCGCGATCCTGGTCATCGTCATCGGCCAGGGCCGGAACGGCCAGAAAGCTGCATATCAGGACAACGCGTATCATGGTTGCAGTATCTACCGCCCCCGACCTGACAGCAAGCTGACAGCACGGGTCAGGCCAGCGTCAGGCGCCCTGGTGCAAAAGGGCGGCATCGGCGGCCAAGGGGGCTGCCCGGATCAAGGAGACACGACATGACACGCACCGTTCTTTTCGCCGCATCGCTGGCCGCAGGGCTTGGCCTGTTCACGCTTGGCGCCACCGCGCAGCAACAGGCCACCACCGGCCCGGCGCAAGATCGCATGAGCATCGCCGAGATCGCCACGATGCTGGAAGGTCAAGGCTACACCATCCGTGAGATCGAGTTGGAGCGCGGACGCTACGACGTGGAAATGATCGACAGCGCCGGTATGCGCGTCGAGGCCTATCTGGATGCCGCCACGGGCGAGGTTCTGCCCTATCGCGACGACGATGATGGCCGCCGCGAGCGGTATGACGACTGATGGCCGAAGCAGATGACACGGCGCTGGTGCGGGTCTGGGATCCCCTGATCCGCATCGGCCATTGGACGCTGGTCGCGGCATTTGCCATCGCCTGGCTGAGCGAGGACTCGGCCAGCGGGCTGCACAGCTATGCGGGCTATGCCATCGCGGCGGTCGTGGCGTTGCGCGTTGCATGGGGCCTTGTCGGCCCGCGCCACGCCCGGTTTTCCGATTTCATCACCGGGCCGCGGCGCGTGCTGGCCTACATGCGCGACCTTCTTTCTGGGCAGGCCGAACGGCACATCGGCCACAGCCCGGCGGGCGGGGCCATGACCGTGGCGCTGCTGGCCGCGCTGGCGCTGACCGCGCTGTCGGGCATGGCCACGCTGGCCGTGGAAGACGGCAAGGGCCCGCTGGCCGGCCTTGTTGCCGCGGAAAACCTGCCGAACTGGACGTTGGAACAGGACGATCACGAGGCCGGGCATGGCAATGGCGAGGCCCTGGAAGAGGTTCACGAGGCTGCGGCCAACGCCACGCTTGTGCTGATCGTGCTGCACATCGCCGGTGTTCTGGCGGCCAGCCTGGCCCATCGCGAGAACCTGGTGCGCGCCATGTTCACCGGACGGAAAAGCGCACGATGACACCCGCCGGGCCCGGTACCGGGCCCGGCGCCATGCGCACCCATGCCCTGCCCATCACGCGTCGAACGCGGTCAGTGATCGTTCCAGCGCCGCGCGGGTATCACGCCATAGCGGCCCCAGGCTGCCCATGTCGGGGGCCGGCGCCCCGCGCGCCAGCCCTGTTTCGATCTCGCCAAGTTGCAGATGCAGCCGGCGTGCCCCCAGCACCGCCGCCGCCCCGGCCAGCGAATGAACCTGGCGGCGCAGGTCTTCGGATTCCGCGGTGCCGCTCTCGATCTGGTCCATGAGCGCGTCGCCCTCGCAGAGCAGCCCATCAACCAGCGCGCGGCGCGCGTCGGGTTTCAGCCGCCCTTCCAGCGCGGCCAGCGCCGTCGGATCAAGCAATGGCGCGCGCTGCTGCGTCAAGTCGGCGGGCGCGGGCTTGCGCCCCTCGACCAGCGCGCGCAGCGCCGCCCAGGTCAGCGGCTTGATCAACACCTGGTCGAAAACGCAGCTATCGTCAGGCTGCGCCTCGGCGGCCTTGATATGCGCCGTCAGCCCCACGATCCGGGTATGCGCGTTGGGCCCGCCCCCGTTGCGAATTTGGCGGGCGGCATCGTCGCCGTCCATAACCGGCATGGCGATGTCCATCACGATCAGGTCATACCGCACCGCGCGTGCCGCCTCGACGCCCTGCGCGCCGTTGTCGGCAGTGTCCACCTTGTGACCGTCCGTTTCCAGCATCTCGCGCAAAAGGAACCGGTTGATCGCGTTGTCCTCGACCACCAGTACCAGCTTGGGCGCCACCAGCGCCTCGCGATCGGGCTGATCGTCGTGCGGGCTTGCCTGCTCGGTCATCACGACGCGCAACGGCAAGCGCACCCAGAACAGGCTGCCTTCGCCCGGCTCGCTTTCCACCCCGATCTCACCGCCCATCGCCTCGACCAGCCGCCGCGCGATCCCAAGACCCAACCCGGTGCCCTCGCGCGTGACCCCATCTGGCGGGTCCAGCCGCACGAAATCTTCGAAAATGCGGTCTTGCTGGTCTGGCGCGATGCCGACGCCGGTATCCGACACCTGGATTTCCACCAACGGGGCCGCAACACCCGGCGCCGTGGCCGATATTTCCAGCGACACGCGCCCCTCCGTGGTGTTTTTCAGCGCGTTGTCCACGAGGTTCGTCATGACTTGCCGCAGCCGCACCGGATCGCCCAGGACAACCCCGGCGCCCGGCAGGCTCACCACCCGCTCCAGCTTGATCCCGCGCCGCCGCGCGGCAGGTGCAAAGCCGCGCATCACCGCATGACTCAGGTCTTCGAGGTTTACCGGCTCTTCCGCCAAGCGTAGGCCGGGCGTATCGAGGTCGGTAAATTCGAGCACGTCATTCACATGACCAAGCAGGATTTCACCCGATTGTTCAAGGATGTCCAGATACTCCTTTAACCGCGAGTCGTCGTGCCGCCGGGCTTCGCCGCGCAGCAGTTCGACGATGCCCAGTATACCGTTCAGCGGCGTGCGCATCTCGTGGCTCATCACGGCGATGAACCGCGCCTTGGCCCGCTCACCAGCCAGCGCCTCGTCGCGGCTGCTGCGCAAGGTCTGTTCGATCTCCATCCGGGCAGAGATGTCGCGGAACACGAAAACCTGCACGCAGCCCTCGTCGCTGTGAACGGCGCCGCGCGTCACTTCCAACGGCACCTCGCCGCCATCACCGCGCCGCCCCGTAACCCGCCGCCGCTCGGCGCCGTCCAGCCCGCTGACATCAACCAGCCGTGTGATCGGTTGGCCCATCACCGCCCGGCGAGGCACCCCGAACAACGCCGTGGCAGCATGGTTGAACTCGCTGATCCGGTTTTCGCCGTCGGTCACGACGATCGCATCGCGCGACGTGGTCACGATGGTCGAAAGCCGTGCCGAGGTTTGCTGCAATGCCCGCGCGCGCGACCGGGCGACAACAAACAGGCGCCACAGCACCAGCGACAGAACCGCCATCAGCACCATCAGAATGGCCGCCACCAGCGCTAGGTCACGCAGGACGCCGAACACTTCGGTGCGTGCCTCCTGCCGTTCGCGCACCATCACCTGCAACACACCCGCCGACACGCCGCGCAATGCCGCGTTCATCGGTGTCAGGCTTTCGCGGATCGCGGGCGCGGCGGCGATGAGCACGGCGTCGGGGCCATCGATCCGGGCAAAATGCGCCTCCATCCGCAGGGCCAGCGCCTGCAAGGTCTCGGCGGCATCGACGGCGTCAAGATAGGCGCGATAGGACGGCCCTTCGCGCAGGGTCGTCAAGCGGCTGTAGAATACATTGAACGCGCGGCGCAGATCGGCAGGCCGCGCCATGCCGGTTTCAACCGCCAGGATCGTGCGCTGAAGCGTCAGAAACTCCACCTCGGCCTGTGCCACTGTCCAGATCACGTTGTCGTTATACGGCTGATCGAGCGCGCGCATCTCGGCGACCCCGCGCCAGGCAAGTTGCGCACCTAGCACCAGAAATAGGCTAATTCCGACGATCAGGCCCGACATGGGCACCCAGCCACGGCGCCCACGCCACACCCGAGACCAAAACTTTGCCATCATGTCTCCGATACAAGGGCCCTTTCTCAGGGCTCGATTCCGATCCGTTCGAGATGCCAGATGCTTTGCGCATAGAACGTTTCGCTCCGAAAGCTCGGGTCGGAGTCAAAAGGATACATCAACCACAGCGGCCCCTTGTCACGCACCGAAAGCGGCGCGCCGTTACGCTCTACCGCGATCAGCGCACCATCGGGTCGCAGGTCGGCTACGTCAATCTCGACAAAATACGAGTTGCGCGCACAAAGCCTCATCACACCGCGCGTCACGCCAAGGCACTCCATCAGGCGCAACAGGCGCGGGCCGCGAAACTCCTGCACACCTTGCGTCCAGATGGTGGTGGTTTGAAACTCTTCTTGCGGCAGTGCCATCAGCCCCGCCCGGTCCAGTTCCAGTACGCGCTGCGTGCCGTCAGCACCTTGGATCGTGATGTTCAACATGACCGGCCCCTCGGGTTCGGGGAACTCGCATACGGGCCAAGCGCTCTGGGCGCTCAGTGCACCGGCCATACCCAACGCCAGGCCGACCGCCATAACCGTCACGCGCACCGCGCGCACCGCCTTCTTGATCATGACTTGTACCCCTCACCGGGTTGAGAACTCGACACCAGTATTCAAGAGGCCTATTCTTCCCGTCCACCAACCTATGCTACAGTATAGGTCAAGCAATAACATCAAGGCAGTTTCGATGGCCAAGGTCCTTATCGCCGACGATCACGAGCTGGTGCGTTCGGCGCTGGCCAGTTTCCTGGCCGAGTCCGCAGATTTCCAGATCAGCGAGGCCGCTACCCTGGAACAGGCGCTGACCACCATCGCCGCGCAGGGACCGTTCGAGCTGGTGCTGCTCGATTACACCATGCCCGGCATGAGCCTGCCGGCGGGCCTTACGCAAACGATTCGCGCCAACGCCCCCGGGCCGGTGGCGATCCTGTCTGGCACCGCGCCGCCCGAAGTGGCCCGCCGCGCCCTGGCGGCGGGCGCGCAAGGTTTCCTGCCCAAGACAATGGCGCCCGATACGATGATCACCGCGCTGCGCCACATGATCGCGGGGCATGTCTACCGCCCGCAGGACTTTCTCGATAGTGAGCGCGAGAAGAAAGCCGCCATACACATCACCCCGCGCGAAATGGATGTGCTGCGCGGCGTGATGGCCGGAAAATCCAACAAGGAAATCGCCCGCGACCTCGATATTCAGGAGGTCACGATCAAGCTGCACGTCAAGACGATCTGCCGAAAGCTGGACGCACGAAACCGCACCCATGCCGCGATGCTGGCCCGCGACCTGGCGCTGGCCTGACGACATGCCATGTCATGGCCTTGCCGACAGGGCCGCCGCCCCGCGCAGCGTCACCCAGGGATCGGTGACATGCAACAGTCCAACCTGCCCCAGCAGATCGGCATGGGCGCCCTGCCCCACCATCGCGCGGTGCAACGCCGCCCAGTCAAGACTGTCCGCCAGGGCAGCGGCGACACCCCCGGTCAGGTAGACCCCGCCCCGCGCGATGTGCACCAAGGCCATGTCGCGCAGATAGGCGGCCAATGCCTCGGCCAGGGTGGCGCATACCGGCGCCAATGCCAGCGCCGCCGCGCCGGTGGCCCGGGCCCCGCACATTGCATCCGCCAGCCAGGGCAATCCCCGGCCCGAAATCACGTCCTCGGCCACCACCTCGCCGCCGCGCGCAAGCGCCAATGCGCGCAAGCCGGGCGACACCTGCGGCAGGGTCACATTGCCAGCCTCGGCCGGCGGCACGAACCGCGTGCCGCCCATGTCATGCACCACACAGGCGTTCAGCCCGGTGCCGATATTCACCACCAGCGCCGGCCCCTTGCCCGGGCCCGGCCCGGCCAGGCGCCGCACCCCGCCATCCGGCAGATGCGCCAGCCCGTGCCCCTGCGCCACCATGTCGTTGAAAAGCCGCACCGGCAGCGCCGCATCGCCCAGCGCCGCGCGGATCGTCTCGGGTGTCAGCGTCATGTCCCGGTTGCTCAGCGTCAGTCGTTGGCCGCGCAGCACGCCCGCCCCTGCAAGCGCAACGCCGCGCGGGCGCGCGCCCGCCCCCGGCCCCGCCAGGTAGGCATGAATCATCGCGGCCAGGTCATCGCCCAGCGCATCGGGCGCGGACCACACCGTGCCCGTCAGCACCCGCCCGATTTCCGCCAGTGCAAACCGGGCCGACGTGCCACCGATATCGCCGATCAAATCCATGGGAGAACCAGATCACAGCCCCGCCCGAAAACAAAGCGGCCCCGCAAGTCGCGGGGCCGCCCTGTCATCCGATAGTGCCGCCTCAGCCGCGACGGCGACGGCGCCCGCCGCGCCCGCCCGCGCCACCACCCGGCGCCCCGGTCTTGTTCAGCTTGATCCAGTTGCCACCCGACGGGTCATGATCGAGCAGGAAATCCGCCGCCCGGATCGAGATCACCTCGTCCGAGGCGACCCCCACCTTGGGTGACAGCCCCAGAAGCGGCGCGATCTTGGCGATCTCGATCCCCTCGGGCAGTTCTATTCCCAGGTCGGCCAGCCGTGCCAGGCGCTCCTTCACGATATCCTCGGCTGCGGCCATGCCCAGCAGGGGCGCAACGGCGTCAAGGTCCACGTCATCGGGCGCGGTGGCGCCAAGCGCCTTCAACTCATCCAGGCGATCACCCACCATCTTCTTGGTCTTGGGCATGGCCACCGGGTTCATGATGGCCGACGTCATGCCCGCCGCCGAGGCCATGGCCAGGAAGGCATTGTTGATCCCGTGCCGGTTGGGCAGACCGAAAGAAATATTCGAGGCGCCGCAAGTGGTGTTCACCCCCAGTTCTTCGCGCAGGCGCCGCACAAGCGAAAACACCTGGATGCCCGCGGTGCCCATCGCGCCCACCGGCATGACCAGCGGGTCAACCACGATATCATGCGCGGGAATCCCGTAATCGGCAGCCCGTTCCACGATCTTTTTCGCCACCGCAAAGCGCACGTCGGGGTCTTCGGAAATGCCCGTGTCGTCGTTGGAAATCGCCACCACCGGCACATTGTATTTCTTGACCAGCGGCAGGATCTCTTCCAGCCGCTCCTCTTCGCCCGTGACCGAGTTCAAAAGCGGGCGACCCTGCGCGGTCTGAAGCCCCGCTTCAAGCGCGCCGGGCACCGAGCTGTCGATACAAAGCGGCACATCCACCAGCCCTTGCACCAGTTCGATCACCTGGCGCATCAGCGGCGGTTCGGTCTCGTTCGGGTTAGGGTTGGAGTTATAGACAACGCCCGCGTTCACATCGAGAACCTGCGCCCCGCAGGCGACCTGCTCCAACGCGTCCTTTTCGACGGTCGAGAAATCGCCTGCCTCCAACTCGGCGGCCAACTTCTTGCGCCCCGTGGGGTTGATGCGTTCGCCGATCACGCAGAACGGCTGATCAAAGCCGATGATGGCGGTTTTCGTTTTCGATTCAACGATGGTGCGGGTCATGTGTTGCCTTATCCTTGGGTTTGCGCGGCCGGAACGGCGGCGCGGCCGCCGTTCTCGATGGCCCATTGCGCGTTGGTCTTGATCCCGCCCAGCGGGAAAAAATGGACGCGCTCGATATTGAAATCGGGGTTGGCCGCCTTGTGCGCAGCCAGCTTGGCCACCACCTCGGTCGGCTCGTAGGGCAGCAGGAGCTTCGACACATCCATCGCGCGTTTTTGCAACACTTTCAAGGAGGGGCCGACGCCGCAGGCGATGGCGAACTTGATCAGTGTCTGCAATTTTGCCGGGCCTGCGATGCCGATGTGAATGGGCAGCGAGATACCCTCGGCCGCCAACCGGTCGGCCCAGGCGATGATCGGATCTGCATCAAAGGCGAATTGCGTGGCCAGCGCCATTTGCGCATCCGTGCGCTCGGCAAAAGCCTGTTTCCAGCGCAGCGCGTCCATCACCGCGGCATCGCCGCCGTCAGGGTCGATATCGCGGTTGCCCTCGGGGTGGCCTGCAACGTGCAGACGGTCAAACCCCGCCTTGTCGAAAAGCCCCGTTTCCATGAGCTGCATCGAGGAATGGAAATCCCCGTGCGGCTGCGCCACGCCACCGGCCAGCAGCAGGGCCTGGCGCACATTTGCCTCGCCCTGGTAGCGTGCAATCCAGTCCCCAAGCGTTGCGGCGTCCTTGATTATGCGCGCCGGGAAATGCGGCATCACGTTGAAGCCGTCCGCAGCCAGCCGCTTTGCCGTGGCCACCATGTCGGTGATCGGCGTGCCCTCGATATGGGCGATGTAGACGCGCGTGCCCTCGGGCAGGATCTCGCGGAAATCCTCGACCTTCTCGGCCGTGCGCGGCATCACCTCGATCGAGTAATCCTGAAGGAACGCCTCGATCTTCGGATCGAGCGTGCGCACGCCTTCGTCACGTTTCTTGAAATTCAGCAACGCCATCACGGCCTCCCAGACGCCCTTGGGTGTCATTCCCAACCATCGTTCGCGATCAGGGCCTTGATGCGCGCCTGATCGTACTCTGCCTCCAGCCTTGCGGCCTCGGCCTCGACGACCTCTTGCGGGTCGCCCTCGACGGTGTAGGGGGCGGCCTTGCGCCACTCGGCCAAGTAGGTATCGGTATCGGCTGCGCCCACCTTCATGGCGGCGCGGTCGATGGCCTGCTCGAACCGTTCGGCCAGCGGGCGTTTGGCACCGCGCCGGCCCTTGCCGACGATGACCTGCGCGGGAATATCGCGCCAGTAAACGATCGTGACATCGGGCATTTCTTGATTCCCCTTCTACCGTGGCCCCGGTTGTAGGGCAGCGCGTCTGCGACATAAGGGCGGATTTCGACATTCCCGCCGACATCCGCGACCATTTGCACCTAGCAGACCGGGCCACCACGTGGCCACCGCGCCCGCCCATCATAATCGTGAACATCTTTATGAGCAGGCCATGCTGGCGCTTGCGCGCAAGCGCACAAGTGACTACCTTGGACACAACTCGAAATGGAGGGCGTGAAAAATGGCGCCCAAGCGTCCGAAAGGTGCGGGCGCGTTCCCGAAACCGGTTGCAACCCCCGCGCCGAATCCGCCGGACCCGGCCGAGCTTTATGCCGCGCTGGATCTTGGCACCAATAGTTGTCGTATGCTGATCGCCCAACCCAAGGGCAGTCAGTTCCACGTAGTCGACAGTTTTTCCAAGTCGGTGCAATTGGGCGCCGGTCTGGAACAAACCGGCCGTCTCAGCCGCGCCTCGATGCGCCGCACGGCGCAGGCGCTACGGATTTGTCAGCAAAAGCTCAAGCGGCACAAGGTGCGCCGGATGCGTCTTGTCGCCACTGAAGCATGCCGGCGCGCCGACAACGCCAGTGAGTTCATCCGACAGATGTATCGCGAAACGGGCATGAAACTGGAAATTATCCAGCCCGAGGAAGAGGCGCGGCTGGCCGTTATCTCTTGCGCTCCACTGGTCAGCACGCGCACCGAACAGCTGCTGGTGGTCGATATCGGCGGCGGCTCGACCGAGCTGGTCTGGATCGACCTGTCCAGCGTGCCCCATGCCGAACGCCCGCGCGCCATCATGCGGCTGCATGCGGGCTTTCACCCCACAGCCAGCCCATTTCCCGCGGCCAAGGTCGTCGACTGGATCAGCGTGCCGCTGGGCGTGGCCACGCTGCGCGACCAGTTCAACGATGTCGAGGACGACGCCGCGCGGTTTGCCCTGATGTCCTGGTTCTTCGAGGAAAACCTGGCCGAGTTCGCCCCCTACAAGGACGAACAGACGCGCGAGGGGTTCCAGATCGTGGGCACCAGCGGCACTGTCACCACCGTCGCGGCTAGCCATCTTGGGCTGAAACGCTATGACCGCACAAAGGTTGACGGGCTGCGCATGACCTCTGACCAGATCGACCGGGTGATACGCGATTATCTTTCGCTGGGCCCCGATGGCCGCCGCCGCGATCCGCGCATCGGCCAGGACAGGCAGGCGCTGATCATGTCGGGCGCGGCGATCCTGCAGGCGCTTTTGCGCTGCTGGCCCACCGACCGGCTGTCGGTTGCCGATCGTGGCCTGCGCGAGGGGTTGCTATACGCCCAGATGAGCGCCGATGGCGTGTTGGAAAACGGACCGTTCTGAAAAGGTAGCTGGCAAGATGACCAAGAAACCGACCGGCAAGAACACCTCGGGCCGCGGACAGCGCGACCTCAAGGTCAAGGTGAAAACCGCCCGCGGGCGCAAGCTCAGCTCGACGCGCTGGCTGCAACGCCAGCTCAATGATCCTTACGTGGCCCGCGCCCGCAAAGAGGGGTATCGCGGCCGCGCGGCCTTCAAGATCATGGAGTTGGACGACAAGTTCCGCTTTCTCGTGCCCGGTGCGCGCGTGGTCGACCTGGGCTGCGCCCCCGGTGGCTGGATACAGGTCGCCGTGCCGCGCATCAACGCGCTGGGGGAAAAGAAGGGCAAGGCACAGGGCCGCATCATCGGTGTGGACCTGCAAGAGGTCGAGCCGATCGCGGGGGCCGAGATCCACCAGCTCGATTTCCTTGATGAAGGCGCCGACGACAAGGTGAAGGAATGGCTTGACGGCAAGGCCGACGTGGTAATGTCGGACATGGCCGCCTCAAGCTCGGGTCACAAGCAGACCGACCATTTGCGTATCATGGCGCTGTGCGAAACTGCGGCCCATTTTGCCTTCGACGTGCTTGAGGTCGGGGGCACGTTCGTGGCCAAGGTGCTGGCCGGCGGGGCCGAGGGCGAACTGCAAAAGCTCCTGAAACAGAAATTCACCAAGGTCACCCACGTGAAACCGCCCGCCAGCCGCGCCGACAGCTCGGAAAAATTCGTGATCGCCACCGGGTTTCGTGGCCAGGACGCGGAAACGGAATAGCCCGGGCACCAGCCTGCCACGCGCCTTAGGGCGGGTTTGAACCGGCCATCCCCGGTCGCAAGCCCTTGCGCTGCGCGCGCTTCTGGCGGCAATTGCATAATCGCACGCGCCGCGCCACTGTCCGCTGGCAGCTTACCCGAGATTCGAAAGGCCCGCCCCCATGTTCGACAGCGCGACCCTCTCCGCAATCCGCGACCGCTTTGCCCATGTCGCGGCCTGTCCCATCACGGGCCCACGGGTTTTCTTTGAAAACGCGGGTGGCGCCCTGACGCTGAAATCGGTGGTCGATACCACTGCCACCTTCGCCGCCATCCCCGACAACCAGGGCCGCGCCAACCCGGCCAGTGCGCATCTGGTGCAGGTCATCGCCAAGGCGCGCGACGATGTGAAACTGCTGCTGAACGCACCAGGCGGACAGGTGATCGTGGGCGAAAGCGGCACCGAGATGCTGTATCGCATGATCCGCAGCGCCTGCATGGCCACAACGGCGGGCCCTGTGATCGGCAGCACGCTGGAACATCCCGCCTCGCGCAGCGCCGCGCGGCTCTGGGCGGATCGTTCGGGGCGCGAATACATCGCCGTGGCCCATGACGATGCCACCGGCACGGTAACCGCCGATCACTATCGCCCGCATCTGCGCCCCGACCTGGCCGTGGCCACCATCATTCACACCAGCCCGGTCACAGGCATGGGCGTAGACGTGGCCGGCATCGCCGCCGCGATCCGTGAAACGGCGCCCCGATGCCTGATCATCGTGGATGGCATCCAGCACGCGGCCCATGGCGGCATCGACCTGGCCGCCGCCGGAGTCGATGGCTATGCCATATCGCCATACAAGATGTTCTCGCGCCACGGTTACGGCGTGGCCTGGATATCCGACAGGCTGGCCGCGCTGCCGCACGAGGCCTTGGTTGGCGGCCCCGCCGAAAACTGGGAACTGGGCACCCGCGACACCGGCGCCTATGCCACGCTGTCCGACGTGGTGGCCTATCTCGATTGGCTGGGCGCGCAGGTCAGCGATGAAACCGCGCCGCGCGCCCGGCTGGAGGCAGCGGCTGGCGCTATCCACGCCCATGAACATGCGCTGTGCGACGCGATGCTGCATGGCACCGGCAACCACGCGGGGCTGACCACCCTGCCCGGCGTTCAGATCGTCGGCGGCGCCGACAACCCCGCCCGCGAGGGGCTGGTCAGTTTCTGGATCGAGGGGGCCGCCTCGGCCGATATCGTCGCGGGTCTCGAGGCGCGCGGCGTGCGCGTGCATATCCGCAAAGCCGACCATTACTCGGGCAACATCCTCGATCCGCTGTGCCAATCCGATTGCGTGCGCGTGTCGCTGGCGCATTACAACAGCCTGGACGAAGTGGCGCAGTTCCTGGACGCGATGCAGGACATCGCACCCTGACCTGACGCGCGCAGGGTCGTCCGCGCCAGGCGCGCGCAACAGTCGCGCCGAGGCCACATGATCGGGTGCGCGTGACTAGCCCTTGATATTCCGCTCCATCAGCCGCTGGAACAGGCGCGGCGACGCGCGGTTGATCCGCCAGGCCAGCCGCGCCACGCGCCCCACGGGAATCATCGGCGCGCCGCGCGCCAGCCCGCGCAGGATCTCGGCCGCCGCATCGGCAGGTGTCATGTAATCGACCCCGTCCGCCGCGGCGCCGGGGCGCGCGGTGCCATCGGTGTTGGCCCGGGCGCCGGTATTCGTCGCCACGAACGAAGGCGCGGCCACCTGCACCCGCACCCCGTGCGCGGCCTCTTCCGAGCGCAGGGAATGAAAGAACCCCTCCAGCGCGTGTTTCGACGCGGCATAGGCCGTGCGGTGATGAAGCGGGGAAAACCCCGCGACCGAGGATATGGCCAGATGCGTACCCCGGGCCGCGCGAAGCGGCGCCAACAGGTGCCGCGCCATCGCTACGGCGGCAAAGTAATTGATTTCGAACACCCGCCGATGCGTGACCTCGTCCAGCCCGTCGAACGGGCCGATATGGGTGATCGCGGCGTTGTAAACGGCCAGGTCCACGCGCCCCGCCGCCGCCACGATCTGCGCGCAGGCCGCCGCCAACGCCCCGCCGTCGGTCAGGTCGCAGGCGATCACGCGGCGCGTGGCGCTTTGCTGCACATGCCCGACCTCACGATCCAGCAGCCAAGCCTGCCAGCCTTGCGCTTCCAACGCGTCGGCCAGTGCCAGGCCAAGCCCGCCCGCGCCGCCCGAGATCACCGCGACTTTCACAACCGCGCCTCTCGCATCCAAAGGTCGAAAACCTGCGCGCTGCTCAGTTCGGGGCGATAGCCGAACCGCTTTTTCAGCGCCGTGTTGTCCAGCACGGGACGGTATTGCAGGAACCGCACCTGTTCCGGTCCGTAGCGGCTAAGCCCCAGCGGCCGAGCCACCGCCAGCGCCGCGCGCAACGCACCCGCCGGCAGGCGCAGCACCGGCTTGCGCAACCGCCGCGCAATGTCATCGACCGAAAGCGCACCGTCGCCTGCCACGTTGTATATGCCCGGCGGCCCCTCGCCCGTCGACCGTGCAAGGATGCGCGCCAGGTCGCGCGACCATATGAAGACGAACGGGCTGTTGCTACCCCGAATGGCCAGCAGGCGCGGCTTGTGAAACAGTGCCGTGATCTGGTTGTCGGTGCCTGCCCCCAACACCGTGCCCACGCGCAGCACGACCTGCTCCAACGCTGGATGGTCGCGGCGCGCCTCGGCCAACATCTCTTCGACCTGGCGCTTGTGATCGGCATACGGAAACTCCGGGTTGCCGCGCAGCGGGCATTTTTCGGTAAGCGGCACCGGGTTGTCGGCGTGATAGCCATAGGCCGCGCCCGACGAGGTGACGACCAAGCGCTGCACCCCGTGCGCCAGGCACGCTGCCAGCACCTTCCGCGTGCCCTCGACATCGACCCTGTACGCCACGTCACGCGGCACGCCGGGCCCCATCACTGCGGCCAGGTGCACCACCACGCGCGGACGATGCGCGCCGATCACCTTGTCGGGGTCATCACTGGTGACATCCAGAAGCTCGATCGCCCTGTCCGCGCGCGGCTGCACATCCGTCGCCACCGCCTGCTCGCCCAACTCGCGCAGCAGCGCCCGCCCGATCATGCCACCCGCGCCGGTAATCAGAATGTCACTCATCGCACCACCCCCTGCCGCGCGAACAATGCCGCCACTGCAAACCCGGTGAAAACGTGCCAGATACCCCAGAAAGCCGCAACGATTGCCATGCCGCCGATGCCGCCGAAAAACCCGAAGATCAGCACCAGCCCCAGCCCGGAATTCTGAATACCCGTTTCAATCGTCACCGCGCGCCGGTCAAAGGCCGACAGGCCCGCAAGGCTGGCCAATATGAACCCGCCCGCCAACGCCAGCGCGTTATGCGCGGCCACCAACCCCGCGATGCCGCCCGCGAACTCAAGAAAGTAGGCCCAGTTGGCACGCAGCGCCAAGACGATGAACAACACGAAAATGCCCATCGACACCCATTGCAACGGCCGCCGCAGCCGCGCGGTGATGTCGGGCCGGCGCATGTTCAACGCCACTCCCAGCAGCAGCGGCAGAACCAGCATCAACCCCACGGTGATCGCCACCTGCACCGGGTCGATGACGATGGCGCGCAAAATCTCGCGGCTGGGGGCATAAAGATTGCCCCAAAAGGCAATGTTGAAGGGCGTCAACACGATGGCCCCCACCGTGGCAAACGCGGTCAGCGATACGGACAGCGCCGAGTTGCCACCGGCCCTATGGGTAAAAAAGTTCGAGATATTGCCACCCGGACAGGCCGCCACCAGCATCAGCCCCAGCGCGATCGAGGCTTGCGGCTGCACCACCCAAACCAGCGCGAAGGTGAGCGCGGGCAACACCATGAATTGTGACACCAGCCCGGTCAGAACCGCGCGCGGGCGCCGCGCCAGGGCGCGGAACTCGGCCGGGGTCAGGTCGATGGCCACCGAGAACATCACGATGGCCAGGATCGCGTTCAACGCATGTAACGACGCGGGGCTGAAATTCAGCGCGGCTTCGTCGATTCCGCTCATGGCCGCGCCCCGCCGAGGCGCCTGATCCAGCCAGTCACCGCGTGGCGATAGGTGGCCTTGTCGACGTAATAAGCCATGCGCGGCAGATCGAGATACGCCATTCCTCCCGTGGCCCGGTCAAAGCCGCGCGCCTTTTGCTGTTGCAGCTTGCGCGCCTCGGGCCGCCCGTCGCGCAGCCCGCGGATGTAGCGGGCCACCATCTCGGCCTGCTCGTGGCGGCCCTGCCAGCCCAGCCCCGTCGCCTCGATCATGCCAAGCACGAACAGGTCGTCGCGCGCCGGGTGCATCGCGTTCAGGTACAGATGCGGCGCATCGCCCTGCCAGTTCAAATGCCGGGCCTCGATGAACGGGTAATGCAGCTTGTAGCCCGTGGCCGCCAATACCATGTCGTATTCGGCGCTGCTTCCGTCGGTGAAATGCACGGTCTGCCCTTCGAAACGGTCGATATCGGGGCGCACGGTCAGGTCGCCATGGCCCGCGTGAAACAGCACCTGGCTGTTCACCACCGGGTGGCTTTCATAGAGCTTGTAATCCGGCTTGGGGAAGCCGTACTTGCTCGGGTCGCCGACGAACCATTTCAAGATCAACCCGTCCACCCGCCGTTTCAGCCACATGGGCAGGCGGATCGCGCCGCCCATCGTATCGGCGGGTCGCCCGAAGACATATTTCGGCACGAAGTAATAGCCGCGCCGCATCGACAGATCGCACCTGCGCCCGTGATGGATCGCATCCACCGCGATATCGCAGCCCGAATTGCCTGCCCCCACCACCAGCACGCGCTTTCCGCGAAACTGGTCGGGGTGGCGGTAGGCCGAGGAATGTAGAAGCTGGCCGGTGAAATCGCCCTTGAACTCGGGCATGTTCGGCTCGGACAATGTGCCATTGGCGATCAGCAGCCCGGCAAACACTTCCGAATGTTCGCCCGCCGCGTCGCGCCAGGTGATGCGCCAGCCATCGCCATCATCGCCCAGCGGCTCGGTCCGCAGCACCTCGGCCTTGAAACGGTAATGCCGGCGCAGGTCGAAATGATCGGCGAAATCGCGGAAATATTGCCGCATCTCGCGATGCGACGGGTATTCGGCCACGTCCTCCCGCATCGGGAAATCCGCGAATTCCGTCATCGTCCTGGACGAGATCAGATGCGCCGTTTCATACATGGTCGAGCGCGGGCCATCTATATCCCACAAGCCCCCCACGTCCGAATGCAATTCGAACCCCTGAAAGGCGACCCCCTGTTCTACCAGAGTTTTCGCGGCGGCCAGGCCCATCGGCCCGGCCCCGATCAGGGCGAAACGCCCGTCGGCCTGTGTCATGCTGTCCTCCCTGTTCGCCGACCATTGTTGAACAAACGTTCAAAATAAGGCAAGATTTTTCCATGAACCCGGATAAAACCAAGCAAAAACAACGACAGCGCGCGCCTTCGGCCCGCTCACAGGCGCGGCGTGCGGCGATTCTGGATGCCGCCGAACGGGTTTTTGCCGTGCGCGGATTCGACGGTGCCACCATCCGTGACATCGCCGCCGAGGCGGGCGCCCCGGTCGGGCTGGTGCATCATCATGGTCAGGGCAAGGCTGCGCTTTTCGCGCAGGTCGTCGCGCGCCGGGCCGATGAACTCTCGGCGCTGCGCCTTGCCGCGTTGGACGCGATCCCGCAACCGCCGACATTGGAAGCGGTGCTGCGCGCCTTCATCCTGCCCTATCTCGACCGCGCCGCGACGGGCGGGCCTCAATGGCTGGCCTATGCGCGGCTGGTGGCAATGGTGTCGGCAGATCAGGGATGGTCGGATATCTCCGCCCGGCATTTCGACCCAACCGCCACGCAATTCATCGACGCCATCGCGCGGCTTTACCCCGACGCCCCCCGCGCGATGATCGCGCAGGGCTTTGTCTATGCGGTGTCGATGATGCTGGCCCATCTCACCGCCGGTTGGCGGGTGGGCGCGCTGGCGGGCGCCGATGCCCGGCCTGGGGCCGAAGCGCTGGTAGGCTTTGCCACGGCGGGAATGAACGCATTGCTGGGTGACGCCGACCAGGCCAGGGCTTAGAGGCGCCGACGAACGCGCTGTCGCGACCTGTCGAAACCGCGCGTTATCGGGCCAAAACCGCGCGGATTGCCCTATTCGGCCAGGTGACAGGCCACGCGCGTATCCCCGATTTTCCGCATCTCGGGGCGTTCCTTGCTGCACCGGTCCACGGCAATCGGGCAGCGCGGGTGAAAGGCGCAGCCGGTGGGCGGGTTGATGGCATCGGGAATCTCGCCCTTGGGCGGCTCGACCTCGCGGCCGAACCCGTCCATGCGCGGCGCGGCGGCGAACAGCATCTGCGTATACGGATGCTTTGGCGCATCGAACAGCCGGTCACGGGGGGCCTCTTCCACCAGGCGGCCAAGATACAAGACACCGATCTTGTCAGCCATGTGCTGAACAACCGTAAGGTCATGGCTGATGAACAGATAGGTCAGGCCCAGTTCTTTGCGCAGGTCCGACATCAGGTTCAGAACCTGCGCCTGCACCGACACGTCCAGCGCCGATGTCGGCTCGTCGCAGACGATGATCTTCGGCCCCGAGGCCAGCGCGCGGGCAATGCAAATACGTTGCCGCTGCCCGCCCGAGAATTCATGCGGGTATTTCGCCGCGTCCTTGGCCGACAGCCCGACCTGCTCCAACAGCTTTTCCGCCAGGCCGGTGACATCGCCACCCTTGGCGGAAACGGGTTCGTTGATGACTTCCCGCACGCGCCAACGCGGGTTGAGCGACGCGTAAGGGTCTTGGAAAATCATTTGAATATCGGCCCTTACGGCCTCAACCTTATCTCGGTCGGTTTCGGTTGCCAGGTCCACGCCCTCGATCTTCACGTGGCCGTCGCTGGGCGGCACCAACCCCACCACGATCTTTCCGATCGTCGATTTGCCCGAGCCCGATTCCCCGACCAGCGCGTAAACGCTGTTTTCCTCGATCTCGAAGCTCACGTCAGACACGGCGGTCAGCAGCGCCTTGGGCAGCCGCTCGATCACGCGGTTCAGCCAGGGTTTCGAGACGTCGAAAACCCGCGTCAGGTGTTCGATCCTGATGATCGCGCTCATGCGCCCACCTCGCTTTTTTCCTTTATGTTCAACGGGAACCAGCAGGCCGCACGGCCATCGCAGGTATCAAGCGTCGGCCCCGGATTGGCGCGGCAGCTATCCTGCGCGTAATCGCAGCGCGGATGAAAGGCACAGCCATCCGGCAGGTTACCCAGCCGTGGCATCGCGCCCGGAATCTGGCGCAGCCGCTCCTTGCCCTGGCTGGCCAGCGGGGTCGATGCCATGAGCCCGGCCGTATAGGGGTGGTGTGCGGCGGTGATCACCTCGCGCACGGGGCCCAGTTCGGCCAGGCGGCCGGCATACATCACCGCCACGCGGTCGGCGGCCTCGGCGATCACGCCCATGTCATGGGTCACCAGCATGACCGCCACGCCACGGTCACGGCAAAGCCGTTTGAGCAGCGCCACGATCTGGGCCTGTACCGACACGTCGAGCGCGGTTGTCGGCTCGTCTGCGATCACCAGGTCAGGCTCGGCGCACAATGCCAGTGCGATCACGACGCGTTGCCGCATTCCGCCCGAAAATTCATGGGGATAGCTGTCGATCCTCGAACGGGCGGCGGGTATTCCCACCTCTTCCAACGCGGCGATGGCGCGTTCCTGCGCCTCGGTCTGGCCAACCTTCAGGTGTTCCTGGATCGTCTCGGTCAACTGGTCGCCAATCGTCAGCAGCGGGTTGAGAGAGGTCAGCGGATCCTGGAAGATCATGCCCATCTTCTTGCCCCGCAGGCGGCGCAGCGCCTCGCCCCGCAGGTTCTGAATGGGCTGGCCCGACAACAGCACCTCGCCCGAGGTGATCCGGGCCGGACTGTCGAGCAGGCCGACAACGGCGTTGCCGGTCATTGATTTTCCGGCACCGGATTCACCGACAACGCCAAGGATTTCACCGGCCTGGATGTCATAGCTCACGTTATCCACGGGGCGCAGAACACCGTGGCGCGTGGGGATTTCCACGACCAGGTTACGAACGGAAAGAACGGGTGTATCGGTCATCTCAGCCTCGGGTTCAAAGCATCACGCAGCCAGTCGCCCAGCAGGTTGATCGACAGCGCCAGCGCCAAAAGCGTGGCCGCCGGGAAGAACAGGATCCACCATTCGCCCGAGAACATGAATTCCTGCCCGATACGGATAAGCGTGCCAAGCGAAGGTTTGGTCGGCGGCGCGCCCACGCCCAGAAACGACAGCGTTGCCTCGGCGATGATGGCCAGCGCCAGCGAAATGGTGGCGATCACCAGCACCGGGTTCAGCACGTTGGGCAGGATATGGCGCAACATGATGGCAAAGGGCGAGCGCCCGATGAGCTTGGCCGCCTGAACGTATTCGCGGTTCTTTTCCACCAGCGTGGCACCGCGCACGACGCGGGCGAACTGCACCCAATCCGACAGGCCGATGGCCAGGATCAGCACCCATATCGCCATCTCGTTGCGATATTCCGGCGGCGTGATCCCCTTGGCGATACCGAAAATCAGCATGGCGACCAGGATCGCCGGAAAGGTCAATTGCACGTCGGCCACGCGCATGATGATCGTTTCGGTCCACCCGCCAAGGTAGCCCGCCAGCAAGCCCAGCGTCACGCCCAGCACCATCGCCAGCAGCACGGCGGCGAAGCCCACGAACAGTGAAATGCGCATCCCGTACAGGATGGTTGAAAACACGTCGCGGCCCTGGTCATCGGTCCCCAGCAGGAAGTAGTCGCCGGTGAACTGGTTGGCCTGCCCCGGCGGGGTGAAGCCGTTCATCAGGTTCAGCGACCCGGGGTCGAACGGGCTATGCGGTGCGATGAACGGCGCGAGAACCGCCCCGATGATGAGCAACAGCACCACGAAGGTCGAGGCCACTGCCACCGGCGCATGGCGGAACGACCAGCCAAGATCGCTGTTCCAGGCGCGGTGCAGCCGCGAGGGGCGAATGTCTTGTTGAATATCGGCCATGTCAGTGCCCCCCTGCTGTGCGGTCGACGCGCAGGCGCGGGTCGATCGCGAAATAGAGCATGTCGACGATCAGGTTGATGCCGACGAACATCACGGAAATCATCATCAGGTAGGCCGCCATCACCGGGATATCGACGAACTGGATGGCGTTGATGAACAAAAGCCCCACGCCGGGCCACTGGAACACGGTTTCGGTAATGATGGCGAAGGCGATGATGCTGCCCAGTTGCAGGCCGGTGATGGTGATCACGGGCACCAGCGTGTTCTTCAGCGCGTGGCGGAAGTTGATCGATTTCTCGCGGATGCCGCGGGCGCGCGCAAATCGGATGTAATCCATGCGCAGCACCTCCAGCATCTCGGTGCGCACCAGCCGCATGATAAGGGTCATTTGATAAAGGCCCAGCGTGATCGCGGGCAGGATCAACGACTTGAGCCCGCTTTCGGTCAGGAAGCCAGTTGTCCAACTGCCGATGCGCGTGACTTCGCCGCGCCCGAAACTTGGCAGCCAGCCCAGCTCGACCGCAAAGAGGTAAATCAGCAATATGCCGATCAGGAAGGTCGGTAACGACACCCCGATTAGCGAGCCGGTCATGATCACGTTGGCGGATAAGCCCCGCCTTCGGATCGCCGTGAAAATACCCAGCGAGATGCCACCGACCAGCGCCAGAATCCCCGACACGAAGGCCAGCTCCAGCGTGGCCGGCAGACGCTCGACCAGGATTTCAGCCACCGGGCGTCCCTGGCGATAGCTCAGCCCGAAATTGCCCTGGGCGGCCTGTTCGAGGAACCGCCAGTATTGCACGACAAAGGGCTGATCCAGCCCAAGCTGGTCGCGCAGGCGTTCGATATCGGCCTGGGTGCGCTCTTGGCCCAGCATGTTGTCGACCGGGTCACCGACGAAGCGGAACATGGAAAAGGCCACGAGCCCCACCATCAAAAGCACCAGGACCGACTGGAATATGCGGCGAATGATATAGGCGAGCATTTCAAGATCCGTTCAAAGCGGAAGGCCGCGCCCGTTGCATACGAGGCGCGGCCCAAGGGGGGCGGTTGATCCCGCCCTACTCAGTTTCAGTCAAGTTCGAAAAACTTGATCTTGGGGTCGTCCTCGGGGCTGACCTCGATTCCGACATTCTCGGTCATGCCCCAGTTCAGCACCTGGTGGTGGATGGGGATGTAGACCTGCTCTTCCTGCACCACGTCCCAGATCGACTGGATCGTCGCGTTGCGCTTGTCCAGGTCGGTTTCCGACGCCAGCGACTGGATCATCTGGTCAACCTCGGCGTTCGAGAAGCCGGTGCTGTTCCAGCTGCCACGGTCGCTGCCGCGGGTGTGAACGAGGAAGTTGAAGATGTATTCCGAGTCGTAGGTCGGAACGCCCCAGCCCAGCATGTAGAAATCGGTCTCGTTGCCCGAGATGAGCGGGAAGTGCTGCGCCTTGGGCTTGGCATCGAGGTTCACGGTGATGCCGATCTGCGCCAGCATGCCGACGCTTGCCTGGCAGATGGCCTCGTCGTTGACATAGCGATCGTTCGGGCAGTCAAGCTGGATCGAGAAACCGTCGGAATAGCCCGCTTCCTCCATCAGCGCCTTGGCGGCGTCGATGTCGGTGGAAACCTCGTCCATCTCGGCGGTCCAGCCGTTCACGAAGGGCGGCGCGATGATGCCGGCGGGCTGGCTTTGGCCGCGCATGACGACCTGCTTGATGGCGTCACGGTTGATGGCCATGTTCATCGCCTGCCGCACGCGCTTGTCAGCCAGCGGGTTCTTGCCATCGACATTGTCGTTGGCCAGGTCGTCGGCACCCTGGTTCATGCCGAAAAAGATCGTGCGGTTCTGCGGTGCGGTCTTGACCACAAGCCCGTCGGTTTCGTCGACACGGCCGAGATCCTGCACCGGCACGTCCTGGATGAAATCCACCTCGCCCGACAGCAGCGCGGCAACGCGGGTCGCGGCGTTCTGGATCGGGGTATAGACGATCTCGGTCACGTCCAGCGGGAACTCGTCCTTGCCCCAGTAATCCTCGTTCAGCGTCATGACGGTTTTCACGTCGGGCTCGCGGCTGACCAGCTTGTAGGCGCCGGTGCCGTTGGCATTGGTGGTGGCAAAGGTCTTCTCGCCGCCTTCGACATCCTGCACGGTCACGGCGTCGTTGGCCTCGGCCCAGCCCTTGTCCATCATGAACAGGTTGGTCAGGTTCGATGGCAGGATCGGGTTCGGGCCGTCGGTGACGAACTCGACGGTGTGATCGTCGACCGCGCGCACCTCGGTGATGGAGTTCAGCAGTTCCTTCATGTCCGAATTGTCAGACTTGGCGCGGTTGATCGAGAACACGACATCCTCGGCGGTGAAATCGGCACCATCATGGTATTTCACGCCCTGGCGCAGGTTGAACACCCATACGTTGGGGTCATCGGCCTTGGGCGCCCAGTCGGTGGCCAGCGCGGCCTGGAAGGCCCCGGTCATGTCACGAATGATCAAAGGTTCGTATACCTGGTGGGCCAGCGTGTGCGTCGGCCCCTCGTTCTGCGCATGCGGATCAAGGGTGAGCGAGTCGCCCGCCCGCGCCCAGCGAAGCGTTTCGGCCGAGGCCGACAACGACGTGCTGGCAAGCAAGGCTGCGGCCAAAAATGTAGTCTTTTTCATGATTTACTCCCTGAATCTTCCGGGTTTTTCCCCGGCATCATGAGAGACAGGATAAACGAGTTTGCCACACCTGCAAGCAATGCCGGCGCAAAATTCACCCCAAACCACGCCAGACCCAACGTAAAGCACGGCCACCAAATGCGACCTTTGCGTATCGTCGAGTTGTCATTAGAAGGGCGTGATATAAACTTATTAAGGCGCGGCACGGCGGTTGCGTGGTTAGTCAGGCGGGATAATGTCCTTTTTCAAGCAACTCCTGATCCTCGTGGTTCTGGCGGCGGGCAGCTACGGCGGATACCTCCTTTACCAGGAACATTACGCAACCGAACCCACGGCGGCGCAAGGGCGCGGACCGCAATCCGCCCCGGTCGAAGTGGCACCGGCAGTCCTGCGTGAGATGCCCGAGATTGTCGAGGCGGTGGGCACGACACGCGCGTTGCAATCCGTCGAGATCGTGCCCGAAGCCAGCGGCCGCATTGAAGAAATGCCGATTTCGACCGGGCAGCGCGTCGAGGCCGGACAGGTGCTGGTGCGGCTTGACGATGCCATTGCGCGGGCCGACCTGACCGAGGCCGAGGCCCAGTTGACCGAGCGCGAGCGCACGGTTGAACGCGCCAAGCAACTGCGCGAAAGCAATGCCGTGGCGGCCGCGACACTTGACCAGGCCGAGGCCCGCCTGGCCGAGGCGCGCGCCCAACTGGACCGCGCCCGGCAGCGGTTGTCCGAGCGCACTATCCTTGCCCCGTTTGGGGGTGTCGTCGGGCTGTCCGAGGTCGATGTCGGCGCGCGCGTCAATGCCGGCACGCAGATCACGTGGCTGGACGATCTTTCCGAGGTCGAGATTGGTTTTGCCCTGCCCGAAACCCTGTTTTCGCGGGTGCGCAGCGGCCAGGCGGTCAACGCCCTGAGCGCCGCCTTTCCCGGGCAGGAGTTCACGGGCGTCATCGACGCGGTCGATAGCCGGATAGACCCGGTCAGCCGCTCGTTCCGCGCCCGCGCGCGTATCCCGAACCCCGACGGCACCTTGCCGGCGGGCATGTTCATGTCGCTGCAACTGATACTGGGTCGCCCTGAAATGGTCACCGTTCCGGAAGAGGCGTTGGTTTACCAGGCCGCTGAAACCTACGTCTTCGTCGTCGAAGACGACACGGCCCGCCGCATCACCGTGAAGACCGGCCCGCGGCTCGACGGCATGGTGGCGATCGTCGACGGGCTGAACGAAGGCGCCCGGGTGGTGACGCGCGGCCTGCACCGCGTGCGCGATGGCGGCGCGGTCAGCATCCGGGCCGAAAGCGATACCCCCGCGGCAGCAAATCAGAGCGACTCATGACCATTTCCGACCTTTCCGTGCGTCGGCCGGTCCTGGCAGCGGTGGCAAGCCTGCTGCTGATCGTGTTCGGCCTCGTGGCGCTGCGCGACATTCCGGTGCGCGAACTACCCGATGTCGACAACGCGGTGGTCACCGTCTCGACAACCTATCGCGGTGCCGCCCCCGAGGTGATCGACACCGACATTACCGAAACCATCGAAGGCGCGGTCGCGGCGATTTCGGGCATCCGCTCGATCAGCTCGGAAAGCCGGCAGGGGCGCTCTCGCGTGACGATCGAGTTCGAAAACGGCCGCGATGTCGACGTTGCAGCCAACGACGTGCGCGATGCGGTGGGCCGGGTACGCGGCAACCTGCCGGACGCCGCCGACCAGCCCGAGGTTGAAAAAAGCGATGCCGACGCCGACCCGGTGATGCGTCTGGCGGTGGTGTCCGACCGGCTCAGCACCGCCGAGATCACCGATTACATCGACCGTTTCATCGCCGACCGCCTGGCCACGCTGAACGGCGTGGCCAACTTGCAGGTCTACGGCGAACGATCTTTCGCCGTGCGCATCTGGCTGGATCGGCGGGCGCTGGCCGCGCGCAACCTGACGGTGGCCGATGTGCAGACCGCGCTTGTGCGCAACAACGTGGAACTGCCCGCGGGCGAAGTAACCTCGCGCGTTCGTCAGCTGACCGTGCGCCTGAACAGCCGGCTGCAAAGCATCGAGGATTTCCGCGATGTCGTGCTTGACCGGGTGGCGGGCTACGCGGTGCGGCTGGGCGACGTGGCGCGAGTGGAACCGGGCGTGGCCGACGACTCGACCATCGCGCGTAGCGATGGGCGCGACGCGGTGGGTATCGCGATCCAGCGCCAGAGCCAGTCGAACACGCTGCAAATCTCGAACGCGGTACGCGCCGAGATCGACCAGCTGCGCCCCACCCTGCCCGAGGGCATGGAGATCCTGATCGGGTCGGATGACGCGCTATTCGTGGGTGCCTCGATCCGCGAGGTGGTGAACGCGCTGATGATCTCGCTTGGGCTGGTGGTGCTGGTTATCCTTCTCTTCCTGCGATCGGTACGGGCGACGATGATCCCGGCCATCACGATTCCCGTGTCGCTGGTGGGCGCCTTTACCCTGTTCGCGGCCTGGGGCTTTTCGCTCAATACGCTGACGCTTTTGGCACTGCTCCTGGCCATCGGGCTGGTGGTGGATGACGCCATCGTGGTTCTGGAAAACATCCAGCGCCGGATCGAGAACGGCGAACCGCCGCTGGTGGCAGCCATGCGCGGCGCGCGGCAGGTGACCTTCGCGGTGCTGGCAACCTCGGCCACGCTGATCGCGGTTTTCGTGCCGTTGTCATTCATGCCGGGCCAGGTGGGGCGGCTGTTCGTCGAGTTTGGCTGGGTGATGGCGGGCACGGTGGCGATTTCAACCTTCGTGGCGCTGACCGCCTGCCCCGCCCTGGCGTCAAAGATTCTCAAGTCCGGCGCGGCCACGGTCCCGGACGAGGGCGATGGCCCGCGCGGCCCGTTGCAGCGCGCCTATGCCAAGTTGCTGGGCTGCGCAGTGCGCATGCCGCTGGTGGTGCTGGTGGTCGCGGGCGCGATCACCGGAGGCGCGGCGCTGTTCTATGACGCGTTGCCGCGCGAACTCGCCCCGCGCGAGGATCGCGGCGTTGGCTTCGTGCCGTTGACGGCCCCGCAAGGCAGCACGGTGGAATATACTGACGGCGCCGCCCGGCAGGTCGAAGAGATCATTGCCCCGCTGCGCGAACAAGGCGTGGTGGAAACCGTGTTTACCTTTACCGGCTGGGGCAACCGCGCCTATCGGTCCTTCGTGGTGTTCCGCCTGGCCGAATGGGACCAGCGCGACATGAGCGCATCTGAAGTGGCCGGGTCGCTGGCGCCGGAGATCAGCCAGATGACCATCGCGCGCGGTTTTCCCATCACGCCCGCCGGGCTTGGGCTGCGTGGCAATTCCACGCCGCTGCGCGTCGTCATCAGCGGCCCCGATTTCGAAAGCGTGCAGAACTGGTCAACCGAGTTGCTTGAGCGCGCGGGCGAGATCGAAGGGCTGGTGAACCCCGAGATCAACTATGAACAGAACCTGCCGCAGCTCGATGTGCAGGTCGATCGCGCGCGCGCCGATGACCTTGGGATCCCGGTCGAGGTGATCGCGACAACCATGCAGACCATGCTGGCCTCGCGCGAGGTCACGACCTTCGTCAGCCGCGGCCGCGAATACCCGGTGATCGTGCAGGCCGAGGAACGCGACCGCAGCACGCCCGCGGATATCGACAATATCTACATCCGCGCCGGTGATGGCGAAACGCTTGTACCGCTGGGCGCGCTGGTCAGCGTACGCGAAAACGCCGCCTCGTCCTCGCTCAGGCGGTTCGACCGTTTGCCCTCGATCCAGCTGTCCGGCGCGCTTGCGCCGGGAACCGACCTGGGCGCGGTGCTGGAAGAGGTCGAGCGCGTGGCAGCCGAAGTCATCCCGCCCGAGGGCAAGCTGGGCTTCGAAGGGCAATCGCGTACCTTCAAGGACACGTCATCGGGGGCCGCCACTGTCTTTGCGATGGCGTTGCTTATCGTCTTCCTGGTGTTGGCCGCGCAGTTCGAAAGCTTCATCGCCCCGGTGATCATCCTGCTGACGGTGCCCACGGCCGTGGCCGGCGCCATCTATGCCATGGCGCTGGGGGGGCTGTCGCTCAATGTCTACAGCCAGATCGGGATCATATTGCTTATAGGGCTGGTCGCGAAGAACGGTATCCTGATCGTCGAGTTTGCCAACCAGCTGCGCGATCAGGGCGCATCCGTGCGCGACGCGGCGATACGCGCCGCCGTTCTGCGCCTGCGCCCGATCACCATGACGGTGATCTCGACCGTGCTGGGCGCGTTGCCGCTGGTCGTGGCCAGTGGCGCGGGTGCCGAAAGCCGCAGTGCCATCGGCACGGTGATCATCGCGGGGCTGACCATGTCTGCCATTCTGATGCTGGTGGTCACCCCGGTGCTTTATGACCTTCTGGCCCGCTTCAGCCGCCCGCGCGGCGCGGTCGAGCAAGAGCTGGAACGCGCCTTTGCCAACGAGCCCGCCGAGTAGCCCGAGCGCAAAGCGATGGGCCAGCCCCTGGCCGGCTGGCCCAGGCAGCCCACGAACGGATCAAGACAACCGGCCCGGCCGAAAGGTTGGGCGCCGCCGATGCCAGCAAGACGGCGGCGCCCTTGGCCTGCATCAATGCGCGACGCGAACCAGCCAGAGAATGATCGCCGGGAACAGGAACAGCAGACCGGCGCGAATGATATCGGTCATCAGGAAGGGAAGAACCCCCTTCATCGTTTTTGAAATGGGAACGTCCCGCGCCATCGAGTTGATGATGAAAAGGTTCAACCCCACAGGCGGCGTTATCATTCCCATCTCGACGACGATCAGCACGAGTATGCCGAACCACAGGCCCACCTCGTCAGGCGGCATCCCGAGATCGAGTACAAGGATGATCGGGTAAAAGATCGGCACCGTCAGCAGGATCATCGAAAGCGTATCCATGACGCAGCCCAGGATGATGTAGACGACAAGGATGATCGCAATGATCGTCCAGGGGTTGACCGGCAGGGTACCAACCCATGCCGCGGCCTCTTGCGGCACCTGGGTCAGGGCCAGGAAGGTGTTGAACACGCCAGCACCCAGCACGATCATGAAGATCATGCCCGTTCCCGTGGCTGTCCCCAGAAAGGCGTTGCGCATCGCGACACGCGACAGGGTACCGCGCAGCAGCGCGACCAGCCCCGTGCCGACGGCCCCCACCGCCGCGCCTTCGGTCGGCGTGAAAATCCCCGAATAGATACCCCCGATCACGAGGCCGAAAATGATGATCACCGGCCACACATGAAGCAGAGAGGCCAACCGCGCACGCAGCGATTGCCTTGGCTGAACCGGCGCCGATTCAGGATACAGGCGCACGTATATGGTGACGGCCGCGATATAGCCGAGTATCGCCAGGATGCCCGGAATGATCGCCGCGGTGAACAGTTTGACGATATTCTGGTTGGCCAGCACCGCATAGACGACCAGCACGACCGAGGGTGGGATCAGGATGCCTAGCGTTCCCCCGGCGGCCAGCACGCCTGTCGCCAGCCCCGGCGCGTAGCCGGCCTTGCGCATTTCCGGCAGGGCCACCTGTGTCATGGTCGCCGCCGTGGCAAGCGACGAGCCGGATATCGCCCCGAAGCCGCCACAGGCCCCCACGGTCGCCATTGCCAATCCGCCGCGCCGGTGGCCCAGCCACGCCCTTGCCGCGTTGAACAACGAGGTCGACAGCCCCGCGTGAACCGCGAATTGGCTCATCAGCAGGAATAGCGGAATGATGGTAAGCGAATAGCTGGAGAACTCGTGATAGGCGACCTCGTTGATGCTGTGCAGTGTTCCGGTCACACCGATCATGCTGAACATGCCGGCCAGCCCGACAAGGAACATGGCAAGGGCGATGGGAATCCGCACCGCCATCAGGAACAGGAGGGTCGCGAAACCGACCAAGCCAAGTGTCGTTCCACTCATGTATCGAACTCCGCTGAAGATTCCCGGGCGGCAGGGTCAAACCCCTGCATCAGGCCGCGCCAGCTATCCCAGGCGGTGAACAGCGCCACCAGCGTGGTCAGGCCAAGAACGACCGTTCCGGCGGCATACGCCCACCAAAGGGGCAAACGCCGCATCATCGTCACCTCGGAATAGGTGATCATTTCTTGCATCCCGACAAAGGTGCGCCAGCACAAAAGCCCCAGCACCAGCGCAAACAGAACTGCCGCAAGCAAGCTGAGAAACGCATGGGTGCGCACGCCTGCGCGATAGATGAAAAGATCGATCGTGACGTGGGTGTAGCGCATCTGACAGTAGGGCAGGAAACCGAAGATGGCGATCGCGGCGCCCATTTCCATGATCTCGTAATCCCCGCGGATCGCGCCCAGCCAGGGCACGCCCTCCGGCCCGCCGAAGGGCCCTGCAAACCATCGGCCGAGGATGCTGACAACGCTCATAAGCGCCAGCCCAAGCATCAGCGCCCCGGCAAGCAGTGCAATCCATGTGGTCAGGGTCAAAAGCACCGAACGGGTGCGAACAAAGGCCCGATCGCCGAAGGATGGGTGGTCTGTCATTCATGCACTCCTGATGTCAGGCCGGAGGCGCACATGCTTTGGCGCCTCCGGGTCTTGGCGTCAGCCCTGGGCGTATTCCGTGGCACGGCGCACCAGTGCCTCGCGGGCCGCGTCGTAAAGCGCCTGCCCTTCATCGCCCATGCCCGAAATCCACGCATCGACCAGCGGTTGCGCCAATTCGCGCCAGCCGCTTTCCTCGTCGTGATTGATACGGGTGATCTGGTTGCTTTCGCTGGCTTCCAGTTCTTCGACCACGCTTTCGTGGTAGCGTTCCCATTCCTCGGCCAGCTTGGGCAACTCGGAAGGGCCGGAGTTTTCATCGATCAGCTGACGCAGGTCGTCGGGCAGCCCTTCGTAACGGCCCTTGTTCATGGTGAGCATCATCGGGTTGGCGTAAAGCTGCTCGTTGACCGCGTTCGAAAAGATCGTGTGATGCCCGACCAGCTCATGCGCACGCATGGCGTGGATGTTGTCAAACGGCATCATCACCGAGTCGATCACCCCGCGTTGCAGGCTTTCGGGGATTTCGCTGTTCGGAACGCTGATCGCCTGCGCGCCGCCATTCTGCACGAAATCGGCCAGCGGGCGGGTGGGCGTGCGCACACGCAAGTTGCGCAGGCTTTCGGGGCTGGTGATCGGCACGTTGGAATGGAACGAACCCGGCGTTGTTGCGAACAGGGTCAGCAGATGCGTGTCGGCATATTCATCCGCGGCGTGTTCGGTCACGTAGTCGTGCAAGGCCTGCGAGGTCGGCACCACCGAATAGCCCATGAAAGGCAAGTCGAACACCTCGGTCTTGGGGAAGCGGCCCGGCGAGTAGCCCGGCAGCGTCCAGACCATGTCGACCGAGCCGGCGCGCACGGAATCGTACAACCCGCGCGGCGAGCCGCCCAGTTGCATCAACGGGTAAAGCTCGATCTTGAGGGCGCCGTCCGACAACTCGTTCAGGCGCTCGGCCCAGGGCGCAAGATAGCCGTAATGCGGTGCGGTGCCCGCAGGGGCAAAGTGATGCAGACGCAGTGTCGTATGGGCCTGGGCGCGTGCGAAACTCGGAACGATCGCTGGCGCGGCCAAGGCCGCCACCCCCAGTTTCCCGAATGCGCGGCGTGACAGTCTGTTCTTGGTATGGTTCATCTTCGTCTCTCCTCCTCGTGGACGTTGGATTACGTTTCAGGTGGCAAGGCCCCAGGTCTGCCGCATCAGCAGCTTGTTGAGCTTGCCGGTTCCTGTCTTTGGCAAGTCATCCAGAACCTCGACACGGTCCGGGACCATCCATTTCGGATAGCGGGCCTGCAGATGCAGGGTCACTTGTTCTGCCGTCAGCGTCGCGCCAGCGCGCGGGCTGACCAGGGCCATCGGCCGTTCGCCCCACTTGTCATCAGGAATGGCGATCACGGCGGCCTCGGCGACATTGGCCAGTTCGGCGATCACGTTCTCCATATCGACAGAGCTGATCCACTCGCCGCCCGACTTGATCAGGTCTTTCAGACGATCGACAAGCTGCACGTAGCCATCGGGCCGGATCACGGCGACATCGCCGGTTTTCAACCAGCCATCGGGCGTGGTTGCCGGGATGGGATGCGGATGACCGATATAGTCCTGCGTCACCCAGGGGCCGCGGCACTGCAACTCGCCCCGACTGGTGCCATCCCAGGCCAGCGGCTGGCTGTCCTCGTCGGCGATGCGAAAATCAATGAAGGGCAAGGGAAGACCGTTCGACGCCCGCAGCTTGATGCGCGCGTGCTCGTCCATCTTGTCATGCGCGGGCAAAAGCCATGTCTGCGAGGCGATGGGCGAGGTTTCGGTCATGCCCCAGCCGGTCTGGAGATAGATGCCGTGACGATCGAAAATTCTGAACATCTCCGGCGATGGCGCCGCGCCGCCCGACATCAGCATCAGGTTTTCGGGCAGATCCCAACTCTTGTCGCTTTCCAGCGCTTCGATCACGCCGGTCCAGATGGTGGGCACGCCAAAGGCAATGCTGACCCGCTCGGCTGAAATGATATCCAGTATCTCGTCGGCACTGACGCGCGGCCCCGGCAACACGACGGCAGACCCGGCCATCAACGCCGCGAAAGGAACGCCCCATGCGTTCACGTGGAACATCGGTGTCAGGGTAAAGGTGACGGAACGCGCCGACAGGTTGAAACTGTCCGGTGCGATCGTGCCGAAAGCCTGCAGAATGATTGAGCGGTGGGAATAGACAACCCCCTTGGGCCGCCCCGTGGTGCCGGACGTATAGCAGATGGCAACGGGCGTGTTCTCGTCGAACGGCCCCTGGGGCCAGTCCACGGGTTCGTGTTGTTCCAGCAGGTCCGCCCAGGCGATGTCGTCGGCGCCATCGCTCTTGCCATTCACGATGACGTGGCGCGGGCTCACATGTGCCTCGACCTCGCGCCAGAGCGGCAACAGGTCTTCGTCCACGATAACGACATCATCGCCCGCATCGGCAATGATATAGGCCAGTTCCTCGGGCGAGAGGCGCGGGTTGAGCGTGTGAAGCACCGCCCCGCAGGCGGGGATTCCGTAATAGGCTACAAGATGGGTTCCGTGGTTCCACATCAGCGTCGCGACCCGCGCCCCGGGCGCGACACCCAGCGACGTCAGCGCCGACGCAAGACAGCGCGCCGCGCGCCCTGCCTCGGCAAAACTCATGGTTTCGAAAACACCCGGTGCCAGGCGGCTGACGATGCGTTGATCGGCAAAAATCGCTTCCGCTCGGCGCAAGATATCGGTCACGCGCAGGGGCGCTTCCATCATCGTCGTCACGGTGGGCGTCGCCGCGTTGCGGGCGCGCTGCGCTTCGAAATCGCTCATCTTGGTCAAATCTCCTCCCTGTCCTGTCGGAACCCGCTAGGCTTCGGTCACACTGGCGGCGATATCGCGGCCAATGATCTCTTTCATGATTTCCGAAGTGCCCGCATAAATCCGTTCGATCCGCGCATCGACAAAGGCCTGCGCGACCGGGTACTCGGCCATGTAGCCATAGCCGCCATGCAATTGCAGGCACGTATCCGTCACCCGGCCCAGCAACTCGGAATGCCAGAGTTTCCCGGCCGATGCCTGCACCGCGTCCAGCTTGTCGTCGAGCCTCAAGGCGATCAGGCTGTCGCAAAAGGCGCGCCCTGCCATCAGTTCCGCGCGCAACTGCGCCAGCGTGAACCGCGTGTTCTGGAAATCCAGAACGCGCTTGCCAAAGGCCCGGCGTTCGGAAGTGTAGCGCACCGTTTGCTCGTACACCGCTTCGGCGCGGGCCTGGCATTGCACGGAAACCAGCAACCGTTCCTGGGCCAGCTCATGCATCATGTAGGCAAAACCGCGCCCCGCCTCGCCCAACAGGTTGTCGTCGGGCACGAATACGTCGTCAAAGAACAGCTCGGCGGTATCCTGCGCGTGCTGGCCGATCTTGCGCAGGTTGCGCCCGCGCGTGAACCCGTCCATTCCGCCTTCGAGAACCAGCAGCGAAATGCCCTTCGCGCCCTTGGCCGGGTCGGTAACGCAGGCAGTCACCACCACGTCGGCGTTTTGACCGTTGGTGATGAATGTCTTTTGCCCGTTCACGCGCCAACCGTCACCGTCGCGGCGGGCGGTTGTGCGGATCGACGCCAGGTCGCTGCCCGCCGCGGGTTCGGTCATGGCGATGGCGGCGATCTTTTCGCCGGAAACGATGCCCGGCAGCAGCCGGGATTTAAGAGTGTCACTGCCGAAATCCTGGATGTATGGCGCGACGATCAGCGAATGCAGCGGAAAGCCCGGGCCCGTCGCACCGACGCGGCACAGCTCTTCGCAGGTGATGATGTCGAACAGGATATCGGTGTCGGTGCCGCCATGGCTTTCCGGCAACCACGCCCCCAGCATGCCAATCGCCCCGGCTTCGCGCCAGATGTCGCGGGGGACGCAATGCGCCTCTTCCCACGCGGGGTGGTTCGGCAAGATCCGCTCCTCGCAGAAACGGCGCACGCTGGCGCGAAACTGGTCATGATCCTCGTTGAAAAGATGGCGTGGAAAATCAGTCATGGCACACCTCGAAAAGCCCTGCCGCGCCCTGGCCGCCGCCGATGCACATGGTGACAACCGCAAGCTTCGCACCCCGGCGGCGCCCTTCCAGAAGAGCGTGGCCAACCATGCGCGCACCGCTGACGCCATAGGGGTGGCCCAGCGCGATGGCCCCACCGTTGACGTTCAACCGATCCTCGGGGATGCCCAGCACGTCACGGCAATACAGAACCTGAACGGCAAAGGCTTCGTTCAGTTCCCACAGGTCTATGTCATCCACCGTCACGCCACAGCGAGCCAGCAGCCTGGGCACGGCGAATACGGGGCCGATGCCCATCTCGTCAGGCTCACACCCGGCGACGGCGAAACCGCGGAAGATGCCCAGCGGTTTCAGGCCCAGTTCCTCGGCTTTTGCCTCGCTCATCACGACGCAGGCCGACGCCCCGTCGGAGAACTGGCTGGCATTGCCGGCCGACACCGTGCCACCCGGCATGGCGGGGCGTATATTGGCAACGCTTTCCAGTGTCGTGGCGGGGCGGATGCCCTCGTCTTGCGACACCGTGACCTCGCGCATCGCAAGGCCCTTTGTAGGGTCGGCAACGGCCTGCGTCACGGTGATCGGCACGATTTCCTCGGCGGTGTGGGCCTGTTCGGCGGCATGGGCCGCGCGTAGCTGGCTTAGCACGCCGTATTCATCCTGCCGGTCGCGCGCGATGCCATAACGCTTGGCCACGGTCTCTGCGGTGCGCAGCATGGGCCAGTAGATGCTTGGCTTGTTCGCCTTGAGCCAGTCTTCCTCCAGCATGTGGGTATTCATTTCGTTCTGCACGCACGAGATCGACTCGACCCCGCCGGCAACCAGAACGTCGTTTTCGCCCGCGATGATCCGCTGTGCCGCAAGGGCAACCGCCTGAAGCCCCGAGGAACAGAAACGGTTCACCGTCATCCCGGCAACCCCGACGCCAAGCCCCGCACGCAGCGCGGCCTGCCGGGCAATGTTCATGCCGGTTGCCCCTTCGGGATTGGCGCAACCCAGAACCACGTCTTCGATCAGCGGGCGGGCGGGCCCTGCGCGTTCCACGGCGTGGTGGATGGCATGACCTGCCAGGGTTGCACCATGCGTGATGTTGAAGGCCCCTTTCCACGATTTGGCAAGCGGGGTGCGGGCGGTTGAAACGATGACGGCGCGGGTCATGCGGGCTCTCCGTTGAAAAGCGATTGCAAACGCTCGGCATGATCGACGAGCAGCGGGTGAGGCTCCCAGAAACCCGGGTCGCCATGCGGAGTCGCGGCGAAACGGCGCATTTTGCGCACGGCACTGACCAGCCCCATCGTGTCGGCCCAATGCATCGGCCCGCCGTGAAAACGCGGAAAGCCGTACCCGTTCAGATAAACCACATCGATATCCGAGGGACGCTGGGCGATGCCGTCGGCCAGGATCGCGGCCCCTTCATTCACAAGGGCCAGCACGCAGCGCTCCACGATCTCGGTGTCACTGACCGCGCGGCGTTCCAGGCCCAGCGCGGCCGAATGGGCCTCGATCAGCGGCACCAGCTCGGGGTTTTCAAGCGGCTTGCGACCGCCAGAGGTGTAGTCATACCACCCCTTGCCGACCTTCTGCCCGAACCAATCGCGCGACAGCACGATGTCGGGCAATGTCGGATAGATCATATCGGGCATCTCGATGGCACGGCGCTGGCGGACGGTTGCGGTCACATCATTGCCAGCAAGGTCGAGCATCCTGAAAGGCCCCATCGCCATGCCCCAGGCCTCGAGCGCGCGATCGACCTGCGCGGGCATTGCCCCCTCTTCAACCAGGAACTGTGCCTGCCTGACATATTGCTCAATCATGCGATTGCCGATGAAGCCGTCACATATCCCGGCGACAACGGCCACCTTGCCCATCTGCCGCGCCAGGCCCATCGCCGTGACCAGCGTTTCATCCGATGTCGCGTCGGTGCGCACGACCTCGATCAGCTTCATCACGTTCGCGGGGTTGAAGAAATGCAACCCGACCACCTGCCCCGGACGCCCCGTGACCTTGGCAAGGTCGTTGATATCCAATGCCGAGGTGTTCGTCGCCAGGATGGCATCGGGGTTCAACGTGGCGTCGAGTGCCTTGAAAACCGCCTGCTTGGCCGCGACATCCTCGATGATCGCCTCGATGACGATTTCGGCATCCTGCAGGTCGTCATACGACTGAACCGGCGATATCCGGGCCACCAGGGCATCCCTGTTCTGCTGGCCGAGCCGACCACGCTGCACCGCGCGATCCCACACCGCCTGCGCCCCGGCTTGCGCCCGCTTCAGCGCATCTGCCGATTGGTCCATCAACCACACGTCGAGCCCGGCCTCGGCCAGGGCAATGGCAATGCCCTGCCCCATCGCACCGGCACCGATGACAGCGGCACGATGCGGTTTGCGCGGGCGGATCGTCTTTGCCAGCCCGTCGATACTGGCAGCGCGCCGTTCCGCCAGGAAGGCATACCGGAACGGCCGGGTTGCCGGGTCGGACCGCAAGCGGCCGAAGCTTTCGTATTCCGCGACAAGCCCGACCTCGGCCGGTTCGAGAGCGGCCCGTTCGATGGAATCGACGATCGGAACAAGCCCCGGCAAGCGTCGCGGATCGCGCGCCACCGCCATGCGCGCCACCTGCATGAATCCCTGCACGTTTTCCGTGGAAAGGGAAATGTCACGCAAGCGCGGCAATGGGCGTTGCGCGGCCACCTCGTCTGCAAACGCCAACGCCTCGCTGGCCAGATCATCGGCCACCAGCTTGTCGATCAGCCCGCGCGGCGCGCGCCCCGCCGGAAACGTGCTGCCCTTCAGGATAAGGTTCAGCGCCGGTACCAGCCCGATGGCCCGTGGAAGCCGCTGCGTTCCGCCCGCCCCCGGCATCAAGCCCAGGGTGATTTCCGGCAAGCCCAGCACCGCGTCGCCCGTGGCGACCCGGTAGTGACAGCCAAGCGCGAGTTCCAGCCCGCCACCCAGCGCCGATCCGTGAATGGCGGCGATCACCGGAACATCCATGCCTTCGATCGCCTCGATCAGCGCCACGTGCAAGCATGGATCGGCAAGGCTGTCGGGCGTATCCATTTCGACAAGGTCGGCCCCGGCCGAGAAAGCCCGGCCACCCCCCAGCAAGACAACCGCACGACATTCGGGGTCGGCGGCGGCGCGATCCAGCTCGCGCAGGATCGCTGCCCGCAATGGCCGCGACAGCAAGTTCAACTTGCCATCATTCATGTTGATCACACGGGTTGCACCGTGCTGCTCGGATTGGGCGAGTTTCGAAGCGACCATCAAGTCCCCGTTTTATTGCTGTCCATCGTTTGAACGATCGTTTTCTGTTTAAACGTTCGTTCAAATTATGCAATAGTCTCGATCAAGGTCGCAGATCCGCTTCGCAGATGGAGAGAAAATATGTCATCAAAACAATTTGTTAACGAAGACCGGGCAGACATTACCAAGGCCCTGGCGAATGGCTTGTCCCACGTGCCGCTTGGCACATCGCCGTTGCTACGGGCATTGGGTTGCCACTTTTCGAGCGGCACACCGGGCGACATCAGAATCAGCTTTCATCCCGGGTCGGAGCATGTGCAGGGTCATGGGGTCGTGTCGGGCGGCACCATCGCGACGATGCTCGATTTCGCGATGGCATTCGCCGCGCTGTCACGCCTTGCGGAAGGGGAAAGCGCCGTTTCGGTCGCGCTCAACGTCGCCTACCTTGGTGCGGTGAAACCGGAAAAGGTGATCGCGCATGCGCAGGTCACGACCATGGGGTATCGGCTTGCCCACGCACAGGCGCAACTTCTGACACCGCAAGGTGATCTGCTGGCTTCCGCGCAATCCCCGTTGGCATTGCAGCGCGCCAAGTCGTGACAATCGTCGCGGTCAGCTTTGTCCCGTGTCCGTCGGCAGGGCCGGAACAGGGTTGGCCGCGATCATGCGTGACAAGAGTTCCGCCATGCCCGACGACACCTGGTCGGACGTCCAGGGCATGGCCGGATCATACCATTTCGACACCCAGGCCATGGCGCCGACGATCGCGAAAGACGCCATTTTCGGGTCACATGGCGCGATCGAACCGTCGTCGATCCCTTCCTGGATACATTTTCGCAGATCGTATTCCAGTTGCTTGCGCAACTTCATGATCTCGTCCGCCTGCTCGGGCTTCAACGCGCCGTCCTCCATCAGGATGAAGGTTTCCGTGGGCGACGTGGTCACCGTCTTGATGTAGTGCTTGACGACCAGGTGAATGCGTTCATAGCCATTGCGGCCCTCGGCCACGCCCCGGTCATGCGCAAGCCGCGTGGCCCGCGCGGACCGTATGTGAAGCTGGTACAGCAGGTCACTCTTGTCATTGACGTAGTAGTAAAGGGCGCCCTTGGTCAGGCCCAGCTCCTCGGTCAACTGTGCCATGCTCGTGCCGTGAAAACCGTAGCGGTTGAACAGGCGCGCCGCGGTTTCGAACAGGATTGCCTCGCGCGCTTGTCTTTGCTCCTCGGTGCTCTGGATGTTCTCGCCCCACGCGGGCTTGCTCCGCGAAGTGGCTGATCTTCCTGATTTCTTCTTGCCAGATTTGCGTAACGCGCTTTGCGATGCGGCCTTGTTCACCTGCAAATCTCCTGCATTTTTTCGCCTGTTGCGCGCCCTGTTTGCCTGCATACACGCCACAGGGCAACGGCGTTCGACAACGCATGGGCGCCGCGGCGATACCGGCGGACAGGAAAATACCCTGCAAACTCTTGGACTTGCAGGGTTTATGCCCCTTTTTGGGGAAAGGTATCACGGCGCCCGGGGAAAGCGCTTTTCTTGCCCATCCCGCCAAGATGACGGGGTTTGGCGCCACAGCCGCGGGCAGGCCCCGCGGCTGCAACGGGCCGTTCAGCCGGCGATCTTTGCCGTCATTTCGACCAGGCGCTTTGCCTGGTGGCCTACGGCCGCCTTGCCGGTATCGTCGAACCCGTTGGCGTTGGTCGAGAAGCCGTAAGGGTTGCCTCCGGCATCAAAGATCGACTGGTCGGTAAAGCCCGGCGCGACGATCACCGCGCCCCAGTGCATCGCCGTGGTATACAGGCTTAGAAGCGTCGCCTCCTGGCCGCCATGCGGACTGCCCGCGCTGGTCGTGGCCGTGAAGGTCTTGTTGGCCAGTTTGCCCGCGCCCCAAAGCCCGCCCAGCGTGTCGATGAAGGCACGCACCTGGCTGGCGACGACACCGAACCGCGTGGGGGCCGAAAAGAAATAGCCGTCGGCCCAATCCATGTCATCGGCCGTCACCTCGGGGATATCGCCCATTTTTTCCAACTGGGCTTTCCAGGCATCCTGCCCCTCGACCACGTCCTTGGGTGCGGTCTCGGAAACGCGGCGCAGGCGAACGTCTGCGCCCGCCGCGCGCGCCGCATCGGCCGCGGCCATCGCGACGGCGTGGTTGGTGCCATAGGTCGAATAAAAGATAACGGCAATTTTTGGCTGTGACATTTTCATGTCCTTTCAATTGGTTGGGTTGTTTTTTCGGCAGCGCCTCAGCTGTGCTTGATGAAGCTGCCGTTGTTGAGATCGCGGAACGCCTGCTGCAATTCCTGCTGCGTGTTCATGACGATCGGGCCGTGCCATGCGACGGGTTCCTTAATCGGCCGGCCGGTCATCAACAGGAAGCGAAGCCCCTCGTCACCGGCCTGCACAGTGATCTCGTCACCGGCCCCGAACCGAACCAGCGTCCGGTTGCCCGTCATGTCACGAATGTTCAGCTCGGCCCCGCGATATTCCTTTTCGACCCTTATTCCGACCGGGTCGCTTGCATCGCGGAACGTGCCGGAGCCCGCGAACACATAGGCCAGCGCGTTGGCGCGGGTATCCACCGGCAACACCTTGCGCCGCCCGGCCGGCACCGAGACATCCAGAAGCATCGGGTTCGCCGCGATCCCGTCGACCGGGCCGGTCTTGCCCCAGAACGTGCCGATGATCACCTTGATCAGCGTGCCGTCGTCATCTCCCTCGATGGGAATGTCGCCGGCGGTAATGTCCTGATAGCGCGGTGTCGTCATCTTGAGCGAAGATGGCAGGTTGGCCCAAAGCTGAAAGCCATGCATCTGGCCCCGTGCGTTGCCCGAAGGCATTTCCTGGTGCACAATGCCCGAGCCCGCCGTCATCCACTGAACGCTCCCCGGCCCTAGCAGGCCCTTGTTTCCAAGCGAATCCGCGTGTTCCACCTGGCCATCCAGCACGTAGGTGATCGTTTCGATGCCACGGTGCGGGTGCCACGGAAACCCCTTGGAGTACAAACGCGGGTCATCGTTGCGGAAATCATCCATCATCAGGAAAGGATCGGTCAGCGCGGGGTCTTCGAACCCGAACACGCGATGCAGATGTACGCCCGCCCCCTCCATGGTGGGTTCGGCCTGGCTGGTGGCAGCTACCGGTCTGAAGGTCATGGCACGCTCCTTGTTGTCATGAACCGGATTTGGACGCGGGCCGCGCGAATTGGTAGTGGCGATTTCTTGGCAGGCATTGTGCGCAGATGAACAATGCTAAACGGCGGACCAAACCACCTACGGGTTTTCGCGGGGCAAAGGGCCGTTCCTGGGCGTTTCAAGGGCACGCATGCGCAATGCCTGTCACCGCGAACCGACGGCGCGCACCGTTTCAAAAACATCACGGCGCTGTCATGCAAGGTTCAAGATCGCCGCCTACCCCTTCGGCCAAATCTGACAAAGGAGACGACATGTCACTTCCCGTGATCGGCGCGGCGCTGGGCACCGCAGGGCTGGAAAACTGGCGCGACTGGATTCTGGAAAAGAACCGCGATCTTGAATTGCAGGCCTTTCACACCGCAGCGGTGCTGGACGGCGATTGGTCGGCCGAGGTTGCGCATACCAAAAAGCTGCTCGATGGCTATACCGGGCGCCTGGGCATCCACGGGCCGTTCTGGGGCTTCACCATCGGCACCTCGGACCCCGAGGTGCAAAAGATCGTAGCCCGCCGGATGGATCAGGGGCTGGATGTCTGCGCCGCGCTCGGCGCCACGCAAATGGTCATTCATTCACCCTATTCAACGTGGGATTACAACAACCTGGACAATTTCCCCGACAACCGCCGCAACCTTGTGGACAACGTGCATGCCTGTATCGGCGCGGCGGTAAAACGGGCCGAGGATCAGGGCGTCACGCTGGTGATGGAGAATATCGAGGACATCGACCCGACAGATCGCAAGTTCTTGGTCGAAAGCTTCGCCTCGCCCGCGTTGAAACTGTCGATCGACACCGGTCACGCGCATTATGCCCATGGCAGCACCGGCGCACCGCCGGTGGATTATTTCGTTACCGCCGCGGGTGACCTGCTGGATCATGTCCATTTGCAAGATGCCGAGGGTTATGCCGACCGTCACTGGGCCCTGGGCGAAGGCACGATCCGCTGGCCCGCCGTGTTCCGCGCCATCGCCGCGCTGGATGCAAGGCCACGGCTGATCCTGGAATTGCGTGACAAGGCGGGGATCGCTCCGTCGATGACCTACCTTGAGCAGATGGGGCTGGGACAATGACAGGGCCTTTGAAACTGGTGGTCATGTCCGACCTGCACCTTGTCCCAGAGGGCGAAGTATCCAACACCCTCGACACAGCCGCGCGGCTGCGCGCCGCCGTGGATAGCGTGAACACCCATCACGCCGATGCCGATCTGTGCATTCTTGCAGGCGACCTGGCCGACCTGGGCGAGGCAGACGCCTATAGACGGTTGCAGTGCATCGTCGCGCCTCTCACCGTGGCCACCCACCTGATGCTGGGCAATCACGACGACCGGCCAACATTCCTTAAGGTGATGGGCGAAGATCATGCCGACGAGAATGGCCATGTGCAAAAGGTCATCGACATCAAGGGGCACCGGGTGATCTTGCTGGACAGCAGCGAGCCGGGGCTGGTCGAGGGCAAGATGTGCCCCGCGCGGCTTGATTGGCTGGCCGCGCGCCTGGACGAAGCGCTTGACCGGCCCGTGATCGTGATCTTGCACCACCACGTGTTGCCCCTGTCGATGCCGGTGGACAGCATCATATTGCGCGACGGGCCGGCACTGGTCGATGTGCTGCGCCGTCACCCCGACATCCGGCAGGTGATTGCCGGTCACGTCCACATCACCACGACAGGGGTCTGGAAAGGTTTGCCTTTCACGACGCTGGCGGGCGGGCATTACAATGTCAGCGTGAACCTTCCCGGCCATGCCGACACGCAGGACCGGCTGGAAGGCCCCGGCCAATATGCCGTGATACTGGCCGAGGACGACGCCTGCGTGGTGCATTTCGAAAATTTCCTGGATCGCCATCCCGTTATCGCACCCGAGAATTTCGGGCGCCTGCGTGCACCACGGCGCTGAGCCGGGGGGTACGGCGGGTTAGGTTCTGCAAAAGGCCGCGGGTTACACCCCGCGGCCTTTTGCCGTGGCAAGCCGCAGGCCCTGCCCGTCGCAAAGCTGAATCAATTTCTTCAACGAAGGATCACGGCGCTGTCATGGCCGGTTCACCGGCGGGTCACAGTAAGGCGCAACGATATACCGGAACGCTTCCCGTTCCATCGCAACATCAGGAGATGACCCGCAATGTTGATCACCCGTCGTAACACTCTCAGGTTGGGCGCCGCCGCCGCCGGCAGCCTTGCGCTGCCCCGCCTGTCCCTTGCACAGGGCAACCGCCCCTCGATCACCATCGCCGTGCAAAAGATCGTGAATTCGAACACGCTCGACGTGCTGCGCGAACAATCCAACGTCGGAGAGCGCGTGTTCTTCGGCTCGATCTGGGAAAGCCTGATCGGGCGCAACCTGCGCGACCAGCTTGAGGCACAGCCGATGCTGGCCACCGAATGGAAGCGGATCGACGACCAGACCGTGGAATTGAAATTGCGTGAAGGCGTGCGGTTTCACAACGGCGACGAAATGACCGCCGAAGACGTGGCATTCACCTTTTCGCGCGAACGGATGTTCGGGAACACCGAGCCCAAGAACCGCAGCACGATCAAGGCGTTCGAAACGATCCCCACGCCGCGTCCCGGCAAGGAACTACCCCCCGAGGTGCCCGCCGTTGCCCGCCGCGCCTGGCCCGACCTGGCCCGCGTCGACATCATCGACAAGTACACCGTGCGCTTCATCAACGCGACACCGGATGTGACACTTGAAGGCCGCCTGTTGCGCTATGGCTCTGACATCATGTCACGCCGTGGCTGGGAAGAGTCGGCCTCGTACCTGGAATGGGCGCGCAAGCCCGTGACCACCGGCCCCTACAAGGTTGAACGGTTCACACCCGACACCGAGCTGCTGCTGGTCTCGCATGACGATTACTGGGGCGGGTTGCCGCCGCTGCAATCCATCCGCTTCGTCGAGGTGCCCGAGGTGGCCAGCCGCGTAAATGGCCTTCTGTCCGGCGAATACGATTTTGCCTGCGACATCCCCCCCGACCTGATCGGCGAAATCGAAAGCAATGCCAGCTTCGAGGTGCAGGGCGGAACGATCCTGAACCACCGCCTGACCGTGTTCGACAAGAACCATGCACAACTGGTCGACCCGCGCGTGCGCCGCGCCCTGACGCACTCGATCGACCGCCAGGCCATCGTCGACAGCCTGTGGGCCGGGCGCACCGTCGTGCCCGCCGGGCTGCAATGGCCCTATTACGACGACATGTTCCACGCCGACTGGACCGTGCCAGAGTTCAACCCGGAGCTGGCCGCAAGCCTGCTGAAGGAAGCGGGATACAAGGGCGATCCGATCCCTTATCGCTTGCTGAACAACTACTACACCAACCAGGTCGCCACGGCGCAGATCCTGGTCGAGATGTGGAAAGCGGTCGGCCTCAACGTGCAGATCGAATCCAAGGAAAACTGGGCGCAGATCATGGAACGCGGCGAGACACGTGCGATACGCGATTGGTCGAACTCGGCGCCGTTCAACGATCCGGTGTCGTCCATCGTGAACCAGCACGGGCCGAACGGGCAGCAGCAGCAGATCGGTGAATGGACCAATGCCGAGATGAACGAGCTTTGCCTGTTCCTTGAAACCTCGATGGATCGCCCGGCACGCCGCAAGGCCTTTCGCCGGATGCTTGAAATCTGCGAACGCGAGGATCCGGCTTTCACGGTGCTGCACCAGAACGCGACCTTCACGGCCAAGTCCAAGGCGATCAAATGGCAGGCATCCCCTGCCTTTGCCATGGATTTCGGCCCCGGCAATTTCGCGGTGTGATGCCATGAAAACGCCGCTGGTCAAGATCGAAGGGCTGAACGTGGCCTTTGACGGAGCACCTGCCGTGCGCGGGGTGGACCTTGCGGTCCATCCCGGTGAAGCGCTCGGTCTGGTCGGTGAATCGGGGTCCGGCAAGTCTGTGACATGGCTGGCGGCGCTGCGTCTTCTGCCCGGCAAGGCTTCGGTGCAGGGTCGCGTGAGCTTGGACGGCAGCGATATCCTGTCGCTGCCGGTCCGCGAAATGGAACGCATCCGGGGCGGACGTATCGGGATCATCTTCCAGGATCCGTCTTCGGCCCTGAACCCGGTCCTGTCCATCCGCCGCCAGATATCCGAGGTTCTGGCCCTGCATCGCGGGATGTCCGGCTCCGAGATCCGGGCCGAGGCGAAACGCCTGCTGGACCTGGTAGGCATGCCCGACGCCAAGGGTCGGCTCGATTCCTATCCTCATGAAATGTCGGGCGGGCAGAACCAGCGCGTCATGATCGCCATGGCCCTGGCCGGCCAACCCGACCTGCTGATCGCGGACGAACCCACGACCGCGCTTGACGTGACCATCCAGGCGCAGATCCTTGATTTGTTGCAACAGATCCGGCGTGAGATGGGCATGGCCCTGGTTCTGATCAGCCACGATCTTGGCGTCGTGGCCGAGAATTGCGACCGCGTGGCGGTGATGTATGCGGGCCGTATCGTCGAGTCAGGCCCCGCCGCCACCCTTTTCGACACCCCCCGCCACCCTTACGCGCGCGGCCTTATCGACGCGCTGCCTACGCTCGATGACACGCAACGGCTGGTCGCGATTCCCGGTGTCGTACCCGACCCGCGCGACATGCCGCGCGGCTGTGCATTCGGGCCGCGCTGCGCCTACGCGGGGCCCGAATGTCTGTTGGACAGCCCGCCGCTGCGCGCGGTGGCCCCGGGCCGGCGCCTGGCCTGCGCCCGCCACAACCTCGACCTGGCCGGGCCGAAATCGACCACGCCAAACTCAACTCCGGCGGAGGTCGTATCATGACCCCGCTGTTGCAGCTTCGGGACGTGGCGCGCAGCTATGTCACCCGCAACAACCTGTTTGGCCAAGCCAGGCCGGTACGCGCGGTTGATGGTATCAGCCTGACAGTCAACGCCGGCGAAACGCTTGGCATTGTCGGGGAATCCGGCTCGGGCAAATCCACGCTGGGCCGGATGGCACTGGGGCTTGAGCTACCCGACGAAGGCACCGTAACATTCGACGATGCGCCCATGCCCGCGCCCGGCAGCGCCGCGTGGCGCACGCTTCGGCGGCAGATGCAGATGGTGTTTCAAGATCCGCTGGGCGCGCTGGACCGGCGCCTTCCCGTGCTGGAACAGATCATCGAACCGCTGGTGATCCACGGCATCGACGGCGATCAGCGCAGCGCGGGCCTTGCGGCCCTGGCATCGGTTGGCCTGTCCGCCGCGCAAGGTGCCCGCCATCCGCATGAGCTTTCGGGCGGGCAACGCCAGCGCGTCGTCATCGCCCGTGCCCTGATCACCAGCCCCCGGCTGCTGGTCTGCGACGAACCCGTATCGGCGCTGGACGTGTCGATCCAGGCGCAGGTGGTCAACCTGCTGATCGACCTGCAAGCCGAGCGCGGACTGGGAATGGTATTCATCAGCCACGACCTGCGCGTGGTGCGCCAGATCAGCAACCGCGTCGCCGTGATGTATCTGGGCCGCGTGGTCGAAGAGGCCGCTGCCGACGATCTGTTTCGCGCGCCGCAACACCCCTATACCCGCGCCCTTGTCTCGGCGGCGCCCAGCCCCGGGCCGCGCCGCGTCGAACGGGTGATCCTGACGGGCGAACCGCCCAACCCGGCTGCGCGCCCCGAAGGCTGCGCCTTCCACCCGCGCTGCCCCGTGGCCACAGCACGCTGCCGCACGGAGGCCCCGGCCCCGGCCCGTATCGCGCCAGGCCATACGGCGGCCTGCCACCTGCTGACCCCCGCTGCAAAGGTTGCCGCCAGATGATCCGATATATTCTCACGCGTTTCTTGCGTGCCTTCATCACCATCGTTCTGGTCGTGACTTTCGCCTTTGTCGTGCTGCGCCTGTCGGGCGACCCGGCCACGATCATCCTTGGGCCAGAGGCCCCACCCGAGGCGATCGCCGCCTTCCGCAAGAGCTGGGGGCTCGATCAGCCCGTGCTGGTGCAATACATCCAGTATTTCGCCGCCATCTTCCAGGGTGACCTTGGCATGTCCATGCGCGATGGCCGGCCCGCGCTGGAACTGGTGATGGAACGCATCCCGGCAACGCTGGCGCTGACCCTGCCGGCGCTGATGTTGAAACTGGCCATGGGCGTGCCGGCGGGCGTCTATGCCGCGCTGCATCAGGGTACGGCCTTTGATCGCGCGGTGATGGTCGCCGCGGTCATGGGCTTTGCCGTGCCAAGTTTCGTGCTGGCGCTGGGGCTGGTACTGGTCTTTGCCGTCAATCTTGGCTGGCTGCCTTCTGGCGGGCGCGACACGATCTGGCATGCCATCCTGCCTATCGTGACGCTGGGCCTGGGCGGCGCGGCGGCGCTGGCGCGATTTACCCGCTCGGCCATGCTAGAAGTGCTGGGGCAACACTATATCCGCACGGCATCATCCAAGGGATTGGCCTGGGCGGTGGTAGTGCGCAGCCATGCCCTGCCCAATGCCGCGATCCCCACCGTGACGCTGATCGGCTTCCTTGTTGGCAGCCTGATCGCCGGCGCCATCGTGGTGGAAAGCGTCTTTTCCTGGCCCGGCGTCGGCCGCCTGATGGTGGTGGCTGTGGCCAATCGCGATCTGGCCGTGGTGCAATGCATCCTGCTGCTGGTCGCCACGACGATGGTCACATCCAACCTGATCGTCGACTTCCTTTACGGCGCGCTGGACCCGCGGTTGCGCCACGGCGCACGCGCCAATGCCTGATGCCCCTTTGCCTGACCTTACGGAGCCTGCCATGTCCGCCACCGCGACCCTGCCCCCTGCCCGCCGCCTGCCGCAGATCCCCTGGTATGTAACGCTGGGCATGGGCTGGATCGTCCTTGTACTGGCCGTGGCCTTGCTGGCCGACCTGATCACGCCCTTTGTCTATACGGCGATGGACCTGCAATACCGGCTGGTGCCGCCGTTCCAGACATGGGCCCACCCCCTGGGCACTGACGAACTTGGGCGGGACGTGCTGTCGCGGCTGATCGTTTCGATCCGCGTTTCGCTTTTGATCGCCTTCGGGGCGACCCTGATTTCGGCGATACTGGGCACCACACTTGGCTTTCTGGCCGCCCATTTCCGTGGCATCGTCGAACAGGCGGTGCTGATGCTGGCGGATTTCCAGGCTGCGCTGCCGTTCCTGATTCTTGCGCTGTCGGTGCTGGCCTTTTTCGGCAACTCCTTGCCCTTGTTGATAGGGCTGATGGGTCTTTACGGCTGGGAACGCTACGCACGAATTGCCCGTGGCCTTGCCATTTCGGCCAGCGCGCAGGGCTATGCAACGGCCATCACGCAACTGGGTGCCACGCCACAGCGGGTTTATCTGCGTCACATCCTGCCCAATATCGCCTCGACGCTGATCGTCTCGATGACCCTGATTTTTCCCGAGGTGATCTTGCTGGAATCGGGCTTGTCCTTTCTGGGCCTGGGTGTGCAGCCCCCCATGACAAGCCTTGGCAACATGGTGGGCTACGGGCGCGAATACATCACCCGCGCCGCCTGGATCATGCTGTGCCCTGCCACGGTGATCGTGTTGACAACCCTGGCCGTATCCCTGGTGGGCGACTGGCTGCGCGACCGGCTGGACCCGACATTGGGGTGATCGCGGGCGCCACGACAAAGGCAAATGCGCAGGATAGCGCGGCGGCTATACTCGCGACGCGATCCCGTGCCGGGGCCGCAGGTGGCCTGGGCGCCATTCACCGTGGGCCAGGCGCCAGGATGTTGATTACCCGAGATACACCTTGCTCGATGGATACCCGACACGCGGCTTGGAGCGGGTGGCCAGGAAAAACCCGAGCGTCAGCGGGCCGACCCGCCCGATGAACATGACGGCAATGATGACCGCGCGGCCGAAGCCGTCCAAATCGCCGGTTGCACCGCGCGAGAGACCGACCGTGCCGAAAGCCGAGGCCACTTCGAACGCCAGGTCGAGGAAGTCGCCGTCATGGGAAATCGTGATCAGGAAAATGGCCACAAAGACGGTCAGGATGCTGACCATGGTCAGCGCCAGCACCTTCATTACCTCGTCGGGGCCAAGGCTGCGACCGAAGACATGCAGTTGCTGCCGCCGTTTGAAAAAGGCCAGCGTTGCCAGCAGCAACACGATGAAAGTCGTCACCTTGATGCCGCCGGCGGTTGAGGTGCTGCCGCCGCCGATCACCATGAGGGACATGAACATCATCGACGTGCTGTCGTGCAGCCCGCCGATGTCGACCGTGTTGAAACCGGCGGTCCGGGTGGTGACGCCCTGGAACCAGCTTGCCCAGAGCCGGTCGCCCCAGTCCAGCGCACCCAGCGTGCGCGGGTTGGTCCATTCCAGCACCGCGAAGGCCAGCACCGACCAGACGATCAGGGCGAGCGTGCCCACCACCATGAGCTTGGTGTGGAGCGAGAAACCATGCCACGTGCGCTTGGCGTATAGCTCGGTCACGACAATGAACCCCAGCCCGCCAAAGATGAACAGCGCCGGCACCGTCAGGTTGATAATCGGGTTGCCGACCCATCCCGATAGGCTGTCGGGGAACAGCGCGAAACCCGCGTTGTTGAACGCCGATATCGTGTGGAAAAGCGCCTGCCACAGGCCCATTCCCCAGCCGAACTCGGGCACGAAGACGATGGCCAGGAGCGCCACACCCACCGCTTCGCAGGCCAGCACCACCTTCAGGATGCCGCGCACCAGCACCAACAGATCGCTGATCGAAGTCTGGTTGAGGTCTTCACGCAGGAAGATACGCTGCGACATGCTGACCGGCAGGCCCAGCATCGACAGGACAAGAACCGCGAAGGTCATCAACCCCAGCCCGCCCAGTTGGATCAGCACCATCACAACGCCCTGGCCGAACATCGTCAGGTCGCTGCCGGTTTCAATCACGACAAGGCCGGTCACGGTAACGGCAGAGGCCGCCGTGAAGATCGCGTCAGACCAAGAGATCGGCACCGGCGCCGCAACGGGCAGTTTCAGCAGCGCCGCCCCCGTGAGTATCAGCACCGCGTAAAGCGCGGCGAGGATCGCGGGTGGCGTAACCTGCAAACGCCCGCCCCGTCTGGCCCAGGCCACACGCCGCAAGGTTCAGAGCCCGTCCGCAAAACGGCGCAGGTTTTCCCGGCGGCCGAGCAGCAGCAGCTTGTCGTCGGTCTGGAGTTCGGTTGCGCCGCTCTCGCAGGACACGAACTCGCTGCCACGCATCAGGCCGAGCGCCCTGATTTCATGCTTTTCGACCAAGCCCACCGCGTCGGCCCGCTTGCCGTACAGGCTTTCCGGCACCCGGAAGTCGACCACGTGAAACCCGTTGCCAAGGCTCACGTAATCCCGCACCAGCGGGTTGTGCAGCATCTGGGCGATGTGCCGGCCGATCTCCTGTTCGGGCTGAATCACGCGGTCAGCGCCTAGCTTTGTCAGGATGCGGTGATGGGTGCGGCTCATCGCCTTGACCCAGACGGTCGGCACGCCCAGCAGCTTGACGTTCATGGTGCACAAGATGTTGGCTTCAAGCTCCTCGCCGATGGCGACGACGGCAACATCGTAATTGCCCACGCCTGCCTCGCGCAGCGCCTGCTCGTCGCGCCCGTCGGCTATGACCGCCTCGGCGAGCCTTTCGGCCACGCGCGAGACGTTCTTTTTCACCGTGTCGATGCCCAGCACGTGGTTACCGAACCGGGCCAGTTCGGATGCAACGGTCGTGCCGAACGTCCCAAGGCCGATGACGGCAAAGTTTCTGTTCTTTGGTTTGCCCATTTCGGCCTCCGAAATCATCCTTCGTTGTTCACGCGTCGGTGACGAAGGCTACCGAGCTTAGGTTATTGAAGCACCAAAGGAAAGGAGGATCGCAGCCCGGGTTTCACGACCGCGCGTGACGGGGGAAACCTATCGCGCGCTTCTATCCCTTCGGGCGCAATCTGAAGTCAATTAATTGTAATTAATGGAAAATAAATCTGAGCGTAGCACCGCGCCTCCAGCCCAAGCCACTGATGTCGCGATTTCGCAGATTGTCAAAGGTGACAATTCCGGGCCGAATCGTTGTGCGGATATCACGGGGCCCGTTGCAGGGATGATCGAAGCGGTTTCAGCTCCTGTGCTCGGGGTTCTCGAAGTCGAACCGGCACCCGGCCGACCATGCATTGCGGTCGTTGCCGTGGTTGGAAAGCCCGCCCGAGTCCTTCAGCATCCGCGCTATGTGCATCAGGTTCCAGGTCATGATCGTGGTGTTACGCTGGGTGAACTCGTTGTCGAAGCCAGCACCATCGTCGCCATAGCTCGGGCCCGGCCCGGCCTCGCCGATCCAGCCGCAATCGGCCTGCGGCGGGATCGTGTAGCCCAGGTGCGACAGCGAATAGAGCACGTTCATCGCCACATGCTTGACCCCGTCCTCGTTGCCGGTGACCACCACCCCGCCGATCTTGCCATAGAATATCGACTGCCCCTTGTCGTTCAGAAGCCCGGACATGGCATACAGGCGCTCGATCAGCAGCCGGCAGACCGAGGATTGCTCGCCCAACCAGATCGGCGTGCCGATGACGAGGATATCCGCCGCCTCGACCTTGCGCCAAAGATCGGGCCAGTCGTCATGGTCCCAGCCATGCTTGCGCATGTCGAGTTGCACGCCGAAGGCAATAGTGTGGGCGGTCATGCGGATATCCTCTACAGAGACACCGCTTTTTCGCATGATCTCGGCCGATGTGCCCATCAAAAGCGAGGTGTGGGACGCCTGGACGGGGTGCTTCAACGTGCAGTTAAAGAACACGGCGCGCAGATCGGAAAAGTCGGTCTCGTTCTCCGCGCAGAGCGCGGCTTGCGTTTCACTCAGGGTCATGACCTCGCTCACTCTGTAAATTTCATTGTCATCAACCGATTCAACAGGCTGTATCGCCCCGCATTTTCCGAAGACCAGCAGCTTCATTTTACGCGACCTTATAAAGCACGTCGGGCTGTGCATGGAAATTCTCCTCGGCTGGCGCGGGATCGTTTGTCCAGCTTCAATTGCCTCGCGCCGCGCTCTGTGCCGCTTCGAACTCGTCGAAGGTCAGAGACCCGTTCGCATCCTTGTCGAATCTGTCAAACATATTTCGATGACCGGCAAGAAATTCAGCCAGATGCAGCCTTTCATCTTCATCGGTATCGAAAGCCGAGAGCGGGCGGACCGGCCCCTGAAACTCATCCACGGTCAGGATACCATCCATGTCCGCGTCCATGTCCATGAACTGGCCTGTGCGGACCCGGTAGGCTTCCGCCCAGGTGATAGCGCCGCTTTGATCCGCATCCAGACCGTTGAATGCCGCATCTGCTTCCTTTGCGAACCCGCGTTCCGTCGCAGCACCGAACGCGGCAAGTCCGATGATCACTGAGATGAATTTGGTGGCGTGCATAAGAGATCCAATCTTTGAACTACAGTCCCATTCCAACACCGGCCGGGGCTACCCCGTTCCATCGAGATGTGGACCTGTTGAGAGATGGCGCCGTGCTTTGGATAACAAATCGTGTCGCAAAGGAGAACATCGACGGCATCACACCCGACCGAGGCATCCCGGTTGCAACCGGGCCCTGAAAACGCTTTCGCAGGGGTAAGTGGCGGAGGGGATGGGACCGGGGTCGGACGTTCTCTGGCCCCTAAAATCTTGTTATTAAAAGTCCTTTTACTGGCTCGACCGGTCATCCGGTTCAATCGCGACTGGCAGCGAAACTGATAGCCTGCGGCCGCGGCAGCTTCTTGCGATACAGCACGGACCTTTCCGTTACGGCGCCGTGCGCCTGGAACATGTTCTTTACGAGATCGAAGCCGATGATGGTAACCGCTTCCATGGATGCCTTGTCGCCCTTGACGTCCGGTAGCCGCGGGATGCCATGCCGTCGCAAGCAGCGGTGTACCGCCGAGCGTGTCAAATTCGCGACCGACGGCTGGAGGGCATAAAGACAGTCATCCAGCGGCAGCAGTGTGTGCCGCCGGAACGCAAAGATCGTGGCCTCCTCTTCCTCGCGGAGAACGGAAGAGCACGGGGCTCTTGGGCCGGTCTTCTGCTCCTCAACCGTCTGGCGCTTGCGCCATTTCGCAACAGTTTTGGGGTCGATCCTCAACTCCCGGCTCAAATCCGAGAGCGAAGCCTGCGATCGCTGTATTGCGGCTCTGACGGCGTGCGTGGTCGTAGCGCTGCCATGACCGTCAAACCGGAGCGCCGGGACCTTCGACATCCACCTTGACGCTCTGCGTGTTACCATCCTTGGACTCGCCAAAATAGATCGTCTGGTGCGGGAACGGGATCTCGATATTGCGGGTGTCGAACACCCTCTTGAGCACGCCGTTATAGGCCCTACCGATACCCCATTGCCGCCCCGGAACGCACTTGATCCGGGCGCGCAGCATCACGGCGCTGTCGCCGAAGCCGTTCACGCCGAACCACTCCAACTCGTCGAGAATTCCATCGGCCTGCTCGGGGTCGCCTTTCAACTCAGCAAAGGCGTCGAGCATAGCCTGTTTGGCATCTTCGACATCCTCGCGGTAGGCCACGCCCATGTCGCAGACGAAATAGCCGTAATCCTTCACGTAATTCGACACCATGTCGACGGAGGAGAACGGAATGATGTGATAGACACCCTGTACATCGCGCAGGCTGACGGAGCGAATCGTCAGCCGCTCCACTGTTCCGGTGACGCCACCCACGGTCACCACGTCGCCCACGTTCATGGCATTTTCGAACTGGATGAAGATGCCCGTGATGATGTCTTGCACCATCTTCTGAGCGCCGAAACCGATGGCCAGGCCGAGCACACCCGCGGAAGCCAGAAGCGGCGCGATGTCGAGCCCGATTTCTGCGAGCACGAACATCAGTGTGATGACGACAAGCGCAATCGTCGCGGCATTGCGCAATAGTGTCAGAAGCGTTCTTTCGCGCGCCGTGGCCACGCTGCCAAACTCGGGGTTGAGCCGGTAATCCACCCAGGAAGTAAGCGCCAGCCACAGCCCGAACGACACCAAGAGCACCAGCGACACCGACAGGATCATGCCGGTGAGGCGCAACCCGAACTGGCTGACCATCCAGCCGCGCAGGTCGATCAGCCCTATGGCATTGAGCGCCAGCAGCACGACCCCTGCAAAGATCACCGCCCGCAACACGAACAGCATCCGGGGCACAAAGGCATTGAGCCGCCCCTGCAATAGCGGCACCCGATCCGAGAGGCGCGCAGGCAGGCTCACGCCACGCACCATCGCCCGGCTGATAAAGCCCGAGGCGGCAAAGCCAAGCAGCCCGACAACCAGCACCTGTCCCGAGGCAAGAAACGTCTGAAACACCGCATCGCCGGGCCGCAGCATAACGATCACGAACAGCGCCAGCAGATAGGCCAGCGCCGGCCAGTGCCAGTGCCGCGCCAGATAGGCCAGCGCGCCCCGGGCCCGGCGGACCCGGACAGGTGCGGGATCAGCCGCCACCTCGGGGGCTGCGGGCCGGCCGCCCGCCTCGTCGCCCAGCAACCAATCCGTGACCACCCGGCGGTTGCGCAGCACCAGCCAGATCGCAAAGCCCAGTACCGCAACCGCGATCAGCGCCGAGACCGCGCGCCCCGCCGCGAACGAGACATTGCTGTTGATGATCGGCACCACCAGCAACTGGCCATAGCCCACCACCCCGACGATCAGGTTGATCCGCGACGACAGATAAGACGCCGCCCGGTCGCCGATCGGCAAGGGCCGCAGCGAGGTCGCCGAGGGCGACAGCACCAGCCGCACTGCCACCTTGGCCATCTCCACCAGCAGAAATGCGTTGAGATAAAGCGTCTGCCGGATCCCGATCTGTCCGAACTCACCGAGCGCCAGAATGGCCAGCGCATAGCCCGCGCCCCAGGCCAGGATGACGATCACCGCGTCGATCACCGCAGAGGCCGTGAACAACGTCGCCGTGCGCGCCACACCTCCGTCCCGCGCCGACGCGCTCATATTGGCGTAAAGCGATTTGCCCAGTCCTCGCAGCGCGAAGAACACCACCACCGTGCCCGCGATCACCAGCGCCAGATCCCTCAGCGCCTCGGCCAGAACACCGGCCTCGCCGCCGCTCAGCCCCCCGAACACCTCCGGCGCGCGCGTCAACTGCGCCCAGAACCGCGTGCCCCAGTCCACAACATCCTCGGCCGCCTGTTGCGTGACCAGCGCGATACGCCGCCCGAATGAGGCGTCCTCCGGCGGGGCCACCCCATCCGACAGCGTCTCCATGATCACGTCACCGGTCGCATCGGGCGGCACCGCATCCGCCCCGCGCAACCGCTCGATCAACGCGGCGCGCGCCGCGTCATCCTCGATGACATCAAGCAACAGATCGAGGCTCGTCCTCTGCTCGGCGGCCCCGGAGGAGGCCCCACTGCCGTCTTGCGCATGGGCTGCGCCAAACACAAGAAAGAGGGATACGAGAACGCTCGCCAACTGTCGCAGCATGTACAGATACCTTCGTCTTTGTCTGTCCTCGGCGGAACGATCTCCCTTGATCCCGCCGCTTCGCGCCGTGCATGCTCAGTAGAGCCCAAGTATACGCGGCCGTGAGAGATAACGGGCGCACTCTTCAGGTCAAGGGACAATCACCTGCCGTCTTGGCTGCTGTGAGCACAATGGCCCTGTGCGGCCCTGTGCCACGCTGCAATATGGTAAGGCTATGGGAGCATTAGTCACTGGTGCTAGTGCCCCCTCGGGATGGTGTCAGAGACCGCGCGCGAACCCATTTGACGTACCGCAGCACGAGGGCCTCATAAAGGTCCAGAACCTCCGGCGTGCCGTAATTTCCGCTGGCCCGCAGCAGGATGTTGGACCTGTCACGTATTTGTGCCGCTCCAGGTGCTCGTTTAAGCCACTTTCCGTTCGAAGGCGACCGGGCTTTTCCAGCCCAATGCTGAGTGCCGTCGA
>NZ_JAMQGO010000040.1 GCF_023703375.1 Lutimaribacter degradans
TTCCTCCGCACTTGAAGTGCGGATATTAAACAAACAGGTGGGTCAATTTTACTCGCTCATAACCCACCTAAGTGGGTCAATTTTGCACGCCGATTCACAATGATACGGATGATTTCGTTTGTGATGACCTCAGAGGCATCGAATTTGGGGGGGCAGGAACGGGCCATGGCTGGCCTCCTTTCGAGTTTTAATGAGAGGGAATGGTGATCAGGCTGACTGACGGGGCCGCGGATTGTTGACGATCCTCGCGCCGAGCCCTTCGACCATGTCGATGTAGGTGGTCCAACCGAGATGGATGAACGTGCCCCCTTCTCCACAGATTACATGGGCATTCGGCAACGTCGCCACCTGCCTGAGATAGCCAAGGTCGCCGAGAATGGCTTTGCGCTCGAGTTGCCGCGCCCGCGCCGACTGGCCGGTTCGGCGCAGTTCCTTGTGTCGCCACCATGAGGCAGCGGTTGCGCGCAACACGCGCAAGACACCTGTTTGCATCGGAATGCCCTTCATCAGGAACGGCAGACCGGAATCCGGCCCGGGCCCATCTGAGGGACCCCAAAGGCCCTCATCCGTCAGTCACAAAACCCGAAGGACACTTTCACTCTTTAGGGATCTGATGCCGGGGAGCGTTAAATGCAAAGCTCATGAGAACGTAGGATCCTCCACTTTCCGGCATCAGACACCAATGAGGAACAGGATCAGGCCCGGACGCCCTCTTTCGGGCATCCTCAGGCCTGACCTCCCCCGGCCCTCCTCTTCCTCTCAAACCCCATGATTTCCCTAGGCGGCTTGATTTTGTTCCTGTTATGTTCTATGGTAAGAACCACGCTAGGCTCAGGACTCATAGCCAATAAATGACGAGCGCCGCGAGTGCGATGGCGGAGAGGAAGACCTTTGGGCATCTGTCGTATCGGGTCGCCACACGT
>NZ_JAMQGO010000041.1 GCF_023703375.1 Lutimaribacter degradans
CCAGCAGAGGCCGAGGAGAAGTTCTATGAACAGTACAACGAGTTCGATAAAGTCGCGTAAAACGGAGTAATCAGCCTCCGGCAAAACCGGGGCGGTTCATGGCGGTGCCTTTGTGGCGTGAGCCAACTCGTGCGCCCAGACCCCGTAGAAATGCCGCGGGTCCCGAAACCGCGTGATCGAGGGCATGTAGACCTTGTCCACGGGAGGCAGATAGTAGGCCTCGCCGCCCGCGAAAACCGTGGTGATGTCGATCGCATCAAAGAATGTCTGCATATACGGGATGGGTTCAGCAGGCGGATAATCAGGCACCGGCCCGGGTCGGGATGGAAGCTCTCCGGCAGGTCCTCGATCTGATCTGCGTTGAACACGCGATAGGATTTCTGGAATCTGAAGACGCGGGTTTCATTCCCATCGCCCTCATCGGCGTTTCCGGACGCCTCGTCCTGTTTCCGGCTCTGGCCGTAATAGACCACCACGGAGGACCTCTCGCCCTTGCGCACCTTGGCGCCCAGGGCATTGGCTTGCGGGATGGTCATCCAGAAGGGCGAAGTGTAGTCCATCACCATCGTCCGCATTGTCAGCAGGAAGTTGTTCACCCCCTGGTAGGGTTCACCGCCCACGCGCAGGGGACGAGAACTGCCACCTGCGGTCCATGGCTTGCGCCACGGCAGGACGCCGCGCTCGATGATACTGTCAATGAGCGTTCAAAACTGACCCGTCTTCAGCGTTTGATTTTGACCCACCCTATAAGGTGCAAAGCCCCCAGGCGGGCCGCCCTCATATAGCGAGT
>NZ_JAMQGO010000005.1 GCF_023703375.1 Lutimaribacter degradans
GACGTGTGGCGACCCGATACGACAGATGCCCAAAGGTCTTCCTCTCCGCCATCGCACTCGCGGCGCTCGTCATTTATTGGCTATGAGTCCTGAGCCTAGAGACCATCATGACGGGTCCTTTAATTGCTATATTTTTGTGTTGAGGCTGAGAAAATACACGCAGGTCTGAATTTTATTAACGGTGCTCAGTTTGGTCATGTTGCGCGACTGCTGTAAACTGACCTTGCGGGCAGGTTCACGACTACTGCAAACTGGCCAAATGGACAGGGTCAGGACTGCTGATCTCCCCCGTCTGCGATGGGTTGATACCCGTCATCTGAGTGTTGCGCATCAAGGATGCAGGGCCGGGAAGCGATACCATGCGTCCCGTGGGGCGCTTATGTCAGGTGCTGATCCCTAAAGCGTTTCGCGAAAAACCTGCAACACAGCTTTTCGCGAAATGCAGTGCAATAGCCAATCGTTGCACGCGTTTCACCTTTCGCTGATGTCTCAGGTTAAAGGCGAAAGTTGGATTCAACTCACCAGTGCAACTTGACTGTTGGTGACAGTGTAAGGCGGCGATGCTCTTATGCTTCTTACCGACTAAAGTTAAGGAGCATCGAATGCGAGCCTACCGTCGCCTTACGGAAGACGACCGTATAGAGATTTACGCCTCATTGAAAGCGGGCGAGAGCCAAGCGGCCATTTCACGGGCCTTGGGGAACCATGACGAGTCACTCGCGGCGGATTTCAGTTTCTGCATCGTCCTCAATAGCGGTGATGACGGGCGCGTCGAGACTGAGCGGTGCGCGCATAAGGAACACGTTGTAGAGCGGTTTCCACCGGGACATCGTGAAGCGGACGTCCGTGTCGAGCGCTTCGCCCGGCACGATATAGGGGGCATAGAGGCCCGGGTAGTCGCCGGCATGGGCTACGGTCTGCGCCGCGCTCCATGGACCGACAAGATCGGGCGCGGTGCGCAGGACGATCGCGGCCATGCTCTCGTCGAGATACATCATCAGCCAGCGGTGGTGCGTCTCGCTCCAGGCGACCGAAAGCTCGCCTGCCGGTGCCGGAACCACGGTCGCGGCCGCATGGTGATCGGACACCCAGCCGCTGCCATCCCAGTACCTGTAGGCGGCAGGATCGAACAAGGCATCGCGCGCGACACGGCGCAGCCGCACACCGCCGAAGCGGCCCGCGGGGATGCCGAAGCTGTAGATCAGCTCGCCCTGATCGACGAAGGCCACCTGCTCAAATCCGGACCCGTTCGGCCAGACGGCCGTTGGCGAGCGGTTCCAGCTATGTCCATCGTCATCGGAATAGGCGAGGCCGGACTCGCTGACCAGCCAGCGGCCGTCCGAGGTCCACATTCTCACGGACATGTAGTGCAGCACCATCCGCTCGCCCAGCGAGATGCCGTTGGTGGGGATCACGGTCCACTCGATGCCCGGGATTTTCGCAGAGCGGATGAGTTCCTTTGCGTTGCCGTCAGGGTCCGAGATCATCTGCGCGAAGTCAAAGGTGCCGCCCTGGTCGGAGATGCGTGCCATCGTGCTGCTACGCCACGCGCTGCCATCGGCCCCGTAGGTATCCCCAAACACCATGTAGAGCGCGCCCTTGTGGCGGATCATATGGCCAAGGTCGGTGCCATGGACATTCCAGCGGTCGGTCTCATTGGCCGACACCGGGCCGGTCAACTGCTGAACCATTTCGGCTGGCCCGATGCTGAGAGTCGCTACGCCGGGCGTGCTCTCCGGCACTGGTGCTGCCGACACTGCGGGTTCGATCGCGACGACCCCGTCGCCCGCTTGTTGCGCATCCGGCATTGCAAACGCCTGTGCTTGCGCCAGAAACATTCCGGCGGCGACACAAATCCCGATTGTTGCAAGATGCAAACTCACCCGTGGGCTCCTGATGTTAGGAAATCTGCGGCTGGTTCCACTTGGTCAGTGGACCATGGCCTTTGGGGACTTATACGCAGAAAACTGCCGATAACGCCAGTATATAAGCAGAGTCTCGCGGTCACGATTTCGTTGACGTGACGCCGTGGCGACAAGATTGTGGCCCGGTTCCCGCTACCTGCCGCCTTCGGGTCCCGGTTCCGCATCGGTGGCGGTGTCGGGGGCGCAAAGAAAGCCATAGGCGGGCCATGGCGTCCCCTCCGGCTGGTCAAGAGCCCAGGACCGGCAGGCGAGGTCGGGATGGCGATGCTCGATCCAGCGCAGGAGTTGTTCGCCATCGGTCGGCACGACAATGCCACCCACCTCCTCCCGTTCGACGGCGGCCTCTTCCGCGCGCCAGGGCACGCGATAGCGGGCCTGCGGCGTTTCGCCCAGAAATTCGTGGTAGAGCGTGGCCATCCTGAGCCCGTAGGGCATTGAGACCAGCGGATCTTCGATCGGGGCTTGGGCGACCAGCGGGCCGAGTGTCTCCGGCAGGTCGGTGAAGATCGGCTGGCGCGCGGTCAGGCCCTCTGCCATCACCGCGACCCGCCAGATGCCAAGCGCGATCAACAACAGGGCCGTGCCGCGTTGCAGCCCCCGCCAGCGCCCGGCCCACCAACCGATCGCCGCCACGGCGCCGACGAGCAGTGGCCCCAGCACCGGCAGGTGAAAGGCCTGGATATCATAGGCCCCGTACCAGATCACGAAGGGCACAAAGGACAGCGCCACACCGAACACGGTTGCCACGCCAATCCATCCCGCATCGCTGCGGCGCCAGCCCATCGCGAAAAGCACCACGCCCGCAACGATGAGCGGCGCCGAGATCCACGGATGCGCCGAGCGCAGCGTCACCAGCAGCGTCTCGGAACTGTAGGTTGATTGCAATCCGGAGCCGTAGAGGCTGCTGAAATAGGAGCCTGTGATGTACTGAAAGAACTCCTTCAAGGTTGGCGGCAGCGGCAGGTATTCCGAATAGGCCGTCTCCGGGTGGTGGGTGATGTAGGCGAGGTAAAGGTACTGGCTGGCGCCGAGCGCGAGGAGGACGAGAATGGAGGCCACGATGCGCAGACGCAACAGACGCCGCCAGTGCAGTGCGATCACCACAAGGCCCAGCGGCGCCAGCATGATCATCATAAGATGGTTGCCGAAGGACAGCGCGTAGACACCGCAGGCGGCCAAGAAATAGCCTTCGCGCTTGGTCTCAAGGAAGAGGACCAGAAGGAAGGTCGTCGAGAGGACGAAGGCCAGAGCGAGCGGGTAGACCTCCGCCTCGGTCGACTGGACGGCCATCAGCCCGGCGCTGCCCAGAAGGAGCGACCCAGCGATGCCGAAGAGCAGGCTGCGGGTCACGCGTGCGACGATCAGGAATGCCATCGTGTTGGCGACCGCGCCGGGGAGCGCCGCAATGGCGAAGGTCATCGCGCGCCAAGGTTCGACCGGCAGGTCAAGCGCGCGCAGCACGGCGCCAAGGAACAGGATCAGCGGGTAGCCGGGCCCATGGACGAGGATCTGGGTATGCCCGAGCGTTTGGAACTTGGCCGTATCGCCAGCATTCATGACGCCGCCCAGCCCGGGAAACAGGCACCAAGCATAATACGCCGCCCAGAACGCGAGCAGGCCAAGCGCGATGCAGACCCGGAGCAATCCCGACCACGGCCGGTCCACCCGCATGCCCGGGATGGTCCGGGGTGTTGTCTCGGTCGCGGTCATGGCGCGCCCCGACGGGTGGCCGGCGTGATGCGCGCCGGTGTCCGCTGTTGCTTTCTGACAGCGCCCGGCCTCATTCGACTTCTCCCTCTGCGGCGGCCCCGGACGTCAGTTCGTCGCCGCTGCGCGGCACGCCCGCCGCCACGACCGGCGCCGCAAGCGTTCCCCCCAGTCCGAAGGGCAGATCGACGATCGGGGACGCGTCGGCGTCGTCGGCGAGGTCGTCGAGGAGCCTGGCCTGTCCGTCCCCGCGGATCGCCCCGATCCCGAGGTCAGCTTCGCCGAGCATGTCGATGTCGTAGCGCCCGCCGCGGATTCGAAACATGGAGATGCGCGCGACCCCGGGGCCGAAATCGATCCGGCCCTCTGCCGTGTCGAACTCGGTGCGGCCGGCAGATGGGATCAACGGTCCGTCTCGCTCTGTCATGATTTTGCGGCCGTCCGCCAGCCCCTCCAGGGTCATGGCCAAATCAGCCCCCGCAACGCTGCCGTCGCGCGCTTCAGCTTTGATTGCGCCGTCCAAGGCCGTGACCATTGCGCCCAAGGTCGCGCCTCGGGTCGCGAGGTCGATATCTGCATCGAGCGTGCCTTCGGGCATTGGCGGTGGACTGACGAGCGGGGGCGGCGCGAGCAACAGCAGGGTGCGCCCGGTCGCGCCCATATCGACGCTTTCCAGACGGCCATTCACCGCGACCTGCGGTGGGCCACCAGAGGGGACGGCATCAAGCATCAGGTCGCCCCGCAGCCGCCCCAGATCGCCGGCGGCGGCAACTTCGAGCCGGGCGCGACCGTCCTGCGCGTGAAGCCGGATCCGCCGTGCCTCGACACTCTGTCCGGCGAGCCTGCTGTCGCGGAGCCTTGCGGCAAGCGTAACCTCCAGCGGCGCCAGCCAGTCCAGCGTGACAGGCGCGTCTCGCCACGCGCCCGCCGCGATGGAAGTGGCCGCGTCACGCCAGGCTGCCGCCGCTCCGCGGACCACGTCGTCCAGCTGATCGACGGGCGGCTTCTGGCCCGTGAGGGCGATGGTCATGTCGCCTTCTCCCAATAGGCCGCCGAACGAGACCCTCGCATCGGCGACCCCGAGCGTTCGCGGCATGGCGGAGACCCGTCCCTCGATCGCAATCCGACCTGCGCCGGTCAATCCGACCACAGCTGCGATCCGCCTCAGACCTGAGATTATCGGGGTCTCCTTGGCGGCACCGGGCATGTCGGGCTGCGGCTGCGGTGGCGGCGTGCCCGCATCGTCCGCGGTGGCCGCGCCCGACAGAGCCAGCCGTGCGTTACTGCCAGAGCCCGACAGGACGGCGACCGGATCATCAAGCCGACCTTGCACATGCAGCCGTCCCCTCCCGGCGGGAAGGGTGCCGCTGAGCAGAACCGCGGTCGAGCCGGGCTCCGCCGCAATGCGCAGGTCCATGCCATCGAAGCCGACGCGCCGCCCGGCCGACCCCTCATAAACGAAGCTTGCATTGGTGACGATCACCTCGCCCTCGGGCTTGGGGAGGTCCGGTTTGTCGGCCCGAAGGTCGCGCAAGGCGGCCATCGCAGACTCGTCGTGGTCCACTAGGCGCAGGTGCGGCGCCTCCAACGTAAGGGTCTCAATCTCCAACTTGCCCCACAGCAAGGGAAGCACCCGGACCGTGGCCTTGATCGCGGCCACCCCCAACTGCCACTCGGCACCGCCGAAGGTGCCGCCGAATTTCGCGTTCTCCAATGTGATGACGCGGCCCCGCACGGATGAGACCGCCGTGTCCGCGGGCAGGTGGACTTCGCCACCGCTCCAGATCGCGGCATGGGCGGTCAGAGCCCTGCGCAGCCTATCCTCGGACACGAGGCTCGGAAGGGCCCAATAAGCCGCCGTCCCGGCACCGACCACGACAGCGGCAATCGCCACGACTAGGATGTGTCGCAGCTTCGGACGTATCTTGTGGATCCAAGTCACTGTTCCGCGACCTTCCTTTGCTTGCGCCGGACGTCAGGCGCGGAACGTACCATCCTTCGCGGTTCACCTGCAGGGCGGGGCACGGTCGTCTTGCCCCGATATGACCGTCGAAATCCCTCTCGGCTTTCGATTTAAAGGGAACTCGGACACCGTGCAAGGTCGGGGCCGACCTGGTCGGATCAACGGGTCCACCCCGCGCGTCCCCCCTCCATCGCCGGACTCAGTAATCTCCGTCGCCCTCGGGCCCCGCATCCCGGGCCCGGCAGTCCGGCAGACCGCCTTCGAAATAGGTCTCAGGCACGTGGCGCGCCTCGGTGACGACGAGGTTGCGGTCGTCATCCCACGGCAGGTGTCTTTCCCAGACCAGTTGGCCCTCGGTGTCGACTTCCAGAACGCGTCCGCGCTCCGCCTCCGTCAGCAAAAGATTGCCGTCCGGAAGGATCTGATGTTTGCCCCGCCGCCACGAGTAGAAGGGTACCTTGTCGTTTCCCTCGAAGACAACCGACATAGTGTCGTCCGACGGATCGACCCGACGGATCAGCGATCGTCCGGTCCCAGTGCCGTTGTCGTAAACAGTGATGGTTCCGTCGGGCTGGAAGTCTGGATCATGCTGCCGGATCCATGGGCCGTGATGCCACCACTTCAAGCGTCCGGTCCCCGGATCGACGACTGCAACAAGATTGATCTCGCGCAGGCTGAAAAGGATGTCACCCGGCGCGAACATCGGAAAGGCATCGGCCATCTGCGCAGTCAGCGGCTCGGCGTCGTTGGGGTGGAATGGATCCTCGACATAGACCATGCGATCGCCGACTTCTTCCAGAGTGACCGTGCGCAGTTCAAGGTATCCACGCTGCTCGCCCTTGGCCGCCGGGATGACATCCCGCCGGATGTCGAGCACCGACAGCTCCTCCCCGGTCTCCTCGTTGAGGCGCACGATGGCTTCGTCGCGCCATGTCACCAATGCGCCTTCGCCGTCGCGCGCAATGGAATGATGGTAGTTGCCGTTCTCGACCCACATGGGTTCGCCGCAGGCGTCGATCCGCGCGATGGCGTTGCCCACGTCGAAGGTCACCGCCAGCGAGCCGTCCTCGAAGACCTCCATGCCGTGCATCACGACGTTGCGCGGGCTCATCTTGTCGTCGAAGCTCTCATAGCGGACCGGCCAGCGATGCACCTCCTGGCCCTCGTCATCGAACATCTGCACGAGGTGGCTGGAATTCGTCCGGTCATCGCCGAGTGTCGTGACCAGCACAAAGCCCGGCGTCGGCTCGGCTCCGGGCGTGGGGTGATAGCCGCGGTCGGGGTCATTGTCCGCCGCGGGCACCAGGTGACGGGTGGGCGCGAGGCCCAAGTCGTTGCGCCAGAACAGTGCCAGATCGACGATCGTGTCATGCGCCAGCGCGATCTGCGGCGCCGGGAACCAGCCCCGCACCGAGGCGACCGCGCCGTAAACGACAGAAAGCACCACGAGCGACAGCACGAAGGCCGCGGCGGCGAGGCGATCGGAGAGCGGCGTCTTCATGCCGACCTCGGTGCCGGTTCGGGAGCGAGCGATTTGCTGCACAGCTCGGCATGTAGCTCGCGTGCCCGTCGCATCAGGCCGGGCGATGCCTCGGCGAGCGCCGGCGCAGGTGACGGCGGCCGCAGGGTATTTGCCTGCTGCGTCAGCGCCTCGGGAGCAGACAGATCCAGCGCCGTGGCAAGCGTGTCCAACTGCGGTACGGGATCGCGGCAAAGCGCGTCGTGGTCGACGAAGATCGTCCGGTCCCCGGCGCTGGACAAGATGTGCCGGTAAGCGCTGATCCAGTAACGCAGCCAGAAATCCACGTGCCCGGCCTCGGCGGGATCGGGGGTCGCCCCGTCAAAGGCGATGGGCCGCAATGCCGCGCCGAACTCGAAATGGCCAAGCCCCTCCATGTATTGGCGAGCGAAAGGCTCTTGGGCATGCAGCTCAGAAAACCGCGCGTGCTGGCGCATCAGCGAGGCGACCTGTGCCGCCGGATCGCGTAAGGGGATCACGATGGTCGCGTCGGGGTGCATTGCTTCAAGAAGCGGAAGCCGCGCGATGTTTGCGTTATTTTTCGACAGGTAGCGCCGTGCGCCGGGTTTCGTCGCGACGATCTTGGCAAGGTGGGTGCGAAAGAACGCCTCGAACTGCGCATCGCGGTCGTCGCCGCGCCAGGGGCGGATGTGGTCGCGTCGGTAGTGGTCGGGCCAGAATGCCAGCCAGGCCATCTCCTCGAAGGCCTCGGGGCTGTCCAACCCGACTTCGATCCCGTCGCCATGCGCCCTTTCTGTAAGTTCCGACGACTTTCGGAACGCGGAAGAGAACCCGCCCCAAAGCAGTGGCGCAAGCGTGAAGGGCATGTGCCGGTAGGTGGCTGATGCCAGCTCCGGACAGCGCGCCAGCATCTGTAGCAGGATTGTCGTGCCGGCGCGCGGCAGCGAGGTCACGAAGACCGGCCGCGCCGCCCGCGCCGGGTCAATGCTCCGACGGTAGAGCTGCGACTCGACCTTGGCCAACCGCCGCTGCCGTGCGGGCGCGGCGAAGGCCAAGTTGTGCAACGCCTTGTCGAGCGGACCGTAAGGCACCTCGCTCCCGTCCTCATCGCTGCCGCCTGCGACCCTGGCCCGGCGATCAAGGAAGATCCAAGCCGCCACGGCACTGGCGCTCGAAACCAAGATGAACGGCCAGCCGGTCCCGACGTGCAAAGCCCCTTCCAGGCTGTAAAGGCCGGCGGCCGCGCCCGACCATACCACCACCCCTGCCACGGCCAGCGCCGCGATCCCGATGCCGGCGATCACGAAGAACCGGCCGCCAAGGCGGATCGACGCGCGCCGCACGGCCGCTTCCTTCGCGTCTTCGGACAGATCCGGGTCGGCCATGACCGCGAGCGCATCCTGCGCCGTCCGGACGATCTCTTGCCCGACGGCGGCCGCACGCATCAGCCTGATCGCGGCGAGAAATGCCGCCAGCCCCGCGATGAGGAACACGACCGTCATTCGGGCGCGCGGTCGGCCTTGTCGCCGTCGGAGGCGCGCTTGCGTTTGCGCCGCAGGCGTTTGAGCGGATACCAGACGAAGCCGACGACCGCGAGACCCAGCGCCAGGATGAGCGCGATGACAGTGCCGAGCGCCGTCAGCCCAGCCCCGGGGCCGATGTAGGCCTGCGCGGCCTGCGGAAACGTGGCGGCCGCGGCCGCGGCGAAGGTTGCCCGGATCGCGACGGATTGCGACCAGAACGTGCGGGGCCGGCGGGGCGGCAGGGGTGTCTCGTGTGTCATCGGCGGAAAAATGATCACAAATCGTAGCGGATGGCCAGAGCACCGCATTTGTATTAGCTTACTGCGCATGTCTTTGCCAACCGACGTGAACAGAGCCGAAACCCCGAGCGATCAGACGCATCGTCGCGCGGCTGCAGGCCGGGTGGCGCACTGTCGGCAGCATCTTGCCGAGGGGTGGAGCGCATGAATACCGTGAAGCCTTGGGCGGCGGCGTCGGCGGCAGCCCGCGACGCGGGCGTGGCCGAGACCCACCCGTTGCCCGATGTGCTGGTGGTCGATCTCGACGGCACGCTCATTCGGACCGACATGCTATTCGAGACGTTCTGGGCTGCGCTGTCGCAGCGCTGGACGAGTATCGTCGGGGTCTTGGGCGCGCTCCCCGAGGGCCGCGCGCACCTCAAACGCACTCTTAGCGGGCTCGGTGCCGTCGATGTCGCGGCGCTGCCCTATAACGACGACGTGGTGGCCTATGCACGGCGCTGGCGCGAGGCTGGCGGGCGAGTGGTTCTGGTCTCTGCCGCCGATCAGCGGATCGTCGATAGCGTCGCCGCGCATCTGGGGCTTTTCGATGCAGCGCATGGGTCGGACGGGCAGACGAACCTCAAGGGTGCGCGCAAGGCGGCGTTCCTGTCTGAACGCTTCCCCGAAGGCTTCGCCTATTTTGGCGACAGGGACGCCGACTACCCGATCTGGCAGCGCGCGACGCGCGCCATCACCGTCGACGTGCCGCAGTCGCTACGGGCGCGGGTCGATGCGCTTCCCGTCCCGGCCGAACACCTGACGACCCGCGGATCGCCCTTGCGACCGCTCTTTCGCGCGATCCGGCCGCAGCAATGGCTGAAGAACGTGCTCGTCTTCTTACCGCTGCTCGTGGCGCACCGGTTCACGTTGCCGGCGATCGGCGAGGCCGCGCTGGCCTTCGTCGTCTTCAGCCTGGTCGCCTCGTCGGTCTATGTGCTCAACGACCTGCTCGATCTGGAGGCGGACCGCGCGCATCCGCGCAAGCGCGAACGCCCCTTCGCCTCGGGCGCGCTGCCGCTGTCGTGGGGCACCGCGCTGGCACCGGGGCTGCTGCTGGCCGGCGGGCTTCTCTCGCTGCCGCTGGGGCCGGAATTTCTCGGGGTGATTGTGGTCTACTACCTTGTCACCACGGCCTATTCCTTCGTGCTCAAGCGGCGGCTCGTGGTCGATATCTGCGCGCTTGCCGCCCTCTACACGTTACGGATCATTGCCGGGGGCGTCGCCACCGGCATCCCGCTTTCGGTCTGGCTTCTCGCCTTCTCAATGTTCTTCTTCTTCTCGCTCGCCGCGATGAAGCGTAAGACCGAGCTGGTCTCCAGCGTCGAGGAGGGTGCGGAGGTAGCGCCCGGGCGTGGCTATATGACGGACGACCTGCCGCTGGTGTCGAACATGGCGGTGGCGTCGGGCTATGTCTCGGTGCTGGTGATGGCGCTCTACATTAATTCGCCGGCGGTGACGGTTCTCTATTCTGCGACGGCACCGCTCTGGGGCATCTGCCTCATCCTGCTCTATTGGCTCAGCCGGATGATGATGCTCGCCCATCGGGGGCAGATGCACGACGACCCGGTGGTCTTCGCTGCCAAGGACCGCGTGTCGCTGCTCTGCGGCGGGCTGATCTTCGCCCTGGTGCTATCGGGCATGCTGCTGTGACCCGGACGACGCTGGTCATCCGATACACGGCCTTCGCCGTCGCCGCGACGCTGGCCAATCTCGGGGCGCAGCGGTTGGTGCTCGCGCTCGATGAGGGGCCTCGGGGCTTTGCGGCAGCGGTCCTCGCCGGCACGCTGGTCGGTCTGGTGCTCAAGTACCTGCTCGACAAGCGGTGGATCTTCGAGGACCACACGACCGGGGTCGCAGCGCATGGCCGCAAGTTCACCCTTTATACCGCGATGGGTATCGCCACGACCGCGATCTTCTGGGCGACCGAGACGGCGTTCTGGATCATATGGCACACTGATCTGGCGCGGGAGACGGGCGCCGTCCTCGGGCTCGCGGTTGGCTACGTCATCAAGTACCGGCTCGACCGGCGGTTCGTGTTCACCAACACCGTGGCCGGGGCGGCGTGATGCAGGACTTTCGCACCGAAGAGCTTGCCGGCTGGGGCCGCTACCCGCGGTGCCCGGGGCCTGTGGCGCGGCCGCGCCACGCCGAAGCCGTGGGCGCCCTGATCGGTGCGGGCGGTGTGATCGCCCGCGGCAACGGCCGCGCCTACGGCGATAGCGCGATGGGGGCGGCGGCCACGCTCGACCTGCGGCGGCTGAACCGGATGCTGTCCTTTGATGATCAGGCCGGACGCCTCGTGGCCGAGGCGGGGGTGCTTCTGGGCGACGTGATCGCAACCTTCCTGCCGCGAGGCTGGTTCCCATGGGTGACGCCGGGGACGAAATTCGTGACGCTGGGCGGTGCGATCGCGGCTGACGTGCACGGCAAGAACCACCACCGGGACGGCGCCTTTGGCACCTTCGTTGACTGGATCGACGTGATGGGGGCGGACGGCGAGGTCGTGCGCGCCAGCCGCGACGAGAATTCTGAGCTTTTCGCCTGGACCCTTGGCGGCATGGGGCTGACCGGCGTGATCCTGCGCGCCGCGATCCGGCTCCGCCCGGTGGAAAGCGGCTGGATTGCCCAGACCACCATCCCGGCACAGAACCTTGCCGAGGCGATGGACGCCTTCGAGGCGGCCGACGATGCAAGCTACTCGGTTGCCTGGATCGACTGCCTCGCCTCGGGTGCGGCGCTCGGCCGGTCGCTGGTGATGACCGGAGAACATGTGCAGGCCGACGACCTGCCGCCGGATCGCCGGACGCACCCCTACCGCACACCGCGCAAGCGCCAGCTGTCGATGCCCTTCGACGCGCCCACCGCGGCGCTCAACCGGTTCTCGGTCGGCGCCTTCAACGCGCTTTACTGGCGCCGCGGTCTGCGCGCCCCGCGAAAGGCGCTGGTCGACTGGGACAGCTATTTCTACCCGCTCGACGCGATCCTCGGCTGGAACCGGATTTACGGCCGCCGCGGTTTCGTGCAGTTCCAATGCGCGTTGCCTCTGAACGCCTCCGAGGCGGGACTGCGGGCGCTGCTGTCCGAAACGGCCGTTGCGGGGCAGGGCTCCATCCTCGCGGTGTTGAAACGCTTCGGCCCGCAGCAGAGCCGGTTCTCCTTCCCCATGGCGGGCTACACGCTGGCACTGGATTTCCCGGCCAATGCGCGGACGCTGGCGCTTCTTGATCGGCTCGACGCCATCGCCGCGGACCATGGTGGGCGATTCTACCTTGCAAAGGATGCGCGGCTGTCGGCCGCGACACTGCACCGGGCAGATCCGCGCGCCGCGGCGTTTCGTGCCATGCGGCGGGAAACCGGATGCGACCGCGCGTTCGCTTCTGCACAATCTGAAAGGTTGCTCCTATGACAGATACCGTTCTCGTCCTCGGCGGACGCTCCGACATCGGGCGCGCCGTCGCGCACCGCTTTGCTGCGGCCGGGCATCCGGTGGCCCTCGCCGCGCGCAATGCCCCCGATCTTGAAGCGGACCGCGCCGACATCGCGATCCGTCATGACGTCGAGGCGACCTTGCACGAATTCGATGCGCTCGACACCGACGCCCTCGGCGACTTCGTGGACGCCTTCGATCCGGTGCCCGGCATCGTGGTCTCCGCGATCGGGGCGATGGGCGATCAGACCACGAGCGAGACCGATCCGGCCGCCGCGGCCCAGGTCATGCGCATCAATTACGAGGCACCCGCGCAGGTGCTGGAGCTGTTCGCGGCCCGGATGGCGGCGCGGGGCGGCGGCACGCTTGTCGGCATATCTTCCGTGGCTGGCGATCGCGGGCGGGCGGTGAACTACGTCTACGGCTCGGCCAAGGCCGGGTTCACCGCCTATCTCTCGGGGCTGAGAAACCGCCTGTGGGGCACTGGCGTGCATGTCGTCACAGTCAAACCGGGTTTCGTCGAGACGCGAATGACCGAGGGCATGGACCTACCCGGTGCGCTGACCGCGCGCCCCGAGGCCGTGGCCGAGACGATATTCCAAGCCGTGGCGCGGGGCCGCTCTGTCGTCTATGTCAAGCCAGTCTGGAGGGCGATCATGATCATCATAGGCGCCATTCCCGAGCCAATCTTTCGCCGGACCCGCATCGGCAGTTGAACGGCCAGACGCTGACCCACCGGATCTCGAGTGGCCCAATCCGGGCACCGAATTGCAAGGCCCTATTGTCCAGAAGGTTTTGTCTTGAGTTTCTAAAGCGTTTCGCGAAAAACCTGCAACACAGCCTTTCGCGAAACGCTGTGCTGCATCTGATCGTTGCACGCGGTTCGCCTTTTGCTGATGTCTCAGGTTAAAGGAGGAATGCTTTAGAACAGTTCCAACGGCAGCGGGCGCAGGATCGTCGATGCGGAGCTGTGGGCCGCGTTCGTACTCGCGCAGGATGCGAGTGCCCGCGATCAGGACGGCGGCGATCAGGCCGTAAATCAAAAAATCGGTGGAAGTCATTGCTTGGCCTCGCCTTGCTTGCGGTGGACCGTGAACTTCAACCCTTTGAGGCTGGCGATCTTGACCGTGTCGCCGGGTTTCAGATGGGGGCGGTCCGCGTGCGCGCCAACGCTCGCCATGCGCGTGGACATGGCCGCCGCCGTCGGCGCACTCGGCAGTCCCCCGCCACGCATCTGCACGGGCAGCGCGGCACCGAAATTCGTGCGCCGCGCCATAGCTGCAACGCGTTCAGACGAGGATCAGCAGAACGGGGATCGTGACGCTGAGCTTGCTGCGCGATATCCGAGCGACAGCACTGCGAAAACCGCATTGCGTCATCTGGTCAGAGGGTCAACGTCCAGTGTGGGCCGTTCGTGAAAGCGCCCAGGCCCGAGGTATTCGGATCCGACCATGAGCGGCTCTCGCATCCACCGTGCCAGCGATGCCCGTGTGCCTTCAGAAATTTCAAAACGCACGGGCTTCTGGGTCTTGCTCTGCAGCACCGACGCGCGTGCCTTAATTTGACCTGACGCCATGACATCGACCACCTTCATCTTCACCAGATTGCAGCCGCGCAGCTTGCTGTCGATGGCCAGATTGAAAAGCGCCAAATCACGATAGTTCTCAGCCAGTTCCAGCCGCACCCTTATTGCCCAGACGTGTTTAGGCGTGAGCGGCCGTTTCTGGCCGACAATCCGGCCCTTGTTCCTTGCTGGACGCAATGCGCGAATGGCGGGTAAGTTTGGTGTTTGCATGATGGATCCTCCGATCCACCAAGCCCTCCCACATCGACAACTCGAAGTTGACAAGGCATCATATCATGTGATGCTGCGTTGCATCCGAGGTCGGGTCAGAGCCCAAACTGAATGATGCTGCGGGCAACTTGAATGGCCGCTTCTCACTGTGTCATGAGCTAAACGAAATCGGATGATCATAGCAGGTTTCGCAGGGTTGACTAATAGGTTAGCAATAGCTAACCGCATTGGTATGACCCAAGACCAACCATATGTTCATGACACAGATGCGCCCGGTAAGGCGCTCATCCTTCAAGAGGGGCTACGTCTTTTCGCGCGAAAAGGGCTGTCTGCGACATCAATCAGAGACATTGCCCAAGCCACCGGGCTAAGTAATCCGGCGCTATACAAGCACTTTGCTACAAAGGACCAACTGGCCTTGGTCTTGTTCGAACGGCTGTACCGCGCCCAGTTGCAGCGCGTTTCGCGGACAACAGGACAATCGTCTACATTCCGCCTCAAGTTTCGGGCATTTCTTGAGACCGGGTTCCGCGCAGTCGATGAACATCCCGAAGCGACAGTATTTGTAGCGGACAATCTAAGGACGCTTTGGCCCCATATGCCGGACGGCCTAAAGTCCCGAACAATGCTGTCTGTCCTGCGGGACATTATTCAGCTGGGTCGATCAGAAGGAGACGTGGCGTCCAGCGTTGACGAGAACATGCAGCTGGCTTTGGTCGTTGGCATGCTTGAGAACATCACGCGTCAGGTATTCTTTGGGTCACTGGCGCACCCAGCTTTGGCGCAACTGGACGACGCGGAGCATCTTCTTCGCAAGGCTCTTCGGTAAGTTTTTTTACCACAGGTTAGCGACTGCTAACCATTTAGCCCGGCGCTATGCGCATAACGCAACCACCCAATAGGAGATCCATCATGAAAATCCACGGAATCGAGACAGGACGAGTCAAAGTCACTGAACGCTGGAGGAAGGGTGAGGGCAAAGGAATAAAACGTCTTCTGAATGCGGTATTCGACAAGAAAATGACGGCCTGGCTGCCAATCCATGTTTGGATCATCGAGCATCCTGAAGGCCTCATTGTTATAGACACTGGTATTCCATCTGACGCTAATAAGCCGCGATATTTCCCTCCCTACATGCCACTGTTGCAACGGGCGGCCGTCTTTGATGTCTCGCCAGAGGATGAGATCGGTCCCCAAATACGAAGGCTTGGATTAAATCCAGACGATGTGCGTTGGGTTGTGCTGACCCATCTACATCAGGATCATGACGGAGGCCTGCACCATTTCCCGAACGCCGAGATCGTTGTTTCGCAAGATGAATGGAACTTCGCCTCTGGGTTCAAGGGACGTATGAACGGCTACCTCAATCAACGCTGGCCTCGGCGTTTTAGTCCAACACTCGTGGATTTTCAGGAGACGGCATTCGGGCCTTTCGCAAGCCATGCGAAACTTACCCATGCGGGTGACGTCACGCTTGTTCCAACGCCCGGCCATTCACCAGGGCATTTATCCGTATTTTTGAATGAGGGCGACACGACTATTATGTTTGCTGGTGATACGTCTTATACGGAACGTCATCTGGTTCAGCTGATGGCCGATGGGGTCGGAACTGACATTGTTGCGGAAATAGAAACACACCGCAAAATCCTTGCCTATGCCGCTGAAAACCCCACTGTGTATCTGCCCAGCCATGATCCGGATGCGCTTCAACGATTGGCTGACCGCGCTATAATCAAGATGCAAGAATAGGCGACTGAGGGTATTGCATTGAAAGCGGACCTTCGCGCAGCCGTAGCGAAAGCTCACTTCGTCCGCTCTGCCGACCTTCGTCCTTTGAAAATGCTGCACCATGGACGAATGGCCGCTCTGGTGAAGCTGCGCTGCGGCATGGGCGTGGCGGGTGGAAGGCATCTGTGGGTGGCTCCTGCATTGCAAGAGTTTTTTGGCGATTTCTGCGGTCATTTTTGTCAGTACTGTCGTCTGTCCGGCCTGTTTGTGTGGTGGTGTTCCACTGGCCCTGATGAATTCCGCAAGCGAGGTTCCAATCGGCTTATCGACCTCAAAGGGCCGCTGCCATTCCCGGAGTGTCCTTGCTCTTGGTTGACTTATTTTCGCATCATCACTTCAACGTCTTGCATCTCATGGGCAGTCGGCGCGATTAGAACGCAGGCTGCCGGTATTCCTGTTTCTTCGTGAGCATCGCCCAGATGGCCCGAGTGGCCTTGTTGGCCATGGCGGTTGTTGCCAATCGGAATGGTTTGTCTGCGATGATCTTCGCCGTCCAGAGATCGACTTTCTCTGGCGAACGTTTCGCCATGACAGCGCGAGACGTCATGCCCACGACCAGAAGTTTGCGAATGTATCGATCACCCTGCTTCGTAATCTTGCCCAAACGTTCCTTGCCGCCGCTGGATTTGTTGAGAGGGGTCAGTCCGAGCCAGGCTGCCAGATCACGCCCTGTGCGGAACTGCTTTGCGTCCCCGATCGTGGCGACAATCGCTGAGGCTGTGATCGGCCCGATACCAGGCATGCGCATCAGTCGGCGTGCGTCTGTGCTCAGCATCGCATGCTGCTCGATCATCTTCGTGTAACCCGCAATACGCTCGTTCAAGCCAATGAACTGATAGCACTGCATGCCGAGCATGCCGTTTGCGATATCCGGCATGTCCGGGTGATCTCCATCCAGATGGCGCTTGGCGAACGCTGTGACTGCCTCAATCCCAATCGGCAGAATATGCCCAAACTCGCGTAGTAAGCTGCGGATCATGTTGACCATCTGGGTGCGCTGCCGGACAGCCAGATCGCGGGTGCGATGGATCGACAGAACCGCCTGTTGATCCTCAGTTTTGATCTCGACAACCCGGCAAAGGGAATCCCGCTTTTCAAACAGCAAAGCGATGGGTGGGAGCCTTGGCCAGATGATGTGCGGGATGAGTTTGAATGGCTCGCAACTCCGCGGGCGCGCCTTGTCTACGAGCTTTGCCTTGGGACCGGACAGAGAATCGGCGACGTCCTCAAGATGGAGTGGGCTAACGTTGCGAACGACGGCTTCGACCTGACTCAAGGCAAGACGAATAAACCGCTATGGATCCCACTTACGGATCGCCTGAGTGACTATCTGCAAGGCTTGGAACGTCGAGAGGGACGCCTAGTCACCGACAATGGTCAGTCCGTCAGCTACCGGACGATTGCTCAGGAAATGCGCGCGATAAAGGCGCGGATGAAGCACGCGGACGCCGCGCGATACAAGACCCACGGGTTACGCAAAAACGCGACGATCGAGCTCTATCTGGCTGGCTGCGATGACGAGATGGTCAAGTCCGTGACCGGACATTCTGGCGTTGAGATGCTGAAGAAATATGGCGGCCAGGTCCGGCAACGAGAGCTCGCAAGCCGCGCTCAGGAGGCTCGGAACCGACTGGCGCGCGAAAAGAACGAACCATGAAAGTTTCAACGATTGTTTCAAAATCAACGGCGAAGGAGGTCGAAAATGACGCAAGTCATTGATTTTATTGGAGGCGAGTACCGGAATCGAACCGGTGTACACGGATTTGCAATCCGCTGCGTCACCACTCCGCCAACTCGCCATCCGGGTGGTGCTGCGGAGGTATCGGATTGTTCTGAGCCTTGCAAGTGCCTTAAACACCGCCCAGCGTCGAAATGCGCATGCCTTGGCCGTTGCCGCCATGGCCCCGATGTGACAAAACGATCCTGAACCATGAATGCAAAGGTTTGGCCCCATGACCGATTTTGCCACGCGTCGCACCGTGATGGTCGACACCCAAGTCCGCCCCAATGATGTAACGAAATTCAACGTGATCGACGCGATCATGGCCGTCCCGCGCGAGGATTTCGTGCCAGCCGAAAAGCGCGAAACTGCCTATGTCGGCGAGAATGTCGATATCGGTGGCGGTCGCGTTTTGCTTGAGCCGCGCACGCTGTCGAAAATGCTCGATGCGCTGGATATCCAGCCCGATGAGCTGGTCATGGATATCGGCATCGGGCTTGGGTATTCGGCGGCGGTGATTTCGCGTTTGGCCGAGGCTGTCGTGGCCGTCGAGGAAGACGAGACCATGGCGCAGGAGGCACAGACCGCGCTGGCCGAGGCCGAGGCCGACAACGTTGTCGTGCATGTCGGCCCGCTGGCCGAGGGCGCGGCGCAACATGGCCCCTATGACGTGATCTTGTTGCAGGGGGCCGTTGCCCATCTGCCGGACCAGATCATTGAACAGCTCAAGGATGGCGGTCGCATCATCTGCCTGTTTGACGAAGGCGTCATGGGGACCGTGCGAATCGGCTACAAGGTCGACGGCGTGATGTCCTGGCGCGATGCCTTCAATGCCGGCGCGCCCGTTCTGCCCGGGTTCGAGCGGCACACGGCGTTCACCCTTTGAGTTATTCCAGTTGTCAGACCCTTGTCAGGAGCACAGCGTGACCCTTCTTAGAAAAGTCAAAGCCGGTATTCTGGTCTCCGTGCTGGCCGTTTCCATGACAACGGGCGGCGCGCGCGCCGACAGCCTGGCCGACGCCATGGCCGATGCTTATCGCAACAGCGGGCTGCTTGATCAGAACCGCGCCGTCATGCGCGCCGCCGACGAGGACGTGGCCATTGCCGTGTCTTCGCTGCGGCCGGTCGTGAACTGGGTGGGCGACATCACGCGAACATTTGGTGATACGCGTAATCTCGGGGTGGTGCGCAACAACGAGGCGACATCTGCCTCGATCGCGCTGAACGCTGAAATCGTGCTGTGGGATGGCGGACGATCCAGGTTGAACGTCGATATCGCCAAGGAAACCGTCCTGGCCACGCGGCAGGCGTTAATCTCGGTCGAGCAGTTGGTTTTGCAGCGTGCGGTCAACGCCTTCATGGACGTGCGCAGCACGTATGAAATCGTGCAGCTGCGCCGCAACAACATCCGCGTCATCAGCGAGGAATTGCGGGCGGCGCGTGACAGGTTCGAAGTGGGCGAAGTGACACGCACGGACGTGGCCCTGGCCGAGGCGCGCCTGGCGGAGGCGCGCAGCAACTTGGCCCAGGCCGAGGGCGATCTTGCCATCGCGATCGAGGAATTTCGCGCCACGGTGGGCCGTGCGCCTGGCAACCTGACGCAACCACCGTCGATGCAGATGCCGGTGCGCACCGTCGAGGCGGCCAAGGCCGTGGCAGTGCGCGCGCACCCGGATATCAAGAGCCTTCAATCCCAGGTGACGGCGGCCGACCTGGGCGTGCTGCTGGCGCGCCGCGCGACGGCGCCCGAGGTGAAGCTGACCGGGCGGCTGAGCGTGAGCGAGGGGTTCGGCAACGACAATTACACGCGCGGCGGTTCGGTCGGGGTGCAAACCGGCGGCGTGATCTACCAGGGCGGTCAGTTGATGGCGCAGGCGCGCAAGGCAATGGCACAGCGCGATGCGCGCCGGGGGGAGTTGCTCGATACCCAGCGGGTTATCGCGCAGAACGTGGGCACCGCCTATGCCCGCGTGCAGGTGGCACAAGCCGCGCTGCGGGCCGTCGATGAACAGATTCGGGCCGCGCGCGTGGCCTTTCGCGGCGTGCGAGAAGAGGCCACGCTGGGCGCACGTACAACGCTGGACGTGCTGAATGCCGAACAGGATCTGCTGGATGCGCAGGCCAACAGGATCACCGCCGCCTCGAACGAGTACAAGGCATATTACGCCCTGCTTTCGGCGATGGGGCTGCTGACGGTAGACCAGTTGAACCTGGACGTGCCGCAATATGACCCGGCCGCCTATTACAACATGGTCAAGGATGCCCCCAGCGCGATCAGCGAGCAGGGCCGCCAATTGGACCGTGTGCTTCAGAAGCTGGGCAAAGAGTAAAGTTCCAAGCATCGGTTGTGCGATGGCTGCGCTGCGGGTAAGCTCAAACCAGAGCAGAGAAGGTGGCACAGGCATGTCAGACCCCTTGAAAAGCGCGGATATCGAAGATGTTCTTTCTTCGATTCGCCGGTTGGTGTCCGAGGAATCTCGCGATGTTCCCTTGCGACGGTCCGAGGCAGAGCCGGACAAGCTGCTGCTGACACCCGCGCTGCGCGTCCCCTCGAACGACCAGCAGGACGAGGCTGGAAATATGGCCGCCGAGCCCGAGATGCCCGAGGCGGCGCCCCCCGAAGAACAGGCAGCCCAAGATGCGGAAACGCCTGATGCCGCGCCGCAGGCGGATACTGCCGATGCTGCACAGTCCTCGGTTACAGACGCCCAGGATCTGATCGACGCCTTCGTTGCCGGCGAAGAATATCGCGCTGACGACCAGGGCCATCAAGATGAACCCGAAGCGTCACAAGCCGATGACGCGGCCGAGCTGTTGGAATGGGAAGACCACGCCCAAGGCAACGAAGGCGACAGGGCAGAAGAATGGGCTGGCACGCTCTACGATGCGGCGCGCGCGCATGGCGAAGAGCCGCCGGTGACCGATACTGCCTCCGCGCCGGAGATGACCGCGCCGCAGGATGACCCGCAGACCGAAGAACCGGCTGCTGATCATGCGGCCGCACAGGGTAGCGCGCGGGAATCAGACGCGCAGAATGACGAAGTTTTCGATTTTCTGGCGGGCGACGACGCGGTGCTCGACGAAGAGGCGCTGCGCGAACTGGTGGCCGATATCGTTCGGCAAGAATTGCAGGGCGCGCTGGGTGAACGCATCACGCGCAACGTGCGCAAGCTGGTTCGGCGGGAAATCCACCGCGCGCTTTCCGCGCAAGAGCTTGACTGACAATCAGACCATCGGCGCGGCCAGCCGCAAAATTCCGTCGATGTCCAGATTTGCCTCGAGATGCGTGGCAAGTGCGTCCAGCGTGTCTTCGACCCGGTCTTCGTAAGACAGGTCTGACTGGGCGCCAAGGCGTGCCAGATACGCCGCGCGAAACCCGTCATCGGAAAACAGCCCGTGCATATAGCTGCCCAGGACGCGCCCCGAGGCGCCGGTGGCCCCCTCCAGCGTTCCATCCGAAAGGCGCAGCCATGCGCGGGCGCGGCCCGGCCCCTCGGTTTGGCCCATGTGGATCTCGTAGCCCGCGACGCGGTCGCCGGTGGGTATGTAGGTGGCCCGGGTCAATGACAGGTGCTTTTTCGGGTGCAGAACGGTCGCAACATCAAGATGCCCCAACCCGTCGACCGTGCCGGACGGCCCCTCCAGCCCGTCCGGGTCGGCAATGCTGCGCCCCAGCATCTGGTAGCCGCCGCACAGGCCCAGCACATGCCCGCCGCGCCGTATATGAGCGGCCAGGTCAATGTCCCAGCCGGCGGCGCGAAACGCGGCAAGATCGGCGATGGTCGCCTTTGAACCGGGCAACAGCACCAGCCGCGCATCCCCCGGCAAAGGGTGCCCCGGTGCAATCAACCGAAGGTCGACGCCCGGCTCTCCTGCCAACGGGTCGAGGTCATCGAAATTTGCAATGCGGGGCAGGCGGGGCACGGCGACAACGATGCCGGTGCCGCTGCCTCGCCGCGTCTCGATATCCATCACGTCCTCGGCCGGAAGGCGCCACGCTTCGTCGAACCATGGCACGACCCCGAAACCGGGCCAGCCCGTGGCGCGTTCGATCACGGGCAAGCCGTCATCGAACAGCCTTGGGTCGCCGCGAAAGCGATTGATCGCGAACCCCCGGATCATAGCACGGTCGCCGGGGTCGAGCACCGCGTGCGTGCCCACGATCTGCGCAATGACACCGCCCCGGTCGATATCGCCCACCAGCAGTACCGGAACCTCGGCTGCCCGTGCAAAGCCCATGTTGGCGATGTCGCGCGCGCGCAGATTTACCTCGGCGGGGCTGCCCGCACCTTCGACCAGCACCAGGTCGGCGCGGCTGCCAAGCCGGGCAAAGCTGTCCATTACAGCGGGCAGCAACCGCTCGCGCAGTGTGCCGTAGTCACGGGCTTCGGTCGTGGTCAGGCACTGGCCCTGCACGATCACCTGTGCGCCGGTTTCCGAGGCGGGTTTCAACAGAACAGGGTTCATATCGGTGTGGGGCGCAACGCCTGCCGCGCGGGCCTGAAGGGCCTGCGCGCGCCCGATCTCGCCGCCATCGGCGGTGACGGCGGCGTTGTTCGACATGTTCTGAGGCTTGAACGGAAGCACCCGCATCCCGCGGCGCGCACAGGCGCGTACCAGCCCGGCCACCAGCAGTGACTTTCCGACGTTCGAGCCGGTGCCCTGAATCATCAACGCGCGCGTCATCTGTGATCCGCCCGGAAAAGAAAAAGCGCGCCGTTGCGGCGCGCCGTCTCTTGCAGTGTGGTCACGCCAGTTGTCAGGCGGCTTCGGCCTGCTGGGCGGCGTTGCGGCGCTCGCTTTCCTCACGCGACAGCGCGACCGAGGTGCGCACCCCGCGGCCCACGAAATCCATCAGACCCTGCACGACCCGCTCGTTCGGGTCGATACCCGCACAGCTCAGCACCTCGCGCCCATCGCGCGAGCGTGCCCAGCGGGCGATTTGCTCGGGGCCATTGCCGTATTTCTTGTCATCGGCGATGGCGTCATCCAAGGCAGCCAACACAACGGCTGCGAACAGTTTGCGGGCCCGGTTTCCTTGCTCATTGTTGAAAGCCGTACCGTCAACGAAATCTTTCATGTTTCGTCCTTATTTTATTGCACTTGCAATTCTGGCGTGGCGTCCCTTGTGACAGATCGCACACGATTCGGATAGGCCGATAATGCATGCCTGCCATGCACCTGGCGCAAGTTTTCTGCACATGCAGCACGACATTTCGTCGTCTTGTCAGCAGGTGCAACGCCAGATATAGGTGCCGTCAAAGTCACTTCAACCTTTTGCCAAGGTTACGCCAGAATGCCCAAGATCAACGGAAACGAGATTCGACCCGGCAATGTGCTGGAACATGACGGTGGCCTGTGGGTCGCGGTCAAGGCCGACCATGTGAAGCCCGGCAAGGGCGGGGCCTTTGCCCAGGTCGAGATGAAGAACCTGCGAAACGGTTCGAAGCTGAACGAGCGATTCCGCAGCGCCGACAAGGTCGAGCGTGTCCGCCTTGAACAGAGGGACATGCAGTTCCTTTACGAGGACTCGGGCCAGTTGATCTTCATGGACACCGAAACCTATGACCAAGTGCAACTGCCCGCCGATATCCTGGGCGAACGGCGTCCGTTCCTGCAGGATGGCATGACGATCGTCGTGGAATTTCACGAGGACGAGGCGTTGAATGCCACGCTGCCGCAAAAGGTGACCTGCACCATCGAAGAGACAGAGCCGGTGGTGAAGGGGCAGACCGCTGCCAACAGTTTCAAACCGGCATTGCTGGACAATGGCGTGCGCATCACCGTGCCGCCCTTCGTGGGGCAGGGTGAGGCGATCATCGTCAACACCGAAACCATGGAATATGCCGAGCGCGCCTGACCTCGGGGTTCGTGCGCACATACCCCGTAACCAGCCGGGGGTGTTACAGGACAGATGAAGGGCCTCCGGCGCAAGCCAGGAGGCCTTTTTCAATGATCGATCTTGCAAGTGAAGCCGATATTCTCGCGCTGGCAGATATGCTGCACGGGCCGGGCGCGCTGCAGGCACCGCGTTTGCAGCGCGCGATGGGGCAGGGCGCGCAAATGCTCGTCTACCGTTTGCAGGGCGTGCCGCGCGGCTACTTGATCTGGTCTTGGTCAAAGGCATGCGATGCGGCGCCCGAAAGTGCGGGCCGCTTGGCGGTGCTGGATCATGTCCAGGTCGAGCCGAATTTCCGCAGGCATGGGATGGCGCGCCGACTGATCGCCCGGTTCGAGATGGAAATCGCGCGCGCCGGGGCCGCGGGGTGGGGCTGCCCGATCCATCGCAAGCCCGGTTGCGCGGCCTTGATGTGTGGGGCCGGTGCCCTGATACGCGGTGAAAGGTTCGAAAAGCGGCTTCAGACGCCGCACTCCTCCAACAGTCCGGCCACCAGCCCGCTGTAACCCGCCCCGAAAAGCCGAAGATGCACCAGCGCAGGCCATAGCGCGTAGATCGGCCGGCGCGCCTGCCAGCCCGGGCGCAGCGGTCGTAAGCATCGGCAAAGCCCGGGCCGGGCTGGCCGAAAAGATGCAACATGGTTAGGTCCACCTCGGCATCGCCGTGGTAACAGGCCGGGTCGATCAGCCAGGCACGAGGCCCGGCAAACAGCACGTTGCCGGGCCAAAGGTCGCCATGCAGCAGGGCCGCAGGCGGCGCGCCGGGCAGCAGGTCGGGCAGCAGGGCCGCCAGCCGTTCGATCCGCCGGGCAAGTGCCGGGTCGTCGGGCAGCAGGGCAAGCAGCCGGTTTTCGGCCCAGAACGCGGGCCAATCGGAGGTACGGCTATTGCGGAGGGGCGCGGCGCCAAAGGCATAGTCCTCGGGCCAGCCATAGCTTTCGCCTTTGTGGGCATGCAGCGCGCGCAGGGCGTGGCCCAGATCGGCCCAGCCGCCCGGAAGGGGCCGGGATTCCTCCAGCCACTCCAGCACGAGCAGATCGCCCGCTTGGCCCAGGACACGTGGCACCGGCGCGCCTGTATCGGCCAGCGCGGAAAGCATCCGCCCCTCGATTGCGACGAGCGGCCCGCGCTTGGCCGCCGCGCGGCTGCCATCGGCCAGGGTTACGGCCATGACCTGTGAAAGATCCCCGCCATGCAGGGGGTGCAGCCGTGCAACTGGTTGCCCCAAAAGCGCGGCAATATCGGCATGTGCCTCGCTCACAACGGCGACAGGGTGGCCCCGTCGGCCTGCATCCCTTCGCGCATACGATCAAAGCGCAGATAGGCGATGGCTTGCCCGCCCGACTGCGTGAACAGCGTGCCTGCCGGTTTGCCATCCACCGTGATCGGTGTGCCCACGGGCGCGGCGCCGTCGATGGCCACGGTGATCAACCCCTTTTTCAGTTGGGTCTTGTGCTTCATGCGGGCGGTGACCTCTTGGCCGACATAGCAGCCTTTCTTGAAATCGACGCCATTCAGCCGCTCGAACCCCGATTCAAGGATATAGCTGTCAGGCGTCAGCTCGATACCCGACGCGGGGATGCAATGGGCCACGCGGAAATGATCGAAATCGCTGCCATCATCGCCGCCCTCGGCCCCGTAGAGCCGCCAGCCCAGATCGGGATGGCGCGGGTCGGCCACCGCGCCCTCGGGGGCGGGCCCGGTGCCGCGTTTGACCTGCAGATCGGTCTCGGCGATCTCGACCTCTGCGCGCAGCTTGTACATCGACAGGCGCGGAATGAACCCGGCGGCGATCGTGGCATCCACATCCAGCAGGATTCCATCACCGTCTGCCACCAGCAGGAAATCGGCCAGGTACTTGCCCTGAGGGGTCAACATCGCGGCATAGACCGGGCCCGCGTCAACGCGGGCCACATCGTTGGTGACCAGCCCTTGCAGAAAATCCCGCGTGTCGGTGCCGGTGATGCGATAGATCTTGCGCGTCATGGTGACCTCCGTTCAGCACTGTCTTTTATGTATGGTCGCCGCGGCGCGGGGCAACGGGTCAACGCCCAAAGATCCGTGCCCAGAGTCCGCGGGCCGCACTTTCGGGCTTGGCTGTCTTCAACAGGGCGCGGCTGGCGCGGGCCTCGGCCGTGGGGCCGTCGCTGCGGAATTGCAGGTCATGCAGTCGCGCATAGATTCCGCCGCGTTGCAGCAGCATGTCATGCGTACCCTCGTCGACAACCCGGCCCTTGTCCATCACCACGATCTTGTCGGCCTCGCGGACGGTGGACAGGCGGTGCGCGATCACCAGCGTGGTGCGACCCTTGGCCAGCCGGTCAAGCGCTTCTTGCACGGTCTGCTCCGATTCCGCGTCCAGCGCCGAGGTCGCCTCGTCCAGCAGCAGGATAGGCGTGTTGCGCAAAAGCGCGCGGGCGATGGCCACCCGTTGGCGCTGCCCGCCCGACAGCGCCGAGCCGCGCGGCCCCACGGGCGTGTCCAGCCCCTTGGACAGGTTCGGCAGGAAATCCGACACATGCGCCGCGTCCAGGACATGTTTCAACTCGGCATCGCTTACATCGGTGCGACCCAGCAGGATGTTTTCGCGCAGGGTTTCATCGAACAACGCGGCATCCTGGCTGACCACCGAGAACAGGCCGCGCAGGTCTTGCAACGCCATCTGGCGCACATCGGTGCCGCTCAGCGTCACGTCGCCCTGGCCCGGATCCACCAATCGGGTCAGCACGTTGAAAATAGTCGATTTCCCTGCGCCCGACGGGCCCACCAGCGCGGTCGTCTTGCCCGCCTCGGCCACCAGTGTCGCCCCGCGCAAGACGGGCGTTTCCCCGTAGGATAGCTGTACATCCTGCAGCCGTATCTCGGGCGTGCCGGTTGGCGCGGGCGCGGGTTTCGCGGGCGAAAAGATCGTGGCCTCGGTCTCCAGCAATTGCTTGAGCCGTTCCAGCGCGGCGGCGGCGGATTGCCAGACACCGCTGATTGCGCCCAGGCGGCGCAGCGGCTCGAAGGCAAATCCGATCGCGGTAAAGAACGACATGAACTCGCCGATCGTCTTTTCGCCGGCCATGATCTCGCGGCCGCCGAATACGACGACACCCAGGAACCCCAGCCCCGCCATCAGGTCGACCAGGCCGGGAATGGCGGCGGCCCCCATGCGGGCACGCACCTCGGCGCGGACCAGCTTGTCGGTCAACGCGCCATACTGGCCCGATTGATATTTCTCCAGCCGGTTCAGCTTGACCGGCACGATCCCGTGAAACACCTCGTCGAGCCGCGTTGCAAGACCGGCGCCCAGGTCGCGCGCCTCGCGGGCGCGGCGCCTGACGAACCGTTGCGCCATGCTGGCCGGCACCAGCATCAGCGGAATGCCCACACAGGCCACCAGCGTCCACACCGGATCGACACTGATCGCGACACCCAGCAGGATGAACAGCGAGATCGTATCGCGCCCCGCGCCGGTAATGATCGCGGTCCACAGCGCCTTGACCGCCTCGACATCGCCCTGCACGCGCTGCACGAGGAAGCCAGGCGGATGCGTCTGGTGAAAACTGCCATCCAGCGTCATCAGGTGATCGAGAAGATCACAGCGCAGCCCGGCGGCGGTGCGCTGTTCGACGACCGACAGCATCACCCGCTGGCCGACGTTGGCGATGGCGCGCACCACGAAGATGCCCAGTATTCCGAACCCGACCCACCACAGCGCGGCGTTGTCCCCTTCGACGAATACCTTGTCGAACATCGGCTGCATCATGTAGCTGAGCGCGCCGAGCATACCGCCCTCGACCGCCATGAGAAGCATGGCAAACAGTACCAGCCCAAGATGGCGGCGCAGGTAGGTATGCCAGATCCAACCCAGCAATACGCGCGAGGTTTCGCCATGCGGGGCGTTCTGGGCCGTGTCGCTTGATCTGTCGTCTTGCACGCTGTGCCTGCCCCTGACGGTTGCCTTGCCGGCCTGTCCTATCCGCTGGCCGCGGGGCTGACAAGTTCACCGGCGTGCTTGACGCCGCGCGCAGCGGCGGTAGGGTCGCATGGTTGACCTATTACGAGGCTTGCCATGACGCTTTCAAACGGGCGCGAATACCTTGCCATTCCGGGGCCATCGGTGATGCCCGACCGCGTGCTGCGCGCGATGAATCGCGCCGCGCCCAATATCTACGAGGGCGACCTGATCGACATGGTCGCCGCCATGATTCCCGATCTGCGCGCGGTGGCGCGTACGCGCCACAACGCCGCCATCTATATCGGCAACGGCCACGCCGCGTGGGAGGCCGCGCTGGCCAATGTCATCGCACCCGGCGACACGGTGCTGGTGCCCGCCACGGGCCGCTTTGCCCACGGCTGGGCCGACATGGCGCATGGGTTGGGGGTGAAAACCGATATCATCGATTTCGGAAGATCCACCCCGCTTGACCCGGCACGGGTCGAAGAGTCGCTGCGCTCCGATACCAAGGGCCGGATCAAGGCGGTGCTGGTCACCCATGTCGATACCTCGACCTCGATCCGCAACGACGTGGCAGGCGTGCGCGCCGCCATCGACGCGGCGGGGCACCCGGCGCTGTTGATGGTCGATTGTATCGCCTCGCTCGCCTGTGACCGGTTCGAGATGGATGCCTGGGGCGTCGACGTCATGGTGGCGGGCAGCCAGAAGGGGTTGATGGTGCCGCCCGGGCTGGGTTTTGTCTTTTTCAGCCCCAAGGCGGCCGAGGCCCGCGCCCGCATGCCGCGTGTCAGCCGCTATTGGGACTGGACGCCGCGCGCCAACCCCGAACACTTCTACCAGTATTGGGGCGGCACCGCGCCCACCCATCACCTGTTCGGCCTGCGCGAGGCGCTGACCATGTTGCATGAGGAGGGGATGGAGGCCGTCTGGGCCCGTCACGCCGCGCTGGCCCGTGCCATCTGGGCGGCTTGCGAAACATGGGGGCAGGAGGGGCCGCTGACACTCAACCTGACCGACCGGGCGTATCGCTCGCACGCGGTAACGTCATTGCGTATCGGGCCGCCGCACGGCACCGAGCTGCGTCAGTGGGTGTCTCAGAAAGCAGGCGTAACGCTGGGAATCGGGCTGGGCATGGCCGAGCCGGGCGACCCCGCCTGGCACGGGTTTTTCCGTATCGGGCACATGGGCCACGTCAACGCGCATATGGTTCTGGGCGTGCTTGGCGCGATCGACGCGGGGCTCAAGGCTATCGGCGTGCCGCATGGGCCCGGCGCGCTCGATGCCGCCACGGCCGTGATCGCCGAGGCCGCGTAAACCGCCAGTGGTGTTGCCGCGGGTGCCGACACCCGCGGCAACACGTGCCCGTGTCAGCCGCGCCTCGTTCCTGCAAACCGGGTGATAGCCCGGTTCAACAGCAGGGCCACGATCACAACCCAGCCCATGCCGAACAGCGCCCAGATCACGGCAAATATCCATGTCAGGTTCACCGCGCCCATCACCAGCGCGGCATTGGTAAAGTCCGGGGCCTTGTTCAATCCGTCATTGCGCATGGCAACTCTCCCTGCCGGGAAAGTGTACCGCGGATCGCGGGAAATACGAGTTAACTTTGTCGTGCCGCGTCCAGTGCCGGGCCGAACTCTGCCTCGAGCACGTCCAGATCGGCATCGCGCCCGCAACTGATGCGCACGCAGCGGTTCAACGGCACCACGCCCGGCATCCGGATGAAAACGCCACGCGCGTTCAACGCGTCCAGGAATGCCCGCGCCAGCACGTGATCGCCGCCCATGTCCACCGCAACGAAATTGGTGGCCGAGGGCAGGGCAGATAGCCCGTGCGCCTGCGCGATGGCCGCGATGCGCCCGCGCGCATGGGCCACTTTCTCGCGGATATCGGCCACGTAATCGGCATCCTGCAATGCGGCCAGCGCGCCGTCCTGTGCCGCCCGGTTCATGCCGAAATGGTTGCGCACCTTGTCAAAGGCCCCGATCAGGCCAGGCGCGCCGATGGCATAGCCCACGCGCGCCCCCGCCATGCCGTGGATCTTGGAAAAGGTCCGCGTGCGGATCACGCGGGGGTCGTTCGGGTCGATCCGGGGCGCGGTGCCCTTGGGGGCAAATTCGATATAGGCCTCGTCCAGGACCAGCAGGCAATCCTCTGGCAGATGCGCGTCTATCGCCTTTTGCAGCGTGGCGCCCTCGTGCCAGGTGCCCATCGGGTTGTCGGGGTTGGCAAGATAGACCAGCTTGGCCCCGACTTGGGCCGCCTTTTCGAACAGGCTGGCGGGGTCTTCGTGATCGTTCACGTAAGGCACCTTGTGCAACGTCCCGCCAAAGCCCGCGACGTGGTAATTGAACGTCGGATAAGCCCCCTCCGAGGTGACAACATGATCGCCCGGCGCCACCGTCAGCCGCACCAGGTTGCCCAGGATACCGTCGATCCCTTCGCCCACCAACACGTTCTCGGGGGCGACGCCCTGCGCGTGGGCCAGGGCATGGCGCAAGTCGTGGCTGCTGGAATCGCCGTATTTCCAGATATCGCGCGCCGCGCGCTCCATCGCGTCGATGGCGCGGGGCGAGGGCCCGAATATGCTTTCATTGGCGCCAAGCCGTGCACGAAAGGGGCGGCCGTTTTGGCGCTCTTGTGTTTCCGGCCCCACGAAGGGCACGGTCGAGGGCAGGCTGGCGGCAAGTGGGGTCAGGCGAAATCCGGTCATGCGCGCAGATAAACCAAGCCGGCGCACGGGGGCAAGCACGATTGCGCGACGCAGCGGCAGGCTTGTTTGCCGGCCTGCCTTCGGGTGATCATGCGCGAAACCGCAAAGGGAGGAACCGATGCCCCGCGTCACCACCGAAATCACCGATCACATCGCCCATGTCACGCTGACACGGGGCGACAAGATGAACGCCGTCGACCCTGAGATGGCCGAGGCCATCGTCGAGGCCGGCACCGCGCTGGTCGGCAATGACGACATCCGCGCCGTGGTGCTGTCGGGCGAGGGGCGCGGTTTCTGCGCCGGGCTCGACGTGGCCAGCTTTGCGAAATTCGCGGCGCAAGACCCCCATGACCGCATCATGCCCCGCACCCATGGAGACTCCAACCTCATGCAAGAGGTCTGCATGGTCTGGCGCAAGGTGCCAGTGCCGGTGGTGGCAGCGCTGCACGGCGTCGCCTTCGGCGCGGGGTTCCAACTGGCGCTGGGGGCCGATATCCGCATCGCGCATCCCGATACCAGCTTGGCGATCATGGAGGCGAAATGGGGCCTTGTGCCCGATATGGGCGGCATGGTGATCCTGCCGCGGCTCGTGCGCTCCGATATCCTGCGTCGCATGACCTATTCGGCCGAGCCGGTTCTGGCACGCCAGGGCGTCGATTGGGGCCTGGTGACCGAGCTTTCCGACGATCCGCAGGGCGTCGCGCGCGCGCTGGCGCAAACCATCGCGGGAAAATCGCCCTCGGGTACCCGCGCCGCAAAGCGCCTGATCGCCGTGGCCGAAAGCGGCGCGGATGAGAAAACCGTGCTTTACGAGGAAAGCCGCGAACAGGCCGACCTGATCGGCAAACCCCACCAGATGGAGATCATCGCCGCCAACATGGCAGGGCGTGCACCGAAATTCTAACAGCTCGCACCCTCACGTCACCCATGCCAAGCAGCTTCCTCTTGCCGCAAATACCCCGGGGGGTGAGGCCGCAGGCCGAGGGGGGCAGCGCCCCCCCTTGCCCCGCGCCCCGCAGGGCCCGAACACGCGTCGCGCACGACGCGATTTAGCCCAGTTCGGCCAGGCGCGCGACAGCGGCCTTGATCTGGGCCTCCTCGTCTTCCTTCACGCTCAGCGTCTCGCGGGTTTCGATCACCACCTCATCGGGCGCGCTTTCGACGAATTTCGGGTTGTTCAGCCGCCCGCGCAGGCCGCCAAGATCTTTCGCCAGCTTGGCAAGGGTCTTTTCCAGCCGGGCCTTTTCCTCGGCCACGTCGATGATACCCGCCAATGGCAGGCCAAAGGTGCCGCCCTCCATCGGGATGGTCGCCGTGCCCTTGGGGAACTCGGCCACCTCTTGCAGGCTTTCGATCCGTGCCAGGCGCCGGGCCAGCACCTCGTTGCGGCCCCAGGCCGCGCGCGCCTCATCGCCCAGCCCTGTCACCAGCAATGGCACGTAGGCGCCCGCCGGCACATGCATCTGCGCCCGAACCGAGCGGACCTCTTCGATCAGCCCGATGATCCAGCCCATTTCGCGGTCGGCGGCCCGGTCGGCCAGGTCCGCGCCGTAGCCGGGCCAGTCGGCATGGACCAGCATCTTGGGCCGGGTGCCGGTCTGGCCCCAAAGCTCTTCGGTGATGTAGGGCATGATCGGATGCAGGAAGATCATGCACTGATCCAGAACCCAGGCCATCACTGCCTGCGTTTCGGCGCGCTCGGGCGCGTCCTCGGCCAGAAGCGGTTTGGCAAACTCGATATACCAGTCGCAGACCCGGCCCCAGACGAAGGAATAAAGCGCGTTGGCCGCGTCGTTGAAGCGGTATTCCTCCAGCGCGGTGTCGACGGTTTCGCGTACGCGCGCTGTCTCGCCTATGATCCAACGGTTGACGGTGGCCGTGGCCTCGGGTGGCGTGTCTTGCGTGGCGTGGCCTTCCCATACACCGTTCATCTCGGCGAACCGGCAGGCGTTCCAAAGCTTGGTGCCAAAATTGCGATAGCCCTTGATCCGGTCTTTCGACAGTTTCAGCACACCGCCAAGCGCGGCCATCTGCGCCATCGTGAAACGCAGCGCGTCGGCGCCGTATTCGTCCACGATATCAAGGGGGTCGATCACGTTCCCCTTGGTCTTTGACATCTTCTGCCCCTTCTCGTCGCGCACCAGCTGGTGCAGGTAGACGGTGTGGAACGGCACCTCGTTCACCACGGCCAGTTGCATCATCATCATCCGCGCCACCCAGAAGAAGAGGATGTCGAAGCCTGTAACGAGAACATCGGTGGGGAAGTATTTCTTCAATTCCTCGGTCTGGTCCGGCCAGCCGAGCGTGCCGATGGGCCACAGGCCGGACGAGAACCATGTATCCAACACGTCGGGGTCGCGGAACATCGGGATTTCCTGCGGCGCCTCGAACTGGCGAATGGCCCCTTCATCGCCGGTGTCGGCATGGTCGATGCGATTTTGCAGGACGGCCACCGCCTCCTGCGCGTCGGCCACGATACGGATATCCGTACCATCCACGAAACGGTTGCGGGCAATCTCGATGGCCTCGGCCTCGGTCGCGGCGCAGATGGGCAGCCATTCTTCCTCGCCGGGCAGGTACCAGACCGGAATCTGGTGCCCCCACCACAATTGGCGGGAAATGCACCATGGCTCGATATTTTCCAGCCAGTGGTAATAGGTCTTTTCACCGCTTTCCGGCATGATCGTGGTGCGCCCGTCGCGCACGGCCTCAAGCGCGGGGCCGACCACCTTTTGCGCGTCGACGAACCACTGGTCGGTCAGCATGGGTTCGATCACCACGCCCGAGCGGTCACCGAAGGGCTGCATGATCTTCTTTTCCTCGACCAGCGGTACGAGGTTCTGATCCTCGGTGCGCATCTCGCCGCCTTCGGAGGGTTCCACCGGGGCTTTTTCGGCCGCCTTGCCCAGCCGCGCATCCGTGGATTCGGTCATCACGGCAAGCCCTTCCGCGGTGATCTCGTCGATCACGCGGTTGCGCGCCTCGAACCTGTCCAGCCCACGCAGGTGATCGGGCACAAGGTTCAGCGCGTCGGTTTCGGCCTCGGTCAGGGTCTTTTCCCCGCGCGCCACGGCCTGCGCTACCTCGGCGGCCTCGGTGTAGGGGGCGCCATCGTCGCGCATGTGCCCGCGCGTGTCCATCAGGCGGTAGCAGGGGATACCCCCGCGCTTGGCCACGGCGTAGTCGTTGAAATCATGCGCGCCGGTGATCTTGACCGCGCCGCTGCCGAAATCGGGGTCGGGGTAATCGTCGGTGATGATCGGGACAAGGCGCCGGTGCTCTTTCGGGCCGACCGGGATTTCGCAAAGTTTGCCGACGATCGGCGCGTACCGCTCGTCCTTGGGGTGAACCGCAACGGCTCCATCGCCCAGCATGGTTTCGGGCCGCGTCGTGGCGATCGAAATGTAATCGCGCGTTTCTTCGAACAGCACGGCGCCGTCCTCGTCGCGCTCGACATAGGTGTAGGTCTCACCACCCGCCAGCGGGTACTTGAAATGCCACATATGGCCGTCGACCTCGATATTCTCGACCTCGAGATCGGAAATCGCGGTTTCAAAATGCGGGTCCCAGTTGACCAGCCGCTTGCCGCGGTAGATCAGCCCCTTTTCGAACATGTCCACGAACACCTTGATCACCGCATCGTGGAAATCGGGGCTGTTTTCGTGCCCCGTGCGCGGATCGCCCGGCGCGCCGGCCATGGTAAAGGCGTTGCGGTCCCAGTCGCACGAACAGCCCAGCCGTTGCAGCTGCTGGACGATGGTGCCGCCATACTGCGCCTTCCATTCCCAGACCTTGCCCAGGAATTTCTCGCGTCCCAGTTCGCGCCGGCCCGGTTCGCCCTGGGCGGCAAGCTGCTTTTCCACCTGCAACTGCGTGGCGATGCCGGCATGGTCCTGGCCGGGTTGCCACAGCGTGTCGAACCCGCGCATCCGGTGCCAGCGCACCAGTATATCTTGCAGCGTGTTGTTGAAGGCATGGCCCACATGCAGCGCGCCCGTGACGTTGGGCGGCGGGATCATCACTGTGAATGTCTCGTCGCGGCTGGCATTGGCGCCCGCGCGAAAGGCACCGGCCTGCATCCAGGCGTCGTAAAGCCGCGGTTCGGCTTCGGCGGCGTCAAAGGTCTTGTCCATGCCCATGGGGTAATCTCTCCGTCATCCGGGGTTTGCCGGGTCACTTAGCGAATGTAGCCGCAAAGGGAAAGGCCGCGCAGGCCTGCAGGGCAGGCCCGCCCGGGCCCGCTTCAACCCGCTTGCGGCACCAATTTGCCGGGGTTCAGGATGTTGTGCGGGTCCAGCGCCGCCTTCAGCGCGGCCATCACCTGCCAGCCATCGCCGTGCTCGGCCTGCATGTAGGCCCGTTTGCCGATGCCGATGCCATGTTCGCCGGTGCAGGTGCCGCCCAGGGCCAGCGCGCGTTCCGCCATGCGATGCGACAGCGCCTTGACCGCATCCAGCTCGGCCGGGTCGTCGGGGTCGAACAACAGGATCGCATGAAAATTGCCATCGCCCACATGGCCCAGGATCGGGCCGTTGACGGGGCTGTCGGCGATGTCGGCGGCGGTGTCTTCGACCGCCCGTGCGAGCGCCGAGATCGGCACGCAAATATCCGTCACCAGCGCGCGCTTGCCCGGTGCCCCGGCCAAGGTCGACCAATGCGCGCGGTGGCGCATCTCCCACAGTTTCGTGCGGTCCTCGGGGCGGGTGGCCCAGTCAAAGCCGCTGGCGCCGTGATCGGCCACGATCTGCCCGAAGGTTTCGGCCTGTTCGCGCACGCCCGCGTCCGATCCGTGGAATTCGACCATCAGGTGTGGCACCTCGGGCATCGTGGCGCCGCTTGCCGCGTTGAAGATGCGCGCCATCGCGGCATCGACGAATTCGATCCGTGCCATCGGAACGCCCATCTGGATCGTTTCGATCACCGCCTGCACCGCGCCGTGCATGTCGGGAAAGGCGCAGACCGCCGCCGTCACCGCCTCGGGTTGGCCATGCAGGCGCAACGTCAGTTCCGTGACCAGCCCCAGCGTGCCCTCGGATCCGACCATCAACCCGGTCAGGTCATAGCCCGCCGATGATTTCCGCGCCCGCGTGCCGGTGCGGATCACGCGGCCATCGGCCAGCACCACCTGGCAGCCCAGCACGTTGTCGCGCATCGTGCCATAGCGCACGGCGGTCGTGCCGCTGGCGCGTGTCATCGCCATTCCGCCAAGCGTGGCATTGGCACCGGGATCAACCGGGAAGAACAGGCCGGTCGTGCGCAGTTCGGTGTTCAACTCTTCGCGGGTGCAGCCGGGCTGGACGCGCACATCCATATCCTCGGCATTGATCTCAAGCACCTTGTTCATGTGCCGGAAATCCACCACCACGCCGCCCGAGAACGCCTGGGCCTGCCCTTCGAGCGAGGTGCCCGCGCCCCAGCCTGTGACCGGGCAGCCATGCTCGGTGCAGATCGCCAGCAGACGCGCGACCTCTTCGGTGGTGTCGGGATAGGCCACCGCATCGGGCGGGGCAGGCGGATAATATGACTCGGATGCGGCATGTTGGTCCAGATCGGGCTTGGACCGGCTCAACCGTTGTCCTAACAATTGCGAGAGCGCATCCAGCGCGGTCGATATGGTCATCGGGCTACTCCGGTTCCGGGGTGTTGCGCGCGACACTAGGGCAGGTCGACACAGGGGAAAAGAGGGCGCCGTGCGGCAAATCCTGACAGAGCAATGGTGCGCGATGATCCTGTCGATCAAGGACGGCTGGGCAATCCTGCGTGCGCAGGGCCCGTCAAAGGTGCAATTCTGGTTCATCGCGTTGCTGATCGGCGTGGCCGCCGGATTTGCCGCGCTGTTTTTCCGCAAGGGAATCAACGCGCTGCAAACCGCGCTTTACGGCAGCGAAGACCCCACCCAGTTGCACAGCTTCGCCGAAACCCTGCCGTGGTACTGGATCGTGCTGATCCCCATCGCGGGCGGCACGGTGGTCGGGCTGATCCTGAACTACTTTACCCCCGATGGGCGGGTGCGGTCTGTCGCCGACGTGATCGAGGGCGCGGCAATGCAGAACGGCCGGGTCGAGATAAAGGCCGGGATCGGTTCGGCGCTGGCGTCGATGATCACGCTGGGCTCGGGCGGGTCGTCGGGGCGCGAAGGGCCGGTGGTGCACATGGCGGGGGTGATATCCAGTTGGGTCAGCAACCGCATCCAGGCCGACGGCATCACCGGGCGCGACCTGCTGGGCTGCGCGGTGGCGGCGGCGGTGTCGGCCAGTTTCAACGCCCCCATCGCCGGTGCGCTTTTCGCGCTCGAGGTCGTGTTGCGCCATTTCGCGGTTCACGCCTTTGCCCCCATCGTCATCGCCAGCGTGGCGGGCACGGTCATCAACCGGCTGGAATTCGGCGGCGTGACCGAGTTTGCGTTGCCCTATGCCAGCACGCTGCAATTCTACCAGGAACTGCCCGCCTTCTTGCTGTTGGGGCTGGTCTGTGGCGTGGTCGGGGTGCTGCTGATGCGGGCGATTTTCCTGGCCGAGGACCTGGGCAATTTCGTGCAGGCGCGCACCGGCTTGCCGCGATGGATGCGCCCGGCGATTGCCGGCGCGATGCTGGGCGCGATTGCCGTGGGGTTTCCGCATATCATCGGGGTGGGTTATGAAACGACCTCGGCGGCGCTGACGGGCCAGTTGCTCTGGCACGAGGCGTTCGTCTTCGCGGTGCTGAAATGCGTTGCCGTGGCGATCACGATCGCCGGTCGGATGGGCGGTGGCGTGTTTTCACCCTCGCTCATGGTGGGGGCGTTGACGGGGCTGGCCTTTGGGCTGATCGCCACGGGTATCTTTCCCGAGGTGTCGGGCAGCCACACGCTTTACGCGCTGGCGGGCATGGGGGCGGTGTCGGCCGCCGTGCTGGGGGCGCCGATTTCCACCACGCTCATCGTGTTCGAACTGACCGGCGACTGGCAGACGGGGCTGGCGGTGATGGTGTCGGTGTCGATCTCCACCGCCATTTCATCGCGGCTTGTGGACCGGTCGTTCTTCCTGACGCAGCTGGAACGGCGCGGCGTTCACCTGGCGGCCGGCCCGCAGGCTTATTTGCTGGCGATGTTCCGCGCAGGCATGTTGATGCGCAAACCGGGCGATCCGGGCGCCGCGACCGAGGAAACCTGTCTCGAAATGATCGAGGATGGCATCGCGGTGGATTTCAACGCCACGCTGGAGGAGGCGATGCCCCTGTTCGAGCGCGCGGGCGTGCCGTTCTTGCCCGTCACCATCGTTGAAAACGGCGAATCGCGGCTGTTGGGCGCGCTGTTTCATGTCGATGCGTTGAAAACCTACAACAAGGCATTGGCCGCAACCGCGGCCGAGGAACATTCCTGACGCCGGGCTACCGGCGCCCGAAAAGCCGCATCAACGCGCCGTACTGCGAAAGCGCCACGCCGCACAGGATCAGCACCATTGCCACCAACAACGAGGGATAGAGCGGCTCGCCCAGCAGAAGTACGCCTAGAATCATCGACCAAAGCGGCACCTGGTAATTCGTCAGGTTCATGAAGACAGGGCCGGCCGTGCGGATGACCGAAACCCGCAGCATGTTCGCCGCCGCCGTGGGCACCAGCCCCAGGAAGGCCAGCACGCCAAGACCGTAAAACCCCGGGTTGGCCGGGGTGCCTTCGACCGTGACCGCCACGGGCAGCACGAAAACCGCCCCGATCAGCAGGGTGACGCCCGACAGTCCCACCGGGTCGATGGGGGGCAGGCGGCGCATCAGTACCGAAGACAGGGCGTAACACCCGGCCGCCCCGATACAGGCCATGCGGCCCCAGATCTCGCCCGCTACGCCGGTTGAACGAAATGCCTCGGGGCCGATCAGCACCACCACGCCCACGAACCCGACGACGAAACCGGCAAGGCGACGCAGGGTCATGCGTTCGCCGGGCACCATGAAATGCGCCAATGGCAGCACGATCAGCGCCACCGCCGCCATGCTGACGCCCGCGAAACCCGAGGTCACGTATTGCTGCCCCCAGGCCAGCGCCATGAAGGGCAGGGCGGTCGACAAGACCCCCACCAGCGCAAGGTTGCGCCAGTCTTGCGTCGCGGTCAGGAACAATCGGCCGCCGCGCAGGCGCCAGATCGCCAACGTCAGCAATGCGGCAAAACCGATGCGCGCGCTGGCGATCCAGAAAGGTGTCATGACGTCCAGCGCAAGTTCCGTCACCATGAACGTGCCGCCCCAGACAAAGCCCAGCGTGGCGATCATGGCCCAGCTTGCGCCGGTGATTTGCGGGGCGGTGGTGGTGTCGGTCGTGGCGGTCATCGGCTATCCCTGGCGCGGTTGGAGCCTGATTGGGTCAGCCGCGCAAGGGATGCAAGCGTCAACCGCGCGGGTTAGCCGCTGACCAGCCCGCCATCGACGATCAGGTTTTGCCCCGTCACGGCCCGCGCCCAGGGCGAGGCGAAAAACAGCACCGCGTCGGCCAGTTCCTCGGGCGTTGTGACCTGGCCCAGCGGCGTTTGCTGCGCGATCAGGTCGAACACCGCATCGGGTGTGGCAGCGCTGGCATCGGTCACGCGCAACAACCCGCCCGACACCATGTTGACCGTCACCCCCAGCGGGCCCAGGTCACGCGCCGCCGTGCGGGTCAGCGCCAGCAGCGCCGCCTTGGCGGCCGTGTAGTCATGGTAGGGCACGACCGGGTTTTGCACCAGGTTGGTGCCGATGGTGACGACACGGCCTGCACCGCGTTCGGCAAAATGCGGGCGCAGCGCACGGATCAGGTTCAGCGCGCCGCCCACGGCCGTTTCCGCCTGATGCGCGATATCGGCCCATTCCATCGTATCCAGCCCCTTGCGCGCATCGCCGTTGAACTGGAAATCGGCCAGCGCGTTATGCACCAGCACGTCGGGTGCGCCGAAACGGTCGGTGATGGCGGCAACCATGCCCGCTACCGCACCCGGGTCGGTCACGTCGGCCTGGAACGCGGCGGCGTTGGCCCCCAGTTCCGCGGCAAGGGCCTGCGCGGCCTGTTCGCTCTTGCGATAGTTGATGGCCACCTTGGCGCCTTCGCGGGCAAAGGCACGCGCAATCGCGGCGCCCAGGCCGCGGCCCGCCCCGGTGACAAGCACGGTCTGATCGGTGAAAACTGTCATCTGGTGTTTCCTTGTCCTGCATTCATGGGCTGCAAGCGGGCGCCCCGCAGCGGCGCGGGGAAAGGAAAACATCGCTGGTCGAAGGTGGTATTCATCACGTCCCTTCGCCTGCGCGAAAGGACGAAGCCGCCATGAAGGGGACGGTTCGCAACTTCCTACGCCGGCATGATCCGGTTCAGGTTCCAAGGGTGCTTCTCAGCCCGCGTGCGCGGACGCCCCCGTTGCAGTGCCCGCACCCCACCGCATCGCCGCGCCGCTGTCAAGCGGCAGGAGCCTGGAACTCAAAAAGGCGGACCCGTGGGCCCGCCTTTCTCATCCGGTATCGAAACAGGATCAGTTCTTTTCGCGGTCAACCATCTTGCCCGCGGAAATCCACGGCATCATCCCGCGCAGCTTTTCACCCACTTCCTCGATCTGGTGGGCGTCGTTCATGCGGCGCGTGCCCTTGAAGAAGGGTTGGCCAACGGCGTTTTCGGTCATGAAGTCGCGCACGAACTTGCCGGTCTGGATGTCGTTCAGGATCGCCTTCATGCGCGCCTTCGTCTCGTCGTAGGGCAGAACGCGCGGGCCGCTGACATATTCGCCATACTCGGCCGTGTTCGAGATCGAGTAGTTCATGTTCGCGATGCCGCCTTCGTAGATCAGGTCGACGATCAGCTTCACCTCGTGCAGGCACTCGAAATAGGCCATTTCGGGCGCATAGCCCGCCTCGACCAGCGTTTCAAAGCCCATGCGGATCAACTCGACCAGGCCACCGCACAGCACGGCTTGCTCGCCGAAGAGGTCGGTTTCGCACTCTTCCTTGAAATTGGTCTCGATGATGCCCGAGCGCCCGCCACCGATGGCCGAGCAATACGACAGCCCGATTTCCAGTGCCTTGCCGGTGGCGTCGTTGTTGACGGCCACAAGGCAGGGCACGCCACCGCCCTTGGTGTATTCGCCGCGCACGGTGTGGCCAGGGCCCTTGGGCGCCATCATGATGACGTCGACGCCTGGCTTGGGCTCGATCAGGCCGAAATGCACGTTCAGGCCGTGGGCAAAGGCAATCGCCGCGCCTTCGCGCAGGTTGTCATGCACGTATTTGTGGTAGGTTTCGGCCTGCAATTCATCGGGCATGGTGAACATGATCAGGTCACACCAGGCCGCGGCTTCGGCGATGCCCATGACCTTCAGGCCCTCGGCCTCGGCCTTCTTGGCCGACGCGCTGCCTTCGCGCAGGGCGACGACAAGGTTCTTGGCGCCGCTGTCACGCAGGTTCAGCGCATGGGCGTGGCCCTGGCTGCCATAGCCCAGGATGGCCACTTTCTTGTCCTTGATAAGGTTGATGTCGCAATCGCGGTCGTAATAAACGCGCATGATTTTTCCTCTTGTTGCGGGTCGGTTGCGGCGCAGTCTAGGCGGTTCCAGGAAAAGGTGTTTGCGTTTTGCGTGGAAATTGGCAATTTGGCGGAAATTCAATTCACGAAAATTCCCAGATACGGAAAATCCATGCTTGACGATGCCGATCGCCGCATTCTTCGCCAGTACCAGGCTGCCCCTGACATGCCCGCGGCCGACCTTGCTGCACGCGCCGGCGTCACGCCCAGCACGCTGACCCGCCGGCTGGACAGGATGCGGGCGACGGGTGTGCTGCGCGGCCTGCGCGGGCGGGTGAACTGGGGCGTGCTGGGTTACGAGGTCGAAGTCAGCCTGCGCGTGACTCTCGACAAGACGCAGCCGCGCGCCTTCGATGAATTCATCGCCGCCGCCCGCGCGGTGCCCGAGGTGATCGAGATCCAGACCCTCCTGGGCGTGGTCGATGCCCGCCTGTCGGTGATCGCGCGCGACATAGCCCATTACCAGCAGGTGTATCGGGATCGCATCCTGACCTTGCCGCATATCGCCGATATCGAGGCGCTGATGCACGTGGCGCTGCTGAAAAGCGACGAGGCGCTGCCGCTATGATCGAGCTGGACGAAACCGACCGCCGCCTGGTTCGCGCGGTGATGACGGATGCCGGACAATCGGCCGGTGCGTTGGGCCGCGCGCTGGGCCTGTCGCAGCCTGCCACCTGGCGGCGTCTTAAACGGTTGCGCGACGCGGGCGCGTTGCGCGCCCCCCGGCTCGATCTCGACCATGCCGCGCTTGGCTTTGGCGTGACCGTGTTCCTGGGGTTGAAACTCGCCACCAAGGGCCGCGTCAGCCTGGAAGATTTCGAACGTGCGGTCACCGCGATCCCCGAGGTTCAGACGGTTGAGCACGTGCTGGGCCTGTATGATTATCGCCTGCGCGTGGTGGCCCGCGACATCGCCGATTTCGAACGCGTCCTGCGCCGGCGGATCATGACCTTGCCGGGCGTCGGCAATGTCGAGGCCAACGTGCTCCTCTCCGAAGAACGCCGCCCCGGCCCGATCTGAAGGCCGGGCCACGATTGGTTTTGCCTTTCGGGTCCGCCAGGCGTTATCAGGGCACCAAGACGCATGAAAAAGGACACGCCATGACCGCTTTGCTCGATTCAGTCGATCCCGATGGGCTGCTGGAATACTCGGTGGTTTTCACCGACCGCTCGCTGAACCACATGTCTGCAAGTTTCCAGCATGTGATGCGCGACATCTCCGACATGCTTGCAGAGGTGTATAACGCCGATGGCGTGGCGCTGGTGCCCGGGGGCGGCACCTACGCGATGGAGGCTGTTGCGCGCCAGTTCGGCCACGAGGCCCACGCGCTGATCGTGCGCAACGGGTGGTTCTCCTTCCGCTGGAGCCAGATTTTCGACGCGGGGCAATTCACCCGCGAGACCACGGTCTTCAAGGCCCGGCAGACCGGCAACGGCGCGCAGGCGCCCTTTGCGCCCGCGCCGATCGACGAGGTGACAGCCGCCATTCGCGCCGCGCAACCCGACGTGGTGTTCGCCCCGCATGTGGAAACCAGCGCCGGGCTGATCCTGCCCGACGACTACATTTCCAAATTGGCGCAGGCCGCGCATGACGTGGACGCGCTGATGGTGCTCGATTGCATCGCCAGCGGCTGCGCTTGGGTAGACATGAAATCAACCGGCGTCGACGTGCTGATCTCGGCCCCGCAAAAGGGGTGGTCCGCCTCCCCCTCGGCTGGCCTTGTCATGATGTCGCAGCGCGCGCTCGACCGTCTGCCCGAAACCAGCTCTGACAGCTTTGCCATGGATCTCAAGAAATGGCGCGCCATCATGGAAGCCTACGAACAGGGCGGTCACGCCTATCACGCGACCATGCCCACCGATGCGCTGCGCGCCTTTCGCGACACGATGCTCGAAACGCGCGACTTTGGCTTTGAAAAGCTGCGCCAGGCACAATGGGCCCTGGGCAATGGCGTGCGTGCGATGCTGGCCGAGAAGGGCGTGAAATCGGTTGCCGCCGAAGGTTTCGGCGCCCCGGGCGTGGTCGTCAGCTACACCACCGATCCCGAGATCCAGAATGGCAAGAAATTCGCCGCGCTGGGTATGCAGATCGCTGCGGGTGTGCCGCTTCAATGCGATGAGCCCGAGGGCTTCATGACCTTCCGCCTGGGCCTGTTCGGTCTCGACAAGCTCTACGATGTGCCCGCTGCCCTGGACCGGCTGCAAAAGGTGGTCGACCAGGTGCTCTGATCTCTTCCTCTTGCCTGAAATACCCCGGGGGTGAATTGGCCCATAGGGCCAAGAGGGGGCAGCGCCCCCTCCTCCGGGCGGGCCCGAAGGGTGCGCAAGATCACCCCCGCGCGCCCAGCCCCATCTGCATCATCGTGCGTCGTACCGCGGGCAGTGAATAGATCGCGTTCAGCCCCATCATCCGCAGATCGCGCATGGGCTGTGCCGACACCATCGAGGCACGGTTGAGCACGTCGATTCCGGTTACGCGTGCCTGCACGTCGAGGTGCCGCCGCCTGTGATAGGTTTCAAGCATTTTCGCATCGCCCAGGCGGTCGGGCGCGGCCTCGGCCAGTTCCAGCAAGACGCGCATGTCGCCCAGGCTCATGTTCAGGCCCTGCGCGCCGATGGGCGGCACCACGTGGGCGGCCTCGGCCACCAGCGCCACGCGCTCGGCATACATGCGTTCGGCCAGTTGGCTGATGATTGGCCAGACCGTCCGCTGCGAGGCCAGCGTCAATGGTCCGTAAAGCAGGCAGGACCGCGCGTTCATGGCCGCTTCGAACGCGTCGACCGGCAGGTTCGACAGGCGTATCGCTTCGGGCCCTTGCTCCATCCAGACCACGGCCGAGCTGGGCCGCCCCTCGTAATCGGGCAGGGGCACCAGCGTGAAAGGCCCACCCGAACGGTGGATCTCGGTCGAGATGTTGTCATGCGGAACCGGATGGGTGACGGCAAAGGCCAGTGCTTTCTGCCCATAGCGCGTGGTTTTCACGGGCACGCCCACGGCCTGCCGCACGGGGCTGTCTCGCCCGTCGGCGGCGATCACCAGCTTGCAGCGCAGTTGCGTGCCATCGCTCAGGCCCACGCGCGCCTCGCCTTCGCGGGTGAAAACGGACGTGGTGCCGGTGCCTGCACGAAACTCGACATTCTCGAGCTCGTGCAGCCGGGCGACCATCTCGCGCCGCAAAAGCCAGTTGGGCAGGTTCCAGCCAAAGGGGCGTTCGGAGATGTCTGAGGCGTTGAAGTCCTTGGTCAGCCGCGCCGTCGGATCGGGCCCGCCGGCATCGACGATACGCATGATCTGCAAGTTTGCCGCGTGGGGCGCCAGCCTGTCCCACAGCCCGGCGCGTTCCAGCAGGGCCTGCGCGGGTTGCAGAAAGGCCGTGGTGCGCAGGTCGCTGCCTTCGGCGTCGCGTTCGGTGACCGGCGGGGCGGGGTCGACGCATATAACCGAAAAGCCCGCCGCCCCGAACACGGCCGCAGCGGTCAGCCCGGCGACACCGCCGCCGGACACCAGAATATCAACTGATTGATGGGTCATGGCCTGTTTGCCTCCTGTCACGGGCAATCTAGGCCGGTTGGGGGCAGGTTTCCAAGCGGCATCCTGTCCCGCCGCGCTGACGGGTCAGCCGCGGCTGATCATGATCAGCACGACATACATCACCGGCACCATTGCCAGCGCGGGAATGTAAAGGCCCGGCACGCCCCATTGGGCGATGGCCAGCCCCCAGCCCACCAGCGCCAGAAGCACTGTCAGCAGGATCTTGCGGGCCAGCGCGTCTTCGCTTTTGGTGTCGTTGCGGGGGTCGGACGCGGTGGTTTGGGTGTCGGCAAGTGTCATGATCGGTGTCTCCTGGTTGCGCTGTTGCAACAGTTAACATTCACGATCGCGAATGAAAGATGCAGATTGCCGCAGTGCGACAATGCGCCTGCGCCACGGTTACAATATCTTGGCCAGGAACCCTGACAGGTCGTCCGTGTGGTGATGAATATGGCTGGCCTGAAGGCGCTCTGGTGCCACGTGAACGGTGCGCATGCCCATCTGGTGCGGCGCGGTCAGGTTGCGCGGATCGTCTTCGAACATCGCGGCGCGGTCGGGGGCCAGGCCGTCGCGCTCAAAGATTGCCTGAAAGGCCTCGCGCTCGGGTTTGGGGCGGTAGCCCGCGTCCTCGACCCCATAGATCGCGTCGAACAGGCCCGACAGGCCACGCTGGGCCAGAACCCGTTCGGCATAGGGCGCGCTGCCGTTGGTATAGACGATGCGCCGCCCGGGCAGATCACGGATGCGCGCGGCCAGGTCAGGGTCGGCATCCAGGTGGCGCATGTCGATGTCATGCACCTCGACAAGGTAGGGCTCGGGGTCGATCTGGTGCTCGCGCATCAACCCGGCCAGCGTGGTCCCGTGCGTTTGCCAGTAATGGTGGCGCAAATGGTTTGCCTGGGCATGATCGACGCCCAGATGGTCCATCACGAATTGCGTCATGCGTATCTCGATCTGGTCGAACAGGCGCGCCTGGGGCGGGTAAAGCGTGTTGTCGAGGTCAAAGACCCAATTGTCGACATGGCTGAAGAATTCTCTGGGCATGGGCTCTGCCTACTGCGGCGCGGCGCCGCGCACAAGACACGGCGCTTGATTGCCGGGTGCAGTGAGGGCTACCTTGTCGCGATCGAGCACGGAGACCAGACGGATATGAGCGATCTCAAGACCCCGCAAAAGGATGCCTACAGCCTGATCCTGGACGCGATCGACAGCGGCACCTATCGGCCGGGCGACCGGCTGGTGGAAAGCGAGTTGGCCGACCGGTTCGGGGTGTCACGCACACCGATCCGCGAGGCGTTGCAGCGTCTTGAAACGCAATCCCTGTTGACGCGCGACGGGCGGTCGTTGATCGTGGCGTCGCTGGACCACAACCAGTTGAGCGAACTTTACGTGGTGCGTGCCGAGTTGGAGGGGTTGGCCGCGCGGTTGGCCGCGCGCCATGCCACGGAAGAGGAAATTCGCGTTCTGCGCGACATGGTCGAGGATGATCGCGGCCTGACCGATCAGCCGCAGGCCCTGAGCCGCGCGAACCGCCGGTTTCACAAGCAGATCCACCTGGCCAGCCACAATCGGTACCTGGTGCAGCAGCTTGGGTTGGTGCATCGCTCGATGGCCCTGATGGCCACCACCTCGATCGCGGCCGAGGGGCGCGGGCGCGACACGATAACCGAGCATGACGCCATCGTTGACGCGATTGCCAACCGGAATGAAGAGGTGGCCTATCAAACGCTGAAAGACCACATTTCAAAGGCTTTCGTGACGCGTCTGAAGCTCGATTCTGGCGCTGTCAAATCGGTGGGGGACTAGGCCCCGACTGGGCAGATGCAGCGACAGGCCATGTTCCGTCTTGTCCCAGTAAAAAGGCGCCGTGATCAACTCCCATAGCGCCTTGTATGCGGCGATGCAGCCTAGCGGAAAGTACAAATGCAGGCTGGGCACCCAGGGCCAGAGATGGCGGTGCTCGGCGCCCCGCACGGCATAGATCGCCGCACCCATGGTCAAAAGCTCGACCCCGAGAAACAGTTTTCCCATCATCAGCAGCAAGTCGCGTGACAGCACGTGTTCCATAGGATGCGTGACCCCCAGCGGCATGAGCCAGAACGACCACAACAACGGCGCCAGCAGAAATTGTGACAGCGCGGTGATGAAATGGGTCTGCATGCCAAGGAATTTCCACCACCCCATCTGCCGGATCAGGACACGCGGCCGGCGCATATGCACGATCCAGGTGACCATGTACCCCTTGAGCCAGCGCGAGCGTTGCTTGATCCAGGGCCAGATGCGGCAGTTCGCCTCTTCGCCGGTGGTGGTGTCGATCATTTCCGTGCGATAGCCGTGGCGGGACAGCCGAAAGCCCAGATCGGCGTCCTCGGTCACGTTATGGGCATCCCAGCCGCCCAGTTCCTCCAATGCGTCGCGGCGAAAGAACAGCGTGGTGCCGCCCAGCGGGATGGCAAAGCCCAGCCGCGCCATTCCCGGCAGCATGACGCGAAACCATGTGGCGTATTCGATGGTGAAACAGCGCGCCAGCCAGCTTTGCCGGGGGTTGTAATAATCAAGCACCCCTTGCAGGCAGACCAGGTCGTCAGGCGCTGTCAGGAACCGGGCGGCCACGCGATCGATCTGCTCGGGCGCGGGGGCATCCTCGGCGTCCCAGATCCCGATGATGTCGCCGCGGCAGCAATCCAACGCGTAATTCATCGCCCGCGGCTTGGTGCGCGGCTGACCGTCTGGCACGACGACCATGCGCATCCATGGCGGCAGCGTGACATCGGCTAGCACGTCGCGTGTCAGCGTGTCGGTTTCTTCCAGCACTAGGACCACGTCCAGCAATGCCTTGGGATAGGTCAGGCGCGACAGGCGCTCGACCAGGACTGTGGCCACGTTGCGTTCGCGAAACAGCGGCACCAGTACCGAGACTCGGGGCAGGGGGGCGTTGGTGGGCGGCTGTACTGGCCCGGGGCGGCGCGGGCGCGTCAAGAAGGAGACCAGCGCCGCGGTTTTCTGAAGGGCCGATACGATCAGCGTGAAACAGGCCCAAGTGACCAGCGCCGTCAGGCTTTCGAACGGATAGGCGATCACGAGGGCAAGACAAAGGATGACGGCGACAGCGGTGCAAGCCAGGCGGCGGCGCGGATGCCGGCCCCAGGTGCGGCAGCTTTCCCGCGCCGGAACACGGGCCGACGCAGCGGCAACCAGCACGGATTTTCCGAGCGCGGCGACGGTTTGCTGCACCGTGGCCTCGTCCGTCAGCACGAGGGGGGCGTCAGCCCAAACCCGGGGCAGCGTGTTGCGCACCCGGTCAAGCCGATCAGGCCGGGCGCAAACCAGCAGGCGCTTGCCCGCGCGGTCGCGCGTTGGCAGAAGCGTATGCTTGAGGCAGGTCGCCGGGCCAAGTGCCGCCAGGGCATCGGTATCGACCATGTGCCTGGATTGATCGAACAGACCGACCCCGAGGTGGTCGGCCCGTGCCTGCAACAGCATGTTACCGTCAATGCCATATCCAAGGCGCAACAGGTCCGACAGGTCGGCATCCTGATGTTGCCGGGCCGATTGCGCCCTGAGCAGCACTTGGGGTGAAACCAACCCGCGCCTGCGCAAATGCGACGCGAAACTATACGGCCTGACCGGCTTGTGCGCCGTGAACGGCGTTTGGACGAGTTCTGTCACCCGCTGTTTCCTTCCCTTTTCCCAAGGGGTAAAACAGCAGGGTTAACAGTGGATTAATCGCAATGGGGCCCGACGAACGGCGTCAGGCAGGTTGACGCGTGTTCATGGAAGCGGCGAAGCGTTCGAACAGGTAAAAGCTATCTTGCGGGCCGGGGCTGGCCTCGGGGTGATACTGCACCGAGAAGACCGGGCGATCGGCCACGCGCAGCCCGCAGTTCGAGCCATCGAAAAGCGAAACATGGGTTTCCACGATGCCCTGCGGCAGGCTCTGGCTGTCAACGGCAAAGCCGTGGTTCATGCTTGTGATCTCGACCTTGCCGGTTTCCAGGTCCTTGACCGGGTGGTTGGCGCCATGATGGCCATGGTTCATCTTGACGGTCCGTGCCCCCAGCGCCAGTGCCAGCATCTGGTGGCCAAGGCAGATGCCGAACATGGGCAGATCGGTGCGATCCAGCACGCCGCGGATCATCGGCACGGCGTACGCGCCGGTTGCCGAAGGGTCGCCCGGACCATTCGACAGGAACACGCCGTCGGGCTCATGCGCCAGCACCTCGTCCGCGGTGGCGGTGGCGGGCAGAACGGTCACGTCACAGCCCGCGCTGGCCAAGCAACGCAGGATGTTGCGCTTGGCACCGTAATCTACCGCGACGACCTTGAATTTCGCATCCGTCTGCGGCGCGTAGCCCTGTGGCCAGGCCCACCGCATCTCGTTCCAGCGATAGGATTGTGCACAGGTGACATCCTTGGCCAGGTCCAGCCCTTCGAGCCCGGAAAAGGCGCGGGCGCGGGCAACCAGTGCCTCGACGTCGAACTGGCCATCGGGGTTGTGTTCCAGCGCCACGTGCGGCGCGCCTTGCTGGCGGATGGCACGGGTCAGGCGGCGGGTGTCGACGCCGCCAATGGCGATGCGCCCGCGCCGGGCCAGCCAGTCTGACAGGGGCTCGACCGCGCGCCAGTTGCTTGGTTCGGTCGGATCCCATTTCACCACCATGCCGGCTGCCACCGGATCGGCGGTTTCATCGTCATCGGGGTTCACGCCCACGTTGCCGATATGGGGGAAGGTGAAGGTTACGATCTGGCCGGCGTAGGACGGGTCGGTCATGATTTCCTGGTAGCCGGTCATCGCGGTGTTGAAACACAGCTCGGCCTGGGCCTGACCGGTGGCGCCGAAGCCGCGCCCGTAAAACAGCGTGCCATCTGCAAGGGCAAGGCAGGCGGTGGGGCGGGGTGTCTGCGACATGGGGAATCCTCCGAGCGGCCAAATTGGCGGATACCTATGCCCCTGGCCTCGCCCGGTCAAGGGCGAAGCGCGGTTGTCAGAGAGGGTGTTTGTGCCTATCTCTGACCCTTCAAACGAAGCCAAGGGGATGGCGACGACATGGATATGAGAGAGCGGATCACCGCGGCGCTGAAAAAGGCGATGAAGGAAAGGCAGGCTGACCGATTGTCGACGCTGCGCCTGATCAACGCGGCGATCAAGGATCGCGATATTGCCGCGCGCGGCGATGGCGAAGAGGGCGGTGTCAGCGATGCGGACGTGCTTGCCATACTTGGCAAGATGGCCAAGCAGCGCCAGGAAAGCGCGCGCGCCTACGAAGAAGGCGGGCGGCTGGACCTGGCCGAGCGCGAGCGCGCCGAGATCGAGGTGATCGAAGAGTTCCTGCCCCGGCAGTTGAGCGACAAGGAAGTGCGCGCCGCGATAGATGCGGCAATCACCAACATCGGCGCAACGTCTATCCGCGACATGGGCAAGGTGATGGGGGCCCTGAAAGAAAAATATACCGGCAGGATGGATTTCGGTGCGGTCGGCCCCATGGTGAAAGACCGGTTGAGCACCTGACGCAATGACCTTTGCAAGGATGCCCCGCCCGGCCTGTGCCGTGGCGGGGTTTTTCGTGCCTGCGGGACCGGGATGCAGCACTGTCGGCCCAAGCCTACCAGAAGGTCAGTCGGCCAGTCGCGCGCGGTCGTCAGCCATCCGGGCCATGGGCCGCGCGGGTTTCGCTGAGCGCGCTCGCCAGTTCCCCATAAAGGCTGCGGCGCTCTTCCTCTGACAGGAAGGCGCCGATTTCAACCGTGCGCCCGTTGCCCTTGAGCGTCACGTAATAGGGCACAGGGCCGCCGGTTTGGTGCATCTCGGCGCGCACCCAATAGCTGTTGGCCTGCCATTCCTTTTGGGCCACCTTGTGCGCGCTGCGGCTGAGATGGATCGTTTCTGGATCGAGCGTGAGCACCTCAAGTATCTCGCCATCGCGATAGCTGCGTTCCAGCGCCCACCAGATGCCACCCACGGCCAGCAGCATGAAGGGCAGTATCCCCCACAGAACGAAGGTACCGAGCAGCGGATAAAGCGGAATCGTGATCAGCGTGAAGGTGCCCAGGATGAAGGCGGCGAAACCGCGTCGCGGCAGCGAGCGGTGCGGCCAGAGTTCAAGCCGGCGCGCGGTCGGGGTTTGGACGGTCCAGCGATAGGGCATGATGTCTGGCTTGTTTGCGGCAGAAAATGGAAGGGCCCGGACGATCTGTCCGGGCCCCGATCCGTGTGGTTCAGAGCGTGGCCCTTAGTGGGCGTGCCCCTTGTCCCAGTCTTCCTGCTTGGGCAGTTGCTCGAACGTGTGTTCGGGCGGAGGGCTGGGCAGGGTCCATTCCAGCGTGTCGGCGTATTCGTTCCACGGGTTCGCCTCGGTGGCGCGGGCGCCGCGCAGCAGCGAGTAGATGATCACACCGAAGAAGAACACGAAGGATGCGAAGCTGATGAAAGCCCCGATCGACGACCAGTAGTTCCAGACCGCGAAGGCCTCGGGATAGTCGATGTAGCGGCGCGGCATGCCCTGACGGCCCAGGAAGTGCTGGGGGAAGAATGTCAGGTTTGCGCCGATGAAGAACGCCCAGAAGTGCAGCTTGCCCGCCCATTCCGGATACATCCGGCCTGTCATCTTCGGGAAGTAGAAGTAGACGCCCGCGAAGATGGCAAAGACGGCGCCCAGCGACATCACGTAGTGGAAGTGCGCCACAACGTAGTAGGTGTCGTGATAGGCACGGTCAACACCCGCCTGGCTGAGCACCACGCCGGTCACGCCGCCGACGGTGAACAGGAACAGGAAGCCAAAGGCCCAGAGCATCGGTGTCTTGAATTCGATCGAGCCGCCCCACATCGTCGCGATCCAGCTGAAGATCTTGACGCCGGTCGGGACCGCGATGACCATCGTGGCCAGCATGAAGTAGGATTGCTGGGTCAGCGACATGCCCACCGTGTACATGTGGTGTGCCCACACGATGAACCCGAGAAAGCCGATGGCGATGAGGGCCCAGACCATCGGCAGGTAGCCGAAGATCGGTTTGCGGCTGAACGTGGCGACAACGTGAGAGATGATGCCAAAGCCAGGCAGGATGACGATGTAAACCTCGGGGTGACCAAAGAACCACAGGATGTGCTGGTAAAGAACCGGGTCGCCGCCACCTGCCGGGTCGAAGAAGGTGGTGCCGAAGTTCCGGTCGGTCAGCAGCATCGTGATCGCGCCTGCCAGAACCGGCAGTGCCAGCAGGATCATCCAGGCGGTGACAAAGATCGACCACGAGAACAGCGGCACCTTGAACAGGGTCATGCCCGGCGCGCGCATGTTCAGGAACGTGGTGATCATGTTGATCGCGCCGAGGATCGAGGAGGCACCCGAGACGTGGACGGCGAAGATCGCCAGGTCCATCGACATGCCGCCCTCGTTGACGCTGAGCGGCGGGTAAAGCACCCAGCCGACGCCCGAGCCAAGCTGGTCATTGCCACCGGGGGCAAGCAGCGAGGCCACGCCCAGCGACGTGCCCGCAACGAACAACCAGTAGCTGAGGTTGTTCATCCGAGGGAAAGCCATGTCCGGCGCGCCGATCTGCAGCGGCATGAAGTAGTTGCCGAAGCCGCCGAACAATGCCGGGATCACCACGAAGAACATCATCAGGACACCGTGATAGGTGATCATCACGTTCCAGAGGTGCCCGTTGGGGGTGCATTCGCCAGCGGCGGCCGCGGTAAAGCGTGCGCCTTCGAGGCACATGTATTGCACGCCGGGCTCCATGAGCTCCAAGCGCATGTAAACGGTGAAAAGCACCGAGACCAGGCCGACAATCGCCGACGTGATCAGGTACAGAATCCCGATGTCCTTGTGGTTGGTCGACATGAACCAGCGGGTGAAGAAACCGCGCTGATCTTCATGGTCGTGGCCGTGAATGGCTGCGTCTGCCATTGTCTGCCTCCTGTTGTGTCCCTTGGTATGCGGCGGAATCCCGACGCACGGCTATCCATTCGCGTTTTAGAATGACTGGTGGGCACCGGCAATGGCGTTGTTTGATCCAGATCAAAATTAATTGTCGCACCCCCCCCCCCGCTTGGCCAAGGCAGGCGGGGCCGGGAATTCACGCGCCGACGTGGCGCTTGCCGGGGCCGGGATCGTTACGGGTCATGCCTTGTGCGGCCGGTACACAGGCGCGGGATGCGTCGGGCGATCGCCCGAAAGGCAAACGGCCGCGCAGGGGTGCCGCGCGGCCGCATTGCATTTCGGTTGAACTATGGGCGCAGGCAACGCGCCCTCGGGTTACTCGGCGTCCGAGAAGGTCGCGAGATAGGCCGCGACATCCTCGCCACCCCTGCGCAGCTTGAACGTCATCTTGGACTGGTTCGGATAGCCCTGCGCATCCAGCCATGCCCTTGGGTCAGCCACGTATTCTGCGATCGCTTCGGCCGTCCAGACGAACTCGTCCTCGGCGGCGGCTTCAAGGCCGTTGCCGTAGCGGAAACCCTCGACCGAGCCGGCCACGCGCCCCACGATGCCGTGCAGGTTCGGGCCAGTGCGGCCACCCTTGACGATCTCGGTGCCGTCATCGGCCACGATCATGTGGCAGGCCTTGCATTTGCGGAATTCCTTTTCGCCCTCGGCTGCGTCACCCTCGGCGAAGGCAGGAGCGGCAAGCGCCATGAAGGCTGCGGCTGTCAGAAACTTGTTCATGTATTCTGGTCTCCAGTTGGTTGGTCTCGCATTGTATGCACAAATATGATGGTTTGTCGGCAAGGCAATGTGATCTTTCGGCGCACCTTTTCGTGACGCCCTGCACGGATCGTCATCGATCCGTCGAAAAGACGCGGGTAAAACTGCGCTTCAGCGCCAGGTCGATGTCATCCATCGTCACGGGCAAGCCCAGGTCGACAAGGCTGGTCACGCCATGATCGGTGATGCCGCAGGGCACGATGCCGTCGAAATGGCGCAGGTCGGGATCGACATTTATCGAAATGCCGTGAAAGCTGATCCACTTGCGCAGGCGTATGCCGATGGCCGCGATCTTGTCCTCGGTCACCTGGCCATCCGCGCCAAGCGGCTTTTCGGGGCGGGGCACCCAGACGCCCACGCGGCCTTCGCGAATCTCGCCTGTCACGTTGAACTCGGCCAGGGTGGCGATCACCCAGGCTTCAAGCTGCTGCACAAACCGGCGCACGTCATGGCCGCGTTGTCCGACGTTCAGCATCACGTATACCACGCGTTGCCCCGGCCCGTGATACGTATACTGGCCGCCGCGTTTACTGGGGTAGACCGGGAACCTGTCGGGATCGACCAGATCGGCGGGTTTCGCGCTGGTGCCAGCGGTATAGAGCGGCGGATGCTCCAGCAGCCAGATCGCCTCGTCCGCGGTGCCCGCGGCAACGGCGGCGGCGCGCTCCTCCATCACCCGGCAGGCGTGGTCATAATCGGTCAATCCGTCAGAGATGATCCATTCCACCATGCTGCGCGCTTTAGACCGAAGACCCGCGAAAGAAAAGGCGGATCAGGCGGGCTCGGCCACAAGCTGGTGCAGGATATGGGCATACCCCTCGGGCCCCTGTGCGCCGGTGACAAGGTATTGCTGCGCGAACACCATGGCCGGCACGCCGGTGATGCCCTGCTGTTGCCAGAAAGCCTGTTTGCGCCGTACGGCGTCGGCGTGGCGGCCCTCGTGCAGCGCGGCTTCGGCATCGCTGGCATCCAGTCCCAGCGTTTCGGCGATGCCGGCCAGCGTGGCGATGTCATCGACATTCAACCCGGCGCTGAAATGCGCCGCGAACAGCGCCAGTTTCATATCGTGTTGCGCGTCATTGCCCTCGGCCCAGTCTATCAATTGATGCGCGCGGAACGAGTTGCGCATGCGCGTCCCCGGGGCAAAGGCGAAATCAATGCCCAAAGCCGCCCCCCGCTGTTTCAGAACCGCGCGGTTCTCCGCGCTTTGTTCCTGGGTGATGCCGTATTTGCGCATTATATGGGCGGTCATTTCTTCGCCATCGGGGCCCATGTCGGGGTTGAGTTCGAACGGGTGCCAGCGCAACCCCAATGTCACCCCCGTTTGCGCGGCGGCGGCCTCGAGCTCTTTGTAACCGATGATGCACCAAGGGCACATGATATCAGACACGATGTCGACACGGATTTGCGGCATGGTCATTGACGGTCCTTTCCTTTGGGCAACGGCGCGGCCCGGCACGGGGTGGGCACGAAAGCGCGGCGGACGGTGCCGCACCCACCAGGCCAGCCCCATCACCCGAATATATAGGCGGTTTAACCGAAAATGACATGCCCCGGCGCCGGGTGCATGGCGCGGGCACGGGGTGCTGCGCATGCGCGACTGTCGATGTGGCCCCGCAGCCGGCGCCTGGCGTGCCACCCGGGTCAGCCGCGCGGCACGGGAAAATTTCGGCATGAAGGGGCCGTTTTGGGCCTTCACAACGCCGCGCCGCTCGTCTATACGCCCGCTCACCAAGTCAAGGTCTGCGGCCGTGGCGGAATTGGTAGACGCGCAGCGTTGAGGTCGCTGTGAGGTAACACTCGTGCGAGTTCGAGTCTCGCCGGCCGCACCACATTCCCCTTTGTTCCGGTCTGCCAGTTGTTGTGACGTCCCGTCGCGCGGCTTGGAGCTTTTCATCCTGACCGCGACGTGCTGATATGGCTGCGAAATCAAATTTCGCAGGTTGGAACGGTCTGAGGGAGGAGCTGATCTATGGACATGAATTTCGGGATGCGCGAGGAAAACCGCAAGCTGCTGGCCCGCGTGGCAGAGATGATCCGCAGCGAGATCGCGCCGCTGGCCGAAGAATACGAGCAAGAGGTGGCCAAGGGCGATCGCTGGGCCTTTACCGAGCGGCAGACAGAGATCCTGGAAGGCCTCAAGACCAAGGCCAAGGCCGATGGTCTGTGGAATTTCTGGCTGACCGACAGCGACCGGGGCTTTGGCCTGACCACGGTGGAATATGCCTATTTCGCCGAAGAAATGGGCCGCACGCCGCTTGGCGCCGAGGTGTTCAACTGTTCGGCCCCCGACACCGGCAACATGGAAGTGTTCGAACGCTACGGCAACGAAAAGATGAAGGAAGAATGGCTGGCGCCGCTGCTCGAGGGCAAGATTCGCTCGGCCTACCTGATGACCGAGCCGGACGTGGCCAGTTCCGACGCCACGAATGTTTCGATGTCCTGCGTGCGCGATGGCGATCATTACGTGCTGAACGGCGAGAAATGGTGGGCCTCGGGCGCGGGCGACCCGCGTTGCAAGGTCTATATCGTCATGGTCAAGACCGGCGGTGACGACGCGCCGAAACACCAGCGCCACTCGATGATCGTTGTGCCTGCCGACACCCCCGGCATCGAAAAGCTGCGCGCGATGGAGGTTTACGGCCATGACGACGCGCCGCACGGGCACATGCATATGCGATTCACGGATGTTCGGGTGCCTGCGGAAAACCTGCTACTGGGCGAGGGGCGTGGTTTTGAAATCTCGCAGGGTCGGCTTGGGCCGGGGCGTATCCATCACTGCATGCGGGCCATCGGCCAAGCCGAATCTGCGCTGGAACTGATGTGCAAGCGGTCGCTTGAGCGCGAGGCCTTTGGCAAACCGTTGGCGCAGCTTGGGGCCAATTTCGACATCATCGCGGAATGCCGGATGGAGATCGAACAGGCACGCTTGCTGTGCCTGAAGGCTGCCTGGTACATGGACCAGGGCGACGCGCGCGCCGCGGCGCCGTGGATTTCCATGATCAAGACGGTGGCGCCGCGTATGGCGTTGAAGGTGATCGATGAGGCCGTGCAGTTGCATGGCGGCCAGGGCATCAGCCAGGACACGCCGCTGGCGCATAAATGGACGCAGGTGCGCACCCTGCGCCTTGCCGACGGGCCCGACGCGGTGCACCGCCGCCAGATCGCCCGGACCGAGCTGAAGAAATACACGCAGATGAAGATATGAACCGTTTCAAAGCTGCGAAACGCGAAAAAGGGGCCAGGCGGGCCCCTTTTTCATGCGTGGATTGCGGGTTTATTCCGCCGGCTGGAACCCTTCGATCAGTTGCCGCAGGCCAAGCGCCGCGCCCGCGATGATCGAGGCAAAGACAAGCGGTGCCGAAAAGGCCAGCATCGAAAAGGCCGACAGCCCCTGGCCGATTGTGCAGCCCAATGCCAGCACGGCCCCGGCGCCCATCAGGGCGGCGCCGATGATCTGGCGGCGCAGTTCGCGCGGGTCTTCGCAGGCTTCCCAACGGAAATGCCCCTTGATGAGCGAGCCGATAAAGGCCCCGACCGCAACCCCCGTGACCGACCCCACCGCGAAAGACGGCGCGCGCGCCGAGCCGGTCATGGCGAAAAGCAAGGTTTCGCCCACGGGCGCGGAAAAGCTGTGCGACACCACGGGCATGGGCGTGAAGCCGTTGCTGGCCACCCAATAGCTTCCGGCCCAGCCGCTGACCACGGCGATTCCCACGATCGCGGCCCAGAAGATCGATTGCGGGCTGGCCAGGATGCTGCGCGAGGACAGTGCGCCGATGGTCACGACCGCGCCGATGGCCAGGCCGATGGCCGAAACCGAGATGCCGGTCCATTCGTGCAGCAGATGCGCCAGGCCCGGGGGCATGTCATTGACCACGTCGGCCTGGGGAAAAGCCCAGACGCGCAGCGTGGCCAGCGGCCCAGACAGCACAAGGTAGGCCGAAACCCCCATGATCACCACGATCACGAAGGCGCGGAAATCGCCGCCGCCCGCCCGCGCGATCGAGCCGAAGCCGCAATTGCCCGCCAGAGCCATGCCGTAGCCGAACATGAGCCCGCCCAGGACGGCCGCGACGGGCATCCAGCGGATCGACAGGTAATACGACGTTTCAAGCTCGAGCACGCCGATAGCGGCCAGCCCGAACGTGCCAAGGATGGCGACGCCGATGGCCAGTATCCACATGCGCATGCGCAGGTCCGATCCGCCGTAAAGCATGTCCTCTATAGCGCCCATGGTGCAAAACCGGCCCAGCCGGGCGGCCAGGCCCAACAGGATGCCGCCACCCAGCCCGACCAGGGCTACGAGCGCTTCGTCTGAAATCCATTCAAGCATTGTGTCCTCCTGGTCTACGGTGGCGCGTGACGGTCGCGGTCACTCGCAAAACAGGTCGTAGACCAGTTCCAGTATACGTTTTGGACGGTCGTCTGCCAAACGATAATAGATTGCCTTGCCTTCGCGTCGGGGGATCACCAGACCCTCGAGGCGCAGGCGCGAAAGTTGCTGACTGACCGCGGCCTGTCGGGCGGAAAGCAGCTCTTCAAGTTCTGTAACGGATTTCTCGCCCGAGACGAGGTGGCACAGGATAAGAAGTCGGCCTTCGTGGCTTACGGCCTTGAGAAAGTTCGAAGCAGTCGTGGCATTGCCCATGATGCGGTCCATCTCGCTGTCCGAGATGCCTTCATCGAAAACCGGTAGGCTCACCTGTCTTCCCCTCTACTTTTCCCTGCCGCCTTGTGCTCCCCAGCGACCCTGTGTTCTTGTCCGCATACGCCAGTGCCCGGCGCGGGCATGGCCGATGCGGAGATCAATTCGATCCGGTATACCCGGCTTCCTCGGTCAGCAACCGATGCAGCATCCCCCAAAAGAAATCCTCTCCCGGGTGCCCCTCGATCCGGCCCAGTTCTTCCCCATCATCCACCAGAACGAATGTCGGGGTAAAGACGACACGGCCATCGAAACTGACATCGTCGGGAGGCGTGTCGGAAATGTCGATCATGCGCAATGGCGCGAATTGCCCCATCTCGGTGTTGGGGTAGGCGGGGCCGATATCTTCTTTCCAGGCAATACAGTAATGACAGCCCTTCTGTTCGACCATTATCAATTCGACTGCCATGGCCGGCGTGGCAAGGCCCGAGGCAAGCAAAACACCGGCCAAAAAATTCCTGATCGTCATGACGCATCCAATTGACTACAACGGTATACACAACTTAATCTGAATATGTGAATTTCTCAAGGAGAGTATGGTCAAATGGATGTCACGTTCGCGGGTGCGGCCTTGGCCGGTTTTTTGGCATTCTTCACCCCATGCATCCTGCCCATGGTGCCGTTCTACCTTAGCTACATGGCCGGCCTGTCCATGACCGAACTGCGCGGCGAGGGCGAGATTGCGCCCGGTGCGCAGCGGCGGCTTTTCCTGTCGGCGGTGTTTTTCGCGCTTGGCGTGACCAGCATCTTCATGCTGATGGGAATGGGCGCGACGGCCTTGGGCCAGGTGTTTCGTGATTGGTTCGACGTGTTGCGGTACGCTGCGGCGGCGCTGATTTTCGTGTTCGGCCTGCATTTTCTGGGCGTGATCCGCATCGGCATCTTTTACCGAGAGGCGCGCATGGAATCCAAGATGGACCCAAGCTCGGTGATCGGGGCCTATGTGATGGGGCTGGCCTTCGGCTTTGGCTGGTCGGCCTGCGTGGGCCCTGTGCTGGCCACGATCCTGATGATCGCCAGCGGCATGGGCGAGGTTTGGCGCGGGGGGCTTTTGCTGGCGCTTTTCGGAATCGGCATGACCGCACCCTTTGTCGTCGCCGCGCTGTTCGCGCGCCCGTTCCTGAATTGGGTGCAGCGCAACCGCAAGTACCAGCCCTATGTCGAAAAGGTGCTGGGCGTGATGCTGGTCGTTTTCGCAATTCTTATTGCAACAGGCATGATCAACGAGATTGCGAACTGGATGATCGACACCTTCCCCGTGTTTTCGCGACTCGGGTGAAGCCGATAAAGGGAGGAAGCTATGAAGAAACTGATACTGGGCCTTTGGGCCATCATGTTCGCCCTGCCGGTATGGGCGGCCGAATTGGGCGATGACGGGCTGCACAAGCAGCCGTGGATGCGCGACACCTTCAAGGATCTGCGCGATGACCTGGCCGAGGCCAATGCCGAGGGCAAGCGGCTGGTGCTGATGATGGAGCAGCGCGGCTGCATCTACTGCAAGAAGATGCATGAAGAGGTGTACCCGCGCGAAGATATCTCGACCTATATCGACGAGAATTTCTTTGTCGTGCAACTCAACCTGCATGGCGACACGGAAATGGTGGATCTGGACGGTGAGGCGCTGAGCGAAAAGGCCGCCGCGCGCAAATGGGGGATTCTCTTTACGCCAACCGTCATCTTCCTGCCCGAAGAGGTGCCCGAGGGCATGACGGCGCAGGATGCAGCCGTTGCAATCATGCCGGGCGCCTTCGGTGCGCAGACCGCCTACGACATGTTCGTATGGGTGAACGAGAAACGGTACGAGCTTGATAACGGGGAAGATTTCCAGCGTTATCACGCAAGAAAAATTCAAGAGCGCCAACAGCAAGGTAACGATTGATCGCAAGGTCTGGAAAATCAATAATTCATAATTGTGAATTTGATGTTGCCAATACGGGGCTTGGTAAACTACGGTATACCGAGCCAACTCGGTCACAAGAGCTGAAGCCACGGGAGGAATCATGAAGCTTGCAACATTGACACTGGCGGCAACGCTGGTAACCGGCGCCGCATTTGCCGCTGAGATCGCACCAAGCGATGTCCAGTTCGACGAATACGGTGCTGTCGACCAATCGCTTACCGGAACGCCCGGAAACCCCGAAGAAGGGGAAAAGATCATGACCAATCGCGGTCTGGGCAACTGTGTTGCCTGCCACGAGGTCAGCGCATTGGATTATGCAGCCTTCCAAGGCAATGTCGGACCCAGCCTTGACGGTGTGGCCGATCGCTGGAACGAAGCGGAACTGCGCGGAATTCTGGTTAATGCCAAGAAAACTTATGATGGGACTGTGATGCCGTCCTACTACCGTGTCGACGGTTTTGTCCGCCCGGGCAACGCCTACACGGGCAAGGCGGCTGACGATTCGTTCGGCCCGCTGCTGACTGCGCAGCAGGTCGAGGATGTTGTCGCGTTCTTGGGCACTCTGGAATACGAAGAGTGACCAGGGCGCTGTACCAAACCACTGAGGAGTAGAAACATGGACTTTACACGTCGCGATACGCTGGCCCTGGGTGCCGGTGCTGTTGCCCTGACCGTGCTGCCGTTCCGCGTGAACGCGGCGGGCGAGGATGCCATCGCCGAGTTCACCGGCGGTGCTGACGTCGCCGAAGGCGGGGTCAACCTGGACGCGCCCGAGATCGCCGAGAACGGCAACACCGTTCCGATTTCGGTTTCCGCCGAGGGCGCGAGCGCCATCATGGTGCTGGCCATGGGCAACCCGACCCCGGGTGTGGCGACCTTCAACTTTGGTGAGCTGGCCGGCAGCCAGTTCGCATCGACCCGCATTCGCCTTGCCGGCACGCAGGACGTGGTGGCGATCGCAAAGCTGGCCGACGGCAGCTTTGCCAAGGCAACCAAGAACGTCAAAGTGACAATCGGCGGCTGCGGCGGCTGATCCCGAATTTCAAGGAGATACGATAATGGCAGATGGTGTTAGGCCCCGCGTAAAGGCACCCCGTTCGGCTGAGGCCGGCGAGGTTGTCACGATCAAGACCCTGATCAGCCACAAGATGGAATCGGGTCAGCGCAAGAACAAGGATGGCTCGGTCATCCCGCGTTCGATCATCAATCGCTTCACCTGCGAGTTCAATGGCACATCCGTCCTCGACGTGAAGATGGAGCCGGCGATCTCGACCAACCCCTACTTCGAATTCGAAGCCACGATTCCCGAAGCCGGTGACATGAAGTTCACCTGGTACGATGATGACGGCTCGGTCTACGAAGACACCAAGACCATCAAGGTCGGTTAAATAAAAGAAACGGCCCTGTCCTCGCTAACCGGGGGCAGGGTTCGCCCATGGGAGGACGCTAAATGAAATTCAAGGCACTGACGGCCATCGCAGCACTGATGGTCGCGGCACCCGCACTCACCTTTGCCGATCCCGACGATGACACGCTGGTCATCGAAGGACAGGAAATGGTGACCAAGACGGATTTGCCCGCGCATATGGAAGACGCCAACATGGACATGATCATGTCGGGTTGGCACTTTCGGTCGGACGAAACCCAGGCTCTGCAAATGGACGATTTCGACAATCCCGGCATGATCTTCGTCGATCAGGCGCTGGATAACTGGGAAAGCGTCGAAGGCTCCGCTGGCAAGTCCTGTGCGTCCTGCCACGAGGGGCCCGAAAGCCTGGCTGGTGTGCGCGCCACCTATCCTAAGTGGAACGAAGACGCCGGCGAAGTGCGCACCATTGCCATGCAGGTAAACAGCTGCCGCACGGAAAACATGGGCGCCGAGCCTTATAAATATGACAGCACGCAGATGGCCGCGATGGAGGCGTTGATCACGCTGCAGTCGCGCGGCATGCCTGTTGATGTTGCGATTGATGGCCCGGCTGCCGAAACTTGGGAAAAGGGCCAGGAAATCTATTACACCCGTTACGGCCAGCTGGAGCTGAGCTGCGCGTCCTGCCATGAAGAGAATTATGGCAACATGATCCGCGCCGACCACCTGAGCCAGGGTCAGATCAACGGTTTCCCGACCTATCGCCTGAAGAACGCCAAGCTGAACACTGTGCATGGCCGTTTCAAGGGCTGCGTGCGTGACACGCGCGCCGAAACCTTCAGCCCCGGCAGCCCCGAATTCGTGGCGTTGGAGCTTTATGTCGCGTCCCGCGGCAACGGTCTGTCGGTCGAAGGACCGTCGGTTCGTAACTAAAAACCTGAACCCCGCGTGTGTCCCTTCGGGCAGACGCGGGGTTTGTTCTTGATGACTTATTCACATATGCGCATGTGTCATGCATGTGCGACGTGACAGTGAAGAGAGAAGCACGCTCATGATCTCCCGCCGCGATTTCCTCCAGGTCTCGATGGCCGCATCCGCGCTTGTCGGCGCATCCGGCTTTGGCAACTGGGCCCGTCTGGCCGCACAGCAAAGCCTGACACAGGATCAGCTTTTGCAGTTCGATACGTTTGGCAACGTGTCGCTCATTCACATCACGGACATTCACGCGCAGCTCAAGCCGATTTATTTCCGCGAGCCGGAGGTGAATATCGGCGTGGGCGACAACCGCGGTCAGGTGCCCCATGTGACCGGCGCCGATTTCCGCAAGCTTTACGGCATCGACGATGGCAGCCCCAGCCATTACGCGCTGACCTACAATGACTTCTCCTCGCTGGCCAAAACATATGGCCGGGTCGGCGGGCTTGACCGCGTCGCAACGGTGATCAACGCAATCCGTGCCGACCGCCCCGATGCGATCCTTCTGGATGGCGGTGACACCTGGCATGGTTCCTACACCTGCTATCAGACCGAAGGCCAGGACATGGTCAACGTGATGAATGCGCTGAAACCCGACGCGATGACCTTCCACTGGGAGTTCACGCTGGGGTCGGACCGCATCGCCGAGATCGTCGAGGGCCTGCCCTTTGCGGCGCTTGGCCAAAACATCTTTGACGCCGAGTGGGACGAGCCCGCCGAGTTGTTCCCGCCCTACAAGTTCTTCGAACGTGGCGGCACCAAGATCGCCGTGATCGGGCAGGCATTTCCCTACATGCCCATCGCCAACCCGGGCTGGATGTTCCCCGAATACTCCTTTGGCATCCGCGACGAGAACATGCAGGCCATGGTCGACGAGGTGCGCGCACAAGGCGCCGAACTGGTCGTGTGCCTCAGCCATAACGGTTTCGACGTCGACAAGAAGATGGCCGGCATCGTCAAGGGCATCGACGTGATCCTGTCGGGTCACACCCACGACGCGCTGCCCGAGCCGGTTCTGGTGGGCGACACGATCATCGTGGCCTCGGGCTCGAACGGCAAGTTTGTCAGCCGCGTCGATCTGGACGTGCAGAACGGCAAGATGATGGGTTTCCGCCACAAGCTGATCCCGATCTTCTCGGACGTGATCGAACCCGACAAGGACGTGGCCGCCCTGATCGACGAACAGCGGGCACCCTTCAAGACGCAGCTGGAAGAGGTGATCGGCCAGACCGACAGCTTGCTGTATCGTCGTGGTAACTTCAACGGTTCGTGGGACGACCTGATCTGCGACGCGTTGCTGAGCGAGCGTGAGGCCGATATCGCCATGTCGCCCGGCGTGCGTTGGGGACCGTCGCTGATCCCCGGCGATGACATCACCCGCGAAGACATCTGGAACGTCACCTCGATGACCTATGGCAAGGCCTATCGCAACGAGATGACCGGCGAATTCATCAAGGTGATCCTTGAAGACGTGGCCGACAACATCTTCAACCCCGACCCGTATTACCAGCAGGGCGGCGACATGGTGCGTATCGGTGGGATGGGCTACCGCATCGACATCACCAAGCCGCAAGGCGAGCGGATCAGCGATATGACCCTGCTGAAAACAGGCGAGGCGATCGACCCGGCAAAGAACTACGTGGTCGCCGGCTGGGCCAGCGTCAACGAGGGCACCGAAGGCCCGCAGATCTGGGATGTGGTCGAAAGCCACATCCGCAAGATGGGCACCGTTACCGTGCAGCCCAATAACAGCGTAAAGGTGATAGGGGCGTAAGCCCCGCACCGTGACATTTGGATAATCGTTTGGCCGGCCGGCCCTTTTGGCGGGGCCGGCGATCTGAGAGGAGGCTTAAAACCATGACAGCCAGCTTCAAAGGCAAGGTGCCCTCGCGGCGCGCCTTTCTAAAGGGCTCGATCGCGGCAAGTGGTGCCGTGCTCGGGGCCAGTGCGGCCAGGGCCGCGGAACCCGATCCGCTGATCACCGAGGTGCAGGAATGGGCCTCGGGTCTGGGTGAGGGTGTTGACGCAACGCCTTATGGCCTGCCGATCAAGTACGAGGATGACGTCATTCGGCGCAACGTGGAGTGGCTCACGGCGGATACGATCAGCTCGATCAACTTTACGCCGATCCATGCGCTCGACGGTACGATCACCCCGCAGGGCTGCGCGTTCGAACGGCACCATTCCGGCGCGATCGAGCTGCGCAAGGAAGATTACCGCCTGATGATCAACGGCCTGGTTGATACGCCGCTGGTGTTCACCTACGAAGATCTTGAGCGGTTCCCGCGCGAACAGCATGTCTATTTCTGCGAATGCGCGGCGAACACGGGCATGGAATGGGCCGGTGCGCAGCTGAACGGCGCACAGTTCACCCACGGCATGATCCACAACATGGAATACACCGGCGTGCCGCTGCGCACCCTGCTGAACGAGGCAGGCGTGCAGACCGAGGGCAAGTGGATATATGTCGAGGGCGCCGACGCGTCTTCGAACGGCCGCTCGATCCCGCTGGACAAGGCGATGGACGACGTGCTGGTGGCTTTCAAGGCCAATGGCGAAGCGCTCCGCAAGGAACACGGCTACCCGGTGCGCCTGGTCGTTCCCGGCTGGGAAGGCAACATGTGGGTCAAGTGGCTGCGCCGCGTCGAAGTGACCACGCAGGCCATCGAAAGCCGCGAGGAAACCAGCAAGTACACCGACACGCTGGAAGACGGCACCAGCCGCAAGTGGACCTGGGTGATGGACGCCAAGTCGGTTGTCACCAGCCCCAGCCCGCAATCACCGATCAAGCATGGGCATGGCCCGCTGGTCGTTACCGGCATGGCCTGGTCTGGCCGTGGCGCGATCACAGGCGTCGACGTGTCGACCGATGGTGGCATGACCTGGCAGCCCGCGCGGCTGGCCGCGCCCGGCACGTCGAAGGCGTTGACGCGCTTCTATCTCGATATCGAGTGGAACGGCGAAGAGATGTTCCTGCAATCGCGGGCACGCGACGAAACAGGTTATGTCCAGCCGACCAAGTCAGAGCTGCGCGAGGTGCGCGGCGAGAACTCGATTTACCACAACAACTGCATCCAGACCTGGTGGGTGAAAGCAAACGGAGAGGCCGAAAATGTCGAAGTCTCTTAACCTTTACGGCGGCCTCGGGGTTGGCCTGGTCGCGCTGCTGACCGGCGCTTACAACTTTGCCGATCGCAGCGTCACGCCGATACCCGACGAAGCGCCGCGCATGAACGCCGAAGCCGATACCGATTTCCAGTTGATCGCATCGGCGCAAGCCAGCAATGCGGCGGCTGACGGCAAGTTCGGCCTGGGCCGCCCCGCGCTGCCCGAGGAAGTGGCCGCTTGGGATCTGGACGTGGCGCCAGATGGCACCGGCCTGCCGCCCGGCTCGGGTGATGTCTGGACCGGCGAGGAAGTTTTCGTCGAGCAATGCGCCGTCTGCCATGGCGATTTCGCCGAGGGCGTCGGCAACTGGCCCAAACTGGCCGGTGGCGATGGTACCCTGGCCGACGAAGACCCGTTGAAAACCGTCGGCTCTTACTGGCCTTACCTGTCGACGGTGTGGGATTACGTGCACCGCTCGATGCCGTTCGGGCAGGCGCAGACGCTTACCCATGACGAGGTATATGCCATTACGGCCTATATCCTTTATTCCAACTACCTGGTGGATGACGATTTCGTTCTATCGAATGAGAATTTCCTCGAGGTCGAGATGCCCAATGCCGACGGCTTCATCATCGATGACCGGGAAGAGGCGGAGAAGCATTTCTGGAACGCCGAGCCTTGCATGGAAAACTGCAAGGATAGCGTGGAAATTACCATGCGTGCCACGATCCTTGACGTGACGCCCGACGAGGGCGGCACCGAGGAAGAGGCCGCGGCCGAACCCGCAGCCGAGGAAACCCAGGTGGCATCGGCGGACGCGACTGCCGAAGAACCCGCCGCCGAAGAAGCATCGGCCGAGCCTGCTGCCGCGTCCATCGACATGGCGCTGGCCGAAGAGGGCGAAAAGGTGTTCCGCAAGTGCAAGGCCTGCCACCAGGTCGGCGACGGTGCCAAGAACCGCACCGGCCCGGTGCTGAACGGCGTGATCGGCGCGGATTTCGCCCATGTCGACGGTTTCCGCTATGGCAAAACCATCCAGGAAATGTCCGATGAGGGCATGGTCTGGAACGAAGAAAACCTGACTGCCTTCCTGGCCGATCCGCGCGGTTTCATCAGCGGCACCAAGATGTCCTTTGCCGGTTTGCGCAAGGATGACGACATCAAGGCCGTCATCGAGTACCTCAAGACCTTCCAGTAAGGTGTATCGGGCCCGGTTCTTCCGGGCCCGAACAGCCCGTTTCAAGCGAACGAACCTTCCCTGTGTTCGGTGTTTTACGGGATGCTTTCGAACGCGCGTTTCCCCTTGGGGAACGCGCGTTCTTTTTTGGGCGATTGGGAAAAAAATAATTGAAAACAAAGTGTCCCTTGGCCACGATGAAGAAAAAGCAGTGGGCTGAACCCGCGCATTTGTTGGGAGGATCAGTCGCCATGGTAAAGGGCGCAAAAACGATTTTCGGCGTCGCGTTCTTCGTATCATGCGTGGCGGCATCATCGTCTGTGGCGGATGAAATCGGTGACGCAGAGCGGGGAGAGAAGCTTTTCCGCCAATGCGCGGCCTGCCACCAGGTCGGACAGGGTGCCAAGCACCGCGTCGGGCCCCATTTGAACGGCATATTCGGGCGCAAGGCGGGCACTGTCGACGGGTTCACCCGCTATTCCGAGGGGCTGGTGCGCGCTGGCAATGACGGGCTGGTTTGGTCTTTGGACAAGCTGCATGCCTACCTTGAGAACCCGAAATACCTCGTGTCGGATACGCGCATGAATTTTGCCGGTATCGAAAAACGCGAGGACCGGGCGGATGTGTTGGCCTATCTGCGCCAATTCTCGGACAACCCCGCCGACATCCCCGAGGCGCAGCCGACAGCCTTGGCGCCCGAGGTTGAACTGTCGCCCGAGACCCTGGCGATCGTTGGCGACCCGGATTACGGCGAATACCTGGCCAGCGAATGCACGACCTGCCACCAGCGCGACGGATCCGACCAGGGCATCCCGTCGATCACGGGCTGGCCGCGCGAGGATTTCCTGATCGCCATGCATGCCTACAAACGCAAGATTCGGCCGCATCCCGTCATGCAAAGCTATGCCGGGCGGCTGTCCGATGAAGAGATCGCGGCGCTTGCCGCGTATTTTGAGGGCCTCTGACAGCAGAGATGCCCGATCCAAGGGAGGACATGATATGAAACTGAACAGACGCGCCTTTATCGGCACGGGTGCCGCGGCGGCTGCCGCCTTGCAGGCGCCGAGCGTATGGGGGGCCGCGCACGGGCGGCCCAAGGTCGTTGTGATCGGGGGCGGTGCCGGCGGCGCCACGGCCGCCCGGTATCTGGCCAAGGACAGCAAGGGCGAGATCGACGTAACATTGGTCGAACCCTCGCGCCAGTATTACACCTGCTTTTTCTCCAACCTCTATATCGGCGGGTTCCGTGACCTGAGTTCGATCGCGCATAGCTATGGCACCTTGGCGTCAGAATACGGAATCAACGTGGTGCATGACTGGGCAACTGGTATCGACCGCGACGCCAAGACCGTGACTTTGGCGGGTGGTGCGGTGCTGCCCTATGACAAGCTGGTGCTGAGCCCGGGTATCGATTTCGTCGAGGGCGCCGTGCCGGGCTGGGATCTGAGCACCCAACACAAGATGCCGCATGCCTACAAGGCCGGCAGCCAGACCGAACTGCTCAAGGCGCAGATCGAGGCAATGCCCGAAGGTGGCCGCTTTGCCATGGTGGCCCCGCCCAACCCCTATCGCTGCCCGCCTGGGCCGTACGAGCGCGTCAGCATGGTGGCGCACCTGCTGAAAGATATCAATCCGACGGCCAAGATCCTTGTCGTCGATCCCAAGGCGAATTTCTCGAAACAGGCGCTGTTCGAGGAAGGCTGGGCCAAGCATTACCCCGGCATGGTCGAGCGGATCGGCCCGGATTTCGGCGGCGAGAATGTATCGGTGAACGCCGACGAGATGACGGTGGATATCGACGGCGTGGTTGAAAAGATCGATGTCTGTAACGTGATCCCGGCGCAAAAGGCTGGCCGAATCTGCGAACTTGCCGGCATCAACGAAGGCAACTGGGCGCCTGTTGACGGGCATACCATGGCCAGCCGAATGGATGAAAGCATCCACGTTCTGGGCGACGCGACGAACCAGGGCGACATGCCGAAATCGGGCTTTTCGGCCAACAGCCAGGCCAAGGTGGCGGCGATGGCAATCCGGGGTGATCTGACCGGCTCCAAGGTGTTCCCGGCCAAGTTCTCGAACACCTGCTGGTCGCTCATCGACACCGATGACGGGGTCAAGGTGGGCGCGTCTTACCAGGCAACCGATGAAAAGATTGCCAAGGTCGACGGGTTCGTCAGCCAGACTGGCGAGGATGCCGCCCTGCGCAAGGCGACCTACGAAGAAAGCCTGGGCTGGTATGCGGGGATCACCTCCGACATGTTCGGCTGATCTCGTAAAGCGCCGGGGCCTGATTGGCCCCGGCTGCGATTCACGCCAGGCGACGGGCGGCGACAAGCCAAAGCACGACCAGCGCAAGCGACATGAGCAGGTTCCAGTTGGCCATCGTCAGGCTCAGGAAGAACGGTTGCACTTGGTCGCACATGACAAGGGCAGGGGCCTCGGACTCGGCGCCGGGCAGCAACATGCCGCCATCACCGGCCAGGGGCGCATCGCCACTGCAGCTTGACGGCCCCTGCCACCATTTCCGCTCGACCCCGGTGTGGTAGGCTGCCAGACCGGCGGAAACCGCCATTGTCGCGGCCCCAAGGGCCGGCAGCCCCCGCCCACCGATGCCGACAGCCATCAGCCCGATGACGCCTGCCACGACATGCGGCCAGCGTTGCCAAAGGCATAGCTGGCAGGGTGCCCAGCCCAGGAACTGGAACAGGAAGGCCCCGGCCAGCAGGGCAACCGAGGCGCCCGCGGCAAGGTATATCAGGTGATGGCGTTCCAGGGTCACAAGAACCTCACGATGTAAAAGCCTGCCAATAGCATGGTCAGGAACAGCACAAACATCAATCCAAGTCGTCGTTCGATGAAATCACGGATGGGTGTGCCGAATTTCCACAAAAGCCCGGCCACGATGAAAAACCGCAAGCCGCGCGCGATGATCGAGGTGACGACGAAGGTGGCCAGCGGCAACCCTGTCCAACCCGACATTATGGTAATCACCTTGTAGGGGAATGGCGTCATCCCGGCGATCAGAACCGGCCAGAACCCGAAATCGTTGAAGCGGCTGTTGAACTCGGCCATGGCGTCAGCCTTGCCCATCGCCTGCAAGATGGGTTGGCCGATCTGCTCATAGGCAAAGGCCCCGATGGCGTAGCCCAGCATTCCGCCCATAACCGAGGCCGCAAGCGCCACCCCGGCGATCAGCCAGGCGCGGGACGGTCTGGCCAGGATCATGGGGATCATCAGAACATCCGGTGGAATCGGAAAGACCGAGCTTTCGAGAAACGAGATCACCGCCAGCACCCAAAGGGCGCGGGGGCGATCGGCCTGTGCCATGGTCCAGTCATAAAGGCGGCGCAGCATCTTTTGTCTTTCATATGCGGCAATCACGCCTGTGTAGCGTGCCGGGCTCTGACAGCAAGCCCCAAGCGATTTGTATCTGGACGACGGGCGCACACCAAGTTAGACCATGCACCGGGCCCAAGTGGCGGAATGGTAGACGCAGGGGATTCAAAATCCCCCGGTAGCAATACCGTGCGAGTTCGAGTCTCGCCTTGGGCACCAAGTTTTAACGGTTTCCTGTTAAGCAAGCCGGCCTGTTCCCTTCACCGTGGCATGTCTTGCAGAATCGATTCGGGGCTCGCCTCGGTGAATTGGTCATTCTGCGTGAACAATCTGGATATTCCCGTGGCAGTGCGGTCTTTTCGTGAACAGGTGCTCCCGGCCATATCGGAGCGCCAGGCTTTTATATGCCACGTTTCAGAAGCGTCGATTTGTTTCCCAAATTGAACCAATACGTGTGGATTCGCCCATGCGGAAACTTGGCTGACCCCTTAAAAATTGAAGTTTGTCCGGCATCTTTCAGCCAAAAGTGTTTTTTCTTTCTTCGAAGCGGAAACAAACGTGCCGCCAGGTGTGGCGCGGTCTTGTCCGCTGTAAGGCTAAAAATAGGCAAATGTGGTGAAAACTTTTCTTTGAGCGCAGGCCGGGTTCGGGTATCTATTCCGTGCCCAACTGGGGGGCATGAAATAGGCCACGGGGGCGGCCGCTGAACTGTCTGCATCTGGAAGGATGCGGGGGATGCGATCGCGGTTTGTGCGTTGAGGCGCTGCCAATCGCCAGAATAGATTCGATCTGTGCCGACTCGGCACAGGTGTGGCTATGCGCGTATTTCCCTCTCCAAGTCGGGTGCAGCTGTGATGTAAAGCCGAGCGAGCGCGTGCGTCAGGGCGTGGTGTCGCAGGACAGTGAAATTAATGCGACCGGGTTGTGCCCTGTTTGTTGTTTAGGAGTGATGGAATATGACCGCTACCACCCATGTGAATGTCATCTATCTTGGGAATTTCTCTTCCGTCGACACGGATGAAAGTGACAAGGATGTTGAGAACGAGGGGTCGCTCGTAGGTACCACGGTTGATCACACTTCGCTGGAAATGCTGTCGTTGCGCCTGGATGATCGTGATCACGACGGCACGATCAGCGACGATGAAAGCAATAGTCACTTTTTCCCCGACAAGGTGACCTACGACTTGGGCAACGGCGAAATCTCGAACGAGACCGATGCCAGCTTCGAGGGGCACGTCACCCTGACACTCAGCGATGGCAGCACGCGGCAGGTCGAGGCGCTTTTCATCCAGCAAACCAACGGTGACCTGTTCCTGAACGACTTGGAAAATGAAGGCGCGCTGGACGATCTGGAAATCAGCTCCATCACAATCGACAGCTTCAAAGACGACGACGAAGATGGTGACGACGACGGCCATGATGACGACGATGATGACGACGATGATGATGACGATGATTGTGACGACGATGATGACTCCGGCTGGGACACGGACCAATCGGTGGACAACACCAGCATCGTTGCCGCGGCCCCAGAACCGGACGGCATAGTCGAGGGCACCGCGGGCAACGACACGATCGACGCGAGCTATACCGACGACCCCGAGGGCGACATGATCGACGCCGGCGATGCGCTGGCGCCCAAAACCGGTGATGAAGACATCGTCGATGCCGGCTGTGGCGATGACCTGGTGCATGCAGGCGCGGCTGATGACGAGGTTTATGCCGGCGGCGGGAACGATACCGTTTACGGCAACACCGGCAACGACACTATTTTCGGCGATGACTCGCTGGGCGAGGCCGGCACGGACGGCGATTCCAAGGTTCTGGACTGGGGGGGCCTCAAGACGGGCACCGACATTACCGAAGGTAGTCCGATAAACATTGATGCGGGCGGCATCAACGTGGAGGTGTCATTCGACAAGCAGGATTGGGGCGCCACTGCGTCCACCTCGGACGACTCTCTATATGTCGATACCGGCAATGATGAAACCTTCGACACCGATTCATCCTTGCAGCTTTACGGCAAAGGCGGCGATGACGATTTTGACGACACCTCGACCACGCGGATCGACTTCAGCTCGACCAATTCGGCTTATGCCAACGAGGTGCAGAACGTCTCTTTCCGTATCAACGATATCGACGATGGCAATAGCTACGACGATCACATCGACCGCGTGACAATTCGTGCCTATGACGCGAATGGCGATCTTGTGCCGGTCGAATTGAACGCTGGCAGCTTTATTGACCTTGATGGCGACACGGCCACTGGCGATGATGATCAGCATTACGACTATGGCCCCGACGAAGAGCGCAGCTCGCTTCTGGTCGAGATCGCCGGCCCCGTTGCCTATTTCGAGATCGATTATGACAATGGCGAGGAAACCGACCAGTCGATCTGGGTCAGCGATGTGCATTTCGACACGATCGGCACGGCCGAAGAATGCGAGCCTGGCGATGACCAGCTGTTCGGCGGTGACGGCGACGACGTGATTGACGGCGGCGCCGGGAACGACTCGATCTACGGCGAAGACGGCGCTGACAGGATCGTGGGTGGTGCGGGCAACGATCTTCTTGTCGGCGGAGCCGGTAACGACACGATCGACGCGCGCGATACCGAAGGTGGCGGCGTCGCCTCCACCGGGCCCAACCTCATTGTCAACGGCTCGTTCGAAGATACCTCGGGCATGTCGGGTACTGGCTATGGCTACGTGGCCACTGGGGAAATCCCGGGTTGGACGACGCAAGACCCGGAAAACGAAATCGACGTACACGACGATGGCCGTGGTGATGTCGACCCGACCGATGGCAGCAACTGGCTCGACCTGGAGGCCAGCCCCGGCAACATGCGGATCGGCCAGGACATCGACGGTGTGAGCGAGGGCGAAACTTACGTGATTTCGTTCGATGCGGGTGACAGCGGAGATGTGTCCAGCGCGAACGAGAACCTGATCAACGTCTATTGGGGGGGCGAGTTGATCGACACGATCGATCCTGCCCAGGGCCAGATGGACAGCTATGAATTCACGGTGACTGGTAATGCAGACGGGTCCAACCGGTTGGAATTCGAGGGTATCGGCACCGAAGACAATTTCGGCGCTTCGGTGGACAACGTGCAGATGTTCCTTGTCGCACCCGAAGATGGTGATGGCGTCGACACGGTGCAGGGCGGCGATGACGAAGACCTGATCTTTGCGGATGCCGGTGATACCGTCGATGGCGGTGCCGGCGGGGAAGACCATGACATCCTCGACCTCACGGGGCAGGGACCGTTCCGCCTGGAGAATGTCACGGAGGATTCGAACGGAAACGGCATTGATGGCACTGTTGTATTCCTGGATGGCGACGGCAATCCGACGGGCGAGACAATCGAGTTCGCCGAGATCGAAGAAGTACGCGGCGAGATCGTTAACCGCGACCCCGACGCCGTGGATGACACGGCCACGGGCGACGAGGACTCCACGATCACCGGCAACGTGCTGGACAATGACGAGGATCTTGACGGTGACACGCTGACGGTGACGGGGAACACCGACCCGTCGAACGGCACGGTGACGGTGAACGAGGACGGCACGTACGAGTACACGCCGGACGCGGACTTCAACGGCACGGACAGCTTCGAGTACACGGTGAGCGACGGCAATGGCGGCACCGACACGGCCACGGTGGAGATCACGGTTGGCGCGGTGAACGACGCACCCGACGCCGTGGATGACACGGCCACGGGCGACGAGGACTCCACGATCACCGGCAACGTGCTGGACAATGACGAGGATCTTGACGGCGACACGCTGACGGTGACGGGCAACACCGACCCGTCGAACGGCACGGTGACGGTGAACGAGGACGGCACGTACGAGTACACGCCGGACGCGGACTTCAACGGCACGGACAGCTTCGAGTACACGGTGAGCGACGGCAATGGCGGCACCGACACGGCCACGGTGGAGATCACGGTTGGCGCGGTGAACGACGCCCCCGACGCCGTGGATGACAGCAATAGCACCGATTATGGCGAGACCGTATCGGGCAACGTGTTGGACAACGACGAGGATCTTGACGGTGACACGCTGACGGTGACGGACAACACCGACCCGTCGAACGGCACGGTGACCGTAAATTCGGACGGGTCTTACGAATACACGCCGAGCGCGGGTTTCGCGGGCACTGACAGCTTCGAGTACACGGTGAGCGACGGCAATGGCGGCTCCGACACGGCGACGGTGACGATCACGGTGACCGACACCCGCGACGGGATCGTGGAAGGCACTGCCGGTGACGATTTCATCGGCACCGACTCGGAATTGAACCCGGGCTTCACCTATGAGGGCGATCCCGACGGTGACCTTGTCGACAGCAACGACGAGATCCTGCCGGGCGAAGGCCCCAATGACGACATCATCCGTGGCTACGAGGGCAACGACACGATCGATGCCGGCGAAGGGAACGACGAGGTCCATGGTGGTGTCGGCGACGATGTCATGTATGGCCGCGACGGCGATGACGAGCTTTACGGCGACGCGGGCAACGACTCGATCCGTGGCAACGAGGGCCAGGACACCATTCATGGCGGCGACGGTCAGGACACGCTGCGCGGTGGTGAAGGCCAAGACGAGATCCTGGGCGGTGCTGGCGATGACAGCCTGATCGGTGGTGAAGGCGATGACAGCCTTTATGGCGACGCCGGAGACGACACGATCCGCGGGACCGAGGGCAACGACGAAATCCATGGCGGCGCAGACAATGACGAGCTGTATGGCGAGGATGGTCGCGATACCGTTCATGGCGACGCCGGGGATGATTACATCGATACCGGCTCGCGCCTTGGTGTGTCGAGCCCGCTGCCCGATATCGACTATCCGGATTTCTATGGCGCGGATACCGACCCCGATGATGATCGTGACCTGGCCTTTGGCGGTGAGGGCAACGACACCATCCTGACCGGCGACGACGCCGACACCGTTTATGGCGGTGCGGGCAATGACAGCATCGATGGCGGCATTGATGCCGACCTGCTGCATGGCGAGGATGGCGACGATACGATCATCGGTGGCGAAGGGGCCGATACGATCCATGGCGGTGAAGGTGATGACCTGATCTATGGCGGCTTGCCGCCTGCCTTCCCCGATTTCGTAAACGTGCCGGATGACACCGATCTGCGGCCAGCCAACAACACCGACGAAATCCATGGCGGTGCCGGTAACGACACCATCTTCGGGGCCGATGATGCCGACGTGATCTATGGCGACGCGGGCAACGATGTGATTGACGGCGGTGTTGACGACGACTCGATCTATGGCGGCGACGGTGATGATACGCTGCGGGGCGGCCATGGCGCCGACGTGATCGAAGGCGGCGACGGCAGGGACCTGATAGAAGGCGGTGATGGCGACGACGTGATCGACGGCGGCCTGTCTTCGGATACCATCTTTGGCGGTGCCGGCAACGACACCATCGAAGGCGGCGGTCAGGCTGACATCATCCATGGTGAAGATGGCGATGACAGCATTACCGGCAGCAACGGCTCGGACCAGTTGTTCGGCGGTGAAGGCAACGACACGCTTGAAGGCACCGATGGACAGGACTCGCTCTATGGCGGTGCTGGCGACGATCAGCTGATCGGTGGATCGGGGGCTGACCTGCTGGATGGTGGCGATGGCAATGACACCATTGACGGCTTCACCAATGGCGATGAAATCCACGGTGGCGCGGGCGATGACGTGATCACGGCCGGCGGCGGCGATGACACCATCTACGCCGGTGATGGCAATGACATGGTCCAGGGCGGGTTTGACGACGACTCGATCTTTGGCGGCGCAGGAGATGATACGCTGCTGGGCGGTGATGGCGCCGACGTGATCGAAGGCGGCGACGGCAAGGACCTGATCGAAGGCGGTGATGGTGACGACGTGATCGACGGCGGCCTGTCATCGGATACCATCCATGGCGGTGCCGGTAACGACACCATCGAAGGCGGCGGTCAGTCCGACATCATCTATGGTGAAGATGGCGATGACAGCATTACCGGCAGCAACGGCTCGGACCAGTTGTTCGGCGGTGAAGGCAACGACACGCTTGAAGGCACCGATGGCCAGGACTCGCTCTATGGCGGTGCTGGCGACGATCAGCTGATCGGTGGATCGGGGGCTGACCTGCTGGATGGTGGCGATGGCAATGACACCATTGACGGCTTCACCAATGGCGATGAAATCCACGGTGGCGCGGGCGATGACGTGATCACGGCCGGCGGCGGCGATGACACCATCTACGCCGGTGATGGCAACGATAGCATCACGGTCGGTTTTGATAACGACCTGGCCGATGGCGGTGCCGGTGACGACACCTTTGTCGGCAGCGATGGATCGGACACCTTGCAGGGTGGTGATGATCGTGACCTGTTCACCAATGTAAGCGCGGGCGACACGATTGATGGTGGCGCTGGCGGAATTGACTATGACGTGCTGGACCTGTCGGGCTCGGCCACGGCGGGCGGCAGCTTGAACATCACGATCACCGGGCCTGATAGCAACGGTAACGGCAGTGACGGGTATGTCACCTATAGCGACTCTACCGGGGCCGAGATTGGCCGGCTTGATTTCTCGGAAATCGAAGAGATCGTGCCCTGCTTTACCCCCGGCACCGCGATTGCCACCCCCAAGGGCGAGCGCCTGGTCGAGGAACTGCAGGTCGGGGACCGTGTGATCACGCGTGACAACGGCATCCAGGAAATCCGCTGGATCGGTGCCAAGCCGATCACGGGGGTGGAGCTGTCGCGCGTGCCGCACATGAAGCCGATCCTGATCCGTAAGGGGGCGCTGGGGAATGGTCTGCCCGAACGTGATATGCTGGTCAGCCCCAACCACCGTATGCTGGTCAATAACGACAAGACGGCGCTGTATTTCGAAGAGCGCGAGGTTCTTGCCGCGGCCAAGCACCTGGTGGGCGCTGAGGGCATCCACGAGGTCGACGTGATGAGCACGACCTATATCCACTTCATGTTCGATCACCACGAGGTGGTGCTGTCGAACGGGGCCTGGACGGAAAGCTTCCAACCCGGCGACATGAGCCTGAAGGGCGTGGGTGACGCGCAGCGCAAGGAGATCTTCGAGCTCTTCCCCGAGCTTCGCACGCGCGAGGGTGTCGATGATTACCAGGCGGCGCGACGCTCGTTGAAAAAGCACGAGGCGCGGCTTCTTATCAAGTGATGCAGCAGGTGCCGGGCAGTATTGCCCGGCACCAAACCGATCAGTCGGGGGCGCTGGTCGATCAGGCCCCTCGGTGTCGTGCGCTTGATACGATGCACCGTATGCGCGCGGGCCGAGGGTGTTTCTGATTTTATGACAATATATTCCCGATAGCAGGATTGTTTATAGGAAGGCGCGGCTGGCTGTGCTCTTGCAGGTATGGCGCCAGTGCGGCTGCGACTCGCATTTTTGCCATTTTCGGGATGATCGCCGCCCCACGATTCGTCGTGATCGCGGCGTTTGCGTTTTCGACAGGGCAACAAACCGGGGCAAGTTCGACGGTTGTTTTGGTGAGCGCTGCACGAACCCGATCATGCCAAGATTTTTCCTTTTTCCAGCCCCGCAACAAAATGCACGGCAAAGCTGTTTCTGATCGGCAAAAGCGCGCGCTTGGCGTGATCTTGCGGCTGATTTGCGCCCGTTTCGTCAACAACGCACTGGGGTAGTGCGGGGGTGGTTCACCAATATCCGAGCGACGGCTTGTCAGAAAACCCAAGGATCGCCTAAACCCGGCGCGGGAGGCGGCTGCGCCCGGTAAGAGTGCCAGGCCGTGTTCAGGCTGAAACGAGTGAGAGAAAGATTTTATGTTTGTGTACGCGACCGCTTCCCGAAACACCCGCAGCACTTTCCTGGCCGAGACGATGAGCCTGAGCGGTGACCAAACCCTGGTCGCCACCGCGCGTGGCGAGATGCCACTGGAGCGGCTACAAGCCGGGAACATGGTTTTGACGCGTGACAATGGTTTGCGTCCGGTCCGCCGCATCCGCAATTTTCCGAAACATGCGGTCGCCCATCTCGACGCGGTGACGATCCGGGCAGGTGCGCTGGGTGACGGTATGCCCTTTCGCGATGTCACGTTGAGCGCGGCGCATCGCGTCGTCGTGACCGGTGAAATTGCCGCCATGCTGTTTGACCGGCCCGAGGCGTTGATCGCGGCGCATCGTTTGCGCGGTGTTTGCGGTGTGTCGCTTGGACCCGCCCGTCTTGGCGTACACGTCGAGTTCGACCAACCAGAGGTGATCCTGGTCAATGGTGTATGGTCCGAATGCTTCCTGGCCGCGCAGCCTAGCCGTGATCCTGAGCAGCAAAACGCCGCGGCCGAGCTTGCCGTGGCCGATCTTTCTGGCGCGATGCAAGATACGAATCTTCGCGGGTAGGCCCTCTACCCGGTTGCCCAGGGAAAACGGCGCGTGCCTTGAGGCACGCGCCGTTTTTCTTGAAACTTGCAAGCGGCACAATCATGGCGCGCAGCACGTGGCGATACCCGAACGTGCACGCGAATTTCCCGAAAACGCCACAAACTTACCCGCTTCTCTTCATGCCATGGGCCGTTTTCGCCCCATTCGTGCCACCACATTGTTGTTTGAATCGGGCGGTTAACAAGTGTCGTTCAGCTCATGTCCGAGTCGCGAACCAGACAGGCGCGGCATTTGTCCGAAGAGGATGTTTTCCGGCAAATTTGTGGCCGGACGAGGATGAGGCAGGCCAGTTGATGGTAGTCAGACCGGAAAGACGGGGCGCGTGGCAACCCACGGCGCCCCTTTGCGCCCCCTCAAGCACGGGTGGCGTGAAAATGCCACCGGCACCCTGCCGCGCAGTCAATGCGCCGATCATGGTCTAGGGGGCGAGATGCCAACGACATTTTCCCTTTTTTACCTTGGCGATGCCCCAGAAATCGACACGGTCGAAGGCAACACCTATTCCGAAAACGATTCCGCGCTCAACGGAATGGTTTTCGGCGGGTCGGGCAACGAGATCGCGTCGAACCTGCAAACACTGAGCGATGCGCCTTCCGACAACTACACAGGTGGCACATCCTCCGCCTATGACGCGAACAACCTTTACTGGAACGAGAGCTTTTCAATAGATGGTGGCCCGTTGCAGGTGCATGACGCCACCATGCTCTATAATGGCACCACGATCCGCTACACGGACGGCACAACCGCCACGGTCGATGCCATCGTGATGCAGGATACAAACGGCAGCCTGTATCTGCTGCCTCCGACGACGGGGCCCAATGCCTATAGCGACGCGCTGGAAGCCAAGCCGATCTCGTCCGTCACCCTGGGCACGTCGGCCCCGGCGAACGGATTTGGCGCCTATGGCATGACCGCCGACCGTTATGTGCTTACCGTCAATGACTTCACGGTCGAGGGCACGGTCGGCAACGATGTGATCGACGCGGGGTATGACGGTGATCCCCAGGGCGACCGTGTCGATGGCAGCGACAATATCGCCGGCACGAACGATGACATGATCGAAGCCCATGACGGCGACGACTTGGTGTTCGCGGGCGATGGCGCCGACACCGTCGACGGTGGCACAGGCAACGACACGCTGAACGGACAGGCCGGCAATGACCTGCTGATCGGTGACACCGGCGATGACCTGCTTGATGGCGGGGCAGGGGCAGACACGCTGGTTGGCGGCGCGGGCAGCGACACGGCGATCGGCAGTGAAGGCGCGGACGAGATCAACCTGAACAATGGCCAGGATTATGTCGACTACAGCGGCTCTGGCGGGGCGGTCAATGTCGACCTGACGACGAACACGGGCAGCGGCGGTTACGCCGAGGGTGATACCTATCAGGGCGTCGACGGTGTGACCGGATCGGCGTTCGACGACACGATCACCGGCTTTGACGGGCAATCCTTTGATCAGGAAGATGGTTATACCAACGATTTGTCCGGTGGTGGCGGAAATGACCGGATTTCCGGTCTTGGTGGCGGCGATACGCTACGCGGCGGCACTGGAAACGACACGCTTTATGGCGGCGCGGGCCAAGACACGGTTTCCGGCGATGAGGGCGATGATTACATTTTCGGTGACAGCCAGGGGCTGGATACTGATGATTACCTTTCGGGTGGTGGCGGCACGGCAACCAGCCTGACGGTGACGAACCAAGCCGACGCGCCCATCGAACTTTGGTGGATCGACGGTGAGGGGACGTTGCAGTTTTACGCGACGATCCAGCCGGGCGACACGCATGTGCAGCCAACCTTTACCGACCACAACTGGGTGTTGCGCGATGAAGATGGCCTTGACCTGGAAATCATCGAAGGCGCCGCCAACCAATCTGTTACCTATGGACCAGATCTGGACGATAGCCTGATCGGAGGGGCGGGCAACGATACGATCCATGGCCAGCATGGCGATGACACGATACTTGGCGGCGCCGGCGACGATGTGATCCATGGAGGCCCCGGCGCCGACCATATGATGGGCGAGGCTGGCAACGATGTTTTCACCCTGACCAGCGGCGACACCGCCACGGGTGGGGATGGTGATGACGTGTTCAATGTCGGGCCCGGCGACCTGGCCGGCGGCACGCTGACGGTCGACGGATCGGAAGGCGCGGAAACCGATGGCGACACGCTGAACATCACTGGCCCGGCGGAAATAATCCATGATTCCGATGACCCCGAGGCCGGAACCGTCACCTGGCTGGATGGCACCACCTTGTCTTTCTCGAATATCGAGAATGTCAATTATGTGCCCTGTTTCACCGCCGACAGCCTTATCAAGACCCTGCGCGGCGAGGTGCGGGCGGTGGATATCCGGCTGGGCGACATGGTTCTGACGCGCGACGCGGGCTATCAGCCGGTGCGCTGGACTGGCGCGCGGCGGTTGTCGCCATCTGTCTTGCGGGCCAACCCCGAACTGCGCCCGGTGCGTATCGGTGCCGGGGCGCTTGGGTGCAACCAGCCCGAGCACGACCTGACCGTGTCACCGCAGCACCGAGTGCTGATCGGTAGTGCGCTGACGCAGCTTTGGTTCGGCGAGGAAGAGGTGCTGGTCGCGGCGCATCATCTGACCTGTCTTGACCGCGTGAAACAGGTTCGGCCTGACACGGGTGTCACCTATGTGCACATGATGTTCGACAATCACCAGATCATCTGTGGTGACGGCGCCTGGAGCGAGAGTTTTCAACCCGGCGATATGACATTGGCCGGGATGGACGGCCCGCAACGCGAAGAACTGTTCGCGGTCTTTCCGTCGCTGCGCCGCAAGACCGTCAGTGCTGCCTATCCGGCGGCGCGGATAACCCTCAAGGCGCACGAGGCAAGGGTGTTGGCACTGGCTTAACCCGGTTGCCGGGCTCGCCAGTCGGCCCATGCCTCGGGCGTGTCGAGGTCGGTGGTGGCATGGGTGCCGGGCAGGGCACACAGGCGCAAGGCGTCCGAGTTTGCGAAAATAACGCTGCGGGCGCCATTATCGCCAGATATGTTTTGCAGTTGTGCAAAGGTGTAGCGTGGAAAGATCACCGGGTGGCCCGGCGTGCCATCGGCAGACGTGGCCCGCAGGATGCCGCCATCGTGAGTCTCGGCCATTTGCATCATATCGTCGGTGGTGATCTCGGGCATGTCGGCAGGCAGGATCATGACTCCCGAGACGGTGGCGGGCAACGCCGCCACCCCGGCGCGGATAGAGGCCGCCATGCCCTCGTCGGCATCGGGCACGGGCACGGGCTGCGCGCCCCTTGGCAACAGCGCGCCGCGCGGATGGAAAAGGGCTGGCAGCGTGACCCATACGGGCAACCCGGTGTCCAGCGCCCGGCGTGCCACGACCGACAGCAGGGCGGTGCCATCGACCGGCTCGGCCAGTTTGTCGGCCCCGCGCATCCGGCTAGATTGCCCCGCGGCCAGTATGAGAATTGCCAGCGTCATGCCTGCGCCCATTGCCCAGCCTTGTGCCATCGGCCAATCGCGCGGACCTCTGGCCAAGGTTTTCCCGGCAAGATGAAGCGGCAGAGGGCGCGCGCGGTCAACCCCGCATCCGGCTGCCGTCGGGGTCGAACAGCGGCGCCAACTGGCGGCGGGCGGTGCACATCTCGCCCAGAATTTCGATCTCGACCTCAAGGTCATGGGTGATCTTGTCCACCGGCACGAAACCGAAGGCGATGGATTTGCCCATGTGGTGCGAATAACCGCCCGAGGTGCAAAAACCCACCACAGCCCCATCAAGCCAGATCGGTTCATAGGCCACGACATCGGCATCTTTCACCGCGACCTCGAAGGTCAGCAAGCGCCGCGCCGGGCCGCTGTCCCGCTCGGCCCGGGCGGCGGCGCGGCCAATGAAATCGGCGTCTTTCTTCCAGGCGATGAAGCGGTCCATTCCGGTTTCGGCGGGGGTATAATCAGGGCAGAACTCGGCCCCCCAACTGCCAAAATGCTTGTCGAGCCGCAGCGACATCATTGCGCGCATCCCGAAGGGGCGCATGCCCCAGGGTTTTCCGGCCTCCCACAGGGTGTGCCACAGCGCACGCTGGGCCATCGGGTCGCAATAAATCTCGAAACCCAGGTCGCCGGTATAGCTGACGCGCTGGACCAGGCAATCTGCCATGCCAAGGGTTGCGTGGCGCAGGTCCATGAAACGCATATCCGACAGGTCGCTGCGCGTGCAGGCGGCCAGAACCTCGCGCGCCTTGGGGCCTGCGACCTGGAACCCGGTCAGCCGGTCGCTGATGTTTTCCACCCGCACGCCCGGCGCCTCGTTCCTTTCGAACCACCGCATGTGGAAGGCCTGCGCGCCGTAGCTGGCGGTAAGCTGAAAGGTTTCCTCGTTCAGGCAGGACACGGTGAAATCGCCCATCAGCCGCCCGGCAGGCGACAGCATCGGCGTCAGTGACAGGCGCCCGGGCGCGGGTATGCGGCCGGCCATGACCCGATCCAGCCAGGCCCGCGCGCCGGGGCCGGTGACCATGTATTTGCCGAAATTATGCACCTCGTTGATGCCCACGCAGCCGCGCACCGCCGCTACCTCGCGCGCGGTGGCATCCCACGCGTTCGAACGCCGGAACGACGGGGTCTCAAAGCGCGGCTCGTCGGCCTCGGCAAAGTAATTCACCACTTCCAGACCGTATTGCGCGCCCCAGACGGCGCCCATCTGGTCGAAGATGTCGTACATCGGTGTCTGCCGGAACGGGCGCGCAGCGGGCAGCTCCTCGTTCGGGTAGCTGACGGAAAACCGTTTCTGGTAGTTTTCAATCACCTTGGGGCGGGTATAGCCCGGCGTGATCCAGTCGCCGAAGCGGGCGCAATCCATGGCGAAAGTGTCACGCTCGGTCTCGCCCTCGACCATCCATTGCGCCAGCATCAGCCCCACGCCGCCGCCTTGCGAAAAGCCGGCCATGACCGCGCAGGCCGACCAGTAATTGCGCATTCCCGGCACCGGCCCGACCAGCGGGTTGCCATCGGGGGCAAAGGTGAACGGCCCGTGGATGACCGATTTGACACCTGCCTTTTCAAGCGCGGGAAAGCGGCGATAGGCAAAGGCAATGCTGTCTTCGATCTTTTCGAAATCGTCGGGCAACAGTTCGTGGCCGAAATCCCAGGGCGTGCCATCGACGGCCCAGGGGCGGCAGGGTTGTTCGTAGAAACCGATGCAAAGGCCCTTGCCCTCCTGGCGCAGGTAGCTTTCGCCGGCCGGGTCCATCACGTGGGGGTGTTCGCGGCCCTCGGCGGCCATGTCCAGGATCAGGGGCACATCCTCGGTGACGATATACTGGTGCTCCATCGGGTGCAGCGGGAAATAGACGCCGGCCATCGCGCCCAGCTCGCGCGCCCAAAGGCCGGCGGCGTTGACCAGGTGTTCGGCGTGGATCGTGCCTTTTTCCGTCACGACATCCCATGTGCCATCGGCGCGCTGGGTTGTGGCGACCACCTTGCAGTGGGTTTCGATCGTGGCCCCGCGCATGCGCGCGGCCCTGGCATAGGCGTGGGTTGTGCCCGACGGGTCAAGATGCCCGTCCAGCGGATCGTAGAGCCCGCCGATAACGCCATCGAGGTTGGTGACCGGCGCGATTTTCGCGATCTCTTCGGGGCCGACGATCTCGGTCTCGAGCCCCATGTAGCGGTGCTTGGCGCGTTCGGCCAGGAACATGTCCATACGTTCAGGGGTGTCGGCCAGCGTCACGCCGCCAACGTGGTGCAACCCGCAAGACATGCCGGTGATCTCTTCGAGCTCTTTGTAGAGCCGGATCGTGTAGCCCTGCAGAGCGGCCATGTTCGTATCGCCGTTGAGCGTGTGAAACCCGCCCGCCGCGTGCCAGGTGCTGCCCGAGGTCAGGTCGCTGCGTTCGATCAGCATCACGTCGGACCAGCCCAGTTTCGTGAGGTGATACAGAACGCTACAGCCGACAACGCCGCCGCCGATCACGGCCACTCGGGTGGTGGTTTTCATCTGCCTTATCTCCCTGTCGCTTTACCGCAGGCTTTCCTGTCCGGGGATGTCCCGCAAGCCAAAAGACGACACTTTGCGTCGCGCAGGGCAAATGCCGACTTGTATCAGCGCGACGAAACATGTCGGGATCGGGCAATTATCGCGCCGGGAATCCGTCAATCTGAGCCTAAACGCGGACCAAGGGATGCCAAGATGAAGACCCATGCCCAAGCTGTCGTGATCGGCGGCGGTGTAATCGGATGCTCGATCCTCTATCACCTGACCAAGCTGGGCTGGCACGACGTGGTGCTGCTGGAGCGTGACGAACTGACAAGTGGTAGCACCTGGCACGCGGCTGCCAATATCCACGGGCTGCATGACAGTGCCAATATCAGCCGCCTGCAACACTATACCATGACGCTCTACAACGCGCTCGAGGCCGAAACAGGCCAAAGCTGCGGCGTGTTCCAGCCTGGCAGTCTGTACCTGGCCCAGACCGAGAACCGCGAACACCAACTGCGCCTGCAAGAGGCCAAGGCGCGCCTTTACGGCATGAATTTCCACGAAATATCCCGCGACGAGGCCGAGCGCCTGCACCCCTTGGTGAATTTCGATGGCATCCGTTGCATCATGTATGAACCCGATGGCGGCAATGTCGACCCTTCGGGCGTGACGAATGCCTACGCGGTGGGCGCGCGCCAGCGCGGTGCCGAGATCCATCGGTTCACGCCCGTCACCGCCACCGAGGCGCAGGCAGATGGCACATGGATCGTGCGCACGCCCAAGGGCGATATCCGCACCGGCTGGGTGATCAACGCCGCCGGTCTTTGGGGGCGCGAGGTGGCGCGGCTTGCAGGGATCGAAGTGCCGCTGCAACCCACCGAACACCAGTATTTCGTCACCGAAACGATCGAGCAGATCGCTGGGCTGGACCGGCGCTTGCCCTCGGTTGCCGACCGTGACGGCGAATATTACCTTAGACAAGAGGGCAAGGGCCTGCTGATCGGCGCCTATGAACGCGACATGCGCTTTTGGGCCGAAGACGGCACGCCGCTGGATTTTGCCCATGACCTGTTCCCCGACGATCTGGAACGGATCATGGAAAACGTCATGCGCGCGATGGAGCGTGTGCCCGCCGCGGCCGAGGCGGGCGTGAAACGCGTGATCAACGGCCCGATGATCTGGTCGCCCGACAGCAACGTGATACTCGGCCCGGTGCCCGAGCTGCGCAATTATTTCATGTGCGGCGGTATCATCCCCGGATTCAGCCAGTCGGCGGGAATGGGGCTGATGGCGGCGCAATGGATCACGCAAGGGGAAATGGAATACGACATGTTCCCCTGGGACATCGCGCGGTTCGGCCTGTGGGCCATTAACCGCGATTTCGTCAAGGCCAAGGTGCGCGATGTCTATGCCCATCGGTTCGCCATCCATTACCCGGGCGAAGAACGTGCCGCCGGCCGCCCCCTGCGCACGCGCCCTGCCTACCGCATGCAGCGCGACATGGGCGCGGTGATGGGGCTGAACTATGGTTGGGAACATCCGCTCTACTTTGATGCCGATACCCCCGACAGTGCGGGGTTTACGCGGCAACCGTGGTGGGACAGCGTCGGCCGCGAGGCACGGATGTTGCGCGACGCGGCGGGCATCATCGACATATCGAATTTTGCCAAGTACCGGGTGCAGGGGCCGGGTGCCGAAAACTGGCTGAACGCCGTTTTCGCCAACCGCATGCCGCGCGCGGTGGGGCGGTCCTGCCTGACGCCGCTGATCGGCAAGCGCGGTGGTATCGCGGGGGATGCCACGGTCACGCGCCTGGCCGAGGACGAGTTCCTGGTGATCAGTTCGGGCATGGCCGAGCGCTATCACGGGCGGTTCTTCCGGCAGGTGCCGCTGCCCGAGCGCACGCGTTGCGACAGCGTGACCGAGGCATTGTGCGGCTTCAACGTGGCGGGTCCAGGATCGCGCGACCTGATCCAGCGATTGACCAATGCCTCGCTCGCGACGCCGGATTTTCCGTTCATGCGCTCGCAACGTATCACCGTTGCGGGTGTCGACGTGGTGGCCTTGCGGGTCAGTTTCACCGGCGATCTCGGGTGGGAGCTGCATTGCGCCGCCGAAGATCAGGTCGCGCTATACACCGCGCTGCTCGAGGCGGGCCGCGACCTTGGCGCCGGCCCCGTGGGCAGCCGCGCGTTGATGAGCCTGCGCATCGAAAAGGGCTATGGCTCTTGGTCGCGCGAGTTCAGCCCCGAATACTGGCCGCAAGAGGTTGGACTGGCGCCCCTGGTCAAGATGGACAAGGCGTTCCTGAACAAGTCGGCCGTGGCCGAGGTGTTGGCAAAGCCCGCGCGCGAAAGGCTTGTCGTGCTTGAACTCGACTCCGACAGCGTCACCGCCAGCAATGCCGACGCGACGGGCGGCGAGCCTATTTTCAAGAACGGGCAGGGCATCGGGCGGGTAACCTCGGGCGCCTATGGTTACAGCGTTGGCAAATCCCTGGCCCTGGGGTTTGTCAGCAACGCGGCCCCCGGCGACCGGGTCGAGGTGATGGTTCTGGGCCGCCCGCATGGTGCGACCATCTTGCCCGAACCACCCTTCGACCCGGCGGGCGAAAAGTTGCGCGCCTGAAGCCTGCGCGCGCCTCTCGTTTCCTCTCTCGAGAAATATCCCGGGGGTTTGGGGGCAGAGCCCCCAATACCAAAACGAATAGCGTGTGGCGCAGCCACGTCGCTGGCTCGGCGTTACTCTTCGCGCCCCGCCGCCTTCAGCCGCCCGTGCAACGCGGCTGCCTCGGGCGCCCCGGCCTCCAGCGCAAAGACATAGGCATGGGTCAGGTAGAAACAGGCGGCGTCAAAGTCGTTCACGCTGTCGCCGGCCTCGGTATACAGGCCGATCAAGGCGGCGCGATCTTCCCGCGCATGGGCTGCCAGCAAGCGGCCGTCCAGGTCGCTCATTGCGCGGCCCGCCCGGTGGTGGCGCGATGGATGTTGATCTTGGCCGCCACCCAGTCGTGAAAGCAATGTGTGGGCCCGTCCATCGCGGGGCTGAACCGCCCGCCATCGAACAGCGGTGCGTGGCGACCGCGCTGCATGCCCTCGACCACGAAAATGTCTTCTTCGAACACGGTCTTCCAAAGCTGGGTATTGCGCGCGCGCATGCCTTCGTCGGTGTCGGGCTGCGTATAGTAAAGGTGGACGTTCTCGACCGTTCGTTCCGGGCCCTGTGGCAGAAGAACGATGGCAAAGGCATGGTCACGATGCACGCCCAGCAGCACGTTGGGATAGATCGCCAGATATTCGGCGGCAGTATCCCACTTGTCGCTCAACCCGGCGGAATCCGGAAATGTCTGGCCGTGTTCATTGCGCAACTGGCGATAGACCAGCGTGCCCTGGCCGGAATACTCGCCGGGTTTCTCGATGTTGTAATGATCTTCCAGTCGGGAATAGCTGTTGAGCCCGGGATGCACCCAGGGCAGGTGGTAGCTTTCGCAATAATTTTCGACCGCCAGTTTCCAGTTGCTGGCCACCTCAAGCTGGAACTTGCTGTTGGTGCCCCCGTGATACATCGGCTTGTCGAACTCGTGCCAGCGGGCCAGCACATCGGCCATCGCGTCGTTGAATTCGGGCGCGTCGCCCGAGACATTGATCCAGACAACGTCGAACCAGACATGGCAGCGAATTTCCACCAGGCCCAGTTCCGACCGGTTTACCGCGTCATGCGTGTTACGCCCCGGCCCGCCCACATGCGGCGTGCTGACCAGGCGGCCATCGGTTGCATAGCACCACGAATGATAGGGGCAGCGGATCGCACCTTCGATCTTGCGGGGTTCCTCGACCAGGATCATGCCGCGGTGACGGCACGTGTTCTGGAACACCCGAACGGCGCCGGATTTGTCGCGCAACAGCAAAAGCGGCATGCCAAGGAAATCGATCGGCACGGCATCGCCCGGTTCGGGCACATCCGCCGCAACCGCCAGCCCGGCCCATTGTGAAAACAGAAGTGCGTGCTTTTCTTCATCGAAAACGGCCATGTCGACATAGTGCGCGTTCGGCAGGCCATTGGCCTGATCGACCGGGCGACGCACCGTTTCAAGCTGTGTCAAAGTCATCCGTGCCTCCTGCCTTGCGATGCCAGGCAGGATAGGCGCGTTTTCGGGGTGGCTATAGCCCGCATGCGACGCGCGTGTGTCGCAAACCTGTCGGATCAGGCGATGGGTTGGTCGTCTTGCAGAAGCCGCAGGTGATGTTCCAAAAGATCTTCGGCACCGCAATACCCCGCGTGCCGTGCCGTTTGCAGTATGGCATGGGTGGCGGTGCCCAGGTGTTCGTAAACAAGGCGCGAAAAGCGCCGCCCCGCCGATTGGCTGCGTACCGTGCGCGCCACGTACCCTTCCCAATAGTTGTTTTCATAAGAGGCAACCGGTGAAAGAAAGTTGAAACTTCCGGTCATGCCCCCCCGCCGCGAGATCAGGATGGAAATCCCGTCATCCTGCCGCAGAACGGCACCGCGAAATTCGCGGTGGGCGAGCGGGGTGTCGGACAGGCCCTGTTGGCGCAGCGCCTCGCGCGGTTCCAAGCCGCGCATGAAGGTGTGCCCGTTTTGGCGCCGCACGATGACAAGGCCCTGAACAAAGCGGCTGTCATCCAGCAGACCGCGCCGCGAGAACCGGTAGAACCCCGAGGGAAACATGCTTTCGGGCACATGGGTGGCCTTGGGGCCCAACCAATCGCGCAGGTAGCTGTGTGAAAGCTGCCCGGATTCGGACATTTCAAGCTGATCGAGCGGTATGAGCAATATCCGCGCATCGACATCGAAAAATGCGCAGATCCGTGCCAGGATATCCGGCCGGGGAAAGCTTTCGCCCGAAAGGTAGCGGTTGAACTGGGTTCGGTTCACCCCAAGCGTGCGGCACAGCGCGGTGACGGAGGGATAGGTGCTTGTCAGCGTTCTGAGGTTTTCGCCGAACACGCCGCGCAGCTCGGCGGGGGATTTCGGCTGCTTGTTACCAGTCATGGCTTCGATCGTTTTATGTCTGCTCTTGTCGATGATTTGCACAGCCAAGGGTATAGCGCCACACGAAATACACGAATACTGACGCTAATCCGCAAAACCCTGACGCTAAAGCGCGTCAGTTCCGATCCTTTTTGACACAAATGCTAACGGTCCGGTGCTGAATTTTTCATATTCTACTTTTGATTGTTTCGTCAGTATTGACGTAGGGGAAGAAAATTGGGGACCTGGAAATGTACGGGGTAGTACTTTGGTGTTCGGCCGACAGCCGAAAAGCAGTGATCTGGTGCGAAGATCATGGTGATCTTGCATTTTACGAGGACGTGGCGGCCCAAACGGCGCTTGATCCGGGGGATCTCGTGAAATTTCGTTCGGAGCAGACGCGGCGTCGACGGCTTGCCCGCGACCTTGAATTGATCGAACAAGACAGGTTTCGCAACCTGCCCGATGACCTGAAAGCCGCGGGGCGGGTTCATCCCGCGTCAAACACGCCGGAAAACGGCAAGGTCGTTCGCCTGTGCAATGGCCGTGATGCGCGTGGGGCGCAGGCAAAACCCGCGCCGCGGCAGCTTGTGGGCGTATAACGCGCCCTTGCGCGGTTGTCAGGCGCCGCGCGACAGGGCCGCAACGCCGGTGCGCGCGACTTCGACCAATCCCAGCGGTCGCATCAAGTCGGCGAAAGCGTCGATCTTTTCCGGCGTGCCGGTGATTTCGAACACGAAGCTTTGCAGGGTCGAATCCACGACATTGGCACGAAAGATATCGGCCAGCCGCAGCGCCTCGACGCGCTTGTCGCCGTCACCCGCGACCTTCAGCAGGGCAAGTTCGCGCTCGACGCTGGGGCCCTCGACTGTCAGATCGTGCACGTCATGCACCGGCACGATGCGGCCCAACTGTGCCTTGATCTGTTCGATCACCTGCGGCGTGCCGGTCGTCACCACGGTGATGCGGCTTAGCCCGCTGGCGTGGTCCACCTCGGCCACTGTCAGGCTTTCGATGTTGTAGCCGCGCGCCGAGAACAGGCCGATCACACGCGCCAGAACGCCCGCCTCGTTGTCGACGAGCACCGCCAGCGTGTGACGCTCCTGGGTGTCCGAGAAATTGGGCCGCAGGTTATAGGCCGAATGCTTGGACGAGCCTTTCTTGATCTGAAGTGCGGACATGGTTCTGGTTCCCTCGCTTCGGCCCGAGGCCGGAATGGTCGTGGATGGCCGGGCCAAGCCTTCATCAAGGCCTGGCCCGATTTCCTGTTAAAGAAATCGGTGCGTCAAACAAGCACCGCGCCCGAGCTGCCGATCGCGTCCTTGGTGCTGGCCTCGCCCAGCAGCATCTTGTTATGCGGCGCGCCCGACGGGATCATGGGGAAGCAGTTTTCGTGCTTTTCCACCAGGCAGTCGAAAATCACCGGCCCGTCATGGTTGATCATCTCCATGATCGCATCGTCCAGGTCGGCGGGGTCGCTGCAGATGATGCCCTTGGCCCCGAAGGCCTCGGCCAGTTTCACGAAATCGGGCAGCGCCTCGGACCACGAGTGGCTGTACCTCTCACCATGCAGAAGCTCTTGCCACTGGCGCACCATGCCAAGGCGTTCGTTGTTCAGGATGAATTGCTTGACCGGCAACCGGAACTGCACGGCGGTTCCCATTTCCTGCATGTTCATCAACCACGATGCTTCGCCCGCGACATTGATAACCAGCGCGTCGGGATGGGCCATTTGCACGCCGATCGAGGCCGGAAAGCCGTAGCCCATCGTGCCCAGCCCGCCCGATGTCATCCAGCGGTTGGGCTCTTCAAAGCCCAGGTACTGCGCGGCCCACATCTGGTGCTGTCCGACCTCGGTGCAGATATACCGGTCGTGCCCCTTGGTCAGTTCTTCGAGCCGCTGCAAGGCGTATTGCGGTTTGATGGCCGGGCCGTTCTGCTTGAAGGCCAGGCAATCGACCTTGCGCCATTCCTCGATCTGCGCCCACCATTTGGCCAGCCCCTCGCGGTTGGTCTTGCGCCCGCGCGCTTTCCAGACCTTCAGCAGGTCTTCCAGCACGTGGCCCACATCGCCCACGATGGGAATGTCGACGCGGATCACCTTGTTGATCGACGAGGGATCAATGTCGATATGCGCCTTTTTCGAGTTCGGGCTGAACGCGTCGATGCGGCCGGTGATACGGTCATCGAAGCGCGCGCCGATGTTGATCATCAGGTCGCAATCATGCATCGCCATGTTCGCCTCGTAGAGGCCATGCATTCCCAGCATCCCCAGCCATTTCTGGCCCGATGCGGGATAGGCGCCCAGCCCCATCAGTGTCGAGGTGATGGGAAAGCCCGTCGCATCGACAAGCTCGCGCAGCAGCTGGCTGGCGCCGGGGCCCGAATTGATCACGCCGCCACCGGTGTAGAAGACCGGGCGCTTGGCGGTTTCCAGCGCCTCGACCAGTTCGGTTATGGCGTCCATGTCACCCTTGACGCGGGGCGCGTAGTGGCTGGTTCGTACCTGCTTTGGCGGGGTATATGTCGCGCTGGCAAACTGCACGTCCTTGGGAATGTCAACCAGCACCGGGCCGGGCCGGCCGCTGGTGGCAACGTGGAAGGCCTCGTGCAGAACGTGGGGCAGGCGCTCGGTATCCTTGACCAGCCAGTTGTGCTTTGTGCACGAACGCGTGATGCCCACGGTGTCGGCCTCCTGGAACGCGTCCGAGCCGATCATGAAGGTCGGCACCTGGCCGGTCAGAACGACGATCGGGATCGAATCCAGCAATGCATCTGTCAGCCCCGTTACCGCGTTGGTCGCCCCCGGGCCCGAAGTCACAAGGCAGACGCCCGGCTTGCCGGTTGCGCGGGCATAGCCTTCGGCGGCATGCACGGCGCCCTGTTCGTGGCGCACCAGGATGTGGCGAATCCCGTTTTGCTGAAAAATTTCGTCATAAATGGGTAGCACTGCCCCGCCTGGATACCCGAATACGACGTCCACGCCCTGGTCCTTGAGGGCCTGAACAACCATTTTCGCTCCGGTCATCTGACGTGTCATGTGCTTGCTCCGTCTATCAACGTCTTGTCATGCGCAAAGAAAAGCCCCCGAGGATCAGTCGGGGGCGCATGGGGTTCCATTATGGTGTCCGTTACCGGCCCATGCGCCATTTTCCCAGAATAATTACTACCTTGGTCATCGGTCTGGTCTCCTTCACGTGCGCACGGTTTTAAGGAGGGGCGTGCAGGGCGTCAACATCCGAAATGGCGAATTTTATGTCTCTGGCGGCGTTTCTGGCGAATTTTTGTTGCGCAATCTCTGCGCGCCGCGTCAGGAATGGGTTTTGCGACGGTGTTTCGCTCTCATCCCTTGGCCGGTTGCGCGCCCGGGAGCGAGATATTCGCCACCTGTTCGGCAATCGGATCGGTGTTCAGCGGGTGAAGCTCGGATGAGTAATCGGCCGGGTTGCGCATCCTTTCCCAGCGGTTGCCGACATAAAGTTCGACCCCGGCAAATTTTGCCTTGTAGCCCATCTTGGGGCTGCCCGGCACCCAGTAGCCCAGGTAGACGAAGGGCAAGCCGGCCTCGCGCGCGATCTCGATATGATCGAGGATGATATAGGTGCCCAGCGATGCCTTGCTACGGTCGGGGTCGTAGAAGGAATAGACAAGGCTTACCCCGTCATCTAGGACGTCGGTCAGGCATACGGCGGCCAGCGCGTCGTTTTCGCGGTCGGTATATTCCACGACCCGGGTGCGGATCGGCGTCTCTTCGATCATGGCGGCGAATTCGAAGACGTCCATATCGGCCATGCCGCCATCGGCGTGCCGGCTTTCAAGGTAGCGGCGGAACAGTTCGTATTGCTCTTCGGTGGCCCAAGGCGACGTGGCGTTGCGCGCCAGCCCGGCATTGCGTCGCACCGCGCGTTTCTGGCTTTTCGTCGGTGTGAAATCAGCCACGCGGATGCGCGCCGACATGCAGGCCGCGCAATCTGTGCAGGACGGGCGGTAAAGCACGTTTTGCGACCGCCGGAACCCCTGCTTTGACAGGGTGTCGTTCAGGCGTTCGGCCCCGTCGCCTTGCAGCGCGGTGAACAATTTGCGCTCCATCCGCCCGTCAAGATACGGGCAGGGTTGCGGAGCCGTCACATAGAACTGTGGCGCGATGGGTAATGTGTGCTGCATGAGATCCGCTCGTCGTTCGCCTGAAGCAAAGACTAGCCCACAGTTTTCGATCCGCCAAGGGTTTGCGCGAGCGCGTGATTAGCGCCGTGCGCGCCGGTTCAGCGCGACGCTGCCCAGCACCTTGTCGCTCAGGCCCTGGCCCCGTTCATCGACCAGCATCATCACCACCGAGATCGCCTGCGCCACGAATACACCCATCGACACCGTGAAGCCCACGGTGTGCAAAACGGCGGTCAGCGCGTCGAAGGGCCGCCCGTCATGGGTGCGAAACTCGATCGCCATCAGTCGCATTCCCAGCGTGGCAGACCGATTGGCAAGTGTCACGACGCGATAGGCCGTTCCCACCACCAGCATCAGGATCGGGAAAAAGAAAATCCCGGTGAAGGCCGTGAAAGGCAGGATCACCAGGCAGCCGATCACGATGATTACCGTGTCGATCACGAAGGCCAGCAACCGCTTCATCGGCACATCGGCATAGAATTCGGGCTGCAGGTGAGGGTCGGGCAGGGCGGAATATGTCATCGGACACCAGAATGAAGAGCAATGGGACGGCCCGCAAGGGCGGGCCTGTCCGGGGTGTTGCCAGGAACGGCGGAGATCATTCGCCCTGCGCGTCTTCGCGGGGGGCGCGGCGGGCCTCTTTCGCGCGGTCGTCCATGAACTGGTCGAACTCGGCCTTGTCCCTGGCAGCGCGCAGGCGTTGAAGGAAGGTTTCGAACTGTTCCTGCTCTTCCTCGAGTCGTTGCAGCGTGTCGGCCTTGTAGGCGTCAAACGCGGTGTTGCCGCTGGGTTTCATCGCGCCGAAAGCGTGGCGCGTCATCGGGTTGTGGCGGCTGCAGGATTTTCCGAACATGCGTTTGCTCCAGATCATGTAGGCAAGAAGGGCAAGGCCGATGGGCCAGAATACGATGAAGCCCAGAACCATGGCGGCAATCCAGGCGCCTTTGCCCCGGTCATCCAGCCATGTCTCGGCACGTGCCAGCCAACTGGCGGGGCGCGAAAGCGCATGGGTGCAGGTTTCGGCGGTTGTCATGTCTCTCTCCGTTCAGGTGATGTAAATGCCGTTCACATCAAAGGAGATGGGACCGCGCCGCCGTCCGTGCAAGGGTTTATGTAAATCTTTTTTACATTGTCGGCATCAGGCCGTGAAATCGGCAACCTGCGCGCCGCTCAACCGGGCCAGGTCGGCGGAGTGCAGGGGGAATACGTGGCGCGGGGTGCCAGCGGCGGCCCAAATGATGTCGAATTCCAGCAGCCGGGGGTCGGCCCAGGCGCGGATCGGGTTCAGATGTCCGACCGGGCTGACCCCGCCGATGGCAAAGCCCGTTTGCGCCCGCACGGCGGCCGCATCGGCACGGTCCAGCGTTTCTCCGGCCAGCGTTCCGGCCTTTGCCGCGTCAACCTGGTTGCCGCCTGCCGTCAGGAACAACAGGCATTGGCCGCTGTCATGGCCCTGAAAGATGATGGATTTCGCGATCTGATCCAGCGTGCAGCCCACGGCATCGGCGGCCTCTTGCGCGGTGCGCGCACCATCGGTTTCGCGAATGTCGGGGGTGATCCCTGCCTCTTCCAGCGCGCGGCGCACGCGGGCCATGCTCTTGCTCATCTCTCGCCCTTTCCTGTGGAACACGGGTTTTGTGTCACGATCCCCGCCAAGTTTGAAACCGTTTTCTGCCAGCCCGCAAGTATATGGCCCCGTGGGCATGTGCCTGACAAAAGCGCGTGGCCGCGCATAGACGAGCGATTGACGCCACCCGGCCTTCAACACATTGTTCCCGCCATGAGTTTCACATCCCGCATCACCCGCCTGCCGATCCCCCATGACCCCGACCGCGGCGCCGAGGCGCGCGCCGCCGTGCCGGAACTGTCGGGCGATCTTGCCACGCTTGTCGAAGGGGCCGGGGGCAGCGCGCCCTACCTGAAGGCCCTGACCGAGAAAGAGGCCGAGTGGCTGCCCGGTGCGCTGGATGACCCCGAGGCCGCGCTGGACGCGGTGTTTGCCGCCGTGCAGGACGCGGCGCCAGATGTGGTGGCAAATGTTTTGCGACAGGCCAAGCGCCGCGTGGCACTGCTGACCGCGCTGGCCGACCTGGCCGGAGTCTGGCCGCTGATGCAGGTCACCGGCGCGCTGACACGATTGGCCGACCTGGCCACCCATGCCGCGATGCGGGCCTGCGTGGGTAATGAAATTCGCCGCGGTAAACTGCCCGGTGCAACCGAAGACGATTTGGACCGCGCCGGTGGCATGGTGGCGCTTGCCATGGGCAAGATGGGCGCGGGCGAACTGAATTACAGCTCGGATATCGACCTCATTTGCCTGTTCGACGAAACGCGTTTTGACGAAGATGACTGGCACGAGGCACGCGCCAGTTTCGTGCGTGCCACCCGCAAGATGGCCGCGATGCTGAGCGACATGACCGCCGAGGGCTATGTCTTTCGCACCGACCTGCGCCTGCGGCCCGACCCCTCGGTCACGCCGGTCTGCATGTCGATGGCGGCAGCCGAAACCTATTATGAAAGCCTGGGAAGAACCTGGGAGCGCGCGGCATATATCAAGGCTCGTGCCTGCGCTGGCGACATCGACGCCGGCGAGAAGTTTCTCAAAACGCTGAGACCTTTTGTCTTTCGCAAGCACCTGGATTTCGCCGCCATCCAGGATGCCCATGACATGCGCCTGCGTATACGTGAACACAAGGGGTTGGGCGGGCCTATCACCTTGCCGGGCCACAACATGAAACTGGGACGCGGCGGTATCCGCGAGATCGAGTTCTTCACCCAGACGCGGCAATTGATCGCCGGCGGGCGCGACCCGGACTTGCGCGTGCGCGGCACGCTGGACGGGTTGGAGGTTCTGGCCCGCAAGGAATGGATACCCGGGCATGCCGCCGATGTGCTGGCCGATCACTACGTCGCCCATCGCGAGGTCGAGCATCGGTTGCAGATGATCAACGATGCGCAGACCCATGATCTGCCCACCTCGGATGACGGGTTCGCGCGGCTGGCCTGCCTGATGGGGCGCCAAGCGGATGCGTTGAAATCCGATATCCATCGCCGCCTGACCGAGGTGCATGAAGTGACCGAAAGCTTTTTCGCGCCCGATCCGCAGGCCAGCCAGGCCGAACCGCCCGCCCATGCGTTCAATCCCGAGATCCTTGACCGTTGGAAAAGCTATCCCGCGTTGCGTTCGGCGCGGGCGGTGGAAATATTCGACCGGCTCAGGCCCGATATTCTCGACCGTCTTGGCCGCACTGCCAAACCGGACGAGGCGTTGCTTGCGCTGGATGGGTTCCTGGCCGGTCTGCCTGCCGGTGTGCAACTGTTCTCGCTGTTCGAGGCCAACCCCCAGCTTATCGACCTGCTGGTGGATATCGTCGGCACGTCGCCCGCGCTGGCCGCGCATCTGTCGCGCAACTCGGGTGTGTTCGACGCGGTGATCGGGGGCGATTTCTTTGCCGAATGGCCCGGCATGGCGGCGCTGCGCGATGAACTGGCTGCGCGCATCGCGCCCGAGGACGATTACGAGCGCAAGCTGGACTCCGTGCGCCGCTGGGCGAAGGAGTGGCATTTCCGCATCGGCGTGCATCACCTGCGCGGGCTGATCGACGCCGATACTGCCGGGCGCCAGTATGCCGACCTGGCCGAGGCATGTCTTGCCGCGCTTTACCCGGTCGTCGTGGCGCAGTTCACCATCAAGCACGGGCCCCCGCCGGGGCGGGGCGCGATGGTGCTGGGCATGGGCTCGATGGGCGCGGCGCGGCTGAACGCCACCTCCGACCTGGACCTGATCGTCATCTACGATGCGGCCGGGGTCGAAAGTTCAGACGGGCGCCGGCCGTTGGCGGCGCGGGCCTATTACGCGCGCTTGACGCAGGCGATGGTGACCGCGGTGACCGCGCAGATGGCCGAGGGGCGGCTGTACGAGATCGACATGCGGCTGCGCCCCTCGGGCACGCAGGGGCCGGTGGCGACTTCGCTGGCGTCCTTTGAAAACTACCAGAAAAACGAAGCCTGGCTGTGGGAACATCTTGCGCTGACGCGTGCGCGCCCGGTGGCGGGCGAAACGGGCGTTGCCGAGGATGTCGAAAAGGTGCGCCGCGAGGCGCTGACCGTATCGCGCGACGCGGCCGGGGTTTTGAAGGATGTGCGCGATATGCGCGCGCGCATCGCCGCCGCCAAGCCGCCCGCCGGGCCCTGGGATGCCAAGCTGGGCAAGGGGCGTTTGCAGGATGTCGAACTGGTGGCCCAGGCCGGTGCCCTGCTGGGGGGAGGCACCGAACGCACGGTCGAGGCGGGGCTGGCCTGCGCGGCGGAAGCCGGATGGCTGGAAAACGACGAAATCAACGCGCTGGATGCCGCGCATGCGCTGTGCTGGAAGGTGCAGGCCGTGTCAAAACTGCTGAGCGACAAGGCATTTGATCCCGATGCCACCGGCGAGGGCGGATGTGCCATGATGTTGCGCGAAACCGGGTTCGATGATCTGGCGGCGTTGGAACGGGCGTTGACGGATTGCACCGCGGGCGCCGGGCAGATTGTGGACAAGGTGCTGGAGCGGCTGCCAAGGGGGCTGGAATGAAAAAGGGTGATGCGCTGGACCCGAAGGGGCTGATCTTCGAATCCTACCGGATCGAAGGCATCACGCCCGAGGAATGTCGCACGATCTTTCTTGACTGGGCGTTGAGCCTGCCCGAGGGGCAGGACAGCCGTACCGCGCTGGCCAGCCTGATCGACCGCTACGGGCCGGATGCGCCCGCGCATCCGATGACGCGGGTCATGCGCGAGGGGCTGGAAAAGATGGACCGCCCCCGGCGACGGGGCGGGTGGCGCAGCCGCCCGCGAGATGGTGGCCAGAGCTAAAGCGCCGCAGCCTGACGGGCCAGGTCGGTGATGGCATCGAAATCGCCTGCCGCGACCAGGGTCTTTGGCGCGACCCAGCTGCCACCGACGCACAGCACGTTGTCCAGCGCCAGGTAATCGGGCGCGTTCTCGGGGCCGATCCCGCCTGTCGGGCAAAATCGGACCTGCGGCAGTGGCGCGCCGATGGCTTTCAGCGCCTTTGCACCGCCGATTGCACCGGCTGGAAAGAATTTCTGCACGCTATAACCGCGTTCCAGAAGGGCCATTGCCTCGCTCGCGGTGGCGGCCCCGGGCAGCAAGGGCAGTTCCGCTGCCTCGCAGGCCGCAAGCAGCCGGTCGGTCGCACCTGGTGACACGGCGAATCGGGCGCCCGCGGCCTTGGCGGCGGCCACGTCTTCAGGTGTCAGCACGGTGCCCGCGCCCACGATGCCGCCCGGCACGCGCGCCATTGCGGTGATCGCATCCAGTGCGGCAGGCGTGCGCAACGTGACCTCAAGCACCGGCAGGCCCCCGGCCACAAGGGCCTTGGCCAGCGGCGCGGCCTCGTGGGCGCTGTCGACCACCAGGACCGGGATCACCGGCGCATGGCGGCACAGGCTTTCGGTGGCTTCGCTGATCTGCCGGGGTGTCATCATCAGACCACGACACCCGCGCCGGTGCTGGCAGGCCCGACGTTCCGGCGGAAGATCTCGAACAGCTCGCGCCCGATGCCATGGGTATTGGCAGACAGGTCGGGCGTGGCGGGCGCGCGGTTCAGCGCGCCCTCGGTCAACACTTCCAGCGTGCCGGCCTGTGCGTCCAGCCGCACCAGGTCACCATCGGCCAGCCGCGCCAGCGGACCGCCGGCCGCCGCCTCGGGCGCGACATGGATGGCAGCGGGCACCTTGCCGCTGGCGCCCGACATGCGCCCGTCGGTTACCAGTGCCACCTTGTGCCCGCGCCCCTGCACCACGCCCAAGGGCGGCATCAGCCCGTGCAATTCCGGCATTCCGTTGGCCTGCGGTCCCTGGAACCGCACCACCACGACCACGTCCCTGTCAAGCTCGCCGGCCTGAAAGGCTGTCTTTACCGCGTCCTGCGAGTCGAAAACGCGGGCCGGGGCCTCGATCACGTGGGTCTCTTCGGCAATGGCAGAGGTCTTGATGATCCCTTCGCCAAGGTTGCCATGCAGATAGGTCAGGCCGCCGGTTGGCTGGAACGGGTCACCCGCGGGGCGCAGGATCTTTTCGTTCAGGCTGTGATCCGTGCCCGGCCCCCATGCCACGGCGTCACCGTCCAGTTTCGGTTCCCGTGTATAGCGGTCAAGGCCCATGCCGGCGACGGTTTGCACGTCTTCGTGCAGCAGCCCGGCCTCCAGCAATTGTCCGATCAGGTAGCCCAAGCCACCAGCCGCGTGAAAATGGTTCACGTCGGCCAGGCTGTTGGGGTAGACCCGCGCCAGCATTGGCGTCACTGCGGACAGATCAGCAAAATCCTGCGGCAGCAGCTCGATCCCGGCCGCGCGCGCCATCGCGGGCAGGTGGATGACAAGGTTCGTCGACCCGCCGGTGGCCATCAGCCCCACGATCCCGTTGACGAAGGCGCGTTCGTCGAGAACGTCGCAGACCGGCGTATAGGCTTCGCCCAGCCCGGTGATCGCCAAGGCCCGCTGCGCGGCAGCGCGGGTCAGCGCCGTGCGCATGGGCGTGTTCGGGTTGACGAAACTCGCACCGGGAAGATGCAGCCCCATGAACTCCATCAACATCTGGTTGGAATTCGCCGTGCCGTAGAACGTACAGGTGCCAGGGCCGTGATAGCTGTCCATCTCGGCGCGCATCAGCGTAGCGCGATCCACCTCGCCGGCGGCGAATTTGCGTCGCACTTCGGCTTTTTCCTCGTTCGGCAGGCCGCTGGTCATCGGGCCTGCCGGCATGAAGACGCTCGGCACATGGCCGAAAGTGGCCGCGGCGATCACCAGCCCCGGCACGATCTTGTCGCAAACGCCCAGGTAGACGGCGGCGTCAAAGGTGTTGTGCGACAGCGCGACGCCGGCGGCCAGCGCGATCACGTCGCGCGAAAACAGCGACAGCTCCATCCCCGGTTGGCTTTGCGTGACCCCGTCGCACATGGCCGGAACGCCGCCTGCCACCTGTGCCGTCGCCCCGATATCGCGTGCGGCGGCGCGGATCACGTCGGGAAAGGTTTCGAACGGCTGATGGGCCGATAGCATGTCGTTATAGGCGGTCACGATGCCAAGATGCGGCGCGCGGCCCGTGGCCAGCGCCTGCTGGTCGGGGCCGGTGGCGGCATAGGCATGAGCCTGGTTCGAGCAACTCAGATGGGCGCGCTGCGGCCCGTCATCGCCCGCGCGGCGCATCCGTGACAGGTATTCGCCGCGGCGGGCCTGGCTGCGGGTGCGAATACGGTCGGTCACGCGCGCCACTGTATCGTTGAGTGCCATCTGTCCCCCCTTGGATATGGGCCAAGCATAAGGCGTTAGCGATAACGCCGCAACCGATGCGCCGTGTGAATGCCATGGCATCTTCCCGCAATTGCACGGCTTTGGTCCCAGTTTCGCCCCAATCCTCGGTCATCTTGCCTGCAACAGACCCGGGCAGAACGCCCGAAGGAGGAAGAGTATGAAACATCGTCGCATCATCGCTGCACTTGCCTTGGGCCTGAGCGTTTCAGCCTGCACATCCATCGACACCGCGTCGCGGAACGCGCCGCTGGAAAGCACCGCCGCGCTTGCCGCCGAGGCCCCGTCGGCCGCGGTCCAATCGGTGGCCGTTCAATCCTACACCGTCAAGGTGCCACGCTCGCTGCGGGTAAGCGAGGCCAACACCTATTACCCTATGGGCGACATTGTCTGGCGCGAAGATCCGATCGGAGATCGGCACGCACAGGTCGCCGACATCTTCAACACCAGCGTGAGCCGGGCCGTTGAAACTGTCGATGGCGCGCTGCCCGTCGTGGCCGAGATCGTGGTCAAGCGGTTCCATGCCCTGACCGAGAAAACCCGCTACACCATCGGCGGTGTTCACTCGATCACGTTCGACCTGATCCTGCGCGATCCGGAGACCGGCCTCGCGATCATGCCGCCGCGCGAAATCAGTGCCGACCTCAAGGGGTTCGGCGGCTCCAGGGCCATCGCGGCCGAGCGGCAGGGTGTCACGCAAAAACTGCGCATCACGCGGCACCTGGCCAACGTGATCCGTATGGAACTTGAACAGCCCGGCTCGGCGCCCAAGGGCGTGACCGAACTGGTGGCCGGGCTCGAGGTCAACCCGATCTGATCTTTCCCCTGACAAGAATGACCAGTAAGAGGACGGCATGACGCCGTCCTCTTTTCCCGTGATCCGCCTGAAACCCAAGGCCAATGCCCGCGCCATCCGCCACGGCGCGCCCTGGGTCTACGACAACGAGATCGTAACCGATCGCCGCACCAAGAATATTGCGGCGGGCACAATCGCCATCCTGGAAGATGCCGACCGCGCGCCGCTGGCGCTTGTGGCGGTGAACCCGAATTCGCGCATTTTCGCCCGCGTGCTGGAGCGTGACACCGGCGCGGTGATCGACCGCGCATGGCTGGCTACACGGTTGGAGCACGCGCTGGCGCTGCGTGAACGGTTGTTCGACACGCCTTTCTATCGCCTGGTCCATGCCGAGGCCGACGGCCTGCCCGGTGTGGTGATCGACCGTTTCGGCGATGCTGCCGTGATCCAGCCCAATGCCGCCTGGGCCGACGTGATGATAGATGACCTGGCACAGGCCCTGGCCGATGTGACGGGCGTGACGACTATATTGAAAAATGCCAGCGGCCGTGCCCGCACCCTGGAAGGGTTGGACGAGGACGCCGCCATACTGCTGGGTGCGGCGCCCGAGGCGCCGGTGCAGGTCCCGATGAACGGTGCCACCTATATGGCCGACCTGACCGGCGGGCAGAAAACAGGGTTGTTTTTCGACCAGCGCCCGAACCACGCCTTTGCCGCGCGCCTGGCGCAGGGCGCGCGTGTGCTGGACGTGTTTTCCCACGTAGGCGGCTTTGCGCTGGCCTGCCTTGCAGGCGGCGCACAAAGCGCGTTGGCGGTCGATGGGTCGGACCCGGCGTTGCAACTGGCCCGCGCCGGTGCGCAGGCGGGCGGCGTGGCCGAGCGACTTGATACGCGGCGCGGCGATGCGTTCGACGTGTTGAGCGCGCTGGGCGACGAGGGCGCGCAGTTCGATGTGGTGATCTGCGATCCACCCGCTTTCGCTCCGTCGAAACAGGCGCTGGATGCCGGTTTGCGCGCTTACGAGCGCGTCGCCCGCCTGGCCGCGCCGCTGGTGGCGCCGGGGGGCTATCTGGGGCTGTGTTCGTGTTCGCACGCCGCTGACCTGGGCAAATTCCGTACTGCCTGCACGCGCGGCATCGGGCGGGCGGGCCGCGCGGGGCAGATCATTCATACCGGGTTCGCCGGGGCCGACCACCCGTTGATGCCACAACTGGCCGAAAGCGGTTACCTCAAGGCGCTGTTCTATCGCCTATGAAGGTGCTGCTGGATACCTGCGTGCTGTATCCCACGGTGATACGCGAGATGCTGCTGGGCGTTGCGGGGCAGGGGGCGTTCATCCCGCTCTGGTCTGACAGGATACTCGAGGAATGGGCCCGCGCTGCCCGCAAGATCGGCCCGCAGGGCGAACCGCAAGCGCGCGCTGAGATCGCGCTGGTGCAGGCGGCCTGGCCGGGCGCGGCGGTCACGTGCCCGCCTTCGCTGGAAAGCCGGCTGTGGCTGCCCGACCCGGCCGACACCCATGTTCTGGCCGCCGCCATCGCGGGCCATGCCGATGTGATCGTGACGTTGAACGCAGGCGATTTTCCCCGCAACATACTGGCCGAAGAGGGGCTGAGCCGCGCCGACCCCGACGGGTTCCTGCACGGAATCTGGCAAGCGCAGCCCGACCTCGTGGCGCATGTGGGTGCGCAGGTCCTGGCACAGGCCCGTCGGTTGTCGGGCGACGATTGGGATATTCGACGCCTTTTGAAAAAGGCCCGCCTGCCGCGGCTGGGCAAGGCGCTGGCGGGCTAGGTTTTGTCCGGTGCACCCAGGCCCCAGTCGGCCTCGTGCCGTTCGATCGCGGCGATACGGTCCTTGGTGGGGGGGTGCGACATCAGCCAGGCGGGCATGACGCCCGCGCGCGCATCGGTCAGCTTGTCGAGCTTGTGAAAAAGGGTCTTTTGTGGCTCGGTTCCGATCCCGGCCTTGACCAGCAACGCCGAGGCGTATTCATCCGCCTCGTATTCATCCCCGCGGCTCAGTTTTGCAGCAAGCAGCGAGGTAAGGCTGTTGGCGATCCATACACCGATGCCCGGCAGAAATCGCGCCAGCACCATCGCCAGCGCCGTGCGCAGCGCGTTCTGGCCGGAAAAGTCGATCATCCGTCGACGTGCATGGCCCAGAGCCACGTGACCCAGTTCGTGCGCGATGACGCTGGCCATTTCCTCGGCCGTCACCTCGCCTTGCCGAAACTTGTTGTAAAACCCGCGTGTGATGAAGATTCGTCCATCCGGCGCGGCCAGGCCATTCACCGGCTCGATCTCGTAAAGCTGAACCTTGACGCGTGGAATTTCCAATGCCGCCGCCATCCGGTCAAGCATCGGGGCCAGTTTCGGGTCAAGCAACTCGGTCGAGCGCGCGCTCAGTTCGGCCTGGGTGCGCCAGACCGAAAAGCGATACATCACCAGGCCATAAACCAGCGCCAGAAGAATGGGGGCAAATTTCAACATGGGTCTGATATGGGGCAGCAGCGCGCGCAGGGCAAGCGATGGGTTGCCACGGCGCGCAAAACACGATGTGTTGGGGCGTTGATACGGTAGGGGCTGGGACATGGCACAACCTTATGAATTGGATCACGGGTTCGGCGACGGGCTGCGGCTGGGGCTGATCGTTCTGTCGACCGATGAAAGCCTTGAAAACGAGGCCCGCACGGTTCTGGCCGGGCGCCCGCTTAGCCTACTGCACGCGCGCATCCCCGCCGAGGCCGACGTGACGCCCGAAAAGCTGGCCATGATGGCCGAGCAGATGACAGCCACCGCCGAACGGCTGCCCAGGGGGCTGGACGTGATCGGGTATGGCTGCACCAGCGCCTCGACGATCATCGGCCCCGACCGGGTGGCCGCGCTGATCCGAAAGGCGCATCCAGGGGTCAAGGTCAGCACCCCCATCACGGCGGTTACCGCCGCGCTCAAGGCGCTTGGGGTGGGCCGGGTCGGCTATGGGTCGCCCTATGTGAAAACCGTGACAGCGCCGATGCGCGCTTACTTGGCCGAGCAGGGAATCGACACGGTTGCCGAGGCCAGTTTCGACCAGGGTGATGATTACACAGTCGCGCGCATCACCGAAGATTCGACCCGCAACATGCTGAACAAGCTGGCAGAAAATGATGCGGCTGATGGTTTTTTCGCAAGCTGCACCAACCTGCGCACCTTTGGCATTATCGACACGGTCGAAGCCGAAACCGGCCGCCCGGTTGTCAGTTCGAACCAGGCGATGCTGTGGCACATGCTGCAACTTGCCGGCGTCGATGCGCGCGGCTGGGGGCCGGGGCGGCTTTTCCAGACCACGCTTTAGGCGGAATCAATCGGGTAGGGGTGATGACGGCGCGGCGCGGCGCCTAGCGCGTCAGTTCTTTCATGCCCTGTTCGATTCCCGCCAGGGTCATGGGTACCATGCGATCTTCGAAGATTTCGCGGATCATGCCGATGGAATGGGTGTAGCCCCAGTATTTTTCCGGCACCGGGTTGATCCACATGTGATCGGGCCATTGCGCGCGGGCACGCTGTAGCCAGACCTGCCCGGCCTCGGCGTTCCAGTGTTCGTTGGCGCCACCGGGATAGGCGATTTCATAAGGGCTCATGCTGGCATCGCCCACGAAGATGCACTTGTAATCCGAGCCATAGGTATGCAGCACGTCCCATGTCGGGGTCTGCTGATCCCAGCGGCGGCGATTGTCGCGCCAGACACCTTCATAAAGGCAATTGTGGAAATAGTAATATTCGAGGTGCTTGAACTCGGCCCGGGCGGCGGAAAACAGCTCTTCGACCACCTTGATATGTGGGTCCATGCTGCCGCCCACATCGAGAAACAGCAATACCTTCACGGCGTTACGACGTTCGGGGCGGGTTTTGACATCAAGGTACCCGTGCTCGGCCGTGGCGCGGATCGTGCCATTCAGGTCAAGCTCGTCATGGGCACCGTCGCGGGCCCAGCGGCGCAGGCGCTTCAGCGCCACCTTGATGTTGCGCGTGCCCAGCTCGATGCTGTCGTCGAGGTTCTTAAATTCGCGCTTGTCCCAGACCTTGACCGCGCGCTGGTGGCGGGATTTCTCCTGCCCGATGCGAACCCCCTCGGGATTGTAGCCATGCGCGCCGAAGGGCGATGTGCCGGCGGTGCCGATCCACTTGTTGCCGCCCTGGTGGCGGCCCTGCTGTTCCTTCAGCCGCTCTTTCAGCGTTTCCATCAGCTTGTCGAAACCGCCAAGGGCCTCTATCTCGGCCTTTTCTTCGGCGCTCAGGTGCTTTTCGGCCAGTTTTTCCAGCCAGTCGGCGGGGATGTCGACTGCGTTCAGCACATCGCCCAGCTTGATGTCTTCCAGCCCCTTGAACGTGGCGGCAAAGGCCCGGTCGAACTTGTCGAGGTTGCGCTCGTCCTTCACCATCGCGGTTCGGGCAAGGTAATAGAACCCCTCGACATCATAGGTCACGAGACCCGATTTCATCGCCTCGAGAAAGGCGAGGTATTCCCGCAGGGTGACGGGAATTCCGGATTTGCGGAGGTTTTCGAAGAACGGCAGAAACATACGCTGAACTTAGGCCAGTGCGCAGCGCACGACAACAGCCAAAGCCCTGTCCCCGCTCACAACGAGGCGCGGTGAATGAACAGGGTGATGAACAAGGCCACGATCATGAACAAGATCGCGAAACCGGCCGCGTATTGCGCGATATCCAGCGGTCTGCCCTTGCGACGTGCCGCAAGGACGGCCCCGAAAATCGCGCCCAGAAGCGCCCCTGTCAAAACGATCATCTCGTGTCAGCCTCAGCTAGGTCCGTTGACCGGATTGAGCGCGGCAACCTCGCGCAGCTTGGCATGAACGGCCCAATCCGCGCCGAACCCGTATCGCGCCCAACCCAGACTGTCCAGCCTGACGGTCATGGCCTCACGGCTGCGGCCCAAGAGTTCCAGCGCCTCGGCCCGCAACAGCATCAGCGTCGACAGCAAGGCCGCGTTTTCATACCGCTCGGCGGTGCCTAGATGCCGGCTTGCCAGCGTCAGCGCGTCTTCGCCGCGCCCTTGCGCAAGGGCGTAGGCGGCCAGTTGCGAGGCCACGTAAGCACGGTGCAGCGCGGTATTGGGCGTTAGCGAGTAATAATGGTCGGCCGCGATGAAATGTTCCTGTGCGACGCCGTCATCCAGCCGCTGCGTCAACCGGCCCATTGCATAGTGCGAAAAGGCCATGCGGTGATCTTTCCATCCCATGGTGCGGGCGATTTGCAGCGCCTGTTCGGCGGCGCGGCGGCGTTCGGCCGGTCCCGTGCCCGGGCCAAGGGCTGTCTGAATCGCCAACACCCAACTGCGCGGCGTGTTGCCGTCGTGGCGTGGAGACAGGTTCTGCCCGGCGGGGTTGATGCGGGCCAGCAGCGCGGGCAGGCGGGCCGCGACCTCGCTACGCGTCATGCCGGCGCGCAGTTCGGGCGCATAGTAAAGCCGCAGGATCATCATGTCGAAGCCGGTCAACACGGTGTGAACGTTGTCGTCGTTGAACACGCTGTCGGGCAGTCGGTAAAGATCGTTGAGCGGGCCCAACGCCTGCGCAAGCTCTTCGTGCAGGCAATCCCTGACTTCCTGTGGCGCCGCGTCGGATGGCAGGAAAATGGCCAGGCGCTTGCGCTCCTTCACCTGCGCCCAATCGGTGCGCCCCGTGCGCCGTGCCTTGCGATACTCGCTCAGCTTGGAGATGTTGGGCACCACGAAACACGCGGCTTGCGGCAGGTTGCGCCTGATCTCGGCCCGGCTGACGGCTTCGATCGTGATGTTGGCCTCGGCAGCGTTGGTCAGGTGGATGTCGAGGCCCGCCTCGTTGCGCAGCCGCGACAGCAGGCGATTGAGGTCAAGCCGCAGGTTGGCAGGCGGCGTGCCCGTGACGTGCACCGACACTGGTCCCTCGAAGCGCGAAAAATACGGCAGGCGCCGACCCGATTCCAGCATGAAGGTCAGGTCAAGGAAATCACGCGCGATGTCGGAATTCGATTGCTGCGGCAGGCTGGGACGCGGCACTGCGAACGTCTTCATCGGCGGCATCGTGCTTTCGCCGAACTGCGCCGCGCGGGTTGCGGTTTCGGTGGGCGCGGCCGGCATGCAGGCGCTCAGCATGAGGCAGACGGGAACGAGGATGCGGCGCATCATTGCCGCGCCACCCCGGCCAGGCCGCAGGTGGGGGCAAAATCGTTGCTCTGCTCAGGCATAGACAGGCCCCGGCAAGGGGGTTGGGCTGTCCCGGTCATGATCTGCCTCGAACTTGTCATTCGGTTGAGGGGACTGTTGCCCCTCTTGATGTCGCTGTTAAGGGGGAATTGGGGCAGAAATGTGACCATTCGCTTTTGGGGCGAACCGTCGGAGCCTTGCCCAATAAACCTAATTTCCATCAGTAGCTTGGCCGGTTGTTCTGCTTGTGGAAACAGCCTGTTGCCGCAGCGTGGCGACCCCGAAAACCCCGGTCTGCGCGGGGTTTTCGGGCGAATGTGGCAAAATTGCGTCAACGCCCCGACGGGCGCGTGTCAGCCACCGCGCCGCGCCATGAAGGCCAGCCGTTCGAACAGGTGGACATCCTGTTCATTCTTGAGAAGTGCGCCATGCAGCTTGGGCAGCGCGTTGGGGCCGTCGCGTTTCAGATCCTCGGGTGTCAGATCTTCGGCCAGCAGCAATTTCAGCCAATCAAGCACCTCCGAGGTCGAAGGCTTTTTCTTCAACCCGGCCATGTCGCGGATTTCATAGAACTGCGTCAGCGCGGTGGTCAGCAGTGCCTCCTTGATGCCGGGGTGGTGCACCTCGACGATCTTTTTCATCGTCTCGGGGTCGGGGAAGCGGATGTAATGAAAGAAACAGCGGCGCAGGAACGCGTCGGGCAGTTCCTTTTCGTTGTTCGAGGTAATGATCACGATCGGGCGGTTCTGCGCGCGGATCAATTCGCCGGTCTCGTAGACGAAGAACTCCATCCGGTCGAGCTCTTGCAGAAGGTCGTTTGGAAATTCGATATCCGCCTTGTCGACCTCGTCGATCAGCAGCACGACCTTTTCACCGGCCTCGAACGCCTCCCACAGCTTTCCCTTCTTGATGTAGTTGCTGACATCGTGCACGCGCTCGTCGCCCAGCTGGCTGTCGCGCAGGCGGCTGACGGCATCGTATTCGTAAAGGCCCTGCTGCGCCTTGGTGGTGGACTTGATGTTCCATTCGATCATACGCAGCCCAAGCGCGTTGGCCACCTGGCGGGCCAGTTCGGTCTTGCCGGTTCCGGGCTCACCCTTGACCAGAAGCGGCCGCTCCAGCGTCACCGCCGCGTTGACGGCGACGGTCAGATCCTCGGTTGCGACATAGGCGTCTGTGCCTTCGAATTTCATGAATGGTCTACCTTGTTTTTGCGCATTTGCCCGCAACTTAGCCTGATGCGCACGGACGGGCAATGCAGGGCGGCGTTTCACGTTTTGGGGTAGTGACAAAGACCCGTGAGATGTGTATCTGCCTGCGCAGGGGGTGCCATATGCCACAGGAAAATTTTACTGCGGTTGGCTTTGAAGAGGGAGCGCATATGAAAGCCGAAGTCTTTCTTCCCGACGATTACAGACCGGCGGAAGATGAACCATTCATGAACGAGCGACAACTGGAGTATTTCCGACGCAAGCTGGTCGCGTGGAAATCTGAATTGCTTGAAGAAAGCCGTGACACGATAGAGGGGTTGCAGGAAAGCACCCGCAACATTCCCGACGTCGCCGACCGCGCCAGCGAAGAGACCGACCGCGCGATCGAACTGCGCACCCGCGACCGCCAGCGCAAGCTCGTGGCCAAGATCGACGCCGCCTTGCGCCGCATCGACGAGGGGGAATACGGGTATTGCGAAGTGACGGGCGAACCCATCAGCCTGAAGCGGCTGGATGCCCGCCCGATTGCCACGATGAGTCTGGAAGCGCAGGAGCGGCACGAGCGCCGCGAGAAAGTGCACCGCGAAGACTGACGCGGGCGCAAAAACCGATATATCGAATGGCGCCGGGGCTTTCGCTCCGGCGTTTTTCGTCCCAAAAGGCGGCACATGAACAGCGAACGACTCAGGGTTCTGGTGATCGGCGGCGGTATCGGCGGCCTTGCTGTCGCGCGTGCGCTGGCGATGGACGGGGCCAGCGTGACGGTGCTGGAACAGGCATCAGAGATCGCCGAGGTTGGTGCCGGCATCCAGATCAGCCCCAACGGTTTTGCCGTGCTGCGGGCGCTGGGGCTTGACCGGGACGTGGTTGCAAGGTCGGTTCGCGGGCAATCGGTCAGCCTGCGCGATTTTCGCGCGGGTGAGGTGTTGAAGCTGGACCTGACACAGCTCAAGCGGCACGAGTACTATTTTGTCCATCGTGCTGACCTGATTGACATTTTACTCAAGGGTGCCCGTGCCGCCGGTGTCAAGATCCGGCTTTTGCAGCAGGTCGAGCGGGTCGAGCCCGGGCCAAGGCCACGGGTGGTTCTCAAGAATGGCGACACGCGCGAGGCGGACCTGGTGATCGGTGCCGATGGGCTACATTCGGTGATGCGGCCGGCCTTGAACGACGCGGCCAAACCGTTTTTCACCCGGCAGGTGGCCTGGCGCGCGGTTGTGCCCAATATCGAGCGGCGCGGGCCACAGGTTCAGGTGCATATGGGGCCGGGGCGGCACGTGGTCAGCTACCCGCTGCGCGATGGCAACGCGCTGAACATCGTGGCCGTGCGAGAACAACGTGACTGGGTGGCCGAAAGCTGGACCCAGGATGACGACCCCGCCAACCTGCAGGCTGCTTTTGCCGATTTCGGTGCCGATGTGCGCGCCATGCTGGGTCGGGTGCAAACCGTGCGGCAATGGGGCCTGTTCCGGCACGTGGTGGCCGCACGTTGGCAGGGCGGGCATTGCGCGCTTTTGGGGGATGCGGCGCATCCGACATTGCCCTTCCTGGCGCAGGGGGCGTGCATGGCGCTGGAAGATGCCTGGGGCTTGCGCCTGATGCTGCAACGGGCGCCTGACCTTGAAACGGGGTTGTCGCAGTATCAGCAATTGCGCATCAGCCGCGCACGCCGGGTGATTGCGGCGGCCAGCCGAAACGCCTGGAAATACCACCTTCGATTTCCGCCCTTGCGGGGCGCGGCGCATATGGCGTTGCGCCTTGGGGGCGCTGTGGCGCCCGAGCGGATGTTGCACCAGTTCGACTGGCTTTACGACTACGATATCACCAGCGCGGCGTAACCTTGCAGAGCCCGGTCGCGCGCGCCGGTCACCTCGGCCCCCGGTCTTTTGTCATGGCCTCGGGCAGGTGGTCTGGCTAGTTGTCGAGCATGATCCAGACGGGCACGTGGTCGGAGGGCTTCGGCTTCTCGCGGCCGCGAATATCGCGGTCGATCTGGCAATCGGTCATGAGGTCGGCCACCTGCGGACTAAGCAGGAAATGATCGATGCGAATCCCTTCGTCGCGGTTCCAGGCGCCGCGCTGGTAATCCCAGAACGAATAATGCCCCGGCGATTGCACCCGGGCGCGGAACGCCTCGGTCAGGCCCAGGTTCACGATTCGGCGAAAGGCGGCCCGGCTTTCCGGGCGGAAAAGCGCGTCCCCGCGCCATTTGTCGGGGCTTTTGGCGTCTTCTTCCTGGGGGATGATGTTGTAATCGCCCGCCATCAGGAAGGGTGTTTCCTGGGCCAGCAATTCGGCCGCGCGGGCGCGCAGGCGTTCCATCCAGGCCAGCTTGTAGGCATATTTGCCACCCGCGACCGGCTGGCCGTTGTCGTCCAGTTCAACCGGGTTGCCATTGGGCAGGTAAAGCCCACACAGCCGCACCGCAGTTTTGCCGACCACCGTGGCCTCGATATAGCGGGCCTGTTCGTCGTCGTCATCGCCGGGCAGCCCGCAGGTCACATCTTCAAGCGGCAGCTTTGACAGGATCGCGACCCCGTTAAAGCCTTTTTGACCATGTGTTTCGACATTGAAACCACGATCTTCGAACAGGTCCCGGGGGAAAGCCTCATCAACCGACTTGATTTCCTGCAGCAGCACGATGTCGGGCTGGGCTTCGTCCAGCCAGTCACACAGCGCCTGGTGGCGCGCCTTGATCCCGTTGATGTTGAACGTGGCAATCTTCATGTCGCGGCCCCAATGCAGTTGGGGTTCTATCGCCCAGCCCCGCATTCGGTGCAAGGGGGCGGCGCAAGGCTGTGCTCCCTAATACGACCAAGGGTTGCGAGAATCAGTTGACTGGCGCGTAAAGGTTGTATTACCTGACGGTGCGCAACCTAGAGGAGAAAGTTCCATGTCTGCACTTCGCAAGATCACCCACACCGTCGACACCCGGTCAGGCGCCTGCCTGCATGGCGGTGAAGAAACCCAGATGTTTTCATCGGCCGCCGCGCTCACTTGCGCCGATATGCTGCAGGGCGGCGGGGTCGAGATGTTTTCGTCTGCCGCTGCGCCGATGATGATCGGCGATATGGCCGGTGGGGCAGAAACCGGCCTGTTCTCATCGGCGGCCGCCCCGGTGACGGGTGAGCTGGTGTCCTTGTTCAGTTCGGCTGCTGCGCCGGCTGCCCGGGCGCGGCTGGAGGACGGCACCGGCACGCATCTGTTTTCGTCGGGCGCATAAGCGCCTGTCGGCGCGGGAAAAGGAGGAACAGCCATGGCCCAGGTCATCCAGCTTGCCAGCCACCCGCGCCCCCCGTCAGGGGCCGCGGCGAGAGCGGCCCTTGTCGATGCCGTTCGCCATCATCGGCGCGACGATGGCGATGTTTTCTGGCTCAAGGAAAATGCCGAGCTTTTGAACGTGATGGAAACGACCGGCCAGGGTGAGCCCGATCTGTTGGCCGGCTATCAGGATATCTATGACGGCCTGGCCGAACGCTTGCGGTTTTTCCCGCAATATTATCGCTTCCTGCTGTCAATCGCCCTCGACCTTGAGGATATGGGCCTGCCCGGCGACGTTGGCACGCGCATGGCGCAATACGTGGCCCGGCAAGGGCTGGCCGGGGCCGAACTGTCAGATCTGCAACGGGCCGAGGCCAGGCGGCTTTTGGCTCGGCGTGACCTGGCGGCGCCCGATCCGGGCCTGGAGGGCCGGTTGCACGCCTTTGCCAATCGTGCCGATACCTTTGCGCTGCCCAACCGGAAGGCAGCGTATGAGCTGACGCATATCGTATTCTACCTGTCCGATTATGGCCGTCGCGCCCCCGGGCTTGGCCCCGAGGCGCTGACTTCGCTGCGCTATGCGGGCCTGGTGGCCCTTTTGGAACATAACGCCGATCTGCTGGCCGAGATATGTATCGCGCTGCGTTTTGCCGGGGAAGGCGCTCCGCATGAATGGCTGGCGTGGTTGCGCGCAAGGCTGCGGGCCGCGCGCGTGGTGCAGGGCGCGCAGGCGCTTTTGCCCGACAGTTATCACGACTGGCTGATGGTGCGATGGGTGCTGGCGCTCGAGGGGCAGGATCTTTGCACGACCGGCTTGGGGCAGGGGCGGTTGAGCTTCCAAATGCCCCAACCCGACGGGCCGCTGCGGCGGTTGTCGGAAACACTGTTGCGGATGGGCGGAAACCGCGCCCCCGATTGGGCGCAAATGCGCCCGGCAATCTGGCCGACCTTGTCGGATGATCAGCAAGCCACGATGGCGCTGGCGGAATCCGCCCCTTGGTTCGAGCCATTTTTTGCGCGGTTCGCCCGCGCCTGACCCTGCGATCAGATCGAGAATGACGTGCCGCAGCCACAAGAGGACGCGGCATTCGGGTTGTCGATCACAAAGCGCGCGCCGATGATCTCTTCTGCGAAATCTATCACCGCGCCGGTCAGGAAGGGCAGTGAGATCGCATCGACCACCACCTTTTGCCCATTGCCTTCCAGTACCAGGTCATCCTCGGCCGGGTTGTCGAGCCGGATGTCATATTGGAAGCCCGAACAGCCGCCGCCCTCGACAGCGACGCGCAGGGCCTGCCCCTGGTCGGCCGCGCCGATTTCGGCAAGCCGGGCAAAGGCGCGCTCGGTCACGGATGGGGGGAGTTGCATCGAAAACCTCCGGATGGTGTTACACCTAGGAATATGTCTTGCGGGGTGCGGTGTTTCAAGGGTTTGGCGCGCGGGGTTGTTCCCACGGCCCGCGCAGGGTTAACTGCAACCCGAGAATGGCCAACGCGCAGGCAGAGACATCATGACACTTCAGCCCTATGCCAGCGACCCCGCCAGATCGCGCGGGCGGCGCTATGCCGAAGAGGAAAGCGCGTTCCGATCGTGTTTCCAACGCGACCGTGACCGGATCATCCATTCCAGTGCCTTTCGGCGGCTCAAGCACAAGACACAGGTTTTCGTCGAACACGAGGGTGATTACTTTCGCACCCGGCTGACCCATTCGATCGAGGTGGCGCAGGTGGCCCGCACCATCGCGGGGGCCTTGGGGCTGAACCTGGAATTGACCGAGGCGGTGGCGCTGGCGCATGATCTGGGCCACACGCCCTTTGGTCATACCGGCGAGGATGCGCTGGCCGAAATGATGGCACCGCATGGCGGGTTCGATCACAATGCGCAGGCCATTCGCATCGTCACCGCGCTGGAGCGCCACTATGCCGGCTGGGACGGGTTGAACCTGACGTGGGAAACGCTGGAAGGTATTGCCAAGCATAACGGCCCCGTCACTGGTGCGGTTCCCTGGGCGCTGGCCGAGTGCAACGCCGAGTTCGATCTTGAACTTTCGACCCATGCCAGCGCCGAGGCGCAGGTGGCCGCGCTGTCGGATGATATTGCCTATAACAACCACGATTTGCAGGACGGGTTGCGCGCGGGGCTTTTTACCCTCGAAGAGCTGCGCGACCTGCCGATCCTGCAAGGTTGCATAGACGCGGTCGACAGCGCCCACCCGGGGCTTGAAACGGGGCGGCGCCGGCACGAGGCGCTGCGGCGATTTTTCGGGGTGCTCGTTGGCGACGTGATCGAGGTGAGCCGCGCCAACCTGCACCAAAGCGGTGCGCGCGAGGTGGCCGAGATCCGCGCCGCCGGGCGTATGATGGTGCAGTTCTCGCCCGCGGTCTGGGCTGACCTGAAACAGATCCGGGCGTTCCTGTTCACGCGAATGTATCGGGCGCCCTCGGTCGTCGAGATGCGCACGCAGGTAACGGCGGTGATCCGTGCCCTGTTTCCCGCCTACATGGCCGACAGCAGCCTGTTGCCGGCCAATTGGCAGCAGGATGTCGCCCGCGCAGACAGCGAAACCGCGCTCGCCTGGATCGTAAGCGATTACATTGCCGGAATGACCGATCGGTTCGCGTTGCAGGATTTCGAGCGCCTGACAGGCACCCCGGCGTTGGTAGGGCGCGACGGCATCTAGCATGCGCCCCGTGCATAGCGGAGAGGAACGACAGCGATGGCAACAGCAGCGGAGGGCGCCGCCCTGGCCCCGGTGACAGCGATTGCGCTGGTGGGCGTGCTGGGTGTCGGCGCGCAGCTTTGGGCCTGGCGGCTGAACATTCCCGCCATCGTCCTGATGCTGGCGGCGGGGTTTGTCGTGGGTCCGCTGCTTGGCCTGTTCGACCCGGCGCGCGATATTGGCCCGCTCATGACACCGATGGTGGCCATTGCCGTCGCGATCATCCTGTTCGAAGGCGGTTTGACACTGAACTTCCACAGCTTGCGCGACGCGGCCCATGGTGTCGTGCGCCTGGTGGTGATCGGCGCGCCGCTGGGCTGGCTGATGTCGGCCCTGGCGCTGCATTACGGCGCCGGGCTCAGCTGGCAGACCTCTGCGGTGTTCGGCGGCATCATGATCGTCACCGGCCCCACTGTCATAGCGCCGCTTTTGCGCGGGGCGCGCCTGTCGCGTCGACCGGCGCAACTGCTGCAGTGGGAGGCGATCCTGAACGATCCTATCGGCGCGCTGGCCGCGGTGCTGGCCTTTTCGGTGGTGCAGGTGATCTATGCCTCGGCCGACGGGCCCGCGGCGGCCCTGCAACTGGTCCTGGGCATCGCGGTCGCGGGCCTCGTGGGGGCGGCGGGCGGCTGGTTGATCGTTCAGGGCTTTCGCCGTGGCTGGGTGCCGGAATATATCAAGGTGCCGCTCTTGTTCGTCGCGGTGTTGGCCGCCTTTGCCCTGTCGGATGCGATGCTGCATGAAAGCGGGCTGCTGGCGGTCACGGTGATGGGCATCTGGATTGCCAATTCCGATCTGCCTTCTTTCGTCGAGCTGCGCCGCTTCAAGGAGCACGCGACCGTATTGCTTGTTTCGGGGGTTTTCATCCTGCTCACGGCATCGCTCGACCTGTCGGCGCTGGGTGCGCTGACATGGCGTGCGGTCATCTTCGTGGCGCTGGTGGTGCTGGTTGCGCGGCCGGTAACCGTGCTGCTCTCGCTTCTTGGCACCGATGTTCCGTGGCGTGAACGGCTGCTGGTGGCGTTCACCGGGCCGCGCGGCATCGTGCTGGTGGCCGTGGCGGGGCTGTTCGGTGAACGGCTGCAAGAGATCGGCATCGACGACGCCGCGCTCGTGGGGCCTTTGGCATTCGTGCTGGTCAGCGCCACGGTCGTGCTGCACGGCTTTACCCTGGCGCCGATGGCGCGGCTTTTGGGCGTGGCGGCCAGCGAAAGGCCGGGCGTGTTGCTGGTCGGGGGGTCTAACTGGGCGACGGCTCTGGCCGAGGCGCTGAAAAAGGCCGAGGTGCCGGTGCTGATCAGCGACGCCAACCATCTGCGCCTGCGACCCGCGCGCGAGGTCGGCGTGCCCACGTTCTATGGCGATATCCTGTCGGAAGCGGCCGAGCATAATGTCGAGCTGACGCAATATGACACGGTGATTTCCGTCAGCGACAATGACGCCTACAACACGCTCGTCACATCCGACCTTGCACCGGAGTTCGGGCGCGACAACGTGTTTCAGATCCGCCGCGAAGGCAGCGAAACCGCGCGCCATGCGCTGCCCGCATCGCTGGGCGGGCGGCCCTTTGCGCAATGCGCCACCTATCGCGAGATGGCGCAGCTTCACGCCCGCGGCTGGGAGTTTCGCGTGACCGGCCTGACCGAGGAATACGGGATCGCGCAATGGCGCGAAGACCGCCCCGAGGCCCGGGTCATCGCGCTGATCGACGACGCCGGCAACCTGCGCTTTCCCTGCGAGGAAAGCGAGATCGGCACCGGCGCGGGGTTGAGCCTGGTGCATTTCTCGCCCGCCAAGAAAGAACGCCAGCAGGTTCCGCCCGACGCTTAGGCGCGGCGCGCATTGACGCGGCCGCGATTGCTGGTAAACCCGCGCCCAAGCGAAAGGATGGCGTCGATGAACCTCTTTACCGAAATCCGCGACACCGTGATCGAAAGCCTGAACCGCATGACCGCGGCGGGCGACCTGCCCGAAGGGCTGGACCTTGCCAATGTTGCGGTCGAGCCGCCGCGCGATGCCGCCCACGGCGATATGGCCACGAATGCCGCGATGGTGCTGGCCAAGCCTGCTGGCAAGAAACCGCGCGACATCGCCGATGCGCTGGCGGGCCACCTGCGCGCCGATGACCGTATCGCCAGCGCCGAAGTGGCCGGGCCGGGGTTTTTGAACCTGCGGCTGTCTGATGGCGTTTGGCAAGGTGTCGTGGCTCGCGTGCTGGCCGAGGGCGCCGATTTCGGCCGGGCCGGCCTGGGGCAGGGACGCCGGGTGAATGTCGAATATGTTTCGGCCAACCCCACCGGACCGCTGCATGTGGGCCATACACGCGGGGCGGTTTTCGGCGACGCGTTGGCCAGCCTGCTGGACTATGCCGGCTGGGAGGTAACGCGCGAATACTACATCAACGACGGCGGTGCGCAGGTCGATGTCCTGGCGCGTTCGGTCTACCTACGGTACCTAGAAGCGCACGGTCGCGAGGTCGAGTTTCCCGATGGCACCTATCCGGGCGCATACCTCAAGGACGTTGGCGCTGCGCTCAAGGCCGCGGTGGGCGACGCCTACCTGGACCAGCCCGAAGAGGTCTGGCTGGAAAAGGTGCGCGACTTTGCCACCGATGCCATGATGGAGCTGATCCGCGACGACCTGGCCGCGCTGGGTGTCATGATGGATCGGTTCTTCAGCGAAAAGTCGCTTTACGGCACCGACCGGATCGAGGCCGCGATCGACGCGTTGCGCGCGCGCGGGCTGATCTACAAGGGCGTGCTCGAGCCGCCCAAGGGCAAGAAACCCGAAGACTGGGAGCCGCGCGAGCAGACCCTGTTCAAATCCACCGAACATGGCGACGACGTGGACCGCCCGATCATGAAATCGGATGGAAGCTGGACCTATTTCGCCCCCGACATCGCCTATCATTATGACAAGGTCGAACGCGGCTATGACCTGCTGATCGACGTGTTCGGCGCCGATCACGGCGGTTACGTCAAGCGGATGAAAGCCGCCGTTTCGGCGCTCAGCGATGGCAAGGTGCCGCTCGATATCAAACTGACACAGCTTGTGAAGCTGTGGAAAAACGGTGAACCCTTCAAGATGTCCAAGCGCGCGGGCACATTCGTGACCCTGCGGGACGTGGTCGACCAGGTTGGCCCGGGCGTCACGCGTTTTCACATGCTGACGCGCAAGAACGACGCGCCGCTTGATTTCGATTTCGCCCGCGTGCTTGAGCAATCCAAGGACAACCCGGTTTTCTATGTGCAATACGCCAATGCGCGCGCGCATTCGGTGCTGCGCAAGGCCGGCGAAGCCCAGATTGCCGCCGACGATGCCACGCTGCGTGCCGCCGATCTGGGCGGGCTGACGCACGAAGCCGAACTGGCGGTGATGAAAAAGCTGGCCGAGTGGCCGCGGTTGGTGGAAATCGCCGCACGCACGAACGAGCCGCACCGCATTGCCTTCTATCTTTACGAACTGGCCAGCGAATTCCACGCCCTGTGGAACCGGGGCAATGACGACGCGGCACTGCGTTTCCTGCAAGAGGGCGATCCTGCCACATCGCAGGGTAAAATGGCGTTGGTGCGCGCCGTGGCCGTTGTCATTTCGGCAGGGCTTGGTATTCTTGGGGTCGAGCCGGCGGAAGAGATGCGATAAAAAAACGCGCCACCGCCCGGCGGAGTTGAGGCAGCAAGAGACCCCGGCGGCAATGTATCGCCGTGGGCAGTGAGGCGAGACATGGCAGAACTATATGCGGGTGCGCGGGCCGAACAGCCCGCCGCAAGCGTTTCCCTCGGTAGATTGACGAACTGGCTTGGGGCGCTGGTATCGGTGGCGCTGATCGTCGGTGTGTCGGTCTGGGGCTACAAGCTTTTGGTGCGCGACGTCAGCGGCGTGCCGGTCGTTCGCGCGGCCGAAGGCCCGCTGCGCGTGCAGCCCGACGATCCGGGCGGCCGACCGGCCGATCACCAGGGACTGGCCGTCAACAACGTGGCCGCCGTGGGCACCGCCGCGCCCCCGGCCGAGCGTTTGGTGCTTGCGCCGCGCCCGGTGAGCCTGACCGAGGATGACGCACCGCGCGCCGTTCTGACGGCCGCGCGCGCGTTGGCCTCCGATACCGTGCCAGATATGGCTGATGCGGCGCAGCGCAACGGGGCGAACACGGCGCAGGATGATGCGCCGGCGCAGCCTGGGGATGATGCGACCGTGGATGACCTGGTGGCCAAACTGACCGCCAATTCCGAGCCGTTGAGCGCGGGTGACGATAGCGACACCATGTCCGCAGATGCGCCCGGGGAAAACGCCGAAACCGCGCCGGCCCGTCCCGAAAGCGGCCTGGCCCGGTCGCTGCGTCCGCAGTTGCGCCCCACCGGCATTGAAACGCAGGTGGCCAGCGCAGACTCATCCGCCGCTGTTGTTGCCGCGGTTGCGGCCAATTCCGGCGCGCGCGATGTCGATCCTGCGGATATTCCCGTCGGTACCCGCCTGGCACAGCTGGGCGCGTATGACAGCGCCGAGGTCGCACGCAAGGAATGGCGACGCCTGGAACAGCGCTTCGGTGAATACATGGACGGCAAGGACCGCGTGATACAGCGCGCGCAATCGGGCGGGCGCACCTTCTATCGCCTGCGCGCCATGGGGTTCGAGGACCTGCCCGATGCGCGCCGGTTCTGTGCCGCCTTCGTGTCGGAAAAGGCCGATTGCATCCCGGTGGTCACAAGGTGAGCAGGCGGTTCGGCGCGACGATACTCGACGCCGAAGGTCTGCGCCTGACGCCGGAAGAGAGGCGCTTTTTCACCAGCGCAGACCCGTTCGGGTTCATACTGTTCGCGCGCAACATTGACACGCCCGGCCAGGTGCGCGCGCTTTGCGCCGAGATGCGCGACGCGGTGGGTCGCGACGCGCCTATCACTATCGACCAGGAAGGCGGGCGCGTGCAGCGGCTGCGCGGGCCACGCTGGCGTGAATGGTTGCCGCCGTTGGAGCATGTGCAACGCGCCGGCCCTCATGCCGAAGCGGCGATGTATCTGCGCTATCGCATCATCGCGCACGAGCTGAATGACCTTGGCATAGACAGCAACTGTGCCCCGATGGTCGACGTGGCCACCCCCCGAACCCATGCATTTTTGCAAAACCGTTGCTACGGTTTCGAAGCTGCCACCGTGGCGCGGCTGGGCCGGGCCGCTGCTGATGGCATGTTGGCCGGCGGGGTGCTGCCGGTGCTGAAACACATCCCCGGCCACGGTCGCGCGGTGGTCGACAGCCATTTCGACCTGCCCGTTGTCACCGACAGTGTCGAGACCCTGTGGCAAAACGATTTCGCGCCTTTCAGGGCGCTCAACGACCTGCCGATGGGCATGACCGCGCACTTGGTCTATGCCGCGCTGGACGACGCACCCGCCACGCTGTCAGAGACCGTCATGACGCTGATCCGTGACCAGATCGGGTTTGACGGGTTGATCATGACCGATGATATCTCGATGAAGGCGCTGCGCGGCAGCCTGTCCGATCTTGCCCGCAGCGCGTTGGCGGCTGGATGCGACGTGATCTTGCATTGCAACGGCACGCTGGAGGAACGCCGCATGGTGGCCGAGGCCGCGGGCCGGATGGATGCCAGCGCCCAGGCACGCGCCGAACGCGCCCACGCGGCCCGCAGAACGCCCGACGAGGTTGACATCGCCGCCCTTGCGGCCAAGCTGGAGGCGCTGCTAGACGGGCGCCTTGATGACTGACGAAACACCGCAATTCGACACGACCTCCCAGCCGGACAGCGTCGCCGCTCGGCTCGCGGCCGAGGCGCTGATCGTCGATGTCGACGGTTTCGAGGGGCCGCTTGACCTGTTGCTGACGCTGGGGCGCACGCAAAAGGTGGATCTGCGCAAGATCTCGATCCTGCATCTTGCCCAGCAATACCTGGCCTTCGTGGAAAAGGCCAAGGAACTGCGGCTGGAACTGGCGGCCGATTACCTTGTTATGGCGGCGTGGCTTGCATTCCTGAAATCGCGGCTGCTTTTGCCGCCCGACCCGACCGAGGCAGGGCCCTCGGGCGAAGAGCTGGCCGCGCACCTGGCCTTTCAATTGGAAAGGTTGCAAGCCATGCGCGACATGGCCGCGCGGTTGATGGGGCGCGACCAGAAAGGGCGTGACTTTTTCGTGCGGGGCCTTCCCGAAAGCGTGTCGCGCGTCAAGCGCGTGACCTATACCGCCACCTTGCTTGACCTGATGCAGGCCTATAGCCGCATCCGCACACGCGACGAATTTCGCCCCTTCGTGATGGACCGCGACGCGGTTTTCACCATGGAACAGGCGTTGGAGCGGATGCGTGGGCTTATCGGTTTCGCCGGCACCTGGACGGATATTTCCACCTATCTGCCCGAGGGTTGGTCGGCTGACCCGGTTCGCCTGCGCTCGGCCACGGCGGCCACTTTTGCCGCCTCGCTTGAACTGGCCAAGGAAGGCAAGGTTGAGCTTCGGCAATCGGAGACATTCGCGCCGATCCAGCTGCGCAGACGAGGAGAGAGCGATGGTTGAGGACGCGCGAGAGGGGATGCCAGGCCCGGCCGAGGATGAGGCCCCCACCGAGGCCCAAAGCCTGTTCGAGGCCCCGCCCATCGGCGAGCAGGAACGCATGGTCGAGGCGATCCTGTTCGCCAGCGCCGAGCCGGTGACGGTGAAGGAATTGAACGACCGGATGCCGCATGGATGCGACGCGGCCGAAGCGCTGGTGTACTTGCGCAAACGCTACGAAGGACGGGGCGTGCAGGTGGTGCGCGTGGGCGATGCCTGGGCCATACGCACGGCGCCCGACCTTGGGTTTCTGATGCAAAAGGAAACCGTCGAGACGCGCAAGCTCAGCCGCGCGGCGATCGAGACGCTGGCCATCATAGCCTATCATCAGCCCGTCACCCGTGCCGAGATCGAGGAAATACGCGGCGTGGCCGTCAGCCGTGGCACGGTCGACCAGTTGCTTGAAATGGAGTGGATACGCTTTGGCCGCCGTCGCATGACGCCCGGCCGCCCGGTGACATTCGTCGTGACGCAGGAATTCCTGGATCATTTCGGGCTGGAATCCGCGCGCGACCTGCCGGGGCTGAAAGAACTGCGCGCCGCGGGACTGCTGGATAACCGCCCACCGCCGGGCGCGATGCCGCAAATGGGCGAGGGCGACCACGACGCGGACGAGGAAACCGGCGAGGGGCAGTCGGAACTGTTCGAAGACTAGGCGCATCACCGCCTGCTGCCGCAAGATTTCTGCCGCGACGCCCTGATTTTATCGCAATTACCTGTTATGTATGCGCGGAAGTGGAACAGGAGAGCGCAATGAATGCCAATCAACTGATCAACATGGTCATGCGCTTGTTCGTTCGGAAAGTGATGAACAAGGGTATCAATGCCGGGATCAACCGGGTAGCGGGCAAGGGCAAACCACGCGGTCAGATGTCTGGCGGGGAACGCAAGCAGGCCCAGCAGGGCAAACGCGCGGCGCAAACCGCGCGCAAGGCGGCCCGGGTCACGCGCCGCATGCGCTGAGGGCGCGTCAAGCTGCGCCGGCATGCGACACGGCGCTCGTGCCGTGAATCAGCCCTTGAAATGCTTGGACAGTTTCAGCCCCTGGCCCTGGTAGTTCGAAGCAATGCCGGCGCCGTATAGCTGGTCGGGGCGCGTGGACATGCGTTCATAGACCAGCCGCCCCACGACCTGCCCGTGCTCCAGCACGAAGGGCGCCTCGTGGCAGCGAACCTCAAGCACGCCGCGCGAGCCGGCCCCGCCCGCCGCGTCATGGCCAAAGCCGGGGTCGAAGAAGCCCGCATAATGCACGCGGAATTCACCCACCATAGCTATGTAGGGCGCCATTTCGGCGGCATAGTCGGGCGGTATATGCACCGCCTCGCGGCTGACCAGAATGTAGAACGCCCCCGGATCAAGGATGATTTGGCCATCATGGCTGATCACCTTTTCCCAGAATTCCGCGGGGTCATATGCGCCGATCCGATCAAGATCGATGACGCCGGTATGCGGCTTGGCGCGGTATCCCACCAGCCCGTCTTGACCGGCCGTCAGGTCGACGGAAAAGCCCAGGCCGTCGCGGATAACCGCCGTGCCGTCTACCAGCCGGGCGCTGGCATGCAGCGCGCGCAGCGCGTCGTCATCCAGCACGGCTTGGCCCTGGCGAAAGCGGACCTGGTTCAGCCGCATGCCGGGGCGCACCAGCACCGAAAACGAGCGCGGGCAGATCTCGGCGTAAAGCGGGCCGCTATAGCCCGGGGGGATGCGGTCGAACTCGACCCCGCCATCGCTTACGACGCGGGTCAGCAGGTCAAGCCGCCCGGTAGAGCTTTTGGCATTGGCGACTGCCTGGATGTCGTCGGGCAGGGCGAGCGATTCCATCAAAGGCACCAGGTAGACGCAGCCCTTTTCAAGAACCGCCCCCTGCGACAGGTCCACCCGGTGCATTTCGAACTGTTGCAACCGATCGGCCACGCTGCGGCCCCGCCCCGCAAGAAACGAGGCCCGCACACGGTAGGCAATTTGCCCCAGCCGCAGATCAAGGCTGGCGGGCTGCACCTGGCCCTGGGTCAGCGGCTGCGTCAGACGGATGGCCCCGTCATCGCATAGTGCCTTGATCTGTTGGCTGGCCAACACCCCTGTCATCGCGATAATCCCCCGGTGGTTCGCGGTGTTTTGCCGGATAACCCCAACCGGGCGCAAGAAAAATCATGTCTTCCGACATGCAGGGAAAGCTGGGGTGGGTGAAATGGTCGGGCTAGCAGGATTCGAACCTACGACCTCCCGTCCCCCAGACGGACGCGCTACCAGACTGCGCTATAGCCCGACGTGGGGGCCTTCTTAATGGTTTTGCGTGCGGGGGCAAGTGTGAATTTTGCCTTTCGTCCACTCTTTCTAGTTTTGCACCATGCGTGCGCGCAGGCGGGCCAGATCGTCGCGTGCAGCGGCCATTTCTGCCGCCTGCTTGGCATCCAGAGTTCCGCGGTATGTGGCCAGGGCCGTCAGCACGCCACCTGCCGCGGTGACCTGGTCCAGCGGGGGTGTTTCGGGCACCTCGACGATGGCGGGGCGCGGTGACGGTTCATCGGACGGCGTGGCAACAGGGGCAGAGCCGGGCGTGCTGTCGTCATCGGCGGCCTCGTCCACTTGTCCGGCCTCCGGCGCGTCGTCTGCCTGCTTGTCCGTATTCGGTTCCATTTCGGGGGCAGGGGCGCCCTCGTCATCCTGTGGTGCCATCGGCGCGCTGTCGGCGGGCGCGGTTTGCCCCTCTTTTGCTTCGGCCGCTTCGGTCGGCTCTGCCTCGGGCGTGGGGGCAGGGGGCGTTGGCATGCCGTCTGCCGCATCGTCCTGCGTGTCGGTTGCCTCGGCCGCCGGTGTCTCGGGCGGGTCGGGCTCAGCCGCGCCAGGCCCGGTTTCACGATGAAATGCGACGACCGTATCGTCCTTCACAGGCAAAGGTGCGGCATCCTGCGACCCGGTGCTGCCAACCTCGTGCGGGGTCGTCTGCGCCAATTCATCTGCATCTGGCATGTTGTCTGCCGCGTCGTCTTGCGCCACGGCCCGGGTGACCTCGTCCAGTGGTTGCGACAGGGCGGATACGTGCTTAACCCCTTTTTCGCGCAGCATTTTCTGAACGCCCTTGATAGTCATCCCGTCGTCGTGCAGCAGCTTCTTTATGCCGCCCAGAAGAAGCATGTCATCGGGGCGATAATAGCGGCGCCCACCGGCGCGCTTGACGGGCTTGAGCTGTGTGAACTTGCTTTCCCAGAACCGCAGAACATGGGCGGGCTTGTCCAACCATTCGGCCACTTCGCTTATGGTGCGGAAGGCGTTGGGGGATTTGCTCATCGCCCTGGGGCCCCGGCTTACCGTTTGTTCCCGGCGGCGACGCGGTCTTTCATCAGGTGCGACGGACGGAAGGTCAGAACGCGGCGCGGATTGATTGGCACCTCTTGCCCGGTCTTGGGGTTGCGGCCAACGCGGGCCGCCTTGTCGCGTACCGAGAACGTGCCGAAGGATGAAATTTTAACTTGCTCACCCCGCACAAGCGCATCGGACATATGGTCCAGCACGGATTCGACGAGTTGGCTGGCATCGTTGCGCGACAGGCCGACCTCGCGGTAGATGGCTTCGCTCAGGTCCATGCGCGTTAATGTCTTGCCGGTCATTCACTTTCCCCCTGCGGTTTTGCGCGATGATAGGGGCAGGCTAATTTCCGAGTCAATATCAATGGGTTGGCCAGCGACATTTACAGCGCATCCTTGCCGCTACCAGCGCAGGACAACAGCCCCCCATGCCAGGCCGCCACCGATCGCCTCGGTCACGATCAGATCGCCCGGCTTGATCTGGCCGCGCGCGCAGCCCACAGAGAGCGCCAGCGGGATCGACGCCGCCGAGGTGTTGCCATGGTCCTGCACGGTGACCACCACGCGCTCCATCGGCACGCCCATCTTTTTCGCCGTGCCCTGGATTATGCGGATATTGGCCTGGTGCGGCACGATCCAGTCCACGTCGTCGTGGCCCAGGCCGGCCTTTTCCAACGCGCTATCGGCGGTCGCAGCCAATTTCTCGATCGCGTGGCGAAAGACCTCTTTGCCCTCCATCCGCAGATAGCCGGTGCTTTGGGTCGAGATACCGCCATCTACATACAGAATATCGCGGTGGCGGCCATCAGAATGCAGATCGGTCGCCAGGATACCGCGGTCGTCGGTGGTGCCCGCACCCGTTTGCGCCTCAAGCACCAGCGCCCCGGCACCGTCGCCGAAAAGCACGCAGGTTGACCGATCGCTCCAGTCCATGATGCGGCTGAAGGTTTCCGAGCCGATGACCATCACGCGCCGTGCCTGGCCCGACGCGATCAGCGCATTGGCGTTGGCCAGCGCAAAGATGAACCCGGCGCAGACGGCCTGCACGTCAAAGGCAAAGCCGCCGGTCATGCCCAGCTTGTGTTGCACCATCGTCGCAGCCGACGGAAAGGTAAGATCGGCGGTCGAGGTGGCCAGGATGATCGTATCCAGGTCGTTGGCGCCGATACCGGCCATGTCCAGCGCGGCCTGCGCCGCCTTCGTGGCCATGTCGGATGTGGTTTCACCCTCGGCTGCGAAATGCCGCCGTTCGATGCCGGAACGTGCGCGAATCCATTCGTCAGTCGTATCAAGCGAGGCTTCGAAGTCGCTGTTTTCCACAACGCGCTCGGGCAGGTAATGCCCGACGCCTCGCACCACCGCCCGTATCGTCATGCGCTTTTATCCTTGTCGTTCGTCATCTCGTGCAATTGCGAGGTGGCCGCGGCCACCCGTGCGGCAAGCCTGTCGGAAAAACCGCTTTGCGCCAGCTGAAAGGCCAGTTTCACGGCCGCCGACACGCCTGTAGCGTCGGCCGAGCCGTGCGATTTTACAACCGTGCCGTTGAGACCCAGGAAAACGCCGCCATTCACCCGGCGCGGGTCGATACGCTTGGCCAGGCGACGCAGCGATGTCAGCGCCAAAAGCGCCGCGATACGCGACAGCGGGGTGTATTTGAACGCCTCTTTCAGCAGGTCGCCGATCAAGCTGGCCGTGCCCTCGCCGGTTTTCAGCGCGATATTGCCGGTAAACCCATCGGTGACGATCACGTCGCAGCGGTCGCCCGGAATGTCGCCGCCCTCGGCGAATCCCACGAACTGGTAATTGCCCTTTTCGGCATTCGCCGCCATCAGCTCATGCGCGGATTTCAATTCGGGCCGCCCCTTGTGTTCTTCGGTGCCCACGTTCAGAAGGCCGACCCGCGGCGTGGTAATGTCCAGGCCGTTGCGGGCATAAGAGGCGCCCATCAGGGCGTATTGCAGCAGATCCTGCGCATCGGCGCGGATGTCGGCGCCCACGTCCAGCATGACGTTGAAGCCGTGCGGGTTGCGCGATGGCCACAGCACCGCGATGGCTGGCCGATTGACGCCGGGCAGCTTTTTCAGCCGCACCATCGACAGCAGCATCAACGCGCCGGTGTTACCGCAGGATACGCAAACCGTGGCCTCGCCGTTACGCACGGAATCGAGCGCCGACCACATCGAGGTGTTCTGCCCGTGCCGCATGATGTGGCTGGGCTTGTCCTCCATCCTGACGGTATCGGCGGCGTCGCGAATCTCGCATCGTCCGGCCAGGTGGCGGCGCTTTGCGACAAGGCGTTCCAACTCGTCGCGGGGCCCGTGCAGGATAAAGGCAATGTCGGGGTTTTTCTTGGCCGAACGCGAAATGCCGGCGACAACGGTCGCAGGCCCCCGGTCGCCACCCATGGCGTCAACGGATATGACGATACGACCGCCGTCTGAAAGGGACCGAGGCTGCGCTTCAGTCATGCGGACAGTCGCCTCCGTGCGATCAGGCCGCGTCTTCGTCCAGATCAACCTCGTCAACCAAGGCGACCACTTCGCGGTCGGCATAGTGGCCGCAGGCCGCGCAGACATGGTGCGGACGCTTGAGTTCACCGCAATTCGAGCACTCATTGGGGTTTGCCGCAACCAGCGCATCATGGGCGCGGCGGTTGTTGCGGCGCGATTTCGATACTTTGTTCTGTTGGACAGCCATGTCGCAACCTTTATTCCTATGGCGCGTCGCGCCGTGTTTCACAAGGGTTTGGGGGCACTTACAAGAGTGTAACCCGCATGTCCAACCCTGAATTCGATGAAGCGCGGAAAATACTGTGATTCCGCGTCGAGGCAAGCGGTTTTTTGCCCCGGGTCTATTCGTCCTTCTTAAGTGCATCCCGCAGATCGGCCAAGCCGGCAAAGGGCTTTGTATCTTCATCGCGGATGGGGGCCTTGCCCGGTTCGGTCACGACCGTCTCGCCCAGTTCGGCGTCTTCGGCACGCGGGTAAAGTGGCAGCGCAAGCGCCAGCGACTCGGCCATCACCGTATCGAGGTCGATCACGTCGCCCAGCGGTTCGATCGAGTCGTCCTCGGGCATCTCGACCTCTTCTTCTTCTCCGGATTCGGGCATCCGCGACAGGAATCGCCGGGTCACGGGTTCTTCCAGGCGGGTGGTCACCGGCGCCAGCGTGACGACGCAGGGCTGTGTCACCGTGGCGCCCAGATGCCCATCGAGGCGCCAGTCGTGCGCCCCGTCGGGCCGAAGCTCACCCTTGAAAGACAGTTTGCGCAGGCCCGACAGCCCCAGTTCCGCGGCCAGCGCGGCGTTGGCCTCGGGTGTGGGGCGCAGTTCGAATGGCAGGGGGCGGTTCGGGGGCAGATCGGCGACGCGATGGCGGTTTGGGCGGTGGGTCATCTGGGCGCTTCCATTCTTGAACCCTTTCGGTTCCTTCTGTAATCGGGATAGAAGGCACTGTGTGCCGTGACAAGGGGGGCGTCGATGGTCCGTAAATTCGCTGCAATATTCTGTGTGCTGATACTGGCGGGCTGCTCTTCGGTTTATCGCAACCACGGCTACGTGCCCAACGACGAGGATCTTTCCCAGATCGTTGTCGGCGTCGATACCCGTGACACGGTGGCCGATGTGGTGGGGTCGCCCTCGGCGGGCGGGGTGCTCGACAGCTCCGGTTACTACTACATTTCCAGCCGCGTGCGCCATTTTGCCTATCGCCGCCCCGAGGTCGTCAACCGCGAGGTTCTGGCAATCTCGTTTGACGAGGCGGGCGTGGTGAGCAACATCGAGCGGTTCGGGCTTGAGGATGGCCAGGTCGTGCCGATCACGCGCCGCGTCACCGAAACCGGCGACACAAGCAATGCCTTCCTGCAGCAGCTTTTGCGCAGCCTGGGCAATTTCGCGGCAGACGATCTGTTGGAGTAAGGCCGTCCGCGCGCTGCGTCGCGCGGTTGTCATATCTTGTATGCTATGGCGCGTGAGACTACGGTTTGCGCATCACAGGCGTGGGGTATGTCCGCCATGACGTATTTGACAAAGGGCCGCTACGTGGCCCGGCTGGCCGAAACGGATGAGGATGTCGCCGCAACGCAGGTTTTGCGCCATCTTTCGTTCCACGGCACGGATGGCAAGGACGCCGATCGCTTTGACGAAATCTGCACGCATATCCTGGTCGAAGAGGTGGATTCGGGCCGGCTTTTGTGCTGTTTTCGCTTTCTGCCCCTTGCGGGCGGCGCCGAGATCGACCGCAGCTATTCAGCGCAATATTATGAGTTGTCGCGCCTGCACGACTTTGCCGGCCCGATGGTCGAACTGGGCCGGTTCTGCATCCACCCTGATGTGAAAGACCCCGACATCTTGCGCATGGCCTGGGGCGCGATGACGGCTTATGTGGACGATCACGGGGTCGAGCTGCTTTTCGGCTGTTCCTCGTTCAAGGGCACCCGGGCCGAGCAATACCTGGATGCCTTTACTGTCCTGCGCGACCGGCACCTGGCGCCCAAGCGCTGGTTGCCGCGGGTCAAGGCGCCGCGGGTATTCCGCTTTGCGCAGCTTTTGCGGCGCAAGCCCGACGCGAAACTGGCAATGTTGCGGATGCCGCCGTTGCTGCGCACCTACCTGCTGATGGGGGGGTGGGTCAGCGATCACGCGGTGGTCGACGACCAGATGAACACGCTGCATGTGTTCACGGGGCTGGAAATCAACGCCATTCCGCCCGCGCGGAAGAAACTGCTGCGCGCGGTCGCCGGCTGAACCGCTTGACGGGGGCGAGCGGCGGTTATAGCTGCCCCCCATGGCGCGCGCACCTCTTTTACAACTCAACGACATCTCGCTCACCTTTGGCGGCGATCCGGTGTTTTCCGGCCTTTCGCTTGTCGTGCAGCCGGGCGACCGGGTGGCGCTGGTCGGGCGCAACGGGTCGGGAAAATCCACCCTGATGAAAGTTATGGCCGGCCTGGTCGAGCCTGACAACGGCGACCGTGTCGTGTCACCGGGCGTTTCCGTGGGTTACATGGAACAAGAGCCCGACATGGCCGGGTTTGCCACGTTGGGCGATTACGCGGCCAGCGAGTTGGACGCGGGCGAGATGTATCGCGTGGAAATGGCGGGCGAGGGCCTGAAATTCGACCCCGCCCGCCCGGTCGAAACCGCCTCGGGCGGCGAACGCCGCCGCGCGGCGCTGGCCAAGCTGATGGCCGAGGCCCCTGAGCTGATGCTGCTCGACGAGCCGACGAACCACCTCGATATCCACGCGATCCGCTGGCTTGAGACCGAGTTGAAACAGACCCGCGCGGCTTTCGTCCTGATCAGCCATGACCGCGCCTTTCTGCGCGCGCTCACCCGCCAGACCCTGTGGATCGACCGGGGCGCGGTGCGCCGCCGCGAAGAGGGGTTCGAAGGGTTCGAAGCCTGGCGCGACAAGGTCTGGGAAGAAGAGGACATTGCCCGCCACAAGCTGGATCGCAAGATCAAGGCCGAGGCCCGCTGGGCCGTCGAAGGTATCAGCGCGCGGCGCAAGCGCAACCAGGGCCGGGTGCGCGCGTTGCAGGCGCTGCGCGCCGAACGGGCATCCCAGATCTCGCGCCAGGGCACCGCGGCGATGGAGCTGGAGCAGGGCCCGAAATCGGGTCGAAAGGTGATAGAGGCGCAAGGCATTTCAAAGGCTTATGATGAAAAAGTAATCCTGCGACCTTTTGATATCCGTATCCTGCGCGGTGACCGCGTGGCCTTTGTCGGGCCAAATGGGGTGGGTAAGACGACGCTGCTGAAGATGCTGATGGGTGAAATCGCGCCCGACAGCGGTACCGTCACGCATGGCACCAACCTGCAGGCTGCCGTGTTCGACCAGGCGCGTGCCCAGCTCGACCCGGAAATGACCCTGTGGGACAGCCTGACGGGTGACCCGGACATGCGCGTTTCGGGCAAGGCCGACCAAGTGCTGGTGCGCGGCCAGCCCAAGCACGTGGTCGCCTATCTCAAGGATTTCTTGTTCGACGAAGCGCAAGCACGCGCGCCGGTCAAGTCGCTTTCGGGCGGGGAAAAGGCGCGGCTATTGCTGGCCAAGCTGATGGCACGGGAATCGAACCTCCTGGTGCTGGACGAACCTACCAATGACCTGGACATCGAAACGCTGGACCTGTTGCAAGAGCTGCTGGACGATTACGATGGCACGGTGCTGCTGGTCAGCCATGACCGGGATTTCCTGGATCGCGTCGCCAGCACCACCATCGCGATGGAAGGCGATGGCCGCGCGACCGTCTATGCCGGCGGGTGGAGCGATTACCAAGCCCAGAAGGCCGACGATACGACGCAGAAAAATGACGAAAAATCAAAAGACAAGAAGGCGAAGTCAAGGCAGGACAACAAGCCGGATAAGCGCGTGCAGCCAAAGCTGAGCTTTACCGAGAAGCACCGATTGGACGAATTGCCGAAAGAGATCGAACGCTTGGAAGCGGAGATTGCCAAGCTTGAGGGGTTGCTGGCCGACCCCGATCTGTTCACCCGTGAGCCCGTCAAGTTCCAGAAGGCGACCGAGGCGTTGACGACCCGGCAAGAGGCGCTGGCGCAGGCCGAGGAGGAATGGCTTGCGTTGGAAGAAAAGGCAGAGAATGCTGGCTGAACCGGATCGCCGGTACCAAACGGTTTTCGCGTCGGGGCAATAATGGCCGAAGACAGACAGTTGAAAGATCGCGTCAGGCTTCTTTACGAGGGGCGCAGCAAGCGCGCCACGCGGTTTCGATACGCGCTTTTGTTGTTCGACGCGGTGACGATCGTGTTCTTCCTGGCGACCGCGGCCATGCCCCTCACGCCGGCGCTGCTGGTGGCTGATGCGGTGATCGGCAGCCTGATCGCGCTGGACCTGATTTTGCGCCTGTGGATTGCCGAGAACAAGGCCAGGTTCCTGCGGCGGATCTACGTGATCGTGGATATCATCGTGCTTGCCTCGCTGCTGGCGACACCGTTCCTGGGGCAGGGGTTGGCGGTGCTGCGGGTGATCCGTTCGCTGCGCCTGATCCACTCCTATCACCTGATGCATGACCTGCGCCGGGATTCGCTGCTGTTCCGGCGGCACGAGGATACGTTTGTCGCGGCGTTGAACCTGCTGGTCTTTATCTTTGCCATGACGGCCATCGTGTTCGTCTTGCGCGGCCAGGAAGAGCCGGGCCTGACGACCTATGTCGACGCGCTGTATTTCACGGTGGCGACGCTGACGACAACGGGGTTTGGCGATATCACCATGACCACGCCCACCGGCCGGCTGTTGTCGGTCGGTATCATGGTGGTGGGCGTGGGGTTGTTCCTGCAATTGGTGCGGGCGATTTTCTCGCCCGCCAAGGTCAAGCACAAGTGCCCGGAATGCGGGCTGACCAAGCATGATGTGGATGCCATCCACTGCAAGCATTGCGGTCACGATTTGAAGATCGAGACCGAGGGGGCGCTTTGACCGGGGTCAGCGCATGCGCAACGCGCCGTCGATTCGGATCGTTTCGCCGTTCAGGTACCCCGCTTCGACGATGAACCGCGCCAATTCCGCGTATTCACGCGGATCGCCAAGCCGCTTGGGGCAGGTCACGTCCAGCGCCAGTTGCTCGCGCACCTCTTCGGGCAGGCCCATCAGCATCGGCGTCAGGAAAATACCCGGCGCGATGGCCATGACCCGCACGCCTTCACGCGACAGATCGCGGGCCATCGGCAAAGACATGCCGGCGATGCCGGCCTTGGAAGAGGCATAGGCCACCTGGCCCTTTTGCCCGTCAAAGGCCGCAACCGAGGCGGTGTTGACGATCACGCCGCGCTGGCCATCGTCGGCGGGCTCGTTCTTGGCCATCTCCACCGCAGCCAGGCGTGACACGTTGAACGTGCCAACCAGGTTGATGCCGATCACGCGGTTGTAGTGCTCAAGGCTGTGGGCGCCGTCTTTATGCAGGGTCTTTTCCGCCGTGCCGACCCCGGCGCAGTTGACCACGGCGTTGATCTTGCCCATCGCCTTGACGCCCTGGTTTACCGCGTTCTGAACCGACTCCTCGCTCGTGACATCGGTTTCGACGAAGGTTGCGCCGATCTCATCGGCCACTTTCTGTCCTCGCTCCGCGTCACGGTCGAGGATCGTGACCTGTGCCCCGCTGTCACGGAACAGGCGCGCCGTGGCCTCGCCCAGGCCCGAAGCGCCCCCGGTGATGAGTGCAGCCGTGTCTTGCATTTTCATGGGATTGGCCTTTCTGCCGATCAATTGAACATGCGTTCAGATAACGCAGGGTCAAAGGCAGTGTCAAAGCGTGCGGCGCTGAACGTAGCGTCCGAACAACGCCAGTTCGATCACGGTCACGATGATGCGCCAGATATGATGGGCGGTGACAAGGGCGGGGTTGGCGTTGAGCGACAGGGCAATCAGCGCCATTTCCGTCACACCGCCGGGGGCGAAGCTGACCATAAGAACATCCAACGGTTGGCCGGTAACGTGTTCAAGCGTCAGCGAAAACGCCAGTCCGACCCCCAGCATGAGACCCACCGACAACAGCCCGAGCCCCGCGCCGCGCAGCACCGCATGGCCGCGCAGGCCGCCCAGCCGCATGCCAAGGCTTGCGCCGATCACGACTTGGCAGACCGAGATCATCCAGTTCGGCAGGTCCAGCACCGCCAGCCCAGATGCCGCAACGAGGGCCGCGGCAAAAAGCGGGCCTGTCAGGTGACGGGCGGGAAGGCGCAGCGGTTTGCCGAGCAGAAGGCCCACCAGGGCGGTCAGGACCACCTCGTGCAAGTGACTGAAATCACTTGGGTTTGCGTGGGTCAGCGTCATGCCCCCGGCACTGCCCACGGGGGCGCCCATCCAAAATGACAGCCCGATCGGAACCAGCGTTATCACCAGGATGATGCGCAGGAATTGCTGCATCGTCAGCGTCGCGATATCGGCGCCTGCGGCCTCGCCCATGGTGATGGATTCCAACAAACCGCCCGGCGTGGCCGAGTAGAAGGCCGTTGGCCGGTCATATCCGCCAATATGGCGGAAAATCAGGTAGTTGCCGCTATGCGCAAGCCCGACGAACAGCACGATCGCGGAAAAGCTGACAAGCATGGCGGGCAGCATCTCGATCAGGTCGGGCGAGACCTGCGCACCGATCATCACGCCGATGACCGCCAAGAATACCAGCCGGAACTTCTGTGGAAAAACATAGCCTTCCGGTATCACGCGCCCGAAAAGCGTGGCAATCAGCGCGGTGGAAACAAGGCTGCCCAGCATGAAGGGCAGCGGCGTTTGCAGCCAATGCGCGATGGTTCCGCCAACGCCGCCGATCAGAACAAGACCCAGCGTTGTCAGAATTTTTTCCAGCATTTGGAAAGCCTTGTCCGGTGCACCGCGATCATGGCGCGGCTGCAAGGAGAGTGCCATCGGGCGGGGATGGAGCGGGTGAAGGGAATCGAACCCTCGTCTTCAGCTTGGGAAGCTGCGGCTCTACCATTGAGCTACACCCGCGACGCGATTGGAGGTAAGCCAGCCCGCGCCCTCCGTCAAGTGGGATTTGGCAGGGCGCGCAAGGCGCGAAATATAATTAGCCGCGCCATAAACATGCCAGAACCGCGCGATCCGATGGCAAACCCGCGCGGTTCGGTGCGCCCAAGGCCAACATTTCAGGCCGGGTCGGCGCCATAGTCGGCATCGGCCACCTTTTCGAGCCAGTCGGCGGCGCTGTCGCCATCCTTTTCCTGGATCGCGATATGGCTCATGGCGCAATCGGGGGCGGCGCCGTGCCAGTGCTCTTCGCCCGGATCGAACCACACCACGTCGCCGGGGAAAATCTCCTGCACGGGGTCGCCGCGCTTGCCGACGCGGCCTTTTCCGGCGGTCACGATCAGGGTCTGGCCGAAGGGGTGGGTGTGCCACGCGGTGCGCGCGCCCGGCTCGAACGTGACGTTCAGCGCGTTGGTGCGGGCGGGCGCGTTGGCCGATATCACCGGGTCAAAGCGAACGGTGCCGGTGAAATAGTCGGGGTTCGGGCCTTGCGAGGGGCGGCTGCCCGCGCGGTGGATTTTCATGGTGGTGCTCCTGTCGCTGTTGTTGGCCGTCAGGATAGCGAGGCATGGCGCATGGGCAAGGCGGGTGTTTGTCAGCCCCGCCGCCGCCTGCGACGACCGCCACCGTCACCGCCGCCACCTCCGCCGGTGTTGAAGCTGACCTTGGGCAGCGGCACCACGGCAGAGAGTTGCGGGAACGGGTCGGTTGCGTGGGGGATGGCGTTCGCGGCGACGAAATGCTCCTGGAACTTGGGTTCGATCGCGGTTTCCACCTTGGTGATCGTGTGGACCACCTTTTCGATCTCGGCGCGGGCGGCGATGTTGTGCAGCGCGATGCGCGCGCCGGTGCCGGCGGCGTTACCCGCGCTTGTCACCCGGTCCAGCGCCACATCGGGGATCATGCCCAGCACCATCGCGTGTTTGGGGCTGATATGCGCGCCGAACGCGCCGGCCAGCACAACGCGGTCCACCTTGTCGACGCCCATTTCATCCATCAGCAGCCGCGCCCCGGCATAAAGCGCCGATTTCGCCAACTGGATCGCGCGGATATCGCCCTGGGTCACGCTGATGAGCGGGCCGCCATCGGCCGTGCCATCGTGGATGACATAGGAATGGGTGCGGCCATCGGCGATGCAGCGGGGCGTTCCGGTCTGTTCGGCCGAGCCGATCAGGCCCGACGGGTCGAGCAAACCGGCCATGCGCATTTCCGCCACCGCCTCGATGATCCCCGAGCCGCAAATGCCGCTGATGCCGGTTTCGGCCACCGCCGCGTCGAACCCGTCATCGTCCGACCAGAGGTCGACGCCGATCACGCGGAACCGCGGTTCCTTGGTGGCAGGGTCGATCTCGATCCGTTCGATCGCGCCCGGTGCGGCGCGTTGCCCGGAACTGATCTGGGCGCCCTCGAAGGCCGGGCCGGTGGGCGAAGAGCAGGCCAGAACGCGGCTCTTGTTGCCCAGAAGGATCTCGGCATTGGTGCCCACGTCGCAGATCAGCACCAGGTCGTCGGACTGGTCGGGCCGTTCCGACAAGGCAACGGCGGCGGCATCGGCGCCGACATGGCCCGCGATACAGGGCAATATGTAAACCTGCGCGTCGACGTTCAGCGCGGACAGGTCCAGCGTGGGGGCGGGCAGGGTCAGGCTGTCGGAGGTGGCCAGCGCAAAGGGCGCCTGGCCCAGTTCGACGGGGTCGATGCCAAGGGCCAGGTGGTGCATCACCGGGTTGCAGACCAGAGTTGCCTCGTAGATGGCGGATGGTGCGATCCCTGCCTCGGTCGCCAGCTCTTGTGCCAGCGAGTTCAGCGCCTCGCGCACCGCGCGGGTCATCTCGGCGTCGCCGCCGGGGTTCATCATGGCATAGCTGACGCGGCTCATCAGGTCTTCGCCAAAGCGGATCTGGGGGTTCATCAACCCCGAGGAGGCCAGTACCGCCCCGGTATCGAGGTCGCACAGATGCCCCGCGATCGTGGTGGAGCCAAGGTCGATCGCCAGCCCGTAAATGCCGTCTTCGTAAAGGCCGGGCCAGATGTCGAGCAGGCGCGACGGCCCGCCGCGATGGTCGTGGTAAAGCGCCACGGTGACCTGCCACTTGCCCTTGCGCAGAACTGGTTGCAGCTTGCCCAGAAGCGCCACGTCGGCGGTGACATGTTCGACCTGCCATTCGTCGCGCAGCGCGCGGGCCAGGCGTTCAAGATCGCCGGTGGGTTCGTGCATGTCGGGTTCTTGCACTTCGACGAAATATAGCCGCGTGGCCGGGTCCATCGTGATCACGCGGGTCGATGCGGCCTTGCGCACGACCTGGCGGTGGACCTGCGATTCGGGGGGCACGTCGATCACCACGTCGCGCTGCACCGTGGCCTGGCAGCCCAGCCGGCGGCCCGGTTTCAACCCGCGTTTGCGATCATACCGTTCCTCGACCGCGTTCCATTCGGAAAGCGCATCGTCGGCCACGGATACCCCGTGTTTCGAGAATTCGCCGTAAGAGGGCGTGATCTGGCATTTCGAGCAGATGCCGCGCCCGCCGCAGACACTGTCGAGGTCAACCCCGAGCTGGCGTGCCGCCGTCAGCACGGGCGTGCCAACGGGAAAGCGGCCACGCTTGCCCGAGGGGGTGAAGATGACAAGGGGATCTTGGGTGGGATCGGTGCTCATGTCTGGACCTGCTTGTTCACGCCTTGACAGACCATAGGCCCTAACCGCGCAGACGAAAGCCGGCAAACGTCATTTTCTGACGTTGGGGCGGCATTCGGACGTGAAAGTTTCGCGTTATCTTGTTCGATGACGTTCAACCCCAACCCGCGCCGCGCGCGTGCAAGATCGCGCCAAGGGTGGAAACGGCGCCACGGGCGATTGGAACGGGGCACCCCTGGCTGTTTTTTCCAATCAGGCCCGCCTTGGGCCGGGCCCTTGCCCCCAACGGTTGCCCATGGCTTGCCCGGTTCCCAGCGGGTGCGCCGGGGCGCGGCGATTTGGGGCTTTCCCCCGCGTCTATCCCATGCGATAGGGACGTGCCAACCGAACCCACGCACTGGAGTTGCACCATGGAGATTCGCGAGGCCCTGACCTTCGATGATGTTTTGCTTGTTCCCGCCGCGTCGAGCGTGCTGCCCAGCACGGCTGATACGCGCACGCAGGTGACGAAATCCATCACTATGAACATCCCGCTGCTGAGCTCGGCCATGGACACCGTGACCGAGGCGCGCATGGCCATCACGATGGCGCAGGCGGGCGGCATCGGGGTGATCCACAAGAACCTAGATGTCGAGCAGCAATCGCGCGAGGTGCGCCGGGTCAAGCGGTTTGAATCGGGCATCGTCTACAACCCCGTCACCCTGACCCCCGACCAGACGCTGGGCGATGCGCGCGCGCTGACCGAGCGGTACGGTTTTTCGGGTTTTCCGGTGGTCGACGACAAGCACCGCGTGGTGGGCATCGTGACAAACCGCGATATGCGCTTTGCCGAAACCGACGACACGCCGGTGCGGGTGATGATGACCACCGAGAACCTGGCCATCCTGCACGAACCGGCTGACCGCGACGAGGCCATCAGCCTGATGAAGGCACGGCGGATCGAAAAGCTGCTGGTGACGGATGCGACGGGCCGACTGACCGGGCTGCTGACGCTGAAGGATACCGAGAAGGCCGTTTTGAACCCCACCGCCTGCAAGGACCACCTGGGCCGGTTGCGGGTGGCGGCGGCCACAGGCGTGGGCGATGCGGGGTTCGAGCGGTCCGAGGCGCTGGTGGATGCGGGCTGCGACATCATCGTGGTCGACACCGCCCATGGCCATAGCGCAGGCGTGCTGGAGGCGGTGACGCGGGTGAAAACCCTGTCGAACGAGGTGCAGGTGATCGCCGGCAACGTCGCCACCGCCGAGGCCACCCGCGCCCTGATCGACGCGGGTGCCGACGCGGTCAAGGTGGGTATCGGGCCCGGCAGCATCTGCACCACGCGGATGGTGGCCGGCGTCGGTATGCCGCAACTGACGGCGGTGATGGATTGTGCCGCGGCGGCGGGCGACGTGCCGGTCATTGCCGATGGCGGCATCAAGTTCTCGGGCGATTTCGCCAAGGCCATCGCTGCTGGCGCCTCCTGTGCGATGGTGGGCAGCATGATCGCGGGCACGGACGAAAGCCCCGGCGAGGTGATCCTGTACCAGGGGCGCAGCTTCAAGGCGTATCGCGGCATGGGTAGCCTCGGCGCGATGGCGCGCGGCTCGGCCGACCGCTATTTCCAGAAGGACGCCGCCAGCGACAAGCTGGTGCCCGAGGGGATCGAGGGGCAAGTGCCCTACAAGGGGTCGGCGGGCACGGTCATTCACCAGCTTGTCGGCGGTTTGCGCGCGGCCATGGGCTATACCGGCTGTGCCACCGTGCCCGAGATGCGCAGCAATTGCCGTTTCGTGAAAATCACCAATGCCGGGCTCAAGGAAAGTCACGTGCACGACGTTCAGATCACGCGCGAAAGCCCGAATTACCGGGCCGGATGATGGGCGCTGATCGCAGCCTGGGGCCGGCGCGGCCCCGGCCCGGGCGGCCGCGCGTGGTGGTGGCATGACCCCCGCCGCGCGTGTTGCCGCCGCCATCGACATTCTTGACCGTATCGCCGATGGCGAGGCTGCGGAGCGTGCCCTGACGCGCTGGGCGCGGGGCGCGCGTTTTGCCGGCTCCGGGGATCGCGCGGCGATCCGCGACCACGTGTTCGACGTGCTGCGCCGCTGGCGCTCCTGCGCGGAGTGGGGTGGGGGTGATACGGGCCGGGCGCTGATGCTGGGGCTGTTGCGCGGGCAGGGCGCCGAGCCGGACGCCTTGTTCACGGGGCAGGGGCATGCGCCCGCGCCGCTGTCGCCCGACGAGCGCGCCGCCGGGGCCGAGCCGCAGGGTGCGGCGGCGCTGGACCTGCCCGAGTGGCTTTGGCCGCATTGGCAGCAAAGCCTGGGCGATCAAGCGACTGCCGTGGCCGACAGCCTGCGCCACCGCGCGCCCGTCATGCTGCGGGTCAACAGCCTGCGCGCCACGCCCGAGGCCGCCCGTGCCACCCTTGCCGACGAGGGCATCACCTGCGAGCAAGCCGGTATTGCCCCGACCGCGTTGCGGGTGACCGAAGGGGCCCGCCGCGTGGCGCAATCGGCGGCCTATCGCGAGGGCATGATCGAATTGCAGGACGGGGCCAGCCAAGCCTCGATTCACGAGATTCCGGCGGCAAGCTATTGCAATATATTGGATTATTGCGCCGGTGGCGGCGGCAAGGCACTGGCGCTGGCCGCGCGGTTCGACGCCGCCGTGACCGCCCATGACGCCCTGCCGGCCCGGATGAAGGACCTGCCCACCCGGGCCGCGCGGGCGGGGGCCGTTCTGCGCATGGCCGATGCGGCGGGCGTGGCTGCATCGGCGCCCTATGATCTGGTTTTCGCGGATGCGCCCTGTTCGGGCAGCGGCGCGTGGCGGCGTGCGCCCGAGGGGAAATGGGCCTTGACGCAAGCCCGGCTGCAAGAGCTGACGGCCACGCAGGACGACATCCTGCACCGCGCGGCGCGGCTTGTGGCGCCGGGGGGCGTGCTGGCCTATGCAACCTGTTCGGTGCTGACCTGCGAGAACGAGGACCGCGTGACCGCCTTTTCGCGCGCGATGCCCGATTGGCGGTTGCTGCACCAGCGGCGCTGGCTGCCCGGCCCAGAGGGCGACGGGTTTTTTATCGCCATACTTGAACTGTCCAAAAAATAAAGCAACCTTTGCGGGAATGTCGTGCCGTATTAATCGCCGATTAACGGATCGTGCGATCTTATGGCCTGGCAGGTTTGGCATCGGGGGCGTCCAGTTGACGGAAACCGCCATTTCACCAGGGCCGTTGGCCCGCAACGGGGGGCGCATCATGCGCCGCCCTGGTATCGCGCTGGCAATGGCGTTGCTGTGCCTTGGCGTGGCCTGGGCGGCGCCGCAGCCCTTGCTGGCCGTGGCCAGCCTTGCCATGGCGCTGACTTTGCTGGGGGCGATGGCCATCGCGGCGTTGTTGGCGATATGGCACCGCCAGCGACAGCGTCACACCCTGGCGATGATCGATGCCTGCGTCGCACATGACGCGATGCCAACCTTCGTGACCTTTGTCGATGGCACGATCCGCACCCGCAACAAGGCCGCGACGCGCCTTTCGGCGCAGGCCGCAACGTTGGCCGCCGCGCTGGAGCGCAACATGGCCAGCCCCGGCGCGGTGCTGCTTCGGGTGCAGGGCCGCGCGATGTCCGATGGCCGCGCGTCCGAAGATGTCGTGTCGCGCGGCGGCCATACTCGGATCACGGCGCATATGCTTGACGATACCCTTCTGTTGTGGCGGTTCGAGGACATGACAGACCGCACGCCCGCGGCGCGCGGTTCGATTGCCTTGCCCCTGCTGACGGTGGGCCGGAGCGGCACGGTGCTTTCGATGAACGAGGCCGCGCGGCGGCTGGTGGGCGACCGGTGCAAATCGCTTGACCGAATCTTTCCCGACCTGCCGGTACGGCCCGGCCACGTTCAAAAGGTATCGGCTGCCGATGGCACGATTGATTGCCTTGTCGCGCAGAGCGAGGGGCTGGCAGGCCGACGCGAGATCTACCTGCTGTCGCCGCCTGCCGGAAGCACGGAATCCACCCCGCCCGACGCGTTCTGGGACATGTTGCCGGTGGCCTTGCTGCGCCTCGATGCGCGTGGCCACGTGATGCAGGCAAACCGCAGCGCGTTGGAGTTGCTGGGGCGGGATGGGTGCGAGGGCATCCCGCTGTCATCTTTGATGGAGGGGTTGGGGCGGTCGATTTCCGACTGGTTGTCGGACGCGGTGGGTGGCCGCATGGCCCAGCGTTCGGAATTCCTGCGCCTCACGCGGGAGGATCGCGATGTTTTCGTACAGGTGTCGCTGCATCGGGCGGGCAGCGGTGACAGCGCCGTGCTTGTCGCGGTGCTGACCGATGCCACCGATTTCAAGGCGCTCGAGGCGCAATTCGTGCAAAGCCAGAAAATGCAGGCCATCGGCGAACTGGCAGGCGGTGTGGCGCATGATTTCAACAACCTGCTGACCGCGATCACGGGCCATTGCGACCTGCTGCTGTTACGCCACGACCAGGGCGCCCCGGATTTTGCCGATCTCATGCAGATAAACCAGAATGCCAACCGGGCCGCGGCGCTGGTGGGCCAGTTGCTTGCCTTTTCGCGCAAGCAGACCCTGCGGCCCGAGGTGCTCGATATGCGCAACACGCTGTCGGACCTGACACATCTGCTGAACCGCCTGGTGGGAGAGCGGATCTCGCTGAGCCTGTCGCACGACCCGGCCTTGCATGCGATTCGCGCCGACAAGCGCCAATTGGAGCAGGTCTTGATGAACCTCGTGGTGAATGCCCGCGATGCGATGCGTGACGGCGGCGAGATTCGCATCGAAACCGAGAACCTGACGCTCGAGGCGCCCGCCAACCGCGACCGGGCCGTCATCCCGGCGGGCGATTACGTGACGGTCAAGGTGTCGGATGACGGCTGTGGCATGGGCGCCGATGTGCGCGAGCGCGTGTTCGAGCCGTTCTTCACCACCAAGGGCGTGGCAAAGGGCACGGGGCTTGGCCTGTCAACCGCCTATGGCATCGTCAAGCAGAGCGGCGGGTTCATCTTCGTTGATAGCGAAAAGGGACGTGGCACCGTGTTCACGCTGTATTTGCCGCGCTGGCACGACGCTGACATGCCCGCCCGGCCCGAGGCCGCGGCGCGCCCCGCGCCGATCGCCACGAAGCCGGCCGAGGGTGTGATTTTGCTGGTCGAGGACGAGGCGCCGGTGCGTGCCTTTGCCGCCCGCGCCCTGCGCTTGCGCGGCTACACGGTGATCGAGGCCGACTCGGCCGAGGCCGCGCTGACCGTTCTGAAAGATCCCGAGTTGTCGGTCGATGTCTTCGTGACCGATGTGGTGATGCCGGGGCGCGACGGGCCAAGCTGGGTGCGCGAGGCGTTGCAGGATCGCCCCTCGGTGCAGGTTGTGTTCGTGTCGGGCTATGCCGAGGAAAGTTTCGGCGAGGTGCAGCGGGACATGCCGAACTCAGTGTTCCTGCCCAAACCGTTCTCGCTGGCCGAATTGACCGACACGGTGCAGCAGCGCCTGCAATGAAAGGGCCCGCGGGTGGATGTTATCGTGTCGGGCGAAGGGCGCGTATCGCGGCGGCCTGACCAGGCGTCGCCCCCGGGCGGGGCGTTCAGCCGTGGCGGATCGAGTCGTAAAGCGCGAATTCCTCGGGTTTCTTGCGGCGCAGCTTTTCGGCCACGCCGGGCGACAAGGTCAGCTCCATCTCGGGCGAGACATTGGCGCGGGGCAGGGTGATTTCCGTATCCAGGCGATTCTCGAGAAAGGCGACCAGCCCCGCCTGGTCCTCGTAGCGGAACAGGTGCGTGACGGCGGTTCCGTTGGGGCGCGGCTCGAGGAACTTGGCCTGGCTGCCGACATTCGCGAAGGCTGGTGGCTTGCCCTGCACGTAAGCCTCGACGAATTCGTCGAAACTCACATCGAACGTGGCATTCGCGCGCCCCTTCATGAAGGGGCGCCGGCGGTAGCGATACCAACTGCCCAGCCACGAAACCGGCTCGCGCATGACGGCCAGGGTTTCCATGTCGTCGCAGCCAGCGGCCTTTTCGAACATCGGCCGGAAGAAGCGGTTATACCGGTAAAGCGGCGCGTGTTTCAGCTCGGGCGGATCGAGAATCACCATCGACGCCAGAGGAGCCAGTGCCTGTTGATAGGCCGTGGTGCCCGTCTTGGGCACCGAAAGGAACACCAGTTTCTGCTTCCAAAAAACCAACATGACCCAAACCTCGTTTCGCCGCGCATGGCCCGGCACCGTTTAAACACTTCTTAACCAAAAGCGGGAAATCTGGAAATGCGCAACATTACTGTTGAAATGTTCCTGTTTTGGTCCCATACATGTTGGCAGGAACAATATGCGAACAACAGGCAAGTGTTGCCGCCCCCGACAGGGTGTGGAATAACGGAGCGGAGCAAACGCAGATGGCAGATCTTCTCAGCATGGACAGCAAAAAAAACGCCGACAAGCAAAAGGCGCTAGACAGCGCTCTGGCCCAGATCGAACGGCAGTTCGGCAAGGGGTCGATCATGAAGATGGGCAGCGACAACCCGGTTCGGGATATCGAGGCAACATCGACCGGCTCCCTGGGGCTGGATATCGCGCTGGGCATCGGCGGGCTGCCCAAGGGGCGGATCATCGAGATCTACGGGCCCGAATCCTCCGGCAAGACGACGTTGACCCTGCACTGCATCGCGGAAGAGCAGAAGAAAGGCGGCGTTTCCGCCTTTGTCGATGCCGAACACGCCTTTGACCCGCAATACGCCAAGAAACTGGGCGTTGACCTGGACGAACTGCTGATCAGCCAGCCCGACACCGGCGAACAGGCGCTGGAGATCGTGGATACGCTTGTGCGCTCGGGCGCGGTGAACATGGTGGTGGTCGACTCGGTCGCGGCGCTGACCCCGAAGTCCGAGCTTGAAGGCGATATGGGCGACAGCAGCGTGGGCGTGCAGGCCCGCCTGATGAGCCAGGCAATGCGCAAGTTGACCGGCTCGATCAGCCGCTCGAACTGCATGGTTATTTTCATCAACCAGATCCGGATGAAGATTGGCGTGATGTTCGGCAGCCCCGAAACCACCACCGGCGGCAACGCCCTGAAATTCTACAGCTCGGTCCGGCTGGATATTCGCCGGATCGGATCGGTCAAGGACCGTGACGAGGTGGTCGGTAACGCGACCCGCGTGAAAGTGGCCAAGAACAAGGTGGCGCCGCCGTTCAAGCAGGTCGAGTTCGACATCATGTACGGCGAAGGCATCTCGAAGATGGGCGAAATCCTGGATCTTGGCGTCAAGGCCGGCGTGGTCGACAAATCCGGCGCCTGGTACAGCTACGGCGACGAGCGGATCGGGCAGGGGCGCGAGAACGCCAAGACCTTCCTGCGCGAAAACGCGGCCATGGCGCTGGAGATCGAGGACAAGATCCGCGCGGCGCACGGGCTGGATTTCGCCATGTCCGACGATACGCCGGATGACAGCGAGGTGTTCGAGGGCTGAGGCCCCGGCAAGGCGCTGACAAGACCGGCACACCAAGGTTGCCTGTGGTTGGCCGAGGATATTCCGAGAAACGGAGCGTCGGACGCGGCGCCCCGTTTTCGTTGGGAATCCCGCATGAAACCCCAACCCGTTATGGACAGTGCGGGACGCCAAGGATACACCTGCGCCAATCCGCAAATGACAAGGCCAGAGATCGCCCATCATGCCGACGCTGAACGACATACGCTCGACCTTTCTGAACTACTTTGCCAAGCAGGGGCACGAGATCGTGCCGTCAAGCCCGCTGGTGCCGCGCAACGACCCGACGCTGATGTTCGCGAATTCGGGCATGGTGCAGTTCAAGAACCTGTTCACCGGGGTCGAACACCGCGATTACACCCGTGCCACCTCGGCGCAGAAATGCGTGCGCGCGGGCGGCAAGCACAATGACCTCGACAATGTCGGCTATACCGCGCGCCACCATACGTTCTTTGAAATGCTGGGAAATTTCAGCTTTGGCGACTATTTCAAGGAAAGCGCCATTCCTTTTGCCTGGGAGCTGATCACCAAGGAACTGGACATTCCCAAGGATCGGCTGCTTGTCACCGTCTACCACACCGATGACGAGGCGGCCGATATCTGGAAAAAGGTCGCGGGCCTGCCGGATGAACGCATCTTGCGTATTCCTACCGACGACAATTTCTGGATGATGGGGCCGACGGGGCCTTGCGGGCCGTGTTCGGAAATCTTTTTCGACCATGGTGAGCAATACTGGGGCGGCCCGCCGGGAAGCCCCGAGGAGGATGGCGACCGTTTTGTCGAGATCTGGAACCTCGTGTTCATGCAATACGAGCAGTTCGAAGATGGCAGCCGCACCGACCTGCCCAACCAGTCGATCGACACCGGCATGGGGATCGAGCGGGTGGCGGCGTTGTTGCAGGGCACCAATGACAACTACGCCACCGACCTGATCCGCAGCCTTATCGAGGCCAGCGCCGATGCCACCAGCACCGACCCTGACGGGCCGGGCAGCGTGCATCACCGAGTGATCGCCGATCACTTGCGCTCGACCTCTTTCTTGATCGCCGACGGGGTGATGCCCAGCAATGACGGCCGCGGTTACGTGTTGCGCCGCATCATGCGCCGGGCCATGCGCCACGCGCACCTGCTGGGGGCGAAAGACCCGCTGATGCACCAGCTTGTGCCGTCGCTTGTGCACCAGATGGGCGCGGCCTATCCTGAACTTGGCCGGGCGCAGGCGCTGATCGAAGAGACGCTGAAACTGGAAGAAACGCGGTTCAAGCAAACCCTGGATCGCGGCCTGAAGTTGCTGGATGACGAATTGTCGGACCTGCCCGACGGCACGGCGCTGCCCGGCGTAGCGGCGTTCAAGCTGTATGACACTTACGGGTTCCCGCTGGACCTGACGCAGGATGCGCTGCGCGAAAAGGGCCGTACCGTCGACACTGACGGGTTCGACGCAGCCATGGCCGAGCAGAAGGCAAAGGCCCGCGCGGCCTGGGCCGGCTCGGGCGAGGCGGCCGACAGCGCGATCTGGTTCGATATCGCCGAAGAGCATGGCACGACCGATTTCCTGGGCTATGACACCGAAACCGCCGAAGGGCAGGTGATGGCGTTGGTGCAGGAGGGGGCGACCGTAAAAAGTGCCGCCCAAGGCAAGCCGGTGCAGATCGTGATGAACCAGACTCCGTTTTATGCCGAGGCCGGTGGCCAGGTTGGGGATACCGGCGTGATCCGCACCGATGCCGGCCGGGCCCGCGTGACCGATACGAAAAAGGTGGCGGGCGTCTTCATCCATTTCGCCGAGGTCGAAGAGGGTGAGATCGCCCAAGGCGTAGCCGCTGTTCTAGAGGTCGATCACGCCCGGCGCACGGCCATTCGTGCCAACCATTCGGCCACGCACCTGTTGCACGAGGCGTTGCGCCGCGCGCTTGGCGATCATGTCGCGCAGCGCGGCAGCCTGAACGCGCCCGACCGTCTGCGGTTTGATTTCAGCCATGCCAAGGCGTTGAGCGCCGAGGAACTGGCGCAGGTCGAATCCGAGGTGAATACGTTTATCCGGCAGAACAGCCCGGTGAGCACCCGGATCATGACACCGGATGATGCGCGCGAGATCGGGGCGCAGGCGCTGTTTGGTGAGAAATACGGCGACGAGGTGCGCGTAGTCTCGATGGGCACGCTGGCCGGCAGCGGCAAGGGCACCGATGGCGATACCTATTCGATCGAACTGTGCGGCGGCACCCACGTGGCGCGCACCGGCGACATCGGCATGTTCGCGATCACGCAAGAGGCGGCTTCCTCTTCGGGCGTGCGGCGGATCGAGGCGTTGACGGGCGATGCCGCGCTGTCGGCGCTGCGCCAGCAGGAGCGGCGCCTGGTCGAGGCGGCAGAGGCGCTGAAGGCGCCCGCCTCTGAATTGCCTGTACGGGTGCGCGCATTGCTGGACGAACGCAAGGCACTCGCCAACGAGGTGGCCCAGTTGCGCCGCGAACTGGCCATGGGTGGTGGCGGGGGCGCCGCGCCCGACGTGCACGAGGTTGCCGGCGTGAAATTCATCGCCAAGCTGTTGACGGGTGTCAGCGGCAAGGATTTGCCGCCGCTGATCGACGAATACAAGACGCAACTGGGCAGCGGCGCTGTCCTGCTGATCGCTGATGCCGGCGGCAAGGCCGCGGTTGCTGCGGGCGTGACCGATGACCTGACAGGGCGGCTGTCGGCGGTTGACCTTGTCAAGGCCGCCGTGGCCGAACTTGGCGGCAAGGGCGGCGGGGGTCGTCCCGACATGGCGCAGGGCGGCGGCAAGGATGCGGCCAATGCCGAACAGGCCATCGCGGCTGCCAAATCTGTTATCGGAGGTTAAGACATGCCCGCGCTCTGGATTGCCCATGTGGCCGTGACCGACGCCGATGCCTATGGCAAATACGCCGAGTTGGCAGGCCCCGCCATCGCCGCTCACGGCGGAGAGTTCATCGCCCGTGGTGGCCGCTACGTGCAACTGGAGGGCCGCGACCGCGCGCGCAACGTGGTGGCGCGGTTCCCGTCGCTCGAGGCGGCGGAAGCCTGCTACAACAGCCCGGAATACCAGCGCGCGCTGGATCATGCGCGCGGCGCATCCGAGCGTGACCTGGTGATCGTCGAAATCACCGAGTGACTGGCCACGCCCCGGTTTCGCCCTAGCTTTGCGCGCAGGGCAAGGAGGGCGCGATGGGACGGGCTTTGACGCTTTTGGTGCTGCTGCTGCTACCCGGCCTGGCGGCGGCCAACGACTGGGCGGCACTGGAGCGGCCGGGCGCGATCGCGTTGATGCGCCACGCGCTGGCGCCGGGCACCGGCGACCCCGACCGTTTCGAACTGGAAGATTGCAGCACGCAGCGGAACCTGGATGCCCGCGGGCGCGACCAGGCACGGCGCGTCGGCGCGGCGTTGCGTGACCGTAGCATTGTTTTCGACTCCGTCTGGACCAGCCAATGGTGCCGGTCGCGCGACACAGCGGAATTGCTGGGCTTGGGCGACGTGACTGAAGTGCCGTCACTCAATTCCTTTTTCGCGGGGCGCGGTGAGCGTGCGACGCAGACCGCCGCAACGCTTGAACGCCTGCGCGCAGCGCGGGGCGACAGGCTGATGTTGGTCAGCCACCAGGTGAATATCAGCGCTTTGACGGGCAGTTTCGCCCGCTCGGGCGAGATCGTGGTGGTGGAATGGCGTGACGACGGGCTGGCGGTGACGGGCCGTATCCTGATCGACCCCTGATCGGGCGCGCGCCACGAAGCCTTGGCCCCCTTGGCCGGGGCAGGCAGGCGCCAGGGCAGGCCGACCCCGAAGGATCGGCCTTCATTGCGTCAGTTGCTTTTCGACATCCGCTTGCGTTCATGCGGGTCGAGAAAGCGTTTGCGCAGCCGGATCGCGTTTGGCGTCACCTCGACCAGCTCGTCGTCGTTGATATAGGCGATCGCTTCTTCGAGGCTCAGATTGATCGGCGGCGTCAGGCGCACGGCCTCGTCCGTGCCCGAGGCGCGCACGTTGGTGAGCTTCTTGCCCTTGAGAGGGTTCACCTCGAGGTCGTTTTCGCGGCTGTGTTCGCCGATGATCATGCCCTGGTAGATCTTGGCCTGCGGGCCGATGAACATGCGGCCGCGATCTTCGAGGTTCCACAGAGCATAGGCCACGGCCTCGCCATCTTCCATCGAGATCAGCACGCCCGCGCGGCGGCCCGGGATCGGGCCCTTGTGCGGTGTCCAGCCATGAAAGACGCGGTTCAGAACGCCGGTGCCGCGCGTGTCGGTCAGGAATTCGCCATGATAGCCGATCAACCCGCGCGAGGGCACATGCGCGATGATCCGTGTCTTGCCGGCACCGGCGGGTTTCATCTCGGCCAGGTCGCCCTTGCGCGCGCCGGTCAGTTTCTCGATGACCGCGCCGGTATAATCGTCGTCAACGTCGATCGTGACCTCTTCGACGGGTTCCAGCGTCTGGCCGTCTTCCTCGCGCAGGATCACCTGCGGGCGCGAGATCGACAGTTCGAACCCTTCGCGGCGCATGTTCTCGATCAGAACGCCCATCTGCAATTCGCCACGGCCCGAAACCTCGAACGCTTCGCCGCCGGGGGTGTCCTTGATGCGGATGGCGACGTTGGATTCAGCCTCTTTCAGGAGGCGTTCGCGGATGACCCGCGATTGCACCTTCTTGCCGTCGCGGCCTGCCAGCGGGCTGTCATTGATGCCGAAGGTGACGGTGATGGTGGGCGGGTCGATGGGTTGCGCCTCGAGAGGCTCCTCGACCGCCAGCGCGCACAGCGTGTCTGACACGGTGGCCTTGGACATGCCGGCCAGGCTGACGATGTCGCCGGCCTGCGCCTCTTCGATGTCCTGCTGGCCCAGGCCGCGAAACGCCTGGATCTTGGTGATGCGGAATTGTTCGATCTTCTGGCCCACGCGCGACAGTGCCTGAACCGTCTGGCCCACCTTGGCGCGGCCCGATTCGACGCGGCCAGTCAGGATGCGGCCCACGAACGGGTCAGACCCCAGCGTGGTGGCCAGCATGCGGAAGTCATCGTCCTGATGCTTGATCTGCTTGGGCGCGGGGACGTGGTTGATGATCAGGTTGAACAGCGCGTCCAGCCCCTTGCGCGGGCCGTCCAGCTCGGCATCGGCCCAGCCAGAGCGGCCCGAGGCATAGAGATGCGGGAAATCAAGCTGATCCTCGTCGGCGCCAAGGTTTGCAAACAGGTCGAAACATTCGTCCAGCGCGCGGTCGGGCTCGGCATCGGGCTTGTCGACCTTGTTCAGCACGACGATGGGCCGCAGACCCAGCGCCAGCGCCTTGGAGGTTACGAATTTCGTTTGCGGCATCGGGCCTTCGGCGGCATCGACCAGCAGGCAGACGCCATCGACCATCGACAGGATACGCTCGACCTCGCCGCCGAAATCGGCGTGGCCGGGGGTGTCGACGATGTTGATACGCGTGCCTTTCCATTCGACCGAGGTGGCCTTGGCGAGGATGGTGATTCCGCGCTCGCGCTCAAGATCGTTGCTGTCCATGGCGCGTTCTGTCGTGGCCTGGTTCTCTCGGTAGGTGCCGGATTGTTTCAGCAGCTCATCGACGAGAGTCGTCTTGCCGTGGTCGACGTGGGCGATGATGGCGATATTGCGAAGATCCATGCGAGCGTGTGTCCTTTAGGGCCTGTTCGCCGCTCGCCTAGCCTGTGTTGGATCGAAATACCAGTAAATAACGCCGCATTGCGGCATCACATCACCAGGGCTGTGGCCCCGAGAACGCGCGGACGCGCGCCCGTGCCCAGCTTGTACCGGGCCAGGCCCGGGGCGGTGTCGGTGTCGATCGTGCCCAGCTCGAGCAGGGTTGTTCCCCATTCCCGCAGGGTGCGGGCTGCCTGCCACAAAAGCAACCTGTGCGCATCGGCGCTGCGGCCATCGGCGTTGACCCATCCGATCTGGTATGTGGCGCGGCGCCCTGTCAGCAGGAAAAGCATTGCCGCCACAGGTGCTTGCGTGGGGCCCGCAACGAAAAGATGCGCCGTGCCCTGTGCCGCATGTGCGGCCAGCAGGGCGGGGGGCCAAGGGCGGTAGCGGCGTTGGCGGGCCTGCGTGGCCTCGCGCTGCAGCAGCCAGTGGGCCGGGTCCGGCGGCATCGCGCGGTGGCATATGGGCAGATGCGCGCGCTCGGCCCGTGCCAGCCGGTTGCGCCATTTCTGGTGCAGGGCGGCCCGCAGATCCCATTCGGCGATGGTTTGTGGCGTCACCAGCGGCAGCAGCCGCGGCGTGGCGGGCAAAGCCGTGTCGCCATTCACCAGCAGGATGCTGCGCGCGGGCAGAGCGTGGCGCACTGCGCGCAGATCATCGAGGTTGGGCGCGCGTCCATCGGCCCAGACCGGCCCGCGCGGCAACAGCGCCAGCGTCAGAGGCCCGAACCGGCGCAACAAGACGTTGGCACGGCCACCATCGGGCAGCGCAACGGCAAGGACACCGGCGCCGATGGCGCGCAAGGCGGCGGCATGGGCCGGGTGCTGTTGCAGCGGCACATGGTCCATCTCGGAAACAGGGGTCGCGACGCCATCCATCATCGCGCGCATTAACCCATGAGAAAGTGAACCGTGGCTTAATCGCCGCCATGCGAAAGACAGAGTCAACCGTGATGGGGGTGTACGCCCCGGCTGCGCGTCTTAGTTGGCAGGGGGCCGCCATGCTGGCACTGGCTGTCGCCGTGCCGGCGGGCGTGGCGATCGAACTGGTCTGGGGCTGAAACGAAAACCGCCCCCGGTTCGGGGGCGGTGCGGGATCAGAACGGGATCTCGTCGTCCAGGTCGCGTGACGGGGCGGGCGCGCTGCTGCCGGGGCCGCTGTCATAGCCGCCACCGTAATCACCGCCGCTGTCATAGCCACCGCCCTGGCTCCCGCCACCACCACCGCCGCCGCCGCTGTCGCGGCTGTCGAGAAAGGTCAGCTCGCCGGCATAGGGGCGCAGCACGACCTCGGTCGAGTAGCGGTCCTGGCCCGACTGGTCTTGCCATTTCCGGGTTTCCAGCTTGCCCTCGACATAGACCTTGGACCCCTTGCGCAGGTATTGTTCGGCCAGTCGGGCAAGGTTTTCATTGAAGATGGCGACCGAGTGCCACTCGGTCCGTTCGCGCCGCTCGCCGGTGTTGCGGTCTTTCCAGTTTTCCGATGTGGCGATGCGCAGGTTGCATACGCGTCCCCCGTTCTGGAATGTGCGCACCTCGGGGTCGCGCCCCAGGTTGCCCACCAGAATTACCTTGTTCACCGAGCCAGCCATGCCATCCCTCCTGTCGAGTCGTGTTTGCCCAGGTTACATCATCCCGCGCCGGTGAAGGAAAGGTAAACTTAATCAAAAATACCGCGATAATCGGCGCCGGATGGCCCATCGCGCGCGACGGGTTTTCGCGGGCTGCAAAATCCGTATACTGTCGCGCAAGCGTTCGGGGGAAGTATCGTTATGCGCAGACCTGTTTTTCTGGCGGTTGTCCTGGGGGTGGTCCTGCCCGGCGCAGCCGCGGCCGACGTGCTGTCATCGAAGTCGCGCACGAAGCTGTTCAGTTCGCAGACCAAGGTTCTGGATACCCGCGCCTCTCAGCAATACAACAACTCGGTCCGGTTGCAGCCGGCCAGGGTGGTCACGCCCACCAAATGGGGTGACGAGGTCAAATCCTACAAAGGGCGCTACAACGGCCCCTACCTGCAGATGGCGCGCGACGCGGCGCGGCGTCATGGTGTGCCTGAGGATCTGTTTTTGCGGCTGGTCAACCAGGAAAGCCGGTTCAACCCCAAGGCCGTGTCGCACAAGGGGGCGATCGGGCTGGCGCAATTGATGCCGTTCACCGCCCGAAAGCTGGGCGTTGATCCGCATGATCCGTATCAGAACCTGGATGGCGGCGCGCGCTACCTTGCACAGCAGTTCCGCGAATTCAAAAGCTGGCCGCTGGCGCTGGCGGCCTATAATGCCGGCCCCGGTGCGGTCAAGAAACATGGAGGCGTGCCGCCCTTTCGCGAAACCCGCAACTATGTCAGCGTGATCTGGGGCAGCTAGGGCTCAACGCCCCTTGGGGTCGGCATAGTGCCGTTCCACGCGGGCGACGCGTAGCCGGTAATGCTCGTACCACCGTGTCTTTCCCAATTGCTGCGCAACCAGGTGCTGCGCATCCGCTTTCCAGGCCAGCACGGCGGCCTCGTCACTCCAATAGCTGACGGTGAGGCCGAACCCTTCGGCATCGCGCGTGCTTTCCATCCCGATGCAACCCGGTGACGCGGCGGCCAGCGCGGCCATCTTCTCCGCCATCACCTCGTATCCGGGGTCGGCGCCGGCGCGCTGGTTGGCGAAGATCACCGCGTAATAGGGTGGATCGGGCAGGGGGGCGAAACGGGTCATTGGCGCGGCCTTTCATGGATGCGCCGACGCTATGCGTTGCCGCGCGGGCAAGGCAAGCGTGGCGTGATCCGAAGGCGAGACTGCGCCGCAGGTATCAATGCGACGGGTCAGGCCCGCCCTGGCGGCGCTGGCTCACTTCACTCGGCGGCGACCTTGATCACGGGTTCCATGCGTTCAAGGATATCCTGTGCCAGGTGGCACTTGATCTGGTGGCCATCGGCCATGCTGCGCTGTGGCGGCACCTCTTTTTCGCAAAGGCCTCCGGGCACCTGGTCTTTCCAGCGGCAACGCGTCTGGAACGGGCAGCCCGGCGGCGGGTTCATGGCGCTGGGAATATCGCCTTCCAGCACGATATGCTGTTTTTCCACCCTGGTATCGGCTATTGGCACGGCCGAAAGCAGCGCCTCGGTATAGGGGTGGTAGGGCGGGGCAAAAACCTGATCGGTCGTGCCCAGTTCCACCACGTGGCCCAGATACATCACCATCACCCGGTCAGACAGGTAGCGCACGATCGACAGGTCGTGGCTGATGAACAGAAGCGTGGTCTTGTTCTCGCGCTGGATTTCCATCAGCAGGTCGGTGACCGCCGCCTGTACCGACACGTCCAACGCCGAGACGGGTTCATCCGCCACCACGATGCGCGCGCCGCCCGCAAAGGCCCGGGCGATGCCGACGCGCTGTTTTTGCCCGCCGGAAAGTTGCCGCGGCATGCGGTCGGCAAAGGCACGGGGCAGTTTCACAAGGTCGAGCAGTTCCAGCATGCGCTTGCGCCGGTCACCATCGGTCTTGCCGATGCCGAACACTTCTAGCGCACGCATGATCTGCCGGCCCACGGTCATCGACGGGTTGAGCGTGTCGAACGGGTTCTGGAACACCATCTGCACATCTGCCACCGTCTTGGTGTCGCGCTTCTGGATGGGGGTGCTTTCGATGTTCTTGTTGTCCAGCAGGATCTGGCCCTCGGTGGCGGTTTCCAGCCCCATCAGCACCTTGGCGAAGGTGGATTTGCCGCAGCCCGATTCCCCCACGATGGCCAGTGTTTCGGATTCGCGTGCCTCGAAGGTGAGTTCCTCGTTCGCCTTGACCACCTTCGTCGCGCCACCGCCGCCGAACAGCGCGTTGGCCGCGACCTCGTAATATTTCTTCAGCTTGTCCATCTTCAGGATGACATCGCCCGGCTCGGTCTTGGCGGTCTTGATGCTGGCGGCGACGGGGGCGTTCCAGTCGATCTCGTCGATGCGCAGGCAGCGCGAGCGATGGCGGTCATCGCCCGGAATATCGGCCATCGGCACACGCTGGTCTATATCGCACAGGCCTTCGCGGAAATAGTCGCAACGCGGCCCGAAATTGCATCCCGGCGGGCGTTCATGCGGCAACGGAAAGTTGCCCGGGATGGCCACGAGCGGATGCGCGTTCTTGTCGGTGCCCGGCAGCGGGATCGAGCGGAACAGCGCCTGCGTGTAGGGGTGCTGCATCTTGTCGAACACATCCTTGATGGAGCCGGTTTCCACCGCTTCGCCGGAATACATCACGCAGATCCGGTCGCAGGTTTCCAGAACGAGCCCGAGGTTGTGGCTGATGAACAGCATCGAGGTGCCGTATTTCTTTCCGAGATCCTTGACCAGGTCCACCACGGCCGCCTCTACCGTGACATCAAGCGCCGTTGTGGGTTCATCGAGGATCAGCAGGCTCGGTTTCGACATCAGCGCCATGGCGATCACGATGCGCTGCTGCTGGCCCCCCGATAACTGGTGCGGATAGGATTTCAGGATCCGTTCCGGGTCGGGCAGCTTGACGTCCGTCACCACTTCGAGAGCACGTTGGTAGGCATCGGATTCGCTGATCCCCTCGTGGATCATCGGCACTTCCATCAATTGCCTGCCGACCTTCATCGCGGGGTTCAGGCTGGCCATCGGCTCTTGATAGATCATGGCGATCTCGTTGCCGCGGATGCCGCGCAACTCGTCGGCCGACATCTCGCCAAGGTCGCGCCCCTTGAACTTGATCGAGCCGCCGACGATGTGCCCGTTCACGCCCAGATCCTGCATGACACCCAGCGCCACGGTGGATTTTCCGCAGCCCGACTCCCCCACCAGGCCCATCGCCTCGCCCGGTTGGACCACGCAGGAAAAATCCATCACCGCGGGAATTTCGCGCAGGCGGGTGAAAAAGGAAATCGACAGCTTGTCGATTTCCAGGATGGGGCCCTCGTATTCAGCCAGTTTGCTCATTCTTGTTGTCTCCCTGTCGGAAAAGGCGCTTTTGGCTTCCTTTCCCTGGAAATGTCGTGGCGGCCGGGGTGACCCCCGCTTTCGCCCTTCTTGTCAGTCCTTCAGGCTTTCCTCGCGCAGGCCGTCGGCCAGCAGGTTCAGCCCCAAAACCAGGCTCAGCAAGGCAATTGCCGGCGGCAGGGCGGGGTGCAGGTAGATCGACAAGAGCTTGCGGCCCTCGTTGATCGTGCTGCCCCAATCGGGGCTTGCGGGCGGCAGGCCCAGCCCAAAGAACCCAAGGGTGCCAAGGAGGATGGTGGTATAGCCGATGCGCAGGCAGAAATCGACGATCAGCGGCCCGCGCGCGTTGGGCAGGATTTCCCATAGCATGATATACCACGGGCCTTCGCCCCGGGTCTGCGCGGCGGCGACATAGTCACGCGTCTTGATGTCCATCGTCAGGCCACGCACGATGCGGAACACGGTGGGCGAGTTGACGAAGACGACCGAGACGAACACCACCAGGATACCCGACGGAATATCGAAGAAATCGAGCGGCCAGAAGTCGATCTTCGAGTTCTGGGCGTTGATCACCGACATGTAGAGCAAGAAGAGCGGGACAAGCACGATGGCGAGATATGTCCAGTTCTTGCTGGGCTGCCCCCTGTAGCGCGCGTTGATCAGCACTGCGCAAAAGATCAGCGGAAAGATGAACAGGGCTACCGCCATGAATTGCGGCAGGCCCGTCGCCGCGATTTCCGGCGTCACCAGCAGGTAGAACAGCAAGATGACCGGGAAGGCGAGAATAAGGTTCGCCAGAAACGACAGGAAGGTATCGAGCTTGCCGCCGTAATAGCCCGCAGGCAGGCCAAGGGTGATACCGACCATGAAGGCAAAAAGCGTGGCCAGCGGCGCGATGGCGATCACCACGGTCGAGCCCTTGAGCATCCGGCTGAACACGTCACGCGCCAGCGTGTCGCCGCCCAGCAGATACCACTGGAACTGCCCGTCCTCGGGGCTGCGCAGGGGCGTGCCGGGGCCCTTGTTCTTCATCCCCGACAACTGGTCGAGCGCGCCATGCGTCAGCAGCATGTCGAACCCGGCGAACAGACCCGTGAAGACCCAGAACATCACAAGGCCAAAGCCGATCATGCCGATCGTGCTGTCAAACAGCTTGCCGTAAAGACCCAGCTTGCGCTTGAAATTGATCGACAGGGCGAAAAGCACCACCAGCGCGATCCAGACCGGCACGAGTTGCTGGCTCATGCCGCCGATGATACCCGCGCCGGTCGCGCCCATGATGGCACCGGCGATCAGGTAGGTCAGTACCAGCGCCAGCAGGCCCAGCCCCGTCCAGTTGCCCATTTTCGGCACCAGGACGGCGGGACCGCCGCTGGTGGCGGAAAGCGTGCCGTCGGGGTTGGTGTGCATCGTGGGCGCGGGCAGCAGCACCGATACGGCGATGCGCAGCACGATCAATGCCAGGAATACCGGCACCAGCACGAAAAGGATCGGGTCAAGAATGTTTCCCAGCGATCCGGTCCAGGTCAATGGTTCCATGATCTTGTCCCTTCCTTACGTCACGCTGATGCGCGGGTTGAGATAGACATAGCCGATATCCGATATCAGCTGCGTCACCAGAACCACGATCACCGACACCACCGAAACGCCCAGCAGCAGCTCGATGTCGTTGTTGCCCGCGGCCTGCACCAGCGTCCAGCCGAAGCCCTTGTAGTTGAACAGGGTCTCGACGATCACGACGCCGTTCAGCAGCCAGGGAAATTGCAGCATGATCACCGTGAAGGGCGCGATCAGCGCGTTGCGCAGGGCGTGTTTCATCACGATGTTCGGGAAACTTACACCTTTCAGCCGCGCGGTGCGGACATATTGCGCGGTCATCACCTCGGCCATCGAGGCCCGCGTCATCCGCGCGATATAACCCATGCCATACAGGGCGATGGTCAGCACCGGCAGAAAGAAATTCTCGAAAGTCGGGTTGTCCATGGCGCTGGTGGCCGTTCCCTTGAACCATTTCAGCCCCACCGCGGACGAGGTGAATACCGCGATCAGGATCACCCCCGACACGTATTCGGGCGTCGCCGTCGTGGTGATCGCGAATGTCGAGAGCGTGCGGTCCGTGGTGCTGCCCTCGCGCATCCCCGCCAGAACGCCCAGAACCAGCGCCGAGGGCACCATGAGCAACATGACCCAGAACATCAGCCGCCCGGTCAGGCCCAGCTTGTCGCCCACGACGCTGGCCACCGGTTCCTTGAAAACGGTCGATTGTCCCCACCAGCCCTGCAACACGCCGCAGAACCTGGGCGCGGTTTCGGCATCGCGGGTGATCGAAACGCAGCGGCCCAACGTGTCGCCATCCTGGTTCTGGTAGGTCCATCCGGGCACCACGCCCAGCCATTCGCCATATTTCACAGGCATCGGCCGGTCATAGCCCCGGTTTTCAAGCCAGGAGGCGACCTGCGCGTCTGTCATGCGCACGTTGCCTTGCGATTTGGCCAGTTTTTCAAGGTTGGGATAGAGGTTCGTGAGAAAGAACACGACAAATGTCAGGCACAGGCAGGTCAGCAGCATCAAGCCCGTGCGGCGCAGTATGAACAATCCCATGTTGTCTCCGTCTCTGGCGCGGAACGGTGTCCGGTCCGGCTGGGCGGCAGGCGCGGCCAGCATGGGGCTGGCCGAACCACCGAAAAGGGGCCGCCACGGTTGTGGCAGCCCCCGCGGTGTCGTCAGGCGGCAAAGCCGTACTTGTAGAAATGGAACTCATGCGCGGGGTGCTTTTCCACGCCAACCACACCGGGGCGGTGATGGTTGTAGAGCGAGCGCCAGTAGGGCTGGATGATCACGCCCTCGTCACGCATGATCTGTTCGATCTGCTCCATGATTTCGCGCCGCTCGTCGGCATCGGCAATCGCCAGCGCCTCGTTGATGAGCCGGTCGAACTCGGCGTTCGAAAAGGCCGATTCGTTCCACGCTTCGCCGGTGCGATAAGCCAGCGACAGCACCTGCACCTCGAGCGGGCGATGGTTCCAGGTGGTGGCCGAGAACGGGTGTTTCGTCCAGTCGTTCCAGAAGGTCGCACCGGGCAGCACCGTGTGCTTGGCCGGGATGCCCGCATCGTTGAGCTGGGCCACGATGGCGGCGCCGGTATTGCGCTCGAAATCATCGTCGACGGTGATCAGCTCGTGCTCGAAATCGGCCATTCCGGCGGCTTCCATCTCGGCCTCGGCCTTTGCCGGGTCATGCTCGGCCATGCCGATATCGGCATAGGCGGGATGGATCGGGCAGACATGGTGGTTTGCCGCCACGACGCCGCGCCCGGAATAGCCCAACTCAAGGCAGACCTCGTTATCGACCGCCATTGCCATCGCGCGGCGCACCTGCACCGACGAATAGGGCGTCATGTCGCCCACTTGGGCCTCCTGGTTGGGCCGGATCACCAGTGTCGCGGCGGTGATCGCCTCGGTCCGCTCCCAGCCCAGGCCATCCATGACGTCGATGTAATCGCCCACGGTTTCATAGAACATGTCGACTTCTTCGGCCTCGGCCGCAGCCAGCCAACCCGACGGATCGGTGCCGTAATCGATCATCTCGATCCGGTCCACGTAGGGGCCGCCAAACACATCGGTTCCCCACCAGGGCTGTTCGGTGCGCTCCATCACGCAACGCTCGCCCACGCTCAGCTCCACCCCGTGGAACGGCCCGGTGCCGATCCAGGTGTCATAGGGTGCTTCGTGGTCGTGGTCCTTGTGCGCGATCGCCGCCGGATAGTCGGACATGTTGGCGATGATCGCGATGTCGGGCACGCTCAGGCTCAGCTTCACGGTCAGGTCGTCGACGGCGGTGATGGCACCCGGACGTGCCTTGCCATCTTCCATCAGGCCGCCCATGCGCGACGCCATCGAGTTTGTCTCGACGCTGCCATCGCACCAGCCTTCGATGTTGCGCACGACATCGGCGGCGGTGAAATCGGTGCCGTCATGCCATTTGATGCCGGGGCGCACGCGCAGCGTGTACTCGGTGGCGTTCTCGTTCACGTCCCAGCCTTCCAGCAACATGCCGCGGAAGGTACCGTTGGAATTGTATTCGACCAGGTATTCCAGGATGCCGCGGCTTTGGTTGCCGACCTCGGACCAGTCATAGCTGCGCGGTTCCTTCATCGCCTTGATGCTGGTTTGAATGCGCAGCGTGCCGCCCTGTTGCATCGGAACCGAGGCTTTCGCAGGTTGTGCCAGCCCGCCCAGTGCATAGGCCGCAGAGGCCGAAACCCCCATCGCGGTGGCACGCGACAAGAATTCGCGGCGGCTCAGCTTGCCGGCCTTGAACTCATCGGCATACATGGCCGCGGCGCTGTGGACGGTTTCATTCAATGGTGTTGTTTGCGTCATCTTGTTCTCCCTGTGACACAGTAAACGGATGGGTTTGATCTGTCTGATAGCGTTCGGGTCGTCGCGCTACACAAGTGAGCCTTTTGCATGCCCTGCCGTGTCATCCCCTCCTTGAACGGTATTCGGCACCAGAAGACGCCCTGCGTCAACGCCCGCAATCGTCATTCCATATACCAAAAGCGACACGTACATCATACAAAAACGACATAGAGCGTGTCTGCAACGGGGAAATCCCCGGTTACTACTTTTTGGCGTGGGCCGATCTTGCCTCGCGCAGGGCGCTGGGGCTGGAGCCGGTCTGCTGGCTGACGAACCGCGAAAAATAGGCCGCGCTGCCAAAACCCAGATGCGCCGCGATGCGCGACAAGGGGGCATCGCCCTGTTCGATCAGGCTGCGCGCGGCATGCAGAGTGACCTGGCTTTGCATTTCCGCGGCGGTCAGGCCGCAGGCCTGTTTGCACGATCGGCTGAGATGCGTCGGCGTGACATCCAGCATCGCGGCCAGTTCGGCCATACTGACACCCGTGTGGTGATGACGCACGAGAAGGTCGCAATATTGCGCCACCAGCCTGTGCATGGCCGTCGCCTGGTCGGCATCCGGTGTGATCTCCTGGCGGTGCAGCCAGACGGCGACCAGTTGCCCGTAGGCGCGCATCGCCTGGCCGGTCAGCACGTTGTCGCGCGCGGTTTCGCGCTGCATCGCCTCAAGCAGGGCGGTCAGGTCCGACTGGGCCTGCTGATCGCGGATGCGCAAATGCCGGGGCATGCGACCGAACCCAAGCTCGGCACCGTCGGGCAGCGTCAGGGCCAGCCCGAAACTTTGCGGCCCGGTTTCAAGCGCGTGCAATGTGCCCGCCGGTATGAAAAGCGCGTTATGCGCGCCGACACCCCGCCGGCGGCCTTCGACGATGGCACGCCCCTGGCCGCGGGTCATCCAGACAAGCAGGTCGTGATCGCAGGCATGCAGCAGTTCCAGCCGCCAACTCGCACCACCCGCATATTGCAGCAGGGTCTGGATCGAGGGCGCGGAAAGGCTGGCGTGGTCTTCCATGTCACTTCCGATAGCGGTCGACAGATTCATGCCTTGGTGTGGCGCAAAAGACACCGTGAAGTCAAAGATTCTGCGCGGCAATGCGCGTCCATCCGCCCATTCGGGCGCGGAACCACGTGCGCTGGCGCTTGGCGAATTGCCGGGTGGCAATGGTCGCGGCCTCGCGCGCCTCGTCCAGCGACAGCTCACCGCGCAGATGGGCGACGAGTTCCGGCGCGCCGATCGCCTTCGCCGCCGGCAAGGCCGGATCCCATCGGGGCAACAGCGCGCGCGCCTCGTCCAGCGCGCCCTGGGCCAGCATCGCGTCAAAGCGCCGTGCGATGCGGGCGTTCAGCCACTCTTTCCCGGCCTCGACCAGCAGGGGCGTGGCGCGGTCCAGCGGCAACAGGGGCGGGGGCGTGTCGTCTTGCCAACTGGCCAGGCCGCGGCCGGTGTTGCGCTGCACCTCCCACGCGCGCTGCACGCGCATCGGGTTCTGCCGGTCGATCCGCGCCGCGGTATCCGGGTCAAGCGCGGCCAGCAGTGCCGGCACGCCCCGGTCGCGCATCAGGGCATCGGCCTCGGCCCGGATTTCGGGGGGCGTGGCGGGAATGTCGGCCAATCCCTCGGTCAGGGCGCGAAAATACAGCCCCGTGCCACCCACGATGATCGGGCGCGCGCCTTGGTGCACGATATCCGCGACCTCGCGCAGCCAATGCCCGACCGAATAGGCAAAATCACAGGGCACGTGGCCGTAAAGCGCGTGCGGTGCGCGGGCCAGGTCCTCGGGGCCGGGGCGCGCGGTCAGCACGCGCCAGCAGGCGAACACCTGGATGGCGTCGGCGTTGACGATCACGCCGCCCCCCGCCTCGGCGATACGCAGCGCGAGGGCCGACTTTCCGCTGGCGGTCGGGCCCGCGATCAGCACGGGGCGGTCATCTGGTATGTCGTCGATCAGGCGCATGGCGCTCGATGTAGCCGCAAAACTGCGCGGATACAAAAGCCAAAACACCGGCCCCGCAAGTTCGCGGATTGATCCCGGGGGGGATTTCGGACATTTTGCCGCCAATCCAGACAAACCGATGGGAGCCCCATATGGCCGACGCTGCCAAGACCCCGAAACCCGCGTTCCGGCGCGTTTTGTTGAAAATCTCGGGCGAGGCGCTGATGGGCGACCAGGGCTTTGGCCTGCACCCGCCAACGGTGCAGCGAATCGCCAGAGAGGTGCAATCGGTCCACGAACTGGGCGTCGAGATCTGCATGGTCATCGGCGGCGGCAACATCTTTCGCGGATTGGCCGGTAGCGCCCAGGGGATGGAGCGCACGACCGCCGATTACATGGGAATGCTGGCCACGGTGATGAACGCGCTGGCGATGCAATCGGCGCTAGAGGGGCTGGGGGTCTATACCCGCGTCATCAGCGCGATCCGGATGGACGAGGTGGCCGAGCCCTATATCCGCCGCCGGGCGGTGCGCCATCTTGAAAAGAAGCGCGTCTGCATCTTTGCCGCCGGCACGGGCAACCCCTATTTCACCACTGATACCGCCGCCACGTTGCGCGCCAACGAAATGGCCTGCGAGGCGATATTCAAGGGCACCAAGGTCGATGGCGTTTATGACAAGGACCCGGTGAAATACCCCGATGCCAAGCGCTATGACCAGATCAGCTATGACGACGTGTTGCAGCAACACCTGGGCGTGATGGATGCCAGCGCCATCGCGTTGGCGCGCGACAACAACCTGCCGATCATCGTCTTTTCACTGGACGAGCCGGGCGGCTTCAAGGGTATCCTGGCGGGCGAGGGCACCTATACCCGCGTCGGCGGCTGACCGCCGCGCTGCTCTGGCCAAAGAGCCGGGCTTGGATTAGACGGGTGTCAGAACAATACTCAACAGCGTGCAAGGGCAAACATGTCAGACGACTTCATCCTCGATACGGAAGATCTTGAACGGCGCATGCAGGGCGCGATGACGAGCCTGCGGACCGAATTCGCGTCGCTGCGCACCGGCCGCGCCTCGGCCACCATGCTGGAGCCGGTGACGGTCGAGGCCTATGGCCAGCAAACCCCGATCAACCAGGTCGGCACCGTGAACGTGCCCGAACCGCGCATGGTGACCATCAATGTCTGGGACAGGTCGATGGTGGGCGCGGTTGAAAAGGCCATCATGAATTCCGGTCTTGGCATCAATCCGCAGACCAACGGCACCATCATCATGCTGCCGATCCCCGAATTGAACGAGGAACGCCGCCGCGAACTGGGCCGCGTTGCCGCGCAATATGCCGAGCATGCCCGCGTGGCCATTCGCAATGTGCGCCGCGACGGCATGGACCAGATCAAGAAGGGCAAGGATCACATGTCCGAAGATGACCAGAAATTCTGGGAAACCGAGGTTCAGGACATGACCAACCGCTTCATCAAGATGGTGGACGAGGCGTTGGAAGCCAAACAAGCAGAGATCATGCAGGTTTGATGCATGACCGCGCTGAACCCGTGACCTCGCCTTCGAATACCAAGGGGGCACCGCGCCACGTGGCCATCATCATGGATGGCAACGGGCGCTGGGCCCAAAGCCGTGGACGGCCGCGCCTGTTTGGCCATCACGCGGGCGCCAAACGCGTGCGCGAAGTGGTTGAGGCCTGCCCCGATCTTGGCGTCAAGTATCTGACGATATTCGCCTTTTCGACGGAGAACTGGAAGCGCACCCAGGTCGAGGTGGCCGGGCTGATGAGCCTGTTCCGCCGCTACATCGCGAAAGAGGCCCGCGCGCTGCGCGACCAACAGGTGCGCGTGCGCTTCATCGGTGACCGGGTGCGGCTGGATGCCAAGCTGATCGCCCTGATGGACGAGCTTGAAAAGATCACCGCCGAGAATGACGGCGTGAACCTGACCATCGCGCTGAATTACGGCGGCCGCGACGAGGTGGCGCGCGCCACCAAGCGCCTGGCCGAGGATGTCGCCGCCGGGCGGCTTGATCCGGCAAGCATCGACCAGGAAACGCTGCCGAAATACCTGGATACCTACGTGTTGCCCGATCCCGACCTTGTGATCCGCACCAGCGGCGAGGCCCGGATATCGAACTTCCTTCTGTGGCAGTCGGCCTATGCGGAATACGAGTTCATCGACACGCTTTGGCCCGATTTCACCAAGGCAGAATTCGCGCGGCTGATTACCGGCTACGGCACCCGCGAAAGACGGTTCGGTGCCGTATCGGCATGACGGCGTCGGCCTCGAAATGGAATGACCTCTGGGTGCGCGTGGCGTCGGCAGTTGCGATGCTGGCCATCGGCGGGGTCGAGGTCTGGCTGGGCGGTCTGTGGTTCAACAGCTTCGTCGGGGTCATCATCGGGCTGATGATGTGGGAACTGGTTCGCATGTTGACAGGCGATGGCCGGCACCGTGCGGTTGAAATCGGCGTGGTGTCCGGTGCGGTGATGGTGGCACTGAACTACGTGCCGGCGCCGGTCGTGCTGCCGGCGATCGCCGGTATCGTGGTGGCGGGGGCCGCGCTGACGCGGACATATCGCAAATCCTGGTTGCTTTACGCACCAATGATATTGCTGTCGGGCTATGCGCTGTGCTGGATTCGTGACGGGCTGGGCATCGAATTCCTGATCTGGCTGCTTTGCGTCGTCATCGCGTCGGATGTGGCGGGATACTTTGCCGGGCGCCTGCTGGGCGGGCCGAAATTCTGGCCCGCGATCAGCCCCAAGAAAACATGGTCGGGCACTGTTGCCGGCTGGGTCGGCGCGGCGGTGGTCGGGGCCTATTTCGTTCATGTTTTCGATGTTTTCTTTGACGGGGCCGCGCAACCGGCACTCGTGGTTCTGATCTCGGTTCTGGTGGCGCTGGCCGCGCAGATGGGCGACATCGTCGAAAGCGCGATCAAGCGGCGCGTGGGCGTCAAGGACAGTTCGGCGCTGATTCCCGGCCATGGCGGGCTGCTGGATCGGTTCGATGCGCTGATAGGGGCCTCGCTGGTGGTACTGGCGCTTGGCGTGTTGCTATGACCAAGCGTCGGGTGACGATTTTCGGGGCGACCGGCTCGATCGGGCAAAGCACGATCGACCTGATCAAGCGCGCGCCCGACCGTTTCGAGGTGGTGGCGCTGACCGGCGGGCAGAATATCGACCGGCTGGCCGCCGACGCGCGGGCGCTGGGTGCGGGCCTTGCCGTGACCGCCGATCCCGCGCGGCTGGATGATCTGCGCGCCGCGCTTCACGAAAGCGGGGTCGAGGCCGCGGCAGGGCCCGCGGCGCTGATCGAGGCCGCAACGCGCCCCGCGGATTGGATCATGTCGGCCATCGTGGGCGTGGCGGGCCTGGCACCGGGGCTCAAGGCGCTGGAGCAGGGCACGACCCTGGCCCTGGCCAACAAGGAATCCCTGGTGACGGCCGGGCCCTTGCTGATGCAAACAGCGGCCCGCCACGGCGCGCGCATCCTGCCGGTCGATAGCGAACATTCGGCCATTTTCCAAGCCCTGGTGGGCGAAGACATGGCCGCGGTCGAGCGCATCGTGATCACCGCCAGCGGTGGCGCGTTCCGCGATTGGCCTCTGGAACGGTTGGCACAGGCCAGCGTGGCCGAGGCATCGAGCCACCCCAACTGGGACATGGGCCAGCGCATCACGATCGACAGCGCGTCGATGTTCAACAAGGCGCTTGAGGTCATCGAGACAAAAGAGTTTTTCGCAATCGCACCCGAACGGATCGAGGTGTTGGTCCATCCCGAATCCCTGGTTCATGCGCTGGTCGGGTTCCGCGACGGGGCCTTGATGGCCCATGTCGGCCCGCCCGACATGCGCCACGCCATCGGCTATGCGCTGAACTGGCCCGAGCGCGCCGAGCTGCCGGTGGCGCGGCTTGACCTTGCGCGCGTCGGCCAGCTGAATTTCCGAGCCCCGGACCCGGCACGCTACCCTGCGCTTGCCCTTGCGCAACAGGTGATGGCGCAGGGCGGGCTGGCGGGCGCGGTGTTCAACGGGGCCAAGGAGCGCGCGCTTGACTGCTTCATCGCCGGGCAGATCGGCTTCAACGACATGACGGCCCTCGTGGCGGGCGCGCTTGACCAGATCGGGTCGCAGTCCGGCCTTGATGATGGCGAAATCACACTTGATAACGTCGCCCGGGCAGACCATCTGGCACGCAAGGCGATTGACGCGCAAATTGCCCGGCGGGCCTGACCGGCCGTGAGGCGGCGCAAGGCAAGACAAAAAAGGACGGGCATTTGGATATTCTCACGCTGCTACCCCAGTTCGGCAATCTTATCTGGACGCTGGCCGCCTTTGTCATCGCGTTGTCGGTGATCGTTGCGATCCATGAATATGGTCACTACATCGTCGGGCGCTGGTCGGGGATTCACGCGGATGTGTTCAGCCTGGGCTTTGGCCCGGTCCTGTACGCGCGCACCGACAAGCGCGGCACCGTCTGGCAGGTCGCGGCCTTGCCTTTCGGCGGCTATGTCAAGTTTCGCGGCGATGCCAACGCCGCCAGCGCCCCCGACGACGAGGCGGTGCGCGAAATGTCGGAAGCCGAGAAACGCTCGACCATGGCGGGCGCGCCGCTTTGGGCGCGCACCGCAACGGTCGCGGCCGGGCCGATCTTCAATTTCGTGCTGGCGATTGCGCTATTCACCGCCGTCGGCATGACCCGCGGCGTCGCGGTCGATCCGTTGACGGTGGGTGAAATGCGCCCCTTGCCGCAGGAAACCGCGCTGCAAGAGGGCGACGTGCTGCTTGAGATCGACGGTCTGCGCATGCCGGATTTCGAGAACCCGACCGCCTTTGACGACATGCTTGCCGACCTGCCGGAACAGCCGCTGCTGGATTACACGGTTGAACGTGATGGACAGCAACTCGTGGTTTCGGGTCCGTGGCTGATGCCGCCGGTCGTCACGCAGCTTGCGCCGCAATCGGCAGCGTTTGCCGCCGGGCTTGCCGTGGGCGACGTGATCACCGCCATCGACGGGCAGGAAATCTTTTCCTTTTCGCAACTGAAGGAAAAGGTCGAGGCTGGCGAGGGGGCACCGCTGGCGCTGAGCGTTTGGCGCGGGGGCGAGATTATCGAGATGACGTTGGAGCCGCGGCGCGTGGACGAACCGCAAGCCGATGGCGGTTTCCAGACGAACTGGCGTATCGGTATCGTTGGCGGCATGGCCTTTACGCCCGCCACCACCACGCCCGGCATTGCCGAAGCATTGTGGGGCGGTGTCACCGGCACCTACGAGATCATGCGCGGCTCGATCTCGGGTTTGTGGCACATGGTCACCGGCGCGATTTCCAGCTGCAACATGTCGGGCCCCATCGGCATTGCCGAGGTATCGGGCCAGATGGCCAGCCAGGGCGCGATGAACTTTGTCTATTTCATTGGCGTTCTGTCGGCGGCGGTGGGTCTGCTGAACCTGTTCCCGATCCCGGTGCTGGATGGCGGCCACCTGGTGTTTTATGCCTACGAGGCCGTGGCCGGCAAACCGCCCAGCGATGGCGTGTTGCGTGTACTGATGACCGTCGGGCTGGTTTTGATCCTGTCGCTGATGGTGTTCGCGCTGACCAACGATATCTTCTGCCCCTGACGGCTATTGGCCACGCGCTGCCCGATTGGCGCCAAACTTGCGCCACATTGCCTCGTTAATCTTCGTGAAAGAAACGGAAAGAACGAGGTGTGACATGCAAACTATCCAGGCAAGCGCGCGTGGTCTTGCGCTGCTTCTCCAGCTCAACTGGGATCGCATCCTGTTCGTGGGAACCATCTACATGTGCCTATTGATGTCCGCGTACTTCTACAGCTTGTGATCGGTCAAGGGACGGCAGCAACAAGCGCGCCGGGCCCGGCGCGCTTTTCGCGTTTTGACAAGGTGCGGTATTGCCGGTAGTCAGGTGGGCAATTGCACCTCTGACCTGGGGATCAGAATGATCAACGCATTTGCTGCGCTTGGGCGACGCCCTGCCATGCCCACCGCCATACTGCGCCGCGTTGGCGGCATGTTTTTCCTTTTGATTGCAATGGCTTTGACCGGCCTGCCGGAACCGGCATCGGCACAATCCTATCGCTTTACCGATGTGCGCATCGAGGGCAATCAGCGGATCGAGCCGGGCACGATCATGTCTTACGCGGGAATCGCCCGCGGCGAGACGGTTTCGGCCGCTGGCCTGAACGATGCCTACCAACGCATCTTGGGCTCGGGGCTGTTTGAAAGCGTCGAGATCGAACCGCGCGGCAGCACGCTGTTGATTTCGGTTACCGAGTTTCCGACGATCAACCGCATCTCGTTCGAGGGCAACCGCCGCATTGATGACGATGTGCTGCAACAGGTCATCGAATCCGAGCCGCGCCGCGTTTTCAGCGCCTCGGTGGCAGAGCGTGATGCCACGCGCATCGCCGAGGCCTTTAACAATGCCGGTCGTCTTGGTGCGCAGGTCACGCCGCGCATAATTCGTCGGGGTGACAACCGGGTCGACCTGGTGTTCGAGATATTCGAGGGCGGCCTGGTCGAGATCGAGCGCATCGGATTCGTCGGAAACCAGGTCTACTCCGACAACCGTTTGCGCCGCGTTCTGGAAAGCAAGCAGGCGGGCCTGCTGCGCGCCTTCATCCGCAAGGATACCTTCGTTGCCGACCGGATCGAATTCGACAAGCAGGTGCTGAACGACTTTTACCAAAGCCGCGGCTATGTCGATTTCCGCACCACCGGCGTCAACGCCGAGCTGACGCGGGAACGCGACGGGTATTTCATCACGTTCAACATCTACGAAGGTCAGCAATTCCGCTTTGGCGAAATCACAACGACGACGGAACTTGGCGAGGTTGACCCCGATGAGTTTCGCGATGCCTTGCGGGTGCGGCCGGGCGTGGTCTATTCACCCAGCGTCGTCGAGAATTCGATTGCACGGCTGGAGCGTTTGGCGATCCGAAAGGGTCTGGACTTCATCCGGGTCGAGCCGCGCATCACGCGCAATGACCGCGACCTGACGCTGGATGTGGAATTTGCCATCGTGCGCGGGCCGCGTATCTTTGTTGAGCGTATCGACATCGAAGGTAACGCCACGACGCTCGACCGCGTCGTGCGCCGGCAGTTCCGCATTGTCGAGGGCGACCCGTTCAACCCCCGCGAGATCCGCGAAAGCGCGGAGCGCATCCGCGCGCTCGGGTTCTTTGAAACGGCCGATGTAAACGCGCGCGAAGGGTCCAGCCCCGACCAGGTGGTCGTCGAGGTTGATGTCGAAGAAAAGCCGACCGGGTCACTGTCCTTTGGGGGTGCCTTCTCTTCAAGCGACGGTTTTTCGTTGCAGGCCGCGTTGACCGAAGAGAACTTTCTCGGGCGTGGGCAGCGCGTGTCGCTGTCCTTGTCGGGGGCCGAAGACAACCGTGTTTACCGGCTGCAATTCACCGAGCCTGCCTTGCTCGGGCGCGACCTCGAGTTCGGCATCGACGTCGGGTATATCGAAACCGATAACCTTGACTCCAACTATGACACCGATCTGGTCCGCTTCCGGCCCAGCCTGGGCTTTCCCGTCGGTGAACGCAGCCGGCTGAACCTGTTCTACCAGGCCGAAAGCGTGAACATGGAAGCCGACTATGAAGAGTTCACGGCACCGCTGCCCGCGGTTGTCACCGGCAGCGTCATCTCGGACGAGGCTGGCCTGGGCCGCGTTCTGACCAGCTCGGTTGGCTACACCTACTCATACGACAGCAAGATCAACGGCCTGAACCCGAATGCTGGCTGGCGTTTCCAGTTTGGCCAGGAATTTGCCGGGCTGGGCGGGGACAACAAGTTCATCCGGACCACTGCCAAGGCCTCTGCGGAAACCTCGGTTCTTAACGAAGAGGTCACGTTGCGCGCGTCGCTGGAAGGCGGGGCCCTGACCTTCAGCCAGGGCACGTCACGTGTGACCGATCGTTTCAACATCGGCGGATCGATCATGCGCGGCTTCAGCCCCGATGGCATCGGCCCGCGCCAATATGTCGACGACGGGGCGGGCAACGTCATCAACGACGCGCTGGGCGGCAACATCTATGCCGTGGCCAAGCTCGAGGCCGAGTTCCCGCTGGGCCTGCCCGAGGAATACGGTATTCGCGGTGGTGCCTTCTACGATGTCGGTTCGGTCTGGGGGCTTGACGATTCCTTTGCATCGGGCGCGTCGGGCATTCAGTACGAGGACCGGTCATTCCGTCACGTGGTGGGCCTGTCGATTTTCTGGAATACGCCGATCGGGCCGCTTCGCTTCAACTTCACCAAGGCGCTTGAGAAAGAAGCTTTGGACGACGAACAGAAATTCGACGTCACGCTCTCGACCCGGTTCTGATGCGGCTCTGGGCTGCCTGTCTCGGGGTCTTGGTGGCACTGGCCACGCCCCTTGCCGCCCAGTCGCTTTCGGAGGGCGAGCCGGTCATTCGCAGCCCGGTTTTGTCGATCAATTATGATCGGTTCTTTTCGCGCTCGGCGCTGGGAAAAGAGCTGGTGGCCGAGCTCGAGGCCGAGCGTATCCTGCTGGAGGCCGAGAACCGGCGTATCGAAGCCGAGCTTGAGGCCGAGGAGATCGAGCTGACCAAGGCGCGGGAAACCATGCCCGCCGACGAATTTCGCGCCGCGGCCCAAGCCTTTGACGAAAAGGTGCAGAACATCCGCGACGAGCGCCGGCAATTGGCGCTGGAACTGACGGAAAAGGGCGACACGGTGCGCCAGCAATTCGACGAGGCCGCGTTGCCCGTGCTGACACGGATCGTGCGCGATGCCGGTGCGGCGGTCGTGGTTGATACGCGCTCGGTCGTGCTGACGCTCGATGCGATCGACATCACCGACCTCGCGATCGCGCGGCTGGATGCCGCGCAATCCACCGAACTGGACGATGCCGAGGAAAACGCCCCCGACGATGCGGCCGACCCCGAGCCAATCGACCCCTGACTCTTGCGCGCTTGCCCCGCCGAGGGGGAGTTGCTAGGGACGGCTGGCAGCCGTTACAGACCAAGGAAACCACATATGAGTGACACGCTGAAAAGCGCCGATATCCAGTTGATCCAGCGCATCCTGCCGCATCGCTACCCGTTTCTGCTGGTCGATCGCGTCACCGATATCAACGGAACATCCAGCGCCGTCGGGCTGAAGAATGTCACCATGAACGAGCCGCATTTCCAGGGCCATTTCCCGGGAACGCCGATCATGCCCGGAGTCACGATCGTCGAGGCGATGGCCCAGACCGCTGCCGTGATGGTGGGCGTGGCGATGGACCTGGCCGACCGCGATTTGCTGATCTATTTCATGGGTATCGACGGCTGCAAGTTTCGCCGCAAGGTCGTGCCGGGCGACCGGCTGCGGATGGAGCTGAGCACCCTGCGCGGCAAGCCGGGTGCGAAAGTCTGGAAATTCAAGGGCGTGGCCACGGTGGATGGGGACATGGCCTGCGAGGCCGAGTTTACCGCCATGATGGACCTGCCGCAGGAGTAACCCCGCATGGCGAGCCTCATTCATCCATCTGCGATCATCGAAGAGGGCGTGACGCTGGGCGAGGGCGTGCGCGTGGGCCCATTCTGCCATGTGGGCGCCGACGTGACCCTGGCTGACGGGGTCGAGCTGAAAAGCCATGTCGTGGTGGGCGGGCATACGAGCATCGGTGCCGACACAATCGTCTTTCCTTTCGCGGTGATCGGCGAGATCCCGCAGGACCTGAAATTCAAGGGAGAGCAGACACGGTTGGAAATCGGCGCGCGCAATCGCATCCGTGAACATGTGACCATGAACACCGGCACCGAGGGTGGCGGCGGCCTGACGCGCGTGGGTGATGACGGGCTCTTCATGGCAGGTTGCCATATCGCGCATGACGCGCAGGTGGGCGACCGGGTGATTATCGTCAACAACTCGGCCATCGCCGGCCATTGCGTGATCGAGGATGACGTGATCGTGGGCGGGCTGTCGGGGGTGCATCAATGGGTGCGCATCGGGCGCGGCGCCATCATCGGCGCGCTGTCGATGGTTGCCAATGACGTGATTCCGCACGGTCTCGTGCAGGGACCGCGCGGTAAACTGGACGGGCTGAACCTGGTGGGGTTGAAACGCCGTGGTGTGGCGCGCGCCGACATCACCGCTTTGCGGGCCGCGTTCCAGATGCTGGCCCAGGGCGAAGGCACCTTTCAGGATCGGGCCAATCGACTGGGCAAGGAAACCGAAAGCGATTATGTCCGCCAGATCGTCGATTTCGTCACCGCCGGAACCGACCGGCATTTCCTGACGCCGCGTTAGGCCATGCTGGCGTTGATCGCAGGGAGGGGTAGTTTGCCCGCGGCGGTGGCCGCGGCGCAGAAGGTGCCGCCGCTGGTATGCGCGCTGCAAGCCCAACCGCCCGACACGCTGAAACCTGACCTGACATTCCGGCTGGAAACGCTGGGTAGCCTGCTGGGGCAACTGCGGGCGCGGGGGGTGACCGATGTCTGCCTGTGCGGTGCCATCGACCGCCCCGACCTTGACCCTGCCGCGCTAGACGCGGAAACCGCGCGGCTGGTGCCTGTCCTGCAACAGGCGTTGGGGCAGGGGGATGACGGGGCCTTGCGCGCGGTCATGGGCCTTTTCGAGCAATCGGGTTTCGCGATCCGCGCCGCGCATGAGCTGGCCCCCGGCCTGCTGCCAACCGCCGGCGTGCTGACCAAGCGGCAACCGCAGCAGGGGCACCGGGCCGACGTGGCCACCGCGCTTGAGGTGCTGGCCGACCAGGGACGCGCCGACCTGGGGCAGGCCTGCGTGGTGCGGCGTGGCCAAGTTCTGGTGCGCGAGGGCGAGGAAGGCACCGATGCGATGCTGGCCACGCTTGCCCAACAGGGGGGGGATGGCAGCTGGGATGGCGACCCGATCACATGGTCTTTCGACCTGGCCGGTGACCTGATCGGCCAGGCCGCCGACTGGCTGTCGAACACGGCTGAACGCAGCCCCGACGCGCCCGGCGCGGGCGCTATCCTGTTCAAGGCGCCGAAACCGGGCCAGGACTGGCGCGCCGACCTGCCCACGATTGGCCCTGTAACCGCCATTCGCGCGGCCGAGGCGGGGCTGGATGGTATCGTGATCGCAGCGGGCGGGGTGATCGTGTTGGATCGCGCGCAGGTGGTGGCAATCTGCGACGCGAAGGGCCTGTTCCTGTGGGTGCGCTGACGGTTTTCCTGATCGCGGGCGAGGCCTCGGGCGACCGGCTGGGCGCGGCGCTGATGGCGGGGCTGAAAACGCTGCATCCCGAGGTGACCTTTCAAGGAGTGGCCGGCCCGCAGATGCAGGCCGAGGGGATGGAAAGCCTGTTCGCGATGGAGGAACTGTCGGTGATGGGGCTGGCAGAGATCCTGCCGAAATACCGCCATCTGAAACGCCGCATCGCGCAGACCGCGCAGGCGGTGTTGGACGCAAGGCCCGACGTGCTGATCACCATCGACAGCCCCGATTTCTGCCTGCGCGTGGCGCGGCAGGTCAAGGCGGTCCGCCAGGTTCGCTGCGTGCACTACGTGGCGCCCACCGTCTGGGCGTGGCGGCCGGGGCGGGCCGACAAGATGGCGCAGGTGATCGACCAGGTGCTGGCGCTTTTCCCGTTCGAGCCGCCCTACATGGAGGCCGCCGGAATGCGCTGCGATTTCGTGGGGCACCCGGTGGTGGCCGAGCCCGTCGCAACCGATGCGCAGGTGCGGGCCTTTCGGGCCGAACATGGCCTGGGCGATGCGCCGCTGCTGCTGCTGCTGCCGGGCTCGCGCAGGGGCGAGGTGGGGCGGTTGATGCCGGTTTTCTCGCAGGTCTGCGCGCAATTGCGCCAGGCACGCACGCAAATGCGCGTCGTTATTCCGGCGGTGGCCCATGTCGCACCGATGATCGAGCAGGCAACGGCGGGTTGGGAAGGGCCACCCATCGTGCTTGACCCGCGTGGGGCAGCGCCGGGTGCTTTCGCGGCGCAGAAACGGGCGGCTTTCGCGGCGGCGAATGTGGCCTTGGCGGCGTCGGGCACCGTGTCGCTGGAACTGGCCGCGAATGGCACGCCGATGGTCATCGCCTATGACATGAACTGGCTCAGCCGTCAGATCATTTCGCGGATGGTGCGCGTCGATACAGTGACCTTGGTGAACCTGGTGTCAGAAACCCGCGCGGTGCCGGAATTCATTGGGGCCAGGTGCCGGGCCGACCTGATCACCCCGGCGGTGGCCGGGGTGCTGGACGCGCCGGATGCACAGCGCGCGGCGATGGATCTGACCATGGAGCGGTTGGGCCGGGGGCAGGCCGCGCCGGGGCTGCGCGCGGCCGAGGCGGTTCTGTCGGGGCTGGGCCTGGCCTGATCAGGTGCCGCAAAAGGTCTGCTTGACCTCTTCATGGGGTTCGGGCGGACGTTTCAGATCGGCATCGTCGACGTGGTCGTCAAACGGGTGCGACAGCGCCTCCACCAGCCGTTCGAAGGGCGCGAAATCGCCCCGCGTGGCCGATTGTATCATCTGCTCGACCCGGTGATTGCGCGGTATGATCGCGGGGTTCGTGGCACGCATCAGCCCCTGCGGGTCATCTTCGCGGGCAATCCGGTCTTGCCAGCGCGTGGCCCATGCATCGAATCCGCTTGGGTCGGCGAACTGGTCACGCGCTGTGCCATCGGCCAGCCCGCGGAACGTGTTGGTGAAATCTGCGCCATGATCCTGCATCAGTTTCAGCAGATCCTCGATCAGCGCGGTATCGCCGCCTTCGTGCGAGGCCAGCCCCAGCTTGCGGCGAAACCGCAAGCGGCGCTCGCCTTCGACGCGCGCCGGCATCGAGTGGATCATTTGCGTGAATTGCGTCACCGCCGCGTCCTGGTCGGGCATCAGGGGGACCAGCGCCGAGGCGAGTTGCGCCAGGTTCCAGGCGATGATCTGGCCCTGTTGATCATAGGCGTAGCGCCCGTAACGGTCGATCGAGGAATAGACCGTGACCGGGTGATAGGCATCCATGAAGGCGGCCGGACCATAGTCGATCGTTTCGCCCGACAGCGTGGTGTTGTCGGTGTTCATCACGCCGTGGATGAACCCCGCCGCCAGCCAGTCGGCCACCAGCGCGGCCTGACGGTCGATCACCGCGTCCAGCATCTCGGCCGGGTCGGCGGCGTCGGGGTAATGGCGGTCACGGGTGTAGTTGAACAGCGCCTCAAGTGCCTCGAGATCGCGGCGCGCGGCGAAAAACTCGAAGGTGCCCACCCGGATATGGCTGGCCGCGACACGCGTCAGCACCGCGCCGGGCAGCGCGCCCTGTTCGCGGTAGACCGGATCGCCCGTGGCCACCGCGGCCAGTGCACGCGTCGTGGGGATGCCCATCGCGTGCATTGCCTCGGACAGCACGTATTCGCGCAAGACAGGCCCCAGCCAGGCGCGCCCGTCGCCCATGCGGGAATAGGGTGTGCGCCCCGACCCCTTGAGCGCGATGTCGCGGCGGTGGCCCGCGCGGTCGACGACCTCGCCCAGCAGAACGGCGCGGCCATCGCCCAGTTGCGGGGAGAAACCGCCGAACTGGTGCCCGGCATAGGCCTGCGCCAGGGGCATCGCGCCCTCGGGCGTTTCGTTGCCTGAAAAGATGCGGGCCAGCATGTCGGGGTCGCCGTCGTCAATGCCCAGTTCATCGGCCAGCGCGTGGTTGAAGCGGATCAGCCGCGGGGTTCCCACGGGCTCAGGCGCCTGCAAGGTGAAGAACCGCTGCGGCAGGGTTGCGTAGGAGTTGTCGAAAGGCAGGTGCAATGTCATGATACAAAGATAACCCTGATACGCATCTTTACCAAGCCCCCTCAGCGCAGAACGCGGGTCATCAGGCTGGATTTCTCGCGCAGGCGAAAGCCCGCGCGGGCATAAAGCTTTTGCGCGCGCTCGTTGTCGCGGCCCACCTCCAGCGACAAGCCGCACAGCCCGTGTTGCGCCAGCGCGGGCATCAGGCCCAGCAGCACCTCCATCCCCATGCCGCGGCCACGCACGGGCGGGCGTATCCAGAATTCGTCGATCACCCCGTCGATGCCGCCCAGCTTGACCGAGTAGCCGAAGGAAATGACGATATAGCCCACCGGGCTGCGGCGCGGCCCGATCAGATAGGCCACGCCCAGCGGCGTGCCATCCAACAACGGCGTCAGCGCGGCGGTGCGCTGCGCCTCGTCGCTGTCGATCCCTTCCTCGGCATGATTGGCCGTGACCATGGGCAACAGGCGCGGCAAGTCGTCGGGCGTGGCGATGTGCAGCGATGTCACAGGCGGGCCAGCCTTTCGGTCAAAAGCGTGAAGAAGCCCGTGGCGTCGATATCGCCCATGAACATCGCATTGGGCGCTCGGCCCGAAACGCCCCACCAATCGGCCACTGTCATGCCCATTGTCAGGTCGGACTGCGTTTCGATTTCCACGTTGACGTGGCGCCCGGTGAACAGGTCGGGCCGGATCAGGTAGGCGGTGACACACGGGTCATGCAGCGGCGCGCCGACCGAGCCATATTTTTCCTTGTCGAACCGTTCGAAGAAGTCGGTCATCTGCGCCACGGCCACGCCCACGGGGGTGCCAAGGGCGCGGAACGCCTCGTTTCTTGGCGCGGTGACAAGGGCCTTGTGGGTAACATCGAGCGGCATCACCACCAGCGGCGCGCCCGATTTGAACACGATGCGCGCGGCCTGCGGATCGACATAGATGTTGAACTCGGCCGCGGGGGTGATGTTGCCGACCTCGAAATAGGCCCCTCCCATCAGAACGATTTCGGCCACCCGCGGCACGATGTCGGGCGCCTTTTCAAAGGCCATGGCAATATTCGTCAACGGCCCCAAGGGGCACAGGGTGACGGTGCCCTCGGGCTCGCTACGCAGCGTGTCGATGATGAAATCCACCGCGTGAGCCTTTTGCAGGGGCATCGCGGGCGGGGGCAGATCGGGGCCGTCGAGCCCGGTCTTGCCGTGCACATGCTCGGCCGTCACCAGATCACGGCCCAGGGGGCGGTCGCAACCGGCGTAAACCGCGATATCGGTGCGCCCGGCCAGTTCGCACACCATCCGGGCGTTGCGCGCCGTCAACTCAAGCGGCACGTTGCCCGCCACGGCCGTGATGCCCAGCACCTCGAGATCGTCCGGGCTGGCCAGCGCCAGCAAAATGGCAACGGCGTCGTCCTGTCCGGGATCGGTGTCGATGATGATCTTCCTGGGTAGCATGGCGGCCTCGTATTGCGTTTGGGGGACAGTGGCAACCAAGCTGCACATTGTCCATGACCGCGCATTGCGCAGGCGCGCGTTTCCGCCCATTCTGCCACGAAAGATCACGGGGGGAGAGGGCATTTGGCAGAGCCGGTTCAGGTATATTTGCACGCAGGCGCGCACCGCACCGGAACCAGTAGTTTCCAGATGTGCCTTGATGTGAACCGGGCTGCGCTGACTGGCGCGGGGTATGACCTGGCCTATCCCGGGCGCGACGGCATTCCCGGTGGCAAGCTCAAGATGAAACTGCCCAGCCCCCGCCACGGGTTGCGAAAGGCCAAGGGGTTTGCCGGCCCGGCCCGCGACGAGATCGACAGGCACCGCGATGGTCGGCCAGGGCTGATCCTGTCGGAAGAGAACATCCCCGGCCGGATGCTGCATTTCACGCAAGGCAAGTTCTACCCCGCCAAGGAGATTCGTGCGCGGGTGCTGGCGCAGGCGTTGCCGGGGCCGGTGGCACATCTGCTTTACGTAGTGCGCCCCTACGATCAGCTTTTCGTATCGGCCTATCGCAAGCGGGCCGAGGATATCCCGGTTGAGCCGTTTGACGAGGTGGTCCCCGGCCTGATGCAGGTGGATGAAGGCTGGCCCGAACTTATCGCCACGTTCCAGGCCCATCTGGCGCCTGCCAAGTTGACGGTCGTGACCTATCGCGCGCGCGGGTCCAGCCGCGATTTGCTGTCACGGCTGGTGCCCGACCTGGATGCCGATGCGCTGGCCGAGCCGGAGCGGCACCTGAACCTCAGCCCGACCGACGCCGCGTTACAAGATCTGCAGCGCCGTTATCACGCGGGCGAAACCCTGTCGAAAAGGCAGTTCAAAGAGATCATGGCCCGCCATGCCGACAGTCGCGGCAGCCTTGGGCTAGCCGAGTTTCCGGCCGCCGAAAAGGCCAGATTGGACGCCCGTTATGCCGCCGACCTTGCGCGGCTGGCGCGGATGGATGGCGTGACGCTGGTCGATTCTGCGGGTGTTTAGCGATCATGCTTGGTGCCCCCGCGCCGGCGGTGGCGGGCTTTTGCCGGGGCGTGGGCTGTTTTGGCAAGGGCTTGCGCGGGCCGCGTTTTGGCCCTTGAGCGCGTATTGACATTACCGCCGGGTCGGAGTGCCGGGTTGCAACCTATCGTCGTGCAATGGAAATTGCGTGGTCGCGAATACGCCGCGCTGCGCCTCAAGGCGCCGCCACAGGCCGCAGCAGGTGCAAGGCGGGCAAGAATACGCCTTGGGATCGGTTGGATAATGCCGGTTAAGTCTTTGCCTTGGTTTGATTAATTCCTTCGCCAGCCCGAGGCTGCGTGGCGACGGTGGCAAAAACGCTGCCGTTCAAACCAATGATGGAGGACGAAATGAAAAAGAGCGTACTTGTGATCTTGCCTGCCCTGATGACTGCCACGCCCGCATTTGCGCAAGCGGCGCTGGTGGATGCGGATGGGAACGGCACCTATTCCCATACCGAACTTACCGCGGCCTATCCCGAGGTGAGCGAGGACGATTTCGCCCAGATCGACGCCAATGGCGATGGCGAGATCGACGAGGATGAACTGGCAATGGCCAAGGATGCCGGCATCCTTGGCAGCGAGGGCTGAGACCTCCATTCACGCAACGAAAAGCGGCCCCCGGCTTGATGCGGGGGGCCGTGTTTGCGGGGGTCAGGCCAGCGTGCCGTCGGCTTGCAGCCGCGTCTTGCCGCGCAGGTAGGGATGCAGGGCCTGTGGCAACTCGACCGCGCCATCCTCTTGCTGGCCGTTTTCCAGCACGGCGATCAGCGCCCGGCCCACCGCCAGCCCCGAGCCGTTCAGCGTGTGCAGGAATTCCGGCTTGCCGCCCTCGGCAGGCTTGAAGCGGGCGTTCATGCGCCGCGCCTGGAAGTCACCGCAAACGGAAACCGAACTGATCTCGCGATAGGTGTTCTGCCCGGGCAGCCAGACCTCGATATCGTGGGTCTTTTGCGCGCCGAACCCCATGTCGCCGGTGCACAGAACCACCGTGCGATAGGGCAGGCCCAATGCCTCCAGCACGCCCTCGGCGCAACGGGTCATGCGGTCATGTTCGTCAAGCGAGCGGTCGGGGTGCGTGACGCTGACCATCTCGACCTTTTCGAACTGGTGCTGGCGCAGCATGCCGGCGGTGTCCTTGCCCGCGCTGCCGGCCTCGGAGCGGAAGCACTGGGTATGGGCCACGTAGCGGCGGGGCAGGCTGGCCTCGTCGACCGTCAAACCATTGACGATGTTGGTCAAGGTGACCTCGGCGGTGGGCACCAGCCACCAGCCGTTCGTGGTTTGGTAACTGTCCTCGCCGAATTTCGGCAGTTGCCCGGTGCCCTGCATCATCTCGTCACGCACCAGAACAGGGGTCCATGTTTCGGAAAGACCGTTGTTTTCAACGTGATGGTCCAGCATGAACTGCGCAAGGGCCCGGTGGATGCGCGCCACGCCGCCCGTCAGCACGACAAAGCGCGAGCCGGACAGTTTCGCCGCCGTCTCGAAATCCATGCCGGGCACGACGCCGTCGATCTCGAAATGCTCTTTCGGGGCAAACGCGAATTCGCGGGGGGTGCCCCAGCGGCGGATTTCCACGTTGTCCGCTTCATCCTCGCCCTCGGGCACGTCCGAAAGCGGGGTGTTGGGCAGGGTCATCAGCACATCGGTCAATTGCGCGTCAAGCGCCTTGGCCTCGGCCTGCATGCGCGCCACTTCGGCCTTTTTCTCGGCCACCAATGCGCGCAAGCGTTCAAACTCGGCCTCGTCGCCGCTTGCCTTGGCGGCGCCCACTTCCTTGCTGGCGCGTTTCTGCTCGGCCTGAGCGGTTTCTGCCGCGTGGATCACCGAACGGCGCTTTTCATCCAGTTCCAAAACCCTGGCCGACGCAGCCTCGGCCCCGCGACGGGCAAGTGCGGCATCGAGGGCGGCCGGGTTTTCGCGGATCGCGCGGATATCATGCATGGCTGTGCTTCCCTGAAACTGGATATTGGCGCGCCCCTATTGCCCGAAAACCGGGGGCGGGAAAAGGGGGATCGGGTTGGATGCGCCGGTAACACGCATCTGACGCGGGAATGCTTTGCGGGCGGTCGGTTGCGGGGGCGGCAAATGCCAGATGATCAGCCGCGCCAATGGCGCCCGGGCGCGGCGCTTTGCGCTTTGTCCGGTCCGCGGCCCGGTTCGTCTTGCAAAAGCCCTTTTGCGCACATAGGTTCCGCCCAATTCTCGCCTCGGTTTCGGGGCGATCCCATTTGCAGACAAGGACACCCCGATGGAAGGCTTTGCCCAGTTCGTGCCGCTTATCCTGATCTTCGCGATCATGTATTTCCTGCTGATCCGCCCACAGCAGAAGAAGTTGAAAGACCATCAGAAGATGGTCGAGGCCCTGCGCCGCGGCGACCAGGTGGTAACCCAGGGCGGGCTGATCGGCAAGGTCAGCAAGGTCAAGGAAGACAACGAGATCGAGGTGGAACTGTCCGAGGGCGTGCGCGTGCGCGTTGTCAAGTCGACCATCGCGCAGGTTTTGAACAAGACCGAGCCGACCGAGGCCACGTAAACCGCCCCCGCGCCGGGCCGCGGCGCCAGTAACAAGGCAGGATCATGCTACAGATCGATCTATGGAAGCGGGTGGTGATCTGGGCGCTGGTGGCGCTGGGTCTTCTGTTGGCGATGCCCAACGCTTTCTACACGCGCGTCGAAACATCGAATGACGCGCGCGCCGCGCTCGAGGCGGGCGGCACGGCCGACGGGCTGGAAGATCAGGCCGGCCTTTGGCCCGATTTCCTGCCCTCGGGGCTGGTAAATCTTGGTCTTGATCTGCGCGGCGGTGCGCATCTGCTGGCCGAGGTTCAGGTTGCCGATGTCTACGAGTCGCGGATCAAGGCGATGTGGCCCGAGGTTCTGGCGCTGTTGCGTGAAGAGCGGGCGCGGATCGGCACGTTCCGCTTGCAGGATAGCGCGCCCGAAGAGCTGCGTATCCGCCTGAACGAAAAACCCGACATGGCCAGCGAAGCGGCGTCGCTGGTGCGCGGGCTGGCGCGGCCCGTGAACAGCGTGGCGGCCGCCGGATCAAGTGATATCGAGGTATCGGTCGAGGGCGCGGAGGTGGTCATCCGCCTGTCAGACGCCGAGCGGCTGGCGATGGATCAGCGCACGGTTGCGCAGGCGCTTGAGATCATCCGCCGCCGTATCGACGAGGTAGGCACGCGCGAACCCACGATCCAGCGCCAGGGCACCGACCGTATCCTGATCCAGGTGCCCGGCATCGGCAGCGCGGCCGAGCTCAAGGAAATCATCGGCACTACGGCGCAACTGACATTCCAGCCGGTGGTCACACGCACCACGAAAGGTGACATGCCGCCGGGCCCGGGCAACGAACTTCTGCCCAGCCTTGACGAGGAGGGCGTGTTCTACGTGGTCGAACAGGCGGCGGTCGTGACCGGCGAAGAGCTGGTCGACGCGCAGCCCAGTTTCGACCAGAACGGCAGCCCCGCCGTCAATTTCCGTTTCGACCCAACCGGCGCGCGGCGTTTCGGCGACTACACGGCAGAGAATATCGGTAGCCCCTTTGCCATCGTCCTGGACAATGAGGTGATCAGCGCGCCCGTCATCCAAAGCCATATTCCGGGCGGGTCGGGCATCATCACCGGCAACTTCACGGTTGACGAGTCGACGAACCTGGCCGTTCTGTTGCGCGCGGGAGCCCTGCCCGCGGGGCTGGAGTTCCTGGAAGAACGCACGATCGGGCCAGAGCTTGGCGCCGACAGCATCGAGGCAGGCAAGATGGCCAGCATCGTTGCGGGGATCGCGGTGCTTGTGTTCATGTTCCTCAGCTATGGCCTGTTCGGCGTGTTTGCCAATGTCGCGCTGATAGTGAACGTGGGGCTGATCTTTGGCTTGCTCAGCCTGATCGGGGCCACGCTGACCCTGCCGGGCATCGCGGGGATCGTGTTGACCATCGGCATGGCGGTCGATGCCAACGTGCTGGTGTTCGAGCGGATCCGCGAAGAGACGAAAACCGCGCGCGGCCCGGCGCGGGCGATCGAGCTGGGTTACGAAAAGGCGATGAGCGCCATCGTCGACGCCAATATTACCACCTTCATCACGGCGGTGATCCTATACGTCATGGGCTCGGGCCCGGTGCGCGGCTTTGCCATCACGCTGGGCCTGGGCATCATCACTTCGGTCTTTACCGCCTTCTTTGTCACCCGGTTGCTGGTCGCCATGTGGTTCGAGCGCCGCCGCCCCAAAACGTTGGAGGTGTGAGATGCGCCTGAGATTTGTTCCCGACGACCTCAAGTGGGATTTTTTCGGCCGCTCGAAACTGTGGCTTGGGATATCGGCTGTCATGGTGGTTGTCGCCCTTGCCTCGTTCTTCCTGCAGGGCTTGAACTACGGCATCGATTTCCGGGGCGGCACGACAATTCGTACCGAAACCCCGTCGCCGGTGGATGTGGGAGCCTATCGCGGCGCGGTCGATCCGCTGGGCCTGGGAGATATCACCATAACCGAAGTGTTCGACCCGTCCTTTGATGACGATCAGAACGTGGCGATGATCCGTATCCAGGCGCAAGAGGGGCAGGAGTCTGTCACGCCCGAAGTGATCGAGCGGGTCCGCCAGGCGTTGCAGACCGTGGCCCCTGAGATCCGGTTCGTCAGTGTCGAATCCGTTGGCCCCAAGGTCTCGGGTGAGCTGATCCAGACCGCGATCATCGCGGTGGCGCTCGCCATCGGGGCGGTGCTGGTCTACATCTGGCTGCGCTTTGAATGGCAGTTCGCCCTGGGGGCCGTGGCGGCGCTGGTCCACGACGTGGTGCTGACAATCGGCATTTTCTCCGAGCTTCAGATACGGTTTGACCTGGCCATTATTGCCGCCTTGCTGACGATCGTGGGCTACTCGCTCAACGACACGGTGGTCGTGTTCGACCGGGTTCGGGAAAACCTGCGCAAGTACAAGAAGGCCGAGCTTAAAGAGGTTCTGAATATCTCGATCAACGAAACGCTCAGCCGGACCGTCATGACCTCTGTTACAACGCTGATCGCGCTTTTGGCGCTGTTCGTGCTGGGCGGCGACGTGATCCGCGGGTTCGTCTTCGCGATGATCTGGGGTGTGATCGTGGGCACCTACAGCTCGATCTTCGTGGCGTCGGCGTTGCTTTTGCGGCTTGGGGTGAAACGCGATTGGTCGAAACCCGACAACAATGCCGGAACGCAATACGCCAACATAGATGCCTGATGCCTCGGCGCAGGCTTCCCGAAACCGGGGGCCTGTGGCTGGCCTTGCGGGTGCTTGATCCCGGCCATGCCCCTATTACCTTGGGGTCCAGGTACACGATCACCTTCACCGCTGGACCCAGCGGGCCTGACAATACGGGGTTCTTGCCATGGAGATGAACGAAATCCGCTATGACAGCGCCGTGCCGGTCGATGGGTACGGCCCGGGCTTTTTTCGCGTCGACGGCGCGCTGATCGAAGGCGCGATGATCGCGACTGGAGAACGCGCCGTAGGCTGGGCCGGGCTGGACGACCCCGCGCCGCTCGAGGCGCTGGCCGGCGAGGTCGATGTGGTGTTTCTGGGCATGGGCGCCGAAATTGCCCACGCGCCGCGTGCCCTGCGCGACCGCCTGGAAGAAATGGGCTTGGGCGTCGAGGTGATGTCGTCACCCGCCGCCTGCCGCAGCTACAACGTGCTTTTGGCCGAGGGGCGGCGCGTTGCCTTGGCGGTGTTGCCGGTCTGACGGGGAATCGCCCAGCCCCTGATTTTGTGCGATTTTTCGCACAAATCTCGTGACAAGCTGTGTGGTTTTCCGCACGTCCTGACGGCCTGTCATGGAGAGCTTGCGTCTGCTGCATTTCCAAATCGCTGAAATCATGCGCCTTTTGCCCGCGTCTTGGGCAGATGTCACAAAGGCTTGAGCGTGGCGCGCCGTTTGGTGAAAGTTGCCCATGCCGCGTGGCGCATGCCCGCCGCGCTAACTGTAAGTCTCAAATCCGGGAGGAGACCCATGAGAAAGCTTTTGACCACCGCCGCCATGGCGCTGGCTGTCGCGGCCACCGCGCAAACCGCCACTGCCGCCTGTGACGATGGCGAAATTGTCATCAAGTTCAGCCACGTCACCAATTCCGACCGCCACCCCAAGGGCATCGCGGCCACCCTGTTGCAGGAACGTGTGAATGCCGAGATGGACGGCACCGCCTGCATGGAGGTGTTCCCCAACTCGACGCTTTACAACGACGACCAGGTGCTTGAGGCGATGCTGCAGGGCGACGTGCAGCTGGCCGCGCCCAGCCTGTCGAAATTCGAGCAGTTCACCAAGACGTTCCGCCTGTTCGACCTGCCGTTCATGTTCAAAAACATCGACGCCGTCGATGAGTTCCAGAACAGCGAAACCGGCCAGGCGATGAAGGAATCGATGACGCGCCGTGGCCTTCTGGGCCTGCAGTTCTGGCACAACGGCATGAAACAGATGTCGGCCAACAAGCCGTTGATCGAACCGTCGGATGCCAACGGCTTGAAATTCCGCGTGCAGAACTCGGACGTGCTCAAGGCGCAGATGGCTGCGCTCGGGGGCAGCCCGCAGCCGATGGCCTTTTCCGAAGTGTATGGCGCGCTTCAGACCGGTGTCGTGGACGGGCAGGAAAACACCTGGTCCAACATCTACGGTCAGAAGTTCTTCGAGGTGCAGGACGGTATCACCGAAACCAACCACGGCATCATCGACTATCTGCTGGTGACCAACGTGGACTGGTGGGAAAGCCTGGACGCCGATGTGCGTGACCAGTTGGCAACCATCATGGCCGAGGTGACAGAGACCCGCAACGCGGCTTCTTTCGAGGTGAACCAGCAAAACCGCCAGGCCATCATCGACGCCGGGGGCACCGTGCGCGAGTTGACCGGAGAGCAGCGCGCCAAGTGGGTCGAGGTGATGAAGCCCGTCTGGGAACAGTTCACCGACGATGTGGGCCAGGAAAACATCGACGCGGCCCAGGCGATCAACGCCAAGCACTGAGTTCCGGCCATGCCGGAAGGCCCGGCCCCCGGTGCAGGGGGCCGGGCCAATGCATCTGTCACACAATCGGGGGAGGCTGGCAGTATGTCGGGACGCTATGAACCGGACAGCATTATCGGCCGCGTTGTCAACGAGATCGAGGAAACCGCGATCGCGGTTTTGCTGGGGTTGATGACGCTCATCACCTTCATCAACGTGGTACTGCGATACGGGTTCAACACCGGCCTGATCTGGGGGCTCGAGGCGACGACCTTCCTGTTTGCCTGGCTCGTGGTTTTCGGCGTCAGCTACGCCGTCAAGGTGACAGCGAATCTCGGCGTCGACGCGCTGATCAATCTTTTTTCCCCGCCCGTGCGCCGGGTGCTTGCACTGCTGGCCGCTGCGATCTGCATCGCCTATGCCTTTTTGCTGTTCAAGGGCGCGTGGGATTACTGGGCCAATTTCGCCAACCTGCCCAAAACCACGGGGCGATGGTTTCCGACCGGGCTCGAGGAGATGAAACGCACCTCCTATCGCGGCTGGTACGAGGTGATCGACATCCCCATGCCCGAGTGGCTGCGCTGGATCGAACCGTTGATGAACGAGGGTGAATCCTATGAAAAGATCCCCCGCTTCATCCCGTATTTCATCCTGCCCTTCGGGATGGCGCTGCTGCTGTTCCGCTTCGTACAGGCTGGGCTGCGCATCTGGCGCGGCGACCAGGCAAGCCTGATCGTAAGCCACGAGGCCGAAGACGCGGTCGAAGACGTGGCCCACATGAACCGCGGAGACTGAACCCATGGAAGTCGCCATTCTTTTCGCCATGGTCGTGGGCCTGATGCTGATCGGCGTGCCGATCGCCGTATCGCTGGGTTTTTCCTCGACGATCTTCCTGCTGGTGCTCAGCGACACGTCGCTGGCCTCGATCGCGCAGTCGTTCTTTCAGGCGATGGCCGGGCATTACACGCTGCTGGCCATTCCGTTCTTCATCCTGGCGTCAAGCTTCATGTCGACGGGCGGCGTGGCGCGGCGGATCATCCGCTTTTCCATTGCCATCGTGGGGCATTTCCCCGGTGGGCTGGCTATCGCGGGCGTCTTTGCCTGCATGTTGTTTGCGGCGCTCAGCGGCTCATCACCCGCCACCGTCGTTGCAATCGGCTCGATCGTGATCGCCGGGATGCGCCAGGTCGGCTACAGCCGTGATTTTGCCGCCGGCGTCATTGCCAACGCGGGAACGCTGGGCATTCTCATCCCGCCGTCGATCGTGATGGTGGTCTACGCATCGGCCACCGACGTGTCCGTGGGGCGCATGTTTCTTGCAGGTGTCATCCCGGGCCTTATGGCCGGCACCATGCTGATGACGACGATTTACATCATCGCGAAATTCCGCAACCTGCCCAAGGGCGAATGGCTGGGCTGGGGCGAGGTGTTCGAGGCCGGTGCAGACGCGGGGTGGGGCCTGTTCCTTATCGTCATCATCCTGGGCGGTATCTATGGCGGGATATTCACGCCCACCGAGGCCGCGGCGGTGGCTGCCGTCTACGCTTTCTTCATCTCGTGCTTCGTCTATCGCGACATGGGGCCGCTGGCCCGGCCCGATGGCGAACGCAACCTCAGCTTGATGCGCAAACCCATCGCGCTGGTCACAGCCTTCTTCCACCGCGACACGCGCGACACGCTGTTCGAGGCCGGCAAGCTGACCGTGACGCTGATGTTCATCATCGCCAACGCGTTGATCCTGAAACACGTGCTGACGGATGAGCAGATTCCCCAAAGCATCGCGGCGGCCATGCTGGATGCAGGGCTTGAATGGTGGGCTTTCCTGATCATCGTGAACATCATCCTGCTCATCGGCGGCCAGTTCATGGAGCCTTCGGGGCTGATCGTGATCGTGGCACCGCTGGTTTTTCCCATCGCCATCGAGCTGGGGATCGACCCGATACACCTTGGCATCATCATGGTGGTGAACATGGAGATCGGAATGATCACGCCCCCGGTGGGGCTCAATCTTTTCGTCACATCTGGCGTGGCGGGCATGCCGATGATGCGCGTCGTGCGCGCGGCGCTGCCCTTTCTCGCGGTGCTCTTCGTTTTCCTGATCCTGATCACCTATATCCCGTGGTTGTCCACATACCTGCCGACAACCTTCATGGGCCCCGAGATCATCACCAACTGAGTGCAAGCCGGGCCGCGCGAACACACGGGCGCGGCCCCTTGCTTTTCCTCTTGCTTCAAATACCCCCGCCGGAGGCACCCGCCGCCCGCCGCGCGCGCACGGCTTCAGGCAAAAGCCACGGCGCGGCAACCGGCACCGACCCGAGGGCGCAAGCCCGAGGCAAACGGCGCGCCGAAGGCGCACATTTCAATCAGGTCACTACCCGCGAAACGTCATCATGAACGGAGAGGGAAAGTGCAGGCTTCTGTTGCCAGGTGCCTGCGAACCCCGCCTTACGCGGCTAGGCGCAAGGGCTTAGGTTTCGGTCTTGTTACCGCTTACGCGGCAACTGCAACCGGAGCACGATTGTCGTTGGCAATTATGCTTTTGTGAACCGATAACGGTGGTGTCTCACCGGGACAAAGCTAACCCCTTTAGACGTTCGTCGATCCTGTTTCGGCCCCATGTCCCGCCAACGCCGGGTATTTGGTGGAGCCGCCGGGTACCGCCCCCGGGTCCGATCCGCTTATTACGAGCGCGTTTATGTCCATAGTCCCGAAGGACAGTTTGAATATAGGGCCGGCTGCCGCGTTTGAAAAGAGGGGATTGATCTTTGTGCCCATCACCGGAACACTGACCGGCAGGTAAAGGCCATGTGTTTTCCGTGGCTTGGAAGGACGGTCTTGGTAAAGGGCAGGCGATGATCACACCCGAGTGCGTGCGCCGCTTGGCGGCCTACAATGCCTGGCAGAATCGGCAGCTCGACGCGGCGATGGGCAAGCTGGACCACGCGGCATTGCTGGTCGATCGTGGCGCGTTCTGGGGCTCGATCCTGGGCACCGCCAATCATCTTCTTTGGGGCGATGCGACCTGGATGGCGCGGTTCGGCGTGGGGGCTGCACCGGAACGGCCCCTTGCGGACAGCGCGGCGCTTTTCCCCACGCACCCCGCCTGGAGCGCCGAGCGCTTTCGCCTCGACGGTCGGATCACGCTTTGGGCCGAGGAGCTGCGCGCGGTCGACCTTGTCGGCAGATTGCGCTGGTATTCCGGCGCCGCGGGCCGCGAGATTGAAAAGCCGGTGGGTGAAATCGTGCTGCACATGTTCAACCACCAGACCCATCACCGGGGGCAGATTCACGCGATGCTCGGCGCGGCGGGTGTGACCGCGCCGGTCAGCGACCTGTTCCTGATGCCGGAGGACGGGTAAGGGGCTTTGCGCTGTCGCCCGCGCGGGCGCGCCCGCAATATTTTTGGAATTGGAATGCCGGGGCGGGGTGCCCCGGCTGTGAAAGGGAGCGAAAAACATGTTCAACGCGCTGGTCGTGAACAAGGACGAAGACGGAAAAACCCATGCAGGCGTGCAGCAATTGGCGCTGGATGACCTGCCCGAGGCCGAGGTGACCGTCGCGGTGGACTATTCTACCGTGAACTACAAGGACGGCCTGTGCATCGGGCCGGGCGGCGGCTTGGTGCGGAACTATCCGCATGTTCCGGGGATCGACTTTGCCGGAACGGTCGAAGCCAGCGATGACGACCGTTACAAGCCCGGCGACAAGGTGGTGCTGACGGGCTGGCGCGTGGGCGAGGCGCATTGGGGCGGCTATGCGCAAAAGGCGCGGGTCAGGGCCGATTGGCTTGTGCCCTTGCCCAAGGGGCTGGACGCGCGCCAGGCGATGGCGGTGGGCACGGCCGGCCTGACCTCGATGTTGTCGGTCATGGCGTTGGAGGACCACGGGCTGACACCGGGGCACGGGCCGGTGCTGGTCACAGGGGCGGCGGGCGGTGTCGGCTCGGTCGCGGTGGCGGTGCTGGCTGCCCTTGGGCACGAGGTGGCGGCCGTTACCGGCCGGCCCGAACAGGAAGGGTACCTGCGCGAGCTGGGCGCAAGCCAGATCGTCGCGCGTGACGAGTTGACCGAGGTGACTCGCAAGCCGCTGGAATCCGAGCTTTGGGCCGGCTGCGTCGATGCGGTGGCGGGGTCGATGCTGGGCAGGGTGCTGAAGCAGATGAAATACGGCACATCTGTCGCTGCCGTGGGGCTTGCCGGCGGTGCCGCCATCGAGGGCGCGCTTATCACGCCATTCATCCTGCGCGGGGTGAACCTGCTGGGCATCGACAGCGTGATGCAACCCTATGAAAACCGCCTGCGCGCCTGGGAACGGATTGCGCGGGATCTGCCGATGGACAAGCTTGAAGCGATGGTCCAACCGGCCACGCTGTCGGACCTGCCCGGATTGGGCGCAGATATCCTGAAGGGCCAAGTCAAGGGCCGCGTGGTGGTTGATGTCAACGCCTGATCGCCAGGCAATGGCCCGGCACAAGGGCAGTTCCGCGCGGGGCGGCCCTTGGTTTCCGGGTTTTCCAGGTCCTTGCACCCGGGGGGTGGCTCTGCGTATCCGGGCGACGGGTCTTGGCGAAATGGGGTCAGCCGGTTCTGGAAATGTCGCTTTCCGCAACGTAAATGCCGCGCGTTTTTTTACATCGGCGAATTCCCGCGCTACTGTTGAAACAGGAGGTCGTGTCACGGAACCGTCGTGGCGCCCTCTGGACACGACAAGGAAAACAACGCGCGGGGCAATGGAATCGGCCCGCTGATGCGGCCGTTCCGCCCCCCCCGGGTAACAATCGCGGAAGGAGGGAGACACGTGTTCAAACGTATCATGGTGCCTGTTGATCTGGCACATTCGGACAAGCAGCAACGCGCGCTGCAATGCGGCGCCGATATTGCCAAGCTTTACGGCGCGCCGGTGGTTTACGTGGGTGTGACGGCGGAAACGCCGGGCAGCCTTGGCCACAACCCGGCAGAATACAACGAAAGGCTCACCGCCTTTGCCGCCGCCCAAGGCGAAAGCAACGGCATTGACACAAGCGCGAAAACGGAGCTGAGCCATGATCCGACCTCGGATCTGGACGACATCCTGCTTCGAGCCATTGACGACACCGGGGCCGACCTGGTGGTGATGGCCAGCCATATCCCCGGTCTGACCGATTACATCTGGCCGTCCAATGGCGGCAAGGTTGCAGCGCATGCCAAGGTCAGCGTCATGGTCGTCCGTGACTGAGACAGGGACAAAACAGGGAACGCAAGAAAATGAGTGATTCATCAGACTACGGTATCCCCGAACCGGAAGGCGCGTCGGATATCATCGAGACCGATTACGAGATCGGTCAGGACAACGTGGAAACCAAGATTGGCCCGATCCGGCTTGATTTTCACAACCCGGTATTTCTGATTACCGGTGCCTTGGTCCTGGTCTTCGTGGCCATCGCGCTGATCTGGCCTACGGGCGCGCGCGACGCCTTCATGGCGATGCGCACCTTCGTGCTGACCCAGTTCGACTGGTTCTTCCTTATGTCGGCCAACCTGTTCGTCATCTTCGCGCTGGTGCTGATCGTGACGCCTTGGGGGTCGGTCAGGCTGGGTGGCAGCGATGCGACGCCCGATTACAGCTATCCGGCATGGTTCGCGATGCTTTTTGCCGCCGGCATGGGCATCGGGCTGATGTTCTTTGGTGTGCTCGAACCGGTTTACTATTTCGGCACCCCGTGGGGCGATCAACCGCTGGGCGGAGACCTGGGTATCGTCGATGGCGAGGTGGCAGACGCGGCCACCGTTGAAGCCGCGCGGCAGATGGCGATGGCGGCCACGATTTTCCACTGGGGTCTGCACCCTTGGGCGATCTATGCCATCGTGGCGCTGGCTTTGGCGCTGTTCAGCTACAACAAGGGGTTGCCTCTGACCCTGCGTTCGGCGTTTTACCCGCTTCTGGGTGAGCGTGTCTGGGGCTTCTGGGGCAACGCGATCGACACGGTCGCGGCCTTCGCGACGCTCTTTGGCCTGGCGACATCGCTTGGCCTTGGCGCGACGCAGGTGGCATCGGGCCTGACCGAGGTTTTCGGCTCGGGCGACGCCGAGGCCGGCACGCGCAATTTCCTGGGGTTCCTCTGGGGCAACGCGGCCGAGAACACCGCGGGTATCCAGAACAGCTCGATGCTGTTGGCGCTGATCATTGCTTTCATCACGGCAATCGCGCTGGTTTCGGTGATCCGTGGCCTCGACGGCGGCGTCAAGATCCTGTCGGAAATCAACATGGGCTTTGCTGGCCTGCTGTTGGCCTTCGTGTTCCTTTCCGGGCCGACGGTTGCCATCCTGGGTAACTTCGTCAGTGGCTTGGGCGCCTATGCGCGCGAGATCGTGCCGCTGTCGAACCCGTTCGGCCGCGAAGATACCAGCTTCCTGCATGGGTGGACGACCTTCTACTGGGCGTGGTGGATCTCTTGGTCACCTTTCGTCGGCATGTTCATCGCGCGCGTCAGCCGCGGTCGCACGGTGCGCGAGTTCATCACCTGCGTGTTGCTGATTCCGTCGCTGGTCTGCATCTTCTGGATGGCGACGTTCGGTGGCACCGCGATTACCCAGGTGGTCGAGGGCGCAACTGAATCGGGGGTGTTCCAGAACGTGATCGCGTCCTACAAGCCCGAGATCTCGCTGTTCGCCATGCTGGGCGAGTTGCCGCTGGCCGCGATCACCTCGACGCTCGCGGTTGTGCTGGTGATCATCTTCTTCGTCACCTCTTCGGACTCCGGTTCGCTGGTGATCGACACGATCACCGCGGGTGGCAAGGTTGATGCCCCGGTGTCGCAGCGTATCTTCTGGTGCATCTTCGAAGGTGCGGTGGCGGCCGTGCTGCTGCTTGGCGCGGCCGGTACGGCCGGGCTCGACAGCCTCCAGGCCATGGTCATCTCGACGGGCCTGTTCTTTACGGTGGTTCTGCTGGTCATGTGTTTCTCGATCTTCCGGGGGCTGATGACCGAACGTCAGAACACCTGACAGGACTCTATTGAACCGGTTGAAAGGCCCCGCTCCGGCGGGGCCTTTTGCATTTGCGCCGCCTGCGCGCGGCACCGCACTGGCCGGGCAGGTCTGCCCGGCACGACAAGCGGGGATTGCGCCCGCCGCGCATTTGCATTTGAGTATGCGCGAAACGAATGTGGAGCGGATGATGGACCTGGATATCGATTTCGTGCGTGCGCAATTTCCGGCCTTTGCCGAACCTTCGCTACAGGGGCAGGCGTTTTTCGAGAACGCGGGCGGGTCGTATACCTGCAAGCCGGTGATCGACCGGCTGACGCGCTATTACCACAGCCGCAAGGTGCAGCCCTATGGCCCTTACGAGGCCAGCCGCCTTGCGGGCGAAGAAATGGACGAGGCGCGCCGCCGGCTGGCCGCGATGTTGGGTGTCGATACCGATGAGCTGAGTTTCGGGCCGTCGACCACGCAAAACACCTATGTTCTGGCGCGCGCCTTCGGCGAATGGATGCAGCCGGGCGAGGCGATCATCGTGACCAACCAGGATCACGAGGCCAATACCGGGCCGTGGCGACGTCTTGCCCAGCAGGGAATCGAGGTCCGCGAATGGCGCATCGACCCCGATACCGGCGCGCTTGACCCCGAGGATCTGGCCGATCTGCTGGATGAACAGGTGCGGCTGGTGTGTTTTCCACATTGCTCGAACGTGGTGGGACAGGTCAATCCGGTGGTCGAGATCACCGCCATGGCCCATGCCGCCGGGGCTTTTGTCTGTGTTGACGGGGTCAGCTATGCGCCCCACGGCCTGCCCAATGTCGGGCTGATGGGCCCCGACATCTACCTGTTTTCCGCCTACAAGACCTATGGGCCGCACCAGGGGGTGATGGTGATCCGCCGCGCGCTGGGTGAGCAGCTTCCCAACCAGGCCCATTATTTCAACGCCGGCACGCTTTACAAGCGCTTCACCCCGGCCGGCCCCGACCATGCGCAGGTAGCGGCAAGCGCGGGGATCGCCGATTATTTCGACGCGCTGGCAGATCACCACGGGGTCACGGGCGATGCCGCGACCCGCGCCGAGGGGGTGCATGACCTGATGCGCGCGCATGAAACGCGCCTGTTGCAGCCGCTGCTGGATTACCTGAAATCCAGGAACTCGGTTCGCTTGCTGGGGCCGGGGCAGGCCGAGGGGCGCGCCTCGACCGTGGCCGTCGATGCCCGGCAGCCGGCCGCGCCGCTGGCCGCTGCACTGGCCGACCGGGGCATCATGGCGGGGGGCGGTGATTTCTACGCCGTGCGTGCGCTGGAGGCGATGGGCGTCGACCCCGCACGCGGCGTGCTACGGCTTAGCTTCGTGCATTATACGCACGCCAACGAAGTTAAGAAACTGATCGAGGCGTTGGACGACGTTCTTTAATCCGATCTGCGGCTTGCTACGTATAAGGTAACAAAACGGAGCAGCCCCTTGCCGGATACATCCCCCACGATCTTGTGGCTTCGCCGCGATTTGCGGTTAAGCGACCATCCCGCCTTGCGTGCCGCCTGCGACGCGGGTGGGCCGGTCATTCCGGTTTTCATCCATGATGAGCAGGTGGCCGCGCTGGGCGCCGCGCCGAAGTGGCGATTGGGCCTGGCGCTGGAATATCTGGCCGGGTCGCTGGCCGACAAGGGCAGCCGGCTGGTGTTGCGACGGGGCGATGCGCTGACGGTGCTGCGCGGGCTGATCGAAGAAACCGGCGCGCGCTTTGTCTGTTGGACCCGCGCCTATGACCCGGACGCCATCGCGCGCGACAGCGCCGTCAAGGCCGCGCTGAAAGAAGACGGGATCGAGGCGCGCAGTTTCGGTGGGCACCTGCTGTTCGAGCCATGGACGGTCGAAACCAAGCAAGGCGGTGTGTACAAGGTCTACACGCCATTCTGGAACGCGGTGAAGGGGCGCGACGTGGCCGCCCCGCTGGCCACGCCGGGCACCATCCCGGCGCCCGATCGCTGGCCCGCCTCAGACGTCCTGGGCGATTGGCGGCTGGGGGCTGCGATGAACCGCGGGGCCGACGTGGTGCGCCCCCATGTGCAACTGGGCGAGGGTGGGGCGCAATCGCGGCTGGGCGTCTTCATGGCGCACAAGGTAGCCGACTACGACAAGTTGCGCGACATCATGGCCGAGGATGGCACGTCGGCCCTGTCCGAGAACCTGGCCCAGGGCGAGATCAGCCCGCACCAGTGTTGGCATGCCGGGCTGCGCGCCCGCGAAGAGGGCAAGAAGGGCGCCGAGACATTTCTGAAAGAGCTGGCCTGGCGCGAATTCGCCTATCACCTGACCTATCACACGCCCCGTATCCTGAGCGGCAACTGGCGCGAGGAATGGGATGCCTTCCCCTGGAACCAAGACGAAACGGTGGCCGTCACCCGCTGGAAGCAGGGGCGCACGGGGGTGGAAATGATCGATGCCGCCATGCGCGAGATGTATGTGACGGGCCGGATGCACAACCGTGGCCGCATGATCGTGGCCAGCTTCCTGACAAAGCATCTGCTCACGCATTGGCGCGTTGGGCAGAAATGGTTCGAAGACTGCCTGATCGACTGGGACCCGGCCAGCAACGCTATGGGCTGGCAGTGGGCGGCCGGATCGGGGCCGGATGCCTCGCCGTATTTCCGCGTTTTCAACCCGGCCACCCAACTGGACAAGTTCGACCCCGACCGCCGTTATGTGCGCCGCTGGATCGCCGAGGGGCAGGGCACCCCGCCCGCCACCGCGACCAGCTATTTCGCCGCCGTGCCGCGTCGCTGGGGGCTGTCGCCCGATCAACCCTATCCCGCGCCCGTGGTGGCGTTGGACGAGGGGCGCAAAAAGGCGCTCGCGGCTTATGAAAACCGCAGCTTTTGATTGATAAACCCATGAAATTCTTGCCCTTGGGCAGGAAACTTGCCAGCTTTGGCTACAACCGAAGGGGATGAGCGGATGATCCTGACAACAACCGAGGGCCAAAAGAACTTGCCCCGCTACTTTTCGCGCGTGTTCGAGATGGCGCAGGAGATGCCGCGCGGGCGGCTTGATTTCGTGCTGCCCGACGGGCGGTATTTCCGCGCGGATGGCAAGGCGCCCGGCTACGTGGCCGAGTTGCACATCCACAACTCGGATATCTTTGCCCGGCTGATCCGCGAGGGCGACCTGGGGTTTTGCGATGCCTATATTGACGGGTGGTGGAGCACGCCCGACCTGCAAGCCTTCATGGATCTGGTCCACGACGAGAATGACGAGATGTATGACGGTTTTCCGGGCATCGGGCTGGTGCGCGCCTTTGAAAAAATGCGGTTTTGGCTGCAATCCAACAGCAAGCGGCAGGCCCGGAAGAACATCAGCTATCATTATGATCTGGGCAATGATTTCTACGGACTGTGGCTGGATGATACGATGACCTATTCCAGCGCCCTGTTCGAACCCGGCCAGAACAGCCTGGAGCAGGCCCAGATTGCCAAATATGCCTCGATGGTCGACCAGATGGGCGCCCAGCCGGGCGATCATATCCTGGAAATCGGCTGCGGTTGGGGGGGCTTTGCCGAATATGCCGCCAAGGAGCGCGGATTGCGCGTGACCGGCCTGACCATCAGCGAAGAGCAGTTTAAGTATGCGAGGGAACGAATTGAAAAAGCAGGGCTTTCAGATCTCGTGACCTTCAAGTTGCAGGATTATCGCGATGAAAGGGGCACCTATGATGGCATCGCCAGCATCGAGATGTTCGAGGCGGTCGGCGAAAAATACTGGCCCATCTATTTCGACACGCTGCGCGACCGGTTGAAGCCGGGCAAGAACGCCACGTTGCAGATCATCACGGTGCAGGACCGGCGGTGGGATGTGTATCGCCGCGGGGTTGATTTCATTCAGAAATACATCTTTCCCGGCGGCATGTTGCCCGCGCCCTCGGTGTTGCGGACCGAGATCGAAAAGGCCGGTCTGCAAGTGGCCCGCCAGATCGAGTTTGGCGAAAGCTACAGCCAGACCCTGCGCCGCTGGCATGAAACGTTCAACGACAAGTGGGAGCAGGTGGCCAGCCTTGGCTTTGATGAGCGGTTTCGCCGGATGTGGAATTTCTACCTCACCTCTTGCGCGGCGACCTTTCATAGCGGAAATTGCGACGTGACGCAGATCACGGTAACGAAACCCGCATGACCTATACTGCCGCGCGCGTTGTGGCCGCGCTTTTACTTGCGATCACGGGTTGGGTGGCCTCGCGGCTGATCATGCCGCTGCTGCCCGAGGCGACGGATTTCGGCATTTTCGAATATCTCAACGCGGGCCTCGGGGCGGCGGTGGGCTGGACCGTGATTGGCAGCCGCACGGGCCGGGGTATGTCGAACGCCATTGGCGTGGGCATAACGGCGGCGGTGGTGCTGACCTTTTGGGGCGTTTTCGTTCAATCCGCGCGCGAGATGTTCGCGCTGGCCAACAAGCGTCGCTACGACAACCCGATCGAGGCAATCATTGGCATTTTCGATATCGGTATCGATTATGTCGTGACCATGGCAACCCCCACTGTTCTGGGGGCGCTGGTATTGGGCGGTATCCTGAGCGCCGTCTTGGCCGAGCGCGCGGCGCGCGTGTGGCGCTAGGCCAATGGCGATTTTCCTATACGGCACCTTGCGGCATCTACCGCTTCTGGCGATCGTTCTGGGGCGCGATCCGGGCCCTAATCTGCGCGAAGCCACGTTGCATGACCACGCGGTGCATTGGGCCGCTGGGCAGAGTTTTCCGATGATCCAGCCCGAAAACGGCGCGCAGGCCCAGGGCCTGTTGCTGGATGGCCTGACTACCGACGACCAGGCGCGGCTGGATTTCTACGAAGGTGGTTTCGGGTATCAGTTGCGCCCGGTCACGGTTCAGACCGGGCAGGGCGCGGCCGAGGCCTTGGTATATTTTCCCGATCCGGGCCTAAGGGTTCCGGCTGCGCCCTGGGACTTGCAGGATTGGGTCGCGCGTGACGGCGCGATCGCGCTTGGCGCGGCAACCGAGGTGATGGAGCGCATGGGCCATAACAGCGCGCAAGAGGTGGCGCGCATCTTTCCGGCGATCCGGGCGCGGGCCTGGGCGCGGATCATGGGCGCGCGCGGTGCGCCCACCACCGTGCGCCGTGATGCTCGGCGCGAGGATATCGAGATATCGCCCCGGCCGACGGGCTTTGACGGGTTTTTCCGCGTCAAGCATTTCGACCTCCGCCATCGCACCTTCAGCGGCGGGCAAAGCAACTGGTTTCAGCGCGAAACCTTTGTTGCCTTCGACGCGGCGCTGGTACTGCCCTATGACCCGGAAACCGACCAGGTGCTGTTGATCGAGCAATTGCGCTATGGCCCGATATGGCGCGACGATCCGGTGCCCTGGACGCTGGAACCCATTGCCGGGCTGGTCGATGCCGGTGAACCGCCCGCCGACACCGCCCGCCGCGAGGCGGTAGAAGAGGCGGGGTTGCAGCTGGGCGATCTGCAACGGATGTTCGCGGGCTACCCGTCGCCGGGCTATTCCAGCGAACATTTCCACTGTTTCCTTGGCATTTGCGACCTTGGCAAGCCGCTTGCCGAAAACAGCGGCCTGGACGACGAGAACGAGGATATCCGCAGCCATATCCTGCCGTTCGAACGCGCGCTGGCACTGATCGACAGCGGCGAGATCACGGCGATGCCGTTGACCGCGATGCTGCTATGGCTTGCACGCCATCGTGATCACTTGCGCGCCTCGGCTTGAGTTCGACCCCGGCGGGCCCTAAACCTGATGCAAGCGACAAGAGGGGGATGCATCATGCGAATTGCAGGCGATTTGGCCCAGGCGGTGGGAAACACGCCGTTGATCCGGCTGCGCGCCGCCAGCACGGCGACCGGCTGCGAGATCCTGGGCAAGGCCGAGTTTCTCAACCCCGGCCAATCGGTCAAGGACCGTGCGGCGCTGTTCATCATCCGTGACGCTGTTCAAAAGGGGCTGCTCAAGCCCGGCGGCACTATCGTCGAGGGCACGGCCGGCAATACCGGCATCGGCCTGGCGCTGGTGGGCGCGTCGATGGGTTTTCGCACGGTGATCGTGATCCCTGAAACCCAAAGCCAGGAAAAGAAGGACATGCTGCGCCTGGCCGGTGCCGAACTGGTCGAGGTGCCTGCCGTTCCCTATGCCAACCCCGACAATTACGTGAAATATTCTGGACGCCTGGCCGAGCGCCTTGCCCAGACCGAGGAAAAGGGCGCGATCTGGGCCAACCAGTTTGACAACGTGGCCAATCGGCAGGCCCATATCGAGGGCACAGGCCCCGAGATATGGGAGCAGACGGGTGGCCGCGTCGATGGTTTCGTTTGCGCCGTGGGCTCGGGCGGGACGCTGGCAGGCGTTGGCATGGCGCTGCAGCCAAAGGGCGTGAAGATCGGCCTGGCCGACCCCGAGGGCGCGGGTTTGCTGAAGCTTTACACGGGCGAAGAAAACCCCGGAAACTCGATCACCGAGGGGATCGGGCAGGGGCGCATCACCGCCAATCTCGAAGGTTTTACCCCCGATCACGCTTGGCGCATCCCCGATGCCGAGGCCCTGCCCATCGTCTTTGACCTGCTGTCGGACGAGGGGTTGTGCCTTGGCGGCTCGTCAGGGGTGAACGTTGCCGGCGCGATGCGCCTGGCGCGCGAGCTGGGGCCGGGCCACACCATTGTCACCATCCTGTGCGACTATGGCACACGCTATCAGTCCAAGCTGTTCAACCCGGAATTCCTGGCCGAAAAGGGGCTGCCTCAGCCGGAATGGATGGCAGCCCCCGCGCGCGATCTGCCGACGGTGTTCGACGATGCGTAGTCGTGTTCTGGGGCTGCTGGCCGTTCTGGCGCTGTGCCTGCTGTCCTGGGTGGATATGTCCGTGGCGCAGACGGCCACGCCCGAGGGTGGCGAAGAGGCGCCGGCCACCACGCCTGCGGCCACAGGCGCTGCGGCGCCCTATGATGACCCCGCTTGGGAAAGCCTGGCCATGCGCACCGAGAACGCGCTTGAGGCGGGGCGGGCCTCGAATTTCGCGCTGTCGACGCTGCGCGAGGATTTGGTGGAATGGCGCGCGCTGTTTCTGAACATGCAATCCGCCAATGCCGGGCGTATTCGCACGCTTCAAAGCCAGCTCCAGGCTTTGGGCGAAGCGCCTGCCGAGGGCGAGACTGAACCCGAGCGTATTGCCAGCCAGCGCGAAACGCTTGAAACAAGGTTGGCGAATTTGCGCGTGCCCGTGCAACTGGCGACCGAGGCGCATACAAGGGCCGATCGGCTGATTGCCGAGATCGACACGCTGGTGCGGCAACGCTGGGTCGATGACCTGAGCACGCGCGTTACCTCGCCCCTGAACCCCGAGGTGTGGTTCGAGGCATGGCACGGGCTGCGCGACGGGCTGCGCGCCGTCATGAACGAAGTGCGCGCCCAATACGCCAACCCCATCCGGCGCGACCAGATGTGGAGCAACCTGCCGGGGTCGATCCTGCTTGGGGTGATCGGGCTGGTTTTGTTGCTGCGGGGACGAAAATGGACCGACTGGCTGGCCCGGCGTGCCAGTGCAAGAACCGCGCGCGGGCGCGGGGTGGTGGAATTCATCCTGTCGTTGGGCAAGCTTGTGCTGCCCTTCGCGGGCGCGTTGCTTTTGTCGATGGCCTTGCAGATCACGGGTCTGTTCGGCATGCGCGGCGAAGCCATCGTGGAAAACCTGCCGGCCATCGTGGGCCATATCATCGTGGCGCGCTGGCTGATGTCGATGCTGTTTACCACGCGCGACGCAGGGCGCGGCAACCCGCTGGAAATGGCCGAGGAAACATTGGCGCGCGTGCGCCGGTTGTTCCTGACGCTGGCCTGGGTGTTGTCGGCGGGGGTGCTGATCAAGCTGCTGGCCGATACGACCGACATCACCGATACCGGCCGCGCGGCGCTGTTTTTCCCTTTGGGGGCATTGGCAGCGGTGTTGTTGTGGCGCATCGGCAAGTCATTGCGCCAGTTCGACACGCCCGAAGATGAGGATGGCGGACACGCCAAGCCCTATCGTTTCTTCCTGGTGGCCCTGGTGGGGCGGGGCCTTTCGCTGGTGGGAATCGCGGCGATCTTGCTGGGAATACTGGGCTATGCCCAGGCGTTCGACCTGTTGATAAACGCCAGCACTGGCACGCTCTTCCTTCTGGGGGCGCTGGCGTTGTTCCAGGGGCTTGTCTTTGACATCTATTCGCTGATCACGCGCACCGAAGAGGGCGCGCGCGAGGCGCTGGTGCCGATCCTGATCGGCTTTATGCTGAGCTTTGCGGCGCTGCCGGTGCTTGCACTGATCTGGGGCGCGCGGCTGAGCGACATGAGCGAGCTTTGGACGCGGTTCCGCGAAGGGTTCAATATCGGGGCGACACAGATTTCGCCCACCGATTTCCTGACCTTCGTGCTGATCTTTGCGCTCGGGTATACTGCCACGCGGCTGTTGCAGGGCGCGTTGCGCACGACGGTGCTGCCCAAGACGCGGCTTGATACCGGCGGACAGACGGCGGTGGTATCGGGGCTGGGATACGTGGGTATCTTCCTGGCCGCGGTCATTGCCATCACGACCGCCGGGATCGACCTATCGGGCCTTGCCATCGTTGCCGGTGCCCTGTCGGTCGGCATCGGTTTCGGCCTGCAAACCATCGTGTCGAACTTTGTCTCGGGGATCATCCTGCTGATCGAGCGCCCGATAAGCCAGGGCGACTGGATCGAGGTAGGCGGGCAAATGGGCTATGTGCGCAACATCTCGGTCAGGGCCACCCGGATCGAGACTTTCGACCGTACCGACGTGATCATTCCCAATGCCGACCTGGTCAGCGGCACGGTTACCAACTACACCCGCGGCAACACGGTGGGCCGGGTGATCGTGCCGGTCGGCGTGGCCTATGGCACCGATACCAAGCGGGTGGAACGGATCTTGCAAGAGGTGGCCGAGGCCAACCCGATGGTTCTGTTGCAGCCGCCGCCGGGCGTGCTCTTCATGGGGTTCGGCGCCGACAGCCTCGATTTCGAGATACGCGCCATCCTGCGCGACGTGAACTGGGTGCTTTCGGTCAAATCGGAAATGAACCACGAAATCGCCCGCCGCTTTGCCGAGGAGGGAATCGAGATTCCCTTTGCGCAGCGCGATGTCTGGCTGCGCAACCCCGAGGTTCTGCGCCAAGGGGCGGACGACGAGCCCGAAACGGATGGCGACAGCGACACCGCGCCACCACCCCCCGAGCAGGTCGCGCCCGCCGCGCGCACCCTGCCGCGTACCGCACACCTTGACGAAAGCGATATGGACAACAGCCCTGATGGCGATGCTGACGGAGGCGATGGACGATGACCGAGACCGATTTCCGCACCGATTCCTACCTGCGCCAGTCGGCGGCGCGAGTCACGGCCCATACACCCGAGGGGGGCGTGGTGCTGGATCGCACGATCTTTTACCCGACCGGTGGCGGCCAGCCGGGCGACAGCGGCCGTCTGGAATGGCCGGGCGGCGCGCTGGACATTGCCACCACCGTCAAGGCCGAAGACGATGCCGTTGCGCTGGTGCCCGCCGAGCCGCAGCCTTTGCCCCCCATGGGCACCGAGGTGACGCAGACCCTGGATTGGGATCGCCGCCACCGCCACATGCGCATCCACACCGCGCTCCACCTGCTGTCGGTCGTGATCCCGTTGCCGGTGTCGGGCGGTGCGATCAGCGCCGAGAAGGGGCGGCTTGATTTCAACATGCCCGAGGCCCCGCAAGACCGCGATGCGATCGAGGCGGCGCTGAATGCGCTAGTGGCGCGCGATCTGCCCGTGACCGAGGATTGGATCACCGACGAGGAACTGCGCGCCAATCCCGGCCTGGTGAAAACCATGTCGGTGATGCCGCCGACGGGGCAGGGGCGGGTGCGCCTGATCCGCATCGGCGAAGGCGATGACCAGGTCGACCTGCAACCATGCGGCGGCACCCACGTGGCCCGCACCGGCGAAATCGGGGCGCTGCGCCTGGGCAAGATAGAAAAGAAAGGCCGCGAGAACCGCCGCGTCGCCATTCACCTGGAAGACTGATCCGGGGGTGCACTGGCTGACGCGGCGCGCGCCTGTCAGGCGCGCGTGTCGTCCTTGGCCTGGCCATCCTGCGCCTGCGGCGCATCCGACACGGGCTGCTCGCCGTCGGACAAAGAATTCTGCGCGGGCGGGGGAAGCTCATCCTCGGCCTCGGGCAGGCCCTCGCGCGACAGCAATATGGCGATGGGCCGCAGCGCGGGCACGTGGCTACAAACGATCATCATCGCCACCATGATCGGCACCGACAGGAACATGCCGGGAATGCCCCAGACTGCGGCCCAGAACGCCAGGCTGATGATGATCCCGAACGACGACAGCCGCAACGCGCGCCCCATCAACATCGGGTCGATCACGTTGCCGTTGATGAACTGTATGGCCCCGGCGATCAGGAACACCGCCAGCGTCAGCGACGGGTCGGTCAGTTGAACGTAGGCCACCAGCGCCAGCAGAACCGTTGCCACGATGGAACCGATATTGGGAATGAAGTTCAGGATGAAGGTGATCACCGCCATTGCCAGCGCCAGGTCCAGGCCAAAGGCCTTGGCCACGACAAAGATCATCGCCCCTGTCACCGTGCTGACCAGCGTCTTTACCAACAGGTAGTAATTCACCCGGTGAATGATCGACCCCATGATGCGGCCCACGCGCTCGGCCTGTTCGGCATCGCCTATGAAATTCGTCAGTTTCGTGGAAAACCAGATGCGCTCGGCGAACAGGAAACCCACGAACAGGATGACCAGCACCGTGCCTTGCATCAGGTTGCCGGCCTGCCCCGCAAGCGACCGCAGGTAACCAGATACCTCGACCGTGCGAAAGGAACTGAAAACGGCCATTTCCACGTCTTCGCCCAGCCAGGCGAACATCGCGGCCAGCGCCTCGGGCGCGCGCTCGGTATAGGTAAGCGTGGTGGATAGCACCGTGTTGACCTGCGTCAGGATGATCGAGGTCAGCGACAAGAGCGCGGTCGAGATCATCACCAGCGCCACGATCGAGGCCAGCCAGTTGGGAACGCGGAACGGGCCCACCCGCTGGCGCGCGATGAAATTGATCGCATCCGACGTCAACGCGAACAGAACGATGGCCGTCGCCAGCGAAATCAGCAGGAATCGCGCCTGCACCAGCAAAAACAGCACAACCGCGAAGGCGATGATGATCAGGGCGGCCGTTTGCAGCTTGTAAGGATCGGCATGAAAGGGCGCTGCGGGTCGGGACTCGTCGCGGTTCATGCGGTTGGCGGGACGGTTCATCGGTGTCCTGTTTTTTCTGCGGCTGCACGGCAGTATGGGCGATGGCGCGGCCATGCGCAACGCATGCACCCGGGTTTTGCAAATCCCCCTTGTGTTCGGGGTAGAGCTGTGGCTAGAACACGCCCCACGGAGAGGTGGCCGAGCGGTCGAAGGCGCACGCCTGGAACGCGTGTAGGCGGGAAACCGTCTCCAGGGTTCGAATCCCTGTCTCTCCGCCAATTTTCTTCCCGAGAAGAAGCAAGTTTACCAATGATTTCAGGCGCTTAACCGAAGTCATCGTAAACACGTGGTTGACAATGGTCCACTTTTTTGTCCACATTTTTGCTACATTGTCCGCCGCTGGGGTCTGCCCATGTCTCTCAAGAAGATCGGAAACACCTTCCATCTGCGCCGCCGGGTGCCCAAGCGGTTCGCGCCCATAGAGCCGCGTGAGCTGATCTCCCAGAGCCTTCACACTGACTCGGCACAGCTCGCCAAGCTCAAGGCGGAAGCCGCATGGGCGGAGCTGATAGAAGGCTGGGAAGCGCGGCTGGCCGGGGACACGGACGACGCGGAGCGCCGCTTTAAGGCGGCCCGGGAGTTGGCAGAGCGCCGGGGCTTCCGCTTCCTGCCCGCCGCCAAGGTGGCGGAGCTGCCCAAGGTGGAGCTTCTGGAACGCATCGAAGCCGTGCCAGAGCACAAGGGTGAGCCGAACATGGTGGAGGCCGCTGCCCTCTTGGGTGGCGTCTCTGAGCCGCTCATCACGGTGACGCGGGCGCTGGAACTCTACTGGGGACTCGCCAAGGACAAGACCTTGGGCAAGAGTGAAGACCAGCTTCGCCGCTGGGAAAACCCGCGCAAGAAAGCGGTGAAGAACTTCGTGGACGTGGTAGGCGACAGGCCCCTGCCCGAGATAACCGGAGACGACATGCTGGCCTTCCGGGACTGGTGGATTGATCGAATTGTCGAAGAGGACATGACACCCAACAGCGCGAACAAGGACCTGATCCACCTTGGCGACGTGCTCAAGACGGTGAACCGCATGAAGCGGCTGGGGCTGGTCTTGCCCCTCACCGACCTGTCCTTGAAGGAAGGCGAGAAGAAGAAGCGCCCGCCCTTCTCGGAGGTGTGGATTCAGGAAAGGCTCTTGGCTCCGGGGGCTTTGGACGGCTTGAACGATGAGGCCCGGGCCATCTTGCTGGTGATGGTGAACACCGGATGCAGACCCTCGGAAATTGCCGCCCTGACGCCGGAGACAATTCACCTCAAGTCTAACGTGCCGCATATCTCGATTGAGCCCGTGGGCCGCCAGCTCAAGAGCCGCCGGGCGCGTCGGAAGATCGCCCTCACCGGGGTCAGCTTGGAGGCGATGCGCGGCTTTCCAGATGGCTTCCCGCGCTACCGTGACAGCTCTGCCAGCCTGTCCGGTGTCGTGAACAAGTTTCTTCGGAAAAACGGGTTGCTCCAAACTGACAGACATTCGCTCTACTCGTTGCGACACGCTTTTGAAGACCGCTTGCTTGCGGCCAAGGTTGATGAGCGGGTGCGGCGGGATTTGATGGGCCATCGCCTCACCCGGGAAGAGTATGGCGACGGGGCCACGCTGGATTTTCAGCGCGACGTTCTTGCGCCTCTGGCGTTCTGAGCAACGGCCCGGGCGCGGGCAACAATGTCGTCCATCGCCTCAGCCTCGGCAATTTCTGCCTCAATGCGCTGGAATATCGGCGCATAGGCCGGGTCGGCCACCACCATCCGCGCAACCTTGTCCCGCGCCCTGTGGAGGCGCAGCAGGTCGGAGGTAATGGTGGCCGGGGCGTTCATCGTCTCAGCCGTTGAGCCGCACGTTGACGGTGCCGCTGGGGTTGGCGGCGGCGGTCACGGCCAGTCCGATTTCCGGGTTGGTGCCGGTGTCGTCGTCGGTCGTGACCAGCCCGGCGGAGTCGTCCCAGTAGACGACGGTCCCCACGGTGAAGGCGTCGGTATTGACCTTGGGCATGGTGAAGACGCCCACGGTCACAAGGTCGAGGTCTTCGCCAATGGCGGCGTCCCCGGCGGCGATGCCGAAAAGACTGCCAACAAGGACGCCTTCGCCGGAATTGGCGGCGGCGGTCGCGGTCACGGTGATATTCTCACCCTTCTGCACATAGTTCTTCATCTCAGAGTCCTTTCGAGGTTCGGAAGAGGATTGTGGACGGCGGACGCGACTGAGCCGCCGCGATCTCGGCGTCCAGCGCCGCCAACGCCCGGGCCATCTCGGAGTCAGAGCGGTATTCCACCTCTTCCCCGTTCTGGTCCCGGAAGCGGCGGGCACCGGACATGCGGGCGGCGTGGAGGTCCGCCCGCATCTTGGAAAGCTCTGCCACGGTCGCCATGATCAAGCGCCCGGGTTGAGGTAAGCGCCGCGCCAGTCAACGGCACCGCAGCCGAAGTCCAGCACAACCCGGAACTCCATGCCCAGCACGTCCCAGCCTTCACGGGACGCCATCTGCGGCCCCTGAGCGGAGCTGAGATAGCTGTATTCCAGCACGGGCAGGACGCCGGGGTCCGCGAAGATGTAGAAGGACTCGTCGGCAATGCGCGGCTCAACCAGTAGCGTCAACCGCCCGGTGAAGGGGTTGGCGTCGGCCACGGTCGCGGCATAGATGCTGGCAAGGATTTGCTCTGCCGTAGTTTCGAGTTCCGGTCCTACCAGAAGGTAACGCGGGGTGGCGTTGATCGGGGTCTTGCCGTCCAGTGCCTTCATGCCGCGCATGGCTTTGCGGGCCGCGTCCAGAGCTGCGATTTCCAAAGCGGACCCGGCGGCAAGGTTGCCGTGGTCGGCATGGAAAAGCGCCTTGCCGTCTTCGCCCATGGTTGGGTTGCCCAGTAGCAGCGACAGCATCAGGTTGGCTTCTGTCTCCGCCGCCATCCGTCCCGCCGTTGCGCCCCAGTCGCGGAACGCGCCAAGGTCGTCGTTGATGAGTGCCTTGCGGCTGATAGCGAACTGCGTGGCATAGGTGTCCAGCGCGTAGGATTCGGACGCCTCTGCCCGGCTGGTGTGGGTGATTTCGCCCGACTCGCTGACCTTGGACAGCGTGCCCACGTCGGAAAGTCTCAGCCGAGTCCCGGGCCGGAAGTCGGCGAGGGTGGACTGTCGGGCCAGCGTCGTCTTCACCGGGCTTTGCGCTGCCTGATAGGCCGCCACCAACGTCCGGTTGCCGGTGCTGGTGAGAAGCTGGGGGAAGTCGGACGTGGTGTGCATGGCGGCTCGGAAGAGCTGGTCCGCGTCCATTGCCCGGGTGCTGGTGCCAGTGGCCTCCACGCAAGCCCGTGCCATGTCGCGCAGCGACTCGTTCATATAAGGTCGTGCCTCTTCGGAGGGTGCTTCCCCGTTCACGCGGGCAAAGAGTGCATCAGCACGGCGTTGCAGGACCGTGGCGGGGTTGTCTGCCTCGCTGGTCGCCGTGCGGATGCGCGGCGTGGTGCGGCCACGGTCCTGCATTGCCACGAAGGCTTCCGCCCGGGCTTCGGTGATGGACAGCTCACGGTCCACCATGTCGTCTGCCTGTTCGCTGGTCAGGCCAGCGGAACGGGCAATCTGACGGATTGCGGCGCGGGTCTGCGTCCGGTCATCGTCGCGGGTTTCGGTGGAGGTGTCCTCAACCGTGATTTCGTCGTTTTCCATTTGGTTACTCCTGATTGTGGCCCCCTTGTCGGCGGGCACGGGGACGAAAGAGATTTCCGAGATTTCGGGGGTGATGGTGCGCACCGGCTGTCCGGTTGCGGGGTCGGTGGAGCGGGTGGCCTTGCCTTGGCGATAGCCAATGCTGGCACTGGTCACGATTCCGGCTTCGATCTCGCCCAAGAGCCAATCGGCCCGCTCAGAGATTTGCACGTCAGCCCAGAGGCCCGCGTCATCCACACCAGCGGCCACGACGCGGCCCAGAAGGTTGTCCAGCCCGTCCTGCCGGTGGGTGTTGAGCACGGGCAGCCCCACGATGGTCTGCGGGTCTGGTAGCGTCAGCCGCTCAATGTAGCCGCGCCGCTGGACGGCGGCCCCGGTCGAGACGGTCACGCGAACGGTGCGGTTGTCGCGGTTGAGTGAAGACGGACGGAAGGCCGCCCGCCGCGTCATCAGATCAAGCGGCATTGTCGGACTCCTTGGGCTTGGCGGTGAAAGGGTCGGCGGCAATCTCCGAGTCCAGGTCTTCGAGTGCCCAGCCGCGTTCGGCCACGGCCTTGCGGCGGCTGGTCAGCCCGGCTTCCAGTTCGGCCACGGTCGCTTGCACGTCCTTGAGCGGGTCCACCTGCATGGGCTTCGGGGGCAGCCAGTCGCAGGCCAGATAGGCCCGGGCATTGGACTCGAAGTCCGGGGCCGCCAATTCACCCGACAAGACGCCATAGGTGACAACGCGCCGCCAGATCGGGCGCAGCAATTGGGGCACCAGCGTTCCGTATTGGATTTGCTCCACGCGCTGCCGGAAGGGCAGCAGACCGGCCCGGAGGCTGGAATAGTTGGCCCCGGTCAGATCACCCGAAAGAAGGTGCTCCGGCAGCCCCAGCCCGGCGGCGAGCTGTTGGAGGTTGAGGCGCAGAAAAGCACCGATTTCCTGAGCCTGCCCGGGCGTGTTGAACTTCACGTCATAGCCGGTGGGCAGCCGCTTCATAGTGCCGGGCTCAAGGCCGGTTTCCATGATGCCGCCCGACTCCGTGCCGTCATAGGGTTCCCCGGCAGTGCCGTTCATATCGACAAGAAAGGCCGCGTGCATTGCCGCCACCTTTGTGCCCACCAGCAGCGCATCACAGAGCTGGTCAAATTCAGAGGCGGGCAAGATGACGGGGGCCAGCCAAGAGACGCCCCGGACCTGTCCCGCCGCCAGCGGCTTCATCACATGCAGAATCTCTTCCGCCGGGATACGGACGGGCGGGGCATAGTTGGCGAACTGGTCATGGGGACGGCTAGGAAGAACGTGATAGGCCACCCGGGTCCCATCCGAATCGAACTCGACTCCTTGAACGATGCAGGCCCCGTCCGCCAGTTCGCGTGTTAGGGACTCGTCCACCAATTCCGGCGGGATCAGGCGTAGACGCGGCCCGGCTTCAGTGGTGATGATCTGGACAAAGGACTCGCCGTCGATGACCAGCGCCCGGGCAATGTCGGCTTGCAGGCCCCAGAAGTCCGTCCGGCCATCGGCGTCGGCGTTGTCAGCCCAGAGATTGAAATGGGCGGTGAGTTCCGCCCGGGTGTCCACGTCGGGGTGCTTCGGGGTGGGCACAATGCCCGGCCCCACCAGAGCCCCGACCCAGTTGGCAACAGCTTGCGCCAGCCAAGGGTTGTTCGCGGCAAGGTAGCGGGCGCGGCTCCGAAGAGAAGCGCCAGCGGCGGAGACTTCCGGATTGATGCGCCCCATCGTGCCCATGCCCCAGCCGCGCCGCCCCCCGGCTGCCCCGTCGAAACGGCGAACATGGGTGGGCTTGGCGGCGCGGCGGAGGAACTTGGGCAGGAAGGGGAACGCCATCGGATCAGCCTTCCGCCTTCAGCCGCCCGGAAATGGCGGTGAAGAGCTCAGTCAGCTCAAGAACGACGCGAAGGCGGTTGGGCTTTCGGCCCAGAATTGCAGCCACGTCGTCGCCATTGCCGCCGGGCGCGTCCAGCCACCCGAAGGCCGCGTGAACCTGAGCGGGAACACTGCGCCCGGGCTGTTCCTGCCGGATCGTGAGGCCCCAACGCTCACCCGCCGCCGCGCCCCGGATTGCGTCCAGAAGGCCGCCGAAAGACCGGCGGAGCTCATCGCCGCGCTGAGACGGTGCCCACTGGTCCACGTCCAAGAGCGGCAAGGCTTCGGCGGCTTCCGTCACCTTGCGAAGAACCGGAGCGCCCATGTCGATGGACAAGAGGTCGCAAAGGACGGCGGCGTGGAAGACTTCGGCCTCGGGGAAGACCAGTGTCCCCCGTTCGTCGATTGCCTGCCCGTTGTTCAGGAAGCCACGTTTGGCGAGATGCCTGACACGCTCATGCGTGATCTTCATGTCTTCGCGGTCGGTAAGCCCATCCGCCTCGCAAATCAGGTGGGAGATTTCGGTCACGGTGTAATCGGTCATGGTCAGCAACTCCTTTGCTGACTAACCGATAGCATGGGTCTGGGACATTGGCCAGATTTTTCTGGGACATTGGCCAGACCCGTGTTAAAACTCGATTCGACGCTGAGCGAGATGCGTCTTTCTTTCCTCTGAAAAATCGTGCGGGGCGACGTCACCATGTCGCCCCGTTTACCTTTCTCAAGCCTTCGCCATCTGACGCAAGATACCAAATGGCAGCTCGAGAACGTGCCCGGCTGTCGAGGACAACCACCAAACGTTCAGTAGGAAACCACAGTTTTGACCCTCTAAGTAGCTTGCGCGTGGACTAAAGTCGCATATGGTTAAGAGCAATACCACAGAAGGGCCAATATGTTAGCTGACCAGCTTTCCCGCTTAGCCAAAGAATACACCTATGAACGTGCCAAGCCGTTCACAGGTTCAAAATTTGGCGACTTTGTGCGACATGACATTGCGGTGGAGGCAAAAAAACTACTCGCGTTTGGTCCATTTGATCTGAAGGTTAAGGCCAGCGTTGGACAAGGCGTCTGGGCGTCTGTGCCCTGGCTGGCTTTTTTCGATCCTTTGGTCACTGAAACTGCAACACAAGGCTTCTACGTTGTTTTCCTAATTAATCCGGATGCGCAGACTATTACTCTATCGATGAATCAGGGAACAACAGCGATTTACAACGAGTTCGGGCCAGCCCACGGCCGGGATGTGCTTAAACGGAGAGCCCGTGACATAGCAGATCGTATACCAGAGTTTGCGAAGAAATTTTCTGATGACCCTATCGACTTGGGTTCAACGGCTGGTCTTCCGGCCGGGTATGAGGCTGGGCACGCTTTTGGAAAAACCTACAAAGCTGCAAAGCTCACTGACGAAATTCTCCAGGCGGACCTCCATCAGATGCTTCTTGCATACGAAGCGCTTGTGAACCGGGGTGGAACGACACCAAGCGAGGTGATGCAGGAAGAGGCCAAAGGGAAAAATATCGACGAGACAAGGCGTTACATTCTTTCTCGGCGCATCGAACGGTCTCCAAACGTGCGCAAAGGTGTACTAAAATTAAAGGCACCGGTCTGCGAATGCTGTGGCTTGGACCCCAAACGCGACTATGGCTTCAACGGCTCAGCGCATGAAATGCCGCTCGATGTGCATCATGCCGCACCTCTTCGTGACCTCGCTGAGGGTGAAACGCGGCGATACAGAATTCCAGATGACTTTATGGTGCTTTGTCCGACCTGTCATCGCATGATACACAAGATTGGCGATCCGTCAGACTTGTCCAAGCTTAAAAGAATGCTGCGTTTCAAGATTGCGCGTGAGGTTTTTTCCCTCACATATTGAGTGTCTCTGAATTGACTTTTTTCAAATTAAGGAGCCAAAATTTCTAGATGAAGTATAAAATATCACCTTGTCACTAATTGCTTTACTTGGCGGCCGTATACCTAAATTAGATAAATTATTCGCTTATAAGGAAATGCTATAACTTCCCGATTAATTATCTGTTCAACCAAGACGACTTCACCACAGAGCGGGCCGTTTTAGGAAGTTTCTTCGCCTCCACTTCCTCTTCGCGGCGTTCCACCTTGGCGTTCACCAGCGCCCGGACGGCCATGGCGTAGACGACGCAATCCAAGCTCTCCGCCCGCCGCCCAGGAATCCGTTCCCATTGCCGCACGGGGGCTCCTTTCACATAGCGCATGACCAGCCGTTCGGAGGCCAACTCTTCATAAAACCGGCCCTCCAAGCTGTCAGAAAACCGAACGCTCTTGCCCCGGCTCAGGCGGCTGGTGAGTTGGCCCTTGACCGAGTCCACGCCCACGATGAAAAGGCGGCTGCCCCGCGTGTCGCTGGCCCGGATCACGGGCCGGTTCCCTGCGGCCCCCTTGATCGCATAGACCCGGCGGACAGATCGTGGGCGGCAGAACGCAATCACGCGGTCCATGGTTTCGCCGTCGCCTGCGTCCACCGCCGCCGCGTCGACGCGCAGGATGCCGCCCTTGGGGTGTTTCCAGATGGTGCGCAAGGCGTCGTCCAATTCCGCCCACACGTCGTCGGCTATCGGGTTGCCCCAGATGACGAATTGGCTCAGCACGAAGATTTCATCCCGGCCCCAGCCAAGAAACACGATTTCCAGCCGGTCGCGTTGTACGTCCACACCGGCGGTCACGAATAGCACATCTGGAGGGATCGCATCGGGCAGCCCAAATGGTTCGGCCCGGGCGGCCAAGACCGCTTCGTCGAGCTCTTCCGCCGCCTCGCGCCAGCCTTGTGCAAGGATCGTGTTGACGAAGACCTGCAAAGTGTCGGGCTGTTTCTTGGCCTCCACGAACTCAGCCGCCAGCTTGCCCCATGAGGCGTTGGCCAGCGTCGAGACAAGGGCATTGAGCCGAAAGCCCGCATGGCCCACCACATGCGGCTGTGTGGCCCGCCAGCGGCCCTTCTGGATCATCTCCGCCTTGTGCCGCTCTTCCACCACGCTGCCACACTCCGGGCAGACGTAGGCAGCCTTCTGGGGCTCGCCTTCGGGCCAGACAATATAGGCCCATTGGATTTCGTGATGGTGCCCGCAATCGGGGCAAGGCACCTCATAGATTCGCTGGTCGGAGCGGGCATAGGCCCGGAGCACGTTGGACGTGGCCTCATGGGTTGGGGTGCTGCCCAAGATGATCTTGCGGTTGGCAAAGCTCAGGGTGCGCCGCTCCGCCAGCGTGATCGGGCTGCCCTCCACGCCTGCTTCCATCGCGTCGGCTTCGTCTATCAACAGGACGCGGACGTTGTGGCGGCGAAGGTTGCGGGGGCTCTTTGCAGCGATGATCTTTAGCGATCCGCCGGGGAAGCGGCGACTGAGCAAAGTGGAACGGCCCGATTCGTCGGCGTCGGCAGAGATAAGCCCGCGCAACGCGGGGGTGGCCTCAAAGATCGGCTCAAGGTCGGAAACGGTGTAATCCCGGCAATCGGCCTCGGTCGGCAAAAGGGCCAAGATCGGCGCGGGCTCGTTGGCGACATAGGACGCCAGCGCCCCGGTCAACAGCGTAGTGAAGCCCACCCGGACGGGCTTGACCAGAGTCACCCGCTCAAGAGTCGGGTCGGAAATGGCGTCAGCAATCTCGCGCTGGTAGGGCCAGAGCGACACGCGCCCCGGCAGAGCGGAGACACCTTCGGGAAGCCGCATGTGGGTTTCGATCCACTCGGACAGGGACAGGCGCGGCGGCGGGGTAAGCGCCTTCAGGGCGTTCTGGCGGGTGATGGTGAGCGCGTCAGTCATGGGCGGTTTCCTCCAAGGCGTCCCGGACTTCCCGGTCTATCGCGGCAATGTCGTGCGGGGTCAGATGGCCAGCGGTTTGCGCCACCCGGGACGGCACCGCCAGCATGGCGGCCCGGACGCCCCGGAGGACGGCGGCCCATTCCCGTTCCACCTCGGCGGCGGGGATCAACTCGGCCCGTGCCTTTGCGTTGGCGGTTTCCGCCTTTTCCGCATTGGCCTTTGCCAAACGGAGCTTTTCGGCGGCGAGTTCCGCGTCCACCTGTTTTCCCCGGGCGAGGGACCGGGCGTGTTCGCAATAGGCCAGCACGGCGGCCCGGAGGGGATAGCGGGTGCCGTCCACCCGGGGCAGGATACCGTCTCGCCCCAGTGCATGAATCCGGTTCGGGGCAATCCCCAGCCATTCCCCCAGTTCACCAGCACTCACCACGGGGGACGCTTCGCCGGGGGCGTCGTCTTCGTCTGGGGCCTCCAAGATTTCTTCGATTTGTTCCAGTGTGTAGCTCATTGCTCGTTACCTCTCAGGGGGCATTTTCCCACGGGGATTTCCCCCACGGGTTTTCTCGATTCCAGATTCTCTCCACAGGGGGAAAACCCGGGGCTCCGCGCCCCCCGCACCCCGGCCCCCCGGGAAGGACCCGCCAATCCCCCACACTGGGGCTCTGTCCCCCAAGCGTCCGGCCCAAGGGGAGTGTGGACCGTGTGGGCCGTAGCACGGTCCACGCATAACCCATTGAAACGAATGGGAGATAGTCCGTTTGTGGACCGTGTGGACCGTAAAACGCCATTGTAACCCCCCAGAGCCTTGTCCCGCCGCTGCCCAAGGGGGGCATACCGCTCTGAGACTCTTTTTGCTCTGATACGGTCCACACGGTCCACACAACGGATTCTCCCTTGGGAATCAGAGTCTTGCATGTGGACCCTGCGGTCCACGGCACGGTCCACACGGTCCACGGCTAAGGTCACAGCAAATCCCCCCTGCACCAGACGTTCTTGCTCCGGGTCTTCCGCTTTTCCCACCCCAGATCGCGCATGATTGCGGCGGCCCGCTTCTGGTGACCTTGGTGCTGCTGTGCGCTGGTGAGCCCCAGAGCTTCCCCCAGCACCTCGGAGATGGTGACTTCCGTCCTGACGGTGCCCTCTTCGTCCAGATCGTGCGGGGGGCAATCCAGCCACGCGGCCACGTCCTCTGACCAGCTATCGGACTCCCGTGCCGCCTCCTGCACCGGCTTCGCGTGTTCCGCCTCAAAGTCACGGTCCAGCCACCACGACTCCCCGTCGTTGTAGGCCGCGAAGGCTTCGGCAAAGAGCTGGTCCCGCTCAGCGGCAAGCGCGTCAATGTCGATGACCTTGCCCACGGTGATGGGCCAGAAGCGCCGCCCGCCCGTGGTGTCCCGGAGGAACTGTTCCTCATTCGTCGTGCCGACGAAAACGCACTGGCGGGGGAACGCTTCGTCATAGCGGGCATAGGGCAGCCGCACCCGGTCAACGGCACCGGAAAGGAAGGCTTTCAGGTCTTCCGTTTCGCTCTTCCGGGACGGGGCCAGCTCCGCCAGCTCCACCAGCCACTTCCCCTGAAGGTGCCGGATTGCGTCAGTCCTGTCCGCCGTGATGCTGGGCAGCGTGTCGCTGAAATACTCCGCCCCAGCGAGGACGCGGCAAGCAGTGCTCTTGTTCTGCCCCTGCGGCCCGGACAGGACAAGCGTGTGGTCCGCCTTGCACCCGGGCTGCATCACCCGGGCCACCATCTGAATGAGGAACTTGCGCCCCACGGCCCCGATATAGGGGGAGTCGTCCGCCCCGGCATGGCGCACCAGCCACGAGTCCAGCCGGGGCTTGCCGTCCCAGCGGAGCGCTCTGAGCTGGTCCCGGATCGGATGATAGGCCAGCTTCCGGGCCACGGTCTGAGCAGCGTCTGCCACCAAGTCCTTGCCCACGGTTTGCAGGCCCAGCCGCTCAAGAGCTATGCGGGCAAGAGCCACGGCGGCGTCCGTCAGCGGCCCGTCGCGCCATTCGTCGCGGCCCGTCATCATGTTGTGGGCAAGTCCGGGCAGGACGGAGTCTAGGTTTCGGCCCAGATACAGCGTCGTGTTGTGCAGGTTGATGACGGGACTGTTGCCCCGCATGATCGGGGTGCCCCAGTCCGCCTTCGCGGGCAGCACCTCCTTGCCCTCCAACATCGCTTCCACGTCTTCCAGCGTCCACTTGCGCGGCTCCGGGGGCTTGTCGTCATCGGTCAGCAGGTCCAGCAACTCGCCACGCTCTCGGGCCACCTTGGCGAAGGCGCGTTCAACGGCCCGGTCCCTCTGCCGTTCATCGACTCGGCTCCACCATTCCCCGGCGGCCCCTTCGTGCTCGGCAATCGCTTCCCGGGCTTCCTCTTCGCTATCGCCCAGCCGGGCGAGATTTTCGAGGAAGCGCCACGCCTCACCGCTGCCCGACACGTCCTTGCCACCCTTGCCGGTGGCGCTGGCCTTGGCCTGCAAAGACGGCCCGTGCTCTCCCAAGAGCCAGCGGAGCGCGTCCAGATCAACGCGGCGGAGCTCTTCGCCGTCGCTCACCATGTTGCCGGTGACGGTCAGGAACTTGCGTTCGGTGAAGAGCGCGATTTCCTTGTGATTGCCCGGCAATGCGAAGGCGCGTCCCGCCCCCGGGCTGCCATCGGCGGCGGGCAGTATCAGGCCCTCTTCCCGGAGCGCGCCAACGTCCGCATCTCGGCAGAGGAAGAGCACATGAACGCCGGTCTGCCCGGGCGACACGTCGGCATAGCTCTGGAAGCGGCGGAGGACGGGCGCGGCCCAAGAGGTGAGTTCACCTGTCTCCGGGTTCCGGCAACCGTCCAGATCAATGCCCCCAAGCCGCCAGCCGGGCAGGTCCGGGACGCCCGCCAGCATGATGCCCAGCCCCTTGGGCCGGTTGGTCTTGAAGGCGTCGGAGCGGCGCTGTGCGGCGGCTCTGGTGCCCCAAGTCCTCGGCTTGGTCGTGCTGGCCAAGCTGCCCGTCTTCGGGTTCTTGGGCGGCTTGCTCCACCTGTCCTTCTGCCACACCTCTTCCCAAGCCGCCCAGACGGGCGCAGTGGCCAGATCGGACAGCGGAACGGCTTGCAATTTCGGCGAAAGATTATTAGCATTCCTCATGTGATTGTCCCTTTTTTGTGAGCGGCTTTCATGTGATCTTCCTGTATGGTGAGGGGAGTTCATTTCTTTGTCCCTGCTGGGAATCCTGTTCAAGCCCCCTGCCGTTGGTCCCGGCAGGGGGCTTTCCTTTTGCGCGTTCGATTCGGTATGATAGCGGCCGTTCGCAGATGTTCTTGTCCACATCGTTGTCCACATTTCTGACCACGCGGATTTGCAACGTGTTGTTTTTGAAATGTTTTTCAGGACGTCATTTGCGGACGGACGGACTGTCTCTCCGCCACTTGCCTTCGCGAAAGCGTTCTCCCGATCTGACTGCGGTCGATTTTTCTCGTTGTTTTCGAGGGTTATGCGGGAGGGGCTGAACACCGCCCCTTGCGCCAGATGAGCCGAAGGCGGTCTCTCAGGGCCGACATTCTCCGGACCTCATGACTGCGCCGATTTGGTGAATAGCTTGTAACCGACAGAAAATGTTGAGGTTTTTTGAGGGCGCAGCTGAGCACTTGGATGAGGGTGGCGTTCTTGAGATGGAACAGAAATCGAACTGTTGCACTCATCATCAGACTTGCCTTTGGGCTCATGGCGCGGCGGCAGCGCGCGATCGAGTCCGCAACGATGGTTCACCCCAGTAACTGAAGTGATCTGCTTACAGTCCTTCCACCTGGATTCCGTTTTCAGCCAGCCACGCTTTGCGGCTTCTCCAGTCCGGCAAATGCTGGTCAACCTTGATCCAGAATGCCGCAGAGTGATCGCGATGATGCGCATGCGCTAGTTCGTGGACAACAATGTACTGGGCGATGCGCGGTGGGAGAAGAATAGCCTTCCAATGGAAGAATACTCTTCCGTCAACTCCAAAGGATCCCCAGCGGAAGCCGAGATCCTGCACCCTTACCTCTTTGACGTCCACGCCCATGAGGTTTGCCTGCTCGGCTACCTGCCTCTCAAACCATTGCTGCGCCCGTCGCGCATACCAGGACACGAACACCTCTCTCCCGCGGTATACGGAACTCCTTCGCAGACAGAAGCGGCCGTTCTTGAGGTGCAGATCGACCAACTGTCGATCGATCAAGCGCAGTCGGTAGCTCTTTCCTAGATACAGAAAGCCTTCGCCGTCTACGAACTCCTTTACCGGAGCACGTTGCTGAAGCCTGGCCTTATCCGCGAGCTTGGTGTGAACCCAGAGGAGCTTCTCCTCCACGAACTGGACCAGTTCTTGGTCGGCCACCTTGGAGGGGGCGACGATGAACAGCTCGCCTGTCCGCTCGACTGTAATTTGGACAGTTTTCCGCCGATCGCTCCGTAGGACTTCGAACGATAGACCGTCAACCTCAAGTCGGTGATCACTGTTCCGGGCAGGTTTGCCTCCGGTCCGGATAGGGGACAGCGGCAGTGTCGGCATCAAGCAGCCCTCAGTTTTTCGTCGTTGGCCTTTGCCTGTTGCATGAGCTGATCTGCCAGAGCTTCGGCGTCGGAGACGCTAAAGCCCTTCAACTGCTTGTCAAAAATGAGCTCGAAAATCTCGGATCGTAGGTTCTCTTGATCCGCCATCTTGAAGCTGCTCCAGATCGAACGATTAGCACAGATCTCCTGAATTATGAGGTCTACTATTTCCATGGTCATCTGGTGGATCACATGCAGGTCCTCCTTGGGGGGCGCCTCGTCGGCCGAATAGGCCTCAAGCACTGTCCGAAGGAAAGGAACATAGACGTCTGGTATATCTGCGGAGGCTTTATCAGGAGGCTGGACTGCTGAGCAAAGCTCATCAATGATTGCCTGCAGTTGCTCAATAATCTGGTCCCATTGCTGTCCGAAGCCGTCGAGAATCTGGTTCAGACGTTCGGACATTTTCTTGAACCGCACCGGGTCAGTTTCAAGGTTCTTCCGGATATGGGAACGGATCGCATGCTCCATCTCCGATGCCTTTGCTCGACTACTGGGCGCTTTCCCCAGCTGATTCTCGAACTCAGCATCGGTCAATTGAACGGGAGGGATTTTGGGGTCGATCCCGAGGGAAATCACGTGATCATCAATTAGCTTGCGCACCTTGGCCCCAACATCCGATCCAATGATCATAACATCGCGGTACCTATTTCTGGCCCGAGCGTGAATGTATGCAAGGCGCTTTGCGTCCTTGACGAAGGGCAAGCCTTCTGGACGGGGAAGTACAATTTCTAGTGATTTCAGAAAATCCTTGAGCTTCACCGTGAATTCGGCTCGTGCTTTCTCAGTGGATAATACGTTCAGGCAGGCTTCGTCATTGGATAGATCGTCCATGCCTGCGCGCCGGAAGATGTCGACGACGCGAATGTGGCGATCCCGCAGAACCGGGATTTGGTCGTTCAGGCTAGCTAGCGCTCCATCGACGTCTTCGTCGGAGTAGGCAGCCAGGGCGGCCTTAAGGTGGTGAGCGACGCCGAAGTAGTCGACCACGATCCCGCACGTCTTGCCGAACCCGGTGCGGTTCACACGTGCGATCGCCTGCAAGAGCTCCGCTTCGCGGATGGATCGGTCCAGATACATCACACCCTCGATCGGAGCATCAAAGCCGGTCAGGAGCATCGATTTGACAGTCAGGAAGGCCAGCGGATCGGCCTTGGTTGGGTCTTTGTGGAAAAGAGGCTTCTTGAACCGCTTGATCCGCGTCTCCTGCGCGGACCCTTCGGTCCATTTTTTCCAGCTGGCATCGTCGTTGTTGCCGCTGGACATGACGGCAGCGAACTCGATTTCCTTGAGTATTTCGCGATAGCGCCAAGCCTGCACCAATGCCTGCAGTCTTACAGGTTTTGTGCACAGCACTTCGTCATCCATCGCCTTATCATGGTCCGAGAGCGCGGCCGCCTCCGCCAAAAACTCATCACGGGCCTCGAGAAAGGCTGCATGGTACCGGACCACCGCCGTCCGGCTGTAGCACACGACTTGAGCCTTGTAGCCGTTGGGCAGCAGATTGGTCACGTAGTGCCGCAGCATGTCGCGGGCTTTTTCGGCGATCAACGCGGGCGCTTCGAGAATATTGCCCTTCGTCGCGTACTTCTTACGGATCGCCTCCAACTCTTCGTCGGATCGTCCGCGGAACATGTCCTCGAACAGCCCGTCCAGAGTTGCGCCATCCTTGACCGCACCCTCTGCGGTTCGGCCCTCATAAAGCACCGGGACGGTGGCGCCATCGGCTTCGGACTCCTTGATCGTGTACTTGTCGATGAACTCGCCGAAGATCTGAGTAGTGCGCTTCTTCTCGCCCATGATGATCGGCGTTCCGGTGAAGCCGATGCGTGCGCAATTCGGCAGCGCCGCCAGCAGGTTCGCGTGCAGGTCGCCCGCCTGCGTACGATGCGCCTCGTCGACCACGACCAGGATCGTTTCGTCCTCGTTCAACACCTCGAAGGCTGGGCCCTTCGTGACCTCGGCCACATCCTCATCGGTGCGGTACTTCTGGATCGTGGCGAAGATCAGCCCCGGCCCCTTGCGCCTCGCCAGCTTCTTCAGCGATCCTGCGCTTGTCGCCAGCTCGACCACGTCGCCGGACAGGTCCGCGGTCTCGGACAACTGCCGCTGCAGGTCGCGGCGGTCGGTGACCATGATGACCTTGAATTTCCGCAGGCCCAGGTCCGTCCGCATCTTGCGGATCATGAACACCATCGTGAGGCTCTTCCCCGAGCCTTGGGTGTGCCAGACGATGCCGCCACGGCGGTCGTACTCGCCATCCTGTATGCGGATCTTTCCCGTCCGCAGCCGTTCCAGCGCACGGTTCACGGCGCGGTACTGCTGGTACCGGCAGACGGTCTTGATGGTCTGACCGCCGACATTCATGAACAGCAGAAAATGCCGCAGGATATCGAGCAGATGCGCGGGGCGCAGCATGCCGGCGACAAGGCGCTCCTGTTCGGACAGCCCCTTCTTGCCGAGCGCGTCGGTTATGTCGTCCTCGGAGCCCGCTCCATCAGGCCCGACCACGGTCTTCCACTGCCCGTAATGCTCCAGCCCCGCACCGATGCAGCCCACGCGCGCCTGGTCGAAACTCGTGGCGATCAGCAGCTGGACAGAGGAGAAGAGCGCGGGCGCGCCTTCGTTCTCTTCGACCTCCAGCGCCGACTTGCGGGCGTTGTGGTAACGCCGGAGCTGCTTGGCCGCCTCAGCCAGCGGTTCGGGAATGCCGGGGCTTTTCGCCTCGACCACGACCAGGGGAATGCCGTTCACCAGAAGAACGAGGTCGGGGATGATGAAGCCCTTGCCCACGTCATGCCCGGGCGGGCAGTCCACGCGGAACTGGTTCGCGACGGTGAAGCTGTTGGCCTCCGGGTCGTCCCAGGCGATGTAGCGGATGGTCTGGCCGCGCCCGCCGTCCCAGCCTGGCAGGCCCTCGACCGTCAGGCCCTTGAGCAGAAGATGGGTGACCGCCTGGTTCGCCTCCATCAACCCGCGCTGCCCGTGCCTGGTCAGCGCGCTGACGGCCTCGGAGAGGCGCGCATCGTCGAGCCAGGGCTGGCCGTCGGGGCCGGAGTTGATGGCGCGCAGACGCTCGCGCAGGGTGGCTTCGCTGATGACCTCCTTGAAGCTCGTGCGCCCCGTCAGCGCGGGGTCGTCCCTGGTGCCCGTCTGCGCCTGCCAGCCCATGGCAACGCACTGGTCGATGAAGGGCTTCTCGACGTCCGTGTATTCGTGCCCCATGACCAGACCCTCGACTTACAACAGCGGCGTGACCGGCACCCGCCCGGTGAGCAGGTCGTCCATCAGACCGGATTTTGCGGCGCGCAGCTTTCGCAGCTCCTGCTCATTGCGACCGATATTGCCTTCCATCTCAAGCAGGATTTCAGCCGAGCGATCCTGTTCACCCTTGGGCGGCAGAGAGATCACGTATTTCTTGAAGAATGACAACCCGATGGTCTTGATCGTGCTACCCATTGCGATTGCTTCGAACTTTGGCTTCTCTCGTTGAAGCAGGTAGTAGAGAAATACATGGTTGAGCCTCGGACTGCAGCGCCAAGCCATAAAATGCTGGCTCACCGCCATTTCTGAGGCAAGAATAGCACTTTTACCAATGCCAGCATCGCGAGAAAGGATGACTGTATTCTCAGGATGCCGAACGGCGGATGAATTCGCAAGTCCGGCTTCACTGATCTCTTTGTCCGTCTCCGAAATATACACTTGATCCAGACGATGAGAGTCTGCCAATGAGACCCATTTGATCCCACCGTTCCAGTAGGATGCAATCGACTTGCTTGGGGTATGACCGCTGCCGCGTTGCGCCACGTCATCGAGAAGGCGATCCTCCCACTCCTTGGGCATCCAGCCGAGCGGGGTTTGTTTGTAGAGGTGGGGGGCCTCGGGCTGTGGGGGGCGGAGGTCTCCGTTGGCGTCGATGCCGCGCGTCAGCAGGTCATGCAGCAGCCCCTGCTTCATCGCCTTCAACTTGGCCACCACCGCCTCGGTCCCCCGGATCGCCGTGTCCAGCGTGTCGAGGACTTCGGCGATCTTGGATTGAAGTGGAACGGCCGGAACCGCCAAAGCCAACTTTGCCAAGGACGCCTTGTTGAAGGTGGCACCCTTCACAGCGGTGTCTGTCACAGCAGTCGCGGCCGCTCTCGGGAGGGAAAAGTAAAGCCAGCGGTGGTCTACTCGCCCATGGAGTGGCTGAAAAATTGCGATTGCCTCATTGCAATACATCAGCCGCTTAACAATTCCAGCCTTACCGACGCTCAGTTTGAAACTCATTACCAATGTATCGGGCGCGATAGCCTTAACGTTGCTGCTTCGCGCACCAAGATCGGTGATGTGCTCTTTGGTTTCGAAGAGATATTTCTGCTTCATGTCTGCTATTGAAAGCCAGGCGTGACCGTCAGGCGGCTCCGCCCAGAAGGCTGGAACGCTTCGTGATGGCGTTCCGCCTATGTTTATCTCACACAGGTCGGCCAGTTTTTCAGTCGGCCAGTTGTGGAGGTGAGTGTCAGACATACCCCAACCCCCTCAGAAACCCTGTGAGCTTCTCGGTCGCCTGCGCCCGGGCGTCTTCGATCTCGGTCAGGGTCACGCGATACTTGTCCCACCAGGTCTCGAACGCCGCCACGATCTGGCCGCGCTGCGCCGCGATGTAGCGGGTCAGGATCTTCTCCATGTCGTCATGCAGGATCTTGAGCAGCAGGTCGGCGGCCTCCTGCGGTGACAGACCGTCCACGCCCTTGTTGAGCTCGGCGGCAAACTGCTCGCGCTTGGCCTTGAGCGTCTTCTTGACCTCGGTCAGCTGCTTCTTCCAGCGCTTGATCTGCGCCTCGTCCAAGGGCTCCGCGTCCTCCTCTTCGTCTCCCTCTTCGTCCTCCTCCGGCTTGGCGGTCGCGGCCTTGATCTGAGCATCGAGTTCCGCCTTCCGCGCCTCGAGCTCGGCGATCTCGCGCACGAAGTCGCCCATCAGGAAGGCGACAAGCTTGTGGTCCAGCGGGCTTTCCTTGTGCCCTTTGTCCTCGAGCGCCGTCACGATGGAGGTGCGCCAGGCATCGACCACGCCGCGCGTGTCGCGCGCCATAAGCGTGAGGAAGTCGAACCGCGACTGGTTCCAGAACTGCGCGATGATCCCGCGCACGGTGAAGGGATCCAGCACGGCCAGACTTTCGAGCGTTTCGGAGAAGCTGGAGAGCAGTTCATCGCGCAAGGCAATGAGGGCGGCGGGGTCTTCATGCCCGGCAAGCGCGGTGATGTTTTCGGTGTGGGCGTCCCACCAAGCGTTAAAATTTTCCCAGATCTCGGCCTCGCGCGCCATGAGCCCCGCGTTGTTTTCGATGGTAGGCTTGATGTCGGCTTTGGTGGTCACACGGCCGATGAAATCCAGATAGCGGTCATCGCGCGGGGTCAGCAGGTCCATCGGGTCCAGTCCGTGGGACTGGAATAGCTCGGATTTCGCCACGACCTCGGCCTTGGGGATGCCGCCAACGAGGTGCGCACGCACGTCATGCGGCTCGGGCGGCGGAGCGTTATCGGCATAGCGGCGGATGTTCAGGTTCCAGTCGTTCTCCTTCAGCATGTCAATGTCGACAATGGCGGAGAAGCCGGGGATCTCGCGGTATTCTTCGAAGGTGGTGACGATCTTCTCGATGTGCTCGGGCAGCAGGTGGTTCTGCGCGCGGCCCTCGAAATACTCGCGATCGGCGTTGATGAAGAGCACCTTCCCCTGGCGCTCCTTCGTCTTGCCGGAGACGAGGTTCGCACCGTGGTGGACGCGCTGGCGCAGGATGATGATGCAGGCCGGAATGCCGGTGCCGTAGAAGAGGTGCGGGCCGAGGCCAATGACCGCCTCGATCTGGTCGTTCTCGATGATCTTCTGGCGGATCTTGCCTTCATCCCCACCGCGGAAGAGGACTCCATGGGGCATGACAGTGGCGACCATGCCGCCGTCACGGGTGACGTGCAGCATGTGCTGCAGGAACATGAGGTCGGCCTTTTTCGAGCCGAGTGGCACCTCATGAAAGAAGCGCTCACGGAACTTGGGCTGCCACGCGTAATCGCCGGACCGATCCTTGTCTTTCGAGCCCCAGTTGATCGAGAAGGGTGGATTGGTCAGGATCCGGTCGAAACGCCGTAGCTCACCGTTTTCGACGTGCTGGGGCTCACCCAACGTGTCCTCGTTGCGAAGATCGGCGCTGCTGATGCCATGCAGCAGCATGTTCATCTTGGCGATGGACCAGACGGTGCCCGCGTTCTCTTGGCCGAACAGGTTGGCTTTGCGGCCGTCCTGACCGTGCTCGTCGATGTATTCCTTGGCCGCAATCAGCATGCCGCCGGAGCCGCAGCACGGATCATAGATGTCGTGCTCGAGGGTCGGCTTGAGCAGACGTACCATCATTCGCACGACGGAACGGGGCGTGTAGAACTCCCCGCCCTTTTTGCCAGCGGAATCGGCAAATTCTCCGATCAGATACTCATAAGCAGCGCCTAGTGTTCGCCACCTGACACAAGATTCCCATCGGCGGCTTGATGTGCCATATTCGGGGCATGAGACGCAGTGACATCTGCCTTTACCTTGGCCCCGCC
>NZ_JAMQGO010000042.1 GCF_023703375.1 Lutimaribacter degradans
TAGGGTCAGGACCCATTGATTTCTGCGAGGCGGCGTGATTCACGGTTCGAAAAACGAGCGGTGAACATGTCTGATCTCTTCTGGTTGACCGACGCCCAGATGGCGCGTCTTGAGCCCTATTTTCCGAAGTCCCACGGCAAACCCCGCGTCGATGATCGGCGTGTCTTGAGCGGGATTATCTTCATCAATCGCAATGGGTTGCGTTGGCGCGATGCGCCTGCGGAATACGGCCCCCACAAGACGCTCTACAACCGATGGAAGCGGTGGAGCGACAAGGGCATCTTTGCGCAGATGATGGCTGGCCTGGCAGCCGATCACGGCGAGGAAAAGACGGTCATGATCGACGCGACTTATCTCAAAGCCCACCGAACCGCGACCAGCATGGCCGCGAAAAAGGGGGGCGTGGACGCCTGATTGGCCGAACGAAGGGCGGCATGAACACCAAGCTGCACGCCGTCTGTGACAGTCAGGGACGCCCACTCAATCTTTTCGTCACCGCCGGGCAGGTCAGCGACTACATCGGCGCACGGGCTTTGCTGGGTAGCTTGCCAAACGTGGAATGGCTGCTCGGGGACCGGGGCTATGACGCCGACTGGTTCAGAGACGCGTTGAAAGACAAAGGGATACGCGCCTGCATCCCCGGCCGAAAGCAGCGCAAGACGCCCGTGAAATACGACAAGCGACGCTACAAACGGCGCAATCGCATCGAGATCATGTTCGGCAGGCTCAAGGATTGGCGAC
>NZ_JAMQGO010000043.1 GCF_023703375.1 Lutimaribacter degradans
AAGCAGGTGTGAGGGACCCCTCCCTATTCTATACTATACTTATGGGAGGGGGACCGAACCCCGAAGGAGTTTAATTATATTTTAAATATATTATTATCAATAAATAAATTCCTTTGAACTATTTATTATTTTATTATATTTATTTTCTCCTTCATTATTAATTTTTATTAATAATAAAAATCTTATCCTTTTATGGTATTTTATTTCTATTTTAGGATATCGAAACTATAAATTAAAAAGTATAATTTTATTAATTATAATTTATGATTAATAAATAAGAAATAAAAACTTTAGAAGTAATATTTATCTTTTTTTTTATTTTTATAAACAAATATTATGATTAATATATAATCATTTATATATATTTATATATAATTATATATATATAAAAAGTAAATATTATTTTATATATTTATATATATATATATATTATTTATTTATTTATTTTATTTATTATATTATATTTATTTTATTTCTCCTTTCGGGGTTCCGGCTCCCGTGGCCGGGCCCCGGAACTATTAATATATTATAAATTAATAAAAAATAAATATGTATATATAAATTATATTTATTATGTTTAATTATTTATAATTTATTATAATAAATAGTATAAGATATCTTATTTATATTTATATATAATAAAGAATATTATTAAACTAACACCTATATTATATATATTATATTATATAATATTATATATATATGAATTACTAAGAATAAATTTATAATTAGATAATATTT
>NZ_JAMQGO010000044.1 GCF_023703375.1 Lutimaribacter degradans
TTTTATAGGGGGAGGGGGTGGGTGATTAGAAACTTAACTGAATAATTTATATAGAGCATACATAAGATAAATTTAATAATATAATCAATAGATAATAATTATAAAATAATTAATTATATAATAAAAATAATGTATAAACAATATAATAAATTATATAAAATAAAATATAAATCATAAATAAAAACCAAATAAATAATATAATAAATGATAAACAAGAAGATATCCGGGTCCCATGATAAATTATTATTGAAAATAATAATTGGGACCCCACCTATAATATAAATAAAAAATATATATATTAATATAAATATAAACCCCGCGGGCGCCAATCCGGTTGTTCACCGGATTGGGATTGGGATTGGGATTGGTCCCGTGGGGAAATATAAATATAATATAAAAATTTTTAATTATTAAAATTATATAAATATTATTTAATAAAAATAAAAATAATAATAATAATAATAAAGTCCGGCCCGCCCCGCGAGGGCGGGGCGGACCCCGAAAGAGATAAATATTTATATTTTTATTTATAGAATAGGTAGGGGGGGGTCCCTATTATTATCGATAATAATAATTATTTATGGACCCCAGATATCTTATCATTATAAATTATTATAATATTAATTAAATTTATGATATATTTAATATGTTTTAATACACTTTTTTTTATATTATTTATATATCTTTTTTATATTATTTATATG
>NZ_JAMQGO010000045.1 GCF_023703375.1 Lutimaribacter degradans
TCTACATTTTATTTTGGTGTTGGGATTTTTTTCCGGCTTAAATATATGGTCAGATCTTTTATTTATATTACACTTATCTACAATTTGTATTTATATCATCAAAAAGAGCTTTTTATTTCTATATTTTATTTTTCGTTACTTACCAATGTCTATAGAATTTCGTTCGTAAAGGCGTTTGTCTCTAGTTTGCGATAGTGTAGATACCGTCCTTGGATAGAGCACTGGAGATGGCTGGCTTTAATCTGCTGGAGTACCATGGAACACCGGTGATCATTCTGGTCACTTGGTCTGGGGCAATACCAGTCAACATGGTGGTGAAGTCACCATAGTTGAAAACAGCTTCAGCAATCTCAACTGGGTAGGTCTCAGTTGGATGAGCTGCTTGAAACAAGTAGTATTGAGCCAAATGAGCTCTGATATCGGAGACGTAAACACCCAATTCGACCAAGTTGACTCTTTCGTCAGATGGAGATAGAGTGGTAGTGGCTGGAGCAGCGGCAACACCGGCAGCGATGGCGGCAACACCGGCAGCGATTGAAGTTAATTTGACCATTGTATTTGTTTTGTTTGTTAGTGCTGATGTAAGCTTAACAAGAAATAGTGAAATGAAAGCGCATACCTCAAAGATGGATAGCTACAGCAGCTCTATTTATATGAATGTCTTGCCAACTTCCCTGGCACAA
>NZ_JAMQGO010000046.1 GCF_023703375.1 Lutimaribacter degradans
ATTTCATTTCCGATTTTCTATCTAGCTCACTCGATAATCGTAATAGTACTTTTATAAAACTTTAGTGCGGGTACTGTGAGAGTGTGCCGTAACTTTGGTTTACATTTAAGGTGCGACCAGCAATGTCACTACTTTTACAACAACCGCCATATGGCTCGAGAATTTCATTATCACATGTAATGCCTGTGACAAAACTGTGTAAACATCTAGTATAAAATAGACGAAGCTGTCACAAATATATACACAGGAAAGAGTCTGTCCTACGTATCTGACATGAAGATTCATAGAACCAAGTTACTTCCCAATGTGGACAACCTTTCGATACCATGTCAATAGCTTCCCCTTATGTTCGGTGTCACTGTAAAACGGATCAAAACAAAACCTAGAGGTACGGTGGTACTCAGATCATGCATGACCTCTGGGTAATTAGCACTTCTCCCGCTTGTTTTGAGATTCTGTATATAAATATTGCAAACAAAAGGATAGAGCGCGGATGGCAGCCCTTACAGTAAAAATTATTCGTTTTAATCATGCGTCTGTGTGCGATTCTATGACAATAGTATGAGAAGATAGGGTGAAGTAAAAGCGTCTGTATGACTATAGAGTACAGTTATATTACAATATATGGAATAGAGCATAGTGGTATGACGGTA
>NZ_JAMQGO010000006.1 GCF_023703375.1 Lutimaribacter degradans
GACGTGTGGCGACCCGATACGACAGATGCCCAAAGGTCTTCCTCTCCGCCATCGCACTCGCGGCGCTCGTCATTTATTGGCTATGAGTCCTGAGCCTAGTGAAAGCCCCACAGATGAATGATGCTCTGCTCTCCCCGCCCGCGGTGGCCCCCGCCGATCAAGCCCGTCGTATCCTGATGCTGCGCCTGTCCTTCCTGGCCATCGTGCCACTGGTGCTGTTCACGCGTTCGGCATGGATGGACGCGCATTGGTTGTTCGACACGCTGGAGGTGCTGGGGATATTCCTGATCATCGCGGGTGTGCTTGGGCGGTTGTGGTCGATCCTGTATATCGGCGGACGCAAGAACCTTGAGATCGTTCAGGATGGGCCATATTCGATCTGCCGTCATCCGTTGTACCTGTTTTCCACGCTGGGCGTGCTGGGCTTTGGCCTGATGCTGGGATCGGTGGTGATGACCGCGCTGTTGGGCATGTTGTTTTTCACCATTATCAACCGCACCGCCTCGCGGGAAGAGGCATATTTGCGCCATAGCCTTGGCACGGACTATGACGATTACGCCGCGCGGGTGCCGCGAATTCTGCCGCGCCTTGCGGGGTTTCGCACGGCGCCGCAAGTAACATTTGACGTGGCGGTTCTGCGCCGAAACCTGTTCGATGCGCTTGTATTCCTGAGCCTGATTCCGCTCGCCGAATTGATGGAAGTCTTGAAGGAGGCTGGCGGGTTTCCGACACTGGCACTGTTTTGATGCCGAATAATTGTGCAGGGTGAAAACTTGCACGTTTCTGCGGCAGATTGTTTTCCCGGCGCAATAATCTTCGACTGTTTGGCGGCAATAGTGGCAGAAACGGATCGAATTGTCCTGCGAATATCGTTAGGTGTCCGCTAACATGTGTCACGAAGGGGGACCGAGATGATTGAGACGCCGTATCTGCTGTTTCTGGGGGATGCCCCCGACCAACTGGCTGCCAAGGTCGCGCAGGGTATCAAGGACTGGCGCCCCGAAAATGCGGTGGGCCAATTCCGCATGGAGGGGTGCAAGGCCGATATGGGCCTGACCGACATGACCCTGGCCGAGGCCAAGGCCGCTGGTGCCAAGACACTGGTTATCGGCGTGGCCAATCGCGGCGGCGTGATCAGCCAGGCTTGGAAAAAGGTGCTGGTAGCGGCGCTGGAAGAAGGGTTCGACCTGGCCTCGGGCCTGCACAACCTGCTGCGCGACGAGCCCGACCTGGTGGCCGTGGCCGAGGCAACGGGCCGCAAGCTGCACGATGTGCGCATCCCCGAGGTGAAATACCCTATCGCCAATGGTGTGAAGCGGCGCGGCAAGCGCTGTCTGGCCGTGGGCACCGATTGTTCAGTGGGCAAGATGTATACCGCGCTGTCGATGGATGCCGAGATGCGCGAACGCGGCATGAAGTCGTCGTTCCGTGCCACCGGGCAGACCGGCATCCTGATTACAGGCGACGGTGTGCCGCTGGATGCGGTGATCGCCGATTTCATGGCCGGTTCGATCGAATGGCTGACGCCCGACAACGATGACGACCATTGGGACTTGATCGAAGGGCAAGGCAGCCTGTTCCACGTGTCCTATTCGGGTGTTACCATGGCGCTGGTTCATGGCGGGCAACCCGATGCGCTGATCGTCTGCCACGAGCCCACGCGTGAGCACATGCGCGGTTTGCCAGGCTACCAGTTGCCCAGCCTCGAGGCTGTGCGCGACATGGCAACATCGCTGGCACGGGTGGCCAACCCCGCGGCCGAGGTAGTGGGGTATTCGATCAACACCCAGCACATGAGTGAAGACGAGGCGCGCGCCTATCTGACCGATATCGAGACTCGCCTGGGCCTGCCCGCGACAGACCCGTTCCGGTTCGGTGCTGGCAAGCTGGTTGATGCGCTGGCGGCGCTGACCTGAGGGCACGCCTTTTGCCGGCCCGGGCCGGGGGCATTGCTCCCGGCCTTGCGGCCTCCCCCCGGGATATTTCTGGAGAGAGGAAACCCCATGCAGATCGAGGTAACCCGCGACGTGTTTCGCCTGGCGCAGGTGTTCACCATCAGCCGGGGCAGCCGGACCGAAGCGCAGGTTCTCACCGTGCGCATCACCGAGGGCGGCGTTGCGGGGTGGGGCGAATGTGTGCCCTATGCCCGCTATGACGAGACGCTGGATAGCGTAACCGCCGAGATCGACAGCCTGCCCGAACGGTTCGACCGCGCGGCGCTATACGACCTGCTGCCGGCAGGCGCCGCCCGGAACGCCGTTGATTGCGCGCTTTGGGACCTTGAGGCCAAGCAGGCCGGCAAGCGCGTTTGGGAACTGGCGGGCCTGCCCGCGCCGGGTCCCGAGATTACCGCCTATACCCTGTCGCTGGCCGACCCGGCCGAGATGGAGGCGCAAGCAGCCAAGAACGCGCATCGCCCGTTGCTGAAGATAAAACTGGGCACGCCAGACGACATGCCCCGGCTTGAAGCGGTGCGCCGCGGCGCGCCGAAGGCACGCATCATCGTGGACGCGAACGAGGGGTGGTCGGCCCAGGTTTATGCCGACCTGGCACCGCACCTGGTGCGCTTGGGCGTGGCGCTGGTCGAACAGCCCTTGCCCGCCGACGCCGACGAGGCACTGATCGGGATGGACCGTCCCGTGCCCGTCTGCGCCGACGAATCCGCCCATGACCGGGCCAGCCTTCCCGCGCTGAAGGGCAAGTATGACGTGGTCAATATCAAGCTGGACAAAACCGGCGGCCTGACCGAGGCGCTGGCCCTGCGCGACGCGGCGCGCGCCGAAGGCTATGATATCATGGTGGGCTGCATGGTTGGCAGCTCGCTGGCGATGGCGCCCGCCACGCTTGTCGCGCAAGGCGCGCTTGTGACCGATCTTGACGGGCCGCTCTTGTTGGCAGAAGACCGCGACCCACCGCTTTTGTTCGATGACGCCGGCGTGCACCCGCCCAGTGCCGGCCTTTGGGGATAAGGAGATCCACCCATGACCCGCACCGTATACGTGAACGGCCAGTACATGCCCGAGACCGAGGCCACCGTGTCGATCTTTGATCGCGGTTTCCTGATGGCTGATGGCGTCTACGAAGTGACCAGCGTGCTAGACGGCAAGCTGCTTGATTTCGATGGCCACCTGGCCCGGCTGGAACGGTCGCTGGCCGAACTGGACATGGACAAGCCAGACCAGTTCGACGATCTGCTGGAAATCCACCGCGAGCTGGTGCGCCTGAACGATATCGACGAGGGCATGATCTATTTGCAGGTCACGCGCGGATCGTCCGGGGATCGTGATTTCGTCTTTCCCGACACCCAGACCACGCGGCCGACGCTGGTTCTGTTTACCCAGAGCAAGCCGGGCTTGGCCGACAGCCCGGCGGCGAAGACCGGCATCAAGGTGATCAGCATCGAAGACATCCGCTGGGGCCGCCGCGACATCAAGACGGTGCAATTGCTGTACCCGTCGATGGGCAAGATGATGGCCAAGAAGGCCGGCGCCGACGACGCGTGGATGATCGAAGATGGGCATGTCACTGAGGGCACCAGCAACAACGCCTACATCGTGAAGGGTGGCAAGATCATCACCCGGCAATTGTCGAACGACATCCTGCACGGCATCACGCGTGCTGCCGTGCTGCGTTTCGCCCGCGAGGCACAGATGGAAGTCGAGGAACGCCCCTTTACCATCGACGAGGCAAAAGAGGCGGATGAGGCGTTTATCACTTCGGCCTCAACCTTTGTTTTCCCGGTCGTGGAAATCGACGGTACCAAGCTGGGAGAAGGCACACCGGGCCCCGTGGCCCGGCGCCTGCGCGAAATCTACCTGGACGAAAGCCGCAAGTCGGCAATCTGAAGGCATTGATACGCTGCATGACAAGGCGGCCCTTCCGGGGCCGCCTTTTTTGCCAGGTGGGCGTGATGTAAAGCCGTGGCTGTGCCCAGCGTTGACGGCGGGCACACGGCCCGTTGGGGTCTCAGTCTCGCGCCGGGATCTCCAGGCCGCGTTGAACCGCCGCACGATCAAGGAAACGATCAAGGTAGGCCACCGTGCGCGGGTGATCCGCCCAGCCCACCACCTCGTGCGCACCGTAGAAATCAAGCGCCCGCAGCCATGGTGCCAGCGCGATATCGGCAATGGAATAGTCGCCCGCGATCCAATCCTGCCCATCCAGCGCGGTTTCCACCACGCCCAGCAGGCGGTGCGCCTCGGCTATGTAGCGTTGGCGCGGGCGGGGGTCTTCTATCTCGGCTCCGGCGAACTTGTAAAAGAACCCCAGCTGGCCGAAAAGCGGCCCGACGCCGCCCATCTGGAACATCAGCCATTGCAGCACCTGGTATCGCGCTGCGGGTGCCTTGGGCAGCAGCTGGCCGGTTTTATCGGCCAGGTAAATCAGGATCGCGCCGCTTTCGAACAGGGCCAACGGCGCGCCATCCGGCCCGTCGGGGTCGATGATGGCGGGAATCTTGTTGTTGGGATTGAGCGACAGGAATTCGGCGCTTTTGACATCCGTGTCCGACAGCGTGACCTTGTGCACATCGTAGGGCAGGCCTGTTTCCTCGAGCATGATCGACGCCTTGACCCCGTTGGGCGTGGGAAAGGAATAAAGTTGCAGCCGCTCGGGATGCCGTGGTGGCCAACGGCGTGTGATCGGGAAATCGTCGGGAAATTTCATCGGTGCCTCGTGTTCCATTTTCAGGGAAACTAGGCTGGTTTTCCGGTGACAGAAAGGGCCGTTTTCGCGTAACCGTCTTTGACATGTGACACGGCATGTCGCATGGCGCATGGCGAAAGAGGCTGGCAGCGGCGTGGCCTGAACCCGTGCTGTGTCGAAATGAAAACCGGGCTTGCGCGAAAGTGCGGGCCCTTTGTGCATGTCGCGCCCGCCGGTGAGCGGTGTGGGCTGCAGTCGGAGCAGGAGCATTTCCATGGAAGCAATAACGGAGCAAATGGGCGCCTACGGGCCGCTGGTGATCAACGCGGTAAAGGCCATTGTGGTTCTTATCCTTGGCTGGATGGCCGCCGGAATTGTCAGCGGCATCGTGCGGCGGCGGGTGAACGCCACGCCACGGATCGACCCGACGCTGGGCTATTTCATGGCCTCGCTCGTCAAGTGGGCAATCCTGTTGATGGTCCTTGTGGCGGTTCTGGGCCTGTTCGGCATCGAGGCGACATCGCTTGTGGCTGTTCTGGGTGCGGCGACACTGGCCATCGGGCTGGCCTTGCAGGGCACGTTGAGCGACCTGGCCGCAGGGTTCATGCTGATCTTGTTCCGTCCCTACAGGTTGGGCCAATATGTCGATATCGGAGGCACGACCGGTACCGTGACCGACCTGAACCTGTTCATGACCGAGCTTGTGACGCCCGACAACGTGCAGATCATCGTTCCCAACGGGCAAGCGTGGGGGTCGATCATCATCAATTACTCGCACCATGACAAACGGCGCGTGGACATGGTGTTCGGCATTGATTACGGCGATGATGCCGACGCGGCGATGGAGATCATTCTGGCCGAAGCACGCGCCGATGCGCGCGTGCATGACGACCCCGAGCCGTGGGTCCGCGTGACCAACCTTGGCGACAGCAGCGTGGATCTGACCACGCGCTTGTGGGTGAACGCCGCCGATTACTGGGAGGTGAAATTCGCCCTTACCAAGGCGGTGAAAGAGGCGTTTGATGCCAAGGGCATCAGCATCCCCTATCCGCATTCGGTGGAAATCCAGAAAGCGGGCTGACCTGACGTTAGGTCAGGTCGCACCATCGCGCAGGATACGCGCGGCCAGTGCCTCGGCCCACAGGGCATAGACCCGTGGGCCGGGGTGAAAGCCGTCTGCAGCCATCATCGTGGGGTCAAGCGGCTGGTCGAAGGGCACGTGGTGCAGGTCGGGCGTTTGCGCGGCCAGTAGCGCCAGAGCCGTATCAAAGCGGCGCGCTTCGCCCCCCATGATCCAGCGCAAACCACCCTTGAGCAGGGGAAAGCCCCCCATCGGTGGCAGGCCCGAGGCATAGATCGCGCGCGTGCCGAACTTGTGACGCAAAAGGTCATGCACCGCCTTTTGACGGCGCAACCAGATGCGGCGGGGCAGGCCCCGCGTCACGTCGTTGACCCCCAGGGCCAAAATCGCCACGTCGAATCGCGCTGGCGGCAAATCCCGTAGCCGTTCAAGGCAGGCGGCGGTGGTGTCGCCCGTATGCGCATGTAGCGCCCATGCGACGCGACGATGCAGGGCAAGCCGTGCAATCAACTGGCCAGAAAGCGCCGTGTCCTGGTGCGGCGCGCCCACACCGGCGGCCGAGCTGTCGCCAGCGATCAGTAGCGACAGGGCCGGACCGTCACCTGCAAGGCCCTGCCGTGGCCCGGGCGGTTCCGGCAGGCGCAGCGCATGGCGGCGCAGGGCCGCTCCCTGCACCGCCAGAACCGGCGCCAGCGCGTATTTGGCATATCGTGTGGCCATTGCCTCATCCTGTCAGACGGGGCAAAGCATAGCGTGGATCAGCCCTTTATCACCAGTTGCGGCGAGGTCACGTCGATCCCCAGGGCCTTGCCTACGGCGTAGTAGGTCAGTTTGCCCGCGTGCACGTTCAAACCGTTCAGCAGGTGCGGGTCGTCGGCACAGGCCTGTTTCCAACCCTTGTCGGCAAGCGCCAGCATGAACGGCATGGTGGCATTGCCCAACGCGATGGTCGAGGTGCGCGCCACCGCGCCGGGCATGTTGGCCACGCAGTAATGAACGATGCCATCGACATCATAGATCGGGTTCTCATGCGTGGTGGGTTTCGAGGTTTCGAAACAGCCGCCCTGGTCGATGGCGACATCGACCAGCACCGTGCCCGGTTTCATCGTCGACAGTTGGTCGCGGCTGATCAGCTTGGGTGCGGCGGCGCCGGGGATCAGAACGGCACCAACGACCATGTCCAGATCCGGCAGCAGCCCGGCCACCGCGCCCTTGTCGGAAAATTGCGTGGTCAGCCGCCCCATGAACACGTCGTCTAGATAGGAAAGCCGTGCAATCGAACGATCAAGAACCGTGACGTTGGCCCCCATGCCAACCGCCACCCGTGCGGCGGCGGTTCCGACTACGCCGCCCCCAATGATCGCCACATTGGCCGGGCGCACGCCGGGCACACCGCCCATAAGCACGCCGCTGCCGCCATTTGCCTTTTGCAGCGCCCATGCGCCGCTTTGCGGGGCAAGTCGGCCGGCCACCTCGGACATGGGCGCCAGAAGGGGCAGGCCCCCGCGATCATCGGTAACGGTTTCATAGGCAATGGCCGTACAGCCCGACGCAAGCAGATCATGGGTCTGGTCGGGATCGGGGGCGAGGTGCAGGTAGGTGAACAGCACCTGCCCCTCGCGCAACATCTTGCGCTCGGCGGTCTGGGGCTCCTTGACCTTCACGATCATCTCGGCGGTTGCGAATACCTCTTCGGCGGTGTCGACGACATGCGCGCCGGCCTCGGAATAATCGCTGTCTTCGAACCCCGCGCCTCGCCCGGCCCCGGTTTCAATCAGCACCTCGTGGCCGTGCGCCACGGCCTCGCGCGCGGCGTTGGGCGTCACGCCGACGCGAAATTCCTGTGGCTTGATCTCTTTTGGGCAACCGATTTTCATGGCGCGCGCTCCTCCTTGCAAATGAACTTTTGGACAGGTTGTCGCATATACGGCGCAATTCTGTCGATAATTGGGTCGCAATTACCGTTTTCATGTGAATATTCTTCGAACATGACCGCGCATGAGAGAAGGAATCTGCGTTTATGGCTTTGGATGCAACAGATCGCAGGATTCTTGCCGTGCTGCAGAAACGCGGACGGATATCGAATGCCGACCTGTCCGAGGCGGTAAACCTGTCGCCTTCGGCCTGCCACCGTCGGGTGCAGCGACTTGAGGCCGAAGGGTTTATCGGTGCCTATGTCGCCCTGCTTACCCCGCGCAAACTGGGTATGGCCAGCATCATCTATGTCGAGATCACGCTGCGCGGGCAGACAGATGATATTCTGGATGCGTTCGAAAAGGCCGTGGCGCGTATTCCTAACGTGCAGGAATGTCACCTCATGGCGGGCACTGCCGATTACATCCTGAAAGTGGTTGCCGAAGACACCGAGGATTTCGCCCGCATTCACCGCCAACACTTGTCACGCCTGCCCGGGGTGACGCAAATGCAGTCTTCCTTTGCCTTGCGCACCGTGATCAGCACAACGGCCCTTCCGGTCTGAACCGACCCGTTTCCGGTATCTTGCCCTGCCGGTACAGGTGAAAGAGCAGTCGGCCACGGGGTGCCGGGCCGTTGCGCTTGTCCCTTGATTGCCCCAAAGTGCCGCGAAAACGGGAGGGCGTGCGTGGAACACGATTACATCATCGTTGGAGCAGGCAGCGCGGGCTGCGTTCTGGCCAAACGCCTGACGGATGCCGGCCATTCTGTGCTGCTGCTGGAGGCGGGGGGCAAGGACAGTTACCACTGGGTGCATGTTCCGATGGGGTATTTGTACTGCATCGGCAACCCGCGCACCGACTGGTGTTTCCGCACGGTGGACGAGCCCGGTTTGAATGGGCGCTCCTTGCTGTATCCGCGGGGCAAGGTTTTGGGCGGCTGTTCGTCGATCAACGGCATGTTGTATCTGCGCGGGCAGGCGGCCGATTATGACGGCTGGCGCCAGTCGGGCCTGCCCGGCTGGGGATGGGATGACGTGCTGCCCTATTTCAAGCGCTCCGAAGATTACGTGGATGGCCCCAGCGACATGCACGGCGCGGGCGGCGAATGGCGGGTGGAAAACCAACGCCTGCACTGGGATGTGCTGGACGATTGGAAAGCCGCGGCAGCCGGTTGGGGTCTGCCCGAGGTCGGGGATTTTAATACCGGCAACAACGAGGGTGTGGGATATTTCAAGGTGAACCAGCGATCTGGCTGGCGGATGAACACGGCAAAGGCGTTTTTGCGCACCGCGACTGGCGACAGTCTGCGCGTGTTGACCCGGGCGCATACCCGGCGGGTGATCCTGCGCGACGGCCGCGCCATCGGGGTTGAGTATGAACGCGGTGGAATGGTGCAGCGCGCTACCGCCCGAGCCGAGGTGATTTTGAGCGCGGGGGCACTGGGCAGCCCGCAGATCCTGCAACTGTCCGGCATCGGCCCCGGTGACGTGCTGCAACGCCACGGCATCGACGTGGCCGCCGATCTGCCGGGCATCGGGGCCAATCTGCAAGACCACCTGCAACTGCGCTGTGCTTGGCGCCTGACCGGCGCGCGCACGTTGAACACCATCGCCAACAGCCTGTGGGGCAAGGCGATGATCGGGTTGGAATACGCGCTGAAACGGTCAGGCCCGATGTCGATGGCGCCAAGCCAGCTTGGCGCTTTCAGCCGCTCGCGTCCCGACTTGGAAACACCCGATCTGGAATATCATGTGCAGCCCTTGTCGCTGGACGCGTTCGGCCAGCCGTTGCACGATTTTCCGGCGTTGACCGCCAGTGTCTGCAACCTGCGCCCCGAAAGCCGCGGCAGCGTGGAAGTTGCCAGCCCGAACCCGCATGATGCGCCGCGCATCGCGCCCAACTACCTTTCTACCGAAGGCGACAAACAGGTGGCCGTGGCAGCGATACGACAGGCCCGTGCGATCATGGCGCAACCCGCGATGCAGAAATACCAGCCCCAAGAGATCATGCCCGGTATCGACAGCGACGACGAGGGCGATCTGTTGCGTGCCGCGGGCGACGTGGGCACCACCATTTTCCACCCGGTTGGCACCGTGCGCATGGGCGCCGACGACGCGGCCCCGCTTGACGGGCAATTGCGGATGCGGGGTGTTGCCGGCTTGCGCGTGGTCGATGCCAGCGTGATGCCCAGCATCACCAGCGGAAACACCAACTCGCCCACTATCATGATCGCCGAGAAAGCGGCTGACATGATCCTGGGGCGTGGGGCGGCGTAATGCCCGGCGCGGCCGTGTGGTGTTCGCATCGCTTGGCAGTTTCCGCCCGGCGGGGTGTTCGTGGCAAGTATGGCAGGGCATCGGTTTCTTCGGCGATGCTGAGCCGGCGGTCCATCCGCCCTCTCGAAGGCGCGCACATTCTTGTGCAAGACAGGGCCTTGTATGATGCCATTCCCCATACCCTGCCACGGCACGGGGGCGGGTGATGCTGGCGACACTCGCCGGTATGGAACCCGCAACCATCGCCGCATTCCTGTTGGCGGGGGTCGTGTTGAACCTGACGCCGGGGGCGGACGTGATGTTTGCCGTGGCCAGCGGGGCCCAGGGGGGGCCGCGGGCGGGGCTGGCGGCGGCTCTGGGCGTGGCGCTTGGCTCGGTCCTGCATGTAAGCCTGGCCGTGCTGGGCGTTTCGGCGGCGCTGCTGGCCATTCCGGGCGCGCATGATGCGATCCGGTACCTGGGTGCGGCCTATCTGGCGTGGCTGGCAGTCAAGGCGTGGCGCACGCCGCTGCCCGACCCCCGAAAGGGCGCGACACGGGCGGGCGGGGCCGTGTGGCGTGGGTTCGTGACAAACGCACTGAACCCCAAGGTGGCGCTGTTCATCATGGCGTTCCTGCCGCAATTCACCGATCCGGCACTGGGGCCGGTGGGGCCGCAAATGGCGGCGCTTGGGCTGCTTTTCGTCATGACCGGCCTGATGATTACCGGCGCCTATGGCATGGCGGCGGGCTGGCTGGGGCGCGCGCTGGGACGTGCATCGGGGGTAATGGGGAAAGTGTCTTCGGTGATTTTCGCGGCACTGGCCGCGCGTATCCTGGCCGAGGGGTAAGGGTGGGCAAGCTGCCCACCCCGGAAAGGCGCATCAGATCACCTTGACGACCTGCTTGCCTTTGTTCTTGCCTTCAAGCATTCCCCTGAACGCGCGCGGTGCGTTTTCCAGCCCTTCGGCGATATCCTCGACGAATTTCAACTGGCCGCTTGCCACCATCGGTCCGACTTCGCGCATGAAATCGGCGAAGCGGTCGAAATGATCCGAGATGATGAAGCCGTGCACATGCAGCCTGTTCACAAGGATCATGCGCCACAGCTTGGGCAACTGATCCTTGTCACCGCCCGCATTGGCGCCCAGGGCGCCGGCGTTGTACCAGCTGATCATGCCGCATACGGGTATGCGGCCGCCCACGTTCATCAGGGGCAAGACCCCTTCCAGCACCTTGCCGGCGACGTTCTCGAAATAGATGTCGATGCCCTTGGGGCAGGCCTCGGCCAGCGCGGCCCGCATTTCGGCGCCGTCTGCGTAGGCGCGGTGATCCAGGCATTCGTCGAAGCCGAAGGTTTCCACCGCCATCTTGCATTTTTCCGGGCCGCCAGCCACGCCGACAACCCGGCAACCGCGGGCCTTGGCAATCTGCCCGACCATCGAGCCGACGGGCCCGGTAGCGGCGGCCACCACAACGGTTTCGCCCTCCTTTGGCTGGCCATACTCGGTCAGTCCGAACCACCCGGTAAAGCCGGGCATTCCCAAAACGCCCAGCGACGCGGTGATCGGCCCGTGCGCGGGATCGATCTTGCGCAGCACGTCGCCCGGCTGGATGCCGTGCGTGGCCCAGCCGAACATGCCAAAGGCAAAATCGCCTGGCTTGAAGTTGGGGTGGTTCGACGCGATCACCTCGCCGACGGCGCCACCCTCCATCGTGCCATCCAGGGGCACCGGCGTCGCATAGGATTTCGCGTCGTCCATGCGGCCCCGCATATACGGGTCGAGCGACATGTAATGCACGCGCACCAACACCTCGCCTTCGCCCGGTTCGGGCGCAGGGCTTTCCTCAAGGCGGAAATCGTCGTCAACGGGCGCGCCGGTGGGGCGGCGGGCCAGGACGATGCGTTTCATGGTCTCGGTCATTTGGTAAACTCCCTTTGTTGTCATTCACGGCTGCGATAACGAAACACGCCCGTGGATGTGGCGATCAATTCGCCGGTATTGTCGGTCAGCTGCGCGCGGGCGAAAAAGGTCTTGCGCCCACCGCCCGTCTTGAAACCTTCCGCGATAAGTCGGTCGCCCCCGGTCTGCGCCAGGAAATTGGTGGTCATCGACAGGGTCACCGCATGTTGTGGCGCGTCAGGGTCGCCCGTGAAACACCCGCTCAGTCCCATCACCGTGTCCAGCATCATGGCCTGCACGCCGCCATGAACGATGCCTGAGCGGTTGCCGAGATACGATGCAATGGGCAGGTCGTAACGCGCGTAGCCGTCGCGCCAATCCACCATTTCAAACCCCATATGCGCCTGCAACGGGTATGGGTCTTCCTTGAGCCGCGGGTCCATCTTTTCAGACACTCCTTGCCGCTTTCAATCCGCCCTCGGCAAAAAGCGGCACGAAACCGCCCAAACGGATGGCCCGTTCGGGGTTCGAGGCGTTGCCATCAAGCGCACGTTTCAGAACCCCCTGCAGGATCGCACCCATGCGGAAATAGTTGAACGCCAGGTAGAAACCGAACCGGTCAATGCCGGCGATGCCACGCCGCGCGCAATAGGCGTCGATGAATTCCTGATCGCTCATCAGCCCTAGTGCAGCACGGTCGACGCCGGCCAGCCCGCGCCCCTCGTTGCCGGGCGGCATGCCCCATTGCATGATCACCGCGCCCAGGTCGGCATAGGGGTGGCCGGTTGTCGACAGCTCCCAATCCAGCATGGCAACACAACGCGGCCCGTCATGCGCGAACAGCATGTTGTCGATGCGAAAATCGCCATGCACCAGCGTGCGCTGCCCGTCATCTTCGGGCATGTGCGTTTCCAGCCAGGCGATCAGCTCTTCCATCTGCGGAATCGCCTCGGTCTCGGACGCGCGGTATTGCTTGGTCCAGCGGCCGATCTGGCGGGCGTAATAATTGCCCTCGGGGCCGTAATCATCCAGCCCGGTCGCCACCAGGTCGGTATCGTGGATGGCTGCCAGAACACGGTTCATCTCGTCCATCACAGGGCGGCGATCGTCATGGGGCAATTCGGGCAGGCGTGGGTCGTCGAAATGCCGGCCATCGACATGATCCATCACGTAGAACATCGAGCCGATCACGCTGTCATCGTCGCAAAGAACGCGCATACGGGCGACGGGTACATCGGTGTTCGCCAAGGCGCTCTGAACGCGAAACTCGCGGTCGACAGCATGGGCCGACTTGAGCAATTGACCGGGCGGCTTGCGCCGCAACACGTAATTTGCCCTGGGCGTTTCAAGCAGGAAGGTCGGGTTCGACTGACCGCCGGCGAATTTCTGCGCCTTAACCGGGCCTTCGAAATCTTCCATGTGCTCCGCCAGCCATCTTGCGACGGCCTCTTCATCCAGGTGTGCGGCAGCGTTGCCGGTCATGCGCGTCCCTCCGTCAGCTATATGTCAGCAGCTCTTGCGCGTTGGCTGCATTGATATGCGGGGTTTCGTTGAAGCCGTGAAAGTAGAAGGCGCCGCGCCGCGAGTAAACAAAGCGCGTGACGCCGCAGTTGCGGGTCTGCAGTTGCAGTTCGATCTGTCGCGCGGGCGGTGTTTCCAGCGCAGCCGCAACAAGTTGCCCGATCGGCCCGCCCGAACTGACGGCCAGCACCTGATCGGCGTCGGGTTTCAGCATGGTCTGGCGGGCCTCTTCTACCCGCGCCACGAATGCGCCCCAGCTTTCGGGCGGGTTCTCGATCTCGTCCCGCTGCCAGGCCAGCACGGTTTCGCGCAGGGTACGGAAATGTGTCTTGCGGTCAGTATGCATGTTTTCCGGGCCCGGCGCATCGTGAAACCTGGCGTTCAGAAGCGCCGTAAAGTCGAACTCGTTCAAGCCGGGATGAATCTCGGGCGCCGCCGTCATGCCGAGGCCCGCCAGCACGCCTTCCAACGTTTCGCGGTGCCGGGTCATGCTGCCGATCACGACCGCGTCAGGGCGCAGGCCCTGGGCCGCCAAGGCCTTGCCCAGGGCGCGCGACTGGCGGTGGCCCAGGTCGGACAACTGGTCGTAATTGGCCGCGCCGAAACTGGCCTGCGCATGGCGTATGACGATCAGTTCAGCCATTCAACAGCCTGCGCATCTCGTCCTTGGCTTCGGCGTATTGCGTGGCGAGCGTGTCGACCAATTGGGCCGCTGGCTGCACTTTCTTGATCGCGCCGATGCCTTGGCCCGACCCCCAGATTTCCTTCCAGCTCTTGGGTTTCTCGCGGTCGTCGCCGAAGTTCATCGTGCTGGGGTTGGCCTCGGGCAGGTTGTCGGGGTCCATGCCGGCCCGCGCGATCGAGGGTTTGAGGTAGTTGCCCCAGACGCCCGTGAAAAGCGAGGAATAGACGATATCCTCGGCCCCGTGCTCGGCGATCATCTGCTTGTAATCGGGCACGGCGTTGGCCTCGTCGGTGGCGATGAACGGGCTGCCGATATAGGCAAGGTCGGCGCCCATGGCCTGCGCCGCCAGGATCGAGCGGCCATTGGCGATGGCGCCCGACAGCAGCAAGGGGCCATCGAACCATTCGCGGATTTCGCTGACCAGTGCCATCGGCGATTGCGCGCCGGCATGTCCGCCGGCACCCGCGGCGACGGCAATCAGGCCATCGGCGCCCTTCTCGATCGCCTTGTGGGCAAATCGGTTGTTGATGATGTCATGCAGGGTAATGCCGCCACAATCATGCGCGGCCTCGTTCACCTCGACCCGCGCGCCAAGGCTGGTGATCCAGATCGGCACTTTCCACTTGTGGCAAATCTCGAGGTCGCGCTCCAGGCGGCTGTTGGAGCGATGCACGATCTGGTTCACGGCAAAGGGCGCGGCCGGGGTGTCGGGGTTGTCCTGGTTGTGGCGGTCCAGTTCCTCGGTGATGCGTTTCAGCCATGCCTCTAGCATCACCGGGTCACCGTCCTTTTCGCGCGCGTTAAGCGCGGGGAAAGAGCCGACGATTCCCGCCTTGCATTGCGCGATCACAAGGTCGGGGTTCGAGATGATGAACAGGGGCGATCCCACCACGGGGATGCGCAGGTTTTGAAGAACGGGGGGCAGGGCCATGTGCGGTATACCTTTGTTGGGTACGGCCGGGCTGAAGCCCGGCCTACGGTCAGCGAAGTAGGGCGGGCTTCAGCCCGCCATCGGGTTACAGAACCTCGAACAGGCCTGCTGCGCCCATGCCGCCGCCCACGCACATGGTGCAGACGACGTATTTCGCGCCTCGGCGTTTGCCCTCGATCAGGGCGTGGCCCACCATCCGTGCGCCCGACATGCCATAGGGATGACCGATGGAGATGGCCCCGCCATCTACATTGAGGATCTCGCCCGGGATGCCCAGCACGCGCTGCGATTGCAGAACCTGGCTGGCGAATGCCTCGTTCAGTTCCCACAACCCGATGTCGTCCATGCTCAAACCGTGCGCCTTGAGCAACTTCGGCACGGCATAGATCGGGCCGATGCCCATTTCGTCGGGCTCACAGCCTGCGGCCATGACGCCGATATAGCGGCCCAGCGGCTGCAGCCCGCGGCGCTCGGCCTCTTTCGCTTCCATGATGACGCTGGCCGAGGCCCCGTCGGACAACTGGCTGGCATTGCCGGCGGTGATGTATTTCCCTTCGGCCACTGTCTGGCCGTTCTTGAAGACCGGGTTCAGCGATTGCAGGTTTTCCAACTGGGTGCCGGGGCGGTTGCCCTCGTCCTTTTCCAGCGTCACCTCCTTGAACGAGATCTCCTTGGTCTCCTTGTCCATCACGCCCATTGTGGTGGTCAGCGGCACGATTTCATCGTCGAATTTGCCTGCCTCTTGCGCGGCGGCGGTGCGTTGCTGCGATTGCAGCGCATAGGCGTCCTGGTCTTCCCGGGACACGCCATACCGCTCGGCTACGATCTCGGCGGTTTCAAGCATCGACATGTACAGCGCGGGCTTGTGCTGCTTGATCCACTTGTCGGCGAGCCAGTCGGTGCGCATCTTTTCGTTCTGTACCAGGCTGATCGATTCCACCCCGCCGCCGATACAGATATCCATGCCGTCATGGATCACCTGCTTGGCTGCCGTGGCGATGGCCATCATGCCCGACGCGCATTGACGATCCAGCGACATGCCCGCCACCGAAACCGGCAGCCCGGCGCGGATCGCGGCCTGACGACCGATGTTGCCGCCGGTGCTGCCCTGCTGAAGGGCGGCGCCGATGATGCAATCCGAGAATTCCGAGCCATCCAGCCCCGCGCGCTTGACCGCGTGCGATACGGCGTGGCCGATCAGCTCTTGCGCCGAGGTGTTGTTGAACGCTCCGCGATAGGCCTTGCCGATGGGCGTGCGGGCGGTGGAAACGATGACTGCGTCACGCATGATGATATCCTTTGGGTTTACAAGTCTTCCCACGGGGCGGGCAGGCCACGGGCCTTGGCCGCCATGCGGGCGTATTTGCGGGTCTGGTTAAAGGCGCCGGGCATTTCTTCTTGGCCTTGCGGGTCGCGGATGCGCGCCATGTTGGCCATCACGCCTTCGGGGCTGAGGTCGTCGCCCTGCAAGGCGACGCCGGCGGTTTCATAGATCTTCGTTTCGGTAAAGCAGCCCGCGCCCGCGCCCATGATCATGCGGCTCGGGGCGTCTTCGGCCACCAGCGCCAGGAGGCCCGGGGTGATGGTTTCGGGCCGCAGAAGTTCCAGGGTTTCGGGCGGCAGCAGATCCTCGGTCATGCGGGTGGCGGCTGTCGGGGCCAGCATGTTGACGCGGATATTCTTGCGCCCGCCCTCTTGCGCGAGCACGTTCATCAGGCCCAGCATCGCTGCCTTCGCCGCGCCATAGTTGGATTGGCCGAAATTGCCATAAAGCCCGCTGCCCGAGGTGGTGAATACGATACGCCCGTATTCGCGCTCGATCATGTGGCGCCACAGGGCATGGGTGCAGTTGACGCTGCCCATCAGGTGCACGTCGACCACCTTTTGAAAATCGGCCAATGACATCTTGGCAAAGGTCTTGTCGCGCAGGATGCCGGCATTGTTCACCAGGATGTCGACATGGCCGAATTCGGCCACCGCCTCGTCAACCATGGCCTGCACCTGTGCGGGGTCGGTCACGTCGGCACCGCTGACGATGGCCCGCCCGCCAGATTGCCGAATTTCGGCTACGACGGCGCGAGCGGCCTCGGAACTGGCGCCGGTGCCGTCAGTGCCCGCGCCAAGGTCATTGATCACCACCGAGGCGCCGCGTGCCGCCAGGCCCAGCGCGTGGCTGCGGCCCAGCCCCACCCCCGAGCCGGTGACAATCGCAACGCGCCCGTCAAACCTGATTTCGCTCATGCCTGTTCCTCCAGATAGCGTCGGCCCAACCATTCGGCCACCAGCGCGGGCTTGTCCTGCCCTTCGATTTCCACGGTCACGTCCATCACCGTTGCCACGTATCCCGGCTGGATATCCACCGATTTCAGGTGGAACACCCCCCGAATGCGCGACCCCGCCCGCACGGGCGAGACGAACCGCACCTTCTCAAAGCCATAGTTCACACCCATCGCAACGCCCTGCAACCGGGGCAGTTGGTAGGACATCATCGACAGCATGGACAAGGTCAGGAAGCCATGCGCGATGGTTCCGCCAAAAGGTGTCTGCGCGGCCTGCTCCGGGTCGATATGGATGAACTGCCAGTCATTCGTGCAATCGGCGAAGGCGTCAATGCGTTTCTGGTCGATTTCGACCCAGTCCGAGGTGCCGAAATGCGTGCCCTCGCGGGCACGAAGCCGCTCAAGCGTGATCTTGTCGGTCATGGGTCACAAATCCTGGTTGAACAAACTGCCCTGCGCTTTGGACTGCATGCCCCCCGAGAGCGGTATCACCGCGCCCGAGATATAGGCCGCGCCCCGCCCGCACAGGAATTGCACGGTGCCGGCAATGTCTTCGTCACGGCCCACACGGCCCAGCGGCACGCCCTTGGCGGCTTCGGCCTGGCCTTCCTCGGTGCCGATGGCAAAGGCGGTCATCTTGGACACGAAAGGCCCCGGAGCGATGGCGTTGACGGTGATATAGCGCGGCGCCAGGTCGTTCGACAGGACGCGCGTCATATGATGCACTGCGCCCTTGGACACGGCGTAGGAATAGGTGGCCGTGCCCTTTGGTATCTCGCCCATGACGCTGCCGGTGTTGATGATGCGGGCCGGGTCGTCCTGCGTGGCCGACGCTTCGAGCATCGGCACCAGAAGCTGCGTCAGGTGGAACATTCCGGTCACGTTCAGCGACAGCAGCTTGTCCCAGGCGGCGTACGGATGCTCGCCCAGGGGCGCGCCCCAGGTGCGGCCCGCGTTGTTCATCAGGATGTGCAGTTTGTCGGTGCGTTTTTTCACTTGGGCGACCAACGCCTCGATGCCCGCCTCGGTGGCGACATCGCCGGCAAACCCTTCGACCGTGCCGGGCAGGCCCATGGCGTTTATCTCGGTGGCGACGGCCTCGCAGGCGTCGGCCTTGCGGCTGCATATCAGCACGCGCGCACCTGCGGCGGCCAGCCCTTCGGTCGCCATGCGCCCGATCCCCGAAGAGCCGCCGGTGACAAGCGCCACCTTGCCCGTCAGGTCGTTCAGGTTTGCCGGTGTCATTTGCATCTGTTTCCCTTTCTCAGAATCCGCGCGCAGCGGCGACCAGTGCCGCGTGATAGCCGTAATCGCCCAGCCATTCGGCACCGACGCGGGCGCGTTTCATGTAAAAGCCGATGTCATAGTCATCGGTCATGCCGATGCCGCCATGCATCTGCACGCCTTCGCGCACGGCCAGGTCGACGGTTTGCGCCGCGCGCGCCTTTGCCAGCGAAACGGCCAGTTGCGCGTCTTGGGGTGTTTTATCCAGCACACGGCCTGCATTGGCGATGGCCGATGCCGTGACCTCGATTTCCGCCCACAGGTGGGCGGCGCGGTGCTGCAGCGCCTGGAAACTGCCGATGGTGCGGTCGAACTGGCGGCGTTCCTTCAGGTAGCCTACGGTCATCCCATAGGCTCCGCCCGCAACGCCCAGCAATTCGGCGGCCATGGCGGCCTGCCCGGCTTGTACCCCTGCGCGTAGAACGGCAAGGCCATTATCGACCTCGCCCAACACGTCATCGCCCGTCGCCTCGACCGCGTCGAATATCAGGCGGGCGTGGTCGCGGCTGTCGATCGTGTCGAGCCGGTCGCGGGTCAGGCCTGCGCGCGCGGCGTCGATATCGAAAAGGGTCAACCCCACCGCGTCGCCCGGCGCACCGGCGGTGCGCGCCAGAACCAGCACGCGGTCGGCGGCGCTGCCATCGGCGACCAGCGGCTTGACACCCGTCAGGCGAAAGCCGTTGCCCGCCCGCTCGGCCTGCATGGCGGTGCTTTCGGGCGCGTACTTGCGCCCTTCGTCCAGGGCCAGCGCATAGATCACATCGCCCGCCGCGATCTGGCCCAGGGCCGTGCCTGCGCGATCCGTCGCCACGGCACGCAGGGTGCTGGCGGCAACCACCGCCGTCGACAGAAAGGGCGAAGCCGCCAGCGTGCGGCCCATTTCCTCGGCCAGGATGCACGCGGCGCGGTGGCCCATCTCGGCCCCGCCGCAGACCTCGGGCACCAGCACGCCCGACCAGCCCATCTGCGCCATCTCGCGCCAAAGGCCGGGGTCGAAAGCGCGACCAGCCTTGCGATTTTCGCGCAGCTTGGCCACCGGGGCGGATTCGGCCACGAAACCGCGCGCCGCGTCGCGCAGCATGACCTCGTCTTCGGTCTCCATTAGCGTTGTCATTCGTGGCCCCTTAGCTGTTCGGCAGTTCGAGAACGCGTTTCGCGAGGATGTCGAGCATCACCTCTGATGTGCCGCCTTCGATCGAGTTGGCCTTGGTGCGCAGCCACTCCGGCGCCAGCCCGCCATGCGGCCCGTCCCATTCCAACGCCTCGCTGCCGGCCGCGTTCATCAGCAACTCGTAACGTCGCTTGTTCAACTCGGTGCCGTAATATTTCAGCATCGCACTGGCGTTGCCGACGCCTTGCCCAGCTTCGGCCTGATCCTTGTAGCGCTCCATCGTCATAGCAAAGGCAAGTGAATTCACTTCGCAGGCCATCGCCTCGGCGCGCGTCACGGGGTCATCCATCGCCCCATCGAGACCACCAAGGAATTGGCCAAGCGACCGGCCGCCCAGCAGGCCGCGTGCACCGCCGCCGATCATCTCGCGCTCATGCGTCAGCAGGTATTTCGCGATGTCCCAGCCACGGTTGCGCTCGCCCACCAGATTTTCCTTGGGCACCTTCACGTTGTCGAAAAAGGTTTCGCAAAAAGGTGACTTGCCGCTGATCAGCCGGATCGGCCTGGTGGTAATACCGGCGCTTTCCATGTCCATCAGCAGGAAAGAAATGCCCTTGTGCTTGGGCGCTTCGCGATCAGTACGCACCAGGGCGAATATCCAGTCCGCCTTGTCGGCGTAAGACGTCCAGATCTTCTGACCGTTCACGAGGTAATGGTCGCCCATGTCCTCGGCCCGGGTTTGCACATTGGCCAGGTCGCTGCCTGCGCCCGGCTCGGAATAGCCCTGGCACCAGCGGATTTCGCCGCGGGTGATCGGGGGCAGGTGCCGCGCCTTTTGCGCGTCGTCGCCAAATGCCAGCAGGGCCGGGCCGAGCATCCACAGGCCGAAGCTTTCCAGCGGCGGCGGCGCCTGGAGGCGGGCCATTTCCTCGCGATAGATCTTTTCCTGTGCGCGACTCAGGCCGGCGCCGCCGTATTCGGTGGGCCAGCGCGGGGCGGTCATGCCGCGTTCTATCGCGGCATCCAGCCATTCCTTCTGCGCAGGTTCGGCGAACTGCCATTGGCGGCCGCCCCATACGATCATGTCCTCGCCCATGGCGCGCCCGCGAAGCGATGCCGGGCAGGCGGTTTCGATCCATTGGCTGATTTCGGCGCGGAACGCATCCAGCGTGGCGTCGGTGTCGGCCATGCAGTCCTCCCCTTCTGCAAAACCTTTTCGCAATGCGAAAAGGAATTCCGTTCAAGCAAGCAAACGCATCTTTGGACGAGGGTCAAGCCACCGCCAGCCCGTAACGCTGCGGCAGGGCGCACGCCTTGCGCCCTGCCGGGGCCAGACCGTCAGCGCAGGTCGGGCAGTTTGTAGTCTGCGTAAGTCTGGCGCAGGGTCAGTTTCGACACCTTTCCGGTGGCGGTCAGCGGCAGTTCCTTTGCCCAGATCACGTCATCGGGCAACTGCCACTTGGCGAAATGTTCCAGCATATGCTGGTGCAGTTCGTCGAGCGAGGGCTTTTCGGTGCCCGCGGCCACGGCAACCAGGACCGGGCGCTCGTCCCACTTGGGATGCGGCATCGCGATGGCCGCGCAGCTTGCAACGCCGGGGTGCGACATGGCCGCGTTTTCCAGGTCGATCGAGGAAATCCACTCACCGCCGGACTTGATCAGATCCTTGGAGCGGTCCTGGATGTTCAGGATGCCGTTGTCGTCGATCGAGGCAATGTCGCCCGTGCCGAACCACCCCTCGGAGTCGATGGCCTTGGCGGTGGCCTCGTCATTCTTGAAATACCCCGAGACAATGGTGTTGCCGCGCACGTAAAGCTCGCCCACGGCCTTGCCGTCATGGGGCAGGCGGTTCCCGTCTTCGTCCACGATCTTGAGGTCGACACCGAAAGCGCGGCGGCCCTGCTGCGCCTTGAGGTCCACCATGCGGTCAAAGGGTTGCTTCTGCACCCATTTCGGCATGTTGCCGTGGGTGCCGATGGGGCTCATTTCCGTCATGCCCCAGGCATGGCCCACATGCACACCCATCTTTTCGAAGGTTTCGATCATCTTGCGTGGCGCGGCGGACCCGCCCACGACGATATCGGCAAAGCCCTCGGGCTTGCGGCCCTGCTTCTCGATCTCGGCCAGAAGGCCCTGCCAGACCGTGGGGACACCCCAGGCGGAATACACGCCTTCGGTATCCATGAGCCTGAACAGGCTTTCGCCATCCAGCGCGGGGCCGGGCATCACCAGCGAATAGCCCAGCATGGGCGATGCGTAGGGCAGGCCCCAGGCGTTGACGTGAAACAGCGGTACCACCGGCATCACCTTGGACTCGGCGGGAATTGACTGCCCCATGACCAAGCCGCCCAGCATGAGCGCGTGCAGCAGCGTCGAACGATGCGAATAGAGCGCCCCCTTGGGGTTACCCGTCGTGCCCGAAGTATAGCACAGGGCGGCCGCGGTATCCTCGTCGAATACGGGCCAGTCAAAGCTTTCGGGCTGATCTTCCAGCAGCTCTTCGTAGCACAGGGCGTCAAAGCTGTTTTCCGGCATATGCGCGCGATCGGTCATGATCACAAAGCGCAGATCCTTGGGCAGCTCGTCTTTCACCCCTTCGATAATCGGCACGAAGGTGGCGTCGAGAAACAGCAGCTTATCCTCGGCATGGTTGACGATATAGATCAACTGTTCCGCCGACAGACGCGGGTTGATCGTATGGCACACCGCGCCCTGGCCCGAGATCGCATAGTACAACTCGAAATGGCGATAGCCGTTCCAGGCCAGCGTCGCGACGCGGTCGCCCATCTCGATTCCCAGGCCTTTCAGCGCGTTCGCCAGTCGGTATACGCGCTTGAGCGTCTGGGGGTAGGTCTGGCGGTGAACATCGCCTTCGGTGCGCACCGATACGATTTCCCCGGTTTTGTGCGCTTCGGCCGCGTGCTCGATGATACTGCTGATCAAAAGCGGGCGATGCTGCATCATGCCTTTCATGGCGTTTCTCCCTTTGCTCCCATATTTGCGGGCAGACTAGCGTTCGCACCGGGAATGCCAAAGGGAAATTGATGACGTTTCACCTTTGTTTTATTGGATCTTTTCCGCAGACCGAAATTCCGTTGCGTCACAAGCCGGGCCCGCGCAACCATGGTTGAGTGCATGGTGCCGCTGCCCTAACCTGCAACGCGAACAGCACGCATGAGGGAAGGAAACGCCGCCATGAAGGCCATCATCTGCAACGATTTCGCGTCGCTCGACCAACTGGAATATGGCGACATGCCCGATCCGCAGGCTAGCGGCGACCAGGTCGTGATCCGGGTCGAGGCGGCCGGCGTCAACTATCCCGACGGTCTGCTGGTGCAGGGCAAATATCAAAGCCGCCCCGACCGCCCTTTCGTGCCGGGGATGGAGGCCGCTGGCGTGGTCGAGGCGGTGGGCCCCGATGTGACCGGCTTCAAGCCCGGTGACCGCGTGGCCACGATCTGCACGCTGGGTGGATATGCCGAAAAGGTCGCCGCGCCCGCGGCGCGTGTCATTCCCATCGGTGACATGGACGCCGCCGATGTCTGCGCGCTTCTGGTGGCTTTCGGCACGTCGCATCACGCGCTAAAACAGCGCGCGCAGCTGAAGGCGGGCGAAACACTGGTTGTGCTGGGCGCGGCGGGCGCCACCGGCATCGCGGCGATCCAGATCGCCAAGATAATGGGGGCCAGGGTGATCGCCGTCGCCTCGACCGAGGAAAAGCGCGCGATCTGCACCGAAAACGGCGCGGATGAGGTGATCGGCTACGACGATCTGAAAGACCAGATCAAGGCGCTGACCGATGGCAAGGGGGCCGATGTTGTCTATGACCCGGTTGGTGGCGCGGCCTTTGATGCCTGTTCGCGCGCCATGGCGCGGGGTGGCCGGTTGCTCGTCATCGGGTTTGCCAGCGGCGAGATCCCGAAGCTGCCGGTCAACCTTGCACTGGTCAAGGAATACGCCGTCGTCGGTGTGTTCTGGGGCAACTTCACCCGGTTCGAACCGCAGGTTTACGCCGGCAACATGGCCGAGCTTCTGGGCTGGTATCAAAAGGGGCATGTCAAGCCGATGATCGAAGGCCGCTATCCGCTGAAAGACGCGGCCGAGGTGTTGTCTCGGGTGCTGGGTCGCGGCGCGGTGGGCAAGCTGGTGCTGGTGCCCTGACGCGCGGCCTTAATCGCGGATGTGCTTGACGGTATTGGCAAGCTGCAGCAGCTTGGGGCCCAGGTCATTTTCCAACCGCTCGCGTGGCAGCACGTAGGCCGGTCCGCCAAGGTTGAAGGCCATTGGCGGACCATCGCCCTGCGGCGAGGCAAAAGGCACCGAGACGGCGTTGATATCCGCCTGCCACTGGCCGATATTGCAATAAAACCCGCGGTTTCCGATCTGGTTGGCGGCCTCTTCGATCTCGGCTTTCAGGCCGGGCCAACGCTCCGGGCCGGCCTTGTCGGCCAAGCGCGCCATCAACTCGGCCCGCTGTTCCGGGGCGACGGCCGCCAGGTACGCCCGCCCCATCGCCGACCGCCCCAGCGAGATGCGCGAGCCCACGTTGAGTTGAAGCGAGATCATCCCTCGGGCGGCTCGTGCCGCCGCGATATAGGTCATCGTCAGGTCGTCGCGCCCGCCAAGTGCCACCAGCACCCCGTCGCCACATTCGTCGGCCAGTTGCTGCATCAGCGGCTGCGCGGCCTCGCGCAGTTTTATCCCGCCCAGGCAGGCATAGCCCAACCCCAGAACCGGCACGCCCATGCGGTAGCGCCCAGTGGCCTCGTCATAGATCAGGTAGCCCAGTTTCAGCAGCGTGTAGGTCAGGCGCGAAACCGTGGAATTGGGCAAGCCCGTGCGTGCCGCCAATTCGCGGTTGCCCAGCCCCATCCGGTCATCGGGTGTGAAAGCGCGCAGGATATCGAGACCGCGATGCAATGCCGTCACGAATTGGCGGTCGCCTGTCTCAACCTCATGGTTGTCCGCTTGCTCCTGTAGTCGCTTTCTCACGTTACATTCCCTGTTCAAATTGGGCCGGGTGGCTCTAGGCCGCCGTTTTTGCCCGCGTCAAGCCGCGCCTTTCGCGCGCGACTCGCGTTCTTGCAATTCGCGCCACAACACTTTGCCGCTGCCCGATTTCGGCAAGGCATCGGTGAACTCCACCATCGTGGGGCACTTGTAAGCCGCCATTTCGCTACGACACCAGTCGATGACGCCCTGTTCGGTCAATCGGTCGCGGGCCGTGTCCTGCGGGACCACCACGGCCTTGACCGTCTCGCCCCGGCGCGGATCATGTGTTCCGATTATGCATGCCTCGGCGATATCCGGGTGATGATGCATCAACGCCTCGACCTCGGCAGGCCAGACCTTGAAACCGCTGGCATTGATCATCCGCTTCACGCGGTCAACCATGTAGAAATATCCTTGCGGGTCAATATAGCCAAGGTCGCCCGTACGGAAAAACCGTTTGCCGTCCAGCTCGAAGAACGAGCGTTCTGTCTCATCGGGCCGCTGCCAATAGCCGAGGAATACCTGCGGGCCGTGGGTGACGATCTCGCCAACCTCACCCTGTGGCAGCTCTTCGAGCGTGTCGGGGTTTACCACGCGGCTGTCCACATCGAAAACCGGGATGCCCAGGCATTGCCGTCGCGGCGCGGTGACCGGGTTTATATGGCTGGCTGCCATGGTTTCGGACAGGCCATACCCCTCGATATAATCCAGTCCGGTCAAGTCGTGCAGCTTTTTCGCGACAGCCTCGGGCATGGCGGCGCCGCCGCCGCCGATGGCCGTCAGGCTGGACAGGTCATATTGTCCAGCCCCGGGGCTGTTCACCAGGTCGATCGCCATGGTCGAGATCGAACGCCAGCGGGTCACCCGATGCCGCGCGATCAGCGTGGCGGCCACGTCGCGGTTCCACCGTGTCATGAGAACGATGGCCCCGCCTACGATGATGGGGCCGTTCATGCAGGCCTGCATTCCCGTCACGTGGAACAGGGGCAAAACCGCCAGGCTGACATCGGTTTCATCCGACAGATTCCACGCAACGCCGCCCCATGCGGTTACATTGACGGTGAAATGGCTGTGCATGCAGCCCTTGGGCTGGCCTGTCGTGCCGGAGCTGTAAGGGATCACCGCAAGGTCATCGGCCCCGGCGCGATGCGGGGCGGGTCGCGCACCACTTTCCAATGCCGCGGCCCAGCGGATCACGCCCGGCCCCGTGGCCTCTTGCGCGTCCAGCGCCTCAAGATCGCCGGGCAGGGGAATGTCGCGGCCAGGGGCGGCATAATCCGGGTAAGTGGCCGCAATAACGTGGGAAATAAGCCCTTCGTCCACGATGGGCGCGATGTGTTGCAGCAGTTCCTGCCCGGCCAGCGCAACCGATGCCCCGGTGTCACGGGCCAGGTGTTCCAACTCGGCGTGGCGGCTCATCGGGTTGATCGGGACCACCACCGCATCGGCCCGCAGGATTGCGTAATAGCCGATCACGAATTGCGGGCTGTTCTGCATGTAAAGCAGCACCCGATCCCCCCGATCCACCTCCAGCTTTTGTTGCAGGTAGCCAGCCAGTGCCTGAACCTGCTCGTCCAGTTGCGCATAGGTCAAGGTGGCGCCGTGATAGATAAGCGCGGGCCTGTTGCCATGTTTTGCCGCGGTATTCGACAGGTTGTCGTAAAGCGTGCCTTGCGGCCACGTGACCGTTTCAGGCACGCCGTCGGGCCAGACCTGCATGTGCAAACGGTTCATCATCTGCGGCTCGGGGTCTTGAGACAAAGGGGGTTGGTATGGTTGCAGCTTCGCACCACGGTGTAGACTCCTCCCTGTTAGTCGGGGAAAGTTGGCACAAGCTTTGGCGACTGTCCACAGTTTCGGAATTAGCTTCCGCAGGTCGGGATTCTTGCGGGCCGCGCGATGCGGGTGTAAGGCAGGCGCAACGCTGCCACCACGGGACTCGTGCCATGACCTTTGATCGTTCCATCAAGATCGCACCGTCGATCTTGTCTGCCGATTTCGCCAATTTTGGAAAAGAAATTCAATCGGTTGAGGCGCAGGGCGCCGATTGGATCCACGTCGATGTGATGGATGGGCATTTCGTGCCCAACCTGACATTCGGCCCGCCCCTTTGCGCGGCGATCCGGCCGCATATCAAGACGGTGATGGATGTGCACCTGATGATCGCGCCGGTTGATCCGTATATCCAGGCCTTTGCCGATGCGGGGGCCGACATATTGACGGCGCATCTTGAATCGGGGCCGCATGTTCACCGTACGTTGCAGGCCATCCGGGCCGCCGGATGCAAGGCCGGGCTGGCGCTGAACCCCGGCACCGGGCTGGAGGATCTGCCCTATCTGCTGGATATGATTGATCTTGTCTGCGTCATGACGGTAAACCCCGGATTCGGCGGGCAAAAATTCATTCACAGCCAGATCGACAAGGTCAAGCGCCTGCGTGAAATGATCGGCGACCGCCCCATTCACATCGAGATTGACGGCGGCATTACGCCTGAAACCGCGCCGCTTATGACGGCCGCGGGGGCGGATGTGCTGGTGGCGGGCTCGGCCGTGTTCAAGGGTGGTTCGGTCGAAAACCCGGCCCCCTATGGCGCGAATATCCGGGCGATCCGCAGCTCGATCGTCGCCGCCTGATATATTTATGCCTGCCATGAATATGCAGAAACCGTGCGGTTTCGGGTCGGGGGCGCGCGGTCAGGCGCGGCCCTGTTCCGGCCCGCGCGGGGGGCGCCCGACAATCAGCGAGGCTAGCCCCGAAGCGGCGATCACCAACAACCCCGCCAGCGCCACCCAATCGGGCCAGTCGCCGAACACGACAACGCCCAGCACCGTGGCCGATATGAGCTGGCTGTAGACAAGCGGCGCGATCAGGCTGGCCTCGGCCCGGCGATTGGCAAGAACCAGCAGAAAGTTCCCCAGCGCCGAGCCCAGCGCGCTGAGCGATAGCAGCAGGGCCAGCCGGATGTCGAGGGCGGGCAGGTCGGCGGTGGCGGCAAAGGGGGTCAGCGCGACCGATCCGATCAGCAATTGCGATATCAGCAGGAAGCGCGGCCGATAGCTGCCCGCCACGGTGCGGGTCATCACCAGGTAGGCACCGTAAAATGTGCCCGCCAGCAGGGCAAAACCCATGCCCGGTGTTGCGCCGAAACCGGGTTTGACCACCAGCATCACGCCCGCAAACCCAAGCGCCAGCAGAACCCCGCGCGTGGCCGAGGGCCGTTCGCGCAGGAACACGATCGCCATGACATAAGATACGACCGGCCCGATGAAGAATGCGCCGAACACGTTGGCGATGGGTTCGGTTTTCAAGGCGGTGAGAATCGAGGTGATGCCACAGGCGATGAACAGCCCGCGGACCAGCACACGCCAATTCAGTAGCCCCGGCAGTTCGCGGCGCGTCAGCCCGCTGAAAGGCAGCAGAACCAGCGCCGCAAGCGCAAAGCGCGACCATGCCACGAAAAAGGGATCGACCCCGCCGGATGTCAGCAATTTTCCTGCCGTGTCGCCAAGCACGACACAGGTGACCGCCGCGAAAACAAGCGCGACAAGGCGGAGAAGCTGGGCAAGGGGCAAGGGCTGTCCTTTGGTTTGGGCAGCGCAGCTATGCCCTGCGGGGTGGCGCGCGGCAACAGAAATGCGCAGCGCGCCTGTAGCCCCTCAGCGCCGCGGTTTCATCAAGCGCCAGACCCGCAGGTCGGAAAAGGCTTTCAGCGTCACCGCCACGACCGCGATGCACAACGCCCATTTCGAAACCGCGCCCATCGTGCCCTCGATCAACAGGGCATGGGTGACAGTGCTGGCAACGATCACCGATGTCAGCACGACATGCGCCCGCCGCCAGCCGCGCGGGCGCAGGCGGTTGCGCAGCAGGGCCAGCACCCCGGCGGCAAAGATCGCCCACATCGACAGGACACCCCAAGGCGAAAACGGGGTTGGCGAGCGCAAGAGCAGCGCATCGACCACGTCGGGCGGGCTGGTCACCCACAGCCCGACGACATGCGCCACGACCAGCGCCACAAGCGCCGCACCCGTCCATTGGTGAACCCGTCGTCCGCGCCACGCGGGCAAGCCGGGCAGGGCCCCCGCGGCCAGCAACGGTTGCATGAAGATCACCGCAAGCCCCAGCACCCCCGCGAAACCCGCGGCGATATAGACGGGGCTGCGCCATTGCAAAAGCGGGCTGGTCGCGGCGACCGCCAGCGGCAGCACAAGCGCCACCGCGACCCCGGCCCAGACCAGCGCGCGCATCACGCGGGTTGCAGAACGAATTCGGCGTGCAGCGTGCTGTCAGAGGCGCTGCGCATCACGGGGCGCAGGAACACGGTTTCGAACTCGGGGCTGTCATAGGCCAGGTGGCCATGTGGTTGACCGAAGGCGGGCACGATTTGCGGCATTTCCAGCCGGAACGTGCCATCCGCCCCGGTCAGTGTGGCGCCGTGGCTTTGGGGGTCGCGCTCGTGCCCCTCGGTGGTGTGGGCCCAGACCTGGATGCGAATCCCTTCAAGCGGTGTGCCGTCGCCCGCACGGCGCACACGGCCTGTCATCCAGAAACCGCCGTTGCCGATACGATCGACGATGGGCGCACCGGGCCGATAATTGTTTGCGCCCCCGCGCATCGTGGGCGTGGGCGCAACCCCTGCGGCGCGGGCCGGCACGGTCAGGCCCGTGGCCCCTGTCACAAGGGTGGCTGCGGCGCCGGTCAGCAGGATGTCACGGCGGGTCTTTATATGGCGGGTCATCGTCGTGTCCTCCGGTCAGGTTTGGCCAACAAGGTCGCGTGACAGGAGAGATAGGGCAACGGCGCCGTTTTCAAACCCGCGCCGGGGCGGCTGAGCGGTCAGCCGCCGCGCCGTGACAGCATCGCCAGACGAATGAGCGCGCGCTCGACCAGTGCCATTTGCGGCGCGGTTTGCCCGGCCGAGCGTAGCGCCAGATCGGTATCGGTGAGGATGGTCAGCGCCATTTCCAGCTTGGCCGCCCCCCAGCCTTGGGCCTGGCGCAGCATCCGGTCGCGGCGCGGGCCGAAAATGGGCGGGCGCATCCGCGCGATGCCCTGCGCCGCGCCGCCCGGATCGGAGGCGGCGGCGAACAGCGTGCGAAAATGGCGCGTGGCGCCGATGCACAGCGCCACGGGTTGCATCCCCTGCGCGTCGAGCCGCGCCATGACGGGGCCGATTTCCTGCGCGCGGCCCTCGGCCACGATGTTCAGGATGTCGTCGATATCGGCCTCGGTCGAGGCGGGCGCGCAGGCGGCGATGTCATCGGATGTGACTTGGGTGTCGTCGCCCAGCTTGTAGAGCGCGAGCTTTTCCAGCGTCTGGCGGAAATCGCCCGGGTCCAGCTCTTGCGCCAGGGCGGTCAGGTCGGTCATGGCGTGGCCGTCGAAATTGCGCAGGCCGGCGCGGGTCAGTTCCGATTCGATCTCGTCGCGCGTGGGCGGGTTGTCATAGATGCCCGCAGCATAGGCGTTTGGATGTTTCTCGAACAGTTGGCGCAGCGGGGACTTGGCGTTGAGTTGCCCGGCGGTGACGATCACCTGCGCGTCGCCCGGTGCCCAGTCGGCCAGCGCGGCCTTGATGGTATTTGCCAGCCCGTCTGTCGCCTCTTCGACAAAGGCCACGCGGGGGCCGGGAAAGAACCCCTGCGCCTTGATCGCGTCGCCCAGCATCGCCGGGTCCTTGCGCAGATCGCTGGCGGGAATACGGGCAAGGCGCATTTCCTCGTCTCCCCGTGGGCCGATCAGGGAAGTGATCACCTCTTGCCGTTTCATTGCCACGCGCATCGCGTCGGCGCCGAAGATCAGCAAGCCGGTGGAGTCTGGTTTCGGCTTTGCGAAATACCGGCTGGCGTCGCGGCCCGACAGTTTCATGGCAGGTTGGCGGCGCTGGCGATCAGGCGGGTCACCAATTGGTCGGCGAGGATGTTTGCCAGCCGGGCCTGGGCATCGCGCTCGGCGGCGAGTGTCGCCACGGTCGAGCCGGTGGCCGAGTAGCCTGTGAAGCTGTCCACCCGGCCATCGGACAGTTCCTCGCCGGTGCCCGCGTCGCGCAGCCGATAGGTCAGCCGCCCGACAAGGTTGAAGCGCGTGGTGATGTTGTTGGTTGTCACCGCCATGCGCTCCTCGGCGATATCCAGGTCGGTTTCCAGCAGGTAGGCGGGCGAGGAGGCCCGGCCCAACCGTTCCTCGAGCCGTTGAACCAGCAGGTAATCGGCGCGCGTGTCAGGGGCCTGCACGGTGACGCGGTTCTGCAGCTTGCCCGCGCCGCCCTGCGGCCCGTAAGCCGGGGTAAAGCCGCAGGCCGCGATCGGCACGGCCAGCGCCAGCATCAGGAAGTCACGTTTAGATAACGACATTCACGATCCGCCCGGGGACGACGATGACCTTTTTCGGCTGGGCCCCGTCCAGCACACGAATGACAGCATCCTGCGCCAGCGCGATTTTTTCAACCTCTGCCTTGTCCATGTCCTTGGGCACCTCGATCTCGGCGCGGCGTTTGCCGTTGATCTGGATCGGCAGGGTCACGGTGTCGTCGACCAGCATATGTTCATCGGCGACGGGCCAGGGCGCCTGCGCGATCAGGCCCTCGCCGCCCAGCATCTGCCAGCATTCTTCGGCCAGGTGGGGGGTCATGGGGGCCATGAGCTGGGCCAGCGCGCGGGCGGCCTGTTTTTTCGCCTCTGTGCCTGCCTTGGACTTCGCCAGCGTGTTGGTAAAGGCGTAAAGCTTTGCGATGGCGGCGTTGAAGCCGAAGCTGTCGACGCCGTTCGTCACGTCCTGGATGGTCTTGTGCATTTCGCGCAAAAGCTGTTCGTCACCCGCTTGCGGGCCGTCTTGGCCGGTGGCGATGTCGGACACGATGCGATGCACGCGGGCAAGGTGCTTGGCGGCGGCTTCGGCGCCGGCGGCTGTCCATTCCACGTCGCGCTCGGGCGGGCTGTCGGACAGCACGAACCAGCGCGCGGTATCGGCGCCGTACTGGTCGATGATCTGCACCGGGTCGACGACGTTGTTTTTCGACTTCGACATCTTGGCCGAGGGGAAGACATCCAAGCTAATGTCTTCCTCACCGACTTTTCTTTTTTTACGTCGCTCAGTTTCCCAGAATTCATTAAGCGTTGCGTTGTCTGGTTTCCCCTCAGGGAAGGCTTTTTCTACGGCTTTTGCTATGAGAGCTTTGGGTTTGCCGTTGAACTCGAAACGCACGACTTCTTCAGGGTAATAGTATTTCGAGCGAGTTTCCCTTCCCGCAGCAATGACTTCCCCCTCGTCTTTGTCATAGCGAGTGCCAGCCTCTTTTGTGGTGACGGCCCCTGCGTACATTTCATGGGTCACCATCCCTTGCGTGAACAGCGCGTCGAACGGTTCCTTGGATTTCTCCGGCAGGTGGCCGCAGATATGCATCGCGCGGGCGAAGAAGCGCGAATAGAGCAGGTGCAGGATCGCGTGTTCGATGCCGCCGATATACTGGTCGACATTCATCCAGTACTCGGCCTCGGCCATATCGGTGGGCGTGTCGGCGTGGGGTGCGGTGAAGCGGGCGAAATACCACGAGGAATCAACAAAGGTGTCCATCGTGTCGGTTTCGCGCCTGGCGGGCTTGCCGCAGGCGGGGCAGGGCGCGTCGCGCCAGGTGGGGTGACGATCCAGCGGGTTGCCGGGAATGGAAAAGTCGATCGGCTTGCCGCCCTCGTCGTAGGGCAGTTCGATCGGCAGGTTTTCCTTTTTCTCGGGCACCACGCCGCAGGCGTCGCAATGCACCACGGGAATCGGGCACCCCCAGTAGCGCTGGCGCGACAGGCCCCAGTCACGCAGGCGGAACTTGGTCACGCCCTGGCCGACGCCGTTCTTTTCGCAAAATTCTATGGCGGCGTTGATTGCCTGTTCGCCGGTTGCCATCTCATCCCAGTTGAAGGGCTTGGTCCAGCGGACCGTTTCCGTCTTGGGTGGCACGAAGGCCGCGCCGCCATCTTCGGGCAGGGTGTGATCGCCCGAGGCCGGCACGAAGGTCGAGATCACCGGCAGGCCGTATTTGGTGGCGAAATCAAAGTCGCGCTGGTCATGGGCGGGCACGCCGAAAATCGCGCCGGTGCCGTAATCCATCAAGATGAAATTGGCGATGTAGACCGGCAATTCCCACGCGGTGTCGAAGGGGTGGCGGCATTTCAGGCCAGTGTCAAAACCCAGTTTCTCGGCCTTTTCCAACGCCTCTTCGGTGGTGCCGCCCTGGCGGGCCATCTTGCAGAATTCGGCCACTTCGGGGTTTTCGCGTTCCAGCAGCTTGGCCAGCGGGTGGTCGGGCGAGATGCCGATGAAGCTGGCCCCCATCAGCGTGTCGGGCCGGGTGGTGTACACTTCGACCCGGTCGTGGCCTTCGGGGCCATCGACAAGGCCGAACGAGAATTGCAGACCGCGTGACTTGCCGATCCAGTTGGCCTGCATCAGCTTTACCTTTGCGGGCCAGTTGTCGAGACTGTCGAGCGCATCGAGCAGTTCCTCGGAATAATCCGAGATCCTGAAGAACCATTGCGTCAGCTCGCGCCGCTCGACCTCGGCGCCCGAGCGCCAGCCCTTGCCGTCGATCACCTGTTCATTGGCCAGCACGGTCATATCGACCGGATCCCAGTTCACCACCGCGTTCTTGCGATAGACCAGCCCCTTTTCGAGGAAATCCAGGAACAGCGCCTGTTGCTGGCCGTAATATTCGGGGTCGCAGGTGGCGAACATGCGCGACCAGTCCAGCCCGAAGCCCAGCGGCTTCATCTGGCCGACCATCGTGTCGATGTTGTTGTATGTCCAATCCTTGGGGTGGCCGCCCGACGCCATAGCAGCGTTTTCGGCAGGCATGCCGAAGGCATCGAACCCCATCGGATGCAGCACGTTGTGGCCGGTCGCGATCTTGTAACGCGCGATCACGTCGCCCATCGTGTAGTTGCGCACATGGCCGATATGGATGCGCCCCGAGGGGTAGGGGAACATTTCCAGCACGTAGTATTTCGGCTTGTCCTTCGAGCGTTCGGCCCTGAACACTTGGGCCTCGTCCCAGGCCTTTTGCCATTTCGGTTCGATTTCAGCGGCGGAATAGCGCGACATCGGTGGCGTCCCCTTCCTGGGCGGTGAACTGTTGGCGGGTTGATAAGACGGCGATTGCCCACGGTCCAGAGCCTTGGGCCAAAAATGCGTCTCTGTGCAGGCTGGGCCGGCCATGTATAAGGGGCGCAAAAGATTTAACGCACGGGTCTTGCCATGAATATCCTTTTCATTCACCAGAATTTTCCCGGCCAGTTCAAGCACCTGGCCCCCGCATTGGCCCGGGCGGGGCATAATTGCGTGGCGCTGACCCTGCGCGTGAAAGAGCCGACCACCTGGCAGGGCGTAAAGGTGATTCCCTACAAGATCAGCCGTGGCTCGGGGCAGCAGGTCCACCCGTGGCTGGTGGATTTCGAAACCAAGGTGGTGCGGGCCGAGGCCTGTTTCGCCGTCGCGCGCGAACTGCGCGACCACGGTTTCACGCCCGACCTGATCGTGGCGCATCCGGGCTGGGGCGAATCGATGTTCCTGCGCGATGTCTGGCCGACGGCCCGGATCGGGCTTTATTGCGAGCTTTATCACCGCTCGGCCTGGCCGCACATGCATTTCGACCCCGAGTTCGACAAGGGCGACCCCGATGCCGCGACGCTGCGCATACGGATGAAGAACCTCAACAACCTTGTGCATCTTCCGCTGTGCGACATGGGCATAAGCCCGACCCGGTTTCAGGCTGACACCTTTCCGCCCGCCTTTCGCGAGCGAATCAGCGTGATCCATGACGGTATCCATACCGACCAGGTGGTGCCGAATGCCGAGGCCCGTCTGGAGTTGCCGGACGGGTCGGTGGTGACGCGCGACGACGAGGTGATAACCTTCGTTAATCGCAACCTTGAGCCTTATCGCGGCTATCACGTGTTCATGCGCGCCTTGCCGCGTCTGTTGAAAGAGCGGCCCGGCGCAAGGGTGCTGATCGTGGGCGGTGACGAGGTCAGCTATGGCGCGAGCCCGCCCAAGGGCCAGACGTGGAAACAGATTTTCATCGACGAGGTGCGCGGCCAGATCTCGACGGCCGACTGGGCGCGGGTGCATTTCCTGGGGCGTATCCCCTATGATCGGTTCATCAGCCTGTTGCAGGTCAGCCGGGTGCATGTGTACCTGACCTATCCGTTCGTCCTGTCATGGTCGCTGTTCGAAGCGATGAGCGCGGGCGCCGCGATCGTGGCCAGCGACACCGGCCCGCTGCACGAGGCGATCGAGCCGGGCAAGACCGGCACGCTGGTTGATTTCTTTGACAAGGAAAAGCTGGTCGAAGAGGTTTGCGCGCTGCTGGACGATGCCGACCGCCGCGCCGCCTATGGCGCGGCCGCGCGGGCCTTTGTCAGGGCCAATTACGACCTGGAAACCATCTGCTTGCCACGCCAGATGGCGTGGATAGACAAACTGGCCGCCTGCACAGCGGGTGAAACGGGGGATTGACGCCGGGCGGCGGCAAGGATGTTCAGCGGAATGGCTCGGCCCCGCGCGGGGCCGCCGTGCCAGCCGGTGACGGGCTGTTTTTACCTAGAACCGTCTGTCGGCTATGCGCAGCTCGCGCGCGCGGGCCAGGATCGCGTCTTCGACGGCGGTGCGGGTGCCTGCCGCAACGGGCTGGCCGCCGCGGTTTTGCAGCGCCACGACCAGGCTGCGCGCATCCAGCGCCGGATCCTTGATATAGACGGTGGCGCGGTAGCTGCGCCCGCCGCCGGGCGGGGTGCCGTAGCCAAAGACGATCACCCCGGTGAACGGATCGACCGATTGCACCGGCATGAAGTTCAGCACATCCAGCGACGCGTTCCACAGGTAGCGGTTGACTGCGACTTCGACATCGGGGTCGCTGCGGCGGAAGGCATCCCAGATGCTGCTGCCCTGGCTGCGCATGGCCGAGGGCCCTTCAAGCGGCATGCCAGCGCGGTCGTAGCGGCTGTTTTCCTGCGCTTCGGTGCCGGGGGCGCCGCCGGGGCCGCTGATTCCGCCGCCAAGGCTGCCCCGGCCGCTGCCACAGGCGGTCAGCGCCGAAATGGCCAGCACGGCAATCGTTGCCTTGAATGCGCGCGAATACGTCATGTTGCGGCCTTGCCCCCTGAAAAACCTACGATCCCGTCCTACCCAAGCCACGGGGCGTGGGCAAGGGATTAGTTCCCGCACCCGCCCTGCGCCTGTGCCCGCGCGCGGTATGGGAGGGGTGTGTGCGGCAGGTCCGTGGCGAAGGTGTGGCAAAGCTGCACCATCTTGCGGCCCAAACGGCGCAGCCTATCCGGGGTGCTTGCAAACCGACCCCTAAAAGAGCGAGAGACTATGCATACCCAAATCGGATTCCCCGTTTTGGGGCGCATGACTGAAAACCGAGGGAACAACGATGAAAAACATCATTCTCGCAACGACCGCTCTGATCGGGACCGCCGGTCTGGCAGCAGCGGAAGTGTCGATCAGCGGTTACGGCCGTTTCGGCGCCACCTACGTCAACCCCAGCGTTGGCGCATCGACCACCAACACCGCTTCGCGTCTGCGTCTGCAGTTCGACGTGTCGGCTGAAACCGACAGCGGCATCGTGTTTGGCGCGCGTCAGCGTATCCAGACCGAAGAAAGCACCTTCGGCCAGGTTTACGCCGGTGGCTGGGGCAACGGTGCACGCTTCTACATGAGCACCAACGGCCTGACCGTCGCAATGGGCAACATCCTGGGCGTGATCGAAGCCGCCCCCAACCTGTACCTGCCGACCGCGTCGGCTGGCACCGGCCTGGAAGGCAACGGCTTCTACTCGCTGGCACCCAACACCTCGTCGAACGGCATGCGCTTCGCATGGACCGCGTACCAGTCGGGTTCGGGCGCTACCTCGGCGTCGAACGGCGTTGAAGTTCTGTACAGCATGAACGGCTTCGGCGTTCACGTGCACAGCGGCGAGCGTGGCCTTGGTGTCGACACCACCGGTATCGGCATCAACTACACCTTCTCGGGCTACACCGCGGCACTTGCCTATGAAGACTTCGACAACGGCGCCGAAATCCTGTTCGCAAGCTTGGGTGGCCAGATCGGCCAGGTCGACGCTGCAATCAGCTACGCCAAGACCGACAACGGCACTGGCGGCGCTGGCAGTGAAGCAGACAAGTGGTCGCTGCGCGGTGGCTACGACTTCGGCACCGGCCTGACCGCATACGGCTTTGTCGCGTCGGAAGACAACAACGCCGGCGAAAGCTTTGGTCTGGGCGCGTCCTACGACCTGGGCGGCGGCGTGTCGCTCGAAGGCGGCATCACGCAGACCGACGATGTTGCAGACTCGACCATCGTTTCGCTGGGTGCATTCTTCTCGTTCTAAGTCGAACGGAAGTTTTATTCGGAAAGGGCAGGTCATTTGACCTGCCCTTTTCTTTTTGCGCCAATGGGTGTTTTGTGGCGCCCGAACTGGCAGGAGGCATGGCAATGGGTTTGACGGATATTCGCGCGCGCATCGCAAAGGCCGAGGCCGAGGCAGGCCGTGACCCGGACAGCGTGACGTTGATCGCGGTCAGCAAGGTGCAGCCGCTGGAGCGTGTCGCCGCGGTGCTTGAAGAAGGCCACCGCACGTTCGGGGAAAACCGGGTGCAGGAGGCCGCGGGCAAATGGCCCGATTTCCGCGAACGGTTCGACGGTGTCGACCTGCACCTGATTGGCCCCTTGCAAACCAACAAGACGCGCCAGGCCTTTGAGCTGTTCCAGGCGATTCACTCGGTCGACCGGCCCAAGCTGGCGAAAACCATCGCCCGTATCGCCCAGGAAGAGGGGCATTGCCCCGACCTGTTCATCCAGGTGAATACCGGCGAAGAAGAACAGAAAGCCGGCGTTCTGCCCTCCGATGCCGACGGGTTCATCGCCGAGTGCCGGGCCATGGATCTTCCGGTGCGCGGGTTGATGTGCATTCCGCCTGTCGAGGAAGAGCCGTCATTGCATTTCGCCCTGCTGGCCAAGATCGCCGCGCGCAACGACCTGGAGGGGCTGTCGATGGGGATGAGCAGTGATTTCGAGCGCGCGATTGCCCTTGGCGCCACCCATGTGCGCGTCGGCAGCGCGATTTTCGGTGAACGCAGCTACGACTGACGTCGCCCCGTCCTCCGTCCCGTCAGGGTACGATCAGCCGCGTATCGCAGGTGATTTGCCGGGCGACCCAGTGCAGGTGGTCGCGGCGGAGCGCGATGCAGCCTTCGGTGGGGTATCCGGGGCGGCGCCATTGGTGCAGGAAGATGGCCGAGCCACGCCCCTTTTGCGCGCGGGGCCAGTTCCAATCGGTCAGCAGCACGAGATCATAGAGCGGATCGGCCCGACGCAGGCGTTCGTGGCTGTGCGGATAGGGCGCGCGGACCATCAGGTTGTAGTCTTCGTGGCGCGGATCGTCGGACCACACGTCACCGGGCCGGATCGGCACCGCCCAGTCGGTGGGGCGGGCCATGCGATCGGGGCGGTAAAGCAGCCCGACAATGCGATGCGTGCCGCGCGGGGTCGCACCGTCGCCTTCGCGCTTGGTATGGGTGACACCGCCGCGCCCGACCGTGCAGGGGAATTTCCGCCCGGCAAAACGCAGGTGGGTCGGGGTGAGAATCATGTCATGCGGGGTCATGCCTGGCGGGTCGGGTTCTGGGGGGTGTCACAGCAGGTGCCCTGACTTGGCCGCCTTGGTGGCCAGGTAGGCGCGGTTATGCGCGGTTTCGCCCAGTTTCAGCGGCACGCGTTCGGTTACGGTGATTCCCTGTTTTTCCATCATCGCGATCTTGCGCGGGTTGTTGGTGAGCAATCGCACCGAAGAAAACCCCATGGATTTCAGGATATCGGCGCCAAGACGGAAATCGCGTTCATCATCTTCGAAACCAAGCCGGTGGTTGGCCTCGACCGTGTCAAACCCCTGGTCCTGAAGGGAATAGGCGCGCATCTTGTTGGCAAGCCCGATGCCGCGGCCTTCCTGGTTGAGATACAACAGCACGCCGGCGCCTGCCTGCCCCATCTGTGCCAGCGCGCCGTGCAGCTGGGGGCCGCAGTCGCATTTCAGGCTGCCCAGCACGTCGCCGGTGAAACAGGCCGAGTGCAGCCGGGCCAGAACCGGCTTGTCGCGGGCGGGTTGGCCGATTTCAAAGGCGTAATGTTCCTCGGTGCCATCGCCGGGGCGAAAGATATGCAGACGCCCGGCCTCTGTCGCCTCGGTGGGCAGGCGGGCATTCACGACTGCGTCGGGATGGGGCGAGGCCGCGAGAAGCGACGAGGCAAGCGCCGCGGACACGCGGGTCAGCCCGTGCGCGTTGGCGAAAGCCTCGGGGTCGGGCAGGTCATGCACCAGCGCGGCAGGCAAAAGCTGCGCCGACTTGGTCAAGGACAGGGCCAGCCGGTGGAGGTCGGCCGGGCCTTCGCGCAGGGTGGTGAACGGGCCCTTCATGGGCATCGCCAGGTCATCGGCGGGGTCGGCCACCGCCAGCACCCAGGGCAGGCCGGCACCGGGGGGCAAGGCGATGCGGGCCAGGTCGCCATCGTAGGGCCGGGCCTTTAGCGTGACCGCCCGCCGCGCCGTGATGGCCAGAACCGGCTGTCCGCCAAGCGCCTGCAGATCGCCCAGGCGCGGCGCGGTCAGGGTTTCTGCTGCCAGCAACAAGGCGCCGCCCGTCTCGCCAGACAGCACCACCGGCACGCCCATGCGCAAATCGGCGCGGGCACGGGCCAGGGTCTCGGTCGGTGTGGGGGCAAAGCTCATGCGCGGTCCTTTTCGGCCTGATGTAGCCCGTTCGTGACGGATTTGAAACATAGCACGCATTCCATACACGTCCGCGTGATGGCATTGCAGCAAAACTTGCCCCCGCAGGGTTGGGCACTCATGTGCAACTCAAGCAAACAAAAGGAGGGCGTTTCATGGCGCAGCTCAAGAAGATTCTGCTGGTGGACGACGACGACGATCTGCGCGAGGCGCTGAGCGAACAGCTGGTAATGACCGAAGATTTCGATGTGTTCGAGGCCGGAAACGGTGCGGACGCGATGCAAAAGGTCAAGGAAGGTCTGTACGACCTGGTGATCCTTGATGTCGGTCTGCCCGATACCGATGGGCGCGAGCTGTGCCGGTTGATGCGCAAGCAGGGCGTCAAGGCGCCGGTTCTGATGCTGACGGGCCATGACAGCGATGCCGACACGATCCTGGGGCTGGACGCCGGGGCCAATGACTATGTCACCAAGCCTTTCAAGTTCCCGGTTCTGTTGGCGCGCATCCGCGCCCAACTACGCCAGCACGAGCAATCGGAGGACGCGGTATTCCAGCTTGGGCCGTATACGTTCAAGCCGTCGATGAAGCTGTTGGTCACCGATGACGATCGCAAGATTCGCCTGACGGAGAAAGAGACCAACATTCTGAAATTCCTGTATCGTTCGACCGAAGGCGTGGTGGCACGCGACGTGCTGCTGCACGAGGTCTGGGGATACAACGCCGGCGTCACCACCCACACGCTGGAGACACATATTTACCGGCTGCGTCAGAAAATCGAGCCCGACCCGTCAAACGCGCGCCTTCTCGTGACCGAATCCGGCGGTTACCGTCTGGTTGGGTAACGCATGGTTGTGAAAAGAAATTTGAACTCTACCTGATCCAGATCAATGTATGGTATCGTATACAGGTTAAGTTCATACTCATCCCGTCGCATGTCCGGGTAATGGCATGCACCTCCCTGTTGGACTTGGCCCGGGCTTTTCGCCCGGGTCTTTTTTCGGGCGGGTTTCGCCATACCGCGGCTTCTTTCCCCGGTAACGCCCCTGTGCTAGGTCGACGCCGCAACCAACCGCATCAGGAGCCGCGCCATGCCCTTTACCCTTGCCACGTGGAACATCAACTCGGTCCGGCTGCGGGCGGGCCTGGTGGAAAAGCTGCTGCGCGACGAAGGGCCCGACGTGCTGTGCCTGCAGGAATGCAAAAGCCCGGTCGACAAGATCCCGGCCGAGCAATTCGCGGCACTGGGATATGGTCACATGATCGCGCGGGGGCAAAAGGGATATAACGGCGTGGCGATCCTGTCGAAACAGCCGATAGAAGATGTGGGTGACATGGATTTCGCCGGTCTGGGTCATGCGCGCCACGTGGCGGGACGGCTGGAAAACGGGGTGACGATCCACAATTTCTACGTCCCTGCCGGTGGCGACGTGCCCGACCGCGAGAAGAACGAGAAATTCGGCCAGAAGCTGGATTACCTGACCGAGATGCGCGACTGGTTTCATGGCGACCGGCCCGAGCGGTCGATCCTTGTGGGCGATTTGAACATCGCCCCGCGCGAGGATGATGTCTGGAGCCACAAGCAGCTTTTGAAGGTGGTCAGCCATACGCCGGTCGAGGTCGAACACCTGGCCGAAACGCAGGACGCGGGCCGGTGGGTGGATATCACCCGCCAGGATATTCCCGAGGGCCAGCTTTATTCCTGGTGGTCCTACCGCGCGCGCGATTGGGATGCCGCCGACAAGGGACGCCGGCTGGATCATGTCTGGGCCACCGGCGACATCGCGGCCGCGGGCCATTCCAGCCGAATCCTGCGCGCCGCGCGCGGCTGGGAGAAACCGAGCGACCACGCGCCCGTCTTTGCCAGTTTCGATCTGTAAGGCGCGGGTTAATCGCCCTTTGAAATCTGCGAATGAAGGGCGCATATAAGGGCAAAGATGAAAGGATGCATGAGACAATGCTGGAACTTGGGCAAAATACCCCCGATGCGGGCGATCTGATCAAGGATGTGGGCGAAGAGGCTTTCATGGCCGAAGTGGTCGACGGCTCGGCCGAGGTGCCGGTGATCGTCGATTTCTGGGCGCCCTGGTGCGGCCCGTGCAAGACGCTGGGCCCAATGCTGGAGGATGCCGTCAAGGCAGCCAATGGTGCCGTCAAGATGGCCAAGGTCAACGTGGACGAGGCGCAACGCCTGGCCAGCGCACTGTCACAGCAGGGCCTTCCGCTGCAGTCCATCCCGACCGTGGTTGCGTTTTACAAGGGCCGTCCCGTGGACATGTTCCAGGGCGCTGTACCACAATCGGAAATCAAGGCGTTCATCGACCGCGTGGTGCAAGCCGCGGGCGGTGATGCCAGCGGCGGGCTGGACGAGGCCGTGGCCGCCGCCGAAGAGATGCTGGCACAGGGTGCAGTGGCCGATGCGGCGCAGACATTCGCCGCCATCCTGGGCGAGGCGCCCGACAACCCCGAGGCCTATGGTGGGCTGGTGCGCTGCCATATCGCCGCCGACCAACTGGACGAGGCCGAAGCGACGTTGAACGGCGCGCCCGCCGAGATCGTGACCAGCGCACCGCTTGAGGCCGCACGCGCCCAGCTGGAGTTGGCACGCCAGGCCCAGGGCGCAGGGCCGCTTGACGAGTTGCGCGCCGCTGTCGAGGCGCAGCCCGACGATCATCAGGCGCGGTATGATTATGCGCAGGCTCTATACGCCAAGGGCGATGCCGAAGAGGCCGTCAACCAACTGCTTGAGCTTTTCCGCCGTGACCGCGCGTGGAACGACGAGGCCGCCAAGGCCCAGTTGTTCAAGATTTTCGAGGCGCTCAAGCCCAACGATCCGGTTGTTTTGAACGGGCGTCGCAAGTTGAGTTCGATGATATTTGCCTGACCCGTTCGGGGGTCTAGTTCTTGGGCATGGCAAAACCGTTCGACCTCCCCGATGTGATACCCGTCTTCCCGCTGCCGGGGGCGCTGCTTTTGCCGCGCGCCCGGCTGCCTCTGCACATATTCGAGCCGCGCTACCTGGCGATGCTGGATGACGTGCTGAAGGTGCCCGACCGCCTGATCGGCATGGTGCAGCCCGTCACGGGCCGTGACACCAACCGGGGGCCGGGACTGCACACGATCGGCTGTGCGGGGCGCGTGACGCAGTTTTCGGAAACCGAAGACGGGCGTTACATGATTACCCTGTGCGGAATATCGCGGTTCCGGGTGACAGGCGAGGTCGAGGGCTTTGCCCCCTATCGCCGCGTTCGCGCCAGTTGGGACGGGTTCGAACGTGACCAAGGCGGTGACGAGGCCGACCCCGGGTTTGACCGTGACGGTCTTATGAACCTGCTGTCACGCTATTTCAGCGCGCGCGGCCTGAGCACCGACTGGGAATCGCTGCGCGAGGCAGATGACGAGTTGCTTATCAACTCGTTGTCGATGCTTCTGGATTTCGATACCGAGGATAAGCAGGCGCTGTTGGAGGCGCCCTGCCTGACGACCCGTCGCGAGACGCTGATGGGGCTTTTGGAATATGCGCTGCGCGGCGGCGCGGGCGGCGAGGTGATGCAATGAGTGACGTGGCGCAGCCGTTTGACCGGCGCATGCTCGAGGCGTTGATCTGCCCGCAAACGGGCGCGGTGCTGGAATACGACGCCGAGCGGCAGGAACTGGTATCCAAGGCCGCGCATCTGGCCTACCCGATCCGCAACGGCATTCCCGTGATGCTGGCAGACGAGGCGCGCAAGCTGGATTAAGCACGCTTCCCTGCACTTCCTGTATGGCGCTCGGCTCCTGCGCCCTTTCAAAGCCAACGGTACGCCACGAAAGAGCGTCAGTTGCCTTTCCGCGGCGATGAGCGGCTTGAAGCCGAGTGTCGCGCGGCCGGGATCGACTCTTTAGTCCTTTCGGACTATGCAGCCTAAGAATCCATGGACGCGAGCGGGTCGGTTTCTTTCGATTGCCTTGTAAACAATGTGTTTCCTGTACGGAAAAGAAAACCGCTCTGCTTTGCGTGGAAATATGGCTAGGATGTGGCAATATGTGGCACAGTCGCCGTTTGTTTTCATTGCAGCGCCAAGTTAAGAGATAGCCTTGGAAAGGCGGAATTATGTCTGAAACATCAATTTTCAACGCAGCGTATGGTAGCTACAAGCTTGCCGGGAAAAACGTCCTGTTCACGCCCAGCAGCGGGATAGGCACGGAAGGAACCAGCGGCGGCGACGCTGGCCTGGAGCTGACATTCGACGCTGACAAATTATGGTTTGCCACAGAAGTCAGCCTTGATGGTGGTGCGACGCAGACGGAATTTGAAATCACCTCTTACGGGACATTCACGCCGGAAGAGCAGAACAGCAATTTCTACAACGATTACCCGCAGTTTTCTGCGGACAACCCGCCGACTTACGCCGTGATCACGCTCGCCTCTGGCGAGGAGGTGATGCTGTTTCCCGACTTCCCCGAGATCGAAGGTGATTTCAACGGCACCGTGTTTCTTCTTGAAGATGCGGTTATACCCTGTTTCACGCCGGGCACATTGATCGCGACCTCCAAGGGCGAGCGGCTTGTCGAAGAATTGCGCGTGGGCGATCGCATAATTACACGCGATCATGGCCTTCAGCCGGTTCGCTGGGTTGGCCGCCGTTCCCTGAGTGGCCAGGAACTGGCACAGGCTCCGCAATTCAACCCGGTCCTGATCCGCCAGGGCGCTCTTGGTCATGGGCTGCCGGAGCGTGACATGATGGTCTCGCCGCAGCACCGGTTGCTGATCACAAATGACAAGGCCGCGCTCTACTTCGAAGAGCGCGAGGTTCTGGTTGCTGCCAAGTACCTGACGGGTATGGATGGTATCGACACCGTCGAGGCAAGCTCGGTGAGCTACATCCATTTCATGCTGGACGAGCACGAAGTGGTTCTGTCAAACGGTTCCTGGACCGAAAGTTTCCAGCCGGGCAAGAAGGTGCTTTACGGTATGGGGCGCGCGCAACGAAAAGAGATCCTGGAGCTCTTTCCCGAGATCGCTGAAACAGAAGGTCTTGAGACATACAAGGCCGCGCGGCGCTCTCTCAAGAAGCATGAGGCACATCTTTTGGTGCGTTGACCCTCTGCCGCTTATAGGCCCGGCAGGTTCGGGCTGGCCGATTGCCAGATAATCCGGGCGCGTCATGACGCGCCCGTTTCTTTTCAAAGGGATGCGCGAAAGGAAGGCCCCGCGCGGGGCCTTCGTGGGGCATTGATCAAATGCAGCGCCCACCGTCCACTTCCATCGCGACGCCGGTGACCATGCTCGCCTCGTCCGAGCACAGGAAACAGGCGGCATTGCCCATGTCCTCGGGGGTTGAGAAGCGCCCGATCGGGATGGTCGACAGGAATTTCGTGCGCATTTCCGGCGTGTCCTCGCCCATGAAGCTGGACAGCAGCGGCGTTTCCCCCGCAACCGGGCAGATCGCGTTCACGCGCACCTGGCGCGGGGCCAGCTCTACCGCCATCGACTTGGTCGCGGTGATCATCCAACCCTTGGACGCGTTATACCAGCTCAGGTTCGGACGCGGCGAAAGGCCCGCGGTCGAGGCCACGTTCAGAATCGCGCCACCACGCGTTTTCATGTGCGGCACCAGCGCGCGGGCGGTCAGATAGACCGATTTGCAATTCACCAGGAAGACACGGTCGAATTCCTCGTCGGTGATCTCTTCCATCGGTTTGGGCAGGTGGGTGACGCCGGCATTGTTCACCAGGATATCGACATGACCCATTTCCGACAGGGCTTTTTGGGCCATGTCCTCAACCGCACCGCCATTGGCGACGTTACAGGCATATCCAAAGGCGCCGTTCCCGACCTCTTCGGCGATGCCGTCGGCGCCGTCGGCGTTGAGGTCGACCACCATGACCCGCGCGCCTTCGGCGGCGAATTTGCGCACGATCCCCGCGCCAAAGCCGCTGGCCCCGCCGGTGACGATCGCGGTTTTTCCTTCAAGTCTCATTTCTTGTCTCTCCTTCGGATTGCCGCACCCTTAGCCGTGGAAGGCGGCGACTGTTTTCAGCGTGGTGAAGCCGTAAAGCGCCTCGAATCCCTTTTCGCGGCCGTGGCCGGATTTCCCCATGCCGCCAAAGGGCAGTTCGACGCCGCCCCCCGCGCCGTAATTGTTGATGAAGATCTGCCCCGCGCGCACGCGGCGGGCCAGGCGCATCTGGCGTGCGCCGTTTTGCGTCCAGACGCTGGCCACCAGCCCGTAATCGGTGCCGTTAGCGATCTGCACGGCCTGATCTTCGTCGTCGAAGGGAATGACCACCTGCACGGGTCCAAAGATTTCCGACTGTGCCAGTGCGTGATCGGCGGTAACACCCGAGAACAGCGTGGGCGGCACGTAATAGCCGCCAGCGGGCATGTCACCCAGTTGCGCACGCCCGGCGATTTCCAGGTCGGCGCCCTGGTTTAGGTAGCCCGACACGATCTCTTGCTGCTTGGCCGAGATCAGTGGGCCCACGTCAAGGTCGTCCATCGCCGGGCCTACGCGCAGCGCGGCATAGCGGGCGGACATCCTTTCCAGCAACTGGTCGTGGATCGACCGGTGCACAAGAATGCGCGACGATGCCGAACAGGTTTGCCCGCAATTCTGGACCCCGGCATTCACGAGGAAGGGCAGCGCGGCCTCCAGGTCGGCGTCGTCAAAGACGATTTGCGGGGATTTCCCGCCCAGTTCCAGCGTCACGGGCACCACGTTTTGCGCCGCGGCCTGTTGCACCATTACCCCGGTGCCGACAGACCCGGTAAAACTGATGTGGTGAATGCCCGGATGGCTGGTGAGCGCGGCGCCTGCCTCGGCCCCAAGGCCGGGCACGACGTTCAGCACGCCGTCGGGCAGGCCGGCTGCCTTGGCCATGTCGGCAAAGGCAAGGGCTGTCAGGCAGGCGTCCTCGGCCGGTTTCAGAACGCAGGTGTTGCCGGTGGCCAGCGCCGCGCCGACCGAACGGCCGATGATCTGCATCGGGTAGTTCCAGGGCACGATATGGCCCGTCACCCCGTGCGGCTCGCGCAGCGTGTAGACGGTGTAGCCGTCAAGGTAGGGGATGGTATCGCCCATCAGCTTGTCGGCGGCGCCGCCGTAAAACTCGCAATAGCGCGCCAGGGCCACGGCATCGGCGCGGGCCTGCTTCAACGGTTTGCCGACGTCCAGCGCCTCGATCCTTGCCAGGTCGTCCACGCGCTCTGTTACCAGTTGGCCCAGACGCAACAGGATGCGCCCGCGCTCGGCAGCCGACAGGCGCGCCCAAGGCCCGTGACGGGCCGTCTCGGCTGCCTGTACCGCGGCGTCTATATCGTCGGCGGTGCCGCGGGCGATCTCGCCGATACGGGCGCCGGTGGAGGGGTCGTATAGCGGCAGGGTGCCACCTCCTGCGGGGGCAACCCAATGCCCGCCGATCAAGCATTTCGAGGGGTCGAACCAAAGGGGCAGATCAGTGCTCATGCGCCAGTCTCCTTACGTCGTCGGGCAGCTGAGGGGCCGCCGCGATCAGTTGCTGGGTATAGGGGTGTTGCGGGTCGGCAAAGACCTGTTCGGTTTCGCCCTGTTCCACGATCTTTCCAGCCTTCATCACCAGCACGCGGTCGGTGATCGAGCGGACGACGGACAGGTCGTGGCTGATGAACAGATAGGTCAGGCCGAAACGGTCTGAAAGGTCGGCCAAAAGGTCAAGCACCTGCGCGCGCACGCTGACATCAAGCGCCGATACCGCCTCGTCGAGGATGATCAGGTCTGGCTTGATGATCAGGGCGCGCGCAATGGCGATGCGCTGACGCTGGCCGCCGGAAAATTCGTGAATGTATTTTTCGGCATCCGATGCCGCCAAACCGACGCTTTCCAGCGCCTCGGCAACCGCGGCATCGCGGGCCGCGCCGGTGGGCGGGTCATCTGCCAGGTGGAAGGGTTCGCAAACAAGGCGCGCGACAGTCCAGCGGGGGTTGAAGCTGCCATAGGGGTCTTGAAACACCACCTGCATGCGGCGGCGCACGGCGCGGTTTGGCCGGTGCCCGGTGAACACGGGCTGGCCGTCCAGTTCGATCGTGCCGGCCTGCACCTCTTCCAGCCCCAGGATCGCGCGGGTCAGGGTGGATTTGCCACAGCCGGATTCACCCACCAGCCCCAGGTTCTCGCCGCGCCGGATATCAAAGCTGATCCCATCGACGGCACGGAACGTTCCGGGCGTACCCCACAGCCCCTTGCGCGGGGTCGCATAGTCGCGCACCACGTCGCGCACGCGCAAAAGCGGCATGTCCTGTGGCTGGCCTTCGCGCTCGGGGACGTGGTCGGAGGCGGCCAGCAGCGCCAGCGAATAAGGGTGGCGCATTTCGCGCAGCAGGGTTTGTGCCGGGCCCTGCTCCACAACCTCGCCCTGTCGCATGATCACGATGTGATCGGCCATGTCGGCCACCACGGCCAGGTCGTGGCTTATCAGCAGAAGGCCCATCCCGTCTTCGCTTGCAAGACGTTTCAGCAACGTCAGGATTTCCGCCTGTGTTGTCACGTCAAGCGCGGTGGTTGGTTCATCCGCGATCAGGAGGTTGGGGCGCAGGGCGATGGCCATGGCGATGACGACGCGCTGGCGCTGCCCACCCGACAGTTCGTGCGGATAGCGCGACATCGGAAAGCGATCTTGCGGAAGCTCGGCACGCGCCAGCGCCTCGGCGGCGCGATGCATCGCGTTGGCCCGGCTGGTGCGTTCATGGATCAGGATCGTTTCGGCCACCTGCTCGCCGATGGGTTTCAAAGGGTTCAGCGCGGTCATGGGTTCCTGGAACACCATCGACACCTTGCTGCCGCGCAGGCGGCACAGGCTGCGTTCGCCCAGGGTCAGCATCTCGTGCCCTGACAGCGCGATGCGCCCCGCGCAGTTGGTGCCATCCGGCAAAAGCTGCATCACCGAAAAGGCGGTCATCGACTTGCCCGAGCCGCTTTCCCCGATCACGCCCACGATCTGACCGGGGTCGACCGACAGCGACACGTCCTTGAGGATCGGTGTGCCGTGGATATCCATCGACAGGTTTTCGATGCGCAGCAAACTCATTGGCGCGCCCTTTGCAGTTTCGGGTCGAACCGGTCGCGCAGACCGTCACCCATCAGGTTCAGCCCCAGCACCGTCAACAGGATGGCTAGCCCCGGAAACAAGGCCATGTGCGGCGCAAAGCTGACCATGGTCTGGCTGTCGGCCAACATTCGGCCCCAGCTTGGCGTGGGCGGTTGCGCGCCAAGCCCAACATAGGACAGGCCCGCCTCGGCCAGGATGCCAAGGCTGAACTGGATCGTCCCCTGCACGATCAGCAGGTTGGTGACGTTGGGCAGGATATGTTCCACGCTGATGCGCGTCGCGCCCTTGCCGGCCACCCGTGCCGCCAGCACGAAATCGCGCGTCCACAGCGACAGCGCGCCCGAGCGCGTGAGGCGGGCAAAAACCGGGATGTTGAAAATGCCGATGGCAATGATCGCATTGATCGCCGATGCGCCGAAAACGGCTGTGATCATGATCGCGATCAGAAGCGAAGGAAAGGCAAAGACAAGGTCATTGGCGCGCATGATCAGCTCGTCCAGCCAGCCGCCCTTTTTCGCGGCCGCAGCCAGGCCAAGTGGCACGCCCAGGCCCATGCCGATGCCCACCGCCACCAATGCCACCGCGATCGAGGTGCGCGCACCCACCATGATCATCGACAGGATGTCACGACCGAAATGATCGGTGCCCAGCGGATGCGCAGGGCTGGGTGGCTTGATCTTGTTGGTGATATCCATCTGGGTGACATCGTAGGGCACCCAGGCAAAGCTGATCAGCGCGGCCAGCACGAAAACGGCCGACAGCACGGCCCCCAGAACCAGGTTGCGGCTCATTTTTGCCCCCTCAGCCGCGGGTCAACCGCGGCATAGGCCAGATCGACCACGAAATTGACCAGTACGACGGCAAAGACCAGCAGCATCACCACCGATTCCACCACGATCAGGTCACGCGCGGAAATTGCCTGGAACACCAACCGCCCAAGACCTGGCAGAAAGAATACGTTCTCGATGATGATCGCCCCGGCCAGCAGAAAGGCGAATTGCAGTCCGATGATCGTCAGCACCGGGATCAGCGCATTGCGCAGGGCGTGCCGCCACAACGCCTGTGCGCGTGTCAGCCCCTTGGCCCGCGCCGTGCGGATGAAATCCTCGGACAGGGTGTCGAGCAGAGAGGAACGCATGACACGCGCCAGGATACTGGCCTGCGGCAGCGCCAGCGCGATGGCGGGAAGGGTGAGCGATTTCATGGCCGGGAAAAACCCGGCGTCCCACCCGGCGAAACCGCCGGCGTTGAACCAGCGAAGATTGATGGCAAACACCAGTACCATCAGCATGGCAAACCAGAAATTCGGAATCGCAACGCCCAGCTGCGTCAGGCCCATCACCGTCACATCGGCCGCGCGTCCGCGCCGTGATGCCGCCCAGATGCCTGCCGGGAAGGCGATGACGGTGCTGAGCGTCAGCGCGTAAAGCGCAAGCGGCAGGCTGACCTGCACCCGTTCAAGGATCATCTCGGCCACCGGCGTGCGATAGGTGTAAGAGGTGCCGAAATCACCCACCAGCATGCCGCCGACCCAACCGAGGTAGCGTTGCAATGGCCCTTGGTTCAGGCCCAGCTCTTCGCGCAGGGCATTGAGCGTGTCTTCTTGCGCGTTCATCCCCAACATGAAGGCGGCCGGATCGCCCGGGACGATTTCAAGCGACAGGAATATGATCAGCGAGGCCACCCACAGGGTGGCCGCCAGAGACAGCAGACGTTTCAAAGCAAAGCGCAGCATCGCCGCCCCCGTGTCTGATCGGTTTTCGTGAAAAAGGGGCAGGGCCGTGCCCTTCCCCTTGATTCTGCGGTTCGGCCGCCCGTGGCCCGGCCCGGGCGGCCCTGGCTTGTCAGTCTTGCCAGTAGACGCCGGTCAGGTCGGTGGCCTGGGTGGGTGCGTTGGCCCAAAGGCCCTGCACCTTGACATTGGCGACGCTGAGGGCGGCCAGCTGGAACAGGTAGCCGTTGACATAATCTTCGGAGATCATGCGCTGGGCCTGTTGCAGAAGCTCCGAACGTTCGTCCGGCTCGGTCGTGTTGTTCAGTGTAGTCATCAACTCCTGGAAGGCCGGGTTGTCATACTGGAAATAGTAATCGGGCCGGGCGTAGATGTTGATGTCGGCGGGTTCGGTATGGCTGACGATGGTCAGGCCGAAATCCTTGCCGCGAAACACTTCTTCCAGCCACTGGGGCCATTCCAGGTTGGTGATCTCGGTCTGGATGCCAACCTCGCGCAGCTGGGCGGCGATGATCTCGCCGCCGCGACGCGCGTATGAGGGCGGTGGCAGCTTCAACGTGGTGGTGAACCCGTCGGGAAAGCCCGCCTCGGCCAGCAGTGCCTTGGACTTCTCGGGGTCGTAGGCCGACATCTCGGTCAGGTCTACATAATCGGGATTGTGCGGTGCGAAATGCGTGCCGATGGGCGTGCCATAGCCGAACATCGCCCCGTCGATGATGGCCTGCCGGTCGATGGCATGAGCCAGCGCCTGGCGCACCTTGACGTTGTCGAAGGGTGGCATCTTGTTGTTGGTCGACAAGATCGTTTCACCTTCGGTCGAGCCGACAAGCACCTGGAAGCGGGGGTCGGCTTCGAATTGCGGCAGGTTTTCGGGCGCGGGAAAGGCCGAAAACACGTGCACATCCTCGGCCATAACGGCCGCGAAGGCGGCGGTCGGGTCGGAGATGAACTTGAAGGTCGCGCTTTCCAGCTTGGCGGGGTCGCCCCAGTAATCGGGGTTCTTCACCAGTTCGATACGGTCGCCCTGCACCCAGTCGGAAAACTTGAAGGCACCGGTGCCAATCGGGGTCTGCTTGATCCCGTCGATCGACTCGGGCGCGACGATCACGGCATCGCCCCACGCCATGTTGAACAGGAAGCTGCCGTTCGGCTGGCTCAGCGTCACGCGCACGGTTTGCGGGTCGACAACCTCGACCGTGTCAATGTCGGCGAACAGGGCCTTTTGCGCGTTCTGGCTGTCCTCGGCGCGGGCACGATCAAGGCTGAACTTCACGTCGCCGGCATCCAGCGTCGTGCCGTCATGGAATGTCACGCCTGACCGTAGCTTGAACGTGTAAACCAGCCCATCCTCTGAGATGTCCCAGGATTCGGCCAGTCCGGGCGTGATCGAACCGTCGGACATGAAGCGGGTCAGCCCCTCGAAGACGTTGGCGTAAAGCACGCTGTCGATGGCGCCTGCCGCGGCGCTGGTGGGGTCAAGATGCGGCGGCTCAAGCTGCAGGCCAACGATGACCTCGTCGCGGGCCTGGGCTGCACCTGCCAAAAGGGCGGTCAGGGCAGCGGCCGTGCCAATTTTGCGGAAATTCATTGTAAGTCTCCCTCCTCCTGCCTGCCGGTGTTGGGCCGGCCGGGCGATTGTATACACTGTCACCCCAAATACGAGCGGGATCAAGCATGACCCAGCACTCTTCAGGTCAGCAGTTCGACAAGGCTGCGCCCCATCACCTTGGCTGAATCCACCATGTCGTCGATGCCCACGTATTCATCGGGCTTGTGGGCCAGGTCCAGGATGCCGGGGCCATAGGCGATGCAGTTCTGCAACCGCCCGATCCGGTCGATGTGTTTCTGATCATAGGTGCCGGGGCTGACCACGTATTGCGCATCCCTGCCCATCACGTCTGAAATGGCGCGCGCCACGGTCTGCACCACGGGGGCGCTTTTCTCTGTCATGCTGGGAAGCACGCGCTGCAATTCACGCACATCGTAGGTGAAGGTGGCGCGGCGTTCCTTGACTGCTTGCAGAATGGCGTGAATTTCGGCCTGCACTTCGTCGATATCTTCCTCGATCAGGAACCGGCGGTCGATCACCATGCGGCAGCTGTCAGGCACGCAGGGGCTGGGCAGGCCGGTATAATCGGCGGCCTGCTCGTTCTCGCCGCCGTGGATCGAATTGATGTTCAGCGTTGATTGTTTGGCGCCTTCGGGCACCACGGGCATGTCGGTGCGTTTCATGGCCAACGCCGGGAACAGGGTATCTTCCATCTCGGTCATGACAGCGCCCATGTGGCGCACCGCGCAATCACCGAGGAACGGCATCGAGCCGTGGGCGATTTCGCCATAGGTCTCGATCTCGGCCCACCAGACGCCGCGATGGCCCAAGCAGATTCGATCCTTGTTCAGCGGTTCGGGGATGATGACGTGCTGCACGCGCTTTGGGTCGAAAAAACCTTGTTCGGCCAGGTAGGCCACGCCGCCAAACCCGCCCGATTCCTCGTCAGCCGTGCCGCTGATCTCGATCGCGCCGGCATATTCGGGGCAAACCGCGATAAAGGCTTCGGCGGCGACGATGCTGGCGGCCAGTCCGCCCTTCATGTCACAGGCGCCGCGGCCATAAACCTTGCCGTCCTCGACCTCGCCGCCGAACGGGTCTTTCGTCCAGCCGCGGCCGACCTCGACCACGTCGGTATGGCTGTTGAAATGCACGCAATCGCCCGAGCGCGTGCCCTCGCGCCGGGCGACGAGGTTCCAACGTGGGTACTTGTCGCTGTCACCCTTGGCGCCATGCGCACGGACGAACTCGCAGGCAAAGCCCGATTTCTCCAGGCGGCGCGCCAGGAAATCACAGATTTCGCGATAGTTATCGCCCGGTGGGTTCAGCGTGGGGATGCGGATCAGGTCCTGGCACAGCGCGGTCAGGTCATCGCGCCGCGCCTCGATCTCTGCCATCAGTTTCTCGGTCACGTCCATGATGCCCCCCATTTTTGCTGCCGGGGATATTGCATGGCTGGTAATACGGTGTGAATACCGTAGGAATACGGGGATGGACGAGCTGACGCATATCGCCTTCGACGCCGCGCCAATCGGGCTGGTGCTGACCGAGCATCGCGTGATCCGCGCGGTCAACACCACATTTGCCGCGATGGCCGGGTATGATGCGGCGGCGCTGACGGGGCAAAGTTTCCGTATCTTTTACGACAGCGCGGCCGAGTTCGCGCAGGTGCGTGACATCGGGCTCGAGGTGCTGGCGCGTGACGGCGCCTATTGCGACGAACGCATGCTGCGCCGCGCGGATGGCACGCGGGTCTGGTGCCGGTTCCGTGCCCGCAGCCTGACACCTGCCGAACCGCTTGCACGTACGGTGCTGAGTTTCGCGCCCATCGATCGCACGGCCCAGGGCCCGGCCCTGACCCCGCGCGAGCGGGATGTTCTGCAATACCTGTCGCGCGGCCTGACATCCAAGGAAATCGCACAATCGCTGGGCCTGTCGCCCCGCACCATCGAGGATGTGCGCGCGCGGCTTTTGCGCAAGTTCGACGTTCCCAATGCCGCCCGCCTGCTGGCCCGGCTGGGCCAGTCTGGCTGAGCGTTACTGGCAGGCCCGCGCGGCGCGGGTTTGGGTCATTGCTGTCACTGCCTTGCATCTTGCCCCGCCGCGTGCCACCCCTTTGCGGCGATCTGGGAGGAGGCACGGGAATGAAGATGGGGTTGGCGCTGCTTTGTGCAGCCTATGTTCTGAGTCAGTTTTTCCGTGCCTTTCTGGCCGTCATGACCACCTCGCTTCAACGCGACCTGGGCGCGACCCCCGATGACCTGGCGTTTGCATCGGGCATGTGGTTCCTGGTTTTCGCCTTGATGCAGATCCCGATTGGCGAGGCGCTGGACCGCGTCGGCCCGCGTCTGACCGCGTCAGTGCTGCTGGCGATTGGCGGTGGCGGTGGCGCGGCCTTGTTTGCCATGGCCACGACGCCCGCGCATGTCTCGGTCGCGATGGCGCTTATCGGGGTCGGCTGCGCGCCGGTTCTGATGGGCTCGTACTACATATTTGCCCGCATGTTTCCGCCCGCCATGTTCGCCACGCTGGGCGCGGCGATGATCGGCGTCGGCTCGATCGGCAACCTGGCCAGCGCGGCCCCGATGGCTTGGGCGGTCGAGATGTTCGGCTGGCGCGAAACCCTGTGGGGGCTGGCCGGCGTGTCGATCCTGGTTGCGCTGGGTGTCTGGGCCTTGGTGCAAGACCCGCCCCGCGTCGAAGGCGCCAACAAGGGCAGCGCGCTGGCGGTGCTGCGCATTCCCGCGCTGTGGCTGATCTTGCCGTTGCTGGCGGTGAACTATGCCCCCGCCGCCGGTCTGCGGGGGCTGTGGGTGGGGCCTTACCTGTCCGATGTTTACGGCGCCACGGCACAGGTGATTGGCACCGCGACGCTGATCATGGGGGCGGCAATGGTATTTTCGGCCTTTGCCTATGGCCCGCTTGACCGGCTGCTTGGCACCCGAAAATGGGTGGTCGTGGCGGGCAACACCGCGGGCGCGCTTGGATGTGTTGTGCTGGCGTTTCTGCCCGAGGCGGGATACTGGCCGTCGGTGGTGTTGTGCACCACCGTGGCGATGTTCGGCATGACCTATCCGGTGATCATGGCCCATGGGCGCAGCTTTCTGCCTGCGCATCTGACGGGGCGGGGTGTCACGCTGATGAACCTCTTTTCCATCGGCGGCGTCGGGCTGTTCCAGGTCGTCACCGGGCGCCTTTACGCGCAGTCGGCCGCCGTTACGGAAAACCCGGTCGATCCGTACCAGGTTCTGTTCGCGTTTTTTGCCGCGATCTTGTTGCTGGGCATGGTCCCGTATCTCTTTGCGCGTGACCGTCTGGATTGATCGCCCCTTTCCCTTGTGCGGGCCGTCATGTATGCAGCGCGCGTCCTGAAACGAAAGGAGATCCCCGATGGGGTATAAAGTCGTCGTCGTCGGTGCCACGGGCAATGTGGGCCGGGAAATGCTGAACATCCTCGCGGAACGCCAGTTTCCGGTGGACAAGATCGCCGTACTGGCCTCGCGCCGTAGCCTGGGCACAGAGGTCAGCTTTGGCGATAGAACCCTGAAAACCGAGGATCTGGATACCTTCGATTTCACCGGGTGGGACATGGCGCTGTTCGCCATCGGCTCGGACGCGACCAAAACCTACGCTCCCAAGGCGGCGGCGGCAGGCTGCGTGGTAATCGATAACAGCAGCCTTTACCGCTATGACGCGGATGTGCCGCTGATCGTGCCCGAAGTGAACCCGCAAGCGGTGCATGGCTATTCGAAAAAGAACATTATCGCCAATCCCAACTGCTCGACCGCGCAGATGGTCGTGGCGTTGAAGCCCCTGCATGACCGCGCGAAGATCAAGCGAGTGGTTGTCAGCACCTATCAATCGGTGTCCGGCGCGGGCAAGGAAGGCATGGACGAGCTGTGGGACCAGACCAAGGCCGTCTACAACCCGACCGATGACGTGCCGCCAAAGAAGTTCCAAAAGCAGATCGCCTTCAACGTGATCCCGCATATCGACGTGTTCATGGAGGACGGTTCCACCAAGGAAGAGTGGAAGATGGTCGCCGAGACGAAAAAGATCATCGACCCCTCGATCAAGCTGACGGCCACCTGCGTGCGCGTTCCGGTTTTCGTGGGCCATGCCGAGGCGATCAATATCGAGACCGAGGATTTCCTGGACGAGGACGAGGCGCGCGATATCCTGCGTGAATCGCCCGGTATCATGGTGATCGACAAGCGCGAAGATGGCGGTTACGTCACGCCCGTCGAATGCGTGGGCGATTTCGCGACCTTCATCAGCCGCATCCGGCAGGATGGCACCATCGACAACGGCCTGAACCTTTGGTGTGTCAGCGACAACCTGCGCAAGGGCGCGGCGCTGAACGCCGTCCAGATCGCCGAATTGCTGGGCCGCGAGGTTCTGAAAAAGGGCTGAGCCGCGAGGCACGAGTAAACGGTGGGCCGGGTGCGGGGACGCATCCGGCCTTTTCGTTTCGCGGCGTTACGTCACCCCCGGCTTTAACGGGCGCAACGCCTTGTCGCCATCGCCCTGCCAGCCCGGGTGGTGACGGGGTCTATTGGACCATGGCCGCCAACGTGGCGGTGGCGATGCCATGGCCGGCAAAGACAAACAGCAGCGCGTAGTTCAGCACCTTCATGCGGAATCTCGCGAAAATTGCCGTGATCGCCCCGGTCAGCAGGCCCAGATGCGCCAGCAACACGAAGACCATCAAGGGCAGGTAATTCGCCGCGCCCGGCGACATTGCAGGATCAAGAAACTGCGTTGTCATCAACCCGATGGCCATCCCTACCGGCACCATCAACATGGCCACCATCATGAGCTTGATGACCCCCGTATCCTGACGCCGCGGTGCCACTGCTGCGGCCGCGACGCCGTTGGGCGCGCCGCGCGGGCCATTGGTTTCCGCGGGGCCAATCAATATCTCGGCCCGGCCATGTTTCTGGTTTATCCGCGCGATACGGTCATGAAAGCTTTGCTGTACCATCTTTCGACATCCTGCCTGGTCATCAACTTTTGGTCGATGGTTCCAACAAAGCAGGGCGGCTTCGCGGTGCAATTGCGCCCATTTGAGGGCAATCCAGCAGGGCGGTCCGACAGGTGGCGCCGAAGGATCAGACGCGCGCGAACTGGGCCTTGTCGGGGCTGTAATATTCCAGCGATCCTTCGCCGATATCGGTCCACAACCCGTGCAGCGACAGCTTGCCCCCCGTGACCGCCTCGGCCACGAACGGAAAGGTCATCAGGTTTTCAAGGCTGACAAGGACCGCCTGCTTTTCCAGCGCGTTACGGCGGTCGGTTTCGTCGGAGATGTCCTTGACGCGTTCATATCCGGGGCGGAGGATATCCATCCAGCGTCCCACGAAGCTGGTCTTTTCCTCCAGTTCCGGGGCATGACCGCTGCACATATCAAGGCAGCCCTGAACGCCGCCGCAGTTGGAGTGGCCCAAAACGATCAGATGCGCCACCTTCAGCGCGTTCACCGCGTATTCCACCGCCGCCGAGGTGCCGTGCTGCAAACCGTCGGGTTTGTGAGGCGGCACGAGGTTGGCGATGTTGCGGTGAATGAAGAATTCGCCCTGGTCGGCCCCGAAAATCGAAGTCACGTGCACGCGCGAGTCGCAGCACGAAATCACCATGGCGCGCGGGTGCTGCCCGCTTTCGGCCAGACGGCGATACCAGCTTTCGTTCTCGACATAGGTGGTGGCCTTCCAGCCTTGGTATCTTTGTACCAGGTAGGTCGGCAGTGGCTTGGCGTGCTGCATGAAAAGTCTCGTCCTTTGCGTGCCTGTCGGGCGTCATAGACGGAATTCAACTCGAATTCGAGAGGAAAGACCCGGGCACTTAAACCTTTTGGAAGGAAGGCCACGCGAAATTCGGCGCTTGTGGGGACCTGAGCAAACAGGGGTGAGACATTGGAAAGGGTCACGATTTTGCAGACGGATGAAGCTATCCGTCTTGACCAGGGCAGGTTATGCGAGCTTTACGACCGTCTCGGGCCATCGGGTGCCGAAGACGTGGTATGCCGCGCGATGGAAGAGCTGGCCGCGCGCCTGTCGCAGATCGACCGCGATTACGGCGCGGGCCGCTGGATCGAACTGCGCAAGGGCGCACGGGCGTTGGCGGCCATCGCCGACCAGATGGGCATGGCGACGCTGGCACGGGTCGGGCGCGATGTCACCGCCTGCGTCGATCTGGGCGACAGGGTGGCGTTGGCAGCAGTCTTGGCACGGCTTTTCCGGTCGGGTGAGGGGTCGCTGACGGCGGTTTGGGACATGCAGGGCCTGTCGGTCTGATCTGGGGCTTGCAGGCAGACGCCAAGGGCGTAACCTGCACCGGCACCTTTCCAGAACCGGGGTTCCCATGACGCCTGAATTTGCCGACACCACCCGCAACGCCATTCCGGTTCACATGATCGAGGAGGGCGGCCAAACGGCGTGGTCCGATGACCAGCCCCCGCATGTGCAGGCGTGGGTCACGGCAAACGGGTTTACCGGCGCTTTGGGCAGCCACTTGTTGATTCCCGGCCAGGATGGGGCGCCGATGGCGGTGCTGGCGGGCTATGGCACGGCTGTCGCGCGGGCGCGTGGGAGGTTTCACCTGGCCGCCGTGGCCGCGAACCTGCCCGAAGGCACCTACAGCATTGCCAGCGGTCTGCCCGCCGACCAGGCCGGGGTCGAGGCGCTGGGCTGGCTTTTGTCGGCCTATGCCTTTGATCGCTACAAGGACCAGCAGGGCACAAAGGCCCGGCTGGTCGCACCACAGGGCGTTGATGCTGTGCGCCTGCAAGCCATCGCCGCGGGTGAATGCCTGACGCGCGACCTTATCAACACGCCGGCCAGCGACATGGGCCCCGATGCGCTGGAGCAGGCAGTGCACGACCTGGCGGGCGCTTTCGGCGCATCGGTCGCGGTCACCACCGGCGACGATTTGTTGGCGCAGAACTTTCCGATGATCCACGCGGTGGGCCGCGCCGCGCCGCAAGAGCCCCGCTTGATCGACATGCGCTGGGGCGATGCCGGGCCGGCATTGACATTGGTGGGCAAGGGTGTGTGTTTCGACACAGGCGGGCTGAACCTGAAACCTGGAAATTCCATGGCCCTCATGAAAAAGGACATGGGTGGCGCAGCCACGGTGCTCGGGCTGGCGCAGATGATCATGTCGCTGGGCCTTTCCTTGCGTCTGCGCGTTTTGATACCCGCGGTAGAAAACAGCGTGTCGTCGAACAGCTTTCGCCCCGGTGACATCCTGACCGCGCGAAACGGCAAGACGGTCGAGATCAACAACACTGACGCCGAAGGGCGGCTGGTGCTGGCCGACGCCCTGGCCCTGGGCGCCGAAGAGACGCCCGACCAGATGATCTCGATGGCCACCCTGACAGGCGCGGCGCGCGTTGCCGTGGGGCCTGATCTGGCGCCCTTCTATACCGATGATGACGCGCTGGCGCAGGCATTGTCGCAAGGGGCCGCGCAGGCGGCCGACCCGGTCTGGCGTATGCCATTCTGGGCGCCTTACGAAAAGATGATCGAACCTGGCATTGCCGACCTCGACAACGCGCCCGCGGGCGGGTTTGCCGGCTCGATAACCGCCGCGCTTTTCCTGCGCCGCTTTGCCGGTGATACGCCCTTCACCCATTTCGACATCTACGGCTGGAACCCCACGCCGGCGCCTGCCCGGCCCAAGGGGGGCGTCGGGCAGGGGGCCCGCGCCCTGTTGGCGGCGCTGCCGGGGGTTCTGGGGCTGTGACCGACAGGCGACGCTTTTGGGCCGAGGCCACCGAGGCCGAAATTTCCAGGGCCTGCTGCCGCGATGGCCTGCGCTTGGTCGACCCTCGGCTGCTACGCGGCATCCTGCCCGTGACCGATATTTTCGCCGCCCAACGGGGTGCACGCGACCGCCAGTTACTCCGGGGGCAGGCTTTTACCATTCGCGCTGTGGCCGAAGATGGCTGGGCGCATGGAGAAACGCTGACCGACGGCTACTCGGGCTGGATCGAAAATGCCGACGATCTGCGCCGCCATCCGGCAGATGCGCCCACGCACCGTGTGGTTGCCGCGCAAAGCTATGCAAAGGACAACAGCGGCCTGAAAACCTCGGGGGAGGTCACGCCCTTGTCGATGGGGGCAGAGCTGGTGGTGCTTGATGCCACCGATGGCTGGGCGCGCATCGCCTGGGCCCGCGGCCAAGCTGACAAGGACCTGTTCGTGCCATCGCAACATCTTGCACCCGTTGATTGGCTGAAAAGTGATCCGGTCGCCGTGGCCGAACGGCTGATCGGAACACCCTACCTCTGGGGTGGTAACTCGGCCCTGGGCATCGACTGCTCGGGGTTGGTCCAGATCGCCTGCCACGCCTGCGGGGTCAACTGCCCCGGTGACAGCGATCAGCAAGAAGCCGCGCTGGGTGAAACCCTTTCCCCCGGCACCACGCCGCGACGTGGCGACCTGCTGTTCTGGCGGGGCCACGTCGCCTGGGTGGCCGACCGCGATACGCTGCTGCACGCAAACGCCCACCACATGGCCGTCGCGCATGAGCCCCTCACCAAGGCCCTTGCCCGGATCGTGGCCCAGGGCGAGGGCCCCGTCACCCGCCACGCCCGTCTGCACGTTGATCCAGCAAGCTAAACGCCGGGGCGTGTCCCCACGATACCGCCGCCGAAAAGGAGCATGCCATGACGTCCGACCCGTTCTTTCACCCGGTGAGCGGTTTCGACCTGCCACGCTTTGCCGGAGTGCCCAGCTTCATGCGGTTGCCGCATCTGCCGCCCGAGCATTCGCGCCGGTCCGAGGTCGATATCGGCCTTGTGGGCGTGCCGTGGGACAGCGGCACCACCAACCGCCCCGGTCCTCGCCACGGGCCCCGGCAGTTGCGCGACGCTTCAACCATGATCCGTGCTCAGCACGGTGTGTCGGGCCTGCGCCCGTTCGAGATGGTCAACTGCGCCGACCTGGGCGACGTGGGGCCCAACCCCGCCGACATCCAGGACAGCCTTGATCGCATCACCGCCTATTATGATGACCTGGTGCAGGCGGGCATCACGCCACTGACCGCAGGGGGCGATCATCTTACCTCGCTGCCCGTGTTGCGCGCACTGGCCAGAAACGGCCCGCTGGGAATGGTGCTTTTCGACAGTCACACTGACCTGTTTCACAGCTACTTCGGTGGCACGATGTATACCCACGGCACACCGTTTCGCCGCGCGGTCGAAGAGGGGTTGCTGGACCCGAAACGCGTGGTGCAAATCGGTATTCGCGGCACCACCTATGACAGCGAAGACCGTGATTTCGCCGCAAGCGTGGGTATCCGCGTGATCCCGATCGAGGAATTTCATGCCCGTGGCCCCGGCGACGTGATGGCCGAGGCACGGCAGATCGTGGGCGCAGCGCCCACGTATCTCAGCTATGACATCGACTTCGTCGACCCGGCTTTCGCCCCTGGTACAGGCACGCCCGAGCTGGGCGGCCCCAACAGTTACCAGGCGTTGCAGGTGGTGCGAGAATTGCAGGGCGTGAACCTGGTTGGCGCCGACATGGTCGAGGTGTCGCCGCCCTTTGACATGTCGGGCAACACCGCCTTTCTTGCCGTGTCGATCATGTTCGAAATGCTGTGCATCATGGCCGCGCAACGCGCGAAAGGCTGACGCCTGCCGCTTTGTTCAATGCGCTTCGGCCCAGTTCGCGCCCTGGCCCGCGTCCACGGTCAACGGCACGTCGAGCTTTACCGCCGGTTCGGCCGCGCCTTCCATGATCTCGCGCGCGGCTTCTACCACCTTGTCGGCGGCGTCTTCGTCCACCTCGAAAAGCAATTCGTCATGCACCTGCAAAAGCATTCTCGCGGGTAGCTCGGCGATGGCATCGGGCATCCGTATCATGGCGCGGCGGATCACGTCTGCAGCGGTGCCCTGGATCGGCGCGTTGATCGCCGCGCGCTTGGCGAAGCCCGCGCCGGGCCCCTTGGCGTTGATCTCGGGCGTATTGATCTTGCGCCCGAACAGGGTCTGGACGAAACCGTGCTCCTTGGCGAATTTTACCGTGTCATCCATGTAATCGCGGATGCCCGGGAACCGTTCGAAATAGCGGTCGATGAAACCTTGTGCCTCTGATCGCGGGATGCGCAGGTTACGTGCCAGCCCGAAACCGGAAATGCCATAAATCACGCCGAAATTGATCGCCTTGGCCTGCCTGCGGATCTCGGGCGTCATTTCATCCAGCGGCACGTCGAACATCTCGGATGCGGTCATGGCATGAATGTCCTGACCCTCATGGAACGCCGCTTTCAGCGCGTCGATACCCGCCACATGCGCCAGGATGCGCAGCTCGATCTGGCTATAATCGAGGCTCAACAGCACCTTGCCTTGGTCGGCGACAAACGCCTCGCGGATGCGACGGCCCTCTTCGCTGCGCACGGGAATGTTCTGCAAATTCGGATCGCTCGACGCCAGCCGCCCGGTGCTGGCCCCGGTTTGAAGATAAGAAGTATGCACCCGGCCCGTGTCGGGGGAGATATGATCTTGCAACGCGTCGGTATAGGTGGATTTCAGCTTGGAAACCTGGCGCCAGTCCAGGATGCGGGCGGGCAAGTCATGTTCTGTTGCCAGATCCTCCAGCACATCTGCGGGGGTCGAATACTTGCCCGTCTTGCCGCGTTTGCCGCCCTCGAGCCCCATCTTGCCAAACAGGATCTCACCGACCTGCGCGGGCGAGCCCACGTTGAACTTTTCGCCCGCCAGTTCGTGAATCTCATCTTCGAGCTGGGCCATTTTCTGGGCAAACGCGCCGGACATGCGGCTCAGCACCGAGCGGTCGACCTTGATGCCGGTCATTTCCATCTCGGCCAGCACCGGCACCAGCGGGCGTTCAAGCGTTTCGTAGACGGTGGTTACCTGTACCTGGTGCAATTGCGGCTTGAACCGTTGCCACAGGCGCAGGGTGATATCGGCATCTTCGGCGGCATATTTCACGGCCTCGTCGATGGCGACGCGGTCAAACGTGATCTGGTTTTTGCCCGATCCGATAAGCTCCTTTATCGGGATCGGCGTGTGCCCCAGGTAGCGTTCGGCCAGCGTATCCATCCCATGCCCGTGCAGCCCCGCGTTCATCGCGTAAGACATCAGCATCGTGTCGTCGATTGGCGCGATTGCGACACCGTTTCGGGCAAAGATCTTTGCATCGTATTTCATGTTCTGGCCGATTTTCAGGATGGCCTCATCCTCCAGCACCGGTTTCAGCGCCGCCAGCACGTCGTCCAGTGCCAACTGCCCTTCGGCCAGCTCGTCTGATCCGAAAAGGTCATCCGCGCCGCCCGCGCGATGGGTCAGCGGGATGTAACAGGCATGGCCGGCGTCCACGGCCAGCGAAATACCCACCAGGTCGGCCTGCATTTCGTTCAGGCCGGTGGTTTCGGTGTCTATGGCCACGTAGCCGCGTTCGGTGATCCGGTCGATCCAGCCTTGCAGGGCCTCCATGTCGCGCACACGCTCGTAGTTTTCGGGCGTAAAGGGCAGATCCGCGGGCCCCTCCACCTCGACCCCGCCCGGGTCGGTATCCATGATGACCGGCGGCTCGACATCCAGCGCGTCGGCCACGCGCTTGGACAGGGTGCGAAATTCCATTTCGGCCAGGAATTCCAACAGCTTCTGCGGCTCGACCTCGCGCACCTCAAGCTCGTCCAGCGTAAAGGGCAGTTCCATATCGCAATCAAGCTGCACCAGCTTTTTCGACAGCTCGATCTGTTCGCGTTTTTCTATCAGGGTCTGGCGGCGCTTGGGTTGCTTGATTTCCTCGGCGCGGTCCAGCAGCTCTTCAAGGCTGCCGAACTCGTTGATCAACAATGACGCGGTCTTGATGCCGATGCCCGGTGCGCCGGGCACGTTGTCGACGCTGTCACCTGCCAGCGCCTGCACATCGACCACCCGTTCCGGGCCTACCCCGAACTTTTCCTCGACCCCCTCGCGGTCGATGCGGCGGTTTTTCATCGGGTCCAGCATTTCCACGCCGTCCCCCACCAGTTGCATCAAGTCCTTGTCGGAGCTCAGGATGGTTACACGCCCGCCCGCGTCGCGCGCCTGGCAGGCCAGCGTTGCAATGATGTCGTCGGCCTCGAACCCTTCGATTTCCTTGCAGGCGATGTTGAAGGCCTCGGTGGCGCGGCGGGTGAGCGGAATCTGCGGGCGCAGTTCCTCGGGCATTGCCTCGCGATTGGCCTTGTATTGGTCATACAGATCGTTGCGGAAGGTGTGGCTGCCCTTGTCGAACACAACCGCCACATGCGTTGGGGCATCCGAGCCGCCGTTGTTTCCGTCGATATAGCGCTGCAACATGTTGCAAAAACCGCTGACGGCGCCAATCGGCAGGCCATCGGATTTGCGTGTCAGGGGGGGCAGCGCATGATAGGCGCGAAAGATATACGCGGACCCGTCGATCAGATGCAGATGACATCCTTTACCAAAGGCCATGACGCCCCTCTCTCTCACGGCAGTGCCGCACTATCTTGCCAAATATGATCCCGCCGGAGGCTTTTGCAGGTGACATGCGCGTATCGGCGGCCCGGTCAGGCCTTGCCCTCGAAATCGCGGTGTACGTATTTCGCGTCGCAATAGGGGCATTCCACGAAACCCGTCTCGTGCGGGATCTGCAACCACACGCGCGGATGACCCAGGGCGCCTTCGCCCCCGTCGCAGGCCACGCGCCAGTTGTCCACAACCTTGGTTTCCGGGGCGTCGATCGTCATGGGGGACATTCCCTTTTGGCTGCTGATGGGTTAGCCCCTTATGCGTGAAGCCGACCAGAGGGGCAAGTGGTGCATGAGCGGGAATGCGATTGAAATAGAAGGGTTGCGCAAGACCTATGCCGGCCAGAAGGGCGCAGGCCCGAAAGAGGCGCTGAAAGGCATCGACCTGGCGATTCCCCAAGGGTCGGTGTTCGGCCTTTTGGGGCCGAACGGTGCGGGCAAGTCGACGCTCATCAACATCCTGGCGGGGCTGGTGGTGAAAACCGCGGGAACCGTGCGCATCTGGGGGTTCGACCAGGACGTGAACCCACGCCAGTCGCGCGCGGCCATCGGCGTCATGCCGCAAGAGCTGAACCTTGATCCGTTCTTCACGCCCCGTGCCGCGCTCGAGGTGCAAGCGGGGCTTTACGGCGTGCCGAAATCGCAGCGCCGGTCGGATGAAATTCTTGAACTGGTGGGCCTATTGGACAAGGCCGAATCCTACGCCCGCACCCTTTCCGGGGGGATGCGGCGGCGGCTTTTGCTGGCCAAGGCGCTGGTGCATAACCCTCATATCCTGGTGCTGGACGAACCGACGGCGGGCGTCGATATCGAATTACGCCAGATGTTGTGGGAAAACGTGCGCAAGCTGAACCAGCAGGGCATGACCATCATCCTGACCACGCATTACCTAGAAGAAGCCGAGGAAATGTGCGACGAGATCGCCATCATCAACAATGGTGAAAAGGTGGCGCAGGACAGCACCGCCAACCTGCTGGGCCGGATCGACGCCAAGACGATGGTGATTCATCCTGCCAGTGAGGTCACGACCCTGCCTGAAGGGCCGGGAATGGAGGTTACGCGCCGGGCAGATGGGGCCATCGCCATCACCTATCGCACGGCCGAGGTTTCGGCTGATGCGGTGCTGGCGGCGGCCCATGACGCGGGCATTTCCATCCGCGACGTAAAGACGGAAGAGGCCGATCTGCAAGACGTGTTCCTGGCCCTGACACGGGCGGACTAGGACGCGCCGAAGTTCCCGGCGCGCCAGGCCGGTCTCAGTCCTCGCCGGATACCTTGCCGCGCAGGGATTTGACCTCACCGCGCACTTTCTTGGCTTTCAGGCGGCGTTTCTTCGATCCCAGCGTCGGGCGTGTGGCAATGCGGCGCTTGGGCTTGCGGGTGGCCTGCTCTACCAGATCGGCCAACCGTTGGCGTGCAATGTCGCGGTTCCGGGCCTGGCTGCGGGTCTCGTCCACTTGGATCACCAGGGCGCCATCCTTGGTCCATCTTCGACCGGCCAGCCTTTTCAACCGTGTCTTGACCGCACCCGGCAGGTTGGGAGAGCGCTCGGCCTCGAACCGCAGTTCGACCGCAGTGCTGACCTTGTTCACGTTCTGCCCGCCAGGGCCACTGGCGCGGATGAACTGCTCGGTCAGTTCCCAGTCCTCGATGGTTATGTCGTCGGTAATGCGCAGCATGGTGTCAGCTTATCGCAGCTTGTTCCGGTCAGCCAGCGAATGGAAAGGGCCGCCCGACATGTCGAGCGGCCCCACAGAATTCGGAGGTGGTTTCGGTTAGGTTCCCACCAATTCAGGTTTCACGCAGCCAAGGGCTGCCTCAGATGCGTGCCCCCTGAACTGTTCCGACACCTTTCTCCAATATCCCATTAGACACTAGAGCACCTCCTTTCTGCTGTTGAACATGACACTAGCCTGCCACAAAATTTGGCTATGTCAAAACAAAATCATGTGGTGCGCGCCCGAAGCGCCCCCACGATGATGCGGAAGGGAACAAGAGCAAGGATGGCAAGCGACAGCTTGACCAACCAGTCGGCCACCGCCAGCGACACCCACAAGGGCACCACCGGACCCGCCCCCAAAAGCGGCAGCGCCTCACCGGCCCAGGCTACATCGTTGCCCGGCTCCAACCAGGCCATGGTGCCGGAAAAGGCGATGGTAAAGAAGATGGCCGTATCCAGCGACGAGCCAACCAGAGTCGAGGCCAGCGGCGCCCGCCACCAGCGCCCTTCGCGCAACCTGTCGAAAATCGCCACGTCCATCAATTGCGCGGTCAGGAATGCAAGGCCCGAGCCGATTGCAATGCGCAGCGTCACTGCCGGATAGGTGTATCCATCGCCCTGCAGCATGATCTGGGTGCCGACAAGCGAGCAGATCACCCCTGCCACGAACCCGGCCGCCACCACCTTGCGCGCGGCAGGCACGCCGTAGACGCGGTTCATCACGTCGGTGACCAGAAAGGCCAGCGGATAGGTAAAGGCACCCCAGGTCAGCCATTGGCCGAACAGGAATTGCACAAGAATGTTCGAGGCCACGACGATGGCGGCCATGGCAAGAATGCCGGGAATATGGGTTCGGCTCATGATGTGATCCGTTTTTACAAGGTTGCGGAGACTTGGCCCTGCATCACGCAGAACGCGCCGCGAATACGCGTCTGACCGCCTTATTGCAAGGGGTTTCCGATAACGTATTCCACGATTTCGGTGCGTTGCAGGCGGCGGAAATTGTCGTCGGATATCATCGTCAGGCGGGTGCGGCCTTGCCCGTCACGCCAGACCGACAGCCCTTCGAGGTTGTCGTGCCGCAGCACCGGGGCGGTAAACATGATGCGGCCCGATAGCGGGCGGTTGCCTGTCAGTTCAAACCGTCGCACGCGCGTGCGGAACCCTATTCCGTTGAACCCACGCTCAAGCAGGTAGAACGCGCCGTCATATCCGAAATCGCCGCCCACTGGCAGGAAACCGGGGCTGCGCGTGATGTGAAAGGCCGTGGTCCATTGCCCGTTCTCGAACCGCCAGACCGGAAAGGGTGCATCCCACGCTGACGACTTTTCCGGCATCGTGTAAAGCCGCCCCCGGGCATCGATGGCCAGCACCTCGAGCGCGGCATTGCCGGCAAGCCCGGCAAAATCGGGATGATCGGGCAAGCGGGTCGCGCGGCCCTTGTCAGACAGACGCAACACGCGCGACATCCCTTCAAGGCTGACGAACACGCGGCCACCGGGCGCTATTGCAAGCCCTTCGGTGTCGCGCAGGCCGGGCGGCTTGGCTGGGCGGTCCAATCGGATTGGGCCGAAATCGGTGATCGTGATGCCCGCGATGGCCCCCTTTTGTCGCGTGATGCGGCCGCGCAACATTGCGCCGCGGTCGGACACGGCGACAAGCGCGCCGCCATCGTCCGTGACCTCAAGCCCGGAAAACCCGCCGAACCGCGGGTCGTCCACCCGCCACGTGAAACTGGCCAGCAGGCGCGCCGGCTCATCCGCGCGGGCCGCGCACGCCAGCAAGATCAGCGCCAGAGCGGCGCTCAGTCGGCCTGAAGAACCGCGACGCATTGGTTGGGCAGGTCGGCCAGCGTGTATTCGCGGCGTGGCTTGGGCTTGGGGGCGTTCGGGTCGGGCGGTGGCGGGTTCAGGATGTTGGCCTGCCATTGCCGCGCATCCGCGCATCCGTCACCGGGCGGCGGGGGCGATTGGTTTTCGCAGTCGCGCGCACCGGCGGGGCAGTTCAGCCGCACGTGGAAATGGTAGTGATGCCCCCACCAGGGCCGCACCTTGCGCAGCCAGCTGCGGTCGCCTTTTTCATCTTCGCACATTTGCACCTTGGCGCCGGGAAAGACAAAGATGCGGGCCGTGCGCGGGTCTTGCGCGGCGGCCTTTATGATCTCGTGATGGGCGCGGGTCCAATTGTCGTTTACATAGGCGCCACTTGCGCGGCGCATTGATATGGACGAGATCGCCTCGCGTTCTTGCCGGGACAGGTTCAGCCGGTCGGCAGGGCGCATCCAGATGTCGATATCCATGCCCGACTGATGGCTGCGGTGGCCGGTCAGCATCGGTCCGCCGCGCGGCTGGCTCATGTCGCCGACGTAAAGCCCGCTCCATCCTGGGTGTTGTGCGGCCTTGGCCGACAGTGTCTTGACGAAGTCTATGGTCTCGGGATGCGCCCAGTTGCGGTTGCGGCTCAGGCGCATGGCCTGCCAGGTGGGGCCGGTTTCCGGCAGCGCCGTACCGCCCGCAAGGCATCCCTTGGAATATCCGCCAAAGGGTTCGGCGCGTTGGCCCGACCCGCGCGGTGCCGCGCCGAACAGGCGCTTGGCCTCAACCCTCTGCATCGAGGCTGGTATCGCCTGCTGCGTCGAGACGCGAGGGGCGCCGGCCCCGTAATCGTCGGAGGTGCGGCTGCCACAGGCGCCTAGTCCAAAGGCAAGGGCTGCGATGGTGAAGGCGCGGAGCATTGGCCATGATCTCCTGTCGGTTTTACCCATCGTAGCAGTATCAACCCTATCAGGAAAAGGGCGATCAGCGGGGTCACGCCCAATTGCTGGCTGCCGCTTATCGTGGTGGCGATGCCGATGGCCGTCGGCGCAAGAAACGACGTGGCCTTGCCCGCCAGCGCGTAAAGGCCGAACGCCTCGGCCATCCGGTCGGGGTTGGCTTGGCGCACCATCATGGTGCGGCTGGCGGCCTGGATCACGCCACCCGCCGCCCCGATCAGTGCGCCCATCACGTAGAACACGATGTCAGGCAGGGCCGAACTGGGCGCCACGGGTATGCCATAGACGCTGCTGCGCGAGATAAAGACGATGGACACCGCCACGAATGTCAGGACAAGGATACAGAAGGTGATCACCGGCTTGGGCCCGAACCGTTCGTCTGCGCGCCCGCCGATCATGGCGAAAACGGCGCCGGTGATGATGGCGATGATGCCAAAGATACCGGTGTCGACCACCGACCATTCCAGAACCCCCGCCGCATATATGCCGCCGAATACATACATCCCGTTCAGGGCATCGCGGTAGAACATCGAACTGCCAAGATAGGCGAACAGCGAAGGCGTGCGCGGCAGGCCGCGCAGGGTCGTCACCACCTCGGCCAGCGCCTTTTTCAAGGCGCCGCGCGGAGGGCGCGCGGGTTTCGGGTCGCGCACCCACAGGAAAAAGGGGATCATGAAAACCGCGTACCAGATCGCCGTCAGCGGGCCCACGGCGCGCGTGCCCTCTCGCATGTCGGCATCCAACCCCAGAACCGGGTCGAGCCCGATCAGCGTCTTGCCGGTATCGGCGCTTTCGGCCAGCAAAAGCAACATGATCACCAGTGTCACCAGCCCCCCGGCATAACCAAAGGCCCAGCCATTGCCCGAAATCCGCCCGATCTGGTCGCGTGGACCCAGGTCTGGCAACATCGAGTTGGTAAAGATCGTGGCAAACTCCATCCCGATCATGCCGATGGCAAAGGACAGCAGGACGAGGTACAGGTTGAAATCACCCGGCACGGCCCACCACAGCCCATAGGCGCCGACGACATACAGCAGCGAAAAAACCCAGATCCAGCGCAGGCGATTGCCCGACAGGTCCGACAGCGCGCCCAGGACGGGCGCCAATATCGCGATGACGAACCCCGCCGCCCCGATGCCGAACCCCCAGGCCGATTGCGCAGCCGCGCCATCACCGATCAGTTCCTTTACATAGGGCGCGAAGATGAAGGTGATCAACAGCGTGTTGTAGGGCTGGCTTGCCCAGTCAAAGAAATACCACCCCCATATGCGCTTGCGCTGCGACGGTGCTGCCATGCGCCTGTCCCCCATGTCTTTGCCGGGCATAAGACCGGCAAAGCATGACGGTGGCAAGACAATCTTGGGTTCAGTCCTGCATGGGAGGCCAGGGGCGCGCGTCTTCCGCCGCGATCCAGCGCGCCACCCATTCGGGAATGTCGCGCGTCTCGCCCGGCTGCCCCAGCGCCTGCAAAACCCTTTCGGTGCCCACGATGCCGTTTTCATCGGTCACCGCCGCGCGATACAGGATGTGTCCGGCACATTCGCCATCCCGCCGCCAAATGGATTGCTCAAGGTAGATGAAACGCGCATCCCAGCACAGCGCGCGGCTGCGCATTTCGAGCCTGTCAAAAAGGCGCACCCGGCGGCGATAGCGCACGCACGCCCCTGCCATCGTCAGCCCCCAGCCGTTGTCACGCAACGCCCCGATCAGCCCGACCCGATGCGCCAGCGGTATCCGACCCAGGTCATAGAGTGTCAGCGTCCGCCCGTTGTTCAGCTCCAGGAACGGGTCAAGATCCCAGGGCAGGCACAGGTGGTGCGACACGTGCGTACCGTCCAACGGCAGGTCGGGCAGGCGGTGGGCGCGCAGGCTTTGGGCGGCAAGTCGGATAAACGGATACATCGGACCTCTGGTGTTTGCGGTGCGGGGTGCCGTGCGCCGGCCCCAAGGTCAAGCGCGACGGTGCGGCACCCCTTGCCCTTCGGCCGCTCGGCGCTTACCTCTTGCGCGTCGCAAGAAAGGTTTTCGCAGATGATGGCACTTTACGGACCGCTGGCCCTGATCCTCGACGTGATTTTCTGGATCGCGCTCGCTCATATCATCATGAGCTGGTTGATCAATTTCCAGGTGCTGAACCTGCACCAGCAATTCGTGGCGCAGATCTGGTATGGCCTGAACCGTTTGCTCGAACCGCTTTATCAACCGATCCGGCGGGTTCTACCCGACACGCGGCCGCTGGACCTGGCGCCGCTGGTATTGTTCATCATAATCATTTCGCTGCGCGACTTCATCCTGCCCGAACTCCTGTTGCGCTGATACGCGACCGCGCCAAGCGCGCGTTTGCACCCACCTGTGCAGCAACGCAGGCGCAGCACGCCCGGCAGGGCTTGATCCCGCCACCTGTGGTATGGGATACCCCGAAAAAGAGCAGATATAGTTCAATCTTGCAGGGTTCCCCATGACATCGGCCAGTGGTCTTTTGCGCGACGTGTTCGGATTCGACGCCTTCCGCCCGGGCCAGGAAGAGATCGTGCAGGCCGTGGCGCGGGGCGAAAACGTGCTGGCAATCATGCCCACCGGTGGTGGCAAGTCGTTGTGTTTCCAGTTGCCTGCGCTGATGCGCGACGGTGTGACGGTGGTAATTTCGCCACTGATCGCGCTGATGCGCGACCAGGTGCGCGCCCTGCGCGAGGCGGGTGTTGCGGCGGGGGCGCTGACCTCGGGCAATACCGAGGAAGAAACCGACGCGGTCTGGCTGGCGTTGGAGCAGGGAACCCTTAAACTGTTGTACATCGCGCCCGAACGACTGGCCGCGGGATCTGCGCTTGGCATGTTGCGGCGCATCGGCGTAAGCCTGATCGCCGTGGACGAGGCCCATTGCGTTAGCCAGTGGGGCCATGATTTCCGGCCCGATTACCTGCGCATCGGTGAATTGCGCCGCACGCTGGATGTGCCGCTTGCTGCCTTTACCGCCACCGCCGATGCCGAAACCCGCGACGAGATCGTGACGCGCCTGTTCGGCGGGCAAGCGCCACGCAGCTTCCTGCGCGGTTTTGACCGCCCCAACATCCACCTGGCCTTTGCCGCCAAGAGCGGGCCGCGCCAGCAGATCTTGTCATTTGCCGCGGCGCGCAAGGGGCAGTCGGGCATCGTGTATTGTGGCACCCGGGCCAAGACGGAATCTCTGGCCGGTGCCCTGCGCGAAGAGGGGCACAACGCCTGCGCCTATCATGGCGGGATGGAGGCCGAGGCGCGCCGCCAGGTCGAGGCGCGTTTCAGCCGCGAAGACGGGCTGATCGTGGTGGCCACGGTGGCCTTTGGCATGGGGGTGGACAAGCCCGATATCCGCTGGGTCGCGCATGCGGACCTGCCAAAGTCGATCGAAGCTTATTACCAGGAAATCGGTCGTGCGGGCCGCGATGGCGCCCCGGCCGAGACGCTGACGCTGTTCGGCCCCGATGATATCCGCCTGCGCCGGTCGCAGATCGACGAGGGGCTTGCCCCGCCCGAGCGCCGCATGGCCGATCACGGGCGGCTTAATGCGCTGTTGGGGCTGGCCGAGGCGTTGAAATGCCGGCGCCAGGCGCTGCTTGGCTATTTCGGGGAAGAAACCGCGCCCTGCGGCCATTGCGACCTGTGCGACAGCCCGCCCGAAAGTTTCGATGGCACGCAGGCCGTGCGCAAGGCCTTGTCGGCCATCCTGCGCACCGAGGAATGGTTCGGTGCGGGCCACCTGGTCGACATTCTCATGGGCAACATGACTGACAAGGTGCGCGAGCGCGGGCATGACCGCCTGCCAACCTTTGGCGTCGGCCGCGACATGAGCCGCGCACAATGGCAGGCGGTTTTCCGTCAGATGATGGGGCATGACCTGATCCGCCCCAACCCCGACCGCCACGGCGCCCTGACCATGACCGATGCCGCGCTGCCGATCCTGCGCGATCAACAGGCAATCACCTTGCGTCGCGACACCGTGGCCAAGCCCGATCGCCGCCCCGCGGTGCGCGCGTTGGTCAGTGACGAGGACGCGCCGCTTTTGTCAGCGCTCAAGGCGAAACGGCGCGCATTGGCCGAGGCCGCAAGCCTGCCCGCCTACATGATTTTCAACGACCGCACCTTGATAGAAATGGCCGAACAGCGCCCGGCCAACCTGGACCAGATGGCGGGGATCAACGGCGTGGGCGCGAAAAAGCTGGAGCGCTACGGCGACGATTTCCTGCAAGTGATCAATGGCGACACACAGGAAATGCATCCCACGCGCCGCAAGCTGGCCGGCCGTGACGCCGGTACGCTTTACGATCGGTTGCTGGCGGCGCAGGCCGATTTGATGCGTGGCCCGGACGGAACGGAAAAACCGATCTCGTGCTCGTCGTCACAATTGGCGAAACTGGCCCAGATGCGCCCGGGCGATGAGCAGGGGCTTGTCCGCATTCTTGGCGATCGCCGCGCGGAACGGTTTGGCCCGGCCTTTCTGGACGTTCTGCGCATGGCGGACTAGATAGGCCGGAAAGCCTAATCACGAGGTAAGCCATGTTTGTCGTCGTATCGCCTGCAAAAAAGCTCGACATGTCGCCGGTTGAGGGTGTTTCGGCCACAACGCCCGAATTTTCGGCCGCCGCGCAGGAGCTGGCCGGGGTCGCGCGGGGCCTGTCGGTTGGCGATCTGCAAAAGCTGATGCATATCAGCGAAAACCTTGCGAAGCTGAATGCCGAGCGGTTCCGCGATTTCGGCGAGATGGAGAGCAAGCCGGCGGTCTACGCCTTTGCCGGCGATACCTACCAGGGGTTCGAGGCCAGCACGCTGGATGAAGACGCGCTGCGCTGGGCGCAGGATCATTTCGGCATATTGTCAGGTCTTTACGGCATCCTGCGGCCGCTTGACGCGATCGAGCCCTACCGGCTGGAGATGGGTAGCAGGCTGAAAACCGACCACGGCAAGACGCTCTATGATTATTGGGGCGACAAGATTGCCAAGGCGATCAATGCGCGGGCCAAGGCGGTGGGCGCGACGACGCTTGTGAACTGCGCAAGCCAGGAATATTTCGGTGCCGTTGACCTGGATACCCTGAAGGTGCCCGTGATCACCCCGGTCTTCATGGAAGACAAGCCGGGCGGGCCCAAGATCGTCAGTTTCTATGCCAAGCGCGCCCGTGGTGCGATGGCCCGCCATATCATGGAAAACCGCCTGACCGACCCGGATGATCTGCGCGAATTCGATGTTGGCGGCTATGCCTACCAGCCTGACCTGTCGGAACCAGGAAAACCGGTTTTCCTGCGCAGCGCCGAGGCAGCCGCAAACGCCGCGTAACCCGGGGCACGCACCCCGACATGATATCTTGCGCGCGCCCAAGCTGCGTGGCAGCCGGCCGGATTTCGCGCGCTATGCGCTGGCAATCGCGCGGTTGCGCGGTTCCTGGCCTTGTGGGGGGCGGGCGTCTGCCGGGCAATGTGCGCAGATGACTTCGCGGATCGCCGCCTTGCGCAATGGCTTGGTCAGGTAATCATCCAGCCCTGCATCAAGAACTCCTTCACGGTCGCCATCCATGGCATGGGCCGTCATCGCCACTATCGGCACGTGGCCCCCTGGCAGCGCGCGAATTTTGGCGGTGGCTGTCTTGCCATCCATCCCTGGCATCGAGATATCCATGAAGATCAGGTCCGGGGCAAAGGTTTCGAAATGCGCGATTGCCTCGGTCCCGTTGCCTGCAAACTCCAGGTCGATATCCATATCTTGCACCATTTTTTGGAACACGAGCCTGTTCGTGCGATTGTCCTCGGCGGCCAGGATACGCATGGCGCGGCCATGGGCCTTGGGAAGATCCCGTTGGATGTCGGCCCGCTGCGGTAAGACGCCGGAAGCGGAAGCCCCGATCTTTGCAAGCTGCGCGACAAGTTGCGCACGTGGGGTTGGCTTGTTCAATACCGCCTGCACATGCCTGTGCGCGGGGTCGTGTTCGGCGCTGCCCGGGTTCGAACTCAGCAACATGATGGGAACGTCGGCTTTGCGGGCTTTCAACGCGGTGGCCAGTTCCAGGCCGTTCATCCCCGGCATGGTGTAACTGGTCAGAACAAGGTCGATGCCGTCATCGAACGCATCCAGCGCCTCCGCGCCGCTGTCACAGGAGATGGATGAGAGCCCCAGCAGCGCCATCTGCTTTTCGAGGATGCGCCGGTTGACCGCCAGAGTCTCCACGATCAACACGCGCCGCAAAGCTCCTGGAAGGGCAGGCATGTCGGGATTCGCCTCGGCAACCGGGAGTGTCATCGTGATTCCGAAAACCGACCCGCGCCCTTCATCGCTATCGACCCAGATCGTGCCGCCCATCAGCTCGATCAGGCGGCGCGAGATGGCCAGCCCCAGCCCGGTGCCTTCGAACTGCCGGTTCTTCTCGCTTTCGACCTGGTTGAACTCGCCGAACACGTGGTCGATCTTGTCTGGTGCGATGCCGATGCCGGTGTCTTCGACGGTGATATGCAACTGGCATTTGCCGTCATCGGTTGTCGTTCCCGCGACGCGCACCACCACATGGCCCCTTGCCGTGAACTTGACGGCGTTCCCCATCAGGTTGGTCAGAACCTGCCGGATGCGGCCAGGGTCGCCGATCACCAAGGATGGCAGGAACAGATCGTAATCCACCACGATACAAAGCCCCTTGTCGCGCGCCCCCGGTTGCAGAAGCATCACCAGTTCGTGCAGGCAGTGTTCCAGGTCGAAGGGCTCGGGGTGAAGCACAAGTTTCTCGGCCTCGATCTTCGAGTAATCGAGAACGTCGTTGATGATCACCAGCAATGCCTGGCCCGAGTTGCGTATGGTGGTGACGTAAAGCTGCTGTTCTTCGGTCAGCGTGGTCTCGGACAGCAGATCGGCCATGCCGACTACCCCGTTCATGGGCGTTCGGATTTCATGGCTGATGGTGGCCAGAAATGCCGACTTGGCGCGGTTCGCGGCCTCGGCCACCATGCGTGCCTCGTGCAACTCGGCCTCGTAACGCACGTTGGCCGTTATGTTGAGCGCCAGGCTGACGACGTCACCGCCACGCCCGCGCTGGTCGACCAGCCTGATATACTGGTCGTTCCAGCTGCGCATGACAAAAGGTTCAGGGGCGGGGGATTGCCAGCGTTCCATCATCATCGTGCGCCATTCGGTCGGTGTCATGTCTCCGATATTCACGATCCCTTCTTCGGTAAGCAGTTGCAGTATCCGCGGATAGGTGATGCCGGGGCGCACCTCGCGCAGCCCGTCGAAAAAATCGACATAGGCGTTATTCGCGGCGATCATTCGGTCCTCATCATCGAAAAAGGCAAACCCGTCCTGGATCGTTTCGATCGACAGCCACAGCCGGCGTTCGGCGATCTCGATCTTTTCGCGCGCGGCGGTCAGGTCGGATTTCACGCGCTGGTTTTCATCGCGGTAGGTTGCCACCTGCGCGCGGGTTTCGACGATTTCGTCTGACAATGCCTTGGCGTGTTGACCGAGCTTGCGGTTGGCCGCGAACAACTCGGCCTGTTTCAGCTCCAGCAGGCGTTCCGCTGCCAGGCGCGCACGGCGTTCTTCGGCCAGTTTGTTGGCAAGGCTCATGCCCGTCCTCCGACATCGCCCCGATCCGGGCGCCGCGTGGCAAGGTCTCCGGTTCCGGTGAACATGGCGTTAAGCGCTGCTGGTCAAGGCCGTTGCGCCGACTCGGACGTGGTGCCACGGTGGGTGTATTGTAGCGGGGGTATCTTGATGCGCAGTCTTTTTGTCTTTCTGGCGGCCTTGATCTGCATGGCCGGTGCCGGCGGGCCCTCCAAGGCCCAGGATGGGGTGGCGCTGCCATCAGAGCGGTTCATCGTCACCCGCGACATGGATTTTTTCGGCGGCGATCTGCAGCCGCTTTTCGATACCACCTATGATGCCTGTGAAAGAACTTGCCGCGCCCAACCGAGCTGCCGGGCCTTTACCTTCAACCAACGGTCGAACGCGTGTTTCCCCAAAACCGGCGTGGATCAGCGCCAATCCTTCGAGGGCGCGATTTCGGCCGAGCGGCGCGATACCCCGCCGGAAATGATGCAGCGCGGCGCCGCACGCGGGCCAGATCTGGCGTTCCTGGGCCAGACGACGCTGGATGCGGCGCGTGACCTTGCGGCGGATATCGGCAATGTGCACCCGTCGGGCCAGTACACGGTCGATCGGATGCTGGAAGCCGCGCAGAAACGGCGCAGCGCACAGGACCATATCAACGCCCTCCGCTGGACGGGGGGCGCATTGGCGCATCAAGACCGCGCCGATCTTTGGATTGAGTACGCGCGCCTTGCCCGGCTTTTGCCGTCGTCGGGGGATGCCCGCGTTTTCAAGGGGCGTGCCTTGTCGGCTGCCGTGAACGGCTATTTGCGGGCAGCTTCGGATGGCGCGCGCGTTTTGGCCCTCGAGGTGATGGCCCGTGTGCTGGAAGACAACGGCCGCGGGCGCGACATGATCCCGGCCTTGCGGTTGGCGCAATCCATCCAGCCGCAGCAGGATATCGCCGACATGTTGGATGACGCGGTAGGCAAATACGGCTTTCGCATCACCAATACCCGCGTTGAAAGCGATCTGGCCGCCCCGCGCTTTTGCGCCGAATTTTCCGAACCGCTGGCCCGCAACGGGGTGGAATATGCCGACTACCTGCGCCTGCCCAGCCCGACGATGGCCGTGACCACCGAGGGCCGCTCGCTTTGCATTGCCGGCGGCAGCCACGGAGAGCGCTACAGCGTGACCTTTCGTGCGGGCCTGCCCGATGCCAAGGGCGAGGGGCTGATCAAGGATGTGCAGCTGCGCTTTTACGTGAAGGACCGCTCACCGCAGATCGTGTTCCCAGGACGGGCCTACATGTTGCCACGCGGGGCCGATGCGGCGGTGCCGGTGCAGACCGTCAACCTTGAGACGATCGATCTGGTCTTGCGCCGCGTTGATGACCGCAACCTGTTGCGCACCATGCAGGAAGGGTATTTCGGTAACCCGTTGCGAAATTGGGAAAGGCGCGATTTTGCCGGCGACGTGGGCGAAGAGGTATGGCGCGGCACGGGCCAGGTTGAGAGCCGTCTGAACGTTGACATGACGACGCGGTTGCCCATGGGCGATATCGTCAGCGATCTGGCGCCCGGCCTTTACGCGCTGAGCGCTGCGGTGCCGGGGGTGAAAGATTACGAAGACCCGGGCGCAACACAGTGGTTCATCCTGTCCGATCTGGGATTGACGACCATGTCGGGCACCGATGGTCTGCACGTCTTTGTGCGGGGCCTTGGTGATGCCGCCCCGCGTGCGGGGCTGACCGTCACGCTGGTCTCGCGCGCGAACCGGGTGTTGGATACCGCGCAGACCGACGCGATGGGCCATGCGGTTTTTGCAGCCGGGCTGACCCTGGGAACCGGCGGCGCGGCGCCCGCCTTGGTTACCGTGCGCGACGGGCAAGAGGACATGGCGTTCCTTTCCCTTACCGACCCGGCCTTTGACCTGTCCGATCGCGGGGTCGAGGGGCGCGAAGCCGCACCGCCCGTCGACGTATTCCTGACCACCGATCGTGGTGCCTATCGCGCGGGCGAGGTGATCCATGCCACCGCCCTGGCGCGTGACGGGCAGGCACAGGCGATCACAGGCCTGCCGCTGACGGCAATTCTGACCCGTCCGGATGGCGTGGAATACAGCCGGCATTTGAGCGCCGAGGACGTGGCAGGGGGCCATGTCTTTGCGCTGCCCGTGGCGGCAAGCGCGCCGCGCGGCAGTTGGAGCCTTGATATCAAGGCCGACCCGGATGCGCCGGCCCTGGCCAGCACCTCGGTGCTGGTCGAGGATTTCTTGCCTGAACGGATCGAGTTTGACCTGGCATTGCCGGATGGCCCGTTGTCGCCCCGCGCGGTCGGCGCGGTGACAATCGACGCGCGCTATCTGTTCGGGGCCCCGGCGGCTGACCTGGGTGTGACGGGCACGATGCACATCATGCCCAGCCGCAGCCGTGACGCGCATCCCGGTTACCTGTTCGGGCGGCATGACGATCCGTTCCGCGGGCGCAGCACCAGCATCGGTGATGCCCGAACCGACGCGCAGGGCCGGGCCCGGCTGTCCTTGGAATTTCCCGATACGCAGGATTACACGGGGCCGTCGAGCGCGCGGCTGGATGTCAGCGTCACCGAGGGGTCGGGCCGCCCGGTCGAGCGTAGCATCACGCGCGAGCTTGCCGCGGCCAACCCGATGATCGGTATCCGCCCCGGCTTTGACGATGTGCTGCCCCAAGGCGCGGCGGCCACGTTTTCGCTGATCGCGACCAATGAAGCGTTGCCCGTCGAATGGTCGCTGAACCGCGTGGTCACGCGCTATCAATGGTATTCGCAAAACGGCGATTGGCGGTGGGAGCCGGTGACAGACCGCACCCGCGTCGCCGAGGGTACCACCACGCTGAGCGAGGCGCCGACGACCATTTCCGCACCTGTCGACTGGGGCCGCTACGAGCTGGTCGTCGAAAGCGCGCAAGGGGCCTATACCGCCTCGTCCGTTGATTTTCACGCCGGCTGGTACGCGCCCGCAAACCCGGCCACCACGCCCGACATGCTGGAAGTATCGCTGGACAAACCCGGTTACGCTCCGGGTGAAACGGCGCAGCTTCGCGTGGTGCCGCGCGCGTCCGGTAAGGCGCTGATCACCGTGATGTCGAACCGGTTGATCTCGATGCAGGCGGTCGAGCTGGCCGAGGGCGAGAACCTGATCGACCTTCCCGTGACAGATGACTGGGGGGCGGGTGTTTACGTTGCGGCGCAGGCAATCCGCCCGATGGACATGGCGGCCGGGCGCAACCCCGCGCGCGCGCTGGGGCTGGCTCATGCCAGCGTTGATCCGGGGGACAAGCTGTTGCAGGTGTCGATCGACGCGCCCGAACGCGCCGACCCGCGCGGCCCGCTAAGGGCAGCCGTGCATATCGACGGGCTGGCAGAGGGCGAGACGGCCCATGTGACGCTGGCTGCGGTGGATGTCGGTATCCTGAATCTCACGCGGTTCGACGCGCCCGACCCTGCCGGGCACTATTTCGGGCAGCGGCGGTTGGGCGTGGAAATACGGGATGTCTATGGCCGGTTGATCGATGGGTTGAACGGCGCGTTGGGGCAGGTTCGCTCCGGCGGCGATGCGGGCAGCCGTATGCAGATGCAAAGCCCGCCCCCGACCGAACACCTCGTGGCGTATTTCACCGGTCCCGTCACCGTCGATGCCGAGGGCAGGGCGCAGGTCGCCTTTGATCTGCCTGATTTCAATGGCACCGTTCGGCTGATGGCGGTTGCATGGTCGCCCCGCGCCGTGGGGCAGGCACAGGCCGACGTGGTCGTGGCCGACCCGGTGGTCGTGACGGCCAGCCTGCCACGGTTCCTGGCGCCCGGCGATGACAGCCGGATGTTGCTGGAAATCGTGCATGCCAACGGCCCGGTGGGCCGAATGGGGCTGGACGTGACGGCCGATGGGCTGACGCTTGATGCCGGGTCGATCCCTTCGGAGGTGGAACTGGCCGCGCAAGGCAAGGCCACGCTGTCGGTGCCGATCACCGCAGGCGAAGTGGGCGATCATAGCCTGCGGGTCGCCTTGACGACGCCGGATGGGCGGCAACTGGTCAAGACGCTGACACTTGGGGTGCGGGCCAACGATCCGCCAGTGTCGCAGACGCGACAAGTTGCGCTCGACCCCGGGCAAACGTTGTCTTTCGATGCCGATGTGCTGGCCAACTTTCGGCCAGGCACGGGGCAGGCGGTACTTTCGGCCGGCCCGCTGGCGCAGTTGGACGTGCCGGGGCTGATGGCGCAACTTGATCGCTACCCCTACGGCTGCACCGAGCAGGTTGCCAGCCAGGCATTGCCGTTGCTTTACCTGTCGTCGGTGGCCGACCCGCTGGGCCTTGGCGATGGTGCGCGCATCGATGTCCGTATCGCGCAGGCAGTTGAACGTATCCTGACCCGGCAATCATCCTCGGGCGCGTTCGGGCTGTGGCGCGCGGACAGCGGTGATTTCTGGCTGGATGCCTATGTGACCGATTTCCTGTCACGCGCCCGCGCCCGGGGCCATGACGTGCCTGACGTGGCGTTTCGTGCGGCGCTGGATAACCTGCGCAACCGGGTGAACTATGCCCCGGATTTCGACCAGGGTGGAGAGGCGCTTGCCTATGCATTGCACGTGCTGGCCCGCGAGGGTGCCGCCGCGATGGGCGATCTGCGCTATTATGCCGATGAAAAGGCACAGGCTTTCGCCACGCCGCTGGCGGCGGCGCAACTGGGCGCGGCGCTTGCCGCCTATGGCGACCAGACTCGCGCCGACGCGATGTTCGGCGTGGCCGCACGCAAGATGGCCCCGCGTTTGGGCACGGATACGGCCCCGGTCTGGCGGTCCGATTATGGCACCAACCTGCGGGATGCGGCAGGGTTGTTGGCGCTTGCATCCGAGGCGGGCAGCACCATGATAGACCGCCCCGCGCTGGCCGCGCATCTGGGGCGCAACACTGCCGGGATGTCTACGCAAGAGGCCGCCTGGACGTTGATGGCCGCCCGTGCACTGGTGGATGACCCGGCCAATGGCCTGTTGTTGAACGGCCAGCCCGCGCCCGACCTCTTGGTGCGTCGCTTCGCGCAGGACCTGGGCCAACCGTTGAGCCTGGCGAACGAAGGGGATGCCCCCGTTCGCGTCACGCTCACCACGCTTGGTGTGCCTGCGCAGCCCGAACCGGCTGGCGGCTATGGCTATTCGATCACGCGCAGTTATTACGACCTGGATGGCGCGCAGATCGACCCGGCCCGCGTGGCCGCCGGCACGCGCATGGTGGCCGTGTTGCAGATCACGCCATTCCAGGAAACCGGCGCGCGCCTGATCGTGGATGACCCGCTGCCGGCCGGGTTCGAGATCGACAACCCCAACCTGCTGCGCAGCGGCGATATCCGTGGCCTTGACTGGCTGGAACCAGCGGGTGCCGAACATTCCGAGTTTCGGGCCGACCGGTTCGTGGCTGCCGTCGATTGGCGTTCGCCAGACCCGTTCCGCCTGGCTTATATCCTGCGCGCCACCACGCCGGGGCGGTATCATCACCCTGCCGCCACGGTCGAAGACATGTATCGGCCGCAATACCGGGCCCGCACCGATACCGGCGCTGTTCAGGTTGAATGAGATGGGCGACCGGGCGCCGAAAGGCGGGGCGGGGTGATCCATGCCCAGGGTTGAGCGGCTTCTGGCCTTGGCCGTGCTTGTTCTTATTAGCGCGGCGGCGGCGCGCGATGCGTTCGACCGTTGGGTGGATGCAACCGTTTTGCCGCCGACACTGGTGGCCCAATCGGTAGAAATTCGGGACCGGAGCGGTCAGCTTTTGCGCGCCTACCCGGTTGAAAACGGGCGCTGGCGGTTGGGCGCGCGGTCCGACCAGGTGGACCCGACCTATCTTGAGATGCTTTTTGCCTATGAAGACCGGCGGTTCGCCAGCCATGCGGGCGTCGATCTTCTGGGGCTGCTGCGTGCCGCCGGGCAGGCCGTCGGGCACGGGCGCGTGGTGTCGGGCGGATCGACTCTGACGATGCAGGTGGCGCGCTTGCTCGAGAACAGCGGCACCGGCGCCTGGCGGGGCAAGCTGCGCCAGATACGCGTGGCGCTGGCGCTGGAACGCCAGATTGGCAAGGACGAGATCCTGTCGCTCTACCTGACGCTTGCGCCTTTCGGCGGCAATATCGAGGGGGTGCGCGCCGCCACGCTGGCCTGGTTCGGCAAAGAACCTGCGCGCCTGACCCCGGCACAGGCGGCTTTGCTGATCGCCCTGCCACAATCGCCCGAGGCACGTCGCCCCGACCGCCACCACCGTGCCGCCACGCGGGCGCGTGACCGGGTTTTGGCCCGGATGGTGGGCGCGGGCGTCTTGTCGCCCTACGCCGCCAGCGCCGCCCGGTCAGAGCCCGTGCCCGCATCGCGCCGCCCGTTTCCCATGCTGGCGCCACACCTTGGCGACCGCCTGCACATGGAAGACCCCACCGCGCCGCGACATGACGTGACGGTGGATGCGCAGGTACAGCGCGGAATGGAAGATCTGGCGCGCGGCGCGGTTGCCGGGCAGCCCGCCCGGTTGTCGGTTGCGATCCTGGTGGCCGATCACCGCACGGGCGAGGTTCTGGCCTCGGTCGGCTCACCCGATTACGCGGCCGAACGCCGGCAAGGCTTCGTTGACATGACCCGCGCCTTGCGGTCGCCTGGCTCGACATTGAAGCCGCTGATCTATGCGTTGGGTTTCGACCAGGGGCTGGCGCATCCACAAACCTTGATCGCGGACCGTCCGACAGATTTCGGCGGTTATGCGCCGCAGAATTTCGATGGGGGCTTTCGCGGCGAATTGACGGTGGAACGTGCGCTGCAATTGTCGCTGAACGTGCCCGCCGTCGCGATGATGCAGGCGGTTGGACCGGCGCGGCTGGTTGCGGCGATGGAGCGGGCAGGGGCGCAACCCGTCATTCCCGGCGGCCGGCCCGGTCTGGCCGTGGCGCTTGGCGGGGTCGGCGTGTCGCTGCGCGACCTGGTGCAGATCTATGCCGGGATTGCCAATGGCGGACGGGCAGTGGGGCTGCGCAGCCGGGATGGACCGACCAAGTCGCGCCGCCTGACCACTGCGCGCGCGGCCTGGTCGGTGGGGCACGTGCTGGCCGGGCTGGCGCCACCGCCGGGGAGCCCCAACCTGCGGCTGGCCTACAAGACCGGCACGTCTTACGGTTATCGCGATGCCTGGGCCGTGGGCTATGACGGGCGGCACGTCGTGGGTGTCTGGATGGGCAGGGCGGATGGCACGCCGGTGCCCGGCGCCTTTGGCGGAGAGCTGGCTGCGCCCGTGCTGTTCCGGGCGTTCACGCGGCTGAAGCCGCGCATAGACCCGCTGCCACCCCCGCCGGCCGATGCCTTGCTGGTCTCCACCGACCGTCTGCCTGCACCGTTACAACGATTTCGCGGTCGCGATGCAGCCTTTGCACCCGATGAGAATGCACCGAAACTGGCCTTTCCGCCCGATGGCGCGCGCCTGGCGCTGGAAGGGGGCAACCTGGTGATCAAGCTGCGGGACGGCATCGCGCCATTCACCGTTCTGGCCAATGGCAACCCGATGCAGACCGGCGCGCGCCGGCGCGAAATTACCCTGCCCGCGCCGGGCCCCGGTTTCGTCACGTTGTCGGTGATAGACGCGCACGGGCGTGCCGCCCGTGCGCGAATTCGTGTCGATTGACACGCGGTCTTTTGTGAAAAAGGCCGCTTTACAGGCGTTCGATGGCCAGCGCGATGCCCTGACCGCCGCCGATGCACATCGTGATCAACGCTTTCGAGCCGCCCGTGCGTTCCAGCTCGTACATCGCCTTGACGGTGATGATGCAGCCCGTGGCCCCAACCGGGTGCCCCAGCGCAATCGCCCCGCCATTCGGGTTGACCTTGGCAGGGTCCAGACCCAGCCCGTTATTCACCGCCACCGCCTGGGCGGCGAACGCCTCGTTGGACTCGATCACGTCGAAATCGCCGATAGACAAGCCGGTACGCGCCAGCAGGTTTTCAACCGCCGGGATGGGACCGATGCCCATAACCTCGGGGCGGACGCCGGCATGGGCATAGCCCAGAATACGGAATTTCGGGGTCAGCCCTGCCTTTTCCGCGGCGCTGGCCCGGGCCAGAACGATGGATGCCGCGCCGTCGTTGATCCCGCTGGCATTGCCTGCGGTCACGCTGCCATCCTTCTTGAACACGGGGCGCAGACCGGCCAGCGCATCGGATGTTGTGGCCTTGGGGTGTTCGTCGGTGTCAAAGGGCACCATGTCGCGCTTTACCTTGACCTCGACCGGCACGATCTGGTCCCTGAAATGACCCGCCTCGATCGCTGCTGCGGCGCGTTTCTGACTTTCCAGTGCAAAGCCGTCCTGGTCGTCGCGGGAAATTCCGTGCTCGGCGGCCACGTTTTCGGCCGTTACGCCCATGTGTCCGGTCCCGAACGGGCAATTCAGCGCACCCAGCATCATGTCCAGCGTCTTGATGTCGCCCATCTTGGCACCCCAGCGCTGGTGCTGGTTGATGTAGGGGCTGCGTGACATCGCCTCGGCCCCGCCCGCTAGGGCAAAATCGGCATCGCCAAGCATCAGCGCCTGGGTCGACGACACGATGGCCTGCGCACCCGAGCCGCACAGGCGGTTCACGTTCATCGCCGGTGTCGTGTCGGGTATTCCGGCCTGGATCGCGGCCACGCGCGACAGGTACATGTCGCGCGGTTCGGTGTTGATCACGTGGCCGAACACGACGTGGCCGATCTGGCCACCCTCGACGCCGGCGCGTTCCAACGCGGCCTTCGCGACCACGGTTGCAGTGTCGATGGGCGCGGTGCCGGCGAGACTGCCGCCGAATGTACCAATGGCGGTGCGGGCGCCGCCCAGAATCACGATATCGTCGCTCATGCTTTCCCCTCCTGATGAGTCGTTCGGCCAGACCCTAACGCCGCCCCGCGCGCGATGGCAGGGGAACGTTCCGTCACGTCAGGCGCTTTAGGTTGCGTAATTACTGCCCTCTTCATCCAGGATGGCCTTCAACTCGGCCAGGTGGCGGGCATCCTGTTCGGGATAGGTTTCCAGCTCTTGCGCGGTTTTCTCGGCAATTTCATCCGACAGGACGCGCAGCGTCTGTCCGGTTTGTAGCGCGCGGATATAGGTTTCGGCCGCGCGTTCGAAATAATACATCCGGTTGAATGTCTCGGCCACTGTCTGCCCGATCACCAGGACACCATGATTGCCCATGATCATTACCCGTTTCTTCGGATCATCGAACAGCCGGGCACAGCGTTCACCCTCGTCCTCGAAGGCGAGGCCCCCGTATCCATCGTCGATGACATAGCGATTGAAGAACGTGGCGCAGTTCTGGTCGATCGGGGGCAGGCGACTGTCCGCCAAGGAGGCCAGAACCGTGGCGTGGATCGAATGCACATGCATCGCGCAGCGCGCGTGGGCGCAATGCCGGTGAATGCCGCCATGCAGGCCCCAGGCGGTGGGGTCGGGCGCGTCCGGGCCTTTCTGGGTGTCGGGGTCATTCGCGTCCACCTCGATCAGATCGGAGGCCCGGATGCGCGAAAAATGCATCTGGTTGGGGTTCATCAAGAAGCGCGTGCCATCGTCGTTTACGGCCAGCGAGAAATGGTTCGCCACGGCCTCGTGCATGTTCAGGCGCGCGGTCCAGCGAAAGGCGGCGGCGAGGTCGACGCGTTCCTGCCAATGGTCGATATTGGGTTTCAGGTTGGTTACGCTCATGTCTCGGGCTCCTTGATTTGCATATCCGGTTTGGGCTGACTGGCGACCCAAGCATAGCCGTTGTCGCACAGAATACAGGTTTCACGCAGCCCGTGGGGTTTGTCGGTGGGCGGTTGCAGCACGACGGCACCACGGGCCGCGGCCCGTGCGGCTGCGGCATCCGGGTTGGTGTCGTACAAGCGAATTTCCAGCCCCGCACCGCGCGGCCCCGCCTCGGGCAACAGGCCTTGCAGCGGGTGCGCGCGATAAGTGCCGTCAGCGTGCAATTGAAACACTTGGGCGCCATAGGCCATGATCGCGAAATCGGCGCTGACGCGATGGGCGGTCATCCCGAAAAGATCGGCCAGGAAATCGGCCTGTGCGGCCACGTCGCGCACCAGCAGGTTCAGCCCCAGGCCGCGCAGGCTGGCGCCGAATTCCTCGGCGGTGACGGTTTCGAAATTCATGTCCGGGCCCCTGGCTTTCCTGCGCCCAGCTTTGACGGGGGGTATCGGCGCGTCAATGTCTGTCATCAAAGTTGATCTTCGCCCTGCGACCTGATCCAGTGAAACGAACGCAAGACAGGAGCCGCCGATGCCCCACGCCAGTGATATCGACATTCCCGAAACGCCGGGGCCTGTGCTGTTTACCGACCCCAAGGCCGCGGTCGAGCAGTTGATCGTGCTTTATGATCGCGCGGTCGGGCACCTGTGCGATGCCTTTACCGCCGCGATGGACGGTGCCGTGCCGCGTGGCCGCGTGCGCGCTTTTTACCCCGAAATCCGCATTACCACGCAAACCTTTGCGCAAGTGGACAGCCGGTTGAGCTTCGGCCATGTCGCGGGGCCCGGCACCCATGCCACCACGATCACCCGGCCCGACCTGTTTCGCCACTACCTTGAGCAGCAGATTGGCCTTCTGGTGCAAAACCACGGGCAACCTGTGCAAATCGGCATATCCGACACGCCGATGCCCGTGCATTTCGCGGTGGCCGGCAGGCCGGGCCTGGCCGTGCCGCAGGAAGGTGCGGCCGAATTCACTCTGCGCGACGTGTTCGACGTGCCCGAGTTGAGCACCACGAATGATGACATCGTGAACGGCATCCATAGGCCCGGGCCCGACGGGGCGGGGCCGCTGGCGCCCTTTACCGCGCAGCGGGTGGATTACAGCCTGGCACGGCTGGCCCATTACACCGCGACCGATCCGGGCCATTTCCAGAACTTCGTTCTGTTTACCAACTACCAATTCTATGTGCAGGAGTTCGAAACCTTTGCCCGCAAGGCCCTGGCCGATTCTGAAAGCGGCTATACCGCCTTTGTCGGCAGCGGGAATGCCACGATCACCGACCCCGAGGCACCGCTGATCGAGCCGGCCAAGATGCCCCAAATGCCGACCTATCACCTGAAACGCGCGAATGGTGACGGGATCACGCTGGTCAATATCGGGGTGGGGCCGTCAAACGCCAAGACCGCGACCGATCATATCGCCGTGCTACGCCCGCATGCCTGGGTCATGGTGGGCCATTGCGCGGGGTTGCGCAATTCGCAAAGCCTGGGCGATTTCGTGTTGGCCCATGCGTATTTGCGCGAAGACAAGGTGCTGGACGACGATCTGCCCGTCTGGGTGCCGGTGCCGGCGCTGGCGGAAATCCAGATCGCGCTGCAAAACGCGGTCGCCGAGGAAACGGCGCTTGACGGGTACGACCTGAAGCGGATCATGCGCACCGGCACGGTGGCCAGTGTGGACAACCGCAACTGGGAATTGCGCGACCAACAAGGCCCGGTGCAGCGCCTGTCGCAATCCCGCGCCATCGCGCTGGACATGGAAAGCGCGACGATCGCGGCAAACGGTTTCCGCTTTCACGTGCCCTATGGCACCTTGTTATGCGTCAGCGACAAACCGCTTCATGGCGAGTTGAAACTGCCGGGCATGGCCAGCGATTTCTACAAGACGCAGGTTGCGCGCCATTTGCGAATTGGTATTCGGGCGATGGAGCTGCTGCGCGGCATGCCGTTGGAGCGCATGCATAGTCGAAAGTTGCGCAGCTTTGACGAGACTGCATTCCTCTGACGCCGGGAAAATGCGAAAAACACCTGTTTTTCGCTTGCAAACCTACCGCTAATCGTTGTGTTTAACCCCTATATACCGTTAAATATAAAGCCAGAGGCCCAAGAAATCGGGCAGCACAAGGAGACCGAAACATGGCAACGAAACCGATGACGAAGACCCAGCTGGTGGCCGCACTGGCCGAAGAGATGGACAGCGACAAGAAAACTGCCGGCGCCGCGCTGGACGCTGTCGTTTCCATCATCACCCGCGAGGTTTCGGCTGGTGGCGCAGTGACGCTGCCGGGCGTGGGCAAGATCTATTGCCGCGAGCGCCCCGAGCGCATGGTGCGTAACCCTGCCACCGGCGACCAGATCAAGAAAGAAGCCGACAAGCAGGTCAAGATGACCATTGCCAAGGCACTGAAAGACAGCGTAAACAGCTGATTTATAGATGTTTTTTAATATTGAAGAGCCGCCCAAAGGGCGGCTCTTTTCTGTTTTGGGTGTCGCTTATTCAGCGTCGGCTTCGGCCTTGGTTTCATGTTCCGTGCCCGGCGCGTGTTCGGGCGGACTATAGGTCGTGTAAAGCTTCAACATACCGCTGCCGGTGTTGGTGAAGTTGTGGAAGCTGCCCGATGGCACCATGCTGACATCGCCCTTTGCCACGTCATATTCGACATCGCCAATCTTGGCGCGGCCCTGACCTGAAACGAAATACAAAAGCTGGTCGTGACCCTCGTGTACCTCGCCGCCGATCTCGCCGCCTTCGGGAATTGCCATAAGCACCAGCTGTGCCTTTTCGCCGGTCCAGACGACCTGCCTGAATTCGTCGTTCTTAAGGGCCATGTCGACAATCGGCAGTGTCAACTTGCTTGTCTCTGACATTTTCTTTCCTCTGATTTGTGTCTTTCACCCACTTAAAAACTTTGGCGACGATTACTACCTCGGTACCAAGGCCACGGTCGAAGATGGCAATTTAAGTGGCTGAAAGATTTGGATAAAGGAGTTCGAAAAATGGCTGAACGCGACGCATATATCGACAAGGCCAAGGCGCAGCTGGATCAGTGGAACGCCGAGATCGACAAGCTGGAAGCCCGTGCCCGCGAGGCGTCGGCCGATAGCGAAATCGCTTATCGGGAGACATTGCAGGATCTTCGTGGCAAGCGCGATGCGCTTGAGGAGAAACTGAAAGAAACCCAGCAATCAAGCGAGGCCGCATGGTCGGATATGAAGGCCGGAATGGACGCGGCCTGGGCGAACCTGTCGGAAGCGATCAAGAACGCACAGTCACGCTTTAACTGACAGGTGATTGCATCCCGAACCGTCCGCGTGTCTAAAAGGCGGGCTTGATTGACGGGGGTGCAGATGAATATTCGGGCGATCGTGTTGGGGCTGGCCTTTGCCCTTATGTGGTCAAGCGCCTTCACGTCAGCCCGGGTTATCGTGGCCGACGCGCCGCCGCTGGCGTCGCTGTCGCTTCGGTTCTTCTTGTCTGGCCTGCTGGGCGTGGGTATCGCGTTGGCGCTGGGCCAGACATTGCGCCTGACGCGGGGCCAATGGCGCGCGACCATCATTTTCGGGATCTGCCAGAACGCGCTTTACCTGGGGCTCAACTTCGTGGCGATGCAGTGGATCGAGGCGTCGCTGGCCTCGATCATCGCGTCGACCATGCCGCTTATGGTGGCCTTTGCCGGCTGGGTTCTGTTTCGCGACAAACTGCCCTGGATGGGTGTCCTGGGCCTGGTGCTGGGAGTGATGGGCGTGTCGCTCATCATGGGGGCGCGGCTCGAAGCCGGGGTGGACCGAACGGGGTTGGCGCTGTGTATCCTGGGGGCGGCTGCGTTGACGGTGGCCACGCTGTCGGTGCGCGGTGCGTCGTCGGGCGGCAACGTGATGATGGTCGTGGGCTTGCAGATGTTCGTCGGCGCGGCTTGCCTGGCGGTGGCCTCGGCGATGACCGAAACCATTAAGGTGGATTGGAGTTGGCAACTGGTGCTGGCCTTTGCCTATACCACCTTGGTGCCGGGGCTGGCGGCGACCTGGGTGTGGTTCACACTGGTGGGTGAAATAGGGGCCGTGAAGGCCGCGACCTTCCACTTTCTCAACCCGTTTTTCGGTGTGGCCATCGCCGCTGCCCTGCTGGGCGAAAAACTGGGCGCACTGGATGTTGTGGGCGTCGTGGTGATCGCCGCGGGTATCCTGATGGTGCAGCTTTCCAAGCAAAAGGTTGTGGCCTGAACGGCGCGCCGCGCGAATGCGCGGCGCAAGGGGGCGTTGCCCCTGTTGGGGCCCAGGCCCCATTCCCGGCGTTTACCGGGCAAGATGAAGGGCAGGGCTCAGATCAGCCCTTCGGCCTTGAACAGGGCCTTCACATCCGTCTCGGGGCGGGCGCCGTAATGGCCGATGACCTCGGCCGCAGCGATGCAGCCCATGCGGCCCGCCGCAGTCAGCGTGGCGCCAGTGGACAGACCGTAAAGAAAGCCGGCGGCGAACTGGTCGCCGGCGCCGGTGGCGTCAACGGGCGTAACCGGGTTGACTGGCACGTTCACCATTTCGTCGCCCCGCACCAGAACCACGTCGTGGCCCGAGCGTGTGCAGACAATGAGCCCGCTGTCCGAGGCGGCCTGTTCCAGCGCATGGCCCAGGTCCTCGGTTTCATAGAGAGATTTCCATTCGTGCTCGTTGCCGATCACGTAGTCCAGCGATTTGACCAGCCGCCGGAAATCGGCGCGGTGACGATCGACGCAGAAGGGGTCGGACAGCGCGATGCCTGCCTGCCCGCCGCCCTTGCGGCAAAGTTCGGCGGCGCGTTCGAACGCCTCTTTGCCCTTGGGCTTGTCGTAAAGGTATCCTTCCAGAAACAGGATCTGCGCTCCGCCCGCCACATCGTCGGGCACGTCATCCGGGCCGAGTTCGGACGAAATGCCAAGATACGTGTTCATCGAGCGTTCGCCATCGGGGCTGACGAAGATCATGCTGCGCGAGGTGGGCAATTCGCCCCCGGGCACGGGTGCGTTGACGAAATCGGTGCCGTCATCGGCCATGCCCTTGGCGTAAAAGCGGCCCAGCTCATCGTCATGTACGCGCCCGATAAAGGCGGTCGACAACCCCAGTGCACCGGCCCCCGCGACCGAGTTGGCGACCGAGCCGCCCGCCATCTGAACGCGGTTTTCCATCTGCTCATACAGGAACTCGCCCCGCTCTTGTTCGACAAGCTGCATCACGCCCTTGTCGATGCCCATGCGGGTCAGGAAATGGTCGTCACATTGCGAAATCACGTCGACGACGGCGTTGCCGATGCCGACCAGTTGGTATTTGGTCATTCTGTCTTGTCCTCGAATTGGCACAGGTCACGGATCAGGCAGGCATTGCATTTGGGTTTGCGCGCCACACAGGTGTAGCGGCCATGCAGGATCAGCCAATGATGCGCATGTTGCTGGTAGTCGACGGGAATGTTGTCTTCAATGGCCCGTTCAACGGCGACCACGTCCTTGCCCGGGCAGATGCCGGTGCGGTTGCCGACGCGAAAGATATGCGTATCGACCGCCTGCGCAGGATAGTGCCACCACATGTTCAACACCACGTTGGCCGTCTTGCGGCCAACGCCGGGCAGGGCTTGCAACGCGGCACGGCTGTTGGGCACCTCGCCGCCGTAGTCCTCGACCAGTATCCGGCTCAGCTTGATGACGTTCCTGGCCTTGTTGCGGTATAGACCGATGGTCTTGATATGCTCGATCACGCCTTCCTCGCCGAGGGCGAGCATCTTTTCGGGCGTGTCGGCCACGGCAAAAAGACCGCGCGTTGCGCGGTTGACGCCCGCATCGGTGGCCTGGGCCGACAGGGCCACGGCCACGACAAGGGTATAGGCGTTCACATGCTCCAACTCGCCCTTGGGTTCGGGTTCGGCCGCGCGAAAGCGGTCGAAGATCGCACGGATCGTGTGGTAATCGAGTTGCTTTGCCATGATGGCGACGGGTATGCCCGATTGCCTTGGGGGCGTCCAGAAGGTTGCGCAGGATTCGGGTCGCACCGCGCGGGACCGGGCGGTAATCTGCGCGTAAAGGAGTGACCCGATGACCGTACAGGCCCCTGAAGGCAGTTATCATTACAAGATCATGCGCCGCGCGCTTGATGTGATCGACTCGGCCGGCGCGCCGCTGCCGCTTGAGGCCCTGGCGGGCGAGATGGGCATGAGCGCCGCGCATTTCCAGCGTCTTTTCACGCGTTGGGTGGGTGTCAGCCCCAAGCGGTATCAGCAATACCTTGCGCTGGGCCATGCGCGCGACTTGCTGGCCAGTCGCCACACCGTGCTCGAGGCGGCGGATGGGGCCGGCCTTTCGGGGGCGGGGCGGTTGCACGATCTGTTCCTGCGGTGGGAAGCGATGCGCCCGGGCGATTACGCGCGCGGCGGCGCGGGGCTTTTGATACGGTGGGGTTGGTTCGACAGCCCCTTTGGCCGCACGTTGGCGATGGGCACAGACCTTGGCCTGTGCGGGCTGGCCTTTGCCGAAGAGACAGGCGCGTCCGAGGCGATGGACGATTTGCGCGGCCGCTGGCCGAACGCAACTTTCGTTGAAGAGCCGCAGGCCATTCGCCACTGGGTCGAGGCGGGGTTTGCGGAAAAGGGCGAGGCGCGGATGCACATGATCGGCGCGCCTTTCCAGATCAAGGTATGGGAGGCTTTGCTGAACGTGCCCACCGGCCATGTGACCACCTACTCCGATATCGCACAGGCCATAGGCCGGCCCCGCGCGGTGCGCGCGGTGGGCACCGCCGTGGGGCGGAACCCGGTCAGTTTCCTGATCCCCTGCCATCGTGCCCTGCGCAAGTCGGGCGCCTTGGGCGGTTATCATTGGGGGTTGCCGGTCAAGCGGACGATCCTGGCCTGGGAAAGCGCGCGTACCGGGGCCTGATGGTCGGATTTGCGCGGATTATCGCCGAAAACCCTGTAATCGCCTGTTGGGCTGTAGGCGCAGGGCGCATATACTGTCTCCAATCCGCATACGGAGATAATTCCAAAGGTTCAAAGGCATACTGACATGATCCGAGCAAAGAATTTCCCCCTCATCGCGGTCGGGGCCGCAGTGTTGCTGACAACGGCCTGCACGGTCGAGCCGGGCGAGAACACCCGCCGGGGTGCCATCACCGGCGGCATCCTGGGCGGTGTCGTGGGCGCGATCAGCGGCGATGACGGCGCGCGCGACGCGATCCGCGGCGCGGCAATAGGGGCCGCGGCTGGTGGTGCGATCGGCTATGGCCTGGATGCGCAAGAGGCCGAGCTGCGCCGCAGCCTGGGCAACAGCGCGACCATTACCAATACCGGCGACCGGCTGATCGTTTCGATGTCGCAGGACATCCTGTTTGCCACCGACAGCTCCACGCTGGCGACCTCCATCCGGGACGAGCTGCGCAGCGTTGCCGCCAGCCTACAGAAATATCCGGAATCGCGTGTTCAGGTGCTGGGCCACACCGACAATACCGGCGAAGCGAGCTATAACCTGGACCTGTCACAGCGCCGCGCGGCAGCCGTGTCGTCCGAGCTGATCTCGTCCGGGGTTTCGGCAAATCGCATCCAGACCATCGGCCGGGGTGAAGATCAGCCCGTGGCGTCGAACCTGACACCCGAAGGCCGGGCACAGAACCGCCGCGTGGAAATCGTGATCCTGCCGACGACCTGAGCGGCATCAACCTTCGCACATCAAGCGCCCCGTGTTCCGACACGGGGCGTTTTGCGTCACACCCCTTGTGCGGTTGCGCATGTTTTGGTGTGCCGGAAGATGCCCTAGCTATTCGGCTAGAAGGCGCGAACAAGAAAGGGCAACAGATGGCAAAACCGAAACTTCTTGGAATTTCGGGGTCGCTGCGCAAGGCATCGACCAACACCAAACTTCTGCGCGAGGCCGCGCGGCTGTTTGGTGAGTGCGACTTTACCGAGGCCGATTTGCATTTCCCGCTTTATGACGGCGACCTGGAAGACGCGCAGGGCATTCCGCCAGAGGTGCAGACCCTGGCCGACCAGATCGCCGCCGCGGACGCGGTGATTATCTCGGGGCCAGAATACAACAAGGGCATAACTGGTGTTTTGAAGAACGCGCTGGATTGGGTCAGCCGGACAAAGGGTAACCCGTGGTCCGACAAGCCGGTTGCCATCACCTCGGCCACGGCGGGGCGCGCTGGGGGCGAGCGCACGCAGGTCATGCTGCGCATGTGCCTGTACCCGTTCCGTCCCCGCCTGCTGCAAGGCCCCGAGGTACTGGTTGCCGCTTCGGCGGATGCGTTCGACGACGACGGCCGGTTACGGGGTGAGATGAACGTGAAAACCCTGACCGACCTTATGGCGGCGCTGAAGGCGGAGATGGCGCGCTGATCGATCGGGCGGGTTCGGCAATCTCGATCAGGTTGCCGTCGGGGTCACGTATATAGATCGACATGAGCGGCCCCGTGGCCCCGGTTCGGGCGATGGGGCCGATCTCTGTTGGCACATCTCGCGCGGCCAGATGCGCCTGCCACGATTCCAGCGGTGTATCCGTCAGAAAACACAGATCGGCGCTGCCCGGCTGCACTTGGGCTGCCTTGGGGGTGAACTCGTGCCCCGCCTGGTGCAGGTTGATCTTCGAGGTGCCGAATTTCAGCGCCCATCGGGTTGTGCCATCGGCGGGGGTGAAGGGTTCGGGCGTCATGCCCAGCGTATCGCGGTAAAAGGCAATCGTCGCGGGAATGTCTGCTACCGTCAGCACAAGATGGTCCAGCGCGGTCAGTTTCGGCATTCGGCATTGCTCCTTGTTCGGCACGGGCCTAGCTTGCGCGGCAGATGAAAAGGATGATCCAGAGATGAGCGACAGTCAAACCGATGTGATGGACCCAGCGCGCGCCCGCGCGTTGCAGGCAACGCTTGGGCTGCCGACGACGATTGAAGATGGCGATCCCCTGCCGCCCTTTTTCCATCAGGTCTATTTCTGGGCGCCCGAGCCGCCCGCACGACTGGGCCGGGATGGGCACCCGAAAACAGGTATCGGCCTGATCCCTGACATGGGTTTGCCCCGCCGCATGTGGGCCGGCGGGCGGCTGGAATTTCACGGCCCGTTGCGCGCCGGTGTGATGGCCGAGAGGCGATCGGTCGTGGAAAGTACCAAGCGCAAAGAGGGGCGCACCGGCCCTTTGGCCTTTGTCACCCTGCGTCACGAGTTCCGGCAAGAGGGCGTGACGCGCGTGACTGAGTGGCAGGATCTGGTCTATCGCGAAGATCCCGATCCAACCACCCCGGCACCCATGCCCCCGCAGGCCCCTACCGGCGAAGATGCCGCCGAAACCTGGATTTTCGGCACAACGCGGCTGTTTCGCTACTCGGCGCTGACTTTCAACGGGCATCGCATACATTACGACATGGACTACAGCACCGGGGTCGAAGGCTATGCCGGGCTGGTCACGCACGGGCCGCTACTGGCGCAGCTCTTGATGCTTCTGGCCGAGCGTCAACTGGGCGCATTATCGACATTCGCCTTTCGCGCCACGGCTCCTCTCATGCATGATGAAGAGGCGCAGGTTTGCTGGCGCGAGGATGGCACGCTCTGGGTGCGTGGCCCCGACGGGCGGCAATGCGTGACCGCACAGGCCACCTGATAGCGGTAGGCGTTGCGCACAAAATGGTCTGCCCCTTGAACCCGCTGCCGCATGATGACTTAGATACCCCTGCGTCACCAGCGCGAGGAGGCGCCGCAGATGCCCCACGACCACCATCACCACCACGAGCTTGACCTTGCGGGCGACCGCCGCGTTGCAGGGGCGGTTGCCGTCAACGTTCTGCTAACGGTCGTGCAGATCGTGGCGGGGCTGTTTTCGGGGTCGCTGGCGCTGATCGCGGACGGGGTGCATAACCTGTCTGACGCGGTGTCGCTGGTCATCGCCTTCGCGGCCCGCCGCATTGCCCGGCGACCCGCGGATTCAGACATGACCTTCGGTTATGGCCGCGCCGAGGTGGTGGCCGCGTTGGTCAACTATGTCACGCTGATCGTCATCGCGCTTTGGCTGGCGGCCGAAGGGGTAGGGCGGTTCTTCAACCCTGTCACGATCGAAGGCTGGACCGTGGTGATCGTCGCGGGCGTGGCGCTTTTCGTTGATCTGTTTACTGCCGGGCTTATCATGCGCCTTTCGCGCGACAGCATGAATATTCGCGCGGCTTTCCTGCATAACGTGGCCGATGCAATGGGCTCGGTCGCGGTGATCGTCGGCGGTGCGCTTATCCTGCTTTTTGGCTGGTGGGTTGTCGACCCGATCATAACGCTGATGATCTCGGGCTATATCCTGTGGCATTCTTGGCGTGGGCTTGGTCCAGTGATCCGCGTGCTTATGCTGGCCAGCCCCGACAGCCCTGGCGTAGAGGAAGTTGCGCGTGCCATGTGCGAAATAGATGGCGTGGCCGATGTGCATGCGCTGCACCTGTGGCGCTTGCAGGAACACCGCGTTGCGTTGCAGGCCCATGTGGTGATCGAGGATACAGGCAACCTGGACGCGTTGCGCGCCGAGCTGAAGGCAGTGCTGGCGCAGCGGTTCGGCATCACCCATGCCGCCCTGGAGCTGGAAACCGCCGCTGCCGTCTGCCATGACACGGACCTGATCGGGCAGGGCTAGGGGTTGCACTCGGGCGCGTTTTGCAGCCTTTTGGCGCCAAACAGACGGAGACACCGATGGCAGATGAACCCCAACAGATCGACGACGCCACGCTGACGCGCGCATTCGTCGACGTCCTGACCGTCGAACGGATCGAGGAGAATTTCTATCGCGGGATCGCCACACCGCAAGGGCGCGGGCGTAGCTTTGGCGGCCAGGTGATCGCCCAGGCCCTCAGCGCGGCCACGATGACTGTGCCCGAGGGGCGGCCCGCCCATTCCCTGCACGGGTATTTCATGCGTCCGGGCGACGCCACTAAGCCGGTGCTCTACCAGGTTGATCGTGACAGGGATGGCGGCAGTTTCACCACCCGTCGGGTCGTTGCGATCCAGCATGGGGCGCCGATCCTGAACCTGGCGGCGTCTTTCCACGTGCAGGAAGAGGGGCTTTTTCACCAGGACGACATGCCCGACGTGACCGCGCCCGAGGATCTGCCGACCGAACACGCCCTGGCCGAGACCATGCGCGATGAACTGCCAGAGATGTTCCTGAAATGGTTGGCCACGCCACGGCCGGTCGAAATGCGCGCCGAGTTTCCACGCCCACCGTTCGACCGCACCCCGCGTCCCGCGCTGCAACATATGTGGTTCCGCACCAAGGGGTCTTTGGGTGATGACCCGAAGGTGCATCGCGCGGCCTTGGCCTTCATCTCGGATTTCGGCCTGCTTGGCACCTCGATGATGCCGCATGGCAAGGCCTTTGCAGATGCCGACATGCAGTTTGCCAGCCTCGATCACGCGCTTTGGATTCATGATGATTTCCGCGTCGATGACTGGTTGTTATACGTGATGGACAGCCCGTGGGCCGGTGGTGCGCGGGGGTTCAACCGTGGCCGCATCTTTACCCGTGACGGGCGCCTGGTGGCGAATGTCGCGCAAGAAGGGCTGGTGCGCAACATCAAGCCCAGAACGTAAGCGCGCTTTCATGCGATAGCCGGGCTGCCACCGTGGCTGGGCTTGCAATGGCCTGTGCCCGGTTCGGTGCGCAACGCGGGCGCGCTGTCAGGAAGAGCGCGTCAAAACCGCGACCAGCCGCCGCGCGATCGGGGCAACCACCAGAACCGTTGGAAAAGCCACGGCCCAGCTTGTCAGCCAGGACGACAACCAGGTTGCCGCGAATCCGGGTGGAAAGCCAACCGCGAGAAAGGTGGAAAGGCCGGAAATCAGGCCGGACATCATGCCCGACAGCAGAAACCCGAAAAGGATTTGTGCGTAGCGTTGTGGAATCATGGCGCTCTCCGGTGAATCTTGGCGATGACATTACATATTCTGAATGTAGAATGTCATAGTGCCAATGCAACGCACATCGCCTGTGCGCCAGTGTCCGGGGTTGAGGGCATCACACTTCGGGCAGGTCGTCGGAAGGGACCATTCCAAAGAACTCCCCCCCCGACCAAAGCCCGAACCAGCCGTCGTGATGCGTGCCGATCTCGACCAGCCGATAGAAACTTTTCCGGTCGATCAACGCCTCGAGCCCCGCGCGGATCATGATGTAAGGCGACGGTTCGCCTGTTTTTTCATCGCGCTCCATGCGAATTGGGTGCTGGGGGCCTGCGATGGCCTGATCGCCAACATTGGTATGAAAGGTCAGGGTCTGATCGCGCCCGGTGCCTTCCTTCTCGAAATCAATTGCAACGAAAGGCGCGTCGTCGACGGTGATGCCAACCTTTTCTACGGGCGTGACAAGAAAATACTTGTCGCCATCTTTGCGAAGAATGGTGGAAAACAACCGCACAAGGCCCGGACGTGTGATAGGGGTGCCTTGGTAAAACCACGTTCCATCGCGGGCGATGCGCATATCCAGATCACCGCTAAAGGGCGGGTTCCACTTGTGCACGGGCGGCAGGCCCTTGCCCTTTTGGGCGGCCTTGACCGATTCCATGACGCTGTCAGCCGAGGGTTTCACGATGTTTTGTCCGCTCATTACTTTTGCCATTTCTTTCGTGCGCGATACACTCTTACGAAACACATAGGTCCATGACAGGAGTATTGCCATGTCCGATGACACCGATCTGGTGGCCGGGATCGAGGCGCTGGAAGAAAAACTGGCAAGTGCGCGCGCATCGATCACGCGGCGATTCATCGGGCAGGAAAGGGTGGTCGACCTGACGTTGACGGCGCTTTTGTGTGGCGGGCACGGGCTGCTTATCGGCCTGCCGGGGCTGGGCAAGACGCGGCTGGTGGAAACTCTGGGCACGGTGATGGGGCTCGATGGTAACCGCATCCAGTTTACCCCCGACCTGATGCCGTCAGACATCCTGGGGTCCGAAGTGCTGGAGACCAGCGATGACGGCAAGCGGCATTTCCGGTTCGTACCCGGGCCGATCTTCTGCCAGCTTCTTATGGCCGATGAAATCAACCGTGCCAGCCCGCGCACGCAGTCGGCGCTTTTGCAGGCGATGCAGGAACGCCGCGTGACCGTGGCGGGCGATGATCGTGCGCTTGGCGTGCCCTTCCACGTGCTGGCCACGCAAAACCCGATCGAGCAAGAAGGCACCTATCCGTTGCCCGAAGCTCAGCTTGACCGTTTCCTGGTACAAATCGACGTGCATTATCCTGATCGACAGACCGAGCGCGACATTCTGCTTGCCACCACCGGTGTGGCCGAGGACGAGGCGCACGAGGTTTTCACCGCCGCCCAGCTGATCGAGGCACAGACGCTGCTGCGCCGCATGCCCGTGGGCGACAGCGTGGTGGAGGCCATCCTTGACCTTGTGCGCGCCTTCCGACCCGGTGATGACAGCGCGTCAGACCGGGTGCGTCAAACCGTGGCCTGGGGGCCTGGCCCACGTGCCGCGCAGGCGCTGATGCTGACGGTGCGGGCGCGCGCCCTTTTGCAGGGTAGGCTGGCACCCTCGATCGAGGATGTCGTCGACATGGCGCACCCGGTGTTGATACATCGCATGGCGTTGAATTTCGCCGCTCGGGCACGGGGCGATGACCTGCCGGGCTTGATCGACGAAACTGTTGCACAGGTGACCCGGAGCGAGGCCGCGGCGTGACAACACCCATCGCCCTTCGCGCCCGCGCCGAGGCCGAGGCCGCCCGGCTGCCCCCGCTGCTGGCCCGGGCCGAGCAGTTGGCTGGTACCGTCTTGTTGGGCGAACATGGCCGCCGCCGTTCGGGGATGGGCGATGACTTCTGGCAATACCGCCCCGTTCAGCCGGGTGATCCGGCCCACATGATCGACTGGCGCCGCTCGGGCCGGGGCGACCAGCAATTCGTGCGCGAACGCGAATGGCAAATAGCGCAATCGGTCATGCTTTGGGTCGACAGGTCGGCTTCGATGCGGTTCTCGTCTGAGAAGGAATTGCCGGAAAAGGGTGATCGCGCACGGCTGCTGGCGCTGGCGCTTTCGGTCATGCTGATCCGTGGGGGTGAGCGTGTTGGCCTGACCGGCGCCAGCCTGCCGCCCCGCCGCGGTAATGCGCAGTTGGAGCGGCTGGCCACAATCTTTCTGGATGAGGATGTCAGCGATTACGGCACGCCCGAGGCGCGCGGCATGATTCCCCATGCGCGGGCCGTTTTCATCTCGGATTTCATGGGCGATATCACACCCGTGCGCGCGGCGCTGACCAAGGCGGCCGACCGGGGCGTGCGCGGCCTGTTGGTCCAGGTTCTTGACCCCAGCGAAGAGGCGTTTCCCTTCCACGGCCGCACCGTTTTCGAAAGCATGGGCGGCACTATCAGCCATGAAACATTGAAGGCGGGCGATCTGCGTGACCGCTATCTGCAACGCCTGTCTGAGCGCAAGGATGAGCTCGCGCAGCTTTGCCGACTGACCGGCTGGCAATTTAACTGCCATCACACCGATAACAGCGCGCAAACAGCGCTGCTGTGGGCATGGCGGGCGATGGATCAGGGGGCGTTGCGATGACCCTCGGCCCCATCGGTTTCGCGGCCCCGTGGCTGCTGGTGGCGCTGGTTGCGCTGCCCATCCTGTGGCTGATCCTTCGGGCGATACCGCCCGCGCCGATCAAACGGCGGTTTCCGGGCGTGGCGCTGCTTTTGGGCCTGACAGATGACGACACGGTCACCGATCGCACGCCGTGGTGGCTGTTGCTTTTGCGGATGCTGGCCGTGGCTGCGGTGATCGTCGGGCTGGCTGGCCCCATCCTGAACCCCGAGCCTGACGACGAATCCGCGGGCAACGGCCCGGTTCTGTTCATTCTGGATGGCGGTTGGACCGGGGCACAGGACTGGACCGCGCGCGCCGACATGCTCGACCGCCTGCTGGCCGAGGCCGGTCGCGCGGGCCGCACCGTGGCCGTGCTGCGACTGACCACGCCCGAGACGCCGCTGTTTCAGGCACCGGCCCAATGGCAAGCGCGCATCGCCGGCCTGACCCCGCAACCGTGGGAGCCATCAGAGGCGATGATGGAGCAGGCCGCAGATGGCCTCGGTGACGATGCGTTCGATACTGTCTGGTTGTCGGATGGTGTGGCGCGGCCGGGGCGCGACGCGTTGTTGACCGCGCTGGAAAGGCGCGGAGCCGTTCGCGTGATCGAGGGTGGGCGCGGCCCGTTTGCCCTTTTGCCCGCCACGTTCGAGGGCGGGATCGTGACACTGACGGCGCGCCGCCTTGTCACCGAAGGCCCGCGCGACATCACCGTAGCGGCGCATGGCCTCGATCCGGCGGGCGTGGCGCGTGTTCTTGCCCGCCTCGACCTGAGCTTTGCCCCCGGCGAGGCCGAGGCCAGCGGCGAGCTTTCGCTGCCCGCCGAACTGCGTGGCCGCATCACGCGCTTTGAAATCGAAGGTTTGCGCAGCGCGGGTGCCGTGGCGCTTTCCGATGACAGCCTGCGCCGGCGCGAAGTTGCCCTGATCGCGGGCCGCGACGACCGAGAGGGGCTGGAGTTGCTTGAACCGTTGCATTACCTGCGACAGGCTTTGGAGCCCTCGGCCGACTTGCTGGATGGCGCTTTGACCGATGTTCTGCCGGCCAATCCCGACGTGGTGGTGCTGGCGGACGTGGCCACCCTGTCGGGGGCCGAACAGGCTGACCTTTTGGATTGGGTCGATGACGGGGGGCTGCTGTTGCGCTTTGCCGGGCCGCGCCTTGCCGCCAGCGATGTCAGTCGCAGCGAAGAGGCGCCGCTGATGCCCGTGCGCCTGCGTGCAGGTGGCCGCACCGTCGGCGGCGCGATGAGCTGGGGCGAGCCGAAATCGCTTGCGCCGTTTCCCGAAGACAGCCCGTTCTACGGTCTCGATATTCCGGGCGACGTGCGGGTAAGTGCGCAGGTCATGGCGCAGCCCGACCCGACACTGGCCGACAGGGTTATCGCACAGCTTTCGGATGGCACGCCGCTGGTCACGCGCAAGCGGATCGGCCAGGGGCAGGTGGTCCTGGTCCATGTCACGGCCAATGCCGAATGGTCTACGCTTCCGCTGTCGGGCCTTTTCGTGGACATGCTGGAACGGCTGGCGGTTTCATCGGTCACGGCGCAGCCCGAACCGGAGGAATTGGAAGGCAGCAGTTGGCAACCGCGCGCGGTGCTTGATGGGTTCGGGCGTCTGGACGAGGCGCAGACTTTACCCGGCGTCGACGGGGCTGACCTGGTGACGGCACCGCTGGGCCCCGAATTGCGCCCCGGCGTCTACGAGGGCGATGATCGCCGGATCGCACGCAACGCCATGACCTCCGACCGCGTGCTTGCGCCCGCGAATTGGCCGGCCCGTATCCCCGTGGAGGGCATGAACCGCCCGCCCGAACAACCTCTTGGCGGCTGGTTGCTGGCGTTGGCACTACTGCTGCTGGCGGGCGACGTGATCGCCACGCTGGCCCTTTCGGGCCGGTTGCGCGGTGATGGCATGGCCAACAAGGGCACAAGCTCGGCCGTCGCACTGCTGCTGGGGGTGCTGCTGACCCTTCCGGGCCAGGCGCGTGCGCAGGATCAGGAGGCTGGCCAGTCCGATGACGCCTATGCCATTTCGGCCACCTCCGAGGTGGTGCTGGCGCATGTGCTGACCGGCAACCGACAACTGGATGACATGGCCGAAGCCGGGATGCGCGGCCTGGCCGACATCTTGTTTTTTCGAACGTCGGTCGAACCCGCCGAGCCGATCGGCGTGAACCTTGAAAACGACGACCTGTCGCTGTTTCCCATGCTCTACTGGCCTGTAACGCCCGAGCAACCGACCCCTTCGGCCGACGCCTATGCCAAGCTGAACCGCTACCTGCGTTCGGGCGGTATGATTCTGTTCGACACCCGCGATGCCGATGTGGCCGGGTTCGGCGCGGCCAGCCCCAATGGTCGAAAACTTCAGGAATTGGCCGGCCCGCTGGATATTCCGCCGTTGGAACAGGTGCCGGGCGATCACGTGCTGACACGCACCTTTTACCTGTTGCAGGATTTCCCGGGTCGCCACGTCAGCCGCGATGTCTGGGTCGAAGCCGCGCCTGCGGATGCCGAACAGATCGAGGGGATGCCGTTTCGAAACCTCAATGACGGGGTAACGCCGGTGGTGATCGGCGGCAACGATTGGGCCGCTGCCTGGGCGATGGATGACCGAGGCAACCCGATCTACCCGGTGGGTCGCGGCTTTAGCGGCGAACGGCAGCGGGAACTGGCCTATCGGTTTGGCGTGAACCTGGTGATGCATGTGCTGACCGGCAACTACAAATCCGACCAGGTGCATGTGCCTGCGTTGCTTGACAGGTTGGGAAACTGATGACCGGCACCGTTCTGTTCGATCCGCTTTTGCCCTGGCCCGTGCTGGCCGCTCTGGCCGCTATCGCTGCGGCAGGCGTGGCGCTGGCGATATGGCGCGGTTTGACCGGCTGGGCGCTGCGCGCGCTGGCGGCCCTCGTTGTTCTGGGCGCCTTGGCGGGGCCGAGCTGGCAGCGAGAGGATCGTGCGCCATTGTCGGATATCGTGCTGATGGCCGTTGACGGGTCTTCAAGCCAACAGTTGGGCGACCGCGCCGACATGACCGAGAACGCCGCGCGCGAGATCGAAGCCGCAATCGCCGCGCGCCCCAACACCGAATTGCGCCGGATCGAGCTGGGCGATGGAGAGGATGACACCGGCACGCAGCTGATGACAGCCATCAACGAAGCCCTGGCGGAAGAGCCGCGTGGCCGCATCGCCGGGGTCATCGCGTTGTCCGATGGCCGTGTGCATGACGCCGACCTGGGCCTCGACATGCCTGCACCCTTCCACCTGTTGCACACGGGCCGCGAAGAAGATTGGGACCGTCGCCTTGTGGTGGAAAACGCACCGGCCTTTGCCATCCTGGGCGAGCCGGTGACCTTGACCATCCGGATCGAGGATATGGGCGCGGCACCGCAAGAAAACGCGATGGCGCAACTGGATATCTCGGTTGACGGGGGTGAGCCGCAAAGTTTTGACCTGCGGGTGGGCCGCACGGTGGAATTGCCGCTTGAGCTGCCGCATGGCGGGCGCAACGTGATCCAGTTCTCGGTGCCCGAGGCCGAAGGAGAGTTGACCGACCGCAACAACACCGCGTTGGTGCAGATCAACGGCGTGCGCGATCGTCTGCGCGTGTTGCTGGTCTCGGGCGAGCCGCACGCGGGCGGGCGCACTTGGCGCAACCTTTTGAAATCGGATTCGAGCGTGGACCTGGTGCATTTCACCATCCTGCGACCGCCCGAGAAACAGGACGGCGTGCCCGTGAACGAACTGTCGCTGATCGCCTTTCCAACACGCGAATTGTTCATGGAGAAGATCGAGGATTTCGATCTGATCATTTTCGACCGATACAAGCGGCGGGGAATACTGCCCTCGCTCTACCTCGATAACGTGCGCAACTACGTTGAAACCGGCGGAGCCGTGCTGATCGCGGCGGGGCCGGATTTCGCCAGCGCGGATTCCATCTATCGCTCGCCGCTGAGCCAGGTGGTGCCGGCCGAGCCCACCGCCAGGGTGATCGAGCAAGGTTATACTCCCAGCGTCACCGATATCGGCCAGCGCCACCCGGTGACCGCCGGGCTGGCGCCCGACGGCGCGGGCGACTGGGGGCGCTGGATGCGCCAGATCGAGGTCGAGCCACGGGCGGGCCACGTTGTTATGTCGGGCGCCGAGGAAAAGCCCCTGCTGGTGCTGGACCGGGTCGGCGAGGGACGGATCGCGTTGCTCGCCTCGGACCAGGCCTGGCTTTGGGACCGTGGCTTTGAAGGGGGCGGCCCGCAGCTGGAGTTGCTGCGCCGCCTGGCACATTGGATGATGAAGGAACCCGAGCTTGAGGAGGAGGCCATCTGGGCCGAGCCCACGGGTCAGACGATGCGCATCATTCGCCGCACCCTCGAGGATTCCGTGGGTGACGTGACGGTGACCACGCCATCGGGTGAGGAGGTGCAGGTCCCCCTGCGCGAGCTGCGCCCCGGGCAATACGAGGCGATCTATCGCGGGCCGGAGATCGGGTTGTATCGGTTGCAGGAAGGTGAGGAAGAGGCTGTGATCGGCCTTGGCCCCGCGGCGCCGCGCGAATTCGTCCAGACCATCGCCACCGACGCGGTGTTGCGCCCGGTGATCGACGCGGGACGCGGCGGGGCGGTGGCGCTTGCGGCCGAGGGTGTGCCGCAAATCCGCGCGGTGCGCGAAGGTAGGCCTGCGGCCGGGCGTGGCTGGATCGGGATCACCCCGCGCGACGCCTACCAGACCCTGGACGTGACCAAGGTGCCACTATTGCCGCAATGGCTGGTTCTGTTGCTGGCCTCGGCGCTGATCGTCGGTGCCTGGCTGCGCGAAGGCCGTCGCTGATCCGGCGGAGCGGGCTGATGCCCGCGCTTTGGTCGCATCGCTGGCGCGATGCGGGATGAGGGGCGCTGCCCCTCAAACTCCCCGGGGTACTTGCGGCAAGAGGAAGATCAATTGCGTGGCGGACGGCTGCGATAAACGGGCAGGCGCCAGCCAAAGCGCAGCGAACCCGCGCGCAGGATCAGCGTGACGGTTGCGCAGATGGTGAGTGGCAGCCAGGGCGGGGTGTCGGCATTGGTTGCCAGCACGGCGGCCGTTGCCCCGGCAAAGGCGGCGCTGACGTAAAGTTCGCCCTGTTTTAGGACAAGCGGCACCTGGCCCACCACCACGTCGCGCATCAGCCCGCCCATGCAGCCGGTTATCATACCCATGATGATGACGATGGGCGCCGGCTGGTTCAACGAAAGGGCGACGCCGGCGCCGGCACTGACGGCCACGGATAGCGCACAGGCATCGAGCCATAGAAGGGCGCGGTAGCGATTCTCGAACAGGTGCGCGGTGAAAAACATCGTGATGGCGGCGGCCACGGCGACGCCAATGAAGCCGGGAGACGCGATCCAGAAAACCGGGTTGCGATCGAGCAGCACGTCACGCAGCGTGCCGCCGCCCACGGCGGTTAGACAGGCCAGAAAGGCGAAGCCCACGATGTCGAGCTGCGTGCGGCTGGCCACCAGTGCGCCGGTCAGGGCGAAGATCAGCACCGAGGTGTAGTCGAGCGCGAGAAGAGCCGTGTTCATGCGCTTTTGCCGCGTTTGAAGGGGGCCATTCCGCGCCGGGCCAGTTCATCGGCGCGTTCGTTCTCGGGGTGGCCCGCATGGCCCTTGACCCACTCCCACGTCACGTCGTGGCGGGCCTGTGCCGCGTCGAGCCTTTGCCACAGTTCCACATTCTTGACGGGTTTTTTCGCGGAGGTTTTCCAGCCGTTGCGCTTCCATCCGTGGATCCAGCCGGTGACGCCGTTTTTTACATAGGCGCTGTCGGTGACGATGGTGAGGCGTGACGGTTTGGCCAGGGTTTCCAGCGCGGTGATCGCGGCAAGAAGCTCCATCCGGTTGTTGGTGGTTTCCGCCTCGCCACCGCAAAGCTCGCGCTCTTTCACGACGGTTTCGCCGTCCATCGCACGCATGAGAACGCCCCAGCCCCCCGGGCCGGGATTGCCGGAGCACGCTCCGTCGGTATAGGCGTAAAGCTTGGTCATGGGCGCATCTAGCTGAGTGGCGGGGCCGGGTGCAAGCCGCTCAGGCCCGGGTAGCGCGGATGGCGATCCAGTCGGCCGGTTTGCCGTCAAGCCCCGGTTCGCGCCCGGCGGCATGAGCCAGGGGTTTCAGCCCAGTGTTGGACAGCAGCGTGGCCAGCCCGTCGGGTGTGTAATAGGTGTAGATGCGGCCCAGTTCATCGCGGCGGCTGCCGGTACCGGATTTGACCGCGATATGAAACTGGCCGCCGGGGCGCAGCGCGTCATGTATCGCCGCAAGGTAGGCGGGCAGGGACGCTTCGGGGGCATGAAGAAGGCTGAAATTGGCCCAGATGCCATGGTAGGCGCCGTCATGACCTTCGGCCACGAAATCATCGAAATCGGCCTGGCGCGCGGCAACGCCATGGCGCTTCCGGGCCTGCGCGACCATCGCGGCCGAGGCATCCAGCGCCTCGACCACGAGGCCTGCTGCGGCCATGTGGCCGGCATCGACGCCGGGTCCGCAGCCCAGGTCAAGCACGCGGGCGCCTGGGGGCAGTGCCGTGATGAAAGCGGCCAGCAGGGGGCCCGGCGTGTCGGTATGCGTCACCCGGGCATATTCTGCGGCGCGGGCGTCGTAGACCCGCAGGGTTTCGTCGTCGCGGCTCATATCAGGGGAATGGCCAGGCAGGCGACCACGACGACCGTCAGCATGATGCGCAGGGACATCCACCAGGGCGGGGCGAGCTCTTGTTTCCAGAATAACCAGTCGAGACCGAGAAGCGCGATGAAACCGGCGATCAGGCTTATCCCGGCACTGGTGGGGCCGCCGCCCGTCATGAAGAACGCCCAAAGGGCGGGAATGACCGACAGCGCGTAGCCCGTCGCTGCCACCTGCCCGGTGGCACGGGTGGCAAACCCCCAAAGCACGCCCGACATGAAGGACAGGATGATCGCGCCATAGAACAGCCCGACATAAGGGCCGGTGAACCGTGGGCCGATGGCACGTGCGCTCCACATGCCCACGTCGGGCAAGATGGTGGTAACGGCACCCCAGGCAAAAGGGATCAGGCCGGCAAGGCCAAGCAACAGGGCGGCGCGGGGTATCTGTGTCATGGTGCCTTTATGGCCCCCGGACACGGCCCGACGCAAGCCGGCCCGATGGGGGGTGCGGTAAATAACGCTCACGCGTTGCGCGCCATTGCGCCACGGAGGAACCTGAACCGTGGCCTGGCTTTGCCAGCTGTCAGTTTGCACCTCTCGATCACGCGGAGTGGCCATTTCGGGTAGGGCGGGCCAGTTTCGGCCCGGTTCGGAAAAAGCTGGCATCGTTCGTGAACGTACTTTGCGGGGCAAGCCGGATCAGTCGCCCGTTCAAATCGTCGGGACGGGCCACGGTTTCGATGAACCAGGGGTTCCAGGTGGTTTCAGGCCCAAGGTAGCGCGTGAGCAGACGCCGAAACAGCGCCGGGTCCATCGAGACGACTTGTGCCCGCCCGCGCAGGCCCAGATGGCGCAAGATACCAAGCGAATTGTCGTAATCGACAATCTCGACGGCAACGCGCGGGTCACGCACGATGCGCCGCACCGAGGACGCCCCCGCATCGCCAAGCATCCAGAGCGCATCATCCTCCCAGTGATACCAGACCGGTGAATTTCGGGGGCTGCCATCTTCGGCCAGCGTCGCAAGGTTGGCCATGAGCGGCTTTTCAAGCACTTCGCGTGGATCGAAGGGCGTGGGCATGGCCCGTCAGGCCGGTTCGCGCAAAACGCGGGGCACCTTGAAATTTACCCGTTCCTGCGCGGTTTCCACCACCTCGACCGTTACATCGAAGCGGTCGCGAAAGGCGTCGATCACTTCGTTCACCAGTACCTCGGGCGCGCTGGCGCCGGCGGTTATACCGATATTGGATATCCCTTCCAGCGCGCGCCAGTCGATGTCCTTGGCGCGTTGCACCAATTGGGCGTAGCCACAGCCTGCGCGTGCACCCACCTCGACCAGGCGCTTGGAGTTGGATGAATTCGGCGCCCCCACGACCAGCAGCGCATCGCATTTCGGCGCGATTTCCTTGACCGCCTGTTGGCGGTTCGTGGTGGCGTAGCAGATGTCTTCCTTGTGCGGGCCTACGATGGCGGGAAAGCGCGCCTGCAAGGCGGCGACCACGTCTGCGGTGTCGTCGATCGAGAGGGTGGTTTGCGTCACGAAAGCCAGCTTGCCCGGGTCGCGCACATCCAGCCTGGCCACGTCTTCGACGGTTTCCACCAGCAGAACGTCACCGGACGGTAGCTGGCCCATTGTGCCCACCGTTTCGGGGTGCCCTGCATGGCCGATCATGATGATCTGCAGGCCCGCCTCCGCGTGGCGTTCGGCCTCGATGTGGACCTTGCTGACAAGCGGGCAGGTGGCATCGACGAAAACCATCTGCCGGGCCTCGGCGGCGGCGGGCACCGATTTCGGCACCCCGTGCGCTGAAAATATCACCGGGCGGTCATCGGGGCAGTCTTCCAGTTCTTCGACGAAGACGGCGCCTTGCGCGCGCAGGTTGTCGACCACGTACTTGTTGTGAACGATCTCGTGGCGGACATAAACAGGTGCCCCCCATTTCTGGAGCGCCATTTCGACGATCTTTATCGCGCGGTCTACCCCTGCGCAGAAACCACGCGGGGCAGCAAGGTAGACGGTCAAGGAGGACTTGGTCATTTCGGTCTCCGGCCTTTGGCCTAGAGGTAGGGGAACGGGTGCCATTCGTCCAGTCCAGCCTTGATTTGAGTTGTGGCGAAACTATTGACTCGTATTCAATCGCATACAAGGCGGCCATGAAACGGTTTGACGACGGTTCTTTGCAAAGATCGCTCCAACGTGTTCGCGCGCTGGAAGAAAGACTGTCAAGGTCGGCGCTTGACGAGTTGTCGCGAGAAGTTTTGTTGCGTTTGGCCACACGCCGGCACGATACCGCCGCGATGTCGGAAGAGGTGGCGGAACGGATCGACGCGTTGTGCCATGCGCTGATCGCCGAGTCGCAAGAAAGCGTGGTCCGGCTGGTGCTGGACATCCAGGCCGGGGAAGAAAGCCTGGACGCGCTTTACATGCGCTATCTTGCGCCGGCTGCTGAACGTCTTGGCCTGATGTGGGAGCGTGACGAGCTGACATTCCTTCAGGTCGCGTTGGGTGTCGGCCGGATATATGACCTTGTTCGGCTGCTGCGCGACCGTCTGCCCCCACCGCGCGTCACCCGAGATTCGGTCGTTCTGTTCGCGACGGTTCCTGGCGAGCACCACGGTATCGGTATCGAAATGGCGGCCGAGCTGCTGCGGCAGCGTGGTTGGGATATAAAGTTGCTGATCGGTGGCAGCCATGATGAGGTGATGGCAGAAATAGCGCGCAGTTCCTGTCTGATCCTTGGCTTGTCATCCAGCGGGCGCGCATCAGGCGATGCACTGGCGCGGTTGTTGGGCGACGTGCGCCTTGCCCATCCGAATATCCATGTGATCGTGAGTGGCCGCATCGTTCTGGAAGATCCCGACCTGCTCGACAGGATCGGCCCCGACAGTACCGTTGCCACGATCGAAGAGGCGATCACGACGTTCGAAAATCTGGCAGGACCGTCGTCTTGAAATACCGGGGTTTGGCTCACCCGCGCCTGTGGGGCGTCGCACGAGATCGAGGCGATCTGACGTTGCCTTTACGCGGTTCACGCAAGTGTTGCTTGGCTGTGCAGGCGGAATGGCCTTTCATGGGGGCATGAACGTGCACCAGTTTGGCCTAGTCCTGATCATCGGTCTTGCCCTTGCCCCGCCACCCCTTGCGGCGGAAGACGGGGGAGGTGGGATTTTGCCTTATCGCGATGCCGGAGTCGTCGCACAGGGCCAAGAGCTATATGCCGACCACTGTGCCGTCTGCCATGGTGCCGAGCTCGAGGGTGAAGAAAACTGGCGCAGCCGCGATGCAGACGGGTATTTACCCGCCCCGCCGCATGATGCGTCGGGGCACACGTGGCACCACCCAGACAGCCAGTTGATCGACATCACCCGCCGCGGGATCGAGGCTATCGTCGGCAATGGCTACAAGAGCCGCATGATCGGCTTTGCAGATGTCCTGACGGATGCCGAAATCATATCGATCCTGGCCTACATCAAGAGCACCTGGCCCACGTCGGTCATCGACCGGCACAACCAGTTGAACGCCACTGCCGACGATTGACCGGCTCAGCTTGCCTCGTAATCGTTTTCGCGGATAGCCGAGGCTTCGCGCGGGGGGCGACCGATCACTTCTTTCAACTCGTCAAGTTCGATGAAATTGTCGGCCTGCCGGCGCAGTTCATCGGCAATCATCGGGGGGTGGCTCCGGATCGTCGAAACGACCGATACCCGCACGCCCTGCCGTTGAAGGCTTTCCACCAAGGGGCGGAAATCGCCATCGCCCGAGAACAGAACGATATGGTCGATGCGCGGCGCCAGCTCCATGGCGTCGACGGTCAGTTCGATATCCATGTTGCCTTTGACCTTGCGGCGTCCCTGGCTGTCCGTGTATTCCTTGGCCGGTTTCGTGACCATGGTGAAGCCGTTGTAATGCAGCCAGTCCACCAGGGGCCGAATGGGAGAGTATTCGTCGTTTTCCAGCAACGCTGTGTAGTAGAAAGCGCGTAGTAGCTTGCCGCGACGCATGAATTCCTGCCGCAACAGCTTGTAATCGATGTCGAACCCCAGCGCCTTGGCCGCTGCATAGAGGTTTGACCCGTCGATGAACAGCGCAAGCCGTTCGTCCTTGTAAAACATCTAAGTTCCTTCCGAATGGATCTGACGTTTGTCCGTGAGTGAAATAGCGTGGCGTCAGAAGAGCGCGGAATGGTAGAGCCATCCAAAAGGCCCCGCAAGACCGCGCACACTCTATAAAGGATAGGTCGGCTTACATGACGGATCAAAACTACTTGATCGCCCTCGGCGCGAACATGCCGTGGCGGGGCCATTCGCCAAGCGTTGTTCTGGACAAGGCGCTGGGTCGCCTGTCCGCCGAAGGTGTGGCCGTATTGGCGGTCAGCACGTTCTACCACACGCCCTGCTTTCCTGCAGGCGCCGGCCCCGATTACGTGAATGCTGCTGCCCATCTGCAAAGCGATCTTGCGCCCATGCCGTTCATGGCGCTTTTGCATCGGGCCGAGGCTGAATTCGGCCGGTCGCGAGATACGCGTTGGGGCCAGCGCACGCTTGATCTTGACCTGCTCGCGGCGGGCGATCTCGTGATGCCCGACCTTGCCACCCACGCGGCCTGGCGTGATTTGCCCCCCGACGCACAGCGCGAAAAAGCGCCCGATACACTGGTGTTGCCGCATCCGCGACTGCAAGACAGGGCCTTTGTACTTGTTCCGCTTGCCGAAATTGCGCCTGACTGGAGGCATCCGGTGCTGGGCCAAAGCGTCGCGCAAATGTGTGCCGCCTTGCCCCGGGATGTCCGCGACGAGGTTGTTCCCAACGGCTAAGGGGCCTTGCCATTTTGCAGTCAATGCGTTACACGGCTGCTTTCTGATCCAACCCTGACGATTGGAGTGCCCTTAATGGCCCGCGTAACCGTAGAAGACTGCGTAGACAAGGTTCCTAACCGGTTCGAGCTGGTAATGCTGGCGGCGCACCGCGCCCGCGAGATTTCATCGGGTGCGCCTGTTACCGTGGATCGTGATAATGACAAGAACCCTGTCGTTGCGCTTCGGGAAATTGCCGATGAGACACAATCGGCAGATGAACTGCGCGAACGGCTGATCGAGTCGAATCAGACCCAGATCGAGGTGGACGAACCCGAAGAGGATTCGATGGCCCTGCTGATGGGACGGGGCGAACCTGCTGACAAGCCGGCCGAGGACGATATGTCAGAAGAAAAGCTGCTTCGCGCATTGATGGAAGCACAGGGGCAGGGCTGAGCTCACCCCGGCCCGAACCCGGCACCAAGGATGCGGACAGAATGATCGCGGCCGACGACCTGATCGCGCTTGTCCGCAACTACAACCCGAAAACCAACGAAGCTCTCATTCGTTCGGCCTATGATTATGGCCGCAACATGCACGAGGGGCAGTTTCGTCGTTCGGGCGAGCCGTATTTCATGCATCCCGTTGCCGTTGCGGCTATCCTGACCGAGCAGCGGTTGGACGATGCGACCATCGTTACCGCGCTGTTGCACGACACGATCGAAGACACCAAGGCAAGCTTTGCCGAGGTGGAAAAATTGTTCGGCGGCGAGATTGCCGAACTGGTCGATGGCGTGACCAAGCTGACCAACCTGCAACTTTCCAGTACCGAAACCCAGCAGGCCGAGAATTTCCGCAAGCTTTTCATGGCGATGTCCAAGGATTTGCGGGTCATTCTGGTCAAGCTGGCCGACCGGCTGCACAACATGCGCACGATCAAGGCCATGAAGCCAGAAAAGCAGGTCAAGAAAGCGCGCGAGACTATGGATATCTATGCGCCTCTTGCGGGGCGCATGGGGATGCAGTGGATGCGCGAAGAACTGGAAGACCTGGCCTTCAAGGTGCTCAACCCCGAGGGTCGTGCCTCTATCATGCGTCGCTTCATCATGCTGCAAAAGGAAACCGGCGATGTGATCCCGCGCATCACCGGCGACATGCGCACCGAGCTGGACAAGGCCGGTATCGAGGCGCAGGTGCTGGGACGTGCCAAGAAACCCTATTCGATCTGGCGCAAGATGCAGGAAAAGGGCATGGGGTTTTCACGCCTGTCCGACATTTACGGGTTCCGGGTCATCACGTCGGGCGAGATGGACTGCTACCGTGCCCTTGGGGCCATCCATCAACGCTGGCGCGCTGTGCCGGGGCGGTTCAAGGATTACATCAGCCAGCCGAAATCGAACGGCTACCGCTCTATCCATACGACCGTGTCCGGGCGCGACGGCAAGCGGGTCGAGGTGCAGATACGCACGCAGGCCATGCATGATGTGGCTGAAACCGGTGTCGCCGCGCATTGGTCTTATCGTGATGGGGTGCGCAGCGAAAACCCCTTTGCAGTAGATCCGGCCAAGTGGATCAGTGGCCTGACCGAGCAGTTCACCTCGGAAGAGGATCACGAGGATTTCCTCGAAGCGGTCAAGCTAGAGATGTACACTGACAAGGTGTTCTGCTTCACGCCCAAGGGCGAGGTGGTGAAGTTGCCAAAGGGCGCCACGCCGATTGATTTTGCCTATGCCATCCATACCCGGATCGGTAACGCCTGTGTCGGCGCCAAGGTCGACACGATGCGCGTGCCGTTATGGACACGGCTCAAGAACGGCCAGTCTGTCGAGATCATCACCGCCGAAGGGCAGACGCCGCAAGCCACCTGGCTGGACATTGCCACCACCGGCAAGGCCAAGACGGCTATTCGCCGTGCCTTGCGCGTCGTCGACCGCCAGCGATTTTCAAAGCTGGGGCGCGAACTGGCGCGTGCCGCGTTTGACCACGTGGGCAAGAAAGCCACTGACAAGGCGCTGGATACCGCAGCCAAGCGTCTGCGCCTGCCCGACCGCGACGAGTTGTTGGCACGTCTGGGCAGTGCCGAGCTGACCGGCCGAGAGGTCGTGCAGGCGATCTATCCCGATTTGGCCCCCGTCAAGGCTGATGCGATCGACCGTGCCCGTGCCGTCATCGGCCTGTCACCCGAGCAGAGCTTTGAAAGGGCACCTTGTTGTCAGCCTTTGCCGGGTGAACGCATCGTCGGAATCACCTTTCGCGGTCGTGGTGTCGTGGTGCACGCCATTGATTGCGAGGCACTTGCCGCCTACGAGGATCAGCCCGAAAGGTGGCTGGATCTGCACTGGCATTCCGGCCCCCACCCGGCTATCTATGCCGCAACGCTCGATGTGACGATTGGCAACGATGCGGGCGTGCTGGGGCGGATTTGTACATTGATCGGCGAGCAGAAGGCCAATATCTCGAACCTTGTGTTCGTGGACCGAAAGCCTGACTTTTTTCGCCTGAGCATAGATGTGGATTTGCGCGACGCCGAGCATCTTCATTCTCTTGTTACGGCGCTAGAGGCAGAAAGCGACGTGGCTGCGGTCAGTCGTTTACGCGATCCGGCGCGTCTGAACGCGCAAAGGAACTGACGAAGAGGCCAAAAAGTGGTTTTCAAACGCAGGGACAGACGGCCGATCTGGAAGATCGTGCTTGAATTCTTCTGGCCCCGCGGCGGTTGGGCGCGCGCGGCGCGCTATGTCAAGCATCGCCTGCACCGTTTGCCCGACCCGCCCCACCGCATCGCGCGCGGAATCTTCGCCGGGGTATTTACCACGTTCACGCCGTTTTACGGTTTGCATTTCTTGGTGGCGGGGCTGCTTGCCTGGATCATGCGGGGCAATATCATCGCGGCGCTCCTGGCAACGTTTTTCGGCAATCCACTGACCTATGTGCCCATCGGCGTTGTGTCGCTAAAGACAGGGTATTTCCTGTTGGGTTTGCGGCCCGACACGGCGGCAACAGATGAAATGCACACCTCGTTGGGGCGCATGTTCGTAGATGCGGCGGCTGATCTCAAAGCCAACCTGGCCGCGCTTTTCACCGATGATGTGGCCGACTGGTCGCGCTTGTCGGTATTCTATGACGAGGTATTCTTTCCTTACATGATCGGGGGCATCATACCCGGCGTCGTCGTCGGGCTCATCTGCTACTATGTGTCTGTTCCGCTGATCCGCGCCTATCAGAATCGCCGGCGGGGCGCGATCAAGGCCAAGCTGGCGGCGCTGCGCAAGAAAACACACCTGGCCGGCGATGACAGTAAAAAGGGCGATTGAGCGGCGATTCTGGCGCTATTAAGAGAAAAGGGAAACGCGATGGAACCGTTGGGAAAACTGCGCCTGGGCGTCAATATCGACCACGTGGCGACCGTGCGGAACGCGCGTGGCGGGGTCTATCCCGACCCGGTGCGCGCCGCGAAACTGGCCGAAGAGGCAGGCGCTGACGGAATCACCGCGCATCTGCGCGAAGACCGTCGACATATCGCCGATGCCGATATCGACGCGCTGATGGAGGCGCTGAGCGTGCCGCTGAATTTCGAGATGGCGGCAACCGGGGAAATGCAGGAAATCGCGTTGCGGCACAAACCGCATGCTGTCTGCATCGTGCCCGAAAAGCGCGAGGAAAGAACCACCGAAGGCGGGCTCGAAGTCGCGCGCGAGGAAAACCGCCTGGCCCATTTCATCGCGCCTTTGCGCGATGCGGGATGCCGCGTATCGATCTTCATCGCCGCCGATCGACCCCAGATCGAGGCCGCTGCTCGTATTGGCGCGCAGGTGATCGAGCTGCACACAGGGGCTTATTGCGATTTCCACGCCGAGGGTGCGTTCGACCAGCGCGACGCCGAACTGGCGCGCATGAGCGACATGGCCGCTTATGCGCATGAGTTGGGGCTGGAGGTGCACGCAGGCCACGGCTTGACCTATGACACGGTAAAGCCGGTCGCGGCGCTGCCGCAGGTGATGGAGTTGAATATCGGCCATTTCCTGATCGGCGAGTCGATCTTCCGCGGGCTGGGCCCTGCGATTGCCGAAATGCGCCGCCTGATGGACGAGGCGCGGGCGTGATCGGCGCTGCGCATCACCTTGCTTTTCAAGAGGCAACCCAATGACCGCGCCCAACGCGCTTGAAGCAGCCGTGCTGCGTGAGATCGTCGATTGGGCGCTGAAGCTGGCGCAAACCAGGCCCATGCCCATATTCACCGCGGCCATTCTGAAAGACGGGTCCGAGCTGTGCCGCGCGCAAAACCGCGTGGCCGAAACCTGTGACCCGACCCGCCATGCCGAGATTGAGGCCATGGCGCGCGCAGGTGCGTTGCTGGAAACGCCTGATCTTGAGGGTTGCACGCTGATCGCCTCGTGCCAACCGTGCGAGATGTGCCTGGCCGCGATGCGCTGGGCAGGAATCGGGCGCGTTGTCTTTGCCGCCACGCAAGCCAATATCGGCCCCGCCTATTTCCAGTTTCCGCGCCTTGGCATCGCCGATCTGTGTGCCGCATCGGGGGATGCGTTCAGCTATCACGGTGGCCAGGAAGAGCACCGCGCCCTGCCGCTTTATTCGGGCCGTCATGGCCCCGGCAGCACCTGAACATCAAGGAGGCGCCCATGACCGTCGCCCGTGCAGCAAGGCCAGTTCTGATTGCCATCGCGGCCTTGGTGTTGGCGCTGGCCTGCCTCTGGACACTGGAACGGGCGCGCCATGACATTGCGATCACCCAGATCAGCGTCGGCAAGACGCCGGTAACCCGATATGCAAAGCCCGATGCGGATGGTCCGGCCGTGGTGGTGGCGCATGGCTTTGCAGGGTCGCGCCAGATCATGCAGGCGTATTCCCTTGCGCTGGCACGGGCGGGCTATGCTGCCTATGCCTTCGATTTCGAAGGGCACGGGCGAAACCCGGTGCCGATGTCGGGCGATGTGACCGCGATTGACGGCACCACACGGCTGCTGGTGGATCAGACCCGCGCGGTGGTCGATGCGGTGGCAATGGATGGGCCCGTGGCGCTGCTGGGCCATTCGATGGCCAGCGATATCCTTGTGCGCGTTGCGCTTGAAACACCTGGGGATGAGCCGCTGGTGCTGATCTCGGCGTTTTCCGAGGCCATTGATGACGCCGTGCCTGACCAGATGCTACTGGTTGCGGGCGCCTGGGAGCCGGGACTGCGCGATTTCGCGCTGCGCGCCCTGCGGATGGTGCAGCCAGACGCCGGCTTGGGCCAGACGGTCACCGCTGGCGGTGTCACCCGCCGCGCGGCGCTGGCACCTGCTGCTGATCACGTCGCCATCCTGCACAGCCGTGCGGCAATGGCGGAAAGCACTTCCTGGCTTGATCGGGCAAATGGCCGTGCCAGCGACATAACCTATCCGCGCACCGGCTGGGCATTGCTGGGCCTGCTGGCCGCGTTGGTTGCCCTGACATGGCCGCTGGCACGGGCATTGCCTGCGCGCGATACGGCACTGCCAGCCCTGGCGGCGCGACGCTTTGCGCTGGCCATTGTCGTGCCCGCGATTGCCGCGCCGCTGATCGCGGTGCCGCTCAACATGGGGTGGTTGCCGGTTCTGGTCGCCGATTACCTGGCGCTGCACCTGTTTATCTACGGTGCGATGCAACTCGCAGTTCTGCGCTGGCTGGGGCGGCCGTTGGGGCCGCTTTCACCGGGGGCGATTGCCTTGCTGTTGATCTGGGGTCTAGCCGTTTTCGGCTTCGCACTGGATCGGTACGGTGCGAATTTCTGGCCTGGTCCGGGGCGTGGCTGGGTCCTGGTTGCGCTCGTGGCGGGGGCGTTGCCTTTCGGCCTGTCTGACGCGCTGCTTGTCCACCACGCGCCGTTTTGGCAAAGAGTGCTGGCGAGACTGGGGTTTTTCGCATCGCTGGCCCTGGCGGTCGCGATGGATTTCGAGGGGTTGTTCTTCGTCGTGATGATCGTGCCGGTGATATTGCTGTTTTTCCTTGTGTTCGGCAGCATGGGCCGGGCCGTGGCCCTGCGCGCAGGTGCCGCTGCGCCGGGGCTGGCCTTGGGCGTGATCCTTGGCTGGGCGCTGGCGGTCAGCTTTCCGCTGTTCCAGGGGTAGCGCGATGATCTTGGGCATCGGCACCGACCTTGCGAATATCGACCGGATCGCCGGGACGCTCGACCGCTTTGGCGACAGGTTCCGCAATCGTGTCTTCACGCCTGTCGAACAGGCCAAGGCGGAACGCCGCGCCGACACGCCTGGCACCTATGCCAAGCGATGGGCCGCGAAAGAGGCCTGTTCCAAGGCGTTGGGCACCGGTTTGCGTATGGGCATCGCGTGGAAGGACATGGCCGTATCCAACCTGCATACCGGCCAGCCGGTTATGGAGGTGACGGGCTGGGCGCGCGACCGGCTGGATGCGATGACACCACCGGGCCACGAGGCGATCATTCACGTCACCCTGACCGACGATCACCCTTGGGCGCAGGCCTTTGTCGTGATCGAGGCGCGGCCCCTGCCTTGACACCGGCACCCTCGCCCCGCATGTAGCGACCATTCCAACCCCGCAAGGAGCACGCCAATGGCATCCGAGGCCAAGAAGGGCAACGCCTTCGTCGAAACCGTAAAGACGATTGTCTATGCCCTGTTGATCGCAGGCGTGTTCCGCACGATATTTTTCCAGCCATTCTGGATTCCCTCCGGGTCGATGAAGGACACGCTGCTGATCGGGGATTTCCTGTTCGTCAACAAGATGACCTACGGCTATTCCTACGCGTCCTGCCCCACGATCCGCGTGCCCGCGATCGGGTTGCATATCGACGCCAAGGACATTTGCGGTTTTCTGGATGGCGATAACACCCGCATCCTGGGCGGCGAGCCCAAGCGCGGCGACGTTGTGGTGTTTCGCCATCCCGTCAACGGCACCGACTATATCAAGCGCCTGATAGGCTTGCCCGGCGACAGCATCCAGATGCGCGAAGGGCGGTTGGTGATCAACGGAACCCCGGTCGAACTGCGCGACGACGGCACCTTCACCGAAGTGGCCGAGCCGCAGGGGCCGCAGGGTCTGCGCCCACGCTGCGAGAACGGGCCGGTCGGTCGTGGTGGGCTGTGCGAAAAATCGCGCCAGATCGAAACCCTGCCCGGCGGCACGGAACACGCGGTCCTGAACATCACGCGCCAGGGCTCGGACGATACACCTGTTTATAACGTGCCTGCGGGACATTACTTTTTCATGGGTGACAATCGCGACAACTCTACCGACAGCCGCGTGCCGCCACAGGCAGGCGGCGTGGGGTACGTGCCCTATGAAAACCTGATCGGGCGGGCGGATCGCGTCATGTTCTCGTCCGCGGGGCGTTCGATGCTGGCCTTCTGGACATGGCGGGGCGATCGTTTCTTCAAGGGGATCGAGTGAAGCTGTCGGCCGAATTGACTGCGCTTGAGGCGCGGATCGGGCACCGGTTTTCCCGGTCCGAGCTGTTGCAGCGTGCGGTTACACATTCCTCGATGTCGTCTCCCACCCGCAAGGATAACCAGCGCCTGGAATTCCTGGGCGACCGGGTGCTGGGGCTTGTGATGGCCGAGGCGCTGCTGGCCCATGACAAGGCGGCGACCGAGGGTCAGTTGGCGCCAAGGTTCAATGCATTGGTGCGCAAGGAAACCTGCGCCGACGTGGCCCGCGCCATTTCCCTGGGTGACGCGCTGAAACTGGGCCGGTCGGAAATGATGTCGGGCGGTCGGCGCAAGCAGGCCCTTCTGGGCGACGCGATGGAGGCGGTGATCGCCGCCGTTTACCTTGATGCCGGTTTCGACGCGGCGAAGAACATGATCCTGCGGCTTTGGGGTGACCGTATCGGCCGGGTCGAGGCCGACGCCCGCGACCCCAAGACCGCGTTGCAGGAATGGGCGCAGGCCCGCGGGATGCCGCCGCCCGTCTATTCCGAACAGCGACGCTCGGGCCCCGACCACGCGCCCGAATTCACCATCGCGGTGGAACTACAGGATGGCCAGCGCGCTGCGGCCATAGCCGGCAGCAAGCGTCAGGCCGAACAGGCCGCGGCCAAAGCGCTGCTGGCGCAGGTCGAATCCGGGGCCTGACCCCTTCCACGCCAGCCCGCTTGGCACTTGAAACAGTAACGATACCGCCCGGCTGCCGAACCCGCAGGACTTGCAGCGCCTTGGCGATCACCGGACTCGCCTTGAGCGGCGCAATCGGCTATTCCCGCCGCAAGATCGCAAAGGAAAAAAGCTAAATGACCCAACGCAGCGGCTTTGTCGCCCTGATCGGCGAACCAAACGCCGGCAAATCCACCCTGACCAACCGCATGGTCGGGGCCAAGGTTTCGATTGTCACCCACAAGGTGCAGACGACGCGCGCGCGTATTCGCGGCGTCGCGATCGAAGGCGACGCCCAGATCGTGTTTGTTGATACGCCGGGCCTGTTCAAGCCGCGCCGCCGGTTGGATCGTGCGATGGTGGCCGCCGCCTGGGGTGGCGCGGCCGATGCCGATATCGTCGTGCTGCTGATCGAGGCGCATCGTGGCATCACCGAAGGGGTCGAGGCGATCCTGGAGCAACTGCCCGCTGTTGCGCGCGGCCGCAAGGTGGCGCTGGCCATCAACAAGATCGACCGGGTCGAGGCACCCGCGCTGCTGGCGCTGACCAAGGACATGAATGAACGGTTCGATTTCGCCGAAACATTCATGATCTCCGCGGAAAAGGGCCATGGCGTTGACCACCTGAAAAAATGGCTGGCGAGCGAATTGCCCGAGGGGCATTGGCTTTACCCCGAAGACCAGATTGCAGATCTGCCGATGCGCATGATTGCCGCAGAAATGACGCGCGAAAAGCTGACCCTGCGGCTGCACCAGGAATTGCCCTATCAACTGACCGTCGAGACCGAGAACTGGGAAGAGCGCAAGGATGGCTCGGCCCGGATCGACCAGATGATTTATGTGGCGCGCGATGGGCACAAGGGCATCATCCTTGGCAAGAAGGGTGAAACGATCAAGGCCATATCAAAGGCCGCGCGCGAAGAATTGGAAGAGTTCCTGGGCCGCCGCGTGCACCTGTTTCTACAGGTCAAGGTTCGGGAGAACTGGCTGGACGAGGCCGAGCGCTATTCGGAAATGGGCCTCGATTTCAAGGATGGCAACGCGTGAGCGACCGGCTGACCGCGCGGTTTTGGGTAGATGCCTATCTTGCGCGGCTGCGGCTTGTGGATATTCCGGCTTTTGTCGTCGCGCATGGTGACGACACCGGCGGCACGGTGATGATCAAGCTGAACACGCTCGATGGGCAGGCGTGGCTGTTTCACCGCACCTTTGACCTGGCAAGCGGCGCGCGGGTTTGGGACGTGCTGGCCGAGGGTGACGAGGCCAATGTTGACGCGGTGCTGGCCCGCCAGCGCGCCACCGACCCCGACCTTTGGGTGATCGAGGTCGAGGACCGGCAGGGCCGGCACATGCTGGATGCCGAGGGGCTGGGCTGAGCCCTTGTTATTCGCGGTCTTGCACGAAATGATCTGCGCATGGAATGGCGCGACCAGGGAATATTGCTGCACAGCCGTCGGCACGGGGAAAGCGCCGCGATAATCGAGGTGTTCACACCCTCGCGCGGGCGCCACGCCGGCGTGGTGCGCGGTGGCGCGGGGCGTCGCATGGCGCCGGTGTTGCAACCGGGTGCGCAATTGGATGTGACCTGGCGCGCGCGACTGGAGGATCATATCGGGGCCTTCACCGTGGAACCGGTGCGCAGCCGGATCGAGGCGATGGGCGACCGGCTGTCCTTGGCGGGGCTGAACGCGGTGCTGGCGCTCTTGCATTTTGCCCTGCCCGAGCGCGAGGCGCATGGTGCGCTTTACCTCCACTCGGAAAACCTGCTGGATCTGCTGGGCGATGCCGATTTGTGGCCGCTGGCCTATCTGCGCTGGGAGATGACCCTTCTTGAAGAACTGGGATACGGGCTGGATCTTTCGACCTGTGCTGTGACAGGGGCGCGTGCGGGGCTGGTTTACATCTCGCCCAAAAGCGGGCGGGCCGTGTCGGCCGCCGGCGCGGGGGAATGGGCTGATCGATTGCTGCCGTTGCCGCAATGCCTGTTGGGGCAAGGCGATGCATCAGATGCCGAGATCATTGAGGGCCTTGGGGTGACGGGGCATTTCCTGGCCAATCACATGGCATATGACATGGGCGACAAACCCTTGCCCGAAGCGCGCCACCGTTTCGTTGATGCCATGCAGCGTCGCCTTGCGCGCAACGGCTGATCATCGCAACGCCAACACCAAGTCGACCAGCGTGCCCATCGGGTCGCCGGTGATGTCGTCGGGCATTCCGGTAGCTGCGGCCAGAATCGCGTGCGCGATATCGCGGTTCGATACACCGACCCGCTCAAGCAATGCGGAAATCGCTTGCAAGCGTTCGTCATCCACCCGGGCCACGGCCCGTGCTGCCTGGTCGTTTGACAGGGCCCAGGCGCGTATTGCCGGCTCGGCCCTTGCGTGATCGCCGAAATCGCGTTGGGCGATCTGCTGGGTCATGCTTCGCAGGGCGGCGGTGTGGGTGTCGGCCGCTTCGGCGCGGTCGAAGAGCGGGGCGTTCACCCGTTCGGCCCAGTGCGAGATAAGGGCGTTGTGAAAACTGGGCACATCCGCGAAATGCCAGTAGAATGACCCCTTGGTATTTCCAAGCGCGCGGGCCATCGGCTCGGCCTTGAGCGACTCCGGCCCGGTATCGGCCAGCATCCTGAGGCCGGCAGCGATCCAGTCGGTTTTCTTCAGGCGGGCCATGCGCGCAATCCGCGTTTTCCTTGTCGGCCCCAGCCATACTGCGCCGGGCGTCAGAGGTCCAACTCAATCACGGCGTCAGCCGTTGCCGCGCGCGATTTGCATAAAATCATCGCAGATTGCCGCTGGCTGGCTGACAAAACGAAATCGCGGTGTTCAACGTCACCCGACAGAACCCTGCATTGGCATACGCCGCACAGACCTTCGGCACATTTAACGTCGACATGCACGCCCGCCGCCGCCAGCGCATCGGTGGCGGACTGGTCGGCGGCCACGTTCACTTGGCGCCCGTCGCGCAGTTGCAGTGTGAAGGGGTAGTTCTCGTAATCCGGTTCCTCGGGGGCCGAGAAATATTCGAGATGCCGTGCCTCTTCGGGGAAGCCTGCCTGTTCCGCGGCTTGTATCACCGCATCGATGTAACGGTTCGGCCCGCAGGTATAGACATGCCAGCCGGGGCGGTAGCCCGTCAGGATGGCAGACAGGTCGGCGCGGCTGCCCTCGTCGCTGAAATGCAGGTGGACGCGGTCGGCCCATGGCGCGGCGCTCAAATCGTCCAGATAGGCGGCTGCCGTGCGGCTGGAGCACGAATAATGCAGTGCGAAGTCACGCCCAAGCGCGTGCAAGCTGTGGGCAAAGGCGATCATCGGGGTGATGCCGATGCCGCCGCCCATCAGAAAAGTCTTTTCCGCGTTTTCCACCAACCCGAAATGGTTGATCGGTTTTGACACGAATACCCGTCGTCCCGGCGTGAATATCCGGTGCAACATGGCCGAGCCGCCACGCCCCGCATCTTCGCGCAGAACGCCGATCTCGTATCGGCTCCGGTCGGCGGGGTCGCCCGACATGGAGTATTGCCGCAGGAACTCGGGCGTCACCACCACGTCCAGGTGCGCGCCCGCGCTCCATCGCGGCAATGCGGCGCCATCGGGCGCGGTGAAGGTGTATTTCGTGATATCCGGCGTCATCTGCGAAACGTCGGCAAGCGTTACTTTCACCACGGGCGGATCACCCGGCACGGTGTAGCGGTGTATGTGGCCCGTTTCGCCGCGCGCGCTGCGGGCGCGGTAGTCTTCGGCGGGCAGCATCGCCTTGTAGGCGGCGATTCCGGCCTCGCGGTCCATCGGAAAGGGGTATGGCCAGGGCCACGGCGCCAGCGGCGCGGGATAGACGGCCAGCGTCTGGTCTTCATGGCGCAGCACCAGGTCCTTTTGCAGGTCGCGCCGGTTTACCGGGGCGGCGGGCATGCCATAACTGCCATCTTCCTTCAGCTCGATATCCCACCACCATTTCTTGGAATCGTTCAGCCCGCCATTGCCCACCGCGTCATCCAGCTTCGCCAATACGGGCGCGGCTGCGGGTATGTGCATCGCCGCCCAGCGGAAAGGGGCCTCGGCAAACAGCCCTTCAAGGTTCCAGGGGCAGGTTTTCATGCAGCGCCCGCACATGGCGCCGCCTTGCGTGGTAATGCGATAGGCGGCGCAACGCTGGCTGTCCGATTTCCAGATCTCGTAGCCGTTGAACATCCGCTTGGGCCCGGCGGTGATGGCACCCGAGGGGCATTCGCGCGCGCACTTGTTGCAGGCTTCGCAAAATCGTTGCAGGCCAAAATCTATCGGCCGGTCGTGGGCGACGGGCATGTCGGTGGTGACAGCGCCCGATTTGAGGCGCGGCCCGAGGAAGGGGTTCAGGATCACCTCGCCGATCCGGCTTACCTCGCCCAGGCCCGACAAAAGCAAAAGCGGCGGTTGCAGCACCTCGCCATCCATCACGCTGTGGGCCTTGGCCGAGAACCCGAGGTTGCGAATCTGTTGGGCAATAACGCTGCCCAAGATCGAAAAGCGCAGATAGGCGCGCATGGATTGCGCGACCGAGATCCAGTCGTCGCCCGAGGCGCCTTCCATCGTCTCGTAGCCCTGGTCGACGATCATGGAAATCGCCTGGTCGTGCGGCGGGTCGATCGGGTCGCCAAGGGCGTCATGCGAATACCAGGCCCATTCGGGACAGCGCGACAGGCCCACGGCATCCATTCCCAGGAAATAACTTGCAGCTTTCAGGTTGGCCGCGTTTCGCGCGGGGTCTGTGGTGATGCGCGGGCTTGCCGCTGGGCCATCCTGCAGCAGAACAAAGGCCCCCAACGCGCGCCGCTGCGCCAGCGACGGCGCCTGCCTACGTACGTAAAGACCACCCGCCGCACCCTTTTGCAGCGCGCGGCCCATATCACCGAATTGCGCCCGGGCGAACAGGTCGGTGCGTTTGGGCACGCGGGCGACGTTGGGCTCGTCGATATAGGTGGTGGGGTCGTCCACCCGTTTGAGCGTTTCGAACGGGTGCGGGCCGTCGGCGAAATCGCGGTTGGCGTAAGGGTCGGCGGTGCGGCCGGTTTTAGCGGTGTGGCCAGTTCCCAACTGCCAGCCGGGGCCGCGCATCCAATACCAGGGCTGCCGGTCCATCGGGGCCAGCGGGGCATCGCAGGCAAGAGCTATATCCGTCGTGATCACGCTCAGCCCGTAGCGATGGCCCAGCCAGGGCGCAGCCAGATCGGAATCGACCAGTCCCGCCGCCACCGCCAGCCGGTTCATGCAGACATCGGCCGCAGCACCGGAATGTGCCCGCGCATCCCATCCCAGTAGGCGGATGTAATTTGCCAGCACCGTGGCGGTTTCAGCGCCACGCAGGCACGCGCGCTGGGCTTGCGCATTCATGATCCAGTCGCTGCCCGGCTCGTCCTCACGCGGGTCTCGCGGCCAGGCATAAAGCAATACCAGCGCGTGGGTGTGGTGCGAGATCGGCGCGGGCGGGGTTTCGACGCTGCTGCGCAAATCGGCCATGACCTGGTCGATGCCGGCGGCCAGGGTATTGGTCTGTTCGGTGCGCAGCCGGTCGGTCAGGGGGGCTATGGCGGGATTTTCCACTGCCGAATCCAGCCAGGCGAGCTTGGGAATGCGCGCCACGCCAGCCATGTCCGCATCACAGAAATGAGCGAACGCCTTCAGGTGATTGGCCCTTTCGACAGGGTCGGCAGGAATTTCCGAGCGCGCGGGATTGGCCGCCCCGGTTCGCAGCACGTCAAGCATGGCCTGCGCGTCGCGCATGGCGTTCACGATGCTGGCGGGGTCATCGGGGCGCTCAAATCCCACCGGCGTGGCATGGGGCACGCCCGAAAGGTCGGGCATCGCCCCGCGTTTCAGCCGGTCAACGGGATAGGGCCCCAGGTGCAGGGGCCGGTTACGGGTGGAAAACAGGCGCATCGGCCCTCCGTTCAGGTCGGGCGCTCAGGATGCAGCGCGGGGCCTGCAGGATCAAGCAAACCCCGGCAGATTTCATGCCATAACCTGGGGCAACCGCGTTGCGGGCGGCGTGTTCCGGCTGCGGGTCGACCGCACGATGCCGTCGATGATCGTCATGCCCACGCCGGGCAGGTTGCCCAGTTGCACGGATTCAAGCATGTGCTTTCCGGGTGCGTGCTGGGCCTGGTCCATTAGGACGAAATCGGCGGCACGACCTTCCTCGATGATGCCACAATCCAGTTCGCGCCGACGTGCCGTGTTCCCGTTGGCAAAGCAGAACGCTACCTCGGCCGGGATGTTGCCCAGCGAAGACAGCAGCGCCACCATCCGCAGGATGCCCAGAGGCTGCACGCCCGAGCCGGCCGGCCCGTCTGTGCCCAGGATCAACTGGTCCATCTTGTCCAGCTCGCGCGCGGTGTTCAGCGTCAGAAGGGCTGCGCGTTCGTTGCCGTTATGCACGATTTCCAGCGCCGCCTTGCAGTTTTCGCACAGGCACACGATCTGGTCGTCGGGCAGGGCGGAATGGCCCCCGTTGATGTGGCCCACCACGTCGGTGCCGGTTTCCAGTACCATGTCAGCGTCGATCAGCCCCGAACCGGGAATCGAGGGCCCACCGGTATGGATGGTGCTTTGCATCCCGTATTTGCGTGCCCAGCCGATCATCTTGTTGGCGGTCTTGCCGTCCTTGACGGTGCCCAGCCCGACCTCGCCGATCAGGCGCACGCCGGCCTCGGCCATTTCCTTGAAATCCTCTTCTTCAAGGCCCTGCTGCAGCAGCGGCGCGCCGGCATGGACCTTCATCCCCGAGGGGCGCAGGTTTTCGTACCAGCGCTGCGCGGCGATCGCCATTGCCTTGGTGCCGATCGGGTCGTTGGGGCGGCCGGGCATATGCACTTCGCCCGCGGAAATCATTGTCGTTACACCGCCATGCAGGGTGCTGTCGATCCAGTGCAGTTGTTGCTGTCGGGGGGTATAGTCGCCGACCACCGGGTGCACGTGGCTGTCGATCAGCCCCGGCGCCAGCGTGACGCCATTGGCATCAATCTCAGTGGTCGCGCCGGTGGTGTCCATGTCGGCCTCGCGGCCCCATGCTGAAATGCGCCCGTCTATGGCGATCAGGCAGTCGCCGTCGAAAATCGGCTCTTCCATCTTGCCCGACAGGATCAGGCCGATATTGCGGATAACTAGTTTCTGCGGCGTGTCGGACATGGCCGTGCCCCTTCTGTTGATTTCATTTGAACGCTAACAGAATTGGCAGATCGATCAAGCGGGCGCTTTTGCAGATGCAGCATGTTCGAAAGGGTTTGACAGAATCCCCCGTGCCGCGCTTTCTTGTATGTGTGCAAATGAAATTGGCGGAGGGCACATGGGGTTTCACCGGCCTGACAGGATCGAGGATGCGCTTGCGGCCTTGGCAAGCGGCGCCTCGGTGATCGCGGGGGGCACCGATTGGTACCCGTCGCGCGGCGATGGGCCGGTGCCCATGAACGTGCTGGACGTGACGCGCCTGCAGGGGTTTCGCGGCATCACGCGCGACGGGGCCGGGTGGCGCATTGGCGCAGCCACCACCTGGACCGACATTGCGCGCGCCGACTTGCCGCCCGCTTTTGACGGGTTGAAGCGGGCCGCGCGAGAGGTCGGCGGACTACAGATCCAGAACGCGGGCACACTGGGCGGCAACCTGTGCAACGCCTCGCCCGCAGCTGACGGGATGCCGCCGCTGCTGACGCTGGACCCAAAGGTTGAACTGATCGGCCCGCATGGCGCGCGCGAGGTTCCCTTGGCCGATTTCGTGACCGGCCCGCGCCAGGCCGACCTGCGCGAGGGCGAGTTGCTGGCCGCGCTGCACATCCCCGACCCCGGGCCATCGGCGGGCGGTTTCATCAAGCTGGGTGCGCGGAAATACCTGGTGATCTCGATCGCCATGGTCGCGGCGCTTGTCCATGTCGAAGGCGGGCGCGTGGCCTGGGCGCGTGTGGCCGTTGGGGCCTGTTCGCCGGTTGCGCGGCGCCTGTCGGCGCTTGAGGCCGACCTGCAGGGCGTGGCGGTCAACGCCTTGGCCGGTGCGGTGCGCCCCGATCATCTGAAAGATCTGTCGCCCATCGGCGATGTGCGCGGCAGCGCGGGCTATCGCCTTGACGCTGTGGCAGAATTGGTAGGCCGGGCCATAGCGCAGGCGGCAAGGGGGGCATGATGGACGACCAGACGGCAATCACGCGCACGGGTTTCAAGCTGAACGGGCAGGCGGTGTCGGTCGATGCCGACCCGGGTGAACGGCTGTCACACTCCTTGCGCGAACGGCTGGGCGCGCGCGACGTAAAGGTGGGGTGCAACGCGGGCGATTGCGGGGCTTGTACGGTGCTGGTCGATGGCGCGGCGGTCTGTGCCTGCCTGATGCCGACGGCGCGGGCCGATGGCGCGCAGGTCGATACGCTGACAGGGCTGGTACGCAGCGACGAAGGTGCCCGCCTGGCGCTGGCGTTCCAGGCCCACCAGGCCGCGCAATGCGGTATCTGCACGCCAGGCATGATGGTCAGCGCCGTGGCGCTGCTGCGCGATGTCGGCGCGCCGACAGCCCAACAGGTGCGCGATGCCCTGGGCGGGGTTTTGTGCCGCTGTACCGGCTATGCCAAGATCGTCGATGCGATCGTGGCCGCCGGCGCGGGCAACGTGGCCCAGGCAGAGGTCAGCGGTGCGGTAGGCACGGCCCTGACCCGGCTGGATGGTGCGCCCAAGGTCGACGGGCGCGAGGCGTTCGGCGATGATGTGGCGCCCGATGGTGCGCTTGCGCTGCGGGTGATCCGCTCGCCCCACTTCCACGCACGATTCACCCTTGGGGATATTGACGGGTTTCGGGCGGCGCATCCTTGGGTGGCATTGGTGTTGACAGCGGATGACGTGCCCGGAAGCAACGCCTTTGGCGTGATCCCGGGGTTCGAGGATCAGCCCGTTTTCGCCGAAGGTTATGCCCGGTTCCGCGGCGAGCCGATCGCCGCCATCGTTGGCTCGGCCGACCAGTTGGCCCGCTTCGACGCGTCCGATTTTCCGGTCACCTGGGAAGACCTGCCGCCGATCCTGGATGTTGCTGAGGCGATGGCCGATGGCGCGCCCGAACTGCACAAGGGGCACGCGCAAAACGTGATGACCGGTGGTTTCGTGCGGCACGGGCAGGCCGATGACGCGCTGGCGCGTGCCGATGTGGTGGCCGAGGGCGATTTCACCACTGGCTTTGTCGAGCACGCCTATATCGAGCCCGAAGCCGGGTTTGCCGAGGTCGTGGATGGCCGCGTGCATGTGCATGCCTGCACGCAGGCCCCGGTGATGGACCAGCAAATGCTGGCCAAGGCATTGGCCTTGCCACTTGAAAGCATCCGCATCGTGCCGACAGCCACCGGGGGTGGGTTTGGCTCGAAGCTCGATGTTTCCGTGCAGCCATTCCTTGCGCTGGCCGCGCTGAAACTGGGCCAGCCGGTGCGCATGGCCTATTCGCGCATCGAATCGATGCAATCGACCACCAAACGCCATCCCGCGCAGATCAGCCTTAAAATCGGCGCGTGCAAGGATGGCACGCTGTCGGGGATGCATTTCGAGGGGCTGTTCAACACTGGTGCTTATGCCAGTTGGGGGCCGACCGTGGCCAACCGTGTGCCGATCCATGCCTCGGGGCCCTATCGCGTGGCCGATTACCTGGCACAGGCGCGCGGAATCTACACCAACGGCCCGCCCGCGGGTGCGTTTCGCGGCTTTGGCGTGCCGCAATCGGCCATCGCGCAAGAGGTTTTGTTCGACGAACTCGCCGATCAGCTTGGCATAGACGCACTGGATTTTCGTCTGAAGAACGCGCTGGTAAACGGCGTGCCCACGGTTTGCGGGCAAGTGTTCGATCAGGGTGTTGGCATCAAGCCCTGCTTCGAGGCGCTGCGCCCCGCCTGGGCCGAATGGGGTGCGGCCTGCGCGGCGTTCAACGCTGAAAACGATACGCTGAAACGTGGCGTCGGCATTGCCGGGGGCTGGTACGGCTGCGGCAACACCTCGTTGCCCAACCCCTCGACCATCAAGGCCGGTCTGCGTGCCGACGGCACGGTTGTGCTGCACCAGGGCGCTGCGGATATCGGCCAAGGCTCGAATACGGTTATCACGCAGATCTTCGCACAGGCATTGGGCGTTGATCCGCGCGACGTACTGATCAAGGGGGGCGATACCGATGTCACGCCGGACGCGGGCAAGACCTCGGCCAGCCGGCAGACTTTCGTCACCGGCAACGCCGCGCGGCTGTCGGGCACGGCGCTTCGGCGGCAGGTGCTGGCGCTGGTCAACGCGCCCGAGGACGCGGTTCTTCGGCTCGGGCCGGATGCCCATGTGCAGGATGGCAGCGGCGCGCATGATCTGCGGCTTGACCAGCTCCCCGCCGATTCCGAGGGTTTCGTGATGCGCGTGGCCGAAACCTATGACCCGCCGACCGAGCCCCTGGATGAAAACGGCCAGGGCGTGCCTTATGCGCAGTTCGGCTATGCCGCGCACCTGGCACTGGTTGAGGTCGACACAAGGCTGGGCACCGCGCGCGTGCTGCGGTTCAAGGCCGCCCATGACGTGGGCCGCGCAATAAACCCGCTTCTGATCGAGGGTCAGGTCGAAGGCGGGGTGGCGCAGGGGCTGGGCCTTGCCCTGATGGAGGAATACATCCCAGGCCGCACCGAGAACCTGCACGATTACCTGATCCCCACCTTCGGTGACATGCCGGAGATCGAAACCCTTGTCATCGAAGAAGAGGACGCGCACGGCCCCTTTGGCGCAAAGGGGCTGGGTGAACACGCGCTGATCCCCACGGCACCCGCGATTTTGAATGCCATTGCGCGTGCCACCGGCGCACGGCTGCGGCAGGTGCCCGTCACGCCCGCGCGCTTGCGCGCGGCGTTGAAGGAGGCGGGCCATGCGTGAGGCGATGATGTTGGCCCCGGCGTGACCTGCGGCAAAGCCGCCGCTCCCTGAGAAAAGATGTAGGAACCCGAGATGCCTGACGATACCCCCCGCCGCCCCAAGCCGGAAAAGATCCGTTGCGATGCCTGCCCGGTCATGTGCTACATCGCCGACGGCAAGGCTGGCGCCTGCGACCGTTATGCCAATCACGGGGGGGAACTGGTGCGGCTCGATCCGCTGACGGTGATCCAGTCAGGCGCGCGGGCGGTTGCGTTCCTGCATGATGATGCACAGGCCCAGGATTGGGATGGCGACGTGATCCAGGGTGACCGGACCTTTGTAACTGCCGTGGGGGCTGGCACCACTTATCCCGATTACAAGCCCGCGCCCTTCATCGTCAGCCAGGATGTCGAAGGGGTGGACATGGTCACCGTCGTGACCGAGGGAATATTCAGCTACTGCGGCGTCAAGGTCAAGATCGACACCGATCGCCATATCGGCCACGAGCGCGCCGTGGTGCGCGTGGATGGCGAGGCGATCGGCCATGTGATGACCTCGGAATACGGCTCGAAAATGCTGTCGCTGGGCGGCGTCGAGCATTTGACAGGGGGCAGCAAGAAAGAGGGCCGCGTGACCTGCGATGCGCTGCTGCGCCTGTGCAATCGCGACGCTGTGGAAATGCAGATCGACGGGGGCGCCACGCTGGTGGTGCAGGCCGGAAAGCCACCTGTCATCAATGGGGCGCCCGAGAAATTGATGCGCGTCGGCTGTGGCTCGGCCACGATCGGGATGTTCGCCAAGCAGTGGGAAGGTCACGTAGACGAGGTGATCGTGGTGGATGATCATATCACCGGTGTGCTGACCGAGCACGAGGCTGGCAAACAGCTGGGCATGCGACCCTCGGGGATAAGGATCAACGGCCGCCGCTCGACGCCGGGGCGCTATTTCCAGGTGGCCGAACCGGGCACCGGCTGGGGGGGCACCGATGTTGATGACCCGTTGACGGTCTTGCGCCCCGCCGATCCAAAGAACGCCTGGCCCGGTTTGCGGCTGCTGATGGTTTCGACGACGGGTGAGCAATGGGCCTTTTTCACGCTTGACGAAGAGTTGCAGCCACAACCGGCCGACATCACGCCGCCGCTGCTTAAAACCTGCGAGCGCATCGCGGAAAACTGCGAACCGTCGCTTTGCTCGGTTCTGTTCATGGGCGGTGCAGGGGGCAGCCTGCGTGCCGGTGTCACTGAAAACCCGGTGCGCCTGACCCATTCGGTCAAGGATGCGCTGACATATGTCAGCTGTGGCGGGGCCGAGGCCTATGTCTGGCCCGGTGGTGGTATCACCTTCATGGCCGATGTGATGGATATGCCCACGAATTCGTTCGGTTACGTGCCGACCCCCGCGTTGGTCGCACCCATTGAATTCACCCTGCGGGCCGAGGACTACGCCGCGTTGGGCGGGCACACGGAACATGTGCAGCCGGTTGACTCCGTGCTGAACCCCGAGATCCGCAAGGTGCTGCCGCAGGGCGGGCCTGATCCGCATACGCGCCAGCACCACCGATGGAGCCATTCACGCAAGGGGCGCAAATGACCGGACCTGTCGCCGCCATCCTGCCCGGCCAGCGCTTGCATTTGCAGCACGGGCCCATCGACCTGGTGATCGGGGCGGATGGCGACCGTGACGCCGCTTTTGCTGCTGCAACAGACCGCTTCCAAACCGTGTTGGAGGAACTCGTGCAGGAGTTGCCGCTGCTGCGCCGCCCGGTGGGGGATGCGCCTGCCGGCCTGGTGGCGCAACGCATGCACGCAGCATGCATACCCCAGGCCGAGGGTGTCACCTTTGTCACGCCAATGGCCGCGGTGGCCGGATCGGTTGCTGATGAGGTTCTGGCCGCGATGGTTGCCGCAGCGCCGCTGACCCGCGCCTATGTAAACAACGGCGGCGATATCGCGCTGTACCTTGGTCCGGGCGCGCGGTTCGAGATCGGTCTGGCCGGTCTGGATGGCATCGGCCTGGGCAGGGCCTGTGTCGATGCGGACATGGCGGTGCGTGGCGTGGCGACCAGTGGCGCGGGCGGGCGCAGCCTGAGCCTGGGGATCGCCGACAGCGTGACTGTTCTGGCGGCCAATGCCGCTGCGGCGGATGTGGCGGCCACGCTGATCGCGGGGGCGGTCGACCTGGCCGATCATCCCGAAATTCGACGCGTGCCCGCAAGCGACGTGCAGGATGACAGTGACCTGGGCGACCGCCCGGTCGTGCGTGCGGTCGGTCTGTTGACCCCGGATGAGGTGGCACGTGCCTTGGCAGCCGGTGTTGCGGCGGCAAGGCAGATGCGGCAGCGTGGGCTGATCGTCGGCGCGGCGCTTATGCTGCGCGGGCAGGCGCGCGTGGTGGGCGATATCGCCCCGCGTGCCGTTCATGACAAACAAGAAGAAGGAATCCTGGCCCATGCCTGACGTGGAAATCCGAAAGATCCTGACCACCGTCGAAGAGGTGTTTCACGAGGGCGGACCGCGCGCCAACGTGCCCTATCGCCGGGCGGCCATCGTGGCCGTGATCGCCAACCCCTACGCCGGTGAATATGTCGAGGATATCCAGCCCTTCATGGAAGACCTCAAACCGTTGGGTGTGATGATGGCGCAGCGGCTGGTCGAAGCGCTGGGTGGCGATTCGTCGGTTGTCGAAGGCTACGGCAAGGGCGCCATCGTGGGCCTTGAGGGTGAGGTTGAGCACGGCGCGTTGTGGCACGCGCCGGGTGGCTACGCGATGCGCGAGGTACTGGGAGGCTCCAAGGCCATCGTGCCGTCGACCAAGAAAGTGGGCGGGCCGGGCACCCGGCTGGACGTGCCCGTGACGCATACCGATGCGTCCTATGTGCGCAGCCATTTTGACGCGATCGAGGTGGGGCTGAACGATGCACCGCGCGCGAGAGAGATGGCGGTTGTTCTCGTGATGACAACGGGCGCGCGCGTGCATGACCGTGCGGGCGGGTTGGCTGCCAAGGACATCAAGGGAGAGGATGGTTTGAGATGAGCGCGGATATTCGCAAACTGGCTGTCTGGGTCGAAGAAACACACACCGAGATAGGCAAACGGATCGACCCGCCCACCCGCAAGGCGGTGGCCGTGGCGGTGATCGCCAACCCCTTTGCCGGGCACTACCATGACGATCTTTCGGAACTGATGGAGATCGGCGCCGAACTGGGCGGCTTGCTGGGCGAACGGGCCGTGGCCGCTCTGGGCATCGCGCCGGAACAGGCCGAAAGTTATGGCAAGGCCGCAATGGTCGGCGAGAATGGCGAACTGGAACATGCTGCCGCCATCCTGCACCCGAAACTGGGTGCACCCTTGCGGAAAGCGGTGGAAAAGGGGGCGGCGCTGGTGCCGTCGTCCAAGAAAATGGGTGGGCCCGGTCAGGACCTGGACGTGCCTTTGGGCCACAAGGATGCGGCCTATGTGCGGAGCCATTTCGACGGGGTGGAAGTGCGGTTGAACGATGCGCCGCGTGCTGATGAAATCCTCGTCGCCGTGGCCGTGACCGACAGCGGTCGCCCCTTGCCACGCGTGGGCGGGCTGACCCATGACGAGGCCGAAGGAAAAGACGGGCTGCGTTGATACGGGCCGTGGCGGTGGGCAGGCCTGCCCACCCTACGCGGCCATCGTTACGGCGCTTTTGGAGAACTCAAAGCTTGTCCAGCAACGCCAAAAGCCGGGTCAGTTCGCGCTGGGTCAGCTTGGCGGCGGTGGCGCGTGAAATCTCGGTCGCGGTGGCCACGGCCCGGTCTGCGAACATGTGGCCCTCGTCGGTCAGGGAAATCACCAGCCGGCGCAGGTCCGTCGGGCTTTTGCGGCTTTCCACCAACCCCTTGGCGCGCAGCCTGTCGACCACGCCCTTGGTTGTCGCGGCGTCGAGCCCGACGCGCCGGCCCAGGTCGTTTTGAGAGATCGGCCCGGTTTCACGCAGCCGTGCCAGGATGGCGAACTGGGTGGGCGTGACCTCGGGCATCATGCGGGCGAACAGTTCAAGATGTTTCTGGTTCGCCAGCCGCAGCTTGAAACCGATCTGGTCCTCAAGCCGGTATTCCGTGTCGGTGTTGACGTTCATGTCCATCCGTTCCGCCCAGTTTGGAACCACTCTTTCACGTTATTCGCGCATGGTCCAATATTTGCGGGAATACGGGGGCAGAAATTGTTTGACAACTAACAATATGATGGTGCCCAATCGAGACACGGTGCCGCAGCTGCGAGCGAGTCTGAATGCCAGCAAGGGAGTGGTCGCGCATGAGTTTTGTCCAAAATGTCCGGCCTGTCGCCGGCTGGTCGCGCGATTTCGGCGATACGCTGAAACCGGTCATGACCGGTGGGCGGGCCAAGGAGATGTTTTGCGCCTCGGCGGGCCGGATCGTCGAGCGGATTTATTTTGGCCGCGTCGATGCGGGGCGCAACCTGCCCGAGGATGCCCCCTTGCATTACGTGATCCGCGTGACCGAAGATTACGCAATCGACCACTGGATGCATATGCGCAGCATGGCGCAGGATCATGACAAGGCCCGCGCCCGTATGGATGCGGTGCTCCGGGGCGACTGTGAAGAGGATAAGCAGGTGCTGGGCGCCATTCACGAGGAAGAGCAGAGGCCGCAGACACGAAAGCCCGTTCGCATCGCCATCGACAAGGCGCCGAATGTTTACAGCAAGCGCATCCGCGATCTGGTCGATGCGGAAACGTCAGAATATCCGGGAGAACCGGAAAGGCCGACATTCGTTCAGCACGACTGAGGCTGAACAGGAACCAACAGAGAGGGAAGAAAATGAAAAGAAAGACATTTCTCAAAGGCATGATCGGGGCCGCCGCGCTGGCCGCGATGCCGCTGAGTGCCGCCGCGCAAGACCCCATCAAGATCGGCGAGATCAACCACTACAAACGCATGGCTGCCTTTGCCGAGCCCTACAGGAACGGGATCGAACTGGCGCTTGAACAGGTGAACGAAAACGGTGGCGTGATGGGCCGGCCGCTGGAATTCATCTTTCGCGATGACCAGGGCGAGCCCGGCGAGGCGATCAAGATCGCCGAAGAACTGATGACCCGCGACGGCGCGGTGATGCTGACCGGCTCGATCCTGTCGAATGTCGGTCTGGCGATCTCGTCGCTGGCGGCGCAGCGCGGCTATGTCTACTTGGCGTCCGAGCCGCTGGCCGACAGCCTGGTCTGGGAGTCGGGCAACGACTACACCTTCCGGCTGCGTACCTCGACCTACATGCAGGCCGCCATGCTGGCCGAAGAGGCGGCCAAGACCGATGCCACGACATTCGCGACGATCGCGCCCAACTATGCCTATGGCAAGGATGCGGTGTCGGCCTTCAAGGAAAATCTGCTGCGGCTGAAACCGGAAGCCGAATTCGTGGCCGAGCAGTGGCCCGCCCTGTTCAAGATCGACGCCGGGGCCGAGGTCCAGGCGCTCGAACGGTCCAAGCCTGACGCCATCTACAACGTGACCTTTGGGCCGGACCTGGGCAAATTCGTGCGTGAAGGTACTGACCGTGGTCTGTTCGAAGGCCGTCAGGTTTTCGGCCTGCTGTCGGGCGAACCCGAGTACCTGGACCCGCTGGGTGCCGAGGCACCCGAGGGTTGGATCGTGACCGGCTATCCCTGGTATGATCTGAAAGAGGGCGCGGCGGGCGCGTTCGTTTCCGCCTATCAAGAGCGGTGGGACGACTATCCGCGGCTGGGGTCGATCGTGGGTTACATGACCGTGCAATCCATCGCCGCAGCACTGGAAAAGGCCGGCAGCACCGAAACCGACGCGATCCGCGAGGCGTTCAAGGACCTCACGCTGGACACGCCGATGGGTGAAATCACCTATCGCGGCATCGACCACCAGTCGACCATGGGCGCCTACGTGGGCACACTCGCCTTGCGTGACGACAAGGGCGTGATGGTGGATTGGGTCTACAAGGATGGCGCCGATTACCTGCCGTCCGACGAAGAGGTCAGCAAGCTCCGCCCGGCGGACTGATCCGCGCGATATCGATACCCGCCGCGCGGTCAGCGCCGTGCGGCGGGGCATTTCCCACATAAACCAGGACAGGGATGTAGATGGGCCTTTTCATCGCTCAGCTATTGACGGGGCTTGCCAATGCAGGGGCGCTTTTCATGGTCGCCTCGGGGCTTAGCCTGATCTTTGGCGTCACCCGCATCGTAAATTTCGCGCATGGCAGTTTCTACATGCTGGGCGCCTATGTCGGTTACACTCTGATTCAGGTGCTTCCCGGCGTGGTCGGATTCTGGGGGGCCATCCTACTGGCGGGGCTGGCCGTGGGGCTGATCGGCATGTTGGTCGAAATCCTGGTGCTGCGCCCCGTCTATCGCGCGCCCGAGCTGTTTCAACTGGTTGCCACTTTCGGGGTGATCCTTGTGATTCAGGACCTGGCACTGATGACATGGGGCCCCGAGGATCTGCTGGGCCCGCGTTCACCGGGGCTGGTCGGCGTGGTGCGCATCATGGGTGAACCCGTTCCGAAATACGATATCGCCTTGCTGGTGATCACGCCCTTCGTGGCGCTGGCCTTGTGGTACCTGATGACGCAGACGCGCGTTGGCGTGCTTGTGCGCGCCGCGACCCAGGACCGGGAAATGGTGGGCGCGCTGGGTGTAAACCAGGCATGGCTGTTCACGGGCGTCTTCGCGTTGGGGTGTGGCCTGGCTGGGCTGGGCGGGGCTTTGCAACTGCCCAAGGGCGGTGCGGACCTGATGATGGATTTCAACATCCTGACGGCCGTGTTCGTGGTGGTGGTGATCGGCGGCATGGGGTCTTTGCCCGGCGCCTACCTGGCCGCAGTGATCATCAGCGTTCTGAACGTGTTCGGCGTGACCTACATTCCGCAATCCACCCTTGTGCTGATGTTCATCGTCATGGTGCTGGTGCTGATGATCCGTCCCTACGGCCTGTTTGGCCGCGAAGAGGTGGCCGGTGAGCACGGCCAGGTCGGCGAGCCCGAGCGCCCGATCAAACCCGCCGGTTTGCAGGTGCGCCTGCTGGTGGCCGCGGGCGTGGCGGCACTGGCGGCGCTGCCGCTTTATGGCTCGGGCTTCATGCAGGTTCTTACAACCGACATCCTGATCTTCTGCCTGTTTGCCGCCTCGCTGCATTTCCTGCTGGGTCTGGGCGGGCTGGTCAGCTTTGGGCACGCGGCCTATTTCGGCGGTGGCGCCTACGTGGCCGGGCTGTTGGTGAAACATGCCGGCACGCCGATGGAGTTGGCGTTTATCCTGGCGCCGCTTGGCGCGGGTCTGGGCGCGTTCATCATCGGCTGGGTGTGCCTGCGGTTGACGGGCGTCTACTTCGCCATGCTGACGTTGGCTTTCGCACAACTGCTGTGGAGCCTGGTGTTCCAATGGGGCGAATTCACCGGCGGTGACGATGGCATCCTGGGGCTATGGCCCGCGAAATGGTTGAGCGGCACGACGCCCTATTTCTACTTTACCCTGGTCTTCAGCGTGGGGGGCGTACTGTTCTTGAGACATGTCGCGCATTCGCCCTTTGGCTATGCCTTGCGCGCCGCGCGTGACAGCGAACGCCAGGCCGAGGCGACGGGTATCAACACACGTCGCGTGCGTATGCTGGCCTTTTCCTTCGCGGGCTTCATGGCCGGGCTGGCGGGCGGTTTGTTCGTCTTCTCCAAAGGCAGCATTTTCCCCAACGAGCTTGAGATCACGCGCAGTTTCGACGCGTTGATCGTGGTGTTCCTGGGCGGTGTGAAAACCCTTTCGGGTGGCATCGTCGGCGCCGCCTTCTTCAAGGGGGTCGAGGACGTGCTGACCCGCTTTGAATATTGGAGGCTTGCCATGGGTCTGTTGATTATCGGTGTGGTCATCCTCGCGCCTGACGGGATCGTGGGAACATTGCGCAAATGGGCCGAGCGGCTGGGCGTGCTGAAAAGAGCGGAGGACGAGTCATGAGCGTGGTTCTGGAAACCCGGGGCCTGACCAAGGCCTTTGGCGGGCTGGTGGCGGTGAACGACGTATCGTTACAGTTGCACAAGGGCGAGTTGCTGGCACTGATCGGGCCCAACGGCGCAGGCAAAAGCACGTGTTTCAACATGCTGATGGGGCAGTTGCGCCCCACCAAGGGCAGCGTGCACCTTATGGGAGAGGACATAACCGGGCTTTCGCCGCGCGTAATCTGGCGTCGGGGCGTCGGGCGGACGTTCCAGATCACGGCCACCTATGCCTCGATGACGGTGGTTGAAAATGTTCAGATGGCGCTGCTGTCGCATAATCACCAGGTGCTGAAGGTGCTGCCCTATGCGCACAAGATGCACCGCGACCGCGCGCATGAGCTGCTTGAGATGGTCGGCATGGCCGAACAGGCGGATCGCCATTGCGCGGTCCTGGCCTACGGTGATCTCAAGCGGCTGGAGTTGGCCATCGCGTTGGCGCATGAGCCGACGCTGTTGCTGATGGACGAACCCACGGCCGGCATGGCCCCGCGAGAGCGGATCGCGCTGATGCAACTGACGGCGGATATCGTGCGCGACCAGGGTGTAAGTGTGCTGTTCACCGAACATGACATGGACGTGGTGTTTGCCCATTCGCATCGCATCATGGTGCTGAACCGCGGGCAGTTGATTGCCGATGGCAATGTCGAAGCCATTCGAAACGACCCCCGCGTGCAAGAGGTGTACCTTGGCGGCGGCACCGTGTTCAAATCGGAAGACGAGGCAGAAGATGCTTGAACTGAGCGCGGTCAATTCCTTTTACGGCAAGGCACATGTGCTGAACGACCTGAGTTTCACGGTCGCGCGCGGGCAGGTGGTGGCATTACTTGGCCGCAATGGCGCGGGCAAGACCACGACGATGAAATCCATCATGCAACTGGTGCAGCCGCGCAGCGGCAAGGTGACGTTCCAGGGCCAGGACATCACCGGCATGCCCACGCACAAGGTGGCCAAGCTGGGGCTGGGCTATGTTCCCGAAGAGCGGCGAATCTTTACCGATCTGACAGTGGCCGAAAACCTTGAGGTTGGCCGCCAGCCGCCGCGTGATGGCACCTATGCCTGGACGACCGACATGCTTTTCGACCTGTTCCCGAACCTGGCCGAGCGGCGCGGCAACCGCGGCAAGGCCCTTTCCGGGGGAGAGCAGCAGATGTTGACCATTGCGCGCACGCTGATGGGCAACCCCAGCCTGGTTTTGCTCGATGAACCGAGCGAGGGCATCGCCCCCGTGATCGTTGAACAGATGGTCAACGTGATCAAGACGCTCAAGGCTGACGGGCTGACGGTGCTGTTGTCAGAGCAGAACCTGCATTTCGCCCGCGCGGTGGCCGATATGGCGGTGATCATCGAGGGGGGCACACAGAAATTCAACGGCACGCTGGAAGAGCTGAATGCCCATCCCGAGATCCGCGACGCCTACCTTTCGATTTGATCGGTACGGATGTGTTGCCCTTGCGCACTATCGCGGCGGGGGTATCGGCGCTAGGAAAGTCGCTGGGGGCGGTTGAAGGGAGCGGTCATGATCCGTTTTTTCGCGGCGATTCTGGTGGGATGTCTTGGCGTTGTCAGCACCGCGTCGGCCGAAGAGGCCCGGCGCTACCTGGGCCAAGGGCTTTTGCTGACAAATGACAGCTTCGGCGATTTCAAGGATCGCTGGCGGACCGGGTCGATCCAGGCAAGCCATGTCTGGGGGCCGACATGGTCGGGGCAAATGCCCCAGAGGTTCGGTCAGCTGATCGAACTGCGCTGGGGCGGGCAGGTCATGGCCCCCGCCAGTCTGAGCGCGCCCAACCCGACGGACCGACCTTATGCCGGTGCGCTTTTCGCCGGGCTTCACACCCATTTCCGCCGGGGCGCTGCAGATATGTCACTGGGTACCGACCTGGTGATGACCGGGCCGCAAACGGGCCTCGACGATCTGCAACAGTCGCTGCACGATCTGCTTGGGGTGGCTGGTCCGTCACCCGGCGTGCGAGCCAACCAGATCGACGATGGCCTGCATCCAACCCTTGTGTTCGAGATCGGGCGCGACATTTCCCTGGGCTCGTCGGCGACATTGCACCCGTTTGTCGAAGGACGTTGGGGCGATGAAACCTTGGTGCGCGCGGGCGCCGACCTGGTGTTCGGCCAGGTGGGGCAAGGAGCCTTGATGGTACGCGACATGGTATCGGGCCATCGATATCGCGCTGTGCAACCATCGTTCAGGGGGGGCGGCGCTGGTGCTTGGGGGTGATGTCGCCCATGTCTCTGACAGTATCTACCTGCCTGCCGATCGTGGGTATGATTTGACCGACATGCGCACACGTCTGCGGCTGGGTGTGCATCATGACGGGCGCCTTGGCAGCCTGTTCTATGGCCTGACCTGGCTCGGCAAGGAATTCGAGGCACAGCCCGACGGGCAACTGACAGGGTCGCTGCGCCTCAGGGTTCGTTTTTGACCGGTGTGTCACGGTGCATGAAGATCACGCTTTAACGCCTTGGCAAGAAAAACCTTTCCGTGACGAATCGGCTCTGTTATCCTCGGGACAATAATAAAACTGAGGCAGATATACAGGCAGAGCATGGGAACGGGCTTTGGAGGCACGTTCGTCATCTCCTGGTCGCAAACGGAAGTCGACGGTCTCGTGGCCGCACCTGTCGAATCCTTGTCGGTGGGTGCAGCCTGGGCGTGGCGCGGAGAGGCCGTGCGCGTGGACGGCCCCGGCGACGTGTTGCGGCTGGAGCAGGCGGATGGCGAAGACAATGTCAGGCGGCGTGCGGCGCACATGGTGCGGCGCCTGGTAGGGGCGGCCATCAGTGGCCAGCGCGACTTGCATCAGGTGGGCACACCTGAAATGTCGGATGACAGCGCCATAGTCGTGACCGATGGCGCGCAGACCTATACAATCACGATGATCGAGGTGGGCCCCGGTGCTTCACCCTTGTTGATGTTCCTTGACAAGATTCCACCTCGCGGCCGTGATCTTTGGGTCGTGCATCACACGATCGACAACGTCACGCAGCAAAACCCGATGGGTCCGTCCAGCGGTGGGGTGATCTGTTTCACCCCCGGCACGTGGATCAGCACGCCCGATGGGCCGCGCCTGGTCCAGGACCTGCGCGAAGGCGATCATGTCCAGACAAGAGACAGCGGCGCGCAAGAGGTACTGTGGATCGGCAGCCGCAGGATGACTGGCGCGCGGCTTTTCGCGATGCCCAAGCTGCGCCCGATCCGAATCCGGGCGGGCGCTTTGGGGATCGAACGCCCCGACCAGGAATTGATCGTGTCGCCCGAACACCGCATGTTGGTGCGGGGGCGTGCCGCGCAGGCTCTGTTCAACACACCCGAAGTATTGGTCGCGGCACGCGATCTGGTCAACGGGTCGACCGTGGCCGTGGACACCAATTTAAGGCAGGTGACCTATATTCATCTGCTTTTGCCCCAGCACCAGGTGGTTTGGGCAAACGGTGTGGAAAGCGAAAGTTTCCACCCCGCCAACGCGGCGCTCAGCACGCTGGCCGAAGAGGATCGCGCCCGGCTTCTGGCCCTGCACCCCGAGTTGGAATACGACCCCACAAGCTATGGCAGTTACGCCCGGCGCAACCTGTCGCGCTCGGAGGCGGCTATTTTGCAGCACGAGGCGGCCTGATCTTCACACGCCGGGTTGCGGTGCGCAGACCTGAACCGCTGCATGGGCAACCGGCGCAAGTTGCGATGCCGGCGTGCCCGCGCGTGCGCGTACCATTATTCCGCGGGCGACGGCCGCCAAAAGCATGCCCTGAACCCGCGGCGCGATAGCGCCGCTATCAGCGGCGGCCTCGGCGGCAATGCGGTCTGCCAGCCGCGTCTCAAGCGCGGAAAACCTTGTCTCCAACTCGGTCTTGAACCTCGGGTTGGTGCCGGCGGCATCGCTTAAAACACATGATATGAGACAGCCGTTGGGCCCGTGTTGCCCGGTGGCCAGTGCCACCACCTTTTCAAAGAAGGCCGCAAGGTCCGATGTCAGAGAGCCACCTTGGTCAAGCGCGGCAAGCATCGGGGCGATGCGCGTTTCAACGTAGTGTTGAAGAGCGGCGAGGAACAAACCCTCCTTGCCGTCATACTTCTTGTAGAGGCTTGCACGCGGCAAACCGGTAGCCCGGCACAACGTATCGACCGAGGACGCCTCGTAACCCTCGGCCCAGAAAACCGTCATCGCGGCCTCAAGCACCTGGGCCTGCCCGGCTTTCGGGGGGCGGCCGCGCCGTTTCGCGCCTTGTTCCTCACTGGTTTTTGAACTCATCGTTCTGAAAATACCTTTCTTTAAAAAGCGCGTCAATGTAAGCGTAATTAGCAGAACAAACGTTCTATAGAAAAGGAGCTACTTTCATGAGCCGAGGCCCTCTTATGTCGATTGAACCAGTCACGCTGGAAACCGCACAACCACGCGCCCGTGACCTGATGGAAACCGCGAAATCCAACCTTGGTTTCGTGCCCAACATGTATACCTACATGGGCGTGCAGCCGAGCGTTCTGGCCGGTTACATGCAAACCTATGCAGATTTTCGCGAAAACTCGGGGTTTACACCGCCCGAGCAAGAAGTGGTATTTCTGACCATCAGCAAGGTCAACGGTTGTGATTATTGCACCGCTGCGCATTCCATGATCGCCGACAAGAAGTCAGGCGTGCCCGAGGATGTCCTGAAAGCGTTGCGCGCCGGTGAAGACCTGCCCGATGCCAAACTTGCGGCGCTGTCGCATTTCGTGGAATCGATGGTGGTTTCTCGCGGGAACCCTGGCAAAGAGGCGGTCGATACCTTCCTGGACGCCGGGTATAGCAAGGACCATGTTCTGGGCATCGTTGTTGCCATCGCGTGCAAGACGTTCTCGAACTATGTCAACCATCTTGCCGGCACGCCGGTCGACGCGGCCTTCGCGGATTACAAGGTCGATTGACCAAGATGCATCGGTGGTACCCGCAAGCGGCCAATGGGGTAATCCCTTGGGCCGCTTGTGCGACAAGCGGTTGACTCCGGGCCGGGCACGCGTATAAGCGCGGCTTCATTGGTGTTGGTGGCCCCCGCAAGGGGATGCCTGTCGGGAGCAATCCAGAGGACAACGCCCTTCACATTCTAAGAAGGAGATCAGCCGTGACCAAACGCACGTCTGCCAAGTACAAGATTGACCGCCGGATGGGTGAAAACATCTGGGGCCGCCCGAAATCCCCCGTCAACCGCCGCGAATATGGCCCCGGCCAGCACGGTCAGCGCCGCAAGGGCAAGATGAGCGATTTTGGCCTGCAGCTGCGCGCCAAGCAAAAGCTCAAGGGGTATTACGGCGACCTGACGGAAAAACAGTTCCGCCGCATCTTCCGCGAAGCCGAGCGTCAGCGCGGCGACACCGGTGAGCTGCTTGTCGGTCTGCTGGAGCGCCGCCTGGACGCGGTTGTTTACCGCGCCAAGTTCGTTGCAACCGTCTTTGCCGCACGACAGTTCGTGAACCATGGCCATGTCCTGGTGAACGGTAAGCGCGTCAACATTCCCTCCTACCGCGTGAAAGAGGGTGACGTGATCGAAGTCCGCGAAAAGTCCAAGCAGATGGCCGCGCTGCTCGAGGCCACCCAACTGCCCGAGCGTGACGTGCCCGATTACATCGATGCCGACCATTCCAAGATGACGGCGACCTTCGTCCGCACTCCCGGCTTGGGCGATGTGCCCTATCCGGTGATGATGGAACCGAACCTGGTCATCGAATTCTACGCGCAGAACTGATCTGCGCCGACCCTTTGTAACGATGGAAACCCGCCCGGCCCGGCCGCGGCGGGTTTTCCTTTGCCCGACTTGTGCATGGGCGCAACATCGGCCCGCGCCCCGGCGTTTGGTTCTTTCCATGCGGAACACCCCCAGCTAAAGACGGGGCAAGGAGTGCTGCCATGACCAAGATCACCCCACAACCCGGTATATTGGACATTGCCCCCTACGTGGGCGGGGCCAGCCAGGTGGCCGGACGGACGGATGCGGTAAAGCTCAGCTCGAACGAGAACCCGTTTGGCCCATCCGAGGCTGCGATCGAGGCGTTCCGTCGCGCCGGGTTCGATCTCCATCGCTATCCGCCAACCGATCACGCGGCCTTGCGCGGCGCCATCGCCGATGCGCACGGGCTGGATGCCGCGCGGATCATCTGCGGCGTCGGCAGCGACGAGATCTTGCACCTGCTGTGCCAGGCCTACGCGGGCCCCGGCGACGAGGTGATTCATACCGAGCACGGCTTTGCCATCTATCGCATTGGCGCGCTGGCCGCCGGCGCTACGCCTGTCGAAGTGGCGGAAAATGAGCGCACGACCGATGTCGATGCCATTCTGGCGGCCTGCGGCCCGGCAACAAGGCTGGTGTTCATCGCCAACCCCAACAACCCCACAGGCACGATGATCGGCGCGGAGGAGGTACAGCGGCTGGCCGATGGCATCCCCGATACTGCGCTTTTGGTGCTGGACGGCGCCTATGCCGAGTATGTCGAGGGTTTTGATGGCGGCGCGGCGCTGGTCGATCAGCGCGACAACGTCGTGATGACACGCACCTTTTCAAAAATATACGGCCTTGGCGGTCTGCGCGTCGGCTGGGGGTATGGGCCGGCGCATGTGATCGACGTGTTGAACCGCATTCGTGGACCTTTCAACCTGTCGGGCCCCGCGCTGGCGGCGGCCGAGGCCGCGGTGAAAGACCAGGCATGGGTTGCGAAATGCCGGGCTGACAATCGTCGACTGCGTGCTTGGCTGATCGATGTTCTGGAAGGTCATGGCGTGCCCTGCGACCCAAGCGAGGCGAATTTCATCCTGGCCCGTTTCACCGACGCCGACGAGGCCGAGGCCTGTAACGCCTACCTGCTGTCGCAAGGGCTGATCGTGCGGTCGGTGGCCGGCTACAACCTGCCCGCCTGTTTGCGCATCACAATTGGTGACGAGGCGTCGTGCCGCCGCGTCGCCCACGCCATCGGCCAATTCAAGGAGGGCGCGCGGTGAGCGTTATCTATGACCGCGTCGCCCTGATCGGCCTGGGGCTGATTGCCGGGTCGATGTCGCTGGCAATGCGCCGGCGGGGCCTGGCGGGCGAGGTGACAGGGTACGCACGTAGCGCCGAAACACGCGACACCGCGCGCCGGATCGGTCTGGTCGACCGAGTTTGCGATAGTGCGGCCGAGGCCGTGGAAGGCGCCGACCTGGTGGTTCTGTGCGTGCCTGTTGGTGCCATGGAGGCGGTGGCCGTCGATATCGCGCCGCACCTTAAGACGGGTGCCACGTTATCCGATGTGGGCTCGACCAAGCGGGCGGTGATAGATGCAGTCGGCCCGCACGTGCCGCAGGGCGTGCACTTCATTCCTGCGCATCCGTTGGCGGGAACCGAACATTCCGGCCCGGAATCAGGCTTTGCCAAGCTTTTCGACAATCGTTGGTGCCTGCTTGTGCCCGAGGGCGGTGTGGACGACGCGGCGATGGCAAACCTGCGTTTGCTTTGGGAAGGTATGGGCGCGCATGTCGACCAGATGGAGCCCGACCACCATGACCTCGTGCTGGCGGTGACCAGCCACGCGCCGCACCTTATCGCCTACACGATGGTGGGTGTGGCCGATGACCTGCGCCGGGTGACCGACAGCGAGGTGATCAAGTATTCCGCCGCCGGTTTCCGCGATTTCACCCGGATTGCCGCCAGCGACCCGACAATGTGGCGCGACGTGTTCCTGTCGAACAAGGACGCGACGCTCGAAATCCTGGGTCGCTTCACCGAAGAGTTGTTCGCACTGCAACGCGCGATCCGCACCGGCGATGGCGACCACCTGTTCGACTATTTTTCGCGCACCCGCGCCATTCGACGCGGCATTATCGAGGCTGGCCAGGATACCGACGCGCCCGATTTCGGCCGGGGGAAACAGGGCGAATGAAGGGGCTGGCGGCTGTTCTGGTTCTGCTGCTGGCCGGTGCCGCCCTGGCCGAGGCCCCCGACACTTCGCTGCGCCCGGTTCTGCGCACAGATGCAGCCGACCCGTCACAGGCCGAGCCCACGGGCAACCGTGGAAGGCTCGGCCTTTTCCAGTCATTGCGCCCACGCGAACGCAGCGACAACGTGGAGCGGCGCGCCCGTCAGTCGCGCGCCGCGCTGCGCCGTGGCGCCGTTTGTGGCGATGCGGATTTGCAAGGTGATGTCCTGGGGCGCGTCACGGGTCAAATGCGCGGCTGCGGCATCGACAACGCCGTGCGGCTGAAATCGGTGTCGGGCGTGCGCCTGTCCTCGCCGGTCACGGTAGATTGCGGAACCGCGAAGGCGTTGAAATCCTGGGTCGAGCGCGGGATGCGCCCGGCGGTGGGCAACCGGGGCGGGGGCGTTGACAGTATCCGGGTCTTTGCAAGCTATGCCTGCCGCACCCGAAACAGCCAAAAGGGCGCACGCATTTCCGAGCACGGAAAAGGCCGGGCGCTTGATATCGGCGCCTTTGGTTTGCGAAACGGGGCCGAGATCAGCGTGCTGCGCGATTGGGGGAAGAGCCGCGAGGGTCGAATACTGCGCAAGATGCACCGCACCGCCTGCGGCCCTTTTGGCACCGTGCTGGGCCCCGAGGCCAACCGGTTTCACCGCGATCATTTCCATTTCGATACGGCCGGGTATCGCAGCGGCACCTTTTGCCGGTAAACGGCTGCGACCTGTTGGCCCGATAGCCGGGCGAACGCCGCCCGGAATGGGTCAGCGCAATCGGATGATGGGTGCGCGGCCAATGGGCACCGGGCCAAGAAACACCCGCCCACCGCGAAAGTCGAGAGGCACATCGAGCGTTTGCCTGTTGCCGGAAAGCTGCGCCAGAGTGGCAAGCCCGGTTTCGATCTGGTCGGCCAGAACGTCGGGTATTTGCCCGGAGGCCCGGGCGAGGTGCAGTATTTCGCGCCAATTGCGGGCCTTCACATCAATCCTTCCACTGGGTCGGCCTTGATCGTCGATATCAAGACGGCCTGCCAGAGCCAATTCCAGGTCACCCCAGCGGGCCTTGGCCAGTCTTACGGTCACTTGCGTGGGCTGGGGGCGGGTTTGTTCCAGTGCGCGCCTGTCCCACGGGCGGGTGAAGGTGGCCTCGATATCGGCGCGAAAGGCGCTGAGCGTTTGCGGCAACTGGCCGCCGGTGTCGATGCGCAACCGCGTGGCGCGCGCCGGGGCCAGGTTGTCGGCGGCCCAGCCCAATTGATAAGTGGCCTCGGTTTCTGCGACACGCTCCACCGCCAGCCGTAGTGATGTCATCGCGGTGGTGTTCCCGCCTTCGTCGGTAATGGCCAGCGTGTCGGCCACGAGGTTGGCCCGGTTGAGCGGCAACAGGCCTTCGGCACCCAGGACGACGCTTGCCTGCATCTCGCTGTTGGTGATCTCGTATTTCTGCGTGGGTGTGGCCAGAAGGTGCTGCCCCGGCCATGTGGCGATCACGTGGTTGGGCCTGTAGCTCAGCGCGAAAACCTGGAGAAACGGGGCCTCCCATGCCCAGCCGGTTTCAGGGTCGGCCAGGCGAATATCGCTCAGCGTGGTGTCGAAACGGTTGGGAAAACCGCGCACGGCGATTTCGCTGGCCTCGGCCACCCAGCCCTCGGCGCGGCGCGCATCGAACCACACGGCATAGCCGGTGCGCGTGCCCGTGGCGCCGGCCCACCAGTATCCTGCCCAGGCCAGGGCGCCAATCACGATTACGAATAGCAGGCGTTTCATCGGGGCACCCCTTTTCCTTTGCCGCGCCGTGGTGTTTACAAGGGCGGCAAGCAAAGGGCCAGATGCATGACGATGTGGGTTTTCGGATACGGGTCGCTTTTATGGAACCCCGGGTTTCCGGTGGCTGATCGCGTATTGGCGCGGTTGCCGGATTATCACCGTAGTTTCTGCATGCGCTCGGTCCATCATCGCGGCACGCCCGAGAAACCGGGGCTGGTGCTGGCACTGGATGAATGGCCTGGCGCGGCCTGCACCGGCTTGGGTTTGGCAGTGGCGCCCGGCGCCGAGGACGAAACGCTAGACTATCTGCGCGAGCGAGAACTTGTCAGCTCGGCCTACGTTGAAAAGCGGCTTTGGCTTGACCTGACGGATGGCCGGCGGGTTGAAGCAGTGGCTTATGTCGTCGACGCGGCGCACGAACAGTATTGCGGCGACATGCCGCTGGAAGAACAGGCACAGACCATCGCCTGCGCGTTGGGTGGGCGTGGGCCAAACCCCGAGTACCTGCACAACACGGTGGCACATTTGCGGCAATTGGGCATCGAGGACGGCGACCTGGAGTGGCTGGACGAACGGGTGCGGGTGATCTGTGGATAGTCCTTGGATTATGCCGGGCGAGGCTCTAGGATTGCCCAAAGAAAACAAGTGTCAGGAGCTGTCCTGATGGATCAGCCGGACCGCGAGGCCGAGCCGCAATTTACCCGACCTGTGCGTCAGATTTTTCTGATGCTGATTGTGCTATTGCTGACCGGTGTCGTCGTGGCGCTGGCGCTGCCGACGATCTTGCCGATATTCGAGGCAAACCCTTATCTGAACGGCTTTATCTTCTTCGTTTTCGTTCTGGGCGTGGTGGCCTGCTTCTACCAGGTGGCGCAACTGTTCAATTCCGTTCGCTGGATCGGCGATTTCGCGGGCGGGGGTGACGCGGGCCGTGCCCCGGTTTTGCTGGCACCCTTGGCCACCTTGTTGCGCACGCGCGGCAAGCGGATGCAAATCGGGGCGACATCGACCCGCTCGATCCTGGATTCCGTCGGTACCCGCATTGACGAAGACCGCGAGATCACGCGCTATATCGTCAATCTTTTGATCTTCCTGGGCCTCTTGGGCACGTTCTACGGTCTGGCCACGACAGTTCCGGCACTTATCGACACCATTCGCGGCATGGCCCCGCAAGAGGGTGAAGAGGGGTTGGCGATATTTGGCCGCCTGATGGGCGGGCTCGAGGCGCAGCTTTCGGGGATGGGCGTTGCGTTCGGTTCATCCCTGCTGGGCCTGGCCGGTTCGCTGGTCGTGGGGCTGCTGGAATTGTTCGCGGGCCACGGCCAGAACCGGTTCTACCGCGAACTGGAGGAATGGCTGAGTTCGATCACCCGGCTGGGTTTCTCTGGCGAGGGAGAGGGCACCGGCGATCAAGGCGCGATGGTCCAGTTGATCGACCACATGGCCGAGCAGATGGAGGGCCTGCGCGAAATGCACGCCGCGGGCGAGGCGGGCCGGCAGGAACTTGAAGGGCAACTGGGGCTCTTGGCGGCATCGGTCGAGCGCCTGACCGACAGGCTGGCCGGTACGGGGCAGGTGCATGATGCGCTGACCCGCGTGGCGGAAAGCCAAGAGAACCTGGTCGACGTGATGGTGAACCAGGAACGTGGCGAGGGCATGGATGCCGAAAGCCGGATGCGCCTGCGTTCGATCGACGTGCAATTGCTGCGGATCCTCGAAGAGTTGAGCGCGGGGCGGCAGGAAACCATGACCGAACTGCGCACCGACCTGGCTGCCTTGACGCGGGCGGTTGGCCAGACACGGCGCCCGGCCAGCACGCGCAAGATGTGGCCGACCGACAAGGCCCGCCCCGACGCGGAGCCGGGGCAGGAGGGCTGAGGCATGGCCCTGTCGCGGCGCACCGGGCAACGGTTTCAGGGCTCGATCTGGCCGGGCTTCGTGGATGCTGTCACCGGGCTTTTGATGGTGTTGGTTTTCGTGCTGACCATTTTCATGGTTGTGCAATTCGTGCTGCGCGAAACGATCTCGGGCCAGGATAAGCGGCTGGATGCGCTGTCCTCGGAAATCGCGGCGCTTGCACAGGCGCTGGGGCTGGAGCGGCGTCGCAATGCTGCGTTGACAGACCAGGTCGGCGAACTGGATGCAACGCTCAGTGCCGCGCGCGAAGAAGCAGCGGCACAATCGGCGTTGATCGATAGCCTGCGTGCCGATCTGGGCGCCCGCGAGGCCGAATTGACGGCGGCACAATCGCGGATCACCGATTTCGAAGCGCAGGTCGCCGCGTTGATTGCCGAGCGTGACTCGGCACAAGAGCAAGTGTCAGATCTGCGTGGCGAGCGGGCCGAGTTGCTGAGCGAGCAAGAGGCGCTGAACGCGGCCCTGGCTCAGGCACGCGACGAGTTGGATGCTGGCGCCGAGGCTGCGCGCCTGGCGGCCGCCCGACGCGAGGCGCTGGAGGCGCTGATCGCCGATCTGCGCGCGCGCAATGCCGAGGCTGCGGATACCGCTGCGGGCTTGAGCTCGCAGGTAGACACCTTGGAACAGCAGTTGAGCGAGGAAGAGGCCGCGCGACTGGCCGAGGCCGAGGCCGCGGCCGCCCTTCGGAAACGGTTGGAAGAGGCTGACGCCGAATTGACCGCGATGACCATGGCCCTGGAGGAAGAGCGCGCCCGCGCCGAAGAAACCCTGACCCTGCTGGCCGCCGCCGAAGAGGCACAGGAGGATCTGAACACGCGCCTTGCGCAAGCGTTGCTGGCACAAGAGGATACCGAGGGTAACCTGGCCGCGGCTCTTCTGGCACGAGACACTGCGCAAGATTCGCTGGCTGCGGCCGAAGCCGAGATTGCCCGCCTGCAAACCGACCTGGAACGCGCCCAGGAAGGCCGCGAGATCACGGTCACGCAGTTGACCGAGATTCAAGAGGCGCTTGCGCGCGCCGTGGCCGAGGCCGACGAGAACGCTGCCACCGTTACCGACCTGCGCCAGGAGTTGAACGAAACCCGGGCCGCGTTGGCCACCGCGCGCGGCGAGGCGGAAGAGCGGTTGTCCGCGGTGCAGGCTGACAACGCCGAACTGGAAGAGCGCCTGGCGCAGGCACTGGCCGCGCAGCAAGAGGCGCAGGGTGAAATGGCCGATGCCGAGGCCGCGCTGGAGCGTGCGCTGGCCGAGAAGTTGGCCGCCGAACGGCAAGCCGAAACCTTGCGGGCCGAGGCGGCGGAAGACGAGGCCGCGATTCGCGCGGAACTGGAGCGTGCGCTTGCCGCCAAGCTGGCCGCCGAGGCGCGCGCGAACGAGGCCGAACAGGCGCTCAATGCCAGCCAGACGGATGTGCAGCAACAACTGGCCGAGGCCCTGGCCGCGAAACTGGCTGCCGAAAGCCGCGCCGAAGAGGCGCTGAGCAAGGCTGACCGCCAGGCTGCGCTGCTGGCACAGGCCGAGCGCGAGCTTGAGGCGGCGGAATCGGCCAGTACCGAGGCGCAGCGACAGGAGGCCCTGCTTAACCGGCAGGTCGCCGCGTTGCGCACGCAACTGGGCGAGTTGCGGGCGCTTTTGGACGACTACGAGGAACGCGATGCCGCCGCACAGGTGCAGATCGAATCCCTTGGCGCCGACTTGAACGCCGCGCTGGCGCGGGTGGCCGCGGAAGAACGCCGCCGCCGCATACTGGAAGAGGAAGAACGCAAGCGGCTGGAGGCCGAGAAGGTCGATCTTGAACGGTATCGCAGCGAGTTCTTCGGGCGCCTGCGCGACATCCTGGGCGACCAGGAAGGCGTGCGGATCGACGGGGACCGGTTCGTGTTTTCCTCCGAAGTGCTGTTCGATCCGGGCAGCGCCGACCTGAGCACTGAAGGCGAACGCGAGATCGCCAAGGTTGCCGGCATCCTGCGCAACGTGGCTGGGGAAATCCCTGACGGTATCGACTGGATCATCCGCGTCGACGGGCATACCGACAACGTGCCGCTTTCCGGTTTGGGAGAGTTCTCGGACAACTGGGAACTTAGCCAGGCACGTGCGCTTTCGGTGGTGCGTTACATGATAAATTTCCTGGGCATTCCGCCCGACAGGCTGGCTGCGAACGGGTTTGGCCAGTACCAGCCCGTCGACCCCGCCGATACCGACGAGGCCCGGGCGCAGAACCGGCGTATCGAACTGAAACTGACCGAGCGTTAATCGACGCGGAGTTGCGTCTGCATCTGGTCTATCACGCGGCCCGCGCGGATCAGCGTAACTTCGCCACGATAGCTGCCGCTTGCCATCGGGCTGCGCAACCGCTTGCCTGCGGCGCGAAACAACTGCGCCTTGGCGTCGGCGACAGCGGCATCGTGGCTGAAGAAACGGGTGCCATCGGGGGATTCGATGACCAAGCGTATCGTGTCACCGGCCTTGGCCCCGAAAGCATAGCCCCACAAGACCACGGCATCGGTACTGGCCGGCAGCGTTCCGGCATGGGCGGTGCCATCCTTGATCGCGTCATAGGCGGGCACGGCATCGGCAAATCCGGCCGACAACAACCCGCCGGGCATGTAATCGAGCGTCGCCGACCAAAGCGGGCTGTCATCCACCATGTCGCACGTGATCTGACCGTCGGGGTCGAACGGGTCGACAACCTTGCCATCCTGTCGCACGGACAGGTGCAGATGGGGAAACTGGGTGCGCCCGGAAAAGCCGATTTTGCCAAGCACGGTGTTCATTGCCACGCGCTGACCGGGTTCTACTGTGATGCTGCCGCGCTTCATGTGGCAATATTGGGTCTGCCAGCCGCCGCCGTGGTCGATGACCACGCCGTTGCCGCAATCCTTGCCTTCGAATTCGGGTGACCAGCCGGTATCGGGCAACTCGTCGCGCGTGCCAGCAACCGTGCCGGGGGCCGCAGCCAGCACATCCACTCCTGCACGCATCGCCGCGAAAGAGGGCAGGCCGAAATCGGTTCCCTTGTGCCCGTCATAGCTAAGCGGGCCACAGGTGAAATCATGTGCGCCGGGGCCGTTGTCATGATCGACATATTGCTGAATGAAGCAACTGTCCCCCAATGTGCAATCGACCGGAATCGCAAGGGGCAGATCGCGTGCGGCGGCCGATGTGGCCGCCGCAACGCATATCATGAATATGGGCGCCGTAAGCGCGCGCATCAATCCGCCGTCAAAAGCGGTGGCTTGTTGCCTGACAGGCGGGGGTTTCCCGGTCCTTCGATGCGCAGGTCAATCTCGCCGTTCTTGACGCCGACCTTGACCAGCCCGCCCTTGGACAGCTTGCCGAACAGCAGTTCTTCGGCCAGCGGTTTCTTGATGTATTCCTGGATCACCCGGCCAAGCGGGCGGGCGCCCATCTTGTCGTCATACCCCTTGTTGCCCAGCCATTCGGCGGCGGCCTTGGTCAGTTCGATGGACACGTTGCGATCCATCAACTGTGCCTCAAGCTGAAGCACGAATTTCTCGACGACCTGCATGATCACCGATTTCGGCAGAGGCCGGAAGCTGATGACGGCATCCAGGCGGTTGCGGAATTCCGGGGTAAAGGTGCGTTCGATCGCGGCCGTGTCTTCGCCTTCGCGCCGGTCGCGGCCAAAGCCGATGGCCGCCTTGGCCTGCTCGGTCGCGCCCGCGTTCGATGTCATGATGAGGATCACGTTGCGGAAATCCACCGTGCGCCCGTTGTGGTCGGTCAAGCTGCCGTGATCCATCACCTGCAACAAGATGTTGTAGACATCCGGGTGGGCCTTTTCGATCTCGTCGAGCAACAGCACGCAATGCGGGTGCTGGTCGACGCCATCGGTCAACTGACCACCCTGGTCGAACCCGACATAGCCCGGTGGCGCGCCGATCAGGCGGCTGACCGCGTGCTTCTCCATGTATTCCGACATGTCAAAACGCAGCAATTCCACCCCAAGCGTATCGGCCAGTTGCTTGGCCACTTCGGTCTTGCCCACGCCGGTGGGGCCGGCAAACAGGTAGTTCCCGATGGGCTTTTCAGGCTCACGAAGGCCGGCACGGGCCAGCTTGATCGCGCTTGAAAGTGCCTCGATCGCCGGATCCTGGCCAAAGACGACGCGCTTGAGCGTTCTTTCCAGATCCTTGAGCACCTCGGCATCGTCTTTCGAGACGTTTTTCGGCGGGATGCGGGCAATCTTGGCCACGACATTCTCGATTTCCTTGGTGCCGATCGTCTTGCGGCGCTTGGATTCGGCCACAAGGTGCTGCGCCGCGCCGGCTTCGTCTATCACGTCGATGGCCTTGTCGGGCAGCTTGCGGTCATTGATGTAGCGGGCCGAAAGTTCAACCGCCGTCTTGATCGCGTCATTGGTGAACTTGACGCTGTGATGCTCTTCGAAATAGGGCTTCAGGCCCCTGAGAATCTTGATCGCATCCTCGGTGGTCGGTTCGTTCACGTCGATTTTCTGGAACCGGCGGCTGAGCGCACGATCCTTTTCGAAATGCTGGCGGTATTCCTTGTAGGTGGTCGAGCCCATGCATCGCAGCTTGCCGCCCTGCAATGCGGGCTTCAGCAGGTTCGAGGCATCCATTGCCCCGCCCGAGGTGGCACCCGCGCCGATCACCGTGTGAATCTCGTCGATGAACAGCACAGCGTCGGGGTGGTTTTCCAGCTCGGTCACCACGGCCTTGAGCCGTTCCTCGAAATCGCCACGGTAGCGAGTGCCCGCCAGAAGCGCGCCCATATCGAGGCTGAAAATGGTGGTTTTCGACAGCACCTGCGGAGTTTCGCCTTGCACGACCTTGCGGGCCAGGCCCTCGGCGATGGCGGTTTTGCCCACGCCCGGGTCTCCCACAAGCAGCGGGTTGTTCTTGCGACGACGGCACAGCACCTGGATGCAACGGTCAACCTCGTAGCTGCGACCGATCAGCGGATCGACATCGCCGGTGCGCGCCTTTTCGTTCAGGTCGACGCAATATTTTGCCAAGGCCGATTCACCTTCGGTCACTTTCTCAGAGCCTTGGTTGATTTCTTCCGCCTCGGGCGTGGTCGCGCCGCTTACAGGACGGCTTTCGCCGTAAGCAGGGTCTTTCGCCACGCCATGCGCGATGAAATTCACCGCGTCATAGCGGGTCATGTCCTGCTCTTGCAGGAAATAGGCGGCGTTTGATTCCCGCTCGGCGAAGATGGCGACCAGCACGTTCGCGCCTGTCACCTCGGTCCGGCCCGAGCTTTGCACGTGGATTGCAGCCCGCTGGATCACCCGCTGGAACGCGGCTGTCGGGACCGCCTCGGAGCCGTCAATATCGGTGACAAGGTTCTCAAGATCCTCGTCGATGAATTCGACCAGCGTCTGGCGCAATTCCTCGGTGTCCACGGAGCATGCTTTCATCACGCGTGCGGCATCTGGCTCGTCCACAAGGGCAAGCAGCAGATGCTCCAGCGTTGCGAATTCGTGGCGGCGCGCATTGGCCAGCGCCAGCGCCGCGTGGATTGCTTGTTCGAGCGTGTTCGAGAATGAAGGCACGATGCGTGCTCCTGTCTTGTTCAATCGGCCGGTTCGTCATGCGATCCAACCATGGGCCTCATGCTATTAAAGTTTGGTCGATAACGGCCGCGCTTCAAGTGTTTTCTGGTACGGAGCGATCACAATTGCCGATCGCAGGCTCGCCCCGCCCTTTGATTGACCGCCTAGAATGCGTCCTTGCGTCGGCGCACTTCGGCAAAGACCTCGTCAGGTGCGGCCCCTTCCATGCCGACACCTTGTCGCACGCCCGGTTGATCGGCGCGCAGAAACGGGTTTGTCTCCAACTCAACGGATAGCAGCGAGGGGACAGTGGGCAGCCCCTTGGCGCGGGCTTCGCCGATGCGGTCGATACGAGACATAAGTCTTGTGTTGCCGGGTTCAATGGTCTGTGCAAATCGCGCGTTCGTAGCGGTGTATTCATGGCCCGAACAAATCAGCGTTTCGGGCGGGAGCGCGGCCAGTTTCTGCAGGCTTTGCCACATCTGGCCGGGTGTCCCTTCGAACAGGCGCCCGCAGCCCAGGGCCATCAGGCTGTCGGCGGTGAAGGCCACCTGGCTTTCGGGGAAATGAAAGGCGATATGCCCAACGGTGTGGCCAGATACGTCGATGACATGACCGCTTTCCCCCCCGATCTGCACCGTGTCACCTTCGGCCACGCCGATATCCAGCGGCGGTAGCCGATGCGCGTCGGCGGTGGCCCCGACGACCTTGGCGGGATAGGCCGCCAGCACGGCGTCGATGCCCTGAACGTGATCAAGATGGTGATGGGTAAGCAGGATATGTGTGAGCTGCCAGCCGCGGCGGTCAAGCTCTTCCAGAATCGGGCCGGCTTCGGGAACGTCGATCAGTGCGGTTTCGCCGCTGGCCTTGTCATGTGCCAGGAAAGCGTAGTTGTCACTGAGGCATGGGATGGTCACGATCTCAAGGGGCATGGCGTTTCATCCTTTGCTTGGTATTGTCGGGAGTACAGTGACTGATCAGAGGCCGACCCGCAATGCATCTGGATGTGCAGGATCTGCGTAATTTCTACTACCGCAGCAGCTTGGGGCGCGCGGCCCAGAAAACTGTCAGAAACGCCGTGCTTGAGCTCTGGCCCGAGGCGCAGGGCCAGACGGTCGTGGGGTTCGGTTTTGCCGTGCCGCTGTTGCGCCCCTACCTGAAAGACGCGCGCCGGGTGATCGGGTTGATGCCCGGGCCGCAAGGCGTGATGCCCTGGCCCGCCGGTCAACCCAATGTCAGCGTGCTATGCGAAGAAACGCTGTGGCCGCTGGAAACGGGACATGTGGACAGGTTGCTGTTGATGCACGGCTTGGAGACCAGTGAGAATCCAACCGCGCTGCTCGATGAGTGTTTCCGCGTGCTTGGGCCGGGCGGCAAGGCGTTGTTCATCGTGCCGAACCGCGGCGGGTTGTGGTCGCGCAGCGACCGCACGCCCTTTGGCTACGGCCGCCCTTACACGCTGAGCCAGATCGAGGCGCAGCTCAAGCGCCACCATTTTCTGCCCGAACGCCATGTCACGACCTTGCACCAGCCGCCCAGCCAGCGGCGGTTCTGGCGCAAGACCGCGGGGTTCTGGGAAACCGCCGGGCGCCGCTTGCCGTTGGCCTTGGCGGGCGGCGTGCTGATTGTCGAGGCCAGCAAGCGCGTTCATGCGCCAACCAGTGGCCTGACCGAGGCGGTACGTCGCCCCCTGGGGGTGCTCGATGGTCTGGGCAAGCCGGTTACCGGCAGGCGATCGGAGCTTTGAACAGGCCCGCCCCGTGTGATAGCGTTAACGAAATCGGGGCAGGGATGTCCGAGGAATCGAAAAACCTGCGACCAGTTCGTAAAAAATGTTGCACAAGAAATGCGCAGAATGGGCCGAACTTTCGCTAAGTAATTGAAAACATGATCAAACGCTTTGTGCGAGTATGTTTTATAGCAGGTTGATAGCTTAGGATTGCTCTGCTACACCCCTGCCGAATTTCCGTGCCTTGATAACAGTCAGGCTGTGCAATCACCCCCGGGGCCTGAAGGCCATTCAAACCGGGGCCAGAATATCGGAAGGGTGGACGTGTCCGAACCAGCTTCGATTTCCTCCGGCATCGCCGCGCGCTATGCCACGGCCGTCTTTGAATTGGCCAAAGAAGATAAATCCGTTGCCAAGATCGAAAAAGACCTGGACGCTCTGGAAGCCGCGCTGACCGACAGCGAAGATTTCCGCGCCCTGATCTCATCACCGATCTACTCGCGCGATGAGCAGGGCAAGGCGATCGCAGCGCTGGCCAAGAAGATGGGCCTGACCGCAGTGGTCACAAATGTGCTGGGCCTGATGGCGCAAAAGCGCCGTCTTTTCGTTCTGCCCTACATGATTTCCGCCCTGCGTGCACAGATCGCGGAAGACAAGGGCGAAGTCACCGCCGACGTGGTAAGCGCCAAGGCCCTTACCAAGACCCAGGCCGAAAAGCTGGCGAAAACGCTGAAAGAGCGTGTGGGCAAGGATGTGAAAATCAACGCGACCGTCGATGAAAGTCTTATCGGCGGTCTTATCGTCAAAGTGGGTTCGAAGATGATCGATACCTCGATCGCTTCGAAGCTGAACTCCCTCCAGAATGCAATGAAAGAGGTCGGATAAATGGGTATCCAAGCGGCAGAGATTTCTGCGATCCTGAAGGACCAGATCAAGAATTTCGGTCAAGAGGCCGAGGTGGCCGAGGTTGGCCGGGTGCTGTCGGTTGGCGACGGTATTGCCCGTGTGCATGGCCTCGACAACATTCAGGCCGGTGAGATGGTCGAATTTCCCGGTGGTATTCAGGGCATGGCCCTGAACCTGGAAGCCGACAATGTCGGTATCGTGATCTTCGGCTCGGACCGTGAAATTGGCGAAGGTGACACGGTAAAGCGCACCAACTCGATCGTGGACGTGCCCACCGGCCCCGAATTGCTGGGTCGCGTCGTCGATGGCCTGGGCAATCCGGTGGATGGCAAGGGCCCGATCAAGGCGACCGAGCGTCGCGTGGCCGACGTCAAGGCGCCGGGCATCATCCCGCGTAAATCGGTGCACGAGCCGATGGCAACCGGCCTCAAGGCCGTTGACGCCATGATCCCGATCGGCCGTGGCCAGCGCGAGCTGATCATTGGCGACCGTCAGACTGGCAAGACCGCCGTGGCGCTCGACACGATCCTGAACCAGAAAACCTACAACGACGCTGCAAAAGACGAGAGCGACAAGCTGTATTGCGTCTACGTCGCCATCGGCCAGAAGCGGTCGACCGTGGCCCAGCTCGTGAAGAAACTGGAAGAAAGCGGCGCTATCGAATACTCGATCGTGGTGGCTGCCACCGCGTCGGACCCCGCGCCGATGCAGTTCCTGGCGCCCTATGCCGCGACAGCGATGGCCGAGTATTTCCGCGACAACGGCAAGCACGCGCTGATCATCTATGATGACTTGTCGAAGCAAGCCGTGGCCTACCGCCAGATGTCGCTGCTGCTGCGCCGCCCGCCGGGCCGCGAAGCCTACCCCGGCGACGTTTTCTACCTGCACTCCCGCCTGCTGGAGCGTTCGGCCAAGCTGAACGAGGATAACGGCTCGGGCTCGCTGACCGCGTTGCCGATCATCGAAACCCAGGGCGGCGACGTGTCGGCCTTTATTCCGACCAACGTGATCTCGATCACCGATGGCCAGATATTCTTGGAAACGGAACTGTTTTACCAAGGTATCCGTCCGGCCGTGAACACGGGTCTGTCGGTTTCGCGCGTTGGGTCGTCGGCCCAGACGAACGCGATGAAATCGGTCGCTGGTCCGGTGAAGCTGTCGCTGGCACAGTATCGTGAAATGGCGGCATTCGCTCAGTTCGGCTCCGACCTCGACGCTGCTACCCAGCAGTTGCTGAACCGTGGTGCACGCCTGACCGAACTGATGAAGCAGCCGCAGTATTCGCCGCTGACAAACTCCGAGATCGTCTGCGTGATCTACGCCGGCACCAACGGCTATCTCGACAATATCGACGTCAAGGATGTGGGTCGTTTCGAACAAGGCCTGCTGAAACACCTGCGCGGCAAGCACCAGGGCCTGCTGGACTGGCTCACCACCGAAGACCCCAAGGTAAAGGGTGAGGCCGAAGACAAGATCAAGGCCGCGCTGGACGAATACGCCGCCGATTTCTCGTAAGGAGACGAGGCTATGCCAAGTCTTAAGGACCTGAAAAACCGGATCGAGTCGGTCAAATCGACCCGCAAGATCACAAAGGCCATGCAGATGGTGGCCGCCGCGAAGCTGCGGCGGGCACAGGATGCGGCCGAGTCGGCCCGCCCCTATGCTGAACGGTTCAATGCCGTTCTGGCAGGGCTGGCGGCCTCGGTCGGCGATTCCGACAGCGCGCCCAAGCTGCTGACGGGAACCGGAAAGGATGACGTGCACCTATTGGTCGTGATGACGGCCGAGCGCGGGCTTTGCGGCGGCTTCAACGCCAACATCGCCAAGCTGGCCAAGAACCATGCTGCCAAGCTCAAAGGGCAGGGCAAGACAGTCAAAATCCTGACTGTCGGCAAGAAGGGCCGCGACAGCATGAGGCGGGACTATGGTGACCTGTTCGTCGGTCACGTGGACCTGACCGAGGTCAAACGAGTGGGCTACACGGACGCGCAGGGCATTGCGCGGGATATCCTGAACCGTTTTGACGACGGTGAATTCGACGTTGCAACGATCTTCTACTCGGAGTTCGTGAACGTCGTCAGCCAGATTCCGACCGCCCAGCAGATCATCCCGGCCGATTACGACACCGCGGACGAGGGCGACAGCGACGGCAGCACCACGCTGTACGATTACGAGCCGGACGAAGAGGCCATTCTGGCCGATCTTTTGCCGCGCGGCGTGGCGACGCAGATTTTCACAGCGCTGCTGGAAAACGCGGCGTCCGAACAGGGCGCGCGCATGTCGGCGATGGACAACGCTACACGCAACGCGGGCGAAATGATCGACAAGCTGACGATCGAATACAACCGCTCGCGCCAGGCCGTGATCACCAACGAGCTTATTGAAATCATCTCGGGCGCCGAGGCGCTCTAAGAGGACGGAGACGAATAGATGGCAAACGCAAAAGGCAAAATCACCCAGGTGATCGGTGCCGTCGTGGACGTGCAGTTCAGCGACCACCTGCCGGAAATCCTCAACGCGCTTGAAACCGACAACAACGGCAAGCGCCTGGTTCTGGAAGTGGCGCAGCACTTGGGCGAAGGCACCGTGCGCACCATCGCCATGGACGCAACCGAAGGCTTGGTGCGCGGTCAAGAAGTGACCGACACCGACGCGCCGATCACGGTGCCGGTCGGCACCGCAACGCTGGGCCGCATCCTGAACGTGACGGGCGACCCGGTTGACGAACAGGGCCCCGTCAAGGCGGATGAATACCGCCCGATCCACGCAGAAGCGCCCGATTTCGCGGACCAGGCCACCGAGGCCGAGGTTCTGGTGACCGGCATCAAGGTGATCGACCTGCTGGCCCCCTACGCCAAGGGCGGTAAGATCGGCCTGTTCGGCGGTGCCGGTGTGGGCAAGACGGTTCTGATCCAGGAATTGATCAACAACATCGCCAAGGTGCACTCGGGCCTGTCGGTGTTCGCCGGTGTGGGTGAGCGGACCCGCGAAGGCAACGACCTGTATCACGAGATGATCGAATCCGGCGTTCTGACACCCGACAACCTGACCGATTCCAAGATCGCGCTGGTTTATGGCCAGATGAACGAGCCGCCGGGTGCACGTGCTCGCGTTGCGCTGACCGGCCTGACCCTGGCCGAGCAGTTCCGCGACGCCACCGGTACCGACGTGCTGTTCTTTGTCGACAACATCTTCCGCTTTACGCAGGCGGGTTCGGAAATGTCGGCTCTGCTGGGTCGTATCCCCTCGGCCGTGGGCTATCAGCCGACGCTGGCCACCGACATGGGCCAGATGCAGGAACGCATCACCTCGACCAAGTCGGGCTCGATTACCTCGATCCAGGCCGTGTACGTGCCTGCGGATGACCTTACCGACCCCGCACCGGCAACCACCTTTGCGCACCTTGACGCAACTACGGTTCTGAACCGCGCGATTTCCGAGCTGGGCATCTACCCCGCCGTGGACCCGCTCGATTCCACCTCGCGTCTGATGGACCCGCAGATCATCGGCGAAGAGCATTACCAGGTGGCACGCGACGTGCAGGGCATCCTGCAGCGCTATAAGTCGCTGCAAGACATCATCGCGATCCTTGGCATGGATGAACTGAGCGAAGAGGACAAGCTGATCGTGGCCCGTGCCCGGAAAATCCAGCGTTTCCTGTCGCAGCCGTTCGACGTGGCAAAGGTGTTCACCGGCTCGGACGGTATCCAGGTCCCGCTGGAAGACACGATCGCATCGTTCAAGGCCGTTGTTGCGGGTGAATACGACCACCTGCCCGAGGGCGCGTTCTACATGGTAGGCGGCATCGAAGACGTGAAAGCCAAGGCCGAGAAGATGGCTGCCGACGCGGCGTAACCTGGGATCAGCGGGCGCCCGTCGCCGACGCGCGCCCCGGCCCGGGGACACTCGCAAGGAGAATTACGATGGCAGAGACAATGCAATTCGACCTCGTCAGCCCGGAACGGCGCGTTGCGTCGCTTCAGGTGGCGGCGGTTCAGATCCCCGGCGCTGATGGCGATCTTACGGCGATGAAAGACCATGCGCCGTTGATTACCACCCTGCGTCCCGGTGTTCTGAGCGTGGACGGCCCGGACGGGGAGGCCAAGTTTGTCGTGACCGGCGGTTTCGCCGAGATCAGCAGCGCGGGCGCCAGCATCCTGGCCGAGCGGGCTGTGCCCGTCGAGGACATGACGCAAGAGATTTACCACGATATGGTCAAATCTGCGCATGAGGCTCACGCGAAGGCGCGTGAGACCTTCCAGAACGAGCCCGGCCCGGTGGATGACGCCGCAAAGTTGCTGGCAGACATGGTTGCCATGGGCGACCATATCGGGATTTCACCGCCCAACCTGTGATCTGGGTACCCAAGGTTCAAAGCCCCCGTCTTGGACGGGGGCTTTTTCATTTTTGTTCCAAAATTATGCCGAATTTGTCCAGTATGGTAGGCTGAAGGCGAAAGAGTTCAGATCTGATGAAAAAACTGGGAACGCACAGAATCGGCATCGATCAGGGCGACAATGTTCTGTTTTCCGACTACGAAGACGGCGGCGAAATGTGGACGGGCGACGGCCCGCGCGAAAGACGGAAATCCGTAGACTTCTCCGAGCGATTCTGCTCGCCGCCGGTGGTGCAGTGTTCGCTCAGTATGTGGGATGTTGATCACGCCACGAACGTGCGCGCCGATGTCAGCGCCGAAAATATCAGCGACACCGGCTTTGACCTGGTTTTTCGAACATGGGGCAATACGCGCGTGGCCCGCGCCCGCGTCGGCTGGATGGCGATCGGCGAGGTCAGCAACGACGACGATTGGGATCTGTACTGACCACGCGCGATACTGCCGCGGTTTTACAGGATACCTTCGTAAATCGGGCCGAGCGTTTCGGTTTCGAACAGCGACGACACGCTTGTGCCATTCCAGATATTCAGGATGGCCTGCGCAAAGATCGGTGCTGTTGGCAAGATCCGGATGTTGGATGCTGCTTTGACATTGTCTGTCGCCTCGATCGAGTCGGTGATGACAAGGGAGTTCATCACCGATTTGGTTATCCGTTCGACCGCAGGGCCCGACAGCACGCCATGCGTGATGTAGCTGTGCACCTCGGTTGCGCCATGTGACATCAGCACTTCGGCGGCCTTGCACAAGGTCCCGGCGGTGTCGCAGATATCGTCGACGATGATACATTTCTTGCCGGAGACATCTCCGATCACAGTCATTTCCGCGATCTCGCCCGGCCTTTCACGGCGTTTGTCGACGATCGACAGCGGTGCGTTAATCCGCTTGGCAAGTTCACGTGCCCGCGCCACGCCGCCCACATCGGGGCTGACCACCATCACATCTTCCAGCGTATCCTTGAACTGGTGCAGAATATCCAGTGCGAAAACCGGCGAGGCATAAAGGTTATCGACCGGGATATCGAAGAAGCCCTGAATCTGGGCGGCGTGGAGATCCATGGTCAGCACCCGTTCGATTCCGGCTTCGACCATCATGTTGGCCACCAGCTTGGCGGAAATGGGCGTGCGCGCCTTCGAGCGACGATCTTGCCGCGCGTAGCCGAAATACGGGATCACGGCGGTGATCCGCGATGCCGAAGACCGCCGCAGCGCGTCTGAAATGATCAGCAGCTCCATCAGGTTGTCATTGGCCGGGTTCGAAGTCGGCTGAATGATGAACATGTCTTCGCCGCGGACGTTTTCGTAAACTTCGACGAAAATCTCCTGGTCGTTGAAACGCTCCACGCGGGCATCGACTAGGTTTTGCGAAATGCCGCGATGCATCGACATCCGGCGGGCGATGGCGTTGGCCAGAGGCAGATTGGCATTGCCGGTGATAAGTTTGGGTTCGGTCATGGAGGGCATGAGGACTGTTCCGGGAAAGCTGTGAATGACAGATTCGTGACGTTGACACTGCCTATCATCTGAATACGTTCGGGCAAACCTATGCATTCGGGGAGCCGCGCAAATGGCCCATGTCGATTACTTTTTCTCCACCCTATCGCCCTATTGCTACCTGGCGGGCGGCCGGTTGGAGAAAATCGCCGCACACCACGGCGCGACCATCACCTATAAACCCTTTGACCTGGTTGCCGCCTTTCCGCGCACCGGCGGCGCCCCTGTCGATCAGCGCCACCCATCCCGCACCGCCTATCGCGCCCAAGAGCTGCCGCGCCAGGCGAAGAAACTGGGAATGCCGTTGAATTTCCAACCCGCACATTTCCCGACGAATGCAGCGCCGTCTTCTTATGCGATCATAGCGGCACAGTCGGCGGAAGGTGGCGACCTGGGGGGGCTGGTGCATGGTATCTTGCGCGCCGTCTGGGTCGAGCAAAAGGATATCGCGCAGGATGACGTGATCCGCGGTTGCCTGTCGGCCGCCGGTTTCGATCCGAGCCTGGCCGACAAGGGGCTGCTGGCAGGGGCCGAAACTTATGCTGCAAATACCGAAGAGGCCGTCACGCGCGGGGTATTCGGTGCGCCCTTTTATATCACCGACGGGGGGCAGATGTTCTGGGGGCAGGATCGGCTGGCAGACCTTGATGCCCACCTGGCGGGGGATCTGTGATGCCTGTCGATCGGCGTGGTGGCGTGGATACGCATTGGGTGCGCATGGGGCACGGCCACCGCAAGGCCCTGTTGCTGCATTGTTCGTTGGGTCATTCCGGTGGCTGGCAGGGCGTGGCGCGGTACCTGGACGACATGCTGGACATGACGGCCTTTGATTTGCCGGGCCATGGCCGCAGCGCGGATTGGGACGGGGTCAGCGACCTGCAAACCGTGTCGATGAACATGGCGCTGGATTTTCTGGATCCTGACCAGCCGTTGGACCTGATCGGCCACAGTTTCGGCGGTACGATTGCCCTGCGCATCGCGGTTGAGCGACCGGAACTGGTGCGCAGCCTTGTGTTGATCGAGCCGGTGTTCTTTGCCGTGGCCATGGCCGATCGGCCTGACCTGCTGGACATGCATGATCAGGACCTGGGGCCCTACTACCGCGCGATGCAGGCGGGTGAGTTGGAAGAGGCCACGCGCATCTTCAGCGGTTTCTGGGGCGATGGCCGCGCGTGGGATACGATCCCGGCGCCGCAGCGCGCCGCCATGGTCAAGCGTATTCGCCTCGTGCATGCAGGCCACCCGCAGATCTATGGCGACAAGGCCGGTATCCTTGCCAGTGGCGCGCTTGATCGTCTGTCACATCCGACCCTGCTGATCGAGGGGGGCGACTCGCCCCCCTATGTCGCGGCCATCAATGACGGCTTGATGAAGCGCTTGCGGCGGGCCGAACGGATCGTTGTCGATGGGGCAGGGCACATGGTCCCGATCACCCACCCAGAAGAAGTGGCCGCGCAGGTGCGCGGTTTCCTTGAAAGCGTGCCCGAGAAACAGCCGGTGCTGCCCTGACGCGGGTCAGCCTTTCGCGATCTCGACGAACTGGTCGATCTGTTTTGCGCTGATCGACCAGTCGGCCACCAGGCGGCAGGGCAGCGGTTCGTCCGGGTCGCCCTTGTTCAGGTCGCCATCCAGCACGTAATACATGGCGCCGGCCTTGTTCAGCCGCTGATGCGCGGCGCGGGGCATTTGCGCGAAGATGATATTGGCCTCCGGCTGGTGCAGCATCTCGACACCGGGTATTCCGGCCAACCCATCGGCCAGGCGCCTGCAATTGGCGTTGGCCGCGCGGGCCGACGTCAGCCACAGGTCGTCGGTCAGATAGGCCTCCATCTGGGCGGAAAGATACCGGTGCTTGGAAAACAGATGGGCGCCCCGCTTGCGCCGCAGTTCGAACTCCCACGCTTTCTCGGGGTTGAAGAAAATCACCGCCTCGACCCCGGGGCAGCCGTTTTTCGTGCCGCCGAAACTGACCGCGTCGATACCCGCCTTCCACGTCATTTCCGCCGGGCTGCAGCCGAGCGCCACCAGGGCGTTGGCAAAGCGCGCGCCGTCCAGATGCGCCTTTTGGCCAAAGTCACGGGCGACGCCTGTCAACGCGGCCAGTTCTTCCAGGCTGTAGACGCGGCCCTTTTCGGTAACCTGCGTGATCGAGACCGGGCCACGCTGCGGCCCATGAACACCGCGGGTTTCCTCGGCGGCCATTGCCTTGTGCAGGGTGTCTGGTGTCATCTTGTCGCTGTCGCCCACAAGCGTCAGCTTGGCACCACCCATGTAGAACTCGGGTGCGTTGCACTCGTCCTCGTGGATGTGGGCCACGGGTGAGCAGAATACCGTCTGCCAGGGCTCGCTCATGCAGGCCAGAGCCAGAGAATTGGCCGCGGTGCCGGTGGCCACAAGGTAAACCGCCGCCTCTGGCGCTTCGAACAGCTCGCGAATACGGGCCCGGACACGCTCCATGATGGTGTCGGCCCCATAAGGCAGGGCATAGCCTGCGTTGGCGTCAATCAATGCCTGCATTATGGACGGATGCGCAGGCCCTGCATTGTCAGAGGCAAAAAACATCAGGTGGGCTCCTCGATTATGTGATCTTCCCAATCGTCGTCGTCGATTTCGAATTCTGGCACGGTACGGGCCTGCATGGAAACGCCCGCGCGGTGCACGCTGTCCGGATCGCCCGAGAGCAGCGGATGCCAATCAAACAAAGGCTGACCCTGCCAAAGCAGCTTGTAGGCACAGGTTTCGGGCATCCAGTACAAGTTCCGATCCATGTTGCCGGGCTTGAGAACGATGCATTCGGGCACGAATTGATGACGTATCTGGTACTGGCTGCACCGACAGGTCGCATCGTCGAACAGGCGGCAGGCGACATTAGTCAGCGCCACCTCGCCGGTGTCTTCGTCTTCTAGCTTGTTCATGCAGCATTTGCCGCAGCCGTCGCACAGCGCCTCCCACTCGGCATGGGTCATCCGTTCCAGCGGCACGGTTTCCCAGAAGCGTGGGCGCAGCGACGTCATAGCGCGCCAAGGATGTCGCGGGCGCGGCCGCAATCTGCATCCATCTGGGCGATCAGCGCATCGAGACCGTCAAAGTTTTCTTCGGGGCGCAGAAACTCGACCAGCCCAATCGACAGTTCCGCACCGTAAAGGTCACCGGAGAAATCGAAAATGAAGGTTTCCAGGTTGGGGCGCTCGCCATTGAACATCGGTCGCACGCCGATGGATGCCGCGCCGTGATAGGCGCCCTTGTGCGGCCCGTCCAGAACGTCGACCAGCACGGCATAGACGCCGAAACGAGGCGGGTGCAGCCCGTCTATCGACATGTTCGCGGTGGGATAGCCCAGCTCCCGGCCACGCTGTTCGCCGCCGATCACGGCACCGTCGATGCGGTGCCAGTGGCCCAGCATGGCAGCCGCGTCGCGCGGGCGGCCTTCGGCCAGCGCATTGCGGATCGCGGTCGAGGAAACCTCGCCCTGTTCGCCGGCAATCAGCTTGGCAACCGTCACGCCGAAACCCATTTGCCGGCCAAACCTTTGCAGGTCGTCCGCGTCGCCCGCACGGCCCTTGCCGAAACAGAAATCGGCCCCGACAACGACGTGGCGCAGGCCGAGGCCATCGTGAATCACGTTGCGTGCGAAATCCTCGGGAGAGAGGCTGGCCAGGGCGGCGTTAAACTTCAATTCGTACAGCCGTTCAATTCCCAGCTTTTGCAGCCGGTGTGCGCGGGCCTCGGGGCCCATCAGACGAAAGGGCGGGGCATCGGGTGCGAAATACTGGCGCGGGTGTGGCTCGAACGTCATCACGCCCAGCGGTGCGCCGATGGCATCGCCGGCGGCGCGGGCCTGGTCTATCACCGATTGGTGGCCCATGTGCACGCCGTCGAAATTACCGATGGCTGCGCTGGCACCCCGGTCTTCCTCGGCCACGAATGTATAGTCGCGGATGATACGCATGGGCGCAGGGTTAGCCGCGCGTGCAAGATGGTGCAAGCGGCGAAAGTTGCCTAGTCGAACTTGCCCGAGGGGGCCAGCACGGTGGCTTCGCCGATCAGCACTTTCTTTCCATCGACCGTGCAGCGGGTTTCCAGGCGCACGCGACGCTTGGCGTGGTCAATGCCGATCACCTCGACCTCGGCCAGAACGGTGTCGCCGGGGCGTACGGGGCCCAGGAATGTAAGGGACTGGCCCATGTAGATCGTGCCGTGGCCCGGCAGTTGCTCGCCTATCACTGCCGAGATCAGGCCGGCCGTCAGCATCCCGTGGGCAATACGCCCTTCGAAAATCGTTTCGCTGGCGTAATCGGCGTCCATATGCACCGGGTTGCGGTCGGTCGATACCCGGGCGAACATTTCGATATCTTCGTCGGTGATGGTTTTGCGCAGGTGGCGCACCATTCCCATCTCGATCTCCTCGATCGTGATGGTTCCGCGCGGCAGGTTGTCCAACATCCGACCCTCCGTCTGGTCGTTCAGGTAATTTTCGGACGACAATTCGCCCCATGCGGCAACTTTATTTCTTTGCAGGCGCAGAAAATCAAGCGTTAAATATATCAGCGCAACTGCCCGATGGCATAGGTCGGGCTGGACATTTCATTTTCCAGATAGGCATTTAACGCGTCTGGGTCAGGCTGCTGCGCGGTTTTGGTTTCCGCCCTGGCCAGCCCGCCGGTGATGAACAGGGAATCGATATCCTCGCCCATGGCCCCTTGAACGTCGGTGGCGATACCATCGCCCACGGCCAGAATCGCCCCGTTGCGCACGTCGCGCCCCAGGGCGGTCAGGCGGCGGCGCGCCAGGTCGTAGATGGGCGGATGCGGCTTGCCGAAATAAAGGCTTTCGCCCCCCATCTCGGTATAAAGCCGGGCCAGCGCCCCGGCGCACCATTCGCGCACCTCGCCCCGGTCGACAACGATATCGGGATTGGCACAAAGCAGCTTAAGCCCTTTCTGCTTTGCGTACAGAAACTGGGGGCGGTTCACATCCGGGTCGGCCATGGGGTCGAAAGGTCCGCAGCAAACGATACCTTCCGCATCTTTCAGGTCGACCATCTGGATATCGACAGGATCCTCGATGATCTCCATAGGCGCAAAGAAACCTTGGTCACGCTCCCATTCGCCCATGAACCAAACTTTTTCACCGACAAAACCACGGAACATCGCGGCGCGTGCGCTGTCACCGCTGGTGGCGATCGTGTCCCATGCATCGTCGGGCACGCCGAATATGTGCAATTGCTCTTCCACGCCCTTGCGGGGCTTGGGCGAATTGGTGACCAGCACGACCGTGCCGCCCCTTTGGCGATAGCCCTGCAACGCCGCCACGGCCGAAGGGATGGCCTGCACCCCGTCATGCACGCACCCCCAAAGATCGACGAACATCGCGTCGTAACGGTCAGAGATATCGGCAAGCGATTCGATGATCTGGGTCATGGCGGGCCCTTTCTGGCACTATGGAGTCCATGCAAAAGACAAACACGTGCTATATGCATCGCCCGCGCCGGATTGGCCACAGCTTGCTTGTGCCTGTCAGGCGGCTTCGGTCAGAAGCGCGCGAAGATCAAGCGGCGCGTTACTCATCTTCAACATGCCCTCGGCGTCGCGAGGCCAGTCGGCTTGCGGGCGGTCGCGGTAGATTTCTATCCCGTTGCCGTCGGGGTCGCGGAAATAGATAGCTTCGGACACGCCATGATCGGCGGCGCCGTCAATCTCGATTCCCGCCTTCACGACGCGGGCAAGGGCATCGGCCAATGCCGGTCTGTCGGGATAGAGAAATGCGACATGGTAAAGCCCGGTGTGGTGTGGCGCGGGCGGCGTGCCGCCATGGCTTTCCCAGGTGTTCAGGCCGATATGGTGGTGATAGCCGCCAGCCGACAAGAACGCGGCCTGGCTACCATATCGTTGTTGCAGTTCGAATCCCATCACGTCGCTGTAAAAGGCGATGGCGCGATCAAGGTTGGCCACTTTCAGGTGAACATGGCCGATTCGAGTGTCAGGGTGTGCTGTCTGGGGCAAGGCGTGTCTCCTTTGGATGGAAAGATACCCCTGCGCCGTCTTGCGGAAAAGATGCCGAATAGCACCGCTGATGTGCAAATATGGGAGGCTCTGCGCCTTGTCACGAAAAAGGGCACCGCGAACGGTGCCCTTCCCAAACCAAGGTCGCGTCCCGGATCAGAGCGTCAGAACCGGGATGATCTGCTTTTTGCGGCTCATCACACCCGGCAGCACCACGGTGTCCCCGGTGACGGTCGCCCCAAAGGATTTCTCGGCCAGTGTTTTCACCGTTTTGTTCGGCACCAGCAGCGTGGCCTCTTCCTTGATGATGTCCACGATGAACAAAAGCACCTCGTCAACGCCGTCCTCGGCGCAGACGGTCTTGAAGCTGTCCATCAGGCTTGCCTTGCGATCCAGCGGGATCGCGGGTGCGGTGGTTTCCAGCACCGAAACGCGGAACTTGGTGCCGCCAACCTCGTATTCCTTGCTGTCCATGCGGATCAGCTCGGCGTCGGAAAAGGCCGACACGTCGGATTTCGCGGCGAACATCTCGGCGGCGTAGTCGGCCAGGCTCACGCCCAGCTCACCGGCCAGTTTCTCGGCCACGGCGCGATCATGGTCGGTGGTGGTGGGGCTGCGGAACTCCAGCGTGTCCGACAGGATGCAGGACAGCGCCGCGCCCTTGATTGCCTCGGGCATCTTGGCCGCGTCATCGCCCATCAGGTCGATCATGATGGTGGCAGTGCAGGCCAACGGGCGCATGGTGATGTCGATCGGCCCCTTGGTTTCCAGCCCGCCTACCAGCTTGTGGTGGTCGATTATGGCGCGGATATCCGCGCTGTTCACGTTCGCGGGCAGTTCGGCGGGGTTGTTGGTGTCGACGATCACGACGGGCGCGTCAGCCTCGACATCGGCGATGATCTCGGGCTTTTCCAGGTTCCAGCGCTCCAGCACGAACGCGGCCTCGGTATTCGGTTCGCCCAGCAAAACGGGCTTGGCCGCCTCGCCCTTGATCTCGTTCAGGTACCAGGCCCAGATGATGGGCGAGCCGGTGGAATCGGTGTCGGGTGACTTGTGCCCGAAAACAAGCGTGGTCATTGCGGATGCCTCGTTCGAAAAATGTGATTTCGCGCGCCTTATAGGGTTGCGTCCGGGCTTTGTCACCTGCTGCAATGCGGCGAAGACGCAACGCATGGCGGATTTGCATCAGCGCGCGGGCAGGGCATGATTGGCCGATGGGGCAAATGGCGGAAACCGATCTTTACGCGCCGGTCAAGGCATTCCTGGAAAGCCGGGGCTTTGCCGTCAAGGCCGAGGTAGGCGGCGTGGACGTGATGGCCTGCCGCGACGACGAGCCACCCGTGATCGTCGAACTGAAGGCGGGTTTTTCACTGGTGCTGCTGCACCAGGCCTGTGACCGGCTGGCGCTGACCGAGCGTGTTTACGTCTGCGTGCCGCGTCGCACGGGGCGGGCAAGCTGGTCGGCACTGAAGGCAAATATCAAGCTGTGCCGCAGGTTGGGGCTGGGGGTGATAACGGTGCGGCCGCGGGATGGCCTGGTCGAGGTTCATGTCGAACCGGGCCCATACGCCCCACGCCGCAACAAGACGAGGACCGCGCGGTTGTTGCGCGATTTCGCGCGGCTTGACGGCGACCCGAACCTGGGCGGCACGCGGGGGCGTGTGATGACCGCCTATCGCCAGGATGCGCGCGCGGTGGCGATGCACCTTGCCGATGCAGGGCCATCCAAGGGCGCCGATGTGGCGCGGGCAACCGGGGTGCCCAACGCCACGCGGATCATGGCCGACAACCATTATGGCTGGTTCCGGCGCTTGCGCGTCGGCGTGTACGAACTGACCGAGACGGGGCGAGCGATGGCTGACGCACCGGCGCGTATGGACAGCGCGTCCACCGATACCTAGGTTGGGCGGAGCGAGGACGACCTCCCCCATCCGGGTATCATTTCGGGACGGCCCGGCCAAACAGGATGGGACCAAGATGCGCACCAGACGCGACCGTATTCGTCATGCAATCAGTTTCGAAATCTTGGGCCTTGCGCTGGTCGTGCCCCTTGGCGCGGCCGGGTTCGGGATGCCCGCAACCGACCTGGGGGTTGTCGCCGTCTTTGCCGCCAGCATGGCAACGGTATGGAACTACCTCTACAACATCTGGTTCGACCGGGCGATGAAGCGTCTGCGGGGCAGCGTTCACAAAACCTACGGCCTGCGGGTTGTCCATGCGGTGCTGTTCGAATGCGGGTTGTTGATTGCCACGCTGCCGTTTTTCGCCTGGTACCTGGGTATTGGCCTGTGGCAGGCCTTCCTGATGGATTTTTCCTTCGTGGCTTTCTACCTGGTCTACGCTTTTCTTTTCAACCTGACCTATGACCGGGTGTTCCCTTTGCCGAAAGACGCCTAGCCGGGCTTCCGTGCGATCACGGGTCGAAAGGCAGCGGTGCGATATCGAAACCTTGCTGCTCCAAAAGCTGCAAAACGCCGTTTTCGCCCGGCAGGTGCGCTGCGCCGGCGGCAATGAAGATATCGCCCGACTGTTCCTGCAGCAACTCAACCCAGGCGCGGTTGCGCTGTGTCAGCAAGATATCTTCGAACTGGGCGAACTCCTCAACGGCCGTCTTGCCGCCCTGTTCGACGGAAAGCAGGCGCGAATATTCCCACAGCAGCGCGATCTCGCCCGACAGGTAACGTTGCAGCAAGGTATGCTGCAGGTCGTCGGCGTGATCGGCAAAGGCAAAAGACAGGCGCAGCATTTCAAGCTGTTCGTCCATGTCATATCCATCGGTCAGGGTCATGACCGTGCGCCAATCCTCAAGCGAGAGGTCGGGCACGCCTTGGGTTGCGGCGGATTCGGCCAGTGCCATGTCTATGCCTTCGGCATCCAGAGCGCCGCTACGCGCCTGGCATGGCCCGATTCCCAGCATCATCGAACCCCAGATCGGCTTCATCTTAGCGGCCATGAAAGAGGGAAAACCGCGTGCTTCCATCTGGGTCTTGAAAAGCTGCCATTCCGCTTCGCTCAGCAGGTCGGGCAGGGTGGGCCCCTGCGTTATGAACATTAGTGACGGGTCGCTGCCAAAAGCGCGCTGGGTGCGCGCCTTGTCATCCCGGTTCATTTCAAAATAGGCGGCATCGGCCCGCGCGATCACGGGGGCCAGCGCGTTCGCGTGGGCTTCGGTGCGCTTATGGCGAATATGGTAGGTGCCAAAGATCGTCAGACGCGTATCCCCGCGGGTGGCCTGCCACAAAAGGCCTTCTGGATAAGGCGTTTCGGCCACCGCCGCATCCAGCGAAGCGCGCGTTTCCGCGGGCAGTTCGGCGATAAGGTCGCTGCCCTCGCACAGGGCCAGGGCCGGACCGGCCAACCCCAGAAATAACAACAATCCAACCAGCAGGCGCATGGGCGGTCCTTTTCTATGATCCATCTGCAACCTAGTGGTCGGAACGGGTGGTATCAATTCGGCCCAAAATTTTTGCATACGCATGTTGACTTGGAAAATGCTTGTCCCTAGCTATGCGCTGTTAGCACTCGTCTAGTGCGAGTGATAACGGTCCTTCGGGGAGCGAGGGGCCTATAGAGAGAAACTTTGAGCCAAGGAGCCTCAGAGATGGCATTTACACCGCTTCATGACCGCGTGCTTGTTCGCCGCGTAGAGAGCGAAGAGAAAACCTCAGGCGGCCTGATCATTCCCGACAGCGCCAAGGAAAAGCCTGCGGAAGGCGTTGTCGTTGCGGTTGGCGCTGGCGCCAAGGACGATGACGGCGATCGTATCAAGCTGGACGTCAAGGAAGGCGACAAGGTGCTGTTCGGCAAGTGGTCGGGCACCGAGGTCACCATTGACGGCGAAGAGATGCTGATCATGAAGGAAAACGACATCATGGGCATCATCGCCTGAGGCCAAGCGCCACAGGACGACCCCATGAACCGCTTTTCCCAAACCAAATAAAGTTCAGGAGAGACAAAAATGTCTGCCAAGGACGTCAAGTTTAATACCGATGCCCGCAACCGTATGCTCAAGGGTGTCAACATCCTGGCCGATGCGGTCAAGGTGACACTGGGCCCCAAGGGCCGTAACGTGGTTCTCGACAAATCCTTCGGTTCGCCGCGCATCACCAAAGACGGTGTGTCGGTTGCCAAGGAAATCGAACTGGAAGACAAGTTCGAGAACATGGGCGCGCAGATGGTGAAAGAAGTCGCCAGCCGCACCAATGACGAAGCCGGCGACGGCACCACAACCGCGACCGTGCTGGCCCAGGCCATCGTGAAAGAGGGCATGAAGGCGGTTGCCGCCGGCATGAACCCGATGGACCTCAAGCGCGGGATCGACCTGGCCACCTCGAAAGTGGTCGAGCACATCCAGAATGCCGCCCGCGAAGTGAACGACAGCGCCGAAGTTGCGCAGGTCGGCACCATTTCCGCCAACGGCGAAGCCGAGATCGGCCAGCAGATCGCGGATGCGATGCAGAAGGTCGGCAACGAGGGTGTCATCACCGTCGAGGAAAACAAGGGCCTGGAAACCGAGACCGACGTGGTCGAAGGTATGCAGTTCGACCGTGGCTACCTGTCGCCCTACTTCGTCACCAACCCGGACAAGATGATTGCCGAGCTGGATGACTGCATGATCCTGCTGCACGAGAAGAAACTCTCGTCGCTGCAGCCGCTCGTGCCGCTGCTCGAGCAGGTGATCCAGTCGCAGAAGCCGCTGCTGATCATTGCCGAGGACGTCGAAGGCGAAGCCCTGGCAACCCTGGTGGTCAACAAGCTGCGCGGTGGCCTGAAGATCGCCGCCGTGAAGGCGCCGGGCTTTGGCGATCGTCGCAAGTCCATGCTGCAGGACATCGCGATCCTGACCGGTGGTCAGGTCATCAGCGAAGACCTTGGCATGAAGCTGGAAAACGTGACCATGGACATGCTGGGCACCGCCAAGACGGTGACCATCACCAAGGACGAAACCACCATCGTCGACGGTCATGGCGAAAAGTCCGAGATCGAGGCACGCGTTTCGCAGATTCGTACCCAGATCGAGGAAACCACCAGCGACTACGACCGTGAGAAGCTGCAGGAACGCGTGGCCAAGCTGGCCGGCGGTGTGGCCGTCATCCGCGTTGGCGGCATGACCGAAACCGAGGTGAAAGAGCGCAAGGACCGCGTCGATGACGCGCTGAATGCGACCCGGGCCGCGGTTCAGGAAGGCATCGTGGTCGGCGGCGGCGTCGCGCTGGTGCAGGGTGCGAAGGCGCTCGACGGCCTGACTGGTGCCAACAGCGACCAGAACGCCGGCATCGCCATCGTGCGCAAGGCGCTTGAAGCACCGCTGCGTCAGATCGCCGAGAACGCCGGTGTGGACGGCTCGGTCGTGGCGGGCAAGATCCGCGAAAGCGACGACCTGAAGTTCGGCTACAACGCCCAGACCGATGAATATGGCGACATGTTCAAGTTCGGCGTGATCGACCCGGCCAAGGTTGTGCGCACCGCGCTGGAAGATGCGGCCTCGATCGCCGGTCTGCTGATCACCACCGAAGCGATGGTTGCCGACCTGCCCCAGAAAGAGGGTGCAGGCGCCGGTGGCGGCATGCCCGACATGGGCGGCATGGGCGGCATGATGTAATCAGCCGCGCCAATCGCGTGAAAGTTCGGGCCGCTCCCTTGCAGAGGGCGGCCCTTTCTTTTGGCCGTTGCCTTTGTCGCGCGGGGTGGTCACAACGGCGGGTATGCGTCTTTTCCTGCTGATATCCGTGACAATGCTGGCTTTTGCCGGAAACTCGGTGCTGACTCGCGTGGCGGTGGCTGCGGGTGACGCGGGGCCGTCAAGTTTTGCAATGGTGCGCCTGATGGCAGGCGCGGCGATCTTGCTGATCCTTTTGGGGTGGCGCAACAGGCGCCATCTGCAACCCCGGTGGCGCCCGGCCGGCGCGGCGATGCTGGCGCTGTATGTCGTGGGGTTTTCACTGGCCTATCGCTGGCTTGATGCAGGGCTGGGTGCCCTTGTCTTGTTCGGCGTGGTGCAACTTGTGATGTTCGCGGGCGCGCTGATGCGCGGCGAATATGTTGCGCCGCTGCGCTATGCCGGGGCGGTGTTGGCCATGGCGGGGCTGGCGGTGCTGGTCTGGCCGCAAGGCGTGGCCGCGCCCGACCCGCTGGGCACGGCGATGATGGCGGCGGCGGGGCTTGGCTGGGGCATGTACTCGTTGCGCGGGCAGGGCGTGGCAGATCCGCTGGTCGATACGACATGGAGCTTCGTCTGGGCCGTGCCCGCAGGCGTCGCCCTGTTCCTGGCCTGGCCGGATGGCATGACATCGCGTGGGTTTATCCTTGCAGTGCTGTCGGGGGCCGTCATGTCGGGGCTAGGCTACGCCCTTTGGTACCAGGTATTGCCCCGCATCGCGGCCAGCACGGCCGCCTTGGCGCAACTTACCGTGCCGGTGATTGCGCAGGCCGGTGGCAGCCTTTTCCTGTCGGAACCATTGAGCCTGCGCTTTGCGCTTGCCGCGGCCCTGGTTCTGGGCGGGGTGGCGTTGGGCTTGCGCGCGCGCCGGGTGAAAAGCCCGCACGCGCCGGGACAGCGCCACTAGCGCAGGATCGGTTCCAGCGGATCGTAAAGCAGCCCATCACCCCAGGCGACTTCGGGCAGGCTGTCGGGTTTGAACCGGATACCGGCCATTTCGTCGCGCGTGAAAAAGCGCCGTTGCGTCACAATGCCCTCTGGGTCTTTCCAGGTCTCGTCAAGTTGCCCACCTGTAACGGAGCAGCGAAAATAAATATCGACCTGGTGAAAATCGCCCGATGGGTCATGAAACTCGTTCACGAGGCAGGGTGCGCCCACGGCGATGCGCAGGCCGGTTTCCTCGTACACCTCGCGGACCAGGTTGTCGGGCAGCGAACTGCCCCGCTCCGCGCCCCCTCCGGGCACGCACCACAGGTCCGACAGCCCATCTGGCCAGGCATTGACCAGTAGCAACCGGTCGGATTGGTCGAGTATCACAGCGCGTACGGCGATGCGGGGCGGGGGCATATGAGCGCCTTTCGCAAGAACAGGGCTTTTGTAGGCACGCATGGCCCGCTATCTCAAGTGCATGAAACGCCTCGCCACCCTTTTGTTGATGCTGATGCCATTGCCCGCCACCGCGGGAGAGTGCGTCGTTCTCCTGCATGGGTTGGCACGCACGCAGTCGTCGTTCCTTTTGATGGAGGAATCGCTGACACGGCGTGGGTACACGGTGGTTGCACCCGGCTATCCGTCGACGGAAGAGACGATTGCCAACCTGGCGATCAACACCCTGCCGCAGGCGGTGGCGCAATGCGGTGACGACCGGGTGCATATAGTGACCCATTCGATGGGCGGTATCCTGACGCGTTATTGGCTGATCGGGAACCGACCGGACAATCTGGGCCGCGTTGTGATGCTGTCGCCGCCCAACAAGGGGTCTGAAATCGTGGATGCGTTGGGTGAAATCGAGGCATTCGGCTGGATGAACGGACCGGCGGGCCAGCAATTGCGCAGCGACGAAAAGGGTATGCCGGCACATCTGCCGCCGGTGGATTTCGACCTTGGCGTGATCGCGGGGGATCGGTCGCTCAACCCGTTCTTCTCGATGATGATCGAGGGGCCGGACGATGGCAAGGTGGGCGTCTCGTCGACGCGGGTGGCGGGCATGGCCGACCACCTGGTCTTGCCGGTGACGCATACATTCATGATGAACAGCCCACTGGTTATCGCTCAGGTGATGTATTTCCTTGAACAAGGGGCATTTGACCCGGACATGACGCTTGCCGCCGCGGTCGAGTACATGGGGCGGCAGGAATGAGCGCGCCGCACCTGACCATCACCGGGGCGCAGGTGCTGCGCCCGGACGGGATGAGCGATGCGCCTGTCGGGGTTGCCGACGGCGTGATCGCCGACCGGGGCGAGGGCGCCGTTGTCAACATGCCCGGCTGCACGGTTCTACCCGGCATGGTAGATATCCACGGCGATGGGTTCGAGCGTCACCTGGCCCCGCGCCGGGGGGCGATGACCGACATGGGCGTCGGGCTGGCCGCGGTCGAGGCCGAACTGGCCGCCAATGGCATCACGACCGCCATGCTGGCGCAATTCTGGAGTTGGGAAGGCGGGTTGCGCAGCCCTGATTTCGCCCTTCGTTTCCTGGAGGCGTTGAACGCATATCAGGGGTTTGGCACCGATATGCGCGCGCAGTTGCGGTTCGAGACCCATATGCTGGACGATTACACCGCGCTGCACGAAACCGTCGCGCGCTTTGGCGTGGGGCAGGTGGTGTTCAACGACCATCTGCCGCATGACGCGTTGAACAAGGGCAAGCGGCCGCCGCGCCTGACTGGCCAGGCGCTGAAATCGGGGCGTAACCCCGATGCGCATCTGGCCATGATGCAGGGCCTGCACGCACGCGGCGCCGAGGTGCCGGATGCCGTGGCCGCGCTGGCGGCGCGGCTGGGTGCGGCCGGGGTGATTTTGGGCAGCCATGATGACGCCCTTCCCGAAACGCGCGAGTGGTGGCGTGCACGGGGGGTGACCCTGTCGGAGTTTCCCGAAACCGAAGAGGCCGCGCATGCCGCACGGGCGGGCGATGACGGTATCGTTTTGGGTGGGCCCAACGTGATGCGCGGCAACAGCCATGCCGGCAAGGTGTCGGCCCGCCACTTGATCGGTCTTGGCCTGTGCGATGCGTTGGCATCGGATTACTTTTACCCCGCGCCGCTACGGGCGGCGCAGATCATGGCAGTCGAGATCGGCCTTGAACGCGCTTGGGCGTTGGTATCGGACGGGCCCGCGCGGTTGCTTGGGCTGCCCGACCGGGGCCGGATCGCGCTCGGGCTGCGTGCCGACCTGGTGGTGCTGGACAGGGCCGGGCGCGTCTGCCTGACCATGGCGGGCGGGCGAATCACCCACGCCAATGGCGCGGGCGCGGCGGCGCTTTTGGCGGCGCGATATTGACCCTGGTCAATGTGCGTTGCGCTGCATGAAGCTATGATTCCCGCATTAGGTGAAAGCAGAAAGGAGGCTTTGGAATGGTTGAAAAGAATCAGTCCGGGGGCCTTTGGCCCGCGATTTACGATCCGCTTCGGCAGATGGGCCACAAGCTGGCCGAGTGGCTGTCGCCGGCGTCGGATGCCTCGACCGATGGCAACATCTATCGCATCACGATGGAATTGCCGGGCGTCGGCGAGGACGATATCGACCTATCGGTGCATGACGGGATGGTGACCGTGAAAGGCGAAAAGACGGACAGCCGCGAGGAAAAGGGCGACACCTGGTATTTCAGCGAACGGCAATATGGCAGTTTCAGCCGCAGTTTTCGCCTGCCTGCAGATGCGGATGAGGCCAAGGTTGCCGCGCAACTGAAAGACGGCGTTCTGCTGATCGAGGTGGGGCGCAAGGCGCCCGCGGCCGGCAAGGCCACCAAGGTGAAGATCAACCGCGCCTGACATCGCGGTGCCCGCCTGAGGTCGCGCCCGCCCGCGCACCCCGCAACCGCAGGCGGGCGGGTGCGTTACCTGCGGCTGCTGGACGGGATTCTGCCCGCTGCGGCCCGTAGCGGGCTTTTCGTGTGAAAGACGATGATCAGTTTTCAACCCAATCGATAACCTGCGCAGGGTCGGCGCGCTCGGTGCGAAAGGTGTTGGCCGGGTGGTCTGGGTCTTCAAGACCCAGTGCGATGCCGCACAGGATGAGGCGCGTGTCGGGAATGTTGAGCACGGCCCGAACGGTGGGGGCGTATGCGGCGATGGCGGCTTGTGGGATCGTGGCTACGCCAAGGGCCTGCGCGGCAAGGGTAAAGGCCGCGACGAAGCCGCCGCTGTCCATCGCGCCATAGGCGCCAAGATCGGCCTCGGACGAGATGATCGCGACGTGGGGTGCGTTGAAGAAACGGTAATTCTCAAGCATCTGTTGCGTGCGCCCGGCACGGTCGTCACGCGCGATCCCCACTGCCTCGTAAAGCTGAAAACCGCAGGTGCGGCGACGTTCCTGGTAGATGCCGGTGTATTGGCTGGGCCAGTCGAGATCGGGCTTTGGCGCCTCGTGTTCCACTGCCTCAAGCAATGCGGTGCTGAGTCTTTTGGTGGCAGGTGGTTGGGTCACGCTGACTTGCCACGGTTGGGCGTTGCACCAGCTCGGCACTCGCTGGGCGGTTTCAACGATGCGGGTGATCGTGTCCGCCGGCAGCGGGTCCGGGCGAAAGCCGCGGCAACTGTGGCGCTGGCTCAGCAGGTCGAGAAGCGTGGCGTGAGCTGCGGTCATATGGTTTCCTTTGCGGTGGTGGGTTTGGGCGATGGGAAGCGTGGAGGACTTAGGCCAGCCCGTTCGGGATGGCGCGGCCCTGCCGGGGGAGCCTGCCAAAGCGGACGCATCGCATTACAGCGCCCCCTGGTTCAACGCCACGAGATAGCCCACCGCCCCGGCCAGGATCAGCCCGGCCAACACGGCGACCGCGATTTTCCACGTCGACCAGGGCCGTTCGCCCTGCACCCGGCCAGTGCGGCCATTCACGACGAAGCGATAGGTGGTGCCGCGATACTTGTAGGCGGCCAGCCACACCGGCAGCAGGATATGTTTGAACGTCACGTCACTGACATCGGTGTCGATATCGTGCACGCGCTGGCGATCGCCGCCGATGTCGAAACGAACATCGCGTTCGATCACGCGATGCATGGTCCGGCGCGCTTCGCCATAGCCTTCTTCAACGCCCACGGCGTAGCCTTCGGCGCGGAAACCTGCAAGGAATTCGGGATGATAGGGTTCCAGCGCCGCCAAATCCCAGGGTTCGAGCGCGTCGGTAAAGCGTTTGGGCAGGCTGCGCGAGGCCAACACCAGAACATCGTCGAAAAACCGCTGTACCCGGCCCGAGGCGGGTGACCATCGGATTTTCATCACGCGTTGTGCCTGGCGCTTGCCGTTCACGGTGATATGGCGGGTTTCGTAATAGATCGTGCCGCGTTCGCCACGATAGCGGCTGCGGGTCTGGGCATCGAACGTCCAGTAAGGCACGTAGATGCCATTCATCTTTCGGCCCTTGCGCGCGTATTGCTGTAAACCGTTCGGCGCGAACCACAGGCCGCCCAGCCAGGTTTTCATTGCATCATGCGCTGCCCGTTCGTCCAGTGCAAAGGGCAGAACACCGCGCGGTTTGATATGCCTGTGCGTGCCGGTATCGGTGACAACGGGGGTCGCGCAGAACGGACATTCCTTGGCATGGACGGTTTCCGAAAACTCGACCTGGGCCGCGCAGTTTGGACAGGTGGTGACACGGGTTTCCTCGATCTCCTGGGCGGGCAGTTGTTCGTCGATCGCCTTTTGAAAATCCAGCTCGCGGATGCCGCCCCGCCACGGGCCGTGGTTGGTGACTTCCTGGCTGGCGCCGCAATGGTCGCAGACCAGCCGTCCGGCAGCCGGATCAAACCGAAGGTCGGCGCCGCATTGGTCGCATGGAAACCGGTGCTCTTGGAGCGGGGCAGAGGCGGGTGTGTCGGTCATGAGCCTAAAGGTATATGTGTCGCGCGTGCGGGGGAGTGGGGCGCTGTGGCCCAAGGTGCCGCAAGAGGTGGATTGCACGATGCGGCGCGGTGGAAAAGGGCCGGGCCCGCAAAAGCCACCATGATCCCCGGTGACGATAGGCCCGCCACGCCGCAGCCCCGACTGCGCGCGTGGCACCAAGTACTCGCGTCATGCGCCGGGCGGCGGGGGCGGTGGCAGGATGGTGAACAATTGTGCCAGCTCGGCCACGTCCTCGGCCCGCAGCCAGCCATCCTGGCCGGGTGTCCACACATAGGTGTCGCGCGTCAGCTCGCCCTGGCCGACCATCTTGCCCATATCGGCCTTGGAGAACGGGCCCTTTGTCTCGCCTTTCACGGCGATATGCCAGACATGCTCTACCGGCGGGGGCGGCGGGGCTGCGGGGGCGCCGGCCTGTGCGGGGGCAGCACCCCAGGGGCCCTGCTGCGCCATCTGGTTGGCCATCGCCATACCCATACCCATGCCAAGGCCCGCACCCATGCCGGCGCCTGCCTCGCCACCGCGGGCCATTGCCTCGCCCGCGGAATACTGGGTGAACTTGTTCAGATCGCCCACCAGCCCCATGCTGGTGCGCTTGTCCAGCGCCTGTTCGACGGCGGGCGGCAGGCTGATGTTCTCGATATAGAATTCGGGCGTGGTCAGCCCGTATTCGGCTACCTTGGAGGACAGCTCGGTCGCGACCAGCTTGCCCAGCTCGCGGGTGTTGGCGGCCATGTCGAGCACCGGAATACCACTGCCCGCGATCACGCGCGAAAATTCCTGCACGATGATGTTGCGGATCTGGTAGCTGATTTCATCCATCGTGAATTCGCCGTCGGTGCCGACGATTTCCACGAGAAAGCGCGCCGGGTCGTTCACCTTGACGGCATAGGTGCCGAAGGCGCGCAAACGCACCGGGCCGAATTCGGGGTCGCGACACATGATCGGGTTCTTGGTGCCCCATTTCAGATCGGTGAACCGGGTGGTGTTCACGAAATAGATTTCCGACTTGAAGGGCGATTTGAACCCGTGATGCCAATGCTGAAGCGTGGTCATGACGGGCATGTTGTTGGTTTCCAGCATGTACAGCCCGGGTGTGAACACGTCGGCCAACTGGCCCTCGTGGACAAAGACCGCCGACTGCCCCTCGCGCACGGTCAGCTTGGCGCCATACTTGATTTCGTGGCCCTCGCGCTCGAACCGCCAGACCATGGTGTCGCGGCTGTCATCCGTCCATTCGATGACGTCGATGAATTCACCGCTGAGAAAATCCAGAATACCCATTCTTGTCGTCCTTTTCTTGCCGCCCTGGCGGGCGTGCCTGATTACGATGGCCCGCCGGCCAGGGCGCGCGCACGCGCGGAAAAGATCGGGCGCGCCTGTTCCGGCGTCATGCCGGGTGACAGGCGCGGATCGTATAGCATTTTCAAAAGCTTCTCGTCATGCGTCGTCAGCAGCGCGAATTCGTCGTCATCGTTGAAGATCGAAGGCCGCGCAAGCGGGCTGTCATTGGCCAGGCCCAACCCCTGTGCCAGCTCTTCGTGCACGCAGGAGCGGCGCAAAAGATCGGGGTGTTCAGCCCGCACAATGGCAATGGCGCGGCGATAGACGTGATCGTTGTCGGCATCCGAGAAAGCGACCACGAGGCAATGGATCGAGCGGGGGATATTCCGGATCACGCCCATTGACGTGGAATTGATGTTGGGCACCAGTTGCCGGATGCGCGACATGGCGGCGGGGCGGTCATCCTCACCCAAAACCAGGACATGGAAATTGCCGTTTGAGCTGGCATTGATGGGGTGGCCCGTGATCCGCGACAAACGGCCGGCGTAGTCTTCTATCATCATACGGTCCGCCCTGCGTTGCTTGGGCGGAACGCTGGCGCCGAATTCGACCGTCAGGCGCACGGGCTCGGTCCAGCGGCGTAAATGGCCGGGCGTGTTACGGGCTGACATCAGACCGCGCCCGCGTTCGTACTCGTCGTAGAAGGCCAGACGCTCGAAATTGCGGATCAGTGTTTCGGCGTCATAGGGCGTGTCGACGCCACCGCCATCGGTGCGCAGCAACCCCTGTGCCAACAGATCGGCCTGCACCTTCCTGTAATAACGCGTCAGCGCGTTGCTGGCCGCCGACGGTTGCGTTTCACTGGGCGGGCGTGCCGCAACGCGTTTCTCGGGCCGCAGTTCCGGACGGACCGATGTTTGCCGTGTCGTGTCATTACAGCCGGCCAGGGCCAGGGCCCCGGCCAGAGCTATGGTCGCCAGCACACCTTGCCGCATGACGGATCAGGCCCCGGGCACGGATGTGCCGGCGTTGTCGCCCACGCCATCGCGACGCGAGCTGGCCGCGGCCAGCGTATCGCGCAGCTCGGATTCCATCTTCTTCAACTCTTCCTCGGCCTTGGCGCGGCGGGCCTTGCCTTCATCGGCGATCTGCAGCGATTCCTCGATCGTGCCGATCAGGTCGGCATTGGCCTGCTTGATCGCCTCGATGTCGAAGACACCCCGCTCCATTTCCTGGCGGATCATGCGGTTGCTTTCGCGCAGGTTCTGGGCATTGGCCGTCAACAACTCGTTGGTCAGGTCGTTGGCGTCGCGCACGGCTGCGGCGGCCTCGGCGCTGCGCTGGATCGTGACGGCCTGCGCCAGCTGGGTTTCCCACAGCGGCACGGTGTTCACCAGGGTTGAGTTGATCTTGGTGACAAGCGATTTGTCGTTTTCCTGCACCAGCCGGATCGAGGGCAGCGACTGCATGGTCACCTGGCGCGTCAGTTTCAGATCGTGCACCCGGCGTTCCAGGTCGTCGCGGGCGGCGCGCAGGTCGCGCAGTTCCTGCGCCTTCATCACCTGGTCGTCCTCGGGCGCGGCCTGCACCTCGGCCTCTTTCGCGGGTATGTCGGTTTCGTCCAGTTCGGCCAGCTTGGCCTCGCCTGCCGCGATGTAAAGCGCAAGCTCGTCATAGAAGGCAAGCGTTTTTTCATAGAGCATATCGAGCGACTTTATGTCTTTCAGCAACGTGTGTTCGTGCTTGAGCAAGTCTTCGGTGATGCGGTCGATCTGGCCCTGCACTTCTTCGAAGCGCGCGGTGAACTTGGCAAAGGGCGCGGCACGGCCCAGCAGCTTTTCCCACCACGAACGTTCGCGACGCACGTCCAACTCACTGACGGAAAAACCGCGGATCGTGGTGACGATACCGCGCAAACTGTCGCCGGCGGGGCCCACATCCTTGTTGCGCACCCCTTGCAGCATGGATTGGCTGATTTCCTGCAACTCTGCCTGCGCGGCCGAGCCGAAGGCGACGATCGAATTGGTGTCGGCCATGTCGATCTCGCCCATCCGCTGGCGGATTTCGGCGCTTTGCTGGGCGTCCGCCTTGGCGAGCGGCACGATTTCATCGGCCTGGCCGGGATCTGGCAGTATGACGGCGTTGACCTCGTCGACCATCGTCAGCGTTTCCTCGGCTTTTTGTTGTGTTTCGGTAGACATGGGCTTTCCCTCACGTGTTGCTGGCGGTCAATCTGACCGCATTCCTTCGCGCTGTAGACGATCGCGCAGAACCTCGATTTCCACGGTCAGATCGCTGTGATCGTCAAGCAGCAGCCTTTTGGTCTTCGCGCCGAACTGTTCTTCGAGGTCGGTCAGCAGCATCAAGTAATCAGATTTCGCCTGCGTGCTTTGGTTGCGCGCGTAGATATCGGCAAACTTCATCGTCGCGTCGCGCGCGCCCATCAGATAGACGGACATGTATTTGCGCGCGGCAGTCAGATCACGGGGGTCATCCTCGACAGTGCGCAGCATGTCGCGCACCACGGCCTGGAAACGCGCCACGCGGTCGGCGACACCGCGGTCGCCTGCGCGCTTCGCGGCATCCGTCATCGCGGCAAGGTGTTTTTCCGCCTCGTCCACGGCGCGGGCCACGCGGTCGGTCTGGAACTGGTCGATGCCATCCATGCCCTTGTCGCGCATCGGGTCTAGCCCGAACGAGAACGCGTGCAACCCCGCGCCGAGCAGGGCAAAGATAATCGCTTCGATCACGCCGAAACCCGCGATTCCGGCCAGCCCCAGCCCCAGCCCTGTTAGGGCCGAACCAAACAGCTTGCGCGGCGCGCCGGGGCGGCGCGCGACCTTGCGTGCATCATAGGCCTCTTGCGCCAGGATTCCCTCGCGCGTCATCCAAGCCGCCAGCAGCAGCAGCGCCAGCGCACCAAGGTATTGCGCCATTTGCACGGGTGGCGAGGTGAAGGCCGTCCAGATCAGCGGCAACGGCACGATGAACATCATGTTCACTCGCGCGCCTGCACGTGTCGGGTTGGAGCCGCGATAATTGCCCGGTGCGTTCGGGGTGCCGTCGGGGCTGTATTTTCCACCAAACCGTTGTGCCATGAACTCAGGCGCCTCCTGCAAGGGCGGCATAGAGGATCAATATGACAAGCAGAACATATGAAAGCTTCTGCAACCCGGTGTCGGACATGCGCCCCCCTTTGGCGTGAACGTTACCAAAAGGTAGGGGATGGATGCCACGCTTGCTAGGGGGAAGATAGCGGAGGTGCCATTAGCGGCGGCCTTTGTCCGATTTTCGGCCCGGCCGTGACAGGCGCCGCGACGGGTCTGCGGCGCCGCGCGTAGGCTTGCCCGGCTTGCGCGGGCCCCGCCGCACGCTGCGTTCGGGTTGCGTTTCGCCCATGTCCTCGGGCGTCAGGCCCAACTGGTCGCGCAGGATGCGGCGGCGCACCTCTTCGACTTGGCCACGCGCCAGCTTGCCCAGTTGGAATGGCCCGTAAGAGACGCGAATCAAGCGGTTCACGGTCAGGCCCACCGCCTCCATCGCGCGACGGATCTCGCGGTTCTTGCCCTCTCGGATGCCCACGGTCAGCCATGCGTTGGCGCCCTGCTGGCGGTCAAGCGATGCCTCCATCGGCTGGAAGGTCTGGCCATCGGACTCGATGCCGCGGCGCAGGGGCTCCAGCGTGGCATCATCCACCCGGCCCTTGACCCGCACGCGGTAGCGCCGCAGCCAGCCCGTGCTGGGCAATTCCAGTTGGCGCTTGATTCCGCCATCGTTGGTCAGCAGCAAAAGCCCTTCGGAATTCAGGTCAAGCCTGCCAACGCTCATCACCCGGGGCATGTCGGCAGGCAGTTTGTCGAAAATCGTTTCGCGGCCCTGTTCATCGCTCGTGGTCGTCACCAGGCCCGTCGGCTTGTGATACAGCCACAGGCGCGGCGGCTCGGGCGCGGCCAGGGGTTGGCCGTCCACGGTGATCGCGTCGGTGGCTCCGACGTTCAGCGCGGGGCTGTCGATCGTCTTGCCGTTGACGGTGACGCGGCCCTCCGCGATCAGGCGTTCGGCCTCGCGCCGGCTGGCGCGGCCGGCACGGGCGATGACCTTGGCGATGCGTTCGCCCTGTTTGCTTGTGTCGTTCATGCGCGGTGTATGCCGCAAAGCGCAGCCTTGCGAAAGCGCCCTTTGCACGGCATGTGCAAGGGATGGAGTTCGCAAGCCACATGCAGACCGCGTTGGACGAGGCGCGCGCCGCCGCCGACCGGGGCGAGGTGCCGGTGGGGGCCGTCGTGGTGGCGCCGGGCGGGCAGGTGATCGCGCGGGCAAGCAACCGCACACGCACGTTGCACGACCCGACGGCCCATGCCGAGGTGCTGGCCATCCGCGCGGCCTGTGCCGCGCTGGGCCAGGAACGGCTGCCGGGGCATGACCTCTATGTCACGCTGGAGCCCTGCCCGATGTGCGCCGCGGCGATATCCTTTGCGCGTATCCGGCGGCTTTACTACGCGGCAAACGACCCGAAATCGGGGGGCGTGGCCCATGGCGCACGGGTGTTTTCGCACGCCCAGTGCCACCACGCACCCGAGGTTTATGACGGGATCGGCTCGACCGAGGCCGAGGCGCTTTTGCGCGCGTTCTTCAAGTCGCGCCGACAATGAAGGCTTGCCCCAACCGCCATCTGCAGGTTTCATGACCTTCTGACCAAGGGAGGAACCTATAATGTCACTGAAGAAACGCGCGACCCTCGCCGCAGCGGCGTTGACGCTTTCGGCCACGTTGGCCTGGGCCGAACCGGCAGCCAAGGTGGCGATCCACGTGGACGAGGATAACGTCAAGACCATGAACATGGCGCTGAACAATGCGGCCAACATCGCCAAGCACTATAACAGCATGGGCCAGGACGTGGTGATCGAGATCGTCACCTACGGCCCCGGCGTCCACATGCTGCGCGAGGACACCTCGCCGGTGAAAGACCGGATTTCGATGATGTCTCTGGAAATGGACAATATCAAGTTTTCTGCCTGCCTGAACACGGTGCAGGCGATGAAGCAGAAACTGCAAAAGGACGTACCGTTGGTCGACGAAGCGACCGAGGTTGCCTCGGGCGCAGTGCGCCTGATGGAGCTGCAATACGACGGTTACGCCTACCTGCGGCCCTGACGGTGGGCCGGGCGCGCCGGCAAGGATGGCGCGCCCGTAACGCTGCCCGGCACGCGCCCATGCGTGCCCGACCCGGATCAGAAGCTGATGGGTTTCATCACTTCGGCCTCTATCACGTCGACGTCCGGCAGCGCCTCTTTCATCGCGTCGGCCGACTGTTCCAGCAAGGGGAACGTCTTGTAGTGGCAGGGGATCACCGTCTTGAAGTCAAAGAACGTCTTGGCCGCGTAGGCTGCGCGTTTCATGTCCATGGTGAAATGTCCGCCTGCGGACAGGATGCCGATATCTGGCTTGTGCAGGTCGTTGAACACCTTCATGTCGGCCATCACGTCGGTATCGCCTGACAGGTAGATGGTGTGGCCGTCGCCCTCGATCATGAAACCACATTCGGTGCCGACGACCTTTGGCCCATCGTCCGTGGCCATCGAGGTAGAGTGGACCGCGTGCACCATCGTCACCTTGGGCCCACCCAGGTCGATCGTTCCGCCCTTGTTGAAGCCGATGGTCTCGATCTTTTCGTGCTCTTCCCAGTGCGTCATCAGATCATACTGGCCCACGACAGGCACGCCCAGCTTGCGCGCCAGTGCCAGCGCGTCAACGATGTGGTCGAAATGCGCATGCGTCAGCAGGATATGCGTGCCGCCTTGCACCGCGGCCTCGTGCTGATCTTCGGGCAGCATCGGGTTGCCGCTCAGCCATGGGTCGACCAGCAGAACCTGCCCCGCGATCTCGATACGGAACGAGCCGTGCCCCAGCCATGTGATATTCATCGTGTTGTCTCCCTCGCGTTGTCTTGTCGGCGAAAGGGTAACACGGCAGGCCGCGCTGAAAAGGGGCATTGAACGGTGGGCGTGGCGGCGTATCTCTGGCGGGCGGAGGAGTGTGATGGATTGGACGCGGCAGATCGACAGCTATTGCGAAAGACTTGGCCCCGACTACTGGGCCGAGCCGGTAAACGCGCTGACCAACCTGGCCTTTATCATTGCCGCGGCCATCCTTTGGCCGCAGGTGCGGGGCCTGCCGCTGGCGCGCGCGTTGTGCGCCGTGCTGGCGGTCATCGGGGTCGGAAGCTGGTTGTTTCACACCCACGCCACCGCCTGGGCGGCGATGGCCGATGTGCTGCCGATCCTGGGGTTCATCCTGTTATATATTTACACCGCCAACCGCGCCTATTGGGGCCTGCGCCCTTGGCCCGCGCTTGGTCTGACCGCGCTGTTCTTTCCTTATGCAGCCGTCACGGTGCCATTGTTCCAGATGGTGCCGGGGCTGGGCAGCTCGGCGGGGTATGCGCCTGTGCCATTGCTGATACTGGTCTACGCGCTTCTGCTGCGCCGCCGCCTGCCACGGGTTTCGCGTGGCTTGGCCATCGGGGCGGGTATCCTGGTCGTGTCGTTGTTTTTCCGAACGATCGATATGCAGGTCTGCCGCGCCGTACCCACGGGCACGCATTTCCTGTGGCACGTCCTGAATGCCACCATGCTGGGTTGGATGATCGCGGTTTATCGCCGCCACATGCTTGCGGGCGCAGGCGCACGGCGCTAAACGCGGTGTGACCTTTAAAACCCCGGAGATCACCCATGTCGATCGACCTCGAAACAGCCGCCAAGGTGGCCAAGCTCGCCCGCATCAAGGTTGAGGACGATGCGCTGCCGGCGCTGGCGGATGAATTCAACACCATCCTCGGTTTCATCGAGCAACTGAACGAGGTGGATGTGGACGGTGTCGAACCGATGACCAGCGTCACCCCCCAGCGCCTGAAGCGGCGCGAGGACGTGGTGACCGATGGCCACATGCCCGAAAAGATCCTGTCGAATGCACCGGATGCCCGCGAAGGCTTCTTCGCGGTGCCCAAGGTGATGGAGTAAGCCATGACTGAGCTGAACAAACTGACCCTGGCCGAGGCGCGTGACAAACTGCGCGCGGGCGACGTGACCAGCGTCGAGCTGACGCAGGCCTGCCTCGATGCAATCGAGGGCGCCGATGCGCTGGGCGCCTTCGTGCACAAGACACCCGAGATCGCGCTGGAGCGCGCCCGCGCCGCCGATGCCCGCATTGCGCAGGGCGACGCGCCCGCCATGTGCGGCTTGCCCATCGGCATAAAGGATCTGTTCTGCACAAAAGGTGTCGACAGCCAGGCCGCGAGTCGCATCCTGCAAGGGTTCAAGCCGGAATACGAATCCACCGTCAGTCAGCAGTTGCTTGACGATGGCGCCGTGATGCTGGGCAAGCTGAACATGGATGAATTCGCCATGGGCAGCTCGAACGAAACCAGCGTTTACGGCAACGTGGTGAACCCCTGGAAAGTCGATGACCGCGCGCTGACGCCCGGCGGCTCGTCCGGTGGTTCGGCCGCGGCCGTGGCGGCCGATCTGTGCCTTGCGGCAACCGGCACCGATACCGGCGGTTCGATCCGCCAGCCTGCCGCCTTCACCGGCATCACGGGTATCAAGCCGACCTATGGCCGCTGCTCGCGCTGGGGCATCGTGGCCTTTGCTTCCAGCCTCGACCAGGCCGGCCCGATGACCAAGGATGTGCGCGACGCCGCGATCATGTTGCAGGCGATGTGCGGGCATGACCCGAAGGATTCGACCAGCGCCGACATTCCCGTGCCCGATTTCGAGGCGATGCTGACAGGCGATGTAAAGGGAAAGGTCATCGGGATTCCGCGCGAATATCGCATGGATGGCATGCCCGAAGAGATCGAAAAGCTCTGGGCTGATGGTACCGCGATGCTGAAAGATGCCGGGGCCGAGATCCGCGACATTTCCTTGCCGCACACGAAATACGCGCTGCCCGCCTATTACGTGATCGCCCCGGCCGAGGCGTCTTCGAACCTCGCACGCTATGACGGGGTGCGCTATGGCCACCGCGCCAAGCTGGCGCAGGGCGACGGTATCACCGAGATGTACGAGAAAACCCGCGCCGAAGGCTTTGGCCACGAGGTGCAGCGCCGCGTGATGGTTGGCACTTACGTTCTGTCGGCAGGTTTTTATGACGCTTATTACAATCGCGCGCGTAAGGTTCGCACGTTGATTAAGCGCGATTTCGAACAGGTTTTCGACAGCGGCATCGACGCCATCCTGACGCCAGCCACTCCCAGCGCAGCCTTCGGCCTGGGCGAGATGGCGCAGGCAGACCCTGTGCAAATGTATCTGAATGACGTGTTTACCGTGACGGTCAACCTGGCGGGGCTGCCGGGTGTCAGCTTGCCAGCCGGGCTTGACAAGCAGGGTTTGCCGCTGGGGCTGCAACTGATCGGCCGGCCGTGGGAAGAGGGCGATCTGCTCAATACCGCCTATGCACTGGAACGTGCGGCCGGCTTTGTGGCAAAGCCCGCGAAATGGTGGTAAACCGCCTGAAAATCAGGTCAGGCAGGATGCAGACAATGCGTGTTTTTCTTTTTTGTGCGGCGGCACTTTCGCTTTCCGCCTGTATGACCGCCGTTCCCGATAGCGGCGCGGGCGTCGGATTCGGCGACTACAGTGAATACCAGCAACAGCAAGCCGCGCGCGACGCGGCCCTGATTGGCACGGCCACCCCGCCGGCAGGCGTCATTTCCGACGAGGTGCCCGGCACCGGGCGCAACACGCCGCAAGCGCAGGCCCAGGTCACCCAGGGCACTGCACCCGCCACGCAGGCGCGACCCGAGGCAGCGACCGAGGCCGAGCGCCTGGCCGCCGATACGGCAGCGTTGCTCAATTCCGGGGTGACCCCGGTTCAGGCTGACCCGTCGAATCCGCCACCCGAGGCCGTGAACGATGCCGGCATCAGCGAGGAAAACGATTTCGAGAACGTTTCGAACCTACGCAGCATCGAAAGCGATGCACAGCGCCTTGCCCGAAACCGTGCCCAGTACCAGGTTGTTCAACCCGAGGCCCTGCCGAGCCGCCCCGGGTCGCGCGGGCCGAATATCGTCGATTTCGCATTGCGCACTACCAACCCGAAGGGCACGGCGCTGTATCGTCGCTCCGGGCTGAACAGCCAGGCCCGTTATGAGCGCAATTGCGCGAAATACGCGTCGTCCGACCGCGCACAAGAAGATTTTCTGGCCCGTGGCGGCCCGCAGCGTGACCGTTTGGGGCTTGATCCCGATGGTGACGGGTTTGCCTGTTCTTGGGATCCGACGCCGTTCCGCATGGTGCGCGGAGGCTAATTCCCCTGCCGCGCGCAATCTGGCATCCGTCGCCCAATTTCGGGCCAAGGCGCGATGGGGCATTGCCTGAGCTGGTCGTGCTTCATTACACCGCGATGGATGGCGCCAATGCAGCCCTTGCCCGTTTATGCGACCCGACGGCCGAAGTTTCGGCTCACTACCTGATAGGCGCCGACGGCACGCTTTGGCAAATGGTCGACGAAACCATGCGCGCCTGGCATGCGGGCGCGGGCCAATGGCGGGGCATCGTTGATGTGAACTCCCGCTCGATCGGAATCGAGTTGGACAATTGCGGGGATCATCCGTTTTCCGCCCCTCAAATGAACACGCTGGAAGGCTTGTTGCCGACGATCCTTGAACGGTGGGGTATTCCCGTCGATGGTGTGATCGGCCATTCCGACATGGCCCCGGGTCGCAAGCACGACCCCGGTCCCAGGTTCGATTGGGCGCGATTGGAGCGGCTGGGTCTGGCCGCAGCCCGCGGCACGGGCGCCCCGCCCGAAACCCCAGATCCGGAGCGGTTTCGTCGCCTGGCCGCGGAGGTGGGTTACACGGCCGATGTGGATGACGCGACCCTGCTGCAGGCCGTGCGCTTGCGCTACCGGCCTGGAGCGCGAGGGCCCTTGGTGCCTGCCGATTTTTCGCCGCTAGACCAGCCTGCGCTATGGACCTGACCGGGTAAAGCGCCTATCTGGGCCACGCGCGGAGGGCTGGATGACCGCGGGCGGCAACGTCCGAGGAAAGTCCGGACTCCACGAGACAACGGTGCCGGGTAACGCCCGGGCAGGGCAACCTGACGGAAAGCGCCACAGAAAATAAACCGCCCGTCCACGCGGCGGGCAAGGGTGAAACGGTGGGGTAAGAGCCCACCGGGAGGCTGGCAACAGCCTCCGCATGGCAAGCCCCACCGGGAGCAATGCCGAATAGGATCTCCGCGCGGGCTGATCGGGCAACCGATATCGCCGCAGGGTACGTCTCGACCCAGGGGATCGGGTTGGCAGCTGAAGGGCCCCGGTAACGGTGCCCGTAGATGAATGGTCATCCAAAGGGTCACCCCTTGGACAAAATCCGGCTTACAGGCCCTCCGCGCGTATCTGTCTGCCTGCATTAGCGGTTTCCTCGCTCGGCTTGGAGGCCGGGTCGCGCCGAGTGTCTTGAAGTGACTGTTGTGAAAGGCGTGTTAGACTGCCTCCAACAAGGAGGAACAGATCATGAGCTTCGTCAAGACACTGGCCGCGCTGACCGTGGGGTTCGCCGCCGCGCGCGGTGTGCAAAAGGTCAAGGAAATGGGCGGCCTTTCGGGCGTCAAGGATGCGATGCGCAGCGCCGGGGCACCCGGCGGCATGGCCGACCAGATGGCCGAGATGGCCGGGAAAATGGGGATGCCCGTCAAACAGGAGAACATGCGAGACATGTTCAACCGCTTCGGTGGGCAGGCGGCCGAGGCAACGGATGCCACGGAACAGGGACTGGCCAGCTTGATGGGTGCGATGACGAGTGCCGCCGGCGCGGGTGCCCGCGGCGTGTCAGACATGATGGCAACCCTGACCCAAGGCACCGCGGCAGGCGCCGCGAGCGAGGAAAACGCCCGCCTGATGATCCGCGCCATGATACAGGCCGCCAAGGCCGATGGCGATATTGATGCCGATGAACGCAAGAAAATCCTCGATCATCTGTCGGATGCAAGCGTAGACGAGATTACCTTTGTCGAGACGGCACTGGATGCGCCTGTCGATCCGATGGCGCTGGCACGCGATACCGGCGACGCGATGCGCGCCCAGGTCTATTCCGCCGCGCTGATGGCCATTTCCGCCGATACCGAAGGCGAACGCACCTATCTGCGGGGTTTGGCGCAGGCGTTGCAGCTTGATGATGATACGATTGGCGCGCTGCACCGGGGCATGGGCCGCCCGCCGCTGTGACGGCCGTGCGCAAATTCTCGGCCTCACACCGGGTTTCGGTGTTGACTCTGCGGCGGGCACGGGTAAAAGGCGGGCTTCAAAGGATTTCACGGGCGGCAGCACTCCGCCCTGTGCAGGAGAGCGACAATGGCGAAGCCGACCACAATCAAGATCCGCCTGAACTCGACCGCGGGCACGGGCCACTTCTACGTGACCAAGAAAAACGCGCGCACGATGACCGAGAAAATGACCGTTCGCAAGTATGACCCGGTCGCGCGCAAGCATGTCGAATACAAGGAAGGCAAGATCAAGTAAGATCGCCTGACCCGATCAGAATGAAAGCCGCGCTGGCCCCGCCTGCGCGGCTTTTTCGCGTGTGGCGCGGGTGTATCGGGATGTGGGGCACACTGGTGTCAGAGTAAATGAAAAAGGGCCGGTCAAATGACCGGCCCTTCGCATGACTGCTTCTTTCGCTGGATTATTCGCGATTGCCCAGCAGTTGCAGCAGGAACATGAACATGTTGATGAAGTCCAGGTACAGGCGCAGCGCACCCAGGATCGCGGACTTGCCCAGCCATTCGCTGTCTCCATGCTGCGCATGGGCCAGGTACTCGTTCTTGATATCCTGCGTGTCATAGGCCGTCAGGCCGGCAAAGATCAGGACACCCAGGATCGAGATCGCGAACATGATCGCGGGCGAGCCGAGGAAGATGTTGATGATCGACGCCACGATGAGGCCGATCACGCCCATGATCAGGAAGCTGCCCCAGCCCGAAATGTCTTTCTTCGTGGTATATCCCCACAAAGACAGGCCGGCAAAGGCGATCGACGTCACGAGGAACACCTGCGCGATGGAAAAGCCGGTGAAGGCCACAAAAATCCACGACAGGCTCAGGCCCATGACGGCTGCGAAGACGTAAAAGAACAGCTGTGCGCCAGCCGCCGACAGGCGATTGATGGCCGCGCCGAAGCCGAACACCATCAAGAGCGGGGCAAACATCACGATCCAGCCCAGGATATTCGGGCTAAGCGTGACCGGATCGCGGAACACGCTGAGCAATTGCGGGCTGGTGCCGACGGCCCAAGCCACGGCAAATGTCACCAGCATGCCTACGGACATCGTGCCGTAGACCTTGTTCATGTGGGCGCGCAGGCCCTCGTCAACCTGGGCGGTGCGGCTACCAGCTGCCGTCCGGATTGTTTCATATTCAGCCATTCATCCCTCCGATGCGGAACTTTTTGACCCGGACGGATTGTCGGGTCTTGCCTCGAATATCGGTCGGGTGGCGCTCTGTTTCAAGTGTCTTGCGCGCTTAATATGACTGTTATGGTCATGAATTGGCGGTGATGCCCGATCAGCGCCAATGCGCGGGTGCGTCCCAGACGGGCCGGCGTGCCTCGGCGCGGGCTTCGGCACGGGTTTTGCCGATGTCGCGCAGGGCTGCATCGTCGAGCTGGGCCAGCGCGCGACGTTGGCGATAGAGGTCGAACAACTGTGCCAGGCTGCGGCGGGGGCGGGGCAGGCCGGCAAGCCGCCGGCTTGCGGTATGTTGCAGCGTGGTCATTCATTTTCCTTTCGTGATGCACGGTGCGATTCCATCAGTTCTGTTGATCTGATACGCCAGATGGTCTAATTTGAAAAACGAATGTTTTTGCACTTCGTCATCAGGATTCGTGATATGAGAAACATGGACATCACCACGCTCCGCTCGTTCGTCGCGGTAGCTGAACTGCGCGGTGTCACACGCGCCGCCGCGCATCTGAACCTGACGCAATCGGCGGTGTCCATGCAGCTGAAGCGGCTGGAAGACCTGTTGGGGCTGGCCCTGTTCGACAGATCCGCGCGGCGGATCGCGCTGACGCAGAACGGTGAACAGATGCTCAGCTATGCCAGGCGCATGGTGCAATTGAATGACGAGGTGATGATGCGCCTGACCGACCAGGCCTTTGAAGGCGAGGTGATCCTGGGCGCCCCGCATGACATCGTCTATCCGGTGATCCCGCAGGTGCTGAAATCGTTCAACGTGGCGTTCCCGCGGGTCAAGGTCACGCTGCGCTCGTCCAGCACGGTCGAGCTTCATGATGCGCTGGACCACGGTCAGGTCGACCTGATCCTGACCACGGAATCGGCTCCGCGGCCGGGGGGCGAAACGCTGGCGCATGTTCCGCTGCGTTGGGCCGGGGCCAAGGGCGGGCAAAGCTGGCGTTTGCGCCCGTTGCGGCTGGCCTTTTGTACCAAGTGCGCCTTTCGTCCGCAGGCGATCCGGGCGCTGGACGCCGCCGGGATCGATTGGGAAATGACTGTCGATTCCAATGACGACCGCTCGGTCGAGGCGTTGATAAGCGCCGATCTTGCCATCGGCGCCCTGCTGGAAGGCAGCATCCCCCCGCATCAAGAGGCCGTGCCTCATGGTGGCAGCCTGCCCGACCTGGGTGTGCAACAGATCAACATGTACGCGCCGGGCGTTGATCGGGGGGGCATAATCGATGAACTGCGACAGTCGTTGCGCAAGGCCTTTGCCGCAAAACCCGACGATCTGCGCCTTACGGGGTGATCACCACCTTGCCGGTGGATTTGCGCGCCCGCAGCAATTCCAGCCCGTCACGCGCGCGTTCAAGCGGCAGAACGTGGCTTACATGGGGTTTCAGCCGACCCTCGGCATACCAGCCCAGCAGCGTGCGGATGCTGTCTGTCACGACCTCGGGGCGGAATTTGAGGTAACCGCCCCAGTAGACGCCCAGCACGCTCAGGTTCTTGACCATAAGGTGATTGGCCGGGATTTGCGGCACCTCGCCACTGGCAAAGCCGATGGGCAGCAGCCGCGCCTCGGGCTTGCAGACGCGAAAGGCCGCTTGCCATTGCTCTCCGCCCACCGGGTCATACACCACATCTGCGCCCCCCAGCGCCTTGACGCGGGCGCGGATATCATCGCTTGTCGCGTCGATCACGTGGTCGGCCCCAGCCTTGGCCGCGATTTCCAGCTTGTCGGCCCCGCGCGCGCAGGCGATCACCGTGGCGCCCATCAGCTTGCCCACCTCGACGGCGGTCAGCCCGACACCGCCAGCCGCGCCCAGCACCAACAAGGTTTCGCCCGGCTGCATCTGCGCGCGGTGGTGCAGCGCCACGTGACTGGTGCCATAGGCGACCTGGAAAGCGGCGGCGTGCGTCGCGCTCATGCCATCGGGCAGGGGCACGGTCCGTTTGGCGGGAAAACAGCCAAATTCGGCCAAACCGCCTTGTCCGCCGAAAACCGCCACGCGGGTGCCCGGTGATGGTCCTTCGACATCGGGCCCAAGCGCGTCGACCACGCCCGCCACCTCCATGCCAAGGGTAAAGGGTGGCTCGGGCATGTCCTGGTACTTGCCTTGCTCCATCAGCAGATCGGCGAAGTTCAGCCCGCATGCCTCGATCTTCAGGCGCAGCTCACCGGGGCCGGGCCGGGGCACGGGCCTGTCAGTGACCGAGGCCATCGCCCCCGTGCCGGGCACCGTGAATGCACGCATCTGCTTCTCCTGAACGGGTCTTTGGCGCAGGATGCGCAGGTGCAGGCATGGTGTCAAACGGCGCGATGAAGGGCAATCACCCATAAATTGTGGTGCAAAGGTATAGGGTCGCCCAAAAGGCGTGTAAAACCCGTTGATCGTGTGGCAGAAATGGTATCAATATGGCCGCCAGGCCAAGAGGTTGGCCTGGCCTTTCTATTCGATTGGCCGGGGCCGGGCTTTTCTGAAGCAAATTGATTGGAGTGGAAAAATGGCGCATCCGGTGGATGTTCACGTTGGAAAACGCATTCGTCAGCGTCGCTGGCTGGTTGGGATGACACAGCAGAAACTGGCGGAAAGCGTCGGGATCAAGTTCCAGCAAATCCAGAAATACGAAACCGGGGCCAACCGCGTCAGCGCCTCGCGTCTTTGGGACATTGCCGAGGCGCTGGACGTCGACGTCAGCTTTTTCTTCGAAGGGCTCAACACCGAACATGGCAACGAGGGGGCTGGCACCGAGGGTGCGCCGCACGATCTGCCTCAAGATCTGATCGGCGACAAGGAAGCGATGGACCTCGTCCGCTCTTATTACGCGATACCGGAAAACCAGCGACGCCGGCTGTTCGAACTGGCGCGGGTGCTGTCCGACGTGGCTTGAGGCCCGCCGCGCACTGGGGTAGGGGCAGGCAACTTCCCTTGGAAAGGCCCGGTCATGGCGACACAGGACGCAGCGATCATCGAGACAGCCCATGCGACGGCCGACGCTGCCCGCAGGGCGATCCTGCCATATTTCCGGCGTGCCGACCTGGCGACCGAAAACAAGGACGCCTCGGGGTTCGATCCGGTGACCGAGGCCGACCGCGCGGCGGAACAGGCCATGCGCGCCGTCTTGCAACAAAGGCGCCCTGGTGACGGCATCATTGGCGAAGAGTTCGGCAATACACCCGGCCAAAGCGGTATCACCTGGGTGCTTGACCCGATAGATGGTACGCGCGGGTTCATGTCGGGCACGCCCACCTGGGGCGTGCTGGTCGCGGCAGCCCGCGACGGTGTTCCCATCTTTGGCATCGTTGATCAGCCTTACATCGGCGAACGTTTCTGGGGCGGTTTCGGGCAGGCCGCCATGCACGGCCCGATGGGCGCGCGTGATCTGGCCGTGCGCGGCGACAGGCCGCTTGACCAGTCGGTGCTTTTCACCACCTTCCCCGAGTTGGGAACGACGCGTGAAGCGGCCGCTTTTGCCGAAGTGGCCCGCCTGGTCAAGCTGACCCGCTATGGCATGGATTGTTATGCCTATGCGCTGCTCGCCGCCGGCCAGATCGACCTGGTGATCGAAGCGGGCCTTTCCAATTACGATATCCAGGCACCGATGGCGGTTATCGAAGCCGCGGGAGGCATCGTCACCAACTGGCAGGGTGGCCCGGCCCATCAAGGTGGCCGCGTGATTGCCGCGGCCGGTCGTCAGCAGCACGATGCCGCTTTGGCCATTCTGTCCCGCGCGCCCTGATCGGTTGCTGAATTTCCGTGATGGAATTTTGCGCGGCGCAAACGGCATGCTAAAATGCCCCGCGCGTCTCTTGCCCCTTTCCGGCGCGCCCCGTTGTCCCGAGGGGGTGATCTGCCGAGGGGCCAACCATGACAGAAATTCTGATCCGTAATGCCGACACCATCCTGACAATGGATGAAGACCGCCGTGAATTGTCAGGTGCCGACATTCTTATACGTGACGGGGTAATCGCCCAGATCGGGCAAGGTCTGGAAAGCACGGGTGAAACGATCCTTGCGACCGGGGGTGTCGTTACTCCCGGCCTGGTCAACACCCATCACCATCTCTACCAGACGCTCACCCGCGCGGTGCCCGGGGCACAGGATGCCTTGCTTTTCGGCTGGTTGCGAACGCTTTACCCGATCTGGGCCCGGTTCACTCCCGAGCACATGTTCACCAGCGCGCAGGCGGGTCTGGCTGAACTTGCGCTGTCGGGCTGCACCCTGACCTCGGACCACCTGTATCTTTTTCCCAACGGGGCACGGCTCGACGACACGATCCATGCCGCCGCCGAAACGGGGCTGCGGTTCCACCCCACCCGCGGTGCCATGAGCATTGGTGAAAGCGCGGGTGGCCTGCCCCCCGACAGCCTGGTTGAACGCGAAGAGGCGATCCTGGCCGACATGATCCGCGTGGTCGACGCCTTCCACGATCCGGCCGAAGGCGCGATGTGCCGCGTCGGGCTGGCCCCATGCTCGCCTTTCTCGGTCACTCGCGCGCTCATGCGTGAAACCGCGACCCTGGCGCGCGACAAGGGCGTGATGCTGCACACCCACCTGGCCGAGAATGACGAGGATATCGCCTATTCCCTGGAAAAATTCGGCTGTCGGCCCGGTCAATATGCCGAAGACCTGGGCTGGACGGGTAACGATGTCTGGCACGCCCATTGCGTGAAACTGGACGGCTCCGAGATCGACCTGTTCGCGCGCAGCCGCACCGGCGTGGCCCATTGCCCCTGTTCCAACTGTCGCCTGGGCAGCGGAATCGCCCCGTTGCGCGCGATGCGTGATGCCGACGTGCCCGTGGGGCTGGGCGTGGATGGTTCGGCCAGCAACGACGCAGGTAGCCTGATCGCCGAGGCGCGGCAGGCCATGCTTTTGCAGCGCGTGGCCCAAGGCGCGGATGCCATGAGCGCGCGTGAAGCGTTGGAAATTGCCACCCGAGCTGGGGCCGACATACTGGGCCGGCCAGATTGCGGACGGCTTGAGCCGGGAAAACGCGCCGATATCGCGATCTGGGACACGAGCGGGATAGAAAGCGCCGGCAGTTGGGATAAAGCCGCGCTGCTGCTGGCCGGCCCCAGCCGCGTCAAACACCTGTTTGTCGAAGGTCGCCAAATCGTGCGTGACGGGCAGATCACCACGATCGACCTGCCAACCGTTGTCGAACGTCAGACCCGTCTGGCTCGCGCGTTGGCGGCCTGATCTTCCTCTTGCTGCAAATACCCCGGGGGGAGGCACCATTGGTGCCGGGGGGCAGCGCCCCCCCCCAGCGCGGGCGTGCCCGCGCTTCAGCGCGTCGGAACAGGAACCTCGCCCCGGTAGTCGTAGAAACCGCGCTGCGTCTTGCGGCCCAGCCAACCCGCCTCAACGTATTTTGTCAGCAGCGGGCAGGGGCGATACTTCGTATCGGCCAGCCCGTCATGCAGCACGTTCATGATGGCCAGGCAGGTATCCAGCCCGATGAAGTCGGCCAGTTCCAGCGGCCCCATCGGGTGGTTCGCGCCCAGCCTCATCGCCTCGTCGATCGAGCGCACGTTGCCCACCCCCTCGTACAGGGTATAGACGGCCTCGTTGATCATCGGCATCAGGATGCGGTTGACGATGAAACCCGGGAAGTCCTCGGCACTCGACGCCGTTTTGCCGATCTTTTCCACCACCGCCAGGCAGGCCTTGTAGGTCTCTTCATCGGTGGCGATGCCCCGGATCAGTTCCACGAGTTGCATCACCGGTACCGGGTTCATGAAATGGAAACCCATGAACTTTTCCGGCCGGTCCGTGCGGCTGGCCAGGCGGGTTATCGAAATAGACGAGGTATTAGAAGTCAGGATGGTATGCGGCTTGAGATGCGGGTGCAGGTCTTCGAAGATCGCCTGTTTCACGGTTTCGCGTTCGGTCGCGGCCTCGATGATCAGGTCGCATGGGCCCAGGTCGGTCAGTGTCAGCGTTGTCTTGATCCGGCCCATCGCGGCGTCTTTCTCGGCCTGGCCAATCTTTTCGCGGCTGACCTGGCGGGACAGGTTCTTGTCAATCTTGGCGATGGCGGCATCCAGCGCTTCCTTGCTGATATCGCTCATCAGCACGTCAAATCCGGCCAGCGCCATGACATGGGCGATCCCGTTGCCCATCTGTCCTGCGCCCACGACGCCGATGGTCTGAATCTCCATGTACGCTCTCCTATCCTGCTATGCGCCCGCACCATAGACACGCCCTGCGACCGGCTGCAAGGCCCGGAGGCCCGCGCAATTCTCTGAGAATTGCGGGTTTAAGCCATTGTAAATGGCTTTGTCCGAATCTTGGCATGGGTGAGTAACGAAACGATTGGTGGGAACCATGTCTTTCCAGATGACGGGGCCGCTTGGCCTCGACTACGAGCCGTGCCGTTACGGGGCTTCGCGGGTGACCTTTCGGGGCCCCGCGCAGTCGCTGCACAGGCCTTACGCGGCATTTTTGGGTGGCACGGAAACCTATGGCAAGTTCATCGAGCGGCCATTTCCCGCGTTGCTGCGTGACCGTTTGGCCCTGTCCTGCGTGAACCTCGGCTGCGTGAATGCCGGTCACGATCTTTATCTTCATGATCCCAGCATCATGGAAATCGTCAGCCGCGCGCGGGTCTGCGTGCTGCAGATCGGTGGGGCGCAGAACATGTCGAACCGCTATTACACGGTTCATCCAAGGCGCAACGATCGCTTCGTCAAGGCATCCAATCTGATGCGCCAGATATTTCGCGATGTCGACTTCACCGAGTTTATCTTTACGCGGCACATGCTGGAAAGCCTGGCGCAATTCGCACCGGCCCGTTTTCAAATGCTCCGCGACGAGTTGCAAGACGCCTGGGTTGCGCGCACTAGACTGTTGGCCGATCGGTTGGACGGCCGGGTTATCCTGCTGTGGTTCGCCGACCGGTATCCACCCCTGTCCGACAGCGTGCCGGGACTGGGCCCGGACCCGTTATTCATTACGCGCGAAATGATCGAGAGCCTGCGCCCCGACGTGGCCGATATTGTCGAAGTGGCGACAAGCGCCGCCGTGAAGGCCGCGGGGACCGATGGCATGATCTTCCCCGCAGGCGAACAGGCCGCCGCCGCCACTTTGCCCGGCCCCAAAGCCCATCTTGAGGTCGCCGCGCGGCTTTTGCCTGCCTTGACAGCCTATGCCTGAACGAAAAAGGCCCGCCGGAAGGGCGGGCCTTTCGCTGTTGTCGCACGGGGCGCTTACAGTTTTTCGATCAGTTCGGGCACGGCGTCGAACAGGTCAGCCACCAGGCCGTAATCTGCCACCTGGAAAATCGGGGCTTCTTCGTCCTTGTTGATGGCGACGATGATTTTCGAATCCTTCATGCCGGCCAGGTGCTGGATCGCGCCCGAGATGCCGACCGCGATATACAGGTCGGGTGCAACCACCTTGCCGGTCTGGCCCACCTGCCAGTCGTTCGGGGCAAAGCCCGAGTCGACTGCCGCGCGCGATGCGCCCACGGCGGCGCCCAGTTTGTCGGCCAGTTTCTCGATCAGCGCGAAATCGTCTTCCGAGCCGACACCGCGGCCCCCCGATACGACAACGCCGGCCGAGGTCAGTTCAGGCCGGTCGCTCTCGGCAACCTTGTCCTCGACCCATTCCGACAGGCCCGATGCCTTGGCACCGTTTGTCGTTTCAACCGTGGCCGAGTTGCCGGTGCCTGCCGCGTCGAAGCTGGCCGTGCGGAACGAGATCACTTTCTTCGCATCCGACGATTTCACCGTCTGGATCGCGTTGCCGGCATAGACAGGGCGCTCGAACGTGTCGGCATCGACGACGCCAGACACATCCGTCAGCATCATCGCATCCAGCAGCGCGGCCACGCGCGGTAGCACGTTCTTGGCATCGGTGGTGGCAGGGGCGACGATGTGATCGTAATCACCGGCCAGCGACACGATCAGGTCAGCGGTGGATTCGGCCAGGCGATGGCCCAGTGCTTCATCCTCGGCAACCAGAACCTTGGCGACGCCATCGATGGTGGCAGCTTCTTTCGCGGCATCCGCAGCCGATGCGCCCGCGCACAGCACGGTCACGTCGCCAAGCGTCTTTGCCGCGGTCACGGCCTTGGCCGTGGCATCCATCGCCAATTCGCCATTGTTCACTTCGGCAAGCAGAAGAACAGCCATTACACCGCCCCCTTTTCCTTGAGTTTGGACACGAGCTCGTCGACCGACCCTACCATCTCGCCGGCGGCGCGCTCGGGCGGCTCGGACGTCTTGACGATCGTCAGGCGCGGGCTGACATCGACGCCGTAATCTTCGGCCGTCTTTTCATCCAGCGGCTTTTTCTTGGCCTTCATGATGTTCGGCAGCGTGGCATAACGCGGCTCGTTCAGGCGCAGGTCGACCGTGACAACGGTGGGCATCGACACCTTGATGGTCTGCAGGCCGCCATCGACCTCGCGGGTGACAACCGCCTTGTCCCCGTCGATGTCCAGCTCTGAGGCAAACGTTGCCTGGCTCCAGCCCATCAGCGCCGACAACATCTGTCCGGTGGCGTTCATATCGTTGTCGATCGCCTGCTTGCCGCAGATTACCAGGCCGGGCTGCTCTTCCTCGACGATCTTGGCAAGTATCTTGGCGACGCTCAGCGGTTCGATATCCTGGTGCACGTCATCGGCGGCAACGACCAGGATCGCGCGGTCGGCGCCCATGGCCAGCGCGGTGCGCAGGGTTTCCTGCGCCTGCTTGACGCCGATCGACACGGCGACAACCTCTTCGACGACACCCTTTTCCTTCAGGCGGATCGCCTCTTCGACGGCAATCTCGTCAAAGGGGTTCATCGACATCTTGACGTTGGCGAGATCGACACCGCTGCCATCCGCCTTGACGCGGACCTTCACGTTGTAGTCGATCACGCGCTTAACAGGCACAAGTACCTTCATTGGCGTGGTCTCCCTATTAGGTTACGGGGCGCCGAGGTCGACTCCCCCAAATGCTCTCTGGCGCTTGATATATTCTTGAGCGCGCGGGAAACAGGGCAAAAACGTCATGTTGCGGCGTTGCGACGCCGCGTTTTGCCGCAATTCTCACCATGCCACGCCGCGCTAGTTCGCAGCTTAGCGGTTCGCGCCCGGAACCCACAAGACATCGTCCTTGCCGTCGTTATTGGCGATGCGGCCGGCCACGAAGAACCAATCCGACAGGCGGTTGAGGTATTTCACCGCCTCGGGGTTGACCGTTTCCATGGTCGCAAGCTCAACCGTCAGCCTTTCGGCCCGGCGCGCTACCGTGCGACACACGTGCAATTGCGCGGCCAGCGCCGATCCGCCGGGCAGGATGAAACTGCGCAGGGGTTCAAGCTTGGCATTCATCGCGTCGATTTCCGATTCCAGCCGCGCCACCTGTTCGGCGGCCATGCGCAGTGGTGGATATTCGCGCTCGGAATCCTTGTGCATGTCGGGGGTGCACATGTCGGCGCCCAGGTCGAACAGGTCGTTCTGGATGCGCATCAGGCCGGCGTCGATCTCGCCGTCGGCATGTAGCCGCGCCACGCCAACAAAAGCATTCAGCTCATCCGAGGTGCCATATGCCGTGACCCGCAGCGCATGCTTGGCCACCCGCGTGCCATTGCCAAGGGCGGTTTCCCCGTGATCCCCGGTTTTCGTGTAGATCTTGTTAAGAACGACCATGTCTTATCCCCCGCTACGCAGCCAGACGAACAGCAAAAGCAGAACAACCGCGATGAATTGCGCCACGATTCGCAGTTTCATCATCCGGTTGGATTTCTTGGCGGCCTCAAGCGTGCCCTTGCCGAAGTTGGAAATACCCAGCACCAGTATGCCAAGCACGGCCAGGCAGGCGGCGGCAACCACGTAAAACAGCGGATCGTTCATCATCTGCTTGTTCGTCCCTCTTGTTCAGTGCTGGGCCATGTAGGGGCCTGTGCGCAAAAAGCGAACCGGAAATTCACCCCTTGGCGAGAATCCAGTCAAGCGCGCGGGCCGGCAGCACGCGTCGTAGAGCGCCCATTATATACGTGGGCGTCGTCACGTAGTAGCGCGGGCGGGGGTTTTTTGCCTCAAGCGCGCGCAACAATTTCGCGGTGACCGCGCCCGGGGGCAGTTCGAACCTGTCGGGGCCGCGCGATTCGTATAACCGTTTCAGCAGCTTGCCACGATACTGCGCGGCACGCGGGCTGTTCTCCCAGTCGATCCATCGTTCGAAATACGGGATCGAATTCACTCTGATCTTCGAGGTGATCGGCCCTGGCTCGATCAGGCTGACATGAATCGGGGTGTCGCGCATTTCGACGCGCAGCGTGTCGGTCAGGCCTTCAAGCGCGAACTTGGTGCTGACATAGGCGCCGCGCCACGGCATCACCACCAGCCCGAGAACGGACGAACAGTTGACGATTCGCCCGTGTCCCTGCGCCCGCATCACCGGGATCACGCGGGTGGTCAGGTCGTGCCAGCCAAACAGGTTGGTCTCGAATATCTCGCGCAGCGCGCCGGTGGGCAGATCCTCGACCGCGCCGGGGCAGGCATGGGCGCCGTTGTTGAACAGCGCATCCAGCGTGCCACCCGTCGCGGCCAGAACCTCGTCCAAAGCCTGGGCGATGCTGTCGGGCGCGGCATAATCAAGTTGCACCGCCTCGAACCCCTCGTCGGCCAACCGTGCCACGTCGGCGGCTTGGCGGCAGGCAGCGAATACGCGCCACCCCCGGCTGCGCAGGCCATGCGCCGCGTCGTATCCGATGCCGCTGGAGCAGCCGGTGATCAGGATGGATGGTTTCATGCGCGCGATTAGTGGGGAAAACCGCGCGCTTTGGCAATCAGTCTAAGCCCGCCGTGACCAGGAAATCGGCAATCCAGCCGACGCGCCCGGTATCAACGACCCGCAAGTTCAGCCAGCCGGTGCCAGGGTCATCCAGCACCTCGACCAGGTCGCCACGGCGTAATGTCGTGGCGACGTTGAATTTCGTGCCCGGCCCCATCCGCATGTTGACCACGTTCCCCGAGATTTCGCGCAGGTCGGATTGCGGTTCGGGCGCGGGAACCGCTTCGGGGGCAGGGGCGGTGGGCGTGGTGGCCGCGCTTACCACGCGGGCCTTTTCGAAAACGGGCTTGGTTCTGTCTGGTGCGGCAATGCTGGGCAGGCTGACATTCACACGGGGCAATTCGCCGGGGTCGAATGCGGCACGCGCCACCTCGTCGCCGGATGACGGTGGCGCGGGATTGATCGTGGCGGCGGGCGCGACCGGGGCAAACACCGAGAACCCCCCGGCCTGCAACGAGCCGCTACGCGGCGCGTAATCGCCACCTCCGCTAAGCTCGTAAAAGCTCCACCCCAGAAAACCGAACGTCACCAATATCAAGCGCCACATACCGCCCCCAGGCAAAGAAACACACAAACACGCGGCAGCAAAAATCCGCTTATGTTCCTTATACACGATTCGCGTGTGTCGCAGGGGATTTCCCGCGAAATTACCTGCAAATCGCTTTACGCAGATTCGTGCGCCGTTTATCAGCTTGGGAATGACCGACACCACCGACACCCCCGAGGGCGGCCTGCCCGCGATGTCTGAACCTCTGCGCCGTGCGATCGGCGACAGGTACCTGACATATGCGCTGTCCACGATCATGCACCGCGCGCTGCCCGATGCGCGCGACGGGCTGAAGCCCGTGCATCGGCGCATCCTTTACGCGATGAGCCGCCTGCGCTTGTCGGCAAATGGAAGGTTCCTCAAATCCGCCAAGATCAGCGGTGACACGATGGGCGATTTCCACCCGCATGGCGATGCCGCGATCTATGATGCGATGGCGCGCCTGGCGCAGGATTTCGCCGTGCGTTATCCGCTGGTCGACGGGCAAGGGAATTTCGGCAATATCGACGGCGACAACCCTGCCGCCAGCCGCTATACCGAGGCCCGGATGACCGTGATGGCCGAGGCGCTGCTTGAGGGGCTTGATGAGAACGCGGTCGATTTCAGGCCCAATTACGATGGCCGCTTGACCGAACCCGCCGTGTTGCCGGCAGCCTACCCCAACCTTCTGGCCAATGGTGCCAGCGGCATCGCGGTGGGCATGGCAACCAACATTCCGCCGCATAACATCGACGAGTTGATCGGCGCCTGTCTCCACCTCATCAAGTCGCCCGATGCGCGCGATGACACGCTGTTGCAATACATACCCGGCCCCGATTTCCCAACTGGCGGCATCATCGTCGAACCGCCCGAGAACATCGCCGAGGCCTATCGCACTGGCCGTGGGGCCTTTCGCCTGCGTTCCAAGTGGGAAACCGAGGATCTGGGCCGTGGTCAATGGCAGATTGTCGTCACCGAAATTCCCTACCAGGTGCAAAAATCCAAGCTGATCGAAAAACTGGCCGAGCTCATTCAGACCAAGAAGGTGCCGATCCTGGCCGATGTGCGCGACGAAAGCGCCGATGACATTCGTATCGTGCTGGAACCGCGCTCGAAAAATGTCGACGCCGATGTTTTGATGGGCACGCTGTTTCGCAATTCCGACCTGGAAACTCGGTTCAGCCTGAACATGAACGTGCTGATCGACGGGGTCACGCCAAGGGTTTGCAGCCTGAGACAGGTGTTGCGTGCCTTCCTCGATCATCGGCGCGAGGTTCTGATGCGCCGCGCCCGCCACCGGCTGGCGCGGATCGACCACCGTCTTGAGGTGCTCGAAGGGTTGATGGTGGCCTTTTTGAACCTCGACCGGGTGATCGACATCATCCGCTATGACGAAGATCCCAAGGCCGCGCTGATGTACGAGGATTGGTCGACCGCGCATCAGGGCACGATCCGCCGCGCCACGTCCGAGGCCGATTACGTCTCGCCATTGCTGGGGGTCGACCGCGAGGCCTTGACGCTGGTGAGCGACCCCGGCGCCGTTCTTCCCGAGGCGCTGACCGATGACAGCGATGTGCCCCGTGGCGTGCCCTACCGTTTTGACCGGCGCGACGAAGGGCTGTCGGACATCCAGGCCGAGGCGATCCTGAACATGCGCCTGCGCAGCCTGCGCCGGCTTGAAGAGTTGGAACTGCGCGCCGAGCAGGACAAGCTCATGGCTGAACGCGCCGACATCATGGACCTGCTGGAAGACGACAGCCTGCAATGGTCCCGCGTGGCCGAAGAACTGCGCGAAGTGCGCAAGAAATTCGGCGCCAAATCCGAAAGCGGCGCGCGCCGCACCCGGTTCGCCGAGGCGGGCGTGGTCGAGGAGGTGCCGATCGAAGCGATGATCGAACGTGAGCCGATCACCGTCGTCTGTTCGCAGATGGGCTGGATTCGCGCGATGACAGGCCATATCGACCTTTCGCGCGAGTTGAAATTCAAGGATGGTGACGGCCCTCGGTTCATCTTTCACGCCGAAACCACCGACCGGCTGCTGGTTTTTGGCTCGAACGGGCGGTTCTACACGCTGCAAGCCGTCAACCTGCCCGGAGGGCGGGGCATGGGCGAGCCGGTCCGCCTGATGGTGGACCTGCCCAACGAGGTCGAGATCATCGACCTGTTCATCCATCGTCCGGGCCGAAAGCTGCTGGTCGCGTCGTCGGCGGGGGACGGTTTCATCGTGCCCGAAGACGAGATCGTGGCCCAGACGCGCAGCGGCAAGCAGGTGCTGAATGTCAAGGGTGACGTGCGCGCCCGCGTCTGCACCCCGGTTTCCGGCGACAGCGTGGCGGTGGTGGGCGAGAACCGCAAGGTGCTGGTCTTTGACCTTGACGAACTGCCGGAAATGACCCGCGGCAAGGGCGTTCGCTTGCAGAAATACAAGGATGGCGGATTGTCCGACGCGCGCACCTTTGCCCGAGCCGAAGGGCTTAGCTGGCTTGACCCGGCCGGGCGCACCCGCACCGAAACGGAATTGACCGAATGGACGGGCAAGCGCGCCAGCGCGGGCCGCATGGCCCCGCGCGGTTTTCCAAGGGACAACCGGTTCACGTAACGGGCGCGCCCTGCGCTCGGCCGGATGGGGCGGCAGGCGCCGCGACCGGCTCGGCCTCCAGCCACACGCCGCCCTCTGGGCGCAGGGTCAGGATCATCACCGGCCTTGGGTCTTTTCCCGGCACCGGCGTGAAGCGGTGGCGCGCCAGCAGCGTCGCCAGAATGATCACCGATTCCTGCAACGCGAAGCTGGCCCCGATGCAGATCCGCGGCCCGTCGCCGAACGGCAGGTAGGCATAACGATCAATCGCTTTCGGGTCGGCGAAGCGCTCGGGGCGAAAGGTGTCGGGCGCGTCCCACAGCAGGTGGTTGCGATGCAGCGCATAGATCGGAATCATGATCGTGTCGCCGGGGCGAACCTCGCGCCCGCACAGAACATCATGTTTCTGCGCGGTGCGGCTGATGATGCCGGCGGGCGGATACATGCGCAGCGCCTCGTCCACGATCTGCCTGACAAGGGGCAGGCGGGCCACGTCATCGCCCGTGGCCGCACGGTCGCCCAGCACGGTGTGGGCTTCGGCGCGGGCGCGATCCTGCACGACCTGGTCAAAGGCGCACAGGTATAGCGACCAGGCCAATGTCAGCGCGGTGGTTTCGTGCCCCGCGACGATGAAGGTCAGCAGGTTGTCGCGCAACTCGCCCGTGTCCATCCGGCGCTTGGTCTTGGGGTCTTCGCCTTCAAGCAACAGGTCCAGCAGGTCGGGCACGCCGTCGCCCGACCCATCGCGCCGCGCGTCGATCGCGTCGTCGGCCACTTTTTTCATTTCACGCAGCGCCGCGCCCGAAACCATCCGCCCCGGACGCGGCACCCAGTCGGGAAAACCCAGTATGTCGAACAGACTGATCTTGCCGGCCTCGGCGATATAGGCGTCGATCGCACCATGCACGGCGTCGCGGTCGAACCCGCCATCGCCGGAGAAGGTCACGTCTGAAATCACGTCGAATGTGGCGCGGACCATTTCTTCGGCCATGTTGACCGCGCGCGGGCCGGCCGCGGCCACCCGTGCGCTTGCCGCTTCGGCGGCGTGGGTCATGATCGGCGCAAGGTTCATCACGTTGCGATGGGAAAACACCGGTGCGGCCGCACGCCGTTGCCAACGCCAATGCGCGCCTTCGGCAATGAACAGCGACTCGCCGATTGCCGGGCGTAGCAGGTTCTTGGTGACGTCCGATTTCGGGTAGTCATCCAACGCCTCAAGCAGGATGTGCTTTATCGCGTCCGGGTCCATGACCATGTGCCAGCGCTTGCCGGTCTTGCCCGACACCATCGGTTGTCGCGTGGCGATTTCGGGGATGATCGACAACACGTTCTGGCGTGCAGCGTTAAGGCTTTTCAAGATCCCCCAGGGCTCGCGCACCAGGGGTACATGGACGGGTAGAGTATCGGGATGCATGTCGGACGACCTCCTGCCGGTTCAAGGTAGGGCGCCGGGCCCCGATCGACAATTCCCCGCCGTCAGATTGCGCCGGTCGTGTTGCTGGGCTATGCCGAGGACGTATTGCATGTCTTGGGGGAATTTCAGATGTTCAGAGTTCTTGCGCTGATCGCCGGTCTTGTCACGCTTGTTGCGTGCACAAACGCCAATGACCTTGCCGGCCCGGCCGCGGATCTCGGTGATTTCCAACTGGGTCACAGGGTTGTCGTTTCCCCCAATCTGACAAAGGGCCCGCTGTCGCGCGAGGCCGATGCGGAAGAATGGGAAAAGGCGATGCTGGACGCCCTGGGCGAACGGTTCGATCGCTACGAGGGCGAGAAACTGTATCATTTCGGCATCTCGGTCGAAGGGTACGTGCTGGCCCAGCCGGGGATTCCGGTGGTGGCCAACCCCAAGTCGATCCTGATTTTCAACCTGACGATCTGGGATGACGCCGCCGGCAAGAAGCTGAACGAAGAAGTCGAGCAGATCACCGTTTTCGAAAGCATGTCGGGCGAGACCCTGTTGAGCTCGGGCTTGACGCAAACCAAGGAACAGCAGCTGCAAAACCTCAGCCGCAACGCGGCAAAGCAGATCCAGAGTTACATGATCAGGATGAAGCGGGAAAAAGGCTGGTTCGGTGGCGCTGGCGACAGCGTTGAAGCACCCGAAACCGCCGATGCGGGCGACGAGGTCACGGAAAGCGAGGGATAGCCCATCAATGCTTGATTTTCCCCGCGCAAGCCAATAAATGCCGCGCGGAGTATGAACCGGGCCATGGCGTGCCCCCCAAACCACGAGGCGTCCGAAGGATGGCAAAGGAAAAGTTTGAACGCAGCAAACCGCACGTGAACATCGGGACTGTTGGTCACGTTGACCACGGCAAGACGACGCTGACGGCGGCGATCACG
>NZ_JAMQGO010000047.1 GCF_023703375.1 Lutimaribacter degradans
GATTCCTTGCAGCCGTATTTGTTGTCGAATTTCGACTTGGTCACGCTGTCGTTGACGTTGATGGCGGGGAAGGGCAGGTGGCCTTTCTCCATCATCTTGTAAAGGCGGTGCACACCCGTGGTGGTTTCCTCGGATACGCCCTTGATCTGGTGGCGCTGTTTGATGAACCACCCCGGCGTTTCCGCGATCCGCTTGCGGATCTGGGCGAAGAGATACTCCTCTTCTTCGCTTGTCGGCACGGCGATGAGATCCTCCTCGCCCTCCTCCACGCGCGCGCCCATCAGGATGTAAAGCGTGGCATCGCCGCCATCATCAAGGATCATGTTGGCACCGCCCTCCGCAAACTGGAAGATCCGGTCGGCATAGTCCCAGTATTCCTCGAGCGTTTCGCCCTTGACCGCGAAGACCGGTGTGCCGCCCGCCGCAATGGCCGCTGCCGCGTGATCCTGCGTGGAAAAGATGTTGCACGAGGCCCAACGCACATCGGCGCCAAGGGCCACCAGAGTTTCGATCAGAACGGCGGTCTGGATCGTCATGTGCAGCGATCCGGCGATCCGCGCACCCTTGAGTGGCTGTTCCGCCCCGTATTCCTCGCGCAGCGCCATGAGGCCCGGCATCTCCGTTTCAGCGATGTCCAGTTCCTTGCGGCC
>NZ_JAMQGO010000048.1 GCF_023703375.1 Lutimaribacter degradans
GTGTGAACCCCGAAAGGAGTTATTATTATATTTTTATAATAAATTATTATATTTTTATAATAAATTATTATATTTTAATAATAAATTATTATTATTATATTTTTATAATATAATATATTATTTATATATTTATTAATAATTATTAAAAAGTAGGGTAAACATTATTTGTATTACATATATATAATTATACATCTAATAAATATTATTTATTATAAACATTAAATATTTATATAATATAAATATGAAATAATGATAATAAATATTAAGATTATTAAATTATTAATATATAAATTAGATTTATTTAAAATTATTAAAATATTATTTAATTATTCCTTCTTTATTTTTAATAAAAAAAAAAAGGGACTTATTTATATATTTTATTAATATTATAAAAAAAAAAATTATAATAATAATAATATTATTAATTATATTATTATTTATTATTAAATATTAATTCATATATATATATAAATAAACTCCTTTCGGGGTTCACTATAAATTTTATTTATTACCTTTTTTATCATATAATTACTCTTTTATTTATTAATTATAAATCATAAATTATTATTAAAAATAAATAATAATAATTTACTTGAGATTTACAATTATTTTATTT
>NZ_JAMQGO010000049.1 GCF_023703375.1 Lutimaribacter degradans
CTGGTCGACGGTATCCGCCGCGCCACCGACACGATGATGGCCGGCAAGGTCGCCGTGGTCTGTGGTTACGGCGACGTTGGCAAGGGCAGCGCCGCCTCGCTGGCCGGCGCCGGCGCCCGCGTCAAGGTGACCGAGGTCGACCCGATCTGCGCCCTGCAAGCGGCCATGGACGGGTTCGAGGTGGTGACGCTGGAGGACGCTGTTGCGACCGCCGATATCTTCATCACCACCACCGGCAACAAGGACGTGATCCGCATCGAGCACATGCGCGAGATGAAGGACATGGCGATTGTCGGCAATATCGGCCATTTCGACAATGAAATCCAGGTGGCGGCCCTGAAGAACCACAAGTGGACCAACATCAAGGAACAGGTGGACATGATCGAGATGCCGAACGGGCATCGCATCATCCTGCTGTCCGAGGGACGCCTGCTGAACCTTGGCAACGCCACCGGCCACCCGTCCTTCGTCATGTCGGCCAGCTTTACCAACCAGGTCCTGGCGCAGATCGAGTTGTGGACCAAGGGCGAGGACTACGGAAACAAGGTCTACATCCTGCCCAAGCACCTGGATGAAAAGGTTGCTCG
>NZ_JAMQGO010000050.1 GCF_023703375.1 Lutimaribacter degradans
ATTATTAATAAATATCAATTATTATAAAAAGAGATATAAATTTCATATTATAATATAATATAATATAATATAATATAATATAATTAAAGATTATCATAATTTAAACAGAGATTATAATTAAAAATGGAATAATAATTATTATATATTTAATAAAGTTTATAATATCTATAAATTAATAATAAAGTAAAAATAGTAATAATATTATTTTCTCCTCCTTTCGGGGTTCCGGCTCCCGTGGCCGGGCCCCGGAACT
>NZ_JAMQGO010000007.1 GCF_023703375.1 Lutimaribacter degradans
GAACCTCGTCAGCCCCGGTAGGCGCCCCAACGTCCGCCTCAGCAGCGCCGGTGAAGGGGCTTTTACGGATAACAACAAATACCCGCAACCCCTTTTTTCCGTTTATGTTAGATTTTTTCCATATTTATAATTTCTACCGTGAAATCAGTATATTACGCAGTTCATAGCACCCCGCCCGCAGATCGATTGAGAGAGGCGGCGCCGAACCGAAACGGCAGGCATAACAATATATGGACTTATCCACAGGCTTACCCACAAATGCGCCCGCTTTTCGCGGCGAGTCGTCCGATTTTTCGTGAATCATGCCGCCCGAATCCGGCGTTTTTTGCTTCGAGGGGCGACTCGCAATGCCAGTAGCAGCAAAATTGCCGCCATGTAGATCAGCGGCTCGGGCTGAAGCCCCTTGCGCAGCCATATGAAATGCACCCCGGCCAAAGGCACCACGACATAAGTCAGGCGGTGCAACCTGCCCCATCCACGGCCGAGGCTGCGCACCGCCCGGTTATTCGATGTGGCGACCAGCGGCACCATCAGCACAAATGCCGCCATGCCGATCGTGATATAGGGGCGTTTGACGATATCCGCCCAAACCCGCTCCAGCGATTGGACATCCAGAACGGCCCAGACCGTCAAGTGCAGCACAACATAGAAAAAGGCCAAAAGCCCCAGCGCCCGGCGAAACTTCAGCAGGTTCACACCTAGATGCCGACGCAACGGGGTGATGCACAGCCCCGCAATCAACAGTTTAAGCGCAAGTGCGCCGTACTCATGCTCCAGGGCCTTGACCGGCTCGACGCCCAGCCCGCCGGTGAGCCCCATGTAGAAAAGCCAAGGGGCCGGTGCGGCAAGCCCGATATAGGCGGCCCACGTGGGCAGCCGCCGAGCCGCGGCATTGATACGGTCGCGCAGGCCCATCAGAAGTTCGCGCGCAGATCCATGCCATCATACAGCGCTGCCACCTCATCGCCGTAGCCGTTGAACATCAGGGTGGGCTGGTTGTCGGCAAACAGCCCGCCGCCGATGCGGCGTTCGCTCGCCTGGCTCCAGCGGGGGTGGTCAACTTCTGGATTCACGTTGGAGTAAAACCCGTATTCGCGTGGATTGGCCTTGTTCCAGCTGGTGGGCGGTTCGCTGTCGGTAAGCGTGATGCGCACCACTGACTTGATGGATTTGAACCCGTATTTCCATGGCACCACCAATCGAAGTGGCGCACCGTTCTGTTTCGGGATGTCACGACCGTAAATGCCGGTCGCCATGATGGTCAGCGGGTGCATCGCCTCGTCCAGGCGCAAACCTTCGACATAGGGCCACTCCAGCACCGGGAACCGCGTGCCGGGCATTTCCTCGCGATTCAGGTAAGTTTCGAAGGCCACGTACTTGGCGCCCGACTGAACGCCCGCCATCTCCAACAGGTCGGCCAGTTCGAAACCATTCCACGGGATCACCATCGACCACGCCTCGACACAGCGAAAACGATATATCCGTTCCTCGACCGTCATCCCGTCCATGATCTGGTCAAAGGCATAGTCGCCTGGGCGGTCCACAAGGCCGTCGATACGCACGCTCCAGGGGTCGATGGTCATGGCGCCCGCGTTTTTCTCGGGATCGCCCTTGGCAGTACCGAATTCGTAGAAATTGTTGTAGCTGGTGATCTCTTTCCAGCTATTGGGCTCCAAACCCTCGGCGCGCGCGGGCGCTCCCGCGCCAACCAGCCCCAGACCGGCCAAACCACCCATGATCTGGCGGCGGTTCATCCATAGCGCCTCATCCGTCACCTCGCTATCACGCAGGTTGTTTTTCCAACGATGAGCCATGTCTTCTCCTGTCTCTGCTGCGGTGAATGACGACATAGCGCGCGGTGCGCGCTACGCAAAATACAAGGCATCACGAAACGGGGACCGCTTGAAACAAGGCTCAGGCTGCGGGCGGCGCGTTGAAACTGGGCCGGATCTTGTTCAACGGCATCGACGTGCCATCTTCTTGTACGATGCGCACATGGCGGCGGCGCATCAGCCGGGGTTCGGCCACGCCCACGGAATGTGCGATGGTCTCAACCTCCTTGATGATCGAGGTCGCGTAATTGGCAACTTTTACGAACTTGTCTTCGGCCACGAGACCCCGCTGCAGATACGGATCATGGGTGGTGATGCCGGTCGGGCAAGTGTTGCGATTGCATTTCAGCGCCTGGATGCAACCCAGCGAGAACATGAACCCCCGGGCCGAGCTGACGAAATCGGCGCCGGCACACAGCGCCATCGCCACGTCGCCGGGATTCACAAGCTTGCCGCTGGCGATTATGCGGATACGGTCTTTCAGTCCGTGCCGATCGCGCAGGTCGACCATGCGCAACAACGCTTCGCGCAGGGGCATCCCAACAAGGTCCATCAGCGGCATGGGCGCCGCGCCAGTGCCCCCTTCGCCACCATCGATGGTAATGAAGTCGGGCGCGCTGTCGTCGCCACGGGCCTTGATCAGTTGAAAGAACTCTTCCCACGCCTCAGAGCTGCCAATTACCGTCTTGAAGCCGCAAGGCTTGCCCGTGACGGTTCGGATATGGCCGATCACGTCCAGCAGGTCGCCGAAATCGTCGATTTCGCGGTGTCGGTTGGGTGATACGCTGTCGACGCCTTGAGGGATACCACGGATTGCCGCGATCTCGGCATTGACCTTTTCACCAGGCAGGATACCGCCCTTGCCGGGCTTGGCACCTTGCGCCAGCTTCAGCTCGAACATGCGCACCTGCGGATGCTCGGCCATCTTGAGCAGCTTGTCATCATCAAGGTTGCCATGTTCGTCGCGGACGCCGTATTTCGCAGTGCCGATCTGGTAAACGATATCGCACGCGCCGGTCAGGTGATACGGGCTCAGCCCGCCTTCGCCGGTATTCAGCCAGATACCGGCCTTGGCGGCGCCACGGCTCAATGCCTCGACCGCGGGGCGCGAAATGGCGCCATAGCTCATGCCCGAGATGTTGAAGATCGACTTGGCATTATAGGGGATGACCGCGGTCGGACCGATCTGCATCGGCTGTGTCGTCGCGAACTGGTCATCAAGTGGTGGAAAGACCGCGTTCACGAAAATGGGTGTGCCCGGCACGCCCAGGTTTCTGGTAGACCCGAACGCGATGGTGTTGCCCTTGCCACGCGTCGCGTGCGCAACCCAATCGCGTTGCGCGCGGTTAAACGGCATTTCCTCGCGATCCATGGCAAAGAAATATTGGCGGAAGAACTCGCCCAGATTGGTGAACAACTTCCGGAAACGCCCTATCACCGGGTAATTGCGCCGGATCGCATCGCCCGTCTGTGTGCGGTCGATGACGAACAGCAATACGACGATCAGAACCGCCGCCCCCAAGGCCAGAATGAACAACAGCGCCAAGATCAGCAGCGCGTCCAGAACGAATTCCATCATACCTCCGATTGATTTGGGTCAAAGCGAACCCTCTCAAAACAATTATGCTCACACGTTACACAGTGCCGCTGTCGGCACAAACCGCCACGTGATAATGGGAGAGTATGATGAAAAGATTTTTGATGGCCGGGATAATCGCCGCGGCCGCCACCGTGGCGCAGGCTCAAGAGGCCGTGACATATACGACCGAGGACAGTTTCGATGATGTTATCTTTGGGCTGGAGAACGCCATCCTGGACGAGGGATTGGTCATCGACCACGTGTCGCATACCGGCGACATGCTGGAACGCACCAAGGGCGACCTGGACGCCGAAATGACCATCTACGACATGGCAGATATCTATTCCTTCTGCTCGGCCGCGCTGTCGCGCGAGGTGATGGAGGCAGATCCGATGAACGTCCAATTCTGCCCCTACAACATCTTCGTGGCTCAGCGCCCCGGCGAACAGGTCATGATCGGCTACCGTCCCTTCCCCGAAGGCGAGATGCAAAAGATACAAGCCCTTCTCGACGGCATCGTGCGCAACGCGATCGGGCTGGATTGATCACGCGACGCTCGCATTCGATCACAAAGATTCCACTGGAAATCGGCAAAAGGCGCGGCTTAGTTCCGCGCCTTTTTTCGTCAAGCGGCATCGGCGGAAAGCCCCGCTGAACCAACGGCCTATCCCTTGCGTAGTGAACGCGATGCCACACAGGCATTCGCACCTAACGACAATGGGAGATTACAATGCTACGCAGAACTTACCTCGCCCTGACCGCGGCCACCTTGATGGCAGGGCCCGCGCTGGCCGGCGGCCATTCCAAGGATATCGTCGACACCGCCGTGGATGCGGGCAGCTTTGAAACGCTGGTCGCCGCCGTTCAGGCCGCCGACCTCGTCGAAACGCTGAAGGGCGACGGCCCCTTCACTGTTTTTGCGCCCACCGACGAAGCCTTCGCCGCACTGCCCGAAGGCACGGTTGAAAGCCTGTTGATGCCCGAAAACAAGGATCAGCTGACGGCGATCCTGACCTACCACGTGGTTCCGGGCAAAGTGATGTCAGGCGATCTGTCGGATGGCATGATGGCCACCACAGTGAACGGCAAGGAAGTGACCATCGGCACCGAAGGCGGCGTGACGGTCGATGGAGCAAACGTGGTTACGGCCGATATCGAGGCATCGAACGGCGTCATCCACGTGATCGATGGCGTCATCCTGCCGCCCGAAGACTGAAACACATCAAAGGCGCGCAGAAATGCGCGCCTTTTTTTCATTTCCAAACAAGAGGACAGATCATGAAGCGTCGCACATTTTTTGCCGCCGTGGCCGCCGCCGGACTGACCGCCGCCGCTGGTTGCACAACAACAACCACGCAACCCGATGTCGTCGACATCCTTGCCGCCAATGATGAATTCTCGACATTGGTTGCAGCCGTCGGCGCGGCCGATCTTGCCGGCACGCTCAAGGGCGATGGTCCCTTTACCGTTTTCGCGCCCACCAACGCAGCCTTTGAAAAGCTGCCAGCCGGAACCGTCGAGTCATTGCTCCGCCCTGAAAACCGCGACCAGCTGGCCAGCATTCTGACGTATCATGTCGTTCCTGGCGCCGTGACATCCGACCAACTGGCCGGTCAGCGGCTCGACGTCAAAACCGTTCAGGGCACAACCGTGGATGTAAACGGAACCCACGGTGTGCGCGTGAACAATGCCCGCGTGATTCAGGCCGACGTTGCCGGATCGAACGGCGTTATCCACGTGATCGATTCGGTACTGCTTCCGAACTAATTCAACAGGAAGGCGGGGATTGTTCCCCGCCTCCACGCATATTTTTCCACCTTTGGTTGTTTGCGCCACTATTTTGCCGCATTTTCGCCATTTCTTTTTCCGGGCGCCAGCCAGCGCTGATAATCTTTCACGATAAAAAGAAGAATCACATTTTTGGCCAACCTTTCGAGCACCGAGTAAATATTGAAGATTCAATTTGAAAGGCGCTCAAATGCCCAACACCCTGACGGCTACCCCGCTTGACGATAACCTTATTGGCTCAGACTCCTCGGATTTTGCCGACCTTGGCGCCGGTGACGACAGCATGGACGCTGGCGGGGGATCGGACGAGATCCTGGGCGGCGCGGGCAACGACACGTTGCACGGCGGAAATGGCCATGATTACCTTGATGGCGGTGCCGATGATGACCTTGTCGACGGCGGTAATGGCGACGACACTTTGCTTGGCGGCGCCGGCAACGACCTGATCGACGGCGGAAACAACGACGACATGTTGGTCGGCGGTGAAGGCGACGACACGCTTTTGGGCGGTAAGGGTGCCGATGTTCTGTTTGGAACCAGCGGGACGAACTACCTTGACGGCGGTGTCGGGAACGACACGCTGTATGGCGGGACGGGCGCAGATACCTTCGCGTTGATCGGCCAAACCGGGCAGGATGTTGTGTTTTCCTTCACCGACGGGGTCGATCTGATCGACGTATCGGGTTTCGGTGTTTCGTCCCTGGGCGAATTGGGTATTCAGGACACCGGCGATGGCGTGCGCATCACCCTTTCGAACGGCTCACACCTGACCCTTGTAGGGCGCCTTGCCAGCGAGATTGATTCAGATGACTTCATCTTTGCCGCTCCGCCACCGCCGCCCGCCGCATCTGACAGCGCCGACCGGTTCGATGGCACGGCCGACGCAGATGTGTTTGATGGAATGGGCGGTGCCGATGATATCCGCGGCGGCTTCGGTGGTGACACGCTTTCGGGCGGCACTGGCGAGGATACGATCAAGGGCGATGCCGGCAATGACGTGATTGACGGAGGGTCAGGCAGCGACCAGCTATTCGGCGGCAACGGGCGCGACCTGCTCCTGGGCAGCTCGGGCAACGACAAGATCCTTGGCGGTGACGGCAACGACACGCTGAATGGTCAGGCCGACAATGACCGTTTGTATGGCGAAGGCGGGCGCGATGTTCTGATCGGAGACAATGGCAATGACCGGCTTTGGGGCGGCGCCGACAATGACCTGTTGTCGGGTGGTGCAGGCAAAGACAAGCTTTACGGCGACAATGGTGATGACACGCTGTCCGGCGGTTTCGGCGACGACGAATTGACCGGCGGCAATGGCGCCGACGTATTCGTATTCGAAGACCGGATGCGCGCCGATACCATCACCGATTTCGAAGACGGCGTGGACCTGCTCGATTTTTCGGCCTTCGGCTTCACCGGGCTGGATGACCTCACGTTGACCCAGATCGGGTCGGATGTCGAACTGCGGGTAAGCAACCGCGATGTGCTTTTGCTGCAAAATGTCGATCTGGCCGATATCGACGAGTCGGATTTCATTTTTGCACCGCTGCCACCGGCCGACCCTGACCTTTCCCTAGGCTAAGCCGGGAGATCGGCCAACCAACACCGGGTGACTGCATCCGTCGGGCGGCGGGCCAAGACCTGCCCTAAGCCACAAAAGAAAAGGCGGAGCTGCATGCCCCGCCTTTTGCTCATCTTGATACGCGATCAATGCACCACGGCATCGTCGGGCTTGGGCTTGTCGGTGCTGCCCACGCGATCACCGATGATCAGACCCTCGGCCCCAGCCGAGACAGGCACCACGCTGTCTTCGTCCACCTCGCCGGCCAGGATCGCCTCGGCCAGCGGGTCTTGCAGCGCCTTCTGGATCACCCGTTTCAGAGGCCGGGCACCGTAGACCGGATCGTAGCCTTCGTCGGCCAGCCATGTCTTGGCGGCCTGGTCCAGCTCCAACTGGATCTTGCGGGTTGCCAGGCGCTTTTGCAGCCGTGCCATCTGGATATCCACGATGCCGTCCATCTGGTCGCGGCTCAGCCGGTCGAACACGACGATCTCGTCCAGGCGGTTCAGGAACTCGGGGCGGAAATGCGCCCGCACCGCGTCCATCACGTCGCGCTTGGCGTCCGCCGCATCCGCGCCTTCGGGCATCTGGCTCAAGGCCTGGCTCCCGAGGTTCGATGTAAGCACGATCAGCGTCTGCTTGAAATCGACCGTGCGGCCCTGACCATCGGTCAGCATACCATCGTCCAGCACCTGAAGCAGCACGTTGAACACCTCCGGGTGGGCTTTTTCGACCTCGTCGAAAAGGACCACCTGGTAGGGACGCCTGCGCACCGCCTCGGTCAGAACTCCGCCTTCGTCATAGCCGACATACCCCGGGGGCGCCCCGATCAGACGAGAGACACTGTGCTTTTCCATGAACTCGCTCATGTCGATACGCACCATCGCCTGGTCGTCATCGAACAGGTAATTGGCGACGGCCTTGGTCAGCTCGGTCTTGCCGACGCCGGTCGGGCCAAGGAACAGGAACGAACCCAGCGGGCGGTTCTCGTCGTTCAGGCCCGCCCGTGCACGGCGCACGGCGTTCGACACGGCCTTGACAGCGGTATCCTGGCCGATCACCCGGCGGTGCAGTTCATCCTCCATCCGCAACAGCTTTTCACGTTCGCCTTCCAGCATCTTGGATGTCGGGATACCCGTCCAACGCTCGACCACCTGGGCGATCTGTTCAGGGCGCACGGCCTCTTCGACCATTACACCATCTTCCTCGACCTGTTCGGCCTCGGACAACTGCTTTTCCAGCTGCGGGATGATGCCATAGGACAGCTCACCCGCTTTCGCCAGGTTGCCTTCGCGCTTGGCGATATCCAGGTCCGCGCGGGCGCGGTCCAGTTGCTCCTTGAGGTCACGGGCCGATGCCAGCTTGTCGCGTTCGGCCTGCCACTTGGCAGTCATCTCGGCGGATTTGTCCTGCAAGTCGGCCAGCTCGCGCTCCAGCTTTTCCAGCCTGTCCTTTGACGCCTTGTCATCCTCCAGTCGCAACGCCTCGGCCTCGATCTGCATTTGCAGGATCTGGCGATCCAGCGCATCCAGTTCTTCGGGCTTGCTGTCCACTTCCATCCGCAGGCGGCTAGCCGCTTCATCCACCAGGTCGATGGCCTTGTCGGGCAGGAAGCGGTCGGTGATGTAGCGATGGCTCAGCGTTGCAGCCGATACCAGCGCGCTGTCGGAAATGCGCACACCGTGGTGCAGTTCGTATTTTTCCTTGATCCCGCGCAAGATGGAAATCGTGTCTTCAACGGTGGGCTCTTCGACCATGACCGGCTGGAACCGCCGGGCAAGGGCCGCGTCCTTTTCCACGTATTTGCGGTACTCGGTCAGCGTCGTGGCACCGACACAATGCAGTTCACCCCGCGCCAACGCCGGCTTGATCAGGTTGGCCGCGTCCATCGCGCCATCTGCCTTGCCTGCGCCGACCAGCGTGTGCATCTCGTCGATGAACAGGATGATTTCACCCGCAGCCGCGGTGATTTCGCTCAGGATTGCTTTCAACCGCTCTTCGAACTCGCCACGGTATTTCGCACCGGCAATCAGCGCGCCCATGTCCAAGGCCATAAGCTTCTTGTTGCGCAGTGATTCCGGCACATCGCCATTGACGATACGCAGGGCCAGACCCTCGGCAATCGCGGTTTTACCTACGCCAGGCTCACCGATCAGAACGGGGTTGTTCTTCGTCCGACGCGAAAGCACCTGCATGGCGCGGCGAATCTCGTCATCGCGGCCGATGATCGGGTCGATCTTGCCTTCGCGCGCTGCCTCGGTCAGATCGCGGGCGTATTTCTTCAGCGCGTCATAACCTTCTTCGGCGCTCGCGGTGTCCGCGGTACGGCCCTTGCGGATGTCATTGACCGCCTCGTTCAGCTTTTGCGCCGTCACGGCACCTGCATCCAACGCTTCCTTGGCCTTGGATTTGACCATGGCCAGCGCCATCAGCAGCCGTTCGACCGGCACGAAACTGTCGCCCGCCTTCGTGGCGATCTTTTCGGCTTCGTCCAACACGCGGGCCATCGCGTTATCCAGGTAAACCTGCCCCGCGTCACCCGTGACCTTGGGCAGCTTGCCCATTGCCACGTCCAACGCTTCGGTTACGCGCTCGGGCGCACCCCCCGCGCGCTTGATCAGGTTACTGGCAAGCCCTTCGGGATCATCCAACAACGCCTTCAACAGGTGCTCGGGCACCAAACGCTGGTGATTTTCGCGCATGGCGATGGTCTGTGCGGCCTGGATGAAACCGCGCGACCGTTCCGTGAACTTCGACAAGTCCATGGGTCTTCTCCTTTTTCCAAGCGCCCGTTATGTTACGGCGCCCGCTTTGCGGCGCGCCCCTGTCCGGGCCTCGTCACCAATGTGTGATCACAGATGCCACCGTTCAAGAGCGATCACGCAAAGATCCACCAGGTCGCGCCACGCTTGGTGCAAGACGGGGATGACAACGCAACCTTCTGACATTCACACCTGTGCACCGACCACGGGCAGCCCCCTGTCAATGGCCGCTTGACGCGCCACCACATTCTTTCGACAAGGGCCGGAATATGACCGCAGGAGCCACCCATGACAGATGACCGCCTGATCGTCGCCCTCGACGTACCCGATGCCCTGCAAGGGCTGCAACTGGCCGAACGCATCGGCGATGCAGCGGGCTTTTACAAGATCGGGCTTGGAATGCTGACGGGCGGGGGCCTGGCGCTGGCCAACGAGCTGAAACAAGAGCATGGAAAGCGCATTTTCCTGGACATGAAGCTGTTCGATATCGGCGCCACAGTGGAGAACGCCGTGCGTGGGCTGGCGCAGTACGATCTTGATTTCCTGACCGTGCATGGCGACCCCCATGTGGTGCGCGCCGCCAAGGAAGGCGCGGCCGGCAAGGAAACGAAAATTCTGGCCGTCACGATTCTGACTTCGCTGGACCGGGCAGATCTGGATGACAGCCTGATCAAGGCGGGCGACGTCGCCGACCTGGTGGCCGAACGTGCCGCCCGCGCGTTCGAAGCGGGCGCCGATGGCGTCATCGCCAGCCCGCAAGAGGCCGCCATGATCCGCGCCTTGCCGCAAGCCGCGGGCCGGTTGATCGTCACGCCGGGCGTGCGTCCGGCAGGGGCCGACCTGGGTGACCAGAAACGCGTGGCCACGCCTGCACAGGCCGTGACGGACGGGGCCGATCACATCGTGGTCGGTCGCCCCGTGTGGAAAGCAGACGATCCGCGCGCGGCAGCGCAGGCCATCCTCGACGAGCTGGCCGGCGCCTGATCACTCGCCAGTGGTCATCAGGTAAAGACGCAGCCGTTCCTTGAAATGCGGAATCCCCAAAGGGTCGGCCAGGTAGGCGGCGGGAGTCATCAATGCCCAACCTTGCCCCTCGTCGCCCAGCCGGACGTCATGGGCGCTGGAGGCGGGCAAACGCGCCGCGAACATCCACCCCAACGCCCCGTCAGGCCGCCGAAAGGCCCGGCCCCGATGCAGCGCGGTCTCAGGCACGTTCAGGCCCAGCTCTTCGCGGGTTTCCCGCAGGGCGCAGGCGGCGGGGCTTTCGCCCGCCTCGCGCCCGCCACCGGGAAAATCCCAGTAGCCCGGCCAAGGCAGGCCGGGATGGGCGTCGCGCCGGATCACCACCAACGTATCGCCAAGGAACAGCGCCAGCTTGGCGCCAATGAAATCGCTGTCGTCCTGCATACCCGGACCCTATATACTGTGAGCAACCCCAACCAGTGCGATACGCCATGCCCGCCCTTTGCCGCGACTGCCTGACACAATTCGATGACGGCGCCCGCTGCCCCGCCTGCAGGCGCCCGCGCATCACGCGACATCCTGAGCTGTTTCAGTTGTCCATCGCTCATATGGATTGCGACGCCTTTTATGCCAGCGTCGAGAAGCGCGACAAACCCGAGCTGGCCGACAAGCCAGTGATCATCGGCGGGGGGCGGCGGGGCGTCGTGTCTACCGCCTGCTACGTGGCGCGTATTCGTGGCGTGCACTCGGCCATGCCGATGTTCCAGGCGCTTAAACTTTGCCCGGATGCGGTGGTGATCAGGCCCCGGATGCAGCTTTATGCCGACATCAGTCGCCAGATCCGCGCAATGATGGAAGACCTGACACCAGCGATCGAGCCCCTGTCGCTGGACGAGGCGTTCCTTGACCTGACCGGCACCGCGCGCCTGCACGGCCAACCTCCAGCGGTGATGCTGGCCCGGCTGGTCAAACGCATGCGCGACGAGTTGGGTATCACCGGCTCGATAGGGCTGAGCCATAACAAGTTTCTGGCCAAGGTGGCGTCGGACATGGAGAAACCGCATGGGTTTTCGGTGATCGGCCAAGCGGAAACCGCCGATTTCCTGCGCGACAAACCGGTGCGCATGATCTGGGGCGTGGGCGAGGCCACGCAATCGGCGTTGGATAGCGCGGGCATTCGAACCTTTTCCGACCTGCTGCGCTGGGAACAGCGCGACCTGATCGCCCGGTTCGGCGCGATGGGCAACCGGCTGTGGCACCTGGCGCGTGGGCAAGATGCCCGCCGCGTGGCAAGTGACGCGCCGGTGAAATCCATTTCCAACGAAACCACCTTTGCACAGGACACGGCTGACCCCGATCTTCTGGATGGCCATATCTGGCGCCTTGCCGAAAAGGTGGCCGACCGCGCCAAGGCCAAGGAAAAGGCAGGGCGGGTCGTGACGCTGAAACTGAAACGCGCGGATCACAAGCTGGTCACCCGGCGGCAATCGCTGCGCGACGCCACGCAAATGGCCGACGTGATCTATCGCAACGCGCGGGCACTGTTCGACCAGACCGAGCATAAATCTCCGTACCGGCTGCTCGGCGTTGGCCTGTCGGAGCTGTGCGGCGCAGAAGCAGCGGATTTGTCGGGTGACCTGCTCGACCCGCAGGCACGGGCGCGCGCGCAGGCCGAACGCGCGACCGACCAGATCAGGCAACGGTTTGGCGACGACGCGATCGTGAAAGGGCGCGCCCTGCGCTGATTACTCGGCTGCCAACGGCAATTCGTGTGGCCGCCCCATTTCCGTGATCTCGGCGATAACGCCCGACAACACTTTTTGCAGGTGGTTGAAATTCCCGTTCGGGCGAATGAGCTGTTCGTTCATGTAAAGCGCGCGATCGATTTCGATCTGCACGACATGCTGGCGGCGCGACGGGCGGCCATAATGCTGCGCAGTATAGGCCCCGGCAAAAGGCGCATTGCGCACCACCTTCAAGCCCGCCGTCGCAAGGGCGGCCTCGATCCGGTCAACCACGTCTGCCCCCGCCGACGCGCCAAACCGGTCACCCAGAACAACATCGGGGCGGCGCACGCCCGCGCGCACGATTCCATCCATCGCCTCGTGCGGCATCGAGTGGCAATCAATCAAAACCGCCTCGCCGAACTGTGCCTGCGCCTCGTCAAGCAGGCGGTTCAATGCATCGTGGTAGGGGTGCCAATAAGTGTCGATCCGGTTTTGCGCCTCGGCACGGGTCAGCTTGCCCCGGTAGATTGCGCGGGCTCCGGCGACGACGCGCGGCACCACACCCAACCCCGAGGCCACGCGCGGGTTGTGCCCGGGTGCGCGCACATCCTCGATCAACGCCGGGTCCAGCTCGTCGGCGCTGCGGTTGAGATCGACGAAGGCGCGCGGCGCACCGGCCAGCAGCAGCGGCGCACCATGTTGCGGGGCGGCGGCGAACAGCTTGTCGACAAAAGCATCTTCGGAGGACCGAATGGTATGTTCGTCCAGAACGGAGCGACGCAAGAAACCTGCGGAATAGTCGCGCCCGCTATGAGGCGAGGCAAAAACGACGCTGGTGCTGCGTTTTTGCGGGTTTATCAAATGATAAGCGACCTTGGGCATCCTGGCGCATCCAACCTAATCAGCACTATCTTGCAGCATAGACCTATTCGATACTATGCCAAAAGCCCTTGATCCCCCCGACGACTCCTTTTATAGGAACGCGAACCGGCGCGGATTTCCGCGCCCCTCTTTGTTAGGGGCAACGAAAGTGTCGGTATCACGGGCGGTTAGCTCAGCGGTAGAGCACTACGTTGACATCGTAGGGGTCACTGGTTCGATCCCAGTACCGCCCACCATGATTTCACTGTCCCCGTTCTGGGGACGACCTGCAATGGCGCACGCCCGCGCCGCGACGAAAGGAGAGGACCGATGAAGGTCAAGAACTCGCTCCGCTCGCTCAAGCAGCGTCACCGCGACTGCCGTGTCGTGCGCCGCAAGGGCCGCGTCTACGTCATCAACAAGACGCAACGCCGGTTCAAGGCCCGTCAGGGCTGACCCAACCGACGTTTGAGCATGCAAAAGGCCGCTGCCCACGACAAGGGCAGCGGCCTTTCTCTTTTGCGGCATGCCGTCGCGGCGTGTCGTCATGCTGTTGCCATATGTATATGTCAGGCGCAGGCACGTAGCGTATCGACAGGACATTGCATGACCACTCCGAAAGACAACGCCCCCAAATCCCCAAAGGATCGCCACGCCGCGCTTGACCAGGCGCTGCACGCGGCCACCGCCAAGCTGACAAACGGGCTGTCACCCCACGCCACTGTCGCGGCCTGGGCCGATTGGATGGGACACCTGGCCGCGGCTCCGGGCCGACAAATGGACCTTTGGGACCGTGCAACGCGCAACGCAACGGCGCTGATGCAGGACGCGCTGCGGGCCGATCCGGCAGCAGCGCCCCCCTTTCAGCCGGACCACACCGACCATCGATTCACCCATTCAGGCTGGGGACAGCCCCCCTTTCGCGCCTGGGCCCAGGGCTACCTGGCCACGCAGGACTGGTGGCAGGCGGCGGCCTCTGACCTGCCCGGCGTGCAGCCCCGCAACGCCGAAAGGGTGCGTTTCATGCTGCGGCAGATGCTGGATGCGGCGTCGCCGTCGAATGCCCCGGCGCTGAACCCCGAGATCATCGAAACCTTCTCAGAGAAAGGCCCCGAGGTGCTGTCCGCAGGAATGCGCCATTGGCTCGCCGACTTGTCGCAAGCCGCCGGGGCGCAACCCGAAGACAACGGGCCGCGCGTCGGACAAGATATCGCCTGTACGCCCGGCCAGGTGGTGTTTCGCAATCACCTGTTCGAACTGATCCAGTATGCCCCGCAAACCGAAACCGTTCACGCTGAACCGGTGCTGATCGTTCCGGCGTGGATCATGAAATATTACATTCTAGATCTTTCGCCCCACAATTCGTTGATCAACTGGCTGGTAAGTCAGGGACACACGGTTTTCTGCATGAGCTGGGTCAATCCTGATGCCGAGTTGGCCGATACATCGCTGGACGAGTATCGCCGCGACGGCGTGATGGCTGCGCTTGACGCCGTTTCACAGATCGTTCCCGGCCAAGCGATTCATGGATGCGGCTATTGCCTTGGCGGCACCATCCTGTCGATCGCCGCGGCCACGATGGCGCGCGATGGTGATGACAGGCTTGCCTCGCTGTCGCTACTGGCAGCTCAGACCGATTTCAGCGAAGCGGGCGAATTGCTCTTGTTTCTAGATGAAAGCCAACTGGCCTTTCTCGAAGACATGATGGCCGAACAAGGCACACTGGACGGGCACCAAATGGCCGGCGCGTTTCAAGCCTTGCGGGCCGAAGACCTTGTCTGGACCCGCGCGGTCCGCCGCTACCTGATGGGCGAGGATGACCGCGCCACAGACATGGCAGCCTGGAACGCCGATACCACGCGCATGCCTGCGCGGATGCATTCCGAGTACCTGCGCAGCCTGTTTCTGGAAAACCGCCTGAGCGCCGGCCGCTTTGCCGTCGATGGCCGGGTCATCGCGCTGCGCGACATCCATGTGCCCATCTTCGCCGTGGGCACCGAAACCGACCACATCGCGCCTTGGCACTCGGTCTACAAGATCGCGCTGTTCACACAATCCGAACTGACATTCTGCCTGACCTCTGGTGGTCATAATGGCGGTATCGTCAGTGAGCCGGGCCACAAGAACCGTCACTATCGCATAAGCTGCCGCAAGGCGGGCGATCTATATGCCGATCCTGACAGCTGGGCCGAAAACCACGCACCGCAAGAAGGGTCTTGGTGGCGCGAATGGGGCCGTTGGCTGGCCGCGCATGGCGGTGCACGAAACGCTGCCCCACCTGCCATGGGCGCACCCGACCAGGGGTTTCCGCCATTGGACCCGGCGCCCGGAACCTATGTTCACATCCGCTAGGGCACATCGCGCCGAGGCCGCCTGACGCGGCCTGGGTCAGCCGTAGTCGCGGGCATCCTCGATCACCTTGCCATCGTTGGGCAAGCTGCCGGGGCTGACGATCTCTACCTTGCCTTTCAGCTTGAGCACCTCGGCCACGCTTGCGCCAAAGGCGGCTTCGTCACCGCCGGTGGCCTCGATCCGCACGGTCATCACGTCCATCTCGCCCTCTCGGCCCGCCACCACGCGGGCGCGGCTGATCTCGGGGTGCTTGGCCACCAGCGCGGCCACCTGCTCGGGGCGCACGAACATGCCCTTGATCTTGGTAGTCTGGTCGGCACGGCCCATCCAGCCCTTGATGCGCATGTTGGTCCTGCCGCAAGGGCTGCTGCCCTCCAACACGGCCGACAAATCTCCGGTGGCAAAGCGGATCAGAGGGTAATCGGCGTTCAGCGTCGTCACCACAACCTCGCCCACCTGGCCCGGCGCGACCGGATCGCCCGTGCCGGGGGTCACGATCTCGACGATCACACCCTCGTCAACGATCATGCCCTCCATCGCATCCGATTCATACGCGATATTGCCAAGGTCGGCGGTGGCGTAGGATTGCAGGCAGATGATCCCGCGATCAGCATATTCCTGGCGCAACGATGGGAACAGCGCACCACCCCCAACGGCCGCCTTGGTGATGGCCAGTTTCACGCCCATCTCGTCGGCCTTGTCCAGGATGATTTTCAGGTAGTCAGGCGTGCCGGCATAAGCGGTCGTGCCAACGTCATGCGCGGCCGTCACCTGCAACTCGGTCTGGCCGGTTCCGGCGGGCAGTACGGTTGCGCCCACGGCACGCGCGCCGGATTCAAAGATCATGCCCGCAGGCGTCAGGTGATAGCCGAAACAGTTCTGCACGATATCGCCACGCCCGATGCCGCAGGCATTCAGGAACCGGCCCATGCGCCACCAGTCATGTTCGGTGCCACCAGGTTCATAGATCGGGCCGGGCGACTGGAAAATATGGGCAAACCCACTGGCGGGGCGTGTCGTCAGCCCACCAAGGGGGTTACCCGCCCCTTGCACCGCGCCCAGGTCCGATTTGCGCAAGACCGGCAATTTGGCCAACGCCGCCATATCGGTGATCTGGCTGGCCTCGACCCCCTCCAGCCGCCCGCCATATCCGGGCAGCGCCTGCGCGCGGGCCACCTGTGCAGGCAGTTCCCTGGCGATTGCCTCGGCACGTTCGTCCGCGCTGCGGGTTTCCAGGTCGTCGAAATATCCGCTCATCTGCCTGTCCTTCTGGCGAATGGATGGTGGGGGTGGGGAAACGGGTTTCAGCTCAGCCAACGTTTGCGGCGGCGGTAACTGCGCACATCACGGAACGATTTGCGACCCTCATCGGACATGCCGAGATAGAATTCCTTCACATCGGGGTTTTCGCGCAGATCGTCGGCGGGGCCATCCATCACCACCCGGCCGGATTCCAGGATGTAGCCGTAATGCGCGAAGCGTAGCGCCACGTTGGTGTTCTGTTCCGCCAGAAGGAAGGTATAGCCCTGCTCCTCGTTCAGCGACTTCACGATGTTGAAAATCTGCTCCACCAATTGCGGCGCAAGGCCCATGCTGGGTTCGTCCAGCAAGATCGTCTCGGGCCGGCTCATCAGTGCGCGCCCGATGGCGACCATCTGTTGCTCACCGCCCGAGGTATAGCCCGCCTGACTGCGGCGGCGCTCTTTCAAGCGCGGAAAATATTCATAGACCATCTCCAGGTCGGCATCGACGTCGCCCCTGCTGGCAGCGCGGGTATAAGCGCCAGTCAGCAGGTTTTCCTCGACAGTCAGGTGCTCGAAACAGTGGCGGCCTTCCATAACCTGGATCACGCCCTTGCGCACCAGGTCGTTCGGAGTCAGATCCTGCACCCGCTCGCCGCGATAAATGATGCTGCCCTTGGTTACCTCACCGCGTTCGCTGGCCAACAGATTGGAAACTGCCTTGAGCGTGGTGGTCTTGCCCGCGCCGTTGCCACCCAGCAGCGCCGTGATTCCGCCTTTGGGTACCTTCAGGCTGACACCCTTCAGGACAAGGATCACGTGGTTATAGATCACCTCGATATTGTTGACCTCAAGCAAGGTCTCGGTCTGGGTCTTGGCGGCGTCCAGCATGTCCACGCTCCGTCAATTCGTTGATGCGGGCCGCCGCGACTGGCGGCGGCCCGGCTGTTTGGATCAGTCGCAGCTCGGGGTGATGCCGTTCTCTTCGGCATAGGCCATCGAGTCCGCCTCGATCAGCGGCTGCACGATTTCCTGATCCGACTGAATATAGTCGGTGATCATCTTCCACTCGCTGGCAGCGGCATCCCACTGGCCGATAGCCGCGAACCCGTTGCCACCATGGTTTTCGCACGTAACCTGGAACTCGGGGCCGAAGGCCGGCAGGCCGAGGGCCGCCATTTTCTCTTCGGTCATTTCCAGCGCTTCCATGCCATCGCGCATCATCGCCGGGGTGATCGCCGAAACGCCGTGGATCTCCTGCGCGGTTTTCGCGGCCTCGGCCACCAGCATCGCGCCGTAAAGACCACGGTTATACAGCGCCGTGCCGTGCTGGTCACCCGCGCCGGCTGCAAGACCCTTGTCATAAACAAAGGTCTTGAGATCGTCATAAAGCGGGTAATCGTCACCGAGGTTATGGAAAGTCAGTGCCTTGTACCCATCAGCCGCGGCTCCGGCAGGACGAACGTCATTCTCCGAGCCCGACCACCAGATGCCGATGAACTTGTCCATCGGGAAACGGATATTTACGGCCTCTTGAATGGCGACCTGGTTCATCACGCCCCAGCCATACATGATGACGTAATCGGGACGGTCACGGCGGATCTGCAGCCACTGGCTTTTCTGCTCTTGGCCGGGGTGATCCACGGGCACCAGCGACAGGTCGAACCCGTGCTTTTTCGACAGCTCTTCGAGCGTGCGGATCGGCTCTTTGCCATAGGCGCTATTGTGATAGACCAGCGTGATCTTCTTGTCGTTGACGTCGCCGCCTTCCTCGTCAAGGATGTGCTTGATCGCGACCGAGGCGCCATCCCAATAGTTGGCGGGGAAATTGAACAGCCAGGGGAATACCGCGCCGTTCTTGGCCGAGGTACGCCCCAAGCCCGAGGTCAACATCGGGATACCATCTGCCGTGACCTTGGGAATCAGCTGATAGGTAATGCCGGTCGAAAGCGGCTGATAGACGAGCGAGCCAAGATCCTTGGTCGCCTCGTAGCACTCAACCCCTTTTTCGGTGTTATAGGCGGTTTCGCATTCCGGCATGTCGATCTTTTCGCCACCGATACCGCCGTCACGTTCGTTCAGCAGGGTGAAATAATCCGCGTACCCATCTGCAAAGGGAATCCCCCCCGCTGCATAGGGGCCCGTGCGATAGCTCATTGACGGAAACACCAGGTCCGCCAGTGCTGGCCCTGCGGCCATGACGGCCCCCAGTGCCAGAGTTGCCAGTTTCATTTTCATCGGGTTCTCCTCCCTTGGTTATGTCCGATGCGTGTCATTACTGAATGCGCCCCGACTTTCGACAGGGCGCGCCGCCCCTAGTGCGGGAACGGCCACAGCCGCAGCTTTTCCTTCATCACACGCCACAGCTGCGCCAAGCCATGTGGCTCGGCGATAAGAAAGGCGATGATCAATGCGCCCACGATCATGAACTCCAGATGCGCCGCCAGGTCGGTCGGCCAGCCCAGCCCTGCGACCAGCACGTTTTTCAGCAAGACCGGCAACAGAACCAGGAACGCGGCGCCCGCGAACGAGCCAAAGATCGACCCAAGCCCGCCGATGATGACCATGAACAACACCAGGAACGACTTGTTGATACCGAACGCCTCGCCAACTTCGACCGCGCCCAGGTAGACCGCAAAGAACAGCGCCCCCGAAATACCCACGAAAAACGACGACACGGCAAAGGCCGACAGTTTCGCCTTCAGCGGGTCCACGCCGATGATCTCGGCGGCGATATCCATGTCGCGGATCGCCATCCATTTGCGCCCCTGCGCGCCGCGTGTCAGGTTGCGCGCCACGATGGCGCTAGCCACGGTAAAGACCAGGCAGAACAGGTAGGTGGCCCAAGCTTCGGTATTGGCGCCAGTCACCTCGATGCCGAAAATCGTGCGTTCAGGCGCCGAGATCTGCCCCGAGGCCGAATAGTTATAGAACCACGGCACTCGGTTGAACAGCCACACCAGGAAAAACTGGGCGGCCAGCGTCGCCACCGCCAAGTAAAAGCCCTTGATCCGCAGGCTGGGCAAACCGAACAGAACCCCGACAAGGGCGGTAATGCCCCCGGCCGCGATTATGTGAAAGAAAATGCTCACGTCCGGGAAGGCGGTCATCAGCTTGTAGCAGCCATAGGCCCCCACGGCCATGAAGCCCCCGGTGCCCAGCGACACCTGCCCGCAATAGCCCACCAGGATGTTCAGCCCGATCGCGGCGATCGAATAGATCAGGAACGGCATGAAGATCGCGTTCACCCAGTAGTCGTTGATGACAAAGGGCACCACGGCAAAGGCACAGACCAGTACGAAGTAATACCGGTACCGGTCGAACTTGATCGGGAAGGTCTGGCTGTCTTCCACATAGGACGTCTTGAAATCGCCCGCTTCACGATAGAACATCAGGCTTGCTCCCCGTTTTCTTCGATATCCAGATGCGACCTGTCGGCGCGGTTCGGACGCTTGGCGTATCCGGTTTCTTCATTGATACGGATCAGGCGAAAATAGGCCCACATGCCCACCGCCCCGCCAAGGGCCGCAAGAATGGCAGCGGTCACCATATCGCGCACGTTGTGGGCGTGGGTCGTCAGGGCGATATAGCCAAAGGCCCAGAAACCGGCCCATGCGACCACGTTCAGTATCGCGATCAGCTTGCGCATTCTCAAACCCTCTCGATAATCTTCTCGCCGAACAGGCCTTGCGGCCGGAACACGAGGAAAATCAGCGCCAGCACATAGGCGAACCAATTTTCGGTTGCCCCACCGATCATCGGGCCGATGGCGAATTCGAACAGCTTTTCGCCCACGCCGATGATCAACCCACCAACGATGGCCCCGGGGATCGAAGTAAAGCCGCCCAGCATCAGAACCGGCAGCGCCTTGAGCGCGATAAGCGACAGGCTGAACTGCACCCCCATCTTGGTGCCCCACATGATACCCGCGACCAGCGCCACGAAGCCTGCCAGCGACCACACCATGATCCAGATGAAGTTCAGGCTGATCCCCACCGACAGCGCGGCCTGGTGGTCATCGGCCACCGCGCGCATGGCCCGGCCCTGCTTGGTGTACTGGCTAAACATCACCAGGGCGATCACCAGCAACGCGGCTATGATGGTGGCAACTATGTCCAGGTTGTCGATGAAGAACCCGTATCCGAACCAGCCGTAGGTGATTTCGTCGATGGCGGTGTTGATCCCCTGCGGCAGGCCCACATCAAGCTTCTTGATGTCGGCGCCCCACATGACGTCGCCGAACCCTTCCATGAAATAGGCCAGGCCGATGGTCGCCATGAAAAGGATGATCGGCTCCTGGTTGACCAGGTGGTTGAAGATCAGCTTGTTCACCGCCCAGGCCAGAACCACCATTACACCCATGGTCAGCAAGATCGCCGCCAGCGCCGGCAGGTGCCAGCCAAAGTGGTGTATCTCGGTGCCGAAGGTCGCGTTGATCAGGTGGGCAAAGGGCACTCGGCCTTCCATGATGCCGACCAGCGTCAGCGCGGCGAAAAGGGCCATGACGCCCTGCGAATAGTTGAAGATGCCGCTGGCCTTGTAGATCAAGACAAAACCAAGGGCGACAAGCGCGTAGAGAACCCCGGCCATCAGACCGTTCAGGAATACCTCCATCGCGAAAATCAGTTGATCGGGCATGGATCAGGCTCCTCTTTCCGGGGCGGGCATCATCTGCATCGGGTATGCACGTGATGTGCATGCCATGTGACGTGCGAAATCAGTCATGGGCGACCCCCAGGTAGGCGTCGATCACCGCCTGGTTGTTGCGGATCTCATCGGGCGTGCCGTCACCGATCTTCTTGCCGTAATCCATCACGACGACACGGTCTGAAAGGTCCATCACCACGCCCATGTCATGCTCGATCAACGCGATGGTGGTGCCGAATTCATCGTTCACATCCAGGACAAAGCGGCTCATGTCCTCTTTTTCCTCGACATTCATCCCCGCCATCGGCTCATCCAGCAGCAGCAGCGACGGCTCGGCCGCCAGTGCGCGGGCCAGTTCCACCCGTTTTTTCAAACCATAAGGCAAGCGCGACACGGGTGTCTTGCGGATCGACTGAATTTCCAGAAAGTCGATAACCTTTTCAACGACTTCCCGGTTCTTGGTCTCTTCCTCTTCCGCCTTGCCCTTCCACAGGGCCTGCTGGAAGAGGTTCGTTTTCATGTAATTCAGCCGCCCGGTCATGACGTTGTCCAGAACCGTCATGCCCTCGAACAGGGCGATGTTCTGAAAGGTCCGGGCAATGCCCAGCTGCGCCACTTGGAAGGGTTTCATCTGCGGGCGCTTTTGCCCCTTGTACCAGACCTCGCCCTCTTGCGGGACGTAGAAACCCGAGATCACGTTCAGCATGGATGACTTGCCCGCCCCGTTCGGGCCGATGATCGCGCGGATCTCACCTTGGCGGATGTCGAAACTGATGTCGGTGATCGCCTTGACCCCACCGAACCGCAGCGTGATGTTCTTCATCTCCATCAGGACATCGCCGATCTTGCGGCCATCCGATGTGACGTAGCCTTCGTCGGTCGCGTCAAGCATGGCGCTTCCCCTCTGTCGTCTGAAATATGGTCTGGGCCGATACTCCCCCGCTACGGGACGGCGGGCGGGGCGATGTGGTCCGCGGGGCCACGAGCGGCGCGTGCCGGGCCATCATTCCGCGGCCACCTTCTGCGTCGTGACCGGCACCACCTTGGCATCGCGTATTTCCAAAGTGGCCGAGATCTTGCCCTTCCGCCCATCCTCATAGGTCACTTCGGTCTCGGTATATTGCTCGGTCTTGCCGCCATAAAGCGCTTCGATCAGGTCGGCGAATTTCTCTTCCACGATGCGGCGCCGCACCTTGCGGGTGCGGGTCATTTCGCCGTCATCGGCATCCAGCTCCTTGTGAAGAATCAGGAACCTGTGCACCTGGCAGCCCGACAGCATCTCGTCTTGGGCGACGCTGGCGTTCACCTCTTCGACATGGTTCTGGATCATCTCGTAAACCTTGGGATGACCGGCAAGTTCCTGGTAGCTGGAATAAGCAATATTGTTGCGCTCTGCCCAGTTGCCCACCGCCGAAAGGTCGATGTTGATAAAGGCCATGCACTTGTCACGGTTATTGCCGAACACCACCGCCTCAAGGATGTTGGGGTAGAATTTCAGCTTGTTCTCAACGTATTTCGGCGCGAACAGGCTGCCGTCGACCATCTTGCCGACATCCTTGGCGCGGTCGATGATCCGCAGATGGCCGGTGTCGGGCTCGATAAAGCCCGCGTCACCCGTGGCAACCCAGCCCTCCTCATCCTTGGTCGACTTCGTGCTTTCCTCGTTCTTGAAATAATACTCGAACACGCCCGGGCTGCGGTAATAGACCTCGCCACTATCGCCGATACGCAGTTCGACCCCCGGTGCCGGTACGCCAACCGTGTCGCTGCGCACCTCGCCATCGGGTTGAACGGTGATGAACACGCTGGCCTCGGTCTGGCCGTAAAGCTGTTTCAGGTTGATACCGAGACTGCGGTAGAAATCAAAGATTTCCGGGCCGATGGCCTCACCTGCCGTGTAGCCCACGCGCACTTTGGAAAAGCCCAACGTGTTCTTCAGCGGGCCGTAGATGAACAGATCGCCCAACCAGTATTTGAACCTGTCCCATGCGCCTACCGGCTTGCCATCCAGTATATCAGGCCCGACGCGGCGGGCATGTGCCATGAACGTGTCGAACAGCCACTTTTTCAGCCGCCCGGCATCCTCCATGCGGATCATCACGTTGGTCAGCTGGGTTTCGAACACGCGCGGCGGCGCGAAATAATAGGTCGGCCCTATCTCGCGCAGGTCGGCGGCCACGGTGTCGGGGCTTTCAGGGCAGTTGACGCAGAACCCGGTCCAGAATGCCTGGCCGATGGAAAAGATGAAATCACCGACCCATGCCATCGGCAGATAGGCCAGGATTTCCTCGCCCGGGGTCAAATTGTCGAACTCGGCGCTGCTTTTGGCGGTTTCAATGATGTTGCGGTTCGACAGGACAACGCCCTTGGGCTTGCCCGTCGTCCCCGAGGTGTAAAGCATTACGCAAACCGAGTCATATGTCAGCTTGGCACCGCGTTTCTCCAACTCGGGTGTAAACTCGTCGCGGGCAGCGTGCCCTTGTTCCTGCACGTGGGTATATTCGTGAAGATGCGCATGGTCGTATTTCCGCATGCCCCGTGGGTCGAGATAGATCAGATGCTCGAACTGGTGCAGGCGGTCCTGCACCTCGATCACCTTGTCGACCTGTTCCTGGTCTTCCGCGATCACGAAGCGCGCGCCGCAATGATCGAGAACATAGGCCATCTCTTCGGCGGCGCTGTCTTGATAGAGCGGAACCGGAATCGCACCGACCCATTGCGCGGCGACCATGCCCCAATACAGGTGCGGACGGTTGTTGCCGATGATGGCGACGAAATCGCCTTCGTTCACGCCAAGGTTCATAAGGCCCAGGGCCAGGTTACGGATTTCCTGTTCGGTCTCTTTCCAGGTCCAGCTTTGCCAGATCCCGAATTCCTTTTCGCGATAGGCCGGCTTGTCACCGAATTCCGCAGCGTTACGAAGCAGCAGCGCCGGAACGGACCCAAGCCCGCCGGTCGCCTGAGACGACTGTGCCAATTCTGTTCCTCCCTTTGCCCGTCTTCGCAGGCAGATGACCGCCTGTCCCGGCGATTCTTCCGGGTCAATTGGTGCAGGTGGCAGGCTTGCCGTCAACTTTTTCGTGAACATTGCCCAAACCTTACGAATTGTAACAAGCTCAGGGTGCGCTTTGCCGAACGCACGCCGGGTGCTATCGCAATGTCTCAGGAGGCAGACCATGACCCAGCACAGCCTAGACCGCGCGCCAATGATGATGGCCGGTCTGAACCTGATCCAACAGGCGCTTTCGATCTATGACAGCGACCTGCGACTGGTGATCTGCAACCGCATGTTCCGCGAAATGTTCAACCTGCCCGGCGCGCTGACGACACCCGGCGCGCGGTTCGAAGACACCATTCGCCATCTTGTGGAACGCGGCGAATACGGCCCCTTCGACGACCCCGACCAGGCGGTGCACAGCCGTGTCGAGCAGGCCCGCGCGTTCGAGCCGCATTACATGGAGCGCACCCGCCCGGATGGCCGCGTCATCAGTGTCGAGGGCGCGCCCCTGCCCGAGGGAGGTTGGATCACCGTCTATACCGACATTACCCAGACCAAGAACCAGGAGGCATTGTTGCGCGCCCGTTCCGAAGAATTGTCGGACAAGCTGCTTGCCCATGCCGAGGAACTGTCGGCCACAAACCGCAAGCTGGCCAGCACCATCGCCGCCTTGGAAGAGGCCAAGCGCCAATTGACCGAAACCGAGGCGCGCACCCGGCTGACGACCGAAATGATGCCCGCCCACATCGCGCATGTGGGCCTGAACAGAACCTATACGTTCTCCAACCTGCGGCTAAGCTCGATCCTGCCCGGACGACCGGCGCATATCGTGGGCCTGCCCATCGCCGAGGCATTGGGGGACGAGGCATATGGCCATATCCACAAGAACCTGGATGCCGCTTTCGAGGGTCAGCCATCGGTTATGGAGTTCACCCATGAAGGGTCTTCGCGCCGTATCCGCACGGCCTTTACCCCTGACCTGCGCCAGGACGGGCAGATCATGGGGGTCTACCTTCTGTCCACCGACATTACCGAGGAAACCCAGGCGCGCACGGCCCTGCAACAGACGCGGCGGCGCGAATTGGCCGCGCAGCTGACCAGCGGTCTGGCGCATGATTTCTCGAATCTTTTGACAATCATCATGGGCAGCCAGTCGCGCCTGCAACGCATGGACCTCCCGGCCGGTGCGGCCGAACTGGTCGCCGCCACGCTGGGCGCGACCCATCGGGGCGGATCGTTGCTCAATCGCCTGGCCGATATAACCGGCGCCCGCGAATGGCGCCCGCAACCGACCAGCCTTGCCCCGCTCTTGCATGATCTTGAAATGCTGGCCGCCCCTGCCCTGCCGCAAGGCATCCGGCTCGACGTGTTCAACATGCTGGAAAACGATCGCCTGATGCTGGACCCGGGGATGATACAAGACGCGCTCTTGAACCTGTTTCTGAACGCCCGCGACGCGATCGGCGACAACGGCGGCATCACCTTGTCCGTGACCCCGGTGCAGAACACCTGGGCCGATTTCACCGTAACCGATACCGGTCCGGGCTTTGACCAGGTGGCGCTGGACCACGCGTTCCAGCCGTTCTTTTCCACCAAGGGCGGCGAAGGCTCGGGGCTGGGGCTGGCAATGGTCTATGACACCGCCAAGTTGGCTGGCGGGCAAGTACAACTGTCGAACCGAACCGAGGGGGGCGCGCGCGTGCGCCTGCGCCTGCCACTGCGACCCGCCCCGCCGCCGGTTGCGCCGGGGCTTGTTCTGCTGGTCGAAGACAGCACCGACCTGCGCGCCGGTATTCGCGCCATGCTGACCGATCAGAGCCACACGGTGATCGAGGCGACATCGGCGGACGAGGCCCTGGGCCTTTTGCGCGAAGTGCCCGATATTCGGTTGATCCTTTCCGATATTTCGCTGGAAGGGGTTAAAACCGGGCTGGACCTGGCTGCCGCCCTGCCCGACGACGCGCCGCCTTGCATCCTGATGACATCGCTGCCGCCCGAACATCCGCTGCACGTTCAGGCATTGACCCGCGCGCCGGTTCTGCGCAAACCCTTCTCGGCCCGCGAATTGGGCGCGTTTCTAAGCACCCGGGGGGCGCAATCATGACGCAACCGCTTGTTTCCATCCTGGATGATGAGCCGGCAATCCGCACCATGTTGGCAGATGCGCTACAAGAGGCCGGGTTTCGCACGATGTGCTTTGGCCGCGCGACCGAGTTCGAGGCGGCGCTGCAAACCACCACGCCCGATGTCTGCCTTGTCGACCTGTCGCTACCCGACCGCGACGGGCTGACGCTGGTTCATCGCCTTGCGCTGGAAAAGGGGGCCTCGGTCATCATCATCTCGGGGCGGGCCCAGGTGCAGGACAGGGTAACCGGGCTGGAACTGGGCGCCGACGACTATATCATCAAGCCCTTCGACCCGGTCGAGGTGGTGGCGCGCGTCCGCGCCCGCCTGCGCCGCGACCGTTCGACCACCCACACCGGCAACCGCGCGCGGTTCAACGGCTGGACGGCCTGTTTCGACAGCTACACGCTGATTGACGAGGCTGGCCAACAAACCCCCTTTTCCCATGCCGAGGGCGAGGTTCTTCGCCTGTTCCTGGAACGGCCCAAACGCCTGATTTCCCGGGCGGTGATGCAGGAAACCCTGGGCGGTGCCGCAGGGGAAAGTTTTGACCGGGCAATGGACGTGCGCATTTCACGCCTGCGCCACAAACTGCGCGAAGACCCGAAAAACCCCCGCCTGATCAAAACGATCTACGGTGCGGGCTACATCTTTCTGGGCGATGTGAACTGGACATGAAAAAGCGCGCGCAAGGATACCCTTGCGCGCGCCGGTCGGGGACGCAATCTGGTTTACTTCACTTCACCCGTCGGGTGCGGCGTGGTTGCCGTTTCAACCGGCAGCACCGGATAGACGACCTCGGGCATCTCGCCGGTCAGGCTGCCCAAGAAGGCCACGATCTGGTCTGCATCTTCATCGGTCAGATCCTCGCCAAGCTGGCTTTCGCCCATGATCTGCACGGCAACCTTGAGATCCCACACAAGGCCCGAGTGGAAATAGGGCGCTGTCTGGTCGATGTTGCGCAGCGGCGAGGCGCGGAAAACATATTCGTCATCCGCGGTCTCGGTCACGGCAAACCGCCCCTTGTCGCCCTCGGGCAAGATGTCGGCACCCGGTTTTTTCGATCAGGCCGAACGGATAATAGCCATTGCCGCCGAGGTTCACGCCGTTGTGGCAAGTCGAACACCCCTTGTCCAAGAACAGCTCAAGCCCGGCCAGTTGATCGGCATTCAGCGCGTTATCATCGCCGTTCAGCCAGGCATCAAACGGTGCCGGGGTGATCAGCGTGGCCTCGTAAGCCTCGATCGCCTTGGCAAAGTTGTCAAAGGTCACCGGGTCATCCTGTTCGGGGAAAGACGCCTGGAACCACTCGACATATTGCGGCATCGAATTCAGCGTGGCCACCACGTTATCAGGGGTGTTGGCCATCTCGACACCGGCTTGCACGGGGCCCTTGGCCTGCTCGGCCAAGTCGGCGGCGCGGCCATCCCAGAATTGCGCTGTGTTGAAAACCGAGTTCAGCACGGTAGGCGAGTTGCGCGGCCCTTTCTGCCAACCATGGCCGATGGACACCGGCATGTTATCGTCGCCCCCCGTGGCCAGGTTGTGGCACGAGTTGCACGAAAACACCCCCGAGGCCGACATGCGCGGATCAAAGAACAGCGCCTTGCCCAAGTCGATCTTTTCAGGCGTCACGATGTTGTCTTTCAGCGCGGGAATGGTCGAAGGCAGCGGTTTGAAAACGTCTTCGGCCCATTCGCGCAATTCGTTCGCGCCAGCAGCCTGTGCGGCCAGAACGGCCATTGAGGTGGAAATTAGCAGGGTTCTGAGTTTCATCGCTTGGGCCTCCTGTGCCCCGGTTGGCTTGATATGCGCGCTTCATTCAAGATGATCGTATCGCAACAAGCCGGGCCCAAGCGTTGATCTGGGTCAATCAAAGAACGGTTTATTGTTTATTTTCAAACCATTAACCTGTGAACCACTCGGCTCAAACCCACTTGGCGAGGGGTGGCAAGCTCATCAGCACGGCATTCGCGTCGTGCCCCGTGGCAAGGCCGAACTTGGTGCCGCGATCATAGACAAGGTTGTACTCCGCATAGAGCCCGCGATGAATCAACTGCGTGTCCTTGTCGGCGTCGGCAAACGGTTGCACGCGGCGCTTTTCCACCAACGGCACATAGGCTGGCAGGAACGCCCGCCCGATGTCTTGCGTCAGTGCAAAATCGGCGGCCCAATCGCCACTGTTCTGGTCGTCCATGAAAATGCCGCCCACGCCGCGGGCGCGGTGACGGTGGGGAATATAGAAATATTCGTCGGCCCACGCCTTTAGCTTGGGGTACCAATCTGCCCCGTGCGGGTCCAGGTGCGCCTTTTGCGTGGCGTGGAAATGGGCGGTGTCCTCGTCGTATTCGATGCAGGGGTTCAGATCGGACCCGCCGCCAAACCACCATGCGTGCGGTGTCCAGAACATGCGGGTGTTCATGTGAACTGCCGGCACATGCGGGTTGCGCATATGCGCCACCAGGGAAATTCCGCTGGCCCAGAACCGCGGGTCGCTGTCCATGCCGGGCACACCGCGCGCCGCCATGGCGCGCTGCGCGGCCTCGCCCAGGGTGCCGTATACAGTTGAAACATTGACACCGACCTTTTCGAAAACCCGGCCGCCACGCATCACGCTCATCAGGCCACCGCCAGCATCCGATCCATCGTCGGAATGGCGCCGGGTTTCCGTAACCTCGAACCGCCCCGGTTCCAGTTCGGCAAAGGGCCCCTGGTCGTGGCTTTCCTCCAAGCCTTCGAAACACGCCACGATCTCGTCACGCAAGGTTCGGAACCAGGCGCTGGCTTTATCCTTTTCGGCGGTGAAATCGGTCATGTCTTGCCTCCCTCTCCAGCAAGGACTTACGGCTTTTGCGAAAGGGGGTGAAGCCCAAACCGTCAGCGCGGCCTGACAGTCAATGCGCCGGTGCGGTGACCGGATCAAGCAAGGTGCGCCCCCCGTCCACGGTCATGATCTGCCCGGTCATGAAGCCAGACCCGTCCGACGCCAGGTAATGCACGGCCTCGGCCAGCTCACGCGGGGCGGCGATACGGCCCAGCGGCGTGTGATCCTCGATATCGTTGCGGTAATCGGAATGTTCTTTCAGCACATCCTTCAGGCTGTTCGACATGACCGAGCCAAAGGCCACCGCGTTTACCCTGATGCGATACGGTGCAAGCGCAACGGCCAGGCTGCGCGTCATCTGGTCAAGCGCGGCGGTCGATACCGAATATGCCAAAAGCTGCGGGTTGGTCCGGCGCGCGGCGATGGATGACAGGTTGACGATGGTGCCAGCGGTGCCCTCGCTCTGGCCCTCGGCCTGCTTGATCATCCGCTTGGCGACCAGTTGGCTCAGGCGCAGCGCGGTCAGCAGGTTTTGCTCCAGCAACAGCTCCATGGCATCGTCGTCGGGGTTCAACGGGTCCGATGCGATCACCTGGCGCGAACCGTTCACAAGGATATCGACCCTGTCAAAGGCGTCGATCGTCGCCGACAGCAGGTTGGCAATGCTCAACTTCTGGCGCAGGTCGCCGGCGAAATAGCGGTAGTTGGCACCGTCCACGTCAGGCCCGATTTCACGTGCCAATGTCTTTTCGTCGATATCCGCAAAGACGACATTCGCGCCCTTGTCGACAAAGTGCCGCCCGATGGCCAGCCCGATTCCATTGGCCGCCCCGGTGATGATGGCGGTCTTGCCGGCGAGTGAAAAGGACATTGAAAATGCCTCCTGATTCTGGCGGTCAGCCTATGCGATGCCGCCCCTTGTTTCGAGTCGGGCGGTGCGCGCTCAGCACCTTGAACCTGTTGTCGCCGGCAATTTCATCGACTTGGGCAAAATGCGTCTGCAACGCGGCCTCGTAGGGCAGGTGCCTGTTGGCCACCAACCAAAGGCGCCCATGCGGCGCCAGGCACGCCGCCGCGCTGGCGATAAAGGATTGCCCCAGCCCCGGGTCGGCGGCGCGGCCGCTGTGAAAGGGTGGGTTCATCACCACGGCATCCAACGCGCGTTCGGGGCGCCAGGTGGTTGCGTCATCCCAATGAAACCGCGCGCGCGGGTCATCCACGTTGCGCCGGGCGCAGTCCAACGCGCTGTGATCGTTTTCCACCAGGTGCAGTTCGGTCACCTCCGGGCGCTCCAGCATCACCCGCGCCAGGTAGCCCCAGCCGGCGCCAAGGTCGGCCACCGTCTTGCCCAGCGTTTTCGGCAGGGCTCCCGCCAACAGGTTCGAGGCCGGGTCGACCCCATCGGCGGAAAACACGCCCGGCAGGGTGACGAACCCGCCGGCGATCTCTTGCGGGGTGTCGGGCAAGGCCCAGTCGGCGAAATCCGCCACGCCGGCTTGCAGCAAGAACAGCTTGCCATGGGCCTTGGCGATCACCTCGTCCACCTGCCCGCGCTTTCGGCAGTCTTTCAGGATGCTGTCGATGCCATCGGTTTTCTGACCATCCACGATCACCCGGCCATTGGCCACGGCCAGCGCGCGCGCGATCAACCCGCGCGCCAGCACCTTGGCCCGCGGCAAGACGACAATGGCCTGTGCCGTTGTCTCGGTCGCTTGCAGGGCGGCGCGCAAACCTGTGCGCGCGCACTCGTCATGATCTGTCTTCAACGACGACACGCGCAGCACCGCCTCGCGCGGCAGATCATCCAGATTAGCGGCGTCTATCGCGCCAAACACCGCGATATCGCCTGCATCGGCAGGCGCGAACAACCCGGCATCGCGGGCAAGGCTCAGGCGGGGATGTGGCACCGGCTGTTATTCCCGTTCCATCGTGCATTGCAGCGGGTGCTGATGCTGGCGGGCGAAATCCATCACCTGCGTCACCTTGGTTTCCGCGATTTCGTGGCTGAAAACGCCCACGACGGCCAAGCCCTTCTTGTGCACGGTCAGCATGATCTCGAACGCCTGCGCGTGATTCATGCCAAAGAACCGTTCCAGCACATGCACCACGAACTCCATCGGGGTGTAGTCGTCGTTCAGCAACAATACCTTGTAAAGCGGCGGCCGCTTGGTTTTGGGCCGGGTTTTGACGACGACCTCGGATTCGCCGTCGTCGTCTTTCTTGTCAGACATGAATTCGGGCCAATGTGTCATCGTTTCGCTTTTTCCGGTTTCGGGCATTGGCCTTGCTATATATCGTCTGGCACCCATTAGAAAAGGGTTGACCGGAAATGGGGCGCCGTTTGACGCGGAATCTGACAACAGTGGCCTTCGATGCGGACGACACGCTTTGGCACAACGAACGCTTCTTCAAACTGACGCAGGCGCATTTCCAGGAATTGCTGACCGACCATGCCGACCCGAACCACCTGGAACAACGGCTTCTGGCCGCCGAGAAACGCAACATCGGACACTACGGGTTCGGCATCAAGGGCTTCGTTCTGTCGATGATCGAAACCGCGATCGAGGTTACCGAGGAACGCGTGCCGGCCCATGTGATCCGGTCGCTGATCGAAGCCGGCCAGGAAATGTTGCGCCACCCGATCGAGCTTTTGCCCCACGCGGCGCAGGCCGTGGCTGCGGTTGCCGAAACTCACCGCGTTCTGCTGATTACCAAGGGCGACCTGCTGGACCAGGAACGGAAACTGGCGCAATCGGGGCTGGGCGAGATGTTCGACGGCGTCGAGATCGTCAGCAACAAGACAAGAGCTGTCTATCACGCCATATTCGACCGCCATGGCGATGGAGCGGCCCATGCAATGATGGTCGGCAATTCGATGAAATCCGACGTCCTGCCCGTGGTAGAGGCCGGCGGCTGGGCTGTCTACGTGCCCCACGGCCAGACGTGGGAAATCGAGCACGCAACTCCGCCCGATGGCGCGGCGCGGTATCACGAATTGTCAGATCTGGGTGAATTGCCGGCGCTTGTGTCGCAGATTGGCTGATCCGGCCTTCCCGACAAGAAAATCAAAGGTGTTGCGTGCTGTCAGAAAATACCCCCAACATGTATGCCCGCATACGTAGAAAACATGGAAAAACAGCCGTAGAATGAATACTTTAAAGGTGAAAAACACTGTGATAGAGTGATGATAATCAACTAAAAGTCAGACCGGAAAACCGGCGGCATCGAGGCAGAGAAGGCAGTGATCGTGAAGGATCGGCATTGGGCGCCGGGCCGAAGGGCCCTGTATTTCGTCGCAGCACTATGGATGTTGGTTGTGGTTCCGCTTTCCGCGGTGGCCGCCCCCTATGCCGCCATGGTGGTTGATGCACGCACTGGTGAAGTGCTCCATTCTCGCAATGCCGATACCCGGCTTCATCCGGCCTCGCTTACCAAGATGATGACGCTCTATGTCGCCTTCGAAGCGGTTGAAAAGGGCGAAATCAGCCTGGACACGGTGGTACGGATTTCACGCAACGCCGCGGCAGAACCCCCTAGCAAACTGGGCTTGAAAGCCGGTCAGCGCATCAAGCTGCGGTACCTGATCCGGGCGGCTGCCGTGAAATCGGCCAATGACGCCGCCACCGCCATCGGCGAAGCGATCGAGGGATCGGAGGCCGCATTTGCCCGCCGCATGAACCGGACCGCCAAGGCACTGGGAATGACGCGCACAACCTTCAAGAACATGCATGGCCTGACGGAACAAGGGCACCTGTCGACCGCGCGCGACATGACCACGCTGGGCCGTCACGTGCTGTATGACTATCCGCAGTATTATAACCTGTTCTCGCGTCGTTCGACCCATGCCGGCGTGCGCGAAGTGGCCAATACCAACCGGCGTCTTCTGGCCGCCTACAAGGGCGCCGACGGGATCAAGACGGGCTATACCCGCGCCGCCGGCTTCAACCTTGTCGCTTCGGCCGAGCGCGGGAACGAGCGGATCATTGCCACGGTTTTCGGAGGAAGATCAACAGCTTGGCGGAACGCGCGGGTGGCCGAATTGCTGGATATGGGCTTTCAGCGCGCACCCAGCCGCGTTGCTCTGCGCAAACCCGAAAAGCCCGCCTACGTTGGGTCAACCGGCGGCGCGGGCAAGACGATCCGCGCGATGACAGCCGTCAAGAAATCGCTGCGACCCGTGCTGCGGCCCGGCGAAGAGGCCGAGCCCGCCCCTGTCGTCGTGGCGATACAGGACGATATCCAGAAAGCCTTGGAAGAGGCACAAGCCAACGCCGTCGTAGCACAGGGCGCGGCCACGCCACCACCGCCCGAAACGCTTGAGACAGTGGCACTGGGAACGACAGCACCCAGCGCCAGCATAACCCCGCGGCTGCGCCCGAAAGCCATTGCAAATCAAGCAGTTGCCGATGCAGAGCAGCCAGAGGTGGTAACCCGCGTTTCCACGTCTGGCGGGCACCATTGGGGGATCAATATCGGTCGTTACCCCAGCCGCCACAAGGCCGAGCGCGTGCTGCTGCAAACGGCCCTGCTGGAAATGGACACGTTGGACGGGAGCCTGCGCAAGGTGGTCAAGCGAAACAACGGGTTCGACGCGAATTTCCTTGGTATGACGCGCGAATTGGCAGACCTGGCCTGCCGCCGTTTGCAGGCGCGCCAAGTCACCTGTTTCATGGTCGGACCACCGCCAAGCTGACACCCCTGTATATGCAGCGGGCTGCTAAATATACAAAACCCGCGTGGTTCCTTGCCGGAACCGCGCGGTTTACTTTTTGGTAAGTCGCGTCATGCGGCGCCATGGCAGATGGCGGCATTGCTCGGCGCGGGCCGCAAGGCCGAATGGGAACACCGTCGGCCCCTACTGCTTGGGCTTGTCGTCGTATTGGCCGGAAAGAATCCGGCGGGCGTCGCCCTCGGGGTCGTCGTACTGGTTGGTCTTGACCGTCCAGACAAAGAACAGCAGGCCGATGCCCCCCATGATCAGGGAAATCGGGATCAGGTAAGCCAGAACTTCCATTTTGTGTCACCTCACCCGTAGCGCGTTCAGCGACACGGTAATCGAACTGGCCGACATGGCCAAGGCCGCGATCAGCGGCGTGGCAAGACCGGCCACCGCCAGCGGCACGGCGATGATGTTGTAGACCGTCGCGATGCGAAAGTTCTCGCGGATGCGCCGGGTCGATTTTCGCGCGGTTTCCAGCGCGTCGGCGATCGGCGACAGGTCACCGCCCAGCAAGACGATGTCGGACGCCACGCGCGCGGCATCGAGCGCCGAGGCGGGCGAAATGGAAACATGCGCCCCGGCCAGCGCGGCGGTGTCGTTCAGACCGTCACCCACCATCAGAACACGCCCGCCCTGTTCGGTCAGCTGCGCGATGCGGGCGACCTTGTCGGCAGGCAGCGCCTCGGCCACCCATTGGGTGATGCCCAGCCGCCGGGCCAGCGCCTCGACCGCGGGGGTGGTGTCGCCGGAAATCAGGATCACCTCGCGCCCCGAGGCAATCAGCGCCTGAACCGCCTCTTCGGCGCCGTCACGCAACGCATCGGCGAAGCTAAAGGCGCGCGGGCGTTCATCACCGATGCGCAGCCACGCGGTTGTTTCGGCGCGCGGATCGGCCCCGACCCAGGCGGCGCGGCCCAGCCGCACAGGCATGCCCTGCCATGTGCCTTGGGTGCCATAGCCGGGCAGTTCGCTTATCTCGGTCACCTCGGCCGGGGTGACGCCCGCGGCCTGGCATGCGGTCACAATGGCCTGGCTAAGCGGGTGCGACGAGGCCGCGGCCAATGCGGCGGCAATTTGCAGATCGCTGGCGGCATGGTCGCCCAGGTTGGTCAGTTCCGGCGTGCCCCGCGTCAGGGTTCCGGTCTTGTCGAACACCACGGTATCGACCTCGGCCAGACGTTCAAGCGCGGTGCCATGCTTGATCAGCATGCCACGGCGAAACAAGCGGCCACTGGCGGCGGTCGTCACGGCCGGCACGGCCAGACCCAGCGCACAGGGGCACGTGATGATCAGAACGGCGGCGGCGATGTTCAGCGCGGTGCGCACGTCCCATGTGTAAAGATACCACCCGACAAAGCTGAGCGCCGACAGGATATGCACCCCCGGCGCATAGAGCTTGGCCGCCTTGTCGGCCAGCGAGGTATAGCGAGACCGCCCGGATTCAGCCACGGCGACCAGGTCAGCCATGCGATGGAGCGAGGTTTCCTCGCCCACTGCCGTTGCGCGGATGGTCAGCGGGCCGGTCAGGTTGACTTCGCCGGCGGAAACGGCCTGGCCCGGTTCGGCAAAGACAGGCAGCGTTTCGCCCGTCAAAAGCGAACGGTCCAGTTCCGACACACCGTCGGTAATTTCACCGTCAACGGGCATCCGGCCACCGGGGCGGACGCGCACCAGGTCACCCACGGCCACCTGGGCGGCGGGCACCTGCACCTCTTGCCCGTCACGCAACACCCAGGCACGGGGCACCTCCAATGCGGCCAGCTCCTCGGCGGCAGAGCGGGCGATGGCACGGGTCCGGTGGTCAAGGTATCGGCCCGCCAGCAGGAAAAAGGTCAGCGCCAGCGCGGCGTCGAAATAGGCGTGTTTGCCCGACAGCGCGGTTTCCCACAGCGATGTGACCACGGCCAGCACGATGGCCAGCGTGATCGGCACATCCATGTTCAGCCGGCCATGTTTCAGCGCGGCCCAGGCGTTGCGGTAAAAGGGCTGGCCCGAAAACAGGATGACCGGCATCGTGATCAGCGCCGATATCCAGTGGAACATGTCGCGCGTGGCATCGGCCGCACCAGACCAGACCGATACAGACAACAACATCACGTTCATGGCCGCAAAGCCCGCCACCGCCATGCGCATCAGCAGGTCGCGGCCCGCCTTGTCGGTTTCGGTGGCCGACAGGGTGCCGGCATCCAGTTCATGTGCCTCGTAGCCGATACCGGCCAGCGCCTGAACCAGGTCATCCGGCATCACGTCGGCGTCGGCCTCGATGCTGGCGCGTTTCATGGTCAGGTTGACGCGCGCCTGATGCACGCCCGGATAGGCGTTCAGCGCCTCTTCGACCGAGGCGATACAGGCCGAGCAATGGATCGTGGGAAGCGACAGCGCGATCCGCGCATTTTTTACCTCGGCTGTTTCGGCCAGCGCCTCGGCCGCGGGGGCCGCGGAACAGGCGGGGCAGGCCGAGATATTGGGACGCATGGTGGCGGTCATGGGCGGGGCTTTCGCGGTCAGGATTTCACATGCACGTCAAGGCGTTGTTCGAACGGTTCGCCCTGAAGGGATTGCGCCTTGAGATGCAGGATCCACTTGCCCGCGGCCAGTTCGACAGGCGCCTGGTAAACCTTGCCGTTGAATACCAGGTCGGGGGTGAAATCGTCACGGTTCGAGGTGGGACGCCCCACCAGCGCACGCACGTTGCCAGCCTGCACGGGGCGGCCTTCGGCATCGATGATGGCCAGCGACAGGCGCCCATCCTCGACCTCGACCCGCGCCGACCAACCCAACGCCTGCTGCGCGGCCCGGCGCTCGTCAAAGCTTTGGCTGGCGATGTAGCCGTTGCGCACCTCGAGCCCCGGAAAGGTCGACACGGCGCTGTAAGCCATGAAAAGGTTGACCGCGATGATGATGCCGAAAAAGGCGACAAAGCCGAACAGAACGTGACGCCCGGTGATCTTGCGCTCGGCCATCAGTTGGCCCTCCCGTTAAAGATGGTGTCCTTGTAGACGCGTTCCTGGTTGGTCGTGTCCTCAACCCAGATGCGTATATCCCAGCGTTCGCTTTCGGCGGGTTCGCTTCCCGGCGGGGCGGTCACGTAGACGCGTTGCAGGCTCATTTCATCGGCGGGCACCATGATGGTGCCATCGTCGCTGCCTTCCAGTTCCACCGACAGCGCGGGGTGGCCCGTCGCGGTGATCTGGAACGGCATCGCATCGTGCTGCATGTTGCGCACCCGCACGTCATAGGTGTTGCGAACGGTGCCATCGGACAGGGTGACAAAGGTCGGGTTGCGCACCGGCGCCACCGTCACGTCGATATCGGAGCGGATGAACAGCGCCACCACCAGGCCCACGCCCACCAGCACCCAAAGCGCGGTGTACAACATGGTGCGCGGGCGGAACACGTGTTTCCAGACCGATTTCGGCGGGGTGCCCGCGCGCTCGGCCACTTCGTCTGTCAGCGCCATGTAATCGATCAATCCGCGCGGCTTGCCGATCCTTTCCATTACGTCGTCGCAGGCGTCGATGCACAGCGCGCAGGTGATGCATTCCATCTGCTGCCCGTCGCGGATGTCGATGCCCATGGGGCAGACATTGACGCAGGCCATGCAGTCGATGCAATCGCCCAATTCCTCGGCGCCTTCGCTTTTGCGGTGCTTGCCGCGCGGCTCACCGCGCCACGCGCGATAGCCCACGGTCAACGTGTCTTCGTCCATCATGGCGGCCTGGATACGCGGCCAGGGGCAGGCATAGATACATATCTGTTCGCGCGCGAAGCCGCCAAAGACAAAGGTAGTGGCCGTCAGGATCGCCACGGTCGTGTAGGCGACCGGGTGGGCGTTGCCGGTGAACAGATCGACCAACAGGGTTGGCGCATCGGTGAAATAGAACACCCAAGCCCCGCCGGTTGCGGCGGCGATCACCAGCCAGACAACCCATTTCGTCAACCGTAGACGCAGCTTGCGGAAATCCATCTTTTTCTGGCGATGCAGGCGCAGGCGGGCGTTGCGGTCGCCCTCGATCCAGCGTTCGACGAGGATGAACAGGTCGGTCCAAACGGTTTGCGGGCAGGTGTACCCGCACCAGACACGGCCAAGCGCCGAAGTGAACAGGAACAGGCCAAGCCCTGCCATCACCAGCAAGCCGGCGATGAAATAGAACTCGTGCGGCCAGATCTCGATCCAGAAGAAGAAGAAACGGCGATTGGCCAGATCGACCAGCACGGCCTGATCGGGCAGGTTCGGCCCCCTGTCCCAGCGAATCCAGGGCGTCAGGTAGTAGATACCCAGCGTCACGATCATTATGATCCACTTGAGATTGCGGAACTTGCCGCTGACCCGCTTGGGGAAAATCGGTTCCCGTGCGGCATAAAGGCTGGGGGCTTCGGGTTGCGTGTCTGACACGGAATCACTCCGGCATGGAAATTTCTGGGCCAGTTCTGTCAGCCTGGGGCTGACACCTCATTGACCTGAGTCAAATTTTGACTCTGAAACACATCTATTTCAAAGCCGGGCTGTTTGCCACGCCTCAAGGTCGCGGCACACAGACGCATAGGGCCGTGCGTCCGGCGGCAAAGGCAAACCGGCAGCAGCCGGGGCTTGACGCCCATGGCAACCGCCGGGAAAAAGGTGGCACCGGCCTTCCAGGAAACGCGCGAACAGGACGGAAGGGCCGGTGCCGAACCCGTGGGCGTCAGACGCCCACGGGTGTCTCTTTATTCAGGGTCCTGGCCACCGCCAAGCTGGTGCACGTAGGTGGTCACGGCGCGGATCTCGGCCTCGCTCAGGTCGGCGCCGCCCATCGGGGGCATCACGCCAAAGCGCGAGTTCCAGACCGTTTCATAGATCGCGTCGTAATCGCCCCCATAAAGCCAGATCGCGTCGGCCAGGTTCGGCGCGCCCTGGAACTTGTCGCCCTGGGCGTCTTCCCCGTGGCAGGCAACGCAGTTGATCTCGTAGACCTCGGCGCCGGCCTCGACCAGGCTTTCATCGACGGGCGGGTTCACCGCCGACAGCGACATCACGTAGTTGACGACCTGTTCCACCTCTTCCCTGGTCAGCAGCTCATCGCGGCCAAAAGCCGGCATTTCGCTGTAATGGGCGTCAAGGTCATCCTCGTTGCGGATGCCGTGGCTGACGGTGTAATGGATTTCCTCCATCGTGCCGCCCCAAAGCCAGGCGTCATCCTGCAGGTTGGGATAGCCCACCGCACCCGCGGCGCCCGAGCCGTGGCACTGTGCGCACCAGGTCCGATAGACAGCGGCGCCGGCGTTGACGGCATAGCCCTCCAGCTCGTCATTGCCACGGATCTCGTTCAGGTCGGCCGCGACCAGCGTGGCGTTGATCGGCTCAAGCCTGGTTTCGAACTCGGCGATATCCTCGGCAACCTGGCCACGGGTCGAAAAGCCCAGGTAACCGGCGGTCGCGCTTTTTATGCCGGGCCAGGCTGGATAGGCAATGGTGTACCAGATGCCCCAGACGATGGTGGCGTAGAACACCCACAGCCACCAGCGCGGAAGCGGGTTGTTGTATTCCTCGATGCCGTCCCACTCATGGCCAGTGGTTTCGACTTCCTGCTTTTTGTTCGGTTGCTTTGCCATGTGATCAAGCCTCCTCGGGCCGGCCGCCATCGGGGGCGGGTTTGTCTTCGTGCCGGAACGGGATGTCTGCCACGTCGTCATAAACCTTCGTCGAGCCGGGGCGGAACGCAAAGATCACGACCCCGATGAAGAAGACGAACATGGCAAGCAAAAACCAGCTATCGGCGAGTTGGCGAAGAAAGGAATAGGTTTCCATCGGTATCTCCCTCAGCGGCTTTCATCCGGCGTGAAGGTCGAGAAATCGACCAGCGTGCCCAGCATTTGCAGATAGGCGATCAGCGCGTCGGCTTCGGAAACGCCGGGCTGACCATCGAAATTGCGCACGTTCACGTTCTCGCCGTAACGCTCCAGAAGGCCGTCATAGTCGCTGTCCGGGTCGGCCTGCGCCAGGAAATCGGCGCGGGCGTTCTCGAAGCGATCGGTGCTGGGTTCGCCGTTCACATCCTCGTCGTAGGGGACACCGACCAGCGCGTGGGTGCGCAGCAGATCCTCGATATGTTCGCCCTCAAGCAAACGGTCTTCAAGGAACCCGTATTTCGGCATCACCGATTCCGGCACCACCGACTGCGGGTCGCGCAGGTGGTCGACATGCCATTCATCGGAATAGCGGCCGCCCAGGCGGGCCAGGTCGGGCCCCGTGCGCTTGGACCCCCACTGGAACGGGTGGTCGTACTGCGATTCAGCCGCAAGGCTGTAATGGCCATAGCGTTCCACCTCGTCCCGCATCGGGCGCACCATCTGGCTGTGGCAGACATAGCAGCCTTCGCGCACGTAGATGTCACGCCCGGCCAACTCCAGCGGGGTGTAGGGGCGCATGCCCTCTACATCCTCGATGGTGTTTTCCAGCCAGAACAGGGGCGCGATCTGCACGATGCCGCCAATGGTCACGACCAGGAAGGCGAAGATCGAAAGAAGCGTGATGTTCTTTTCAAGGATCGTGTGTTTGTCGAGAATTGCCATCTCTCCGGCCCTCCTTATTCAGCCGGGACCATGTGGTTCACCGGCTTTACAGCAGGCGAACGACGCACGGTCATCCAGAGGTTGTAGCACATGATGATACCGCCAGCGAGGTAGAGCACCCCACCCAGGCCACGCACCACGTACATCGGGAACTTGGCGGCCACGGTGTCGGCGAACGAGTTCACGAGGAAACCGTTTGCATCCACTTCGCGCCACATCAGGCCCTCCATGATGCCGGTCACCCACATGGACGCCGCGTAAAGGATGATGCCGATCGTGGCGAGCCAGAAGTGCCAGCTGACCAGGCTCAGGCTATACAGCCGCTCGCGGTTCCACAGGCGCGGCACCAGGAAGTACAGCGCACCAAAGGTGATCATGCCGTTCCAGCCCAGCGCGCCCGAGTGCACGTGGCCAATGGTCCAGTCGGTGTAGTGCGACAACGAGTTCACCGCGCGGATCGACATCATCGGACCTTCGAAGGTGGACATGCCGTAAAAGCCGACCGAGATCACCATCATCCGAATGATCGGATCGGTGCGCAGCTTGTCCCACGCGCCCGACAGGGTCATCAGGCCGTTGATCATGCCACCCCAGGAGGGCATCCAGAGCACGATCGAGAACACCATGCCCAGCGTCGAGGCCCAGTCAGGCAGCGCGGTATAGTGCAGGTGGTGCGGACCGGCCCAGATGTAGATGAAGATCAGCGCCCAGAAGTGGATGATCGACAGCTTGTAGCTGAACACAGGGCGTTCGGCCTGCTTGGGAATAAAGTAATACATCATGCCCAGGAAGCCCGCGGTCAGGAAAAAGCCCACGGCGTTGTGGCCATACCACCATTGTGTCATCGCATCCTGCACACCGGCGAAAACCTGCACCGATTTCGAACCGAAGATCGACACCGGGATCGACAGGTTATTGACGATATGCAGCATCGCCACCGTGATGATGAACGACAGGTAGAACCAGTTGGCCACGTAGATATGCGGCTCTTTGCGTTTCACGATCGTGCCGACGAAGACAGCAAAATAGGCAACCCAGACGATGGTCAGCCACCAGTCGACATACCACTCGGGCTCGGCGTATTCCTTGGATTGGGTGGCCCCCAGGAGATAGCCGGTCGCCGCAAGGACGATCATCAGCTGGAACCCCCAGAACACGAACCACGCCAGGTTGCCGCCCCAAAGGCGTGCGGCGCTCGTGCGCTGCACGACATAGAACGACGTGGCGATCAGCGCGTTGCCCCCGAAAGCGAAAATCACCGCCGAGGTATGAAGCGGACGCAACCTGCCAAAGTTCAGGTACCCTTGGGCCCATTCGAAATTGAGCGCCGGAAAGGCCAGCTGAAACGCGATCGTGACCCCCACCAGGAAGCCCACGACGCCCCAAAGCGCCGTTGCAATCACCCCGGCGCGCACCACGCCATCCATGTATTCGCCCGAAAGATCAACATTCGGAACCGGTTCGTCCGTACGGCGCAGCGTCCACACGAACAGGCCAGCCGCGGCCAAAGCCACGACCACGGCGTTGACAAGATATGCCGGATCGCGCGCGTAATTGGCCGCGATCAGCGCAAAAAGCGCGATCAGGCCATACACGATCAGCTTGATATAGTTACCCATTTTGCGTCCCTTCGTCTGTCCCCGCGCGATTCGAACAAGCGCACGGATAGGTTTAGACTCCCGGCTTAATGAAATTTTGCGGGATTCGCCGCATTGATCTGCATCAAAAGCAGAAGATGGTTTTTTTGACTCGTATCAAGGCGGGCATGGGTGCAGCCTGTCTAATGTGCATGAAAGGCCGGACACCCCGCACCAGGGGGCGGCGTGGATGAAGGAGAAAGACCATGGCCTACAAGTCGCTGTTTTCCGTATTGACCGACGAAAAGCTGGCAGGCCCCGTACTGTCGCAAGCGGTCACGTTGACCGGTATGAACGATGCCCATCTCGAAGTGTTGTGCATGGGCGTCGATCGCAGCCAGACGGGCTATTACTACGCAGGCGCAAACGCGATGATCCTGCAGGAAAGCATCACCCGCGCCCAGGAAGAGGCCGAGGGGATCGAAGCCCGCGTGCGCGATATCCTGCGCTCCAGCGAAGTGCGCTGGAGCACGGAATCGGGGGTGGCCCAGCTGGCCGATCTCGGGCGGCACGTGGCGGCCCGGGCGCGGTTTTCCGACATGGTGGTTCTGCCCCGCCCTTATGGCGAGGGTCGCGGCGTCGAACTGGAGCCGATTCTGGAAGCCGCGATGTTCGAAGGGCATACGCCGGTTCTGGTGGTTCCCGATGAGGAAACACAGGTCAAGAAAGCCGACAAGATCGTGCTGGCCTGGAACGAAAGCGCCGAGGCGCTCAACGCGGCGCGGGCGGCGTTGCCCATGCTGATCGCGGCCGAGTCGGTGCACCTGGCGGTGATCGATCCGCCGACGCACGGGCCCGACCGCTCGGACCCGGGCGGGCTGTTGTCGCAATACCTGGCCCGGCACGGTGTGAAATGCGAAATCGACGTTCTGTCGAAAACGATGCCGCGCGTGTCCGACGTGCTTTTGCGCCATTGCAAGGATATCGAGGCCGACTTGGTGGTCATGGGCGCCTATGGCAAATCGCGCTTCCGCGAGGCGATCCTAGGCGGGGCCACCCGTTACATGCTCGAACAGACGGAAATCCCGGTGTTCATGGCGCACTGATTGGAAGGTCGCGGCGGGCTAAAGCCCGCCCTACCCGCCCGTTCCGGGGCAGTTGCGCAGGGTGGGCAGTTTGCCCACCCTTTTCATTTCACGCGCTCAAGCGCGTTTTATCAGCCGGATCAGGAAGATCACGATCACCGCACCAATGGTGGCGTTGATGATCGCCCCCAGGAATCCGCCGCCGATCTCCAGCCCAATGCGCGGCAGGATCAGCCCCGCCACGAAGGCGCCGACGATACCCATCGCGACATTTCCAAGTAGGCCATAGCCGCCGCCCTGCATCAACTTGCCCGCCAGCCAACCGGCAATCGCGCCGATGACCAGCATCGCCAAAAGACTTTCCACGCCCATTTTTCGTTTCCTTTCCCTCGGATGACTTGCGCCCAGCCTTTCACAGCCCGGCGCGGTACACAAATCGGGTAGGGCGGGCTTCAGCCCGCCGCGCCGGTGACGCGCGCACCCGGTGCGATGGTGGGCGCAGCGGCGTTCAACGCGTCGATGGCGAAACCCGCAGCCTTCTTGTAGCCGGCCATGAAGGCGGCGCGCTCGGCCTCGGGGAAGACATCGTTGATGTCCTCGAACTCTCCGCCGCACCGCTCGTCCACGATGTTCAGCATCCCGAACGGGCCCGCGCCCCGGTTGCGCAGAACCAACTGCGACACCGGCTCGCACAAGCGGGCGTCATAGGCGGCCAACGCCCTTGGGCCCGGCCCGTGCGTCACCATTTCCGCGCCGATCACGCGGGCGTCGATAATGGCCTGGCTCGCCCCGTTGGACCCGGTGGGATACATGACATGTGCGGCATCGCCCATCAGCGCCACCCGGCCATCCACCCAGGTAGGCACCGGCTCGCGGTCGATCATCGGGTATTCATACACGTCTTCCGCGCCCCGAATCAGCGCGGGCACATCCAGCCAATCGAAATTCCAGCCCTCGAAATGGTGCACGAAATCCTCGGCCGAGACCTTCTTGTTCCAGTCGCCTTCCCAGCCGGCGGAATTGTCGAATGTCTGCTCGGCGATCCAGTTGACGGTGGCCATGCCATCCGCGTCGGGGTGCGAAATCGGGTAGATCACCATGCGGTGCTTGTGCGTGCCCAGCCCAACGAAACTGCTGCCGGTGCGGATCGGCCTTGCCCGCGTCACGCCACGCCACAGCACCGCGCCACCCCATTGAACTGGCGGCTGATCGGGATGCATCTGCGCGCGAATGGGCGAATGCAACCCGTCGGCGGCCACCAGCAGGCGGCCTCGCACCCGCCGCGTCGCACCCTGCGTGTCGGCGATGGTCACGGTCACGCCCTGCGCGTCCTGATCGTAGCCGATGACGCGCGCGCCGGTTTGCACCGCGTCCGCGCCCAGCCGCGTGCGCACCGCATCCAGCAACATCATCTGCAACTGCCCGCGATGCACGGCATATTGCGGCCAGTTGTACCCGGCCAGCAGCCCGCGCGGCTCGGCGTAGATGTCGTTGCCGTTGCGCCCCACCAGCGCCCATTCGCGCGCGGGCACGCCGACGCGGTCCAGGTCATCGGTGGCAAAGCCCATGTCGTAAAGCTCGCGCACGGCGTTGGGTTGCAGGTTGATGCCCACGCCCAGCGGGCGCAGTTCGGGAACGGCTTCGTATACCCTGCAGGGCACGCCGATCTGGTGCAGTGTCAACGCCAGCGACAACCCGGCGATTCCGGCGCCGGAAATTACAACAGTATCGGTATCTTGCATCTCGCCCTCCCTGCCAGTCGGGATCAGGCTTTAGCAGGAATTGCCCGCCGCGCAAATCTGGGACACGGCATGCCCGTGTTTCCACGACATCACGATGCGGCCGCAAGGCGCGTCAGGCCAGCATCCCGCCATCGCTGTCATCGCCCGCCTCGTCCAGAAGGCGGCTAAAATCGGGAATGGTGACATGACGCTTGCCCTCAAGCTCGATCACGCCATCACGCTTGAGCGCGCTGATCTGGCGGCTGACGGTTTCCAGCGTCAGACCAAGGTAATCGGCCATTGCCTCGCGCGTCAGCGGCAGGTCGAACACCAGCGCATCATGCGTCGGGCGCAGGTTCAGCGATGCGTCGCGCCGCGCGATGATCGTCAAAAGACTGGCGATCTTCTCGCGCGCGGTCTTGCGCCCCAGAACCAGCATCCATTCGCGCGCGGCATCCAGCTCGTCCAGGGTCATTTCAAGCAGACGATGGGCGATATGCGGGGTTCTCGACATCATGTCTTCGAACGGGCGCTTGCGGAAACAGCACATGACCAGGTCGGTCGTGGCCACCACGTCATAGGGTGAGCCATCGCGCCCCGGCCGGCCCACGAAATCGCTGGGCAGCAAAAGGCCCACCATCTGGGTACGCCCGTCTTCCATTGTCTGGGTCAGGGTGGCGATGCCCGATACGACCGAGCCCACGAAATCCATCCGGTCGCCCGACCAGATGATTGTCTGGCCAGCCTCGAAATTGCGGTAATACTTGATCTCTTCGAGTTGCTCCAGCTCATCGCTTTCGCAGCGCGCGCATACAGCCCTATGGCGAATAGGACAGTCGGCACACTCGTTCGAGACTTGTGTCTTTTCATCGTTAAGCATTTTGTGTTCGCGCGCTTGATCTGGGTCAAGGTTGACCCTTTTTTCCTGCCTTACAGGGTAGGGTTATGGTTACGAAAACGCAACTTGCAAAACTGGGACTGTTTGACGCGAAGGTGCCGCGGTACACGAGTTACCCGACTGCGCCGCATTTCTCGTCCGCGATCGGCCCCGGAGATTTTGCCGACTGGACCCGCGCCATCACGCCCGGCTCCCGTATCTCCTTGTACGTCCACGTTCCATTTTGCCGCCGCCTGTGCTGGTTCTGCGCCTGTCGCACGCAAGGTACGCAAAACGAAAAGCCGGTGCGCGTCTACCTTGAAACGCTCAAGGCCGAAATCGCCTTGCTGGGGCAGACCCTGCCCGAAGGCGTCACCCTGTCGCGGCTGCATTGGGGCGGTGGCACGCCGACGCTGATGGCGCCCGACATGATGACCGAGCTGGCCGAATCAATCTTCGCGGTAGCGCCGATGGCCAAGGACAATGCCGAGTTCTCGGTCGAGATCGACCCGAACGAGATCGACGCCGCGCGGCTTGATGCGCTGGCTGCCGCCGGGATGAACCGCGCCTCGATCGGGGTGCAGGATTTCGACGACCAGATTCAGCAAACCATCGGTCGCATCCAGGGCTATGAAATCACGCGCGACGCGGTCGAGATGATCCGCGCCCGCGGCGTGCACAGCCTGAATGCCGACATCCTGTTCGGCCTGCCGCATCAAAGCCAGGCGCGCATCACCGAAACCGTGCAGAAACTGCTGTCGTTCAACCCCGACCGGGTGGCGCTTTACGGGTATGCGCATGTGCCGTGGATGGCCAAGCGCCAACAGATGATCCCCTCGGACGCGCTGCCCACGCCGCAAGAACGGCTGGAACTGTTCGAAGTGGCACGCAAGCTGTTCGTCTGGGATGGGTATGACGAGATCGGGATCGACCATTTCGCCCGCCCAGATGACAGCATGGCCCGCGCCTTGCGCGACCGCACGCTGAAACGCAATTTCCAGGGCTATACCGAAGACCCGGCCGATGTGCTGATCGGGCTTGGCGCCTCGTCGATATCGCGCTTTCCGCAGGGATACGCCCAGAACGCCCCGGCCACGTCGGCCTATACGGGCGCCATTCGCGATGGGCGTTTCGCGACGGCCAAGGGGCATGGTTTCAGCGGCGACGACCTGATGCGCAACCGCATGATCGAATCGCTGATGTGCTTCTTTCGAATTGACGCCAACGAACTGGTGGAAAAATTCGGTGCCGATCGCACCAGCCTGATGGCCGAGTTCAACCGCGTGAACCGTGATTTCGACGGGCTGCTGCGCGTGACCGAGAACGGGCTGGATGTGCCCGAAGCCGCACGCCCCCTGGTCCGGATGATCGCCCGCGCTTTCGATGCCTACGACCTTAGCAAGGCCGGCCATTCCTCGGCGATCTGAGCGTTCGGTTGCGCATTGGCAGCTTCAACCTCCAGAACCTCCGCCTGCGTGGCAGGGGTCTGGATGGTGCGCATGACCACGACACACCAGACCGGCCCGAGCCCCGGACAGACCAGACCGACCGGCGGCTGGGCGCGCAGGTGATCGGCGCGCTGCGCGCCGACGTGCTGGCCCTGCAAGAAGTGTTCGACCAGGCCACGCTCGATCATTTCCACGATGCTTTTCTGCGGCCCGCCGGGGTGCCCGCCTACCCCCATCGCCACTGTCTGCCCGGCAATGACGGGCGCGGACAGGACGTGGCGCTTTTGTCGCGCATCGCACCGCTGCGCGTAGGCAGCCATGCCAGCCTGCGACCCGCCGACCTGGGGCTAGACGCGCCGCCCGGCTATCACCCCGACACGCCGATTTTCCGGCGCGATTGCCTGGAGGTGGCCTTGCCGGGCGTGACGCTGTTCATCTGCCACTTCAAGGCACCTGGGCCAGACCCCGAAACCGCCTGGCCCGTGCGCCGGCAAGAGGCGTTGGCCGTGCGCCATCTCGTGCAGGAAAGCGGCGCGGAAAACTGGCTGATCCTGGGCGATCTGAACGAACCCGCCACCCCGGCAAATGACCCGGCGACCGCGCCCGTTCTGCCGCCCTTTTCGGTTGACCTGATGGCCCGGCGGCCGCGTGGCGCGCGCTGGTCGGCGCATGATCCGTGGGATGATGTTTATTGGCGGGCCGACGCGCTGCTGGCAAGCCCGGCACTGGCCCGCGCCTATCCCGACGCCCTGCCCGAGATGCATCGCGAAGGGCTGAGCCTTGAGGCCCGCCGCCACACCGGGGCGCATCTGGCACAGGTGGGCCACCACCGCCCCCACGCCAGCGACCACGCGGCGCTGGTGATCGACCTGCCGGGGCTTGGGCCGGTGGTTTAGCCCGCCCTCTCCAACGCCGCCGACAGCAGCGTGCGGGCGTAATCGGTTCTCGGGTTGGTAAATACGTCTTCGGCCATGCCAGCCTCGACCACGTCGCCCTGTTTCATCACCATGATCTTGTGGCTCATGGCACGCACCACGTTAAGGTCGTGGCTGATGAACAGGTAGGCCAGCCCGTATTTCACCTGAAGATCGCGCAACAGGTCGACGATCTGCACCTGCACGGTCATGTCCAGCGCGCTGGTGGGTTCGTCCAGCACCAGCAGCCGCGGCCGCAGGATCATGGCGCGGGCAATGGCGATGCGCTGCCGCTGGCCGCCTGAAAACTCGTGCGGGTAGCGGTGCATCGTGGCCGGGTCCAGCCCGACCTCTTCCATGATCTGGGCCACCAGCCCGTGTTCGCTCTGCCCCGCCGGGACACCATGCACGCCCAGCCCCTCGGCGATGATCTGTTCGCAGGTCATGCGCGGGCTCAGGCTGCCGAACGGATCCTGGAACACGATCTGCATTTCGCGGCGCAGCCTGCGCAGTTTCCTGGTCGACCAGCCCCGCACATCCTGCCCGTCATAGGTAAGCCCGCCCTCTGACCGGATCAGCCGCATGATCGCCAGCGCCAGCGTTGTCTTGCCCGAACCGCTTTCCCCAACGACGCCCAGCGTCTCGCCCGCGCGCACGTCGATCGTGGCGTCGTTCACGGCCTTCACATAGCCCACGGTGCGCTTCAGAAAGCCGCGCTGGATCGGGAACCACACGCGCAAGCCATTGGTGGATACCAGCGTTTCCGCATTCTCGGGCACTGGTGCGGGCACGCCCACGGCGCGCGCACCCAGCAGCTTTTGCGTATAGGGGTGTTGCGGGTCGGCGAAAATCCGGGCCGTCGGGCCGGCCTCGACGATCTCGCCATCCTTCATCACGCAAACCTTGTCGGCGATGCGCTGCACGATCCCAAGATCATGGGTGATGAACAGCAGCCCCATGTCCTCGGTCTCTTTCAGCTCGGCCAACAAATCGAGGATCTGCGCCTGTATCGTCACGTCCAGCGCGGTGGTCGGCTCGTCCGCGATCAGCAGGTCGGGCTTGTTGGCAAGCGCCATGGCGATCATCACCCGCTGGCGCTGCCCGCCGGACAACTGGTGCGGATAGGCGCTCAGCCGTTCGGCGGCGTCGCGGATACCCACCCTGTCGAGCAATTCAAGGATACGGTCGTGCAACGCCTTGCCCTGCAAGCCCTGGTGCAGTTCGATCGACTCGCGCAGTTGCTTTTCGATCGTGTGCAGCGGGTTGAGCGAGGTCATCGGTTCCTGGAAAATGAAACTGATGTCGTTGCCCCGCACCTGGCGCAACAGCTTGTCGCTGGCGCCAATCATCTGCTGGCCCTCGTATGTCACGTCGCCGGTCACCTCGGCCGAGGGTGGCAGCAGCCCCACGGTCGACAGCGCCGTGACAGACTTGCCCGAGCCGCTTTCCCCCACCAGCGCCACGGTTTCGCCCCGATCAACGCTGAACGACACGCCGCGCACGGCAGTGTTGAGCATGCCATCCTGGCGAAACGCCACGGTCAGATCGCGAACCTCGAGCACGCTCATTGAAAGGTCTTCCTTGGGTCGAACGCGTCGCGCACGCCTTCGAAGATAAAGACAAGCAGCGACAGCATGATGGCGAAGGTGAAAAACGCGGTGAAAGCCAGCCAGGGTGCATCAAGGTTCTGCTTGGCCTGCAACGTCAGCTCGCCCAGGCTGGGCGAGGACGAGGGCAGGCCGAAGCCCAGGAAATCGAGGCTGGCCAGCAGCCCGATTGTGCCGGTGACGATGAAGGGCAGCATGGTCAGCGTGGCCACCATCGCGTTGGGCAGCATGTGGCGGAACATGATCGTCCAGTTCGACACGCCCAGCGCGCGCGCCGCGCGCACGTATTCAAGGTTGCGCGCCCGCAGAAACTCGGCGCGCACCACGCCCACCAGCGCCGTCCATCCGAACAGCACCGTTATGAAGACAAGTAACCAGAACCCCCGCCCCAGTATCGCGAACAGGATGATGATGACGTAAAGCTGCGGCATCGCCGTCCAGATCTCGATCACGCGTTGGAATATCAGGTCCAGCCAACCGCCGAAAAAGCCCTGCAACGCCCCCGCGATGATACCGATCAGGCTGGCCAGCGTGGTGACGATCAGCGTGAACAGGATAGACAGCCGAAAGCCATAGATCACGCGCGCCAGCACGTCGCGCTTTGTGTCGTCGGTGCCCAGCCAGTTCTGCCCGTCAGGCGGCAGCGGCGCGGCACCGGGGCGGTCGACCGTGGTATCATAGGCATAAGGCAAAAGCGGCCACAGCGCCCATCCCTGTTCAATGGCCGCGCCGTTCACCTGCCCGTCGGCGGCATCCTCGATCAACTCTTCCGGCGTATCGAAACACTCACCCATGCCGCCCGTCACGATCAGGCATTGCACCACCGGGTCGCGGTAATCCGCTTCGGTCTGGAAATCGCCGCCGAACGCGGTTTCGGGGTAAAAGCGAAAGATCGGCGCGTGAATCTCGCCCCGGTACTGCACCAGGATCGGCTTGTCATTGGCGATGAACTCGGCAAACAGCGACAGGCCGAACAGGATCGAGAACAAGATCAGCGACCAGAAGGCGCGTTTGTTGCGCCGGAAATTGCGCCAGCGCCGCTGGTTGAGGGGGGAAAGCGCCATCTTACCCCTCCCGCTTTTCGAAATCGATGCGCGGATCGACCAGCACGTACATCAGGTCGCTCAGCAGCCCCACCAGCAGCCCGATCAGGCCGAAAATGAACAGCGTGCCGAACACGATGGGGTAATCACGCTGCAACGCCGCCTCGAACCCCAGAAGGCCCAGCCCGTTCAGTGAAAACAGTTTCTCGATGATGATCGAGCCAGTGAAGAAGATGCTGATGAACGCCGCCGGGAACCCCGCGATCACGATCAGCATGGCGTTGCGAAAGACATGTCCGTACAACACCTGTTTCTCGCTCAGTCCCTTGGCGCGGGCGGTGATCACGTATTGTTTCTTGATCTCGTCCAGGAAGCTGTTCTTGGTCAGCAGGGTCAGCGTGGCAAAGGCGCTGATGGTCGATGCCACCACCGGCAGCGTGATGTGCCAGAAATAGTCGCCCACCTTTTCATACCATGTCATCGTGTCCCACACCGACTGTTCGCTGGTCAGGCCACGGAACGGAAAGATCTGCAAATACGATCCGCCCGCGAACAGCACCAGCAACAGGATCGCGAAGAGGAAACCGGGGATCGCATAGGCCACGATCACCACCGTCGATGTCCACCCGTCAAAGCGTGACCCGTCTTGCACCGCCTTGCGAATACCCAGCGGAATCGAGATCAGATAAGCCAGCAGGGTCGACCACAGCCCCAGCGAAATGGACACGGGCATTGCCTGCAGGATCAGCGTCGTGACCTCTTCTTTCTTGAACCAGCTTTCCCCGAAATCAAAGCGGGCATAATCCCACATCATGCTGGCAAAGCGTTCAAGCGGGGGTTTGTCAAAGCCGAATTCGCGCTCAAGCTGCTCGATGAACTCGGGCGGCAGGCCGCGCGCGCCGACATATTCCTCGTTCTGGGGAATATCCATGCCCGCGTCGTTGCCGCTGCCGGCGAAACCGGCGGTCACATCGCCCTGGCCCTGCATCTGGGCGATAACCTGCTCTACCGGGCCACCCGGCACGAACTGGGTCAGGATGAAATTGATCAGCATGATCCCGAACAGCGTCGGGACGATCAAAGCCAATCGCCGCAGGATATAGGCGCCCATCTGCCCGCTACCTTTGCTGTTACCTCAGTGCGCCTTCAGCCCTGAGTTTTTCGGCCTTTTCCGCGTCATACCACCAGAAATCCAAAAGTCCCACCGCATAAGTCGGCAACGGGTCAGGGTGGTCGTACTGATCCCACGAGGCGATCCAGACGTTCGGGTTGAACCAGACCGGGATCATGAATCGCTCCCAGCGCAGGGCACGGTCCAGCGCGCGCAGGGCCACGTCGCGTTCTTCGGCGGTTTCGCTCATCAGCGAAGCGTCGATGATCGCGTCGACCATGGGACTTGCCAAGCCGGCAGGGTTAAACAGCGAAAACTCCGCTTCTTTCGACCCGTACATCTGGTGCAGCCCGGTCCCGGTATCCAGAAAGGCCCGATACTGATCGAAGATCAGGTCGAAATCACGGTCGCGTTCGCGCAGCGTGTATTGAGACGGATCGACCTTTTCCACCCTTGCGTCGATTCCCATCTTTTGCAGGTTCTGCACGAAGGTCTCGACCACCGATTCCAGCGTGGGCGACCCGGCCGTGTTCAGCAGAAAATCAATCCGCATCACCCGGCCCTGGGCATTGCGGCGAATACCGTCCTCGCCCACGGACCATCCCGCCTCGTCCAGCAGGCCCATCGCCCGGCGCAGGTTGCGCCGATCGGTCAGGCGCGCGTCCGACGAGGTATGCGCCATCACCGGCGGCTCGGTCAGCATTTCGCGTGGCACGATGTCGCCAAGCGATTGCAGCAATTCCAGCTCGGCCCCCTCGGGCACGCCATTCGCCTCAAGCGGGGTGCCCTGGGTGAAAGAGTGGCGCTGCTCGAATAGCCCGTATTGCAACGAGCTGTTGGTCCATTCGAAATTATAGGCCAGCGAAACCGCCTCGCGCACGCGGCGATCCTGGAACTTTTCGCGCGCCAGGTTGAAGATGATGCCGGTCGGCGCGGGCGGCGTGCCATCGGGCAACTCTTCCATCTTGACCCAGCCTTTCTCGACCGCGGGGAATTCGTACCCCGTGGCCCACAGGCGCGAATTTCCCTCGGGGCGGACGGTGAACTCACCGGCCTTGAACGCCTCGAACGCCGCGGTGTCATCGCCAAAATATTCCACGCGGATCGTATCGAAATTGTGCCGGCCCACGTTGATCGGCAGATCGCGCGCCCAGTAATCGGGGTTGCGCTTGTAGACGATGCGCCTGTTCGGCTCGACCTCGGCCACCATGTAGGGGCCCGACCCCGGCGCCGCCTCAAGCCGCGGTTCATCCAGCCGCGCGTCGTTTTCCTTGAACCAGTGTTCGGGCCAGACCGGCACGCTGCCCACCTGGTCGATCAGCGACCGGCGCGAGATATCCTTGGCGAAGGTGAATTTCACGGTGTGGTCGTCCAGCGCCTCGGCGGTCAGCACCCGCACCTTCACTGCCTGCGCATAAGATGGCAGGCCCTGGTCCAGCAGCAGGTTATGCGAAAACACCACGTCATGCGCCGTCACCGGGTGCCCGTCGGAAAACCGTGCCTCGGGGCGCATGTGGAAAATCACCCATTCCTTGCTTTCGGGATATTCCAGGCGTTCGGCCAGCAGGCCATACATCTCGCCATAGACATCGGCCGGCGCCCCCGACCCGCTGGCCGGCATCTCGCCCAGCAGGCTTTCATACATCATCCAGGAATAGCGCCCCGCCCGTCCCTTGCGGCTGTAAGGGTTCATCGAATCGAACGTGCCCGTCGCCGCCAGCGAGATTTCCCCGCCCTTGGGCGCGTCCGGGTTCACGTAGTCGAAATGCGGGTAATCCGCCGGGTAGGTCAGGTTGCCGAAATAGGAATAGCCGTGGCTGCGGATCATTTCGTCACCCGACCCGTCATCCTGTGCCAGCGCCGGAACCGTCAGCGCCATCACGCTCAACAGCATCCACGTGAACAGCGCGGGCAGCGGATTGCGCGCCAGCGCCTTGGTTCGGGGGGCAGGTGTCATGCTCGTCCTCCTGTCGCGATCCGGATCAGACCTGTTTATCAATGATCTAAGCTAAGGGCGCGTCTTGGCCACATTCAAGGTAAGAATGCGTGATCGCCCGTGAAAGGCACCGAACACGAAAAAGGCCGCCGCCCGGTGGGGCAGCGGCCATGAAACCCGTTGGTCGGGATAGATCAGTTGCCGATCGTGGCGAGGTAGGCGATCAGGTCTGCCTTGTCCTCTGGCTTGTTCAGGCCGGCAAAGGACATCGAGGTGCCCGGTGCCCAGCCGCGCGGGTTTTCCAGGAACGCGTACAGCGTTTCGGGTGTCCACGCATCGGCGCCCTGCTCGCTCAACGCGCCGGAATACCCGAACCCGTCCACGGCACCGATCTCGCGGTTGACCACCCCGAACAGGTGCGGCCCGGTCGCGTTGGCGCCGTCTTCCAGCTTGTGGCAGGCACGACACTTGTTGAACACGCGTTCACCGCTGCCGGCATCGCCTTCCGCAAGAATGGTCGCGACGTCGACAACCTCTTCCTCTTCGGGTTCGGCATCGGCACCATCGTCCACCTGGATCACGTAGCCCGAGGCATGATCCTCACCATGGCCACCGCCCATGTGATAGAGCGTCTCAGCACCCCATTTGCCCAGCAAAAAGATCAGAAGCGCGCCACACAGCGCGCCACCGGCCTTCGTGATCGTCATCGTGTCAAACATGGTTCGCCCGTTCATTTCGATTGCGTCGCCGCGTATCTATTGCTTCACCTTCCCTGTGGCAAGGTATAGTTAGCGCGACGAAACGCCCGAAATGCGGCTTTTTGACGGAATAATGCCATGACACAGACCAATCGCATCGCTTTCCAGGGCGAGCCGGGGGCCTATTCACACCAGGCCTGCCACGACGCCCGCCCGGAAATGGAGGCCCTGCCCTGCCGCACCTTCGAGGATGCGATCGACGCCGTGCGCGAAGGCCGCGCCGACCTGGCGATGCTGCCGGTTGAAAACTCGACCTATGGCCGCGTGGCCGATATCCATTCGCTTTTGCCAGCCTCGGGGTTGCACATCATCGACGAGGCATTCGTGCGCGTGCATATCAACCTGCTGGCCGTGCCCGGCACGCCACTGGAGCGCGTCAAGCGCGCCATGAGCCACACGGTTCTTCTGGGCCAATGCAAGAAATTCCTGGCCAAGCACGACATTCACCGTGTCACCGGCGCCGATACCGCCGGATCGGCCAAGCACGTGGCCGAACTGGGCGACCCGTCGCTGGCCGCGCTGGCGGGCGATCTTGCGGCAGATATCTACGGGCTCGACGTGCTGGCCCGCCATATCGAGGACCAGGGCAACAACACCACGCGGTTCCTGGTCATGTCGCGCGAGGGCGATCACAGCCGCCGCGGCACCGACGGGATGATGACCAGTTTCGTCTTCCAGGTGCGCAACATCCCCGCCGCGCTTTACAAGGCAATGGGCGGCTTTGCGACCAACGGCGTGAACATGACCAAGCTGGAAAGCTACATGGTGGGCGGGTCTTTCACCGCCACGCAATTCTACGCCGACATCGAGGGCCACCCCGAGGATGACAACGTGAAACTGGCGCTCGACGAGCTGCGTTATTTCACCTCGCATGTAAAGATTCTCGGCGTCTACCCCGCCGACCCGCGCAGGCACTGAGCGCGCCGCAAGGGCTGCGGCCGGCGCCCCCCCCATGCACCCCAATGCCGCCTACAGCTTGGGGTGTTCCAACCGCAGAACGCCCGGCGCCTCGGTCTCGGGCGCCAGTTCCTCGAAATCGAAATTGTCCAGCCGCCGCGCGCGGCGCCCCGCCTTGTCGGCGCTTATCTTGATTTCCGAGATATCCTTGGCCGCCTGCCCGAAATGCCGGTCAAGGTTGTCCACCCGCGCGCCCAGCCGTTCGACATCGGCAAACAGCAGGCCCAACTCACGCCGGATCGCGCCCGCCTGCTCGCGCATCCGCGCGTCCTTCAGGATCGCGCGCATCGTGTGTAGCGTGGCCATGCAAGTGGTCGGCGACACGATCCAGACCCGCGCGGCGAACCCTTCGCGCACCAGCTCGGGAAACCGCGCGTGCAGCTCGGCATAGACCGCCTCGGATGGCAGGAACATCAACGCCCCGTCGGCGGTTTCGCCATCCAGTATGTATTTCTCGGATATCGCCTTGATATGCGCGCGCACCGCCTGCCGCATCTGCGTGGCGGCGCGGTTGACACCCTCGGGGCTTTCGGCATTCACCAGCGCCTCGTATGGCTCCAACGGGAACTTGCTGTCTATCGCGATGGGCCCGGGCGGGTTGGGCAGGTAGATCAGGCAATCGGCCCTTTTGCCGTTGCTCAGCGTCGCCTGCCATTGATAGCTGTCACTGGGCAGCGCCTTGCTGACGATATCGCGCAGTTGGATTTCGCCAAAGGCGCCGCGCGTCTGCTTGTTGCTCAGAATATCCTGCAAGGACAGCACGTCGCCCGACAGCTTGGTAATGTTGTCCTGCGCCTTGTCGATGGCCTGCAGGCGTTGCTGCAACTCGCCCAGCGAATGCGCCGTGCGCCGCGCCGCGCCCTGCAGGTTCTCGTTCATCTTTTCGCTGACCTGGCCCAGCCGCCGCTCCATCAGTTGCAGCATGTTGGCCTGGGCCGCCGCCTGCGCCTCGGACACATGGGTCAGCCCCCCGGCCAGTTGCTGCTGGCCCTGGCCCAGCGCCTCGACCCGCTGGCCCAACTGCCCGATCTGCTGCGCCAGCGGCGCGGCCACGCGCGCGCTGCGCCCCGCCGCGCGCACCGCGGCGATCAGAAGTATGACGATCAGCAGCCCCAGCGCCGCGCCCGCAACCACCAGCATCACCACCGGGTCGCCCAGCGTATAGGTCTGATCACCGATCTGGATCATGTCCGCCCGAACAGCCTTTCGATATCGCTCAGTTTCAGTTCCACGTAGGTGGGCCGGCCGTGGTTGCATTGGCCGGAATGGGGCGTGGCCTCCATCTCGCGCAGCAGCGCGTTCATTTCCTCGGCGCGCATCCGCCGGCCCGAGCGGATCGAGCCATGACAGGCCACCCGGCTCAGGATGGCCTCCAACCGCGCCTGCACCGTCAGGCTGTCACCTTGGTCGGCCAATTCGTCCAGGATATCGCGGATCATCGCGCTGGCGTTGACCTCGCCCAGCAACGCGGGCGTTTCGCGCACCGCCACCGCGCCGCCGCCAAAGGGCTCCAGCGTCAGCCCCAGTTGCGCCAGGTCTCCGGCGTGGTCCATCAGCCGGGCGCAATCACCCTCGGACAGTTCCACGATTTCCGGAATAAGCAATGCCTGCGCCGCCACGCCGTTCTCCGCCATCTGGCGCTTGAGCTTTTCGTAAACCAGCCGCTCATGCGCGGCGTGCTGATCGACGATGACGATCCCGGTTTCCGTCTGCGCGACGATATAGTTTTCATGCACCTGCGCCCGCGCCGCGCCCAGCGGCAACCGCTCGTCACCGGCGTGCGGGGCCGTGTCCGGTACGGGCTCGACCCGCGCGCTGTAATCGCCGCGCATCTCAGCGAAACCGGGCGCCTGCCCCTGGTACGCCGTCGCACGGGCCTGCGCACCGGGGCGGTCCATCTGGTAGACGCGCGGCGGGGCCTCTGCGGCGGGTTCGGGCCGCATCGCCCCCAGCGTCGCGCCCGCCACCGTGGTCGAGGCGCGGTGCCCCGCCTCGGCCAGTGCCGCACGCAGCGCCCCCACGATCAACCCGCGCACCGCGCCCGGATCGCGAAACCGCACCTCGGATTTCGCCGGGTGCACGTTCACGTCCACCAGCGTGGGCGCACAATCGACGAACAGCGCCGCCACCGGGTGGCGGTCGCGCGACAGGAAATCGAAATAGGCCGCCCGCAACGCCCCCACCAGCAGCTTGTCGCGCACGGGCCGACCATTGACGAACAGGAACTGCGCCACCGCCGCCCCGCGCGAATAGGTGGGCAGCGCGGCAAAGCCCGACAGGTGGTGCCCGTCGCGCTCGGCCTCGATCCGCAGGGCATTCTCGGCAAACTCGCCGCCCAGCACACCGGCCAACCGCCCGTGCAAGGCATCGAACAGGTCGCCCGATTGCGCATCGGCCCGAAACACCACGCGGCCCTCGCCCCCGCCCGAGACATCGCGCAGGGTAAAGCCCACGAAAGGCTCGGCCATCGCCAGCCGTTTCACCACGTCCGAAATCGCCTGCGCCTCGGCCCTGTCCGTGCGCAGGAATTTCAGCCGCGCGGGCGTGGCGTGGAACAGGTCGCGCAGTTCTACCACCGTGCCACCGTTCAGCGCGGCGGGCTTGACCGTGCCCACCTGACCGCCGGACACGGTAATCTGTGCCCCCTCGCCACCGGCGACGCGGCTGGTGATGCTCAGCCGCCCCACCGCGCCAAGCGATGGCAACGCCTCGCCCCGGAACCCGAAGGAATGGATGTTAAGCAGGTCGCTGCCGTCGATCTTCGAGGTCGCGTGACGCGACAAGGCCAGCGGCAGGTCCGCCCCGGCGATGCCACACCCATCGTCGGCCACGCGGATCAGCGTCTTGCCGCCATCGGCAATCGCCACGTCGATGCGCCGCGCACCCGCGTCCAGCGCGTTTTCCACCAGTTCCTTGACGGCCGAGGCGGGGCGCTCCACCACCTCGCCGGCAGCGATACGGTTGACCGCAGCATCGTCCAACTGCCGTATGACAGGGCGCATATTGGGGGCATGGGTATTCATCCCACAAGACCTAGCATGACCCACGCGATTCTGCCACTGTTACAGTCGTGCGCGATACAGCCGGATGCGCAGGCCCCCATGCGGCACGGCCGGCCCGGTATGCAAGGCCAGGCCAGTGGCCTTGGCCAAGCCGCCATCGCTGGTCACAAGCCCCAGGTGCCAGCCGGAAAACCGCGTGCGCAACACCTCGCCCAGCGCCCCGTAAAGCCCGAACAACGGCTTGCGGTCGCCGATCCGCGCACCGTAGGGCGGGTTGACGATGACGATACCGGGCGGCCCGTCGGGCGGGGTCAGGTCGCTGATCGCGCCTTCGGCAAAGAACGCCCAATCGCCAACCCCTGCCCGGCCCGCGTTGTCGCGCGCCATGCGCACCGCGCCCGCATCGCGGTCAACCCCGTAGAACCGCGCCTGCGGCACAGCGGGCCGCACAGTGCGCTTCATCGCGTCGAACGCGCCGGCATCGAACCCGGCCAGGTGCCGAAACGCAAATTCCCGGTCACGCCCCGGCCACAGGCCGGCGGCCATCTCGGCCGCCTCGATCACGAAAGTGCCCGAGCCGCACATCGGGTCAACCACCGTCTGCGTGCCGTCGAACCCCATCTGCCGCAAGAACAGCGCGGCCAGCGTTTCGCGCATCGGCGCCTTGCCCATGGCCTGCTTGTGGCCGCGCTTGTGCAGGCTTTCGCCCGAGCTGTCGACCGACAAAACCACCATGTCGTCGTCGATCCGCACCTTCAGCGTCACGGGGGCATCAGACGCCACACGCGCGCCGAACTCTTCGGTAATTGCACGCCCGATCCGTTCGGCCGCCGCCCGTTCATGGTAAATCTTCGAGCGATGGCTGGTAACCTCGACCCGCACCGGCACATCGACGCGCAGCACGTCACCCCACGGAAACTTGCGCGCCCGCTTGTCCAACTGCGCCAGGTGAAAGGCCCGGAATTCCCCCACCCGTACCAGAACCCGCGTGGCGCCGCGCAAGACAAGGTTCGCCCGCCATATCTCGGGCCAGCCGCCACGGGTGACAACACCCCCCTCGACCGCTTCGGGCAGCGCGAAACCCGCCAGGCGCGCCTCGTCGGCCAGAACGCGCTCCAACCCCGGGGGCGCGACAAGGAAAATCTCGAATTCGCTCATGCGCGCGGCATAGCGGGGATTGCCGCCGCGCAACAGGGGGAAATGGTGGGGGCTGCCCGCCCCCACCGCGGACCAGCCAACCGATCAGGGCCGCAACCGGCCTTCTCCGTCAAGCCGCTCCACCACCTGCATCACCTGCCGCAGCGCATCGTGCCGGCCCAACCGTTCCAGCATCTTTTGCACCTGTCGTTCCGTGCTTTGACCGCCCGCACGTTCCAGCGCCTCAAGGTCGCGCACTGTCACCAGCGCGGCCATTTCACGACGATTATTGTAGATCAGGAACCGCTGGCCCCGATGCGCCACGTCGCGGATCACCGTGCCGGGGCGGCGGCGCAGCTCGGCCATTTGCAGCGGCAGGCCCATATCGCATTTCGTCATGTCGCACCTCGTGTCGTTTCGGCCATCCTGCGGGCAAGCGGTTAACACGGGCTTGGCCCAGCGCACGCCACCCCGGTTAACGATGCGCAAACCCGCCGCGCGCCGCGTTTGGACGCGCGCGGTTTTCAGGGCAAATCGTGCAGTCGGGCCCGTATTGCACGACACCGCGCGGTTTCCGGGCGCGGGTTTCGGCGCGCGAGGGGCTGGAATGCTTTTGCAAACAATGGCCTGCCCCGCCGCCCCGGCAGGCGGCACGGCGTTGAAAAACCGCGCGCTTCGGCCCCGTGACCGCGCGGCCCGGCGGCAGGACGCATTACCGCCATTGACCGCACCGCCCCCCATGCTACCAAAGGTGCATGGCCCAGATATTCCTGCAAACCCTGCCGTTCTTTGCCCTGATAGGGCTGGGCTATCTTGCCGGTGTCACACGGTTTTTCACCGAAGAGGCGACCGCCTGGCTGACCAAGTTCGTGTTCTACTTTGCCCTGTCGGCAATGCTGTTCCGTTTCTCGGCCAACCTGTCGTTAACCGACGTGTTCGACCTGCGCTTCGTCACCGCCTATCTTTGGGGCACCGCCTTCATCTACGGCATCGCAACCGCCGTCGCGTTCCTGCGCGGTCTCAGCGTCGAAGAGGCCGCGATCGAGGCGCAATGCGCCGTCATCGGAAACGTCGGATTCCTTGGGATTCCGATGCTGGTGATGCTGCTGGGCGAGGCCGCGATTGCCCCCGTGATGTTGGTTCTGGCCGTCGACCTGGTCGTGTTCGGCTCGCTTATCGTGATCTTGATCACGGGCGCGCGCGATGGCCGCGTTTCCGTGAAAATCCTGAACACGGTCGGCATGGGATTGCTGAAAAACCCAATGATCGTAAGTATTTGCCTGGGCCTCACCTGGTCGGCGCTGGCCATCCCCATTCCGAAACCGTTGAATGATTTCGTGTCGATCCTGGGCGCTGCAGCCACGCCCGGCGCACTGTTCGCCATCGGCGCCAGCCTTGCCAGCAAATCGGCCGAGCGTTTGACAACCGCGGGCTGGCTGTCGTTCTGCAAGCTGGTCTTGCACCCGGCGGCGGTGGCCTTTGCCGCGCTGATCCTGTTCCCGGTCGACCCGTATGCCGCGGGCGTCATGATCGCGGCCGCCGCCCTGCCCGTGGCCGGAAACGTCTACATACTGGCGCAGCACTACGGTGTAGCACCACATCGTGTGTCCGCCTCGATCCTCGTGTCCACCCTCTGCTCCATCGTCACGGTTTCGGCCGTGATCGCCTGGGTCACCGGCTTCTGATCCTTGCCGCCAAGGCCCGCGTCCGGTAGCCATGGGCCAACTGGACGACAAGGGAACCAGACCATGGAAACCGTTTCTGAAAACCGCTGCTTCGGCGGCACGCAAGGCGTCTACACCCATAAATCCACCGCCACCGGCTGTGACATGACCTTTGGGCTGTTCCTGCCCGAAGAGGCGCAGGATGGCCCCGTGCCACTTCTGTGGTATCTGTCCGGCCTGACCTGCACGCATGAAAACGCGATGGTCAAGGCAGGCGCGCAGACCTGGGCAGCGGAACAGGGTATCGCCTTGATTTTCCCCGATACTTCGCCCAGGGGCGAGGGCGTGGCCGATGACGACTCCTATGATCTGGGCCAGGGCGCCGGGTTCTATGTGAACGCCACGCAGGCGCCCTGGGCGCCCAATTACCGCATGTGGGATTACATCGCCACCGACCTGCCCAACCTGGTGTTCGACACCTTTGCGCTCGACGCCGACCGGCAAGCCATCACCGGCCATTCGATGGGCGGGCACGGTGCACTGACGCTGGCGATGGGGCTGCCGGGGCGGTTCCGCTCGGTCAGCGCGTTTTCCCCGATTTGCCACCCCACGAACGGCGATTGGGGCCGCAAGCAGCTTTCAGCCTATCTGGGTGACGATGAAAGCACCTGGGCCGCGCATGACGCCACACTGTTGATGCGGGAAAAAGGGCTGGATATTCCGCTACTTGTCGATACCGGCAGCAGCGACCAGTTCATCGACCTGTTGCAACCCGAGGCACTGGCACAGGCCGTCAACGCCCGCCGCGTGCCAGCCAGCCTGCGCCTGCAAAAGGGCTATGATCACAGCTATTTCTTTGTCTCGACCTTCATCGAAGATCACGTCGCCTTTCACGCCGAAGCCCTTTATGCCTGACGCGCGAAATGGCTGATTACGATCTCATCATCATCGGGTCGGGCCCGGCTGGCCGCGCGGCAGCGATCCAGTCGGGCAAGCTGCGGCGCAAGGTGCTGGTCGTTGACCGCAAGGACAAGATGGGCGGCGTGTCGGTGCATACCGGCACGATTCCGTCGAAAACCCTGCGCGAAACGGTGCTGAACCTGTCAGGCTGGCGTGAACGCAGCTTTTACGGCCGATCCTACAGGGTAAAGGACGATATCGGCGCAGGTGACCTGAAAGCGCGCCTGCACATGACGCTTGAGCACGAGGTTGACGTGCTTGAGCACCAGTTCAACCGCAACCATGTCGACACGCTGCACGGGCTGGCGCGCTTTGTCGGCCCGCACGAGATCGAAGTCGCGACCGAGGCCGACGAAACCCGCCGCATCACCGCAGACAAGTTCCTGATCGCCACCGGCACCCGCACCTATCGACCCGAATACGTGCCCTTCAACGGGCGCACCGTGCTGGACAGTGACGAGTTTCTGGACATGCCCGAGATTCCCCGCTCGCTGGCCGTGGTGGGCGCCGGCGTGATCGGCGTGGAATATGCCACCATGTTCGCTGCGCTGGATGTGCGCGTGACGCTGATCGAGCCGCGCGACAGCTTTCTTGATTTCATCGACGCGGCGCTGATTTCGGATTTCACGCACCAGATCAAGGAAAACGGCGTCGATCTGCGGCTGGGCTCGCAAGTGGAAAAGATCGAAGACACCGGCAAGCACGTTGAGATCACCATGCAAAACGGCCGCCACGTGCGGGCGGAGATGATGCTGTTTGCCGCCGGCCGCATGGGCGCCACCGACAAGCTGGGGCTGGAAAAGGCCGGGCTGGAAACCGACCATCGCGGGCGGCTGTCGGTCGATCGCAAGACGTACCAGACGGATGTGCCGCATATCTATGCCGCCGGCGACGTGATCGGACACCCCTCGCTTGCGTCGACTTCGCTCCAGCAGGGGCGGGTGGCGGCCTGCCACGCGCTTGACACCCCGACCCTGCCGGAAAGTCCTTGGTTTCCCTATGGAATCTACTCGGTACCGGAAATCAGCACCTGCGGCATGAGCGAAGAGGAAATGCAGGAACGCGGCATCCCGTACGAGGTCGGCGTGGCACGCTTCCGCGAAACCAGCCGGGGCCATATCATGGGGTTGAACCATGGGATGCTGAAAATGCTGGTCAGCCTGAAAACCCGCCGCGTGCTGGGTGTGCAAATCGTCGGCGAAGGCGCAACCGAACTGATCCACATCGCCCAGGCGGTGCTGAACCTGAAAGGCACGGTGGATTACTTCGTTCAGAACACCTTCAACTATCCCACCCTGGCCGAGGCGTATCGCATTGCCGGGCTGGATGCGTTCAACCGCATGCCCATCCCCGAGGAATACAAGGTGCCCAAGGGCAACAAGGGCACATGACGCTGTTCATCGACGCCGATGCCTGCCCCGTCAAGGCCGAGGCCGAGCGCGTGGCCACCCGCCACAAGGTGCCGGTAAAGATCGTCAGCAATGGCGGTCTGCGCCCATCGCAAAACCCGTTGGTCGAAACGATTATCGTCGAGGCGGGGCCCGACGTGGCCGACATCTGGATCGCCGAGCGTGCGGGGCCGGGCGACGTGGTGATAACGGGTGACATCCCGCTGGCCGCGCGCTGCGTCGAGGCGGGCGCGCAGGTGCTGAAACACAACGGCGAGGCGCTGACTGGCGCGAATATTGGCACGGTGCTGGCCACGCGCGACCTGATGGCAGACCTGCGCGCCGCCAACCCCTTCATGCAGGGGGGCGGCAAGGGATTTACAAAGGCCGACCGCTCGCGTTTCCTTGATGCGCTGGAACGTGCTTTGCGCAAGGCGAAACAGGGGTAGTTGGATGCCAGAAGCCGTGGTTTTCGATATCGGGCGGGTGCTAATCCATTGGGAACCTGCCGCGTTTTACGACCGCGAAATCGGGCGAGATGCCCGCAAGCGCCTGTTCGCCGAAGTGCCGATAGAGTCGGCAAACCTTTCCGTCGATCGAGGCGAACCTTTCCGCGAAACGATTTACGGCTTGGCCGCCGAACACCCCGAATGGGCCGATGCGATCCGGCTGTGGCACGATCGCTGGCTTGAAATGGCCAGCCCCGCGAAAGATGATACCGTGGCGCTGATGCGTGCGTTGCAATCGCGCGGCGTACGCTGCTGGGCGTTGTCCAATTTCGGCGCCGAACCCTTCGAGATTGCCGAACAGGCCTATCCATTTCTGGCCGAGTTCGATGGCCGGGTCATTTCCGCTCATGTTGGCACGGTCAAGCCCGAGCCCGAGATTTACGAAACCCTGGAACTGGCCAGCGGCCTGTCGGGCGCAAGCCTGTTCTTCACCGATGACCGGCCCGAAAACGTCGCAGCCGCAACGGCACGCGGCTGGCATGGGCATTTGTTCGATGGAGCCAAGGGGCTGGCGCAGGCCTTGGTGGCCCATGGCCTGCTGACCGAAAAGGAGCTAGCATGACCGTTCCCTTCATCCCCTTCGACGCAGGCGAGAAACTGCTGGACTGGCTGGCGCTGTGCGCGGCCTTCGACGCCGGCCACCGTCTGCCCAAGGCGCAGATCGACGACATTTTCCTGTATCGTGACCCCGATACTCTGCTGAACCGCGCGGCCTGGATCGACGGAATGGGGCTGGCGGTGAAATCGGCCAGCGTTTTCCCGGGCAATCCAGGGCGCGGAAAGCCCATGGTCAACGGCGCGGTGACGCTGTTTGATGATCGAACGGGCGAGTTGGAGGCGCTGGTGGATTTTCACCTTGTCACCAAGTGGAAAACCGCCGGCGACAGCCTGTGCGCGGCGCGCAAACTGGCCCGCCCCGACAGCCGCAACGTATTGATCGTGGGCGCGGGCACGGTGGGCCGGTCGCTGGCCCAAGCCTATGGCGCGGGTTTTGCCGATGCGCGCTTTACCGTCTGGAACCGCACGCGCGAAACCGCAGCCAAAATGGCCGGTGACTTTCCCGGAATGGCCGTGGCCGATGACCTGGAAACCGCGGTGCGCGCCGCCGATATCGTAACCTGCGCCACCATGAGCACCAGCCCCCTTATACAGGGCGACTGGCTGCAACCGGGACAGCATGTCGACCTGATCGGCGCCTATCGCCCCGACATGCGCGAGGCCGACGATACCGCCCTGACCCGCGCGCGCATCTTTGTCGACAGTTACAACACCACGCTGGGGCATATCGGCGAGCTGAAGATCCCGCTGGAACAGGGCGTAATCAGCCGCGATGACGTGGTGGCCGATTACTATGCGCCCGATGCGTTCGCCCGACAGTCCGACGAAGAGATAACCCTGTTCAAGAACGGCGGCGGCGCGCATCTCGACCTGATGACAAGCCGCTACATCCTCGATGCCTGGCGTGCTGCCCAGTGACCTGAGGGCGCACGCCTTCAGGCGGGCGCGGTCAGGTGCCGCTCCTTCACCGGAAGGTGGACGATGGCCGAGAACGCGCCCACGGCAACGCCGATCCACCAGACCACGGTGTAATCGCCGTAGATGTCATACATCCGACCGCCCAGCCACACGCCCATGAAACTGCCCAACTGGTGGGAAAAGAACACGATCCCGTAAAGGGTGCCCATGTAGCGCAGGCCATAGATATGCGCGATCAGGCCGCTGGTCAGCGGCACGGTGGCCAGCCACAGTGCGCCCATGGCCACGGAAAACAACAGCACCGTGGCCGGCGTGATCGGAAACAGGATAAAGGCGGCGGCGATGATCGTGCGGCCGGTGTAGATGCCCGCCAGCAGGTATTTCTTGGAATACCGCTTTCCCAACCAGCCCGCGGTCAGCGTGCCCGCGATGTTTGCCAGCCCGATAAGCGAAATCGCCACCGCCCCAAGCGCCGAAGTGGTGCCAATGCCGATACTGTCCAGCATTCCGCCCGGCGCGATGGGGCCGCACATCTCGGTCACGAAAGCGGGGAAATGCGCGGTCACGAAAGCCAGTTGATACCCGCACGAGAAAAAGCCGAGAAAGATCAGCGTATAGCTGGGGTCACGAAAGGCACGGCGCAGGATCGTGCCCATGCTTTCCTCGATCTCGTCGCGGCTGGCGGCAGGGGCCCGCATGGCCGGAAGCAGCAAGAGCGAGGCAAGGATGGCAACGGCAAACACCAGGAATACCTGTTGCCAGGGCATTATCGTCAGCAGCCATTCGGCAACCGGCGCGCCGAACACCTGCCCCGCCGACCCCGCGGCGGTGGCGATGGCCAGGCTCATGGAACGGTTCTCGTCGCTGCTTGCCCGGCCAACCACGGCAAGGATCACGCCAAACCCGGTGCCCGCGATGCCGAACCCGACCAGGATTTCCAACATCTGGTGCGCCTCGGGCGTGACGGCAAAGGATGACAGCACCAGCCCCGCCGCATAGGTGAACGCCCCCAGGATTATCGCCATGCGATCGCCCAGGCGCTCGGCCAGTGCGCCGAACAGGGGCTGCCCGATACCCCAGGCCAGGTTCTGAATGGCTATGGCAAGGCTGAACTCTGCCCTGAGCCAGCCGAATTCCTCTGCAATCGGAATCTGGAACACTCCGAACGAGGCACGCACAGCGAAGCTGACAAGGATGATCATGCAGCCCACGATCAACACGGGCGTCATCATAGGGGTTTTTGCTTGCATGATCAGGTCTCCTGTCGCGTCGGCGCAAGATGCGTCGTGTCGCGCGACAGGTCAATCACCCTGACATGCTTCCTCTCTCCCGAAATATCCCGGGGGAGTCTGCCGCAGGCAGACGGGGGCAGAGCCCCCGAACGGCGCCGCACCATCGCTGCGGCGCCACACCTGTCACTCCAGCTCTTCGGGAAGGGCAAGGTTCAGAACGATCGCCAGCGCCGCCGCTGGCAGCAGGCCGCTGGTCAGCAGGATTTGCAGGCTACGCGGCAAATGCTGCAACGCGTCGGGCACCAGTTGCAGGCCCAGCCCCACCGAAAGGGATACGGCAAAGATCACCATGTTGCGGCGGTTCCAGTGCACCTCGGCCAGCATGTTGATACCCGCCGCGGCCACCATGCCAAACATCACGATCACGCCACCGCCCAGCACGTTGATCGGCACGGTCGATACGATTGCACCGATCTTTGGCACCAGCCCGCAAACGATGAGAAACACGGCACCGATTGTCACGACGTGGCGGCTCATCACTCCCGTCATCGAGATCAGCCCGACATTCTGGCTGAACGACGTGTTGGGCAGCCCGCCAAATATGCCCGCGATGGCCGTGCCCAGACCGTCGGCATAGGTGGCACCGGCGATTTCGCGATCCTCGGCCTCTCGGCCCGCGCCGCCTTTGCAAATGCCCGATACGTCACCCACCGTTTCGATGGCCGAGATCACGGCCATGAAACACATGCCGATGATGATGGCGGTGTTGAATTCAATCCCCCATTTGAATGGCATGGGCGGGGCGAAGACAGCGGCGTTCGCGACGTTGGCGAAACTTACCTGCCCCATACCAAGCGCCACGATATACCCGGCAATCAGCCCCAGAAGGACCGCGGCAACCGAAACCAGCCCGCGGGTGAAAAACTTGAGCCCCAGCGTGACCGCGATCACGACAAGCGCCGGAATCCACATCGCGGCCGTGCCGAACTCGGGTGAACCCTGCTTGGGCACGCCGCCCGCGGCATACTGGATGCCGACCTGGATCAGCGACAGACCGATCATCAGAACGATCAGCCCTGTCACCAAAGGCGGCAGGGCAAACCGGATGCGCCCGATCACCGTGCCCAGGAAAAAGTGAAAAACGCCGCCGATCATCACGCCGGTCATCAGCCCGGCCAGACCGGCCACGCCCTGCCCCGCAACCGCCGGAATCATCACCGGCAGAAACGCGAACGAGGTGCCCTGCACGATGGGCAGGCGCGCGCCAACTGGCCCCATGCCGATCGACTGAAACAGCGTTGCGATGCCGGCAAACAGCATCGCCATCTGGATCATGTAGATCATGTTCGGGAAATCCGGGCTGTTCGAGCCGAAGCCGAACCCGGCGGCCCCAGCAACGATGATCGCGGGTGTCACGTTGGATACGAACATCGCCAGAACGTGCTGTATGCCCAGCGGAACCGCGTGCGTCAGCGGGGGGGTGTAATTCGGGTCGCGCAGCTCGGCCGCGGTGCCCAGTGATGTATGTGTCATTGTCCCGGTCTCTCCTTGTTGGTTGCACCCCTTTTTCGATGGGGCTTTTGGTTAAGCTTCGACTGTCAGGGGCGGGTCGAGCCTGTACTCTTCAAGATTCGGCGTCGGGCCGATGCGGTCGACGACAGCAAACAGCCCCGGCGAATGAAGCGGCGTAAGCACCCCGTGCCAGGTGCCGCGGAACAGGTTTATGCCCTGCCCCGGCCCGGCCAGAAACGCATGTGGCTGGCCCGGCCGCCCGCCCGCGTCTGGCGCGACGATGACCAGCCAGTCATTGTGATGCATGGGAAGAAAGGCCTGGCTGCCCTCGGGGTGACGTTCCAGCAGGTCGCATACATATGGCAGGCTGCGCGGCTGCGCATCGAAGATGCTGATGCCCGCGCGGCCATCCACCCCGAAATCCAGCCGCGCGCGATCATGCCAGCGGCCGCAAAAGCCCGCGTTTATGACCCGGTCGGGGTCACCCGTGGCCTGCAGGACATCGCCATAAGCGGCGAAGTCGGCCGCGGTCAGTGGCTGGGTGCGAATGATGGGCATGGCGGGCCTCCGGCTGATGGTGGCAGGGGCCGTCTGCCCCCGCCCCCGGACGGTATTGCTAAAGCGCGGGAACGCGTAGCGAGGGGTGGCGGTTCACATCCTTGTAAAGAAGATAGCGAAATGGCTCATCGCCGGTGGCGATGCAGGCCTGCGGGCAAAAGGCGCGCAGCCACATGAAATCGCCCGGGCCTACCTCGACCCAATCCTTGTTCAACAGGTAGCGCGCGGTGCCCTGCAACACGTAAAGCCCGTGTTCCATTACGTGGGTTTCGGCAAAGGGAATACGCCCCCCGGGCAGGAAGGTGACGATATTCGCGTGCATGTCGTGGCGCAGGTCGGACGGGTCGACAAAGCGCGTGGTGCCCCACTTGTCGGTATTGGCCATCCAGTTCACCGGCGTGTCCTGGTCCGAGGTCACGAAGCTGTCCGGGCTTTCGATGCCCGGTGCCGGTTCATAGCGCTTGCGAATCCAGTGGAATTTCAACGGCGCATCGCCCGTGTTTCGGACCGACCAAACCGCACCCGGCGCAAGGTAAGCATAGCCGCCTGCCCGCAGGGTATGGGCGTCGCCCCCGATTTCCAGGGTCATTTCGCCATCGGCGACCAGGATGGCGGCCTGCGCGCCGGTCTCGGGCTCGGGGTTGTCCGAACCGCCGCGCGGCGCCACCTCGACCGCGTATTGCGCGAATGTTTCGGCAAAGCCCGACAGGGGTCGGGCGATGATCCAGGCACGCGCTTTCTGCCAACCAGGCAGGAAGCTGGTGACGATGTCGCGCATCGTGCAGGCGGGCAGCACGGCATAGGCATCGGTGAAAACCGCCGTTCCTTCGGGATCGACGCCTTGGTCCGGCAGGCCACCGGGAGGGAAGGCATAGGTCACAGCATATCCTCCAGGCGCAGGCGAGCGATGCGTTCCACCTGTGCGCAGGCGGTGGCGAATTCGGTTTCGGTGTCGTTGGCGATCCGGGTTTCAAAGGCGGCCAATATGCCAGCCTTGTCGTGGTCACGGACGGCGATGATGAAGGGAAAGCCGTGCTTGGACACGTAGGCGTTGTTCAACTCGGTGAACCGCGCGCGTTCGGCATCGGTCAGCGCATCAAGCCCCGCGCTGGCCTGTTCCGAGGTCGACTCGGCCGTCAGGCGTTTCGCAACGGCCAGCTTTCCTGCCAGGTCGGGATGAGCCTTCAACAAACCCAGCCGTTCATCATGGCTGGCGCTGCGGAACATCCGCGCCAGCGCGTTGTGCAGCCCGGCGGGGGTGTCATGCGCGGGGCCAAGTTCCAACCCATGCGCGCGCTCGGCGATCCAGGGCGAGTGTTCGAAAACACCGCCGAAACGGGAAACGAAGGTCTCGCGATCCATCTGGCTGGGCCTTTCGCGCCGCTTGTGCGGGTGGGTCTGGGCCCAGTGCCGCGCGATGTCGATACGGCGCGGGCACCAGACGTCATCGAACTTCTTTATATGGTCGATGAAGCGCTGCAGCCCCGCCAGTTTGCCGGGCCGCCCGATCAGGCGGCAATGCAGGCCGATGGTCATCATCTTGGGTCTGCCTGCCTGCCCCTCGGCGTAAAGCACATCGAACGCGTCTTTCAGATACTGGAAAAATTGCTCACCCGTGATGTAGCCGGGTGCGGTGGCAAAGCGCATATCATTTGCTTCGAGCGTGTAGGGAATGATCAACTGGTCACGCGCGCCGACCTCAAGCCAATGGGGCAGATCGTCGTCGTACATGTCCGAGATATAGGTAAACCCGCCTTCTTCGGCGACGAGACGCACGGTGTTTTCGCTGCAGCGCCCGGTGTACCAGCCAAGCGGGCGCGCGCCGACCACCTCGGTATGCAGGCGGATGGCCTCGGCTATCTGGGCGCGCTCCTGCTCTTCGGGCATGTCGCGATGCTCGACCCATTTCAGCCCGTGTGACGCGATTTCCCAACCGGCGTCCTTCATCGCCTCGACCTGTTCGGGGCTGCGCGCCAGGGCGCTGGCCACGCCGTAGACCGTTACGGGAATGTCGGACCCCGTGAACAGGCGGTGCAACCGCCAGAACCCGGCCCGCGCGCCGTAGTCATAGATCGACTCCATGTTCCAATGCCGCATCCCCTGCCAAGGAGCAGCGCCGGCGATGTCGCTCAGGAACGCCTCCGAGGCGGCATCACCATGCAGCACGCAGTTTTCGCCGCCTTCCTCGTAATTCACCACGAATTGCACGGCGATCCGGGCGCCGCCGGGCCATTGCGGGTCGGGCGGGTTGGGGCCGTGGCCGATCATGTTGCGCGGATAACGCTGCATCATGGACTCCTTCACAATTGAATGAGTTGTAAGACAGCCATGCCCCGCCATGCTTTCAAAAAATTCTTGAAACACTTTCCGGGGCTATTGATTGCCCTTTTTTCCTATGAAACCGCGGACCATCAGCTACCCTGCTGCGAAAAAGGAGCGCTTCATGGCTGACGGATACCTGACGACCCATGTACTGGATACCGCCCGCGGCGTGCCTGGCGACGGCATCCGGATCGAGCTTTTTCACCTGTCGGAGGAGCGGCGTGAAAAACTGGCCGAAACAATGACAAACAGTGACGGTCGCACCGACAGCCCGATTCTGCCCGTTTCCGAATTTGCCACCGGCACCTACGAACTGGTGTTCCACGCGGGCGATTACCTGCGCCGGCATGACCTTGCCGGCGACGCTCCACTGTTTCTGGACATCGTGCCTATACGTTTCGGCATGGCCGACCCGGACGCACATTACCATGTGCCGCTGCTTTTGTCGCCCTATGGCTATTCGACCTATCGCGGCAGTTAATCGTCGAATTTCTTGAGCATACGGCCCAGCACGCGCCCGCCCAGAACATGCATGTGCAGGTGCGGCACCTCTTGCACGCCGGCTTCGCCAGCGTTTGAAATAAGGCGGTAACCGTCGCCGTCATTGCCCGGCGCAACCTCGACCAGCTTGCACACCTCGCCGATGGCGCGGGCGTAGTCGGTGATTTCAGCCTCCGACGCCTGGGCCGCGAAATGATCGTAATTCACGTATGGCCCCTTGGGGATGACCAGAACATGAACGGGCGCCTGCGGCTGGATGTCATGAAAGGCCAGGCTGTGGTCGGTTTCCAGAACCGTGTTATTGGGAATCTCGCCGCGCAGGATTTTGGCAAAGATGTTCTGGTCGTCATAGGCATAGGCCATCGGGCACCTCAGTCAGCAAAGAGATAGTTTGTTTCAGCGATTTCTTGTGCCTTCTCTTCGGGTATCGAGAGGAATTTGGCAATCGGTGGCACGTTTTCCCCGATGCTGTTCGTCTCGCGGATGCGGTTGTGATTGTCGAAATTGGCATCGCGAATACGATCGGTTTCAAAGGTGATATCCTGCCGGATCGTCGGCAGCAGCCGTTCCAGCGTTTCGCGGGGCGTTTGCATGCCGGCCAGGCCCACGCGCATCGCGTGACCGATCAGGTAATCATCCGAGAACTGGCATTCGACCTCGAGCAACCGGGTTACGGAGCGGTCGCCGCAGAAATCATGCAACAGGTCGATGTTGTTCGGGTCCATGCACACGATCAGGCGGTCACTGTCAAAATAGTCGAACAACATTCGCATCAGGGCCCGACGGTGGCGCGTGCGTTTGCCGATCGTTGACTGGATGCCGCCAAGGTCGGGCAGTTGGGTGGATTCCTCGTTAAAGAGATATTCAATGGCCGGGATGTTGGTAACCTGGCGAATTTTCTCCAAAAGCCGTTTTGCCACGTGCCATTTCTTGCACACGATGATCATCAGCTCGCGTTCGCGGCCCAGTGTCGACTCGGTTTCCCAGAACCGGGTTGCAAACCGGCGGCCGATGCGCCCGCGCCCGGCGAGGAACTTGTAAAGGTTGCGCCCTTCGTTCGAGATCTGGAATACGACATCCTCGGCCGCGTAAAGCGCACCCAGCCTTGCGCGCAACTCTGTCGCCTCGGGGCTGACCTTGCGCGCGAACAGGAAATCCTGGCTGAGCAACATGTCGTAATGGTCATTATAAAGGACCACAGGCATACCGTAATCGGTGAACATCAGAAAGGTCAGCGTGCGATTGCGAATCTCGTTTTCGGGGACAAGGTGGCGCACGAGTGTTTGGAAAAAGGTTTCGTCGGGAATCCAGGTGGTGCGGAAAAAGCGCATCACGTCGTGGCGCTTGCGGGTGAAATCCAGAACCGATTCTATTGTGCGGCGGCGCAGACACCACCACTGGCTGCCGATCATTACCTGGATATCTTGTGGAATTTCACGCTTGAGCCCAAGCCGTTTCTGCGCTTCGAACATCCAGTAAAACCGGCGCTTTTGCGTACGCTCGTTGAACCAGTGGCGATAGATCAACCGCTCTTCCTTCCAGCCGGTCTTGATCCAGTCGCTTTCGAAATAATCGAAACTTTCGACATAGTCGCAGTCGTCACGGTCGAGGAATTCGTGGATGTACTCTGCCGTCTTGATGGCCATGCAATCGCCCGACAGCATGTAGAAATGCGTGGCGCGCGGAAACTCCTCAACCGCGGTTTCGACGGCGTTAAGCGTGGCCTGCACCAGGCTCCACTCACCCCAGCCGCATTTGATCCGCTTTTTGGGAAAGGCGACATTCGGGTTGTTCCGCAGCGCATCAAGAATTTTCTGATAGTCCGAGGCCTTGGCGCGCGCATCGAAATGGATCGCCATGTAATCGCCCACGGCGGTCAGGCGTTCAGCCTGCTTGATTATGGCTTCGGGGTCCTTGTGGCAAAGCAGGATAAATGCGATTTTCGCCATAAGGTTGCCTTAAAGCCTCTGTTTACTGGGTTACGCCGTCACGGTATCTAGATAAAGATGAACCCGCGTTGAATAAACAGGCGAAATTTGATTTTTTGAAATTTGCACGAGCGCAGCAGATGAAAAGACGCTCTTGATGGAGGCAGATGAGGCAAAATGGGGTTTCCGGGAACCTGGATGACCGAAAGCGAAAGCGTCGTCTATCGCGTCGTCCCCAAATGCGCGTGCTCGACCATCGGGCAGATAATGTATTTCTCTGACCATGGTGAGTTCTTCGACGGCGACATTCACGATGCGACCAGCGGGATGCACAAATGGGCGCTCGAAGACAGCCAGCCCAAGATCGAGGCCAACGTGACGACGCATGCCTCTTATGCGTTCACCTGCGTGCGGAACCCTTACACACGCATCCTGTCGTCGTTTTTTGACAAGATCTGCGGTATTCAACGCAACGGCAAACGGTATCGCGGCAACCTGGTGCCGCTGTTGATCCAGAAATACGGGGTCGAGGTGGGAGAGCCCGAAGACGGGTTCGAATTCGACCAGATCAAATCGTTCCGCCGGTTTCTTCTGTTCGCGCGCGACACCATTCGCTGGCGCCGGCCAATGGACCCCGACATTCACTGGTCGGCGATGTCAGGCCATGTCAGCACGTTCATCCTGAACGGTGGCACCTATGACAAGATTTTCTGGACCGAGAAATTCAATGACGGCATGGGCCAGGTTCTGGGCGCCATCGAGACGCCGAAACAGGTCAATCTGGACAATATCCCACGCTTCAACGAATCCGAAGGGCATGGACCCAAGCGTGCGCACCCGGTCGAGGATTATTTCGACGACCTGTCCATGCACCTGATGAAGGAAATCTATCACCGCGATTTCGCGCTTTTCAAATACGATTTCGACGACCCGTCGAACAAGATGCCCATCGGTGAAATCGACCTGGAGGAGGTGCACGCCAAGCTGGGCGACTGACCCAGAAAAGCCCGCCATCATGGCGGGCTTTGTGCATTCGTGTTGGCCGGGCTCAATACCCCAGCGCGATGCCATCCTTGCGGGGGTCCGACCCGCCTTCCAGCACACCATCCTCGCGGATGAGGATAGCCTGCGCACCGCCGATGGGCCCTTCGGGGATTTGCACCGTGTGCCCCATTTCGGCCAACTCGGCGCGCACCGTATCGCTATAGCCACGCTCAACCTGCATGGTGCCCTTGTCCGTAAAGGCGCGTGGCGCATCGATGGCAGATTGCGGGTCCATTCCGAAATCCACCATGTTGGACACGAAACGCGCATGACCGTTGGGTTGATACGCACCGCCCATCACGCCAAACGGCATCATAGCATCGCCACGGCGCATCATTGCCGGAATGATCGTGTGCATAGGCCGTTTGCCGCCCGCCAGTTCGTTCGGGTGCCCTTGCTCCAGGGTGAAGCCGGCGCCGCGGTTTTGCAGCAGTATGCCGAACTTGTCCGAGGCGATACCCGATCCAAAGCCATGAAAGATCGAATAGATCAGGCTGACGGCCATACGATCACGATCGACCACGGTGATATAGACCGTGTCCTTATGTACTGCTTCGGTCAGGGGGGCCGCAACCGGCATTGCCTTGGCCGGGTCGATCAGGGCAGCCAGTTTTGCCGCCGTTTCGGGGGCAAGCATGTGGTCCAGCCGGTTGGTATAATCGGGGTCGGCCAGAAAACGGTTGCGCGCATCATAGGCCAGCTTGGCGGCCTCGGCCTCGATATGGGCGCGTTGCGTTCCGAACGGCTCCATCGAGGCGATGTCAAAATGCGACAGGATATTCAGCATCAGGATAGCCGTCGCGCCTTGGCCGTTCGGCGGATGCTCAACCAGTTCGGCCCCCTTGTAATCGCCGCTGATCGGCGTGCTGTCGATGGGCGCGGCGGCAGCAAAATCCGCCAATTCGTGTACGCCGCCCAACGCGCGAAGGGCTGTGACCATGTCTTCGGCCACCTCGCCTTCGTAAAAGGCCTTTAAGCCGTCCTTCGAGACGCGTCGCAGCACCTCGGCCTGGCCCGGCGCGCGAAAGATCTGGCCCGGTGCGGGAATCTGCCCGTCGACAAGGTAATGCTTTTGCGCGGTCGGGTTCAGACATTTCGCCGCCGTAGGCCAGTCGAAGGCGACGCGCGGGGCAACAGGGATACCTTCGTCAGCATAGTGGATCGCGGGGGCCAGCAAGGTGTCGAGGCCCAGCTTGCCCTCGGTTTCAGACAGATGCGCGAAAGCTGCCATTGCGGTGGGAATCGTCACCGCCTCGGGGCCGTTCAACGGCACCGCCTCCAGCCCGCGGTCGCGTAGCGCGGCGGCGGAAGCAGCGGCGGGTGCACAGCCCGATCCGTTCAAGGCGCGCGGGCTGCTTTCGCCGGGGCGCTGATACAGCACGAAACAATCGCCGCCAATGCCAGTCATCTGCGGCTCGGCAATGCCGAGCAGCACGGCACCGGCAATGGCCGCGTCCATCGCGTTGCCGCCCTGGTTCAGGATGTCGACGGCGACCTTGGCCGCCAGGGGATGCGACGTGGCGCACATGCCATTGCTGGCCAGAACCTGCGATCGACCCGGGGTATGAAAATCACGCATGATTGGCTGTCTCCTGTCCGTTCCGGCGGAACAGTAGTCTGGCACTAACAGAATGCCAAATCGAATACGCGGGTCACGTGGAAGATAGAAACCTCGGCGCCACGCACTGGGTGGGGGCTGTTAACACGCGACGCCGAGGGAAGCTTATTGCAGCTACACTCCTGTTATGACCTTTGATTTTGGTTTCTTTCAGAAGGGATTCGGGCGATTCAAAGGCAATTCGTCGCTTTGTGGACCACCCAACGAAAATACGATCTTGAGTTCGTTCCAGCGCGCCTGCCGGCAATGGGCAAGCTCACTTGCGAGGCTACGGATCAGGTGCCACCCAAATCCGCCCTCGGGCAAGGCTTGGGGATCGAACCCTCCAGAACCCTCCGAAAGTATCAGCTTGGGCGGCAGGGCGGCGCCGCGATCGCGTATCGTCACGCTTAGCCCGGCCTCGACCACGTTAGCCTGCATGCAGATCAGGCCACCGTCGGAATCATAGGCATGTTCGGTCACGTTGTTCAGAACCTCGGCCAGAACGATCTGGATCGTTGCGACCTGGTCAATCGGCAAATCGAGCGGGTCGAGGTAGCCAAGCAACAGCCGGAGCGCGTCGCGCACATTCAGGGGCGATGCGTGAAAACGGATGATGAAGGCGGCATTTTCATGCGGCGCGGCCTGTTCGGCCCAGACCATGCCAACCTTCGTTCTGTCAGCCATGGTCTGCCAAAGCAGCGTCGATGCTGTCATGCAAGGTGAACACGCTGTCCATCCGGGTCAGCCGAAACACCTTTTCAACAGCCGGGGACAGCGCGACAAGATGCAACCGGCGCTCGGGCCCAAGATTTTTCATTGCGGCCACGATGGCCCCAAGACCACTGGAATCCACGAAACCGACATTTTCAAGATTCAGAAACAGGTCGCTGCACGATACATCTGATATATCGCGCATCGCGTCCTTGAACGCGATGGCAGCCGCGGCGTCGATCCGTTTTTCCGGGACATCCACCACCTTGAGCGGCCCAACCCGTCTTACCGTCAAATTCATGCGCTCCGTCCGTACACATAAACACCTGCAACCGCGACAGAGGCTAGACGCCATTCGTTACCATTCGGTATGCAGGGGCAAAGCATCAGGAGAGAGAGCCATGAAAAACGTTGTGATTGCCGGTGCCTCGCGCACGCCGATGGGCGGGTTCCAGGGGGTTTTCGATGGTGTCACCGCAGCCGATCTTGGCGGCGCGGTCATTCGCGCTGCCCTTGGACAGGCCGGAACATCAACGGTGGACGAGGTGTTGATGGGCTGCGTTCTGCCGGCGGGCCAAGGGCAGGCGCCTGCACGTCAGGCGGGTTTCGCCGGGGGCCTGGGCGAAGAGGTGCCCGCCACCACGTTGAACAAGATGTGCGGATCGGGAATGAAAGCCGCGATGATGGCCTTTGACCAGATCGCGCTGGGCCATGCCGGCACGATGATCGCAGGCGGGATGGAGTCGATGTCGAACGCGCCCTATCTGTTGCCCAAGATGCGCGGCGGCGCGCGTATCGGGCACAGCCAGGTCGTTGACCACATGTTCCTGGACGGTCTTGAAGACGCCTATGACAAGGGCCGCCTGATGGGCACCTTCGCCGAGGATTGCGCCGAAGCATTCCAGTTCACCCGCGAAGATCAGGATCAATATGCCATCGCCTCGCTGGAAAACGCGCTGGATGCGGAGCGCTCGGGCGCTTTCGAAGACGAGATCACGCCCTTTACCGTCCACGCGCGCACTGGCGAGGAAATCATCAGCAAGGACGAACAGCCCGCCAAGGCGCGCCCGGAAAAGATTCCCATGCTGAAACCGGCCTTCCGCAAAGATGGCACCGTGACCGCGGCGAACTCGTCGTCGATTTCAGATGGTGCGGCGGCGCTGGTGCTGGCCAGCGAAGACGCGGCCGAGGCACAGGGCCTGACTGTGCGCGCCCGCATTCTGGGCCATGCCAGCCATGCGCAATTGCCAAAGGATTTCCCAACTGCCCCGGTGCCGGCGGCCAAGAAATTGCTGGAACGGCTGGGCTGGAAAACAAGCGATGTTGACCTGTGGGAGGTGAACGAGGCGTTCGCCGTTGTGCCCATGGCGTTCATGAAGGAAATGGGCCTTCCGCGTGACATCGTGAACGTGAATGGCGGGGCCTGCGCGTTGGGCCACCCCATCGGCGCCTCGGGCGCGCGGATCATGGTGACGCTTCTGAACGCGTTGGAAAAACGCGGGCTAAAGCGCGGGGTGGCCGCGATCTGCATCGGCGGCGGCGAGGGCACCGCCATTGCGATCGAGCGGGTCTGATGCGGAAACTGCACCTTGTCTGGGCTTTCTTGCGCGTGCAATTGCCCGAATGGGCAAAGCGCGCGCTATATTCTGGACGTCTGCCGGTGGTCGATGGCCGCCAGATCGACGCTAGTGCGCAAGCGGTGTGCGATCTGGTGCGCCTTGTGCGCGTGCCGGGCGAAACACCCAGCCTGGCGGAAAGCCGCGCCCAGATCGAGATGATGGCAGCCCGCTTTGACCTGCCCACGCCTGCATCGGTTCGCAAATCCGACATCACCCTGCCCGGCGCCGAAGGGCCCCGCCCCGCGCGATTGTACATGCCGCAAGGGGCGGAACAGGCGCCGCTGTTGCTTTACCTGCATGGCGGCGGCTGGGTGCAGGGAAGCCTCGACAGCCATGATGGGCTTTGTGGGAAACTGGCCGCGCGGTCAGGGTTGAGGGTGGTGTCCTATGACTATCGCCTGGCGCCCGAGCACAGGTTCCCCGCCGCACCCGAAGATGTTTTGGCCTGTTATCGCGCGCTTGTCGCGGGCGAGACCGATATCGCGGTCACGCCCGGCCGACTGGCCGTGGGGGGCGACAGCGCCGGCGCCAACCTGGCCGCTGCCCTGATGCATGACCTGGCCGAGGCCGCCCTGCCGCTGCCTGCCGCGCAACTGCTGCTCTATCCGGCGGTCGATGCCCGCATGACATCCCGATCCATGCAGGCCCTGCATGACCAGCCGCTTTTGCCGGTCTTGCGGATGAAATGGTATCTGGATCAGTACCTGCCCGAAACACAGGACAGGCTTGCTCCGCGCGTCTCGCCCCTGTTTTCACCAAACTTGGCGGGGCAACCGCCCGCGATGATCGTGTCGGCGGGTCAGGATCCACTGTGGGATGACGGGCAAATCTATGCTCAGGCCCTGCAAAATGCCGGGGTCGAGGTGGCGCAAGCCGATTATCCCGGCCAGGTCCATGCCTTTGCATCGTTGTGCAAGATCATCCCGCAGGGCAACGAGGCCGTATACAAATGCGCCGCGTGGCTGAAACAGGTATTCGCATGACCCAAATCGACTATGACGCGATGTCCCGAACCTTGGCCGCGCTGACCGAGGGCGAGGATGACAGCGTGGCGCTGATGGCAACGATGGCGTGCGAATTGCACCACGCCGACGACCGGTTCGACTGGACAGGCTTTTATCGCGTGACCGCGCCCGATCTACTGAAGATCGGCCCCTACCAGGGGGGCCACGGATGCCTGGTGATTCCGTTTTCGCGTGGGGTATGCGGCGCGGCGGCGCGCACGGGCCAAGCACAGATGGTCGACGATGTCGAAGAATTTCCGGGCCATATCGCCTGCTCCAGCTCCACCCGGTCGGAACTGGTGCTGCCGGTTTGGAACAAGGCCGGTGACTTGCTGGGGGTGCTGGATATCGACAGTGACCAAGCCGCAGCTTTTACCCAGGCGGATGCCGCGGGGATGGCGGCGCTGCTGCGCCAGGTGTTCGGACACACGTGACCCCAAAAACGACAAACCCCCGAAGCTTGCGCCCGGGGGTCGTCAACATTTGTCCGTCAGGACGAAAGCTTTACAGCAGACCTTCGCGCTGCGCTTTCTTGCGTGCCAGCTTGCGGGCGCGGCGAATCGCCTCGGCCTTTTCACGGGCCTTCTTGACCGACGGTTTCTCGAAATGCTGCTTGAGCTTCATTTCGCGGAACACGCCTTCGCGCTGCAGCTTTTTCTTCAGGGCACGAAGCGCCTGATCGACATTGTTGTCACGAACACTAACCTGCATGTGGTTTTCACCACCTTTCTAAGTAAGAGTTGCAATCAGATTTGCAGGAGTTGGCCGTATAGCAAAGCGCGCCCTACTTGTCTAGGGTAACGCACATTGATCGACGGAGTTCCCGATGGAGAATGAAAAGGTTATCGACCAGTTGCTGGATGCCGCCTTGATGCATGTGCCCTTCGACGGATGGGGGCAGGCCAGTTTCGACGCGGTAGTGGCCGATTCAGGCGTTGCCCCGGACGTGGCTCGGGCCGTCTGCCCGCGCGGTGCCGTCGACCTGGCACTTGCCTATCACAAACGCGGCGACGACCAGATGTTGCGCCGCATCCACGACGAAGATTTGAGCGCCCTGCGCTTTCGCGACCGCGTGGCTGCGGCGGTGCGGTTTCGCATCGAAGCCGCGGAAGACAAGGAAATCGTGCGGCGTGGCACCACACTGTTCGCGTTGCCGCAATACGCAAGCGACGGCGCACGGGCGATATGGGGCACGGCCGACAAGATCTGGACCGCGTTGGGCGACCGATCGGACGATGTGAACTGGTATACCAAGCGCACGATTCTTTCAGGCGTCTACAGCAGCACAGTCCTGTATTGGCTGGGCGACGAAAGCGATGGAAACCAGGCCACCTGGGAGTTTCTTGATCGGCGTATCGACGACGTGATGCAGTTCGAAAAGGTCAAGGCCAGCTTGCGGGACAATCGCGCCTTCAATACCGTCTTTGCCGGGCCGCTGGCGCTGATCGGCAAGATTCGCGCGCCATCGCGCGCCGCAGATGATTTGCCCGGGCAATGGCGCAACCGCTGACCCGCCCGCCGGCTGGCCGGCCACGCGCCAAACCGTGAAATAGCATCGCCCAAGGGCGACACAACGGCATACGTGGCGTTTCCGGTTTCCTGTGCTACGAATCGCGCTGAGCAACATCAAAGGGATCGAACATCATGACCGAAACGATGCGCGCCGTTGAAATCAGCGAGCCGGGTGGCCCCGAGGTTCTGAAACCCGTGGAACGCCCCCGCCCTACCCCTGGGCCGGGCGAGGTGGTCATCAAGGTGCACTGGGCAGGCGTGAACCGCCCCGATGCGTTGCAGCGCGCCGGAAACTATGCCCCGCCACCCAATGCCAGTGACCTGCCCGGGCTTGAAGCATCGGGCGAGATCGCGGCCCTGGGTGAGGACGTGCATGACTGGAAACTGGGCGACAAGGTTTGCGCGCTGCTTCCCGGTGGTGGGTACGCCGAATACGTGGCAACGCCGGCAGCCCACTGCCTACCCGTGCCCGAAGGTATGGACATGCGCGAAGCCGCCTGCCTGCCCGAGACATTTTTCACGGTCTGGACCAACGTGTTCATGCGCGGCGGCCTGAAGGCGGGTGAACGGTTTCTCGTCCATGGCGGGGCCAGCGGCATCGGCACCACCGCCATTCAATTGGCCCGCGAACTGGGTGCGCGCGTCTTTACCACCGTCAGCAGCCAGGACAAGGCCGCGGCCTGTGCCAAGCTGGGGGCGCATCGCACCATCATCTATAATGACGAGGATTTCGTCGAGGTGATGAAAGAAGAGGGTGGCGCCGATGTTATCTTGGACATGGTGGGCGGTCTTTACATCCCGCGCAACCTGCGGGCCCTGGCGGATGATGGACGCCTTGTGCAGATCGCGTTTCTGCAGGGCCCCAAGGTCGAGGTGAACTTGGGCCAATTGATGCGCCGTCGCCTGACCATCACGGGCAGCACGCTGCGGCCGCAAAGCGACTTGGCAAAAGCCGAAATTGCCGAAGTGTTACGTCAGAAAGTCTGGCCATTGTTGAGTGCGGGCAAGATTGCGCCGGTGATGGACAGCGAATTTCCATTGGACAAGGCCTCCCAGGCCCATGCACGGATGGAAGAAAGCAAGCATATCGGAAAGATCGTGCTTAAAGTGGTGTAACCACATTCTTTCGGAATTGGCATTCGTTTGCAGCCCCGCCATTTGGCGGGGCTTTCATTTTTTGGGAAATGCCCTATATATTGTAGACGGTTCGAATTACGGTTTGGCAATTCGAAATAAAGTGCAGTACGAAACTTTATCCAATCACTCATGGATATCGGCCAATAATATTCAATTCGGCCATCGCCCGCAGGGGCATCAGCAAACGGAAGATGCGATGAAATTCAATCTTGATGACATGTCTCTGGACGAGCTTCGCGCGTTGCGTAAGCAGGTCGACCGCACCATCGACACCTACAAGGAGCGCCAGCGCCAGAAGGCATTGGCAGAACTGGAAGAAAAAGCAAAGGCAATGGGCTTTACCCTTAATGAGCTTATCGGCGGGAAAAAGGCACGCCGTAGTTCGGGTATTCCCAAATACCGCCATCCAGATGACCCCATGACCACATGGACGGGTCGCGGCCGCCGCCCAGACTGGGTGAAAGAGGCCCTTGCCAACGGTAAGTCTCTGGACGACTTGCTGATCTGATACCGAATTGGCCGGGGTAAATTGCCTCGGTCAATTTAATTTCTCGCGAAAGTTTTATTTTCGTGACGGAACAGCACGTCAGTTTTCGATTTGGCGGATTGGATCGAAAACCGCATTACCCAGCGTGCAATCGCGCACCACGTCGCGCCCGCACGGCACTGGGTCAAGGTCTTTCGACAGGCAGAGCCGAGCCTCTTGAATTCGGCCTTCAGAACAGGTGATGGTCAACATGTCAGGTTCCCATCCCGGGTTGGCCTCGAGAAACGCCTGCTCGACCACTTGCGCTGGCAGTCGAACGGGCTTGGTCAGTTTTCGGAACACCGCCGGTCGGTTCACCGCTTCAAAGGCCCGGCGCGCAGTTGCGTAATAGTCAGACGCCGTCAGCCCCGAGCAGGTTCCGTGCTTTTTCCACTGATACCAGGCCAGCCCGCTGGTTCCCATGATATTGGCCATATCGCGCGTCATGGCGCGAGTGGGCTGTGGGTAGGGACTGTGGCAATGCGACGGCCAGCCCGTTTGATATTGCGGCCACAAACCGTGCAGTATCCAGCCGAAATCGCGCGACGCATCGCATTGCGATGAATTGCGCGCGTCTCCCTCGAGCGCGCACCAGTTTGGCGACCAACTGAGCGACAGAACGTAATAGTCGAATTCGCCAGCATGATCGTTTTCTGCGGCCACTGGCAGCGCCCTGCCGATCAGCACGCACAGAATAACAACCCAGCGCATTCACTCTTTCCTTATCCGGTTTGCGCCACTATACAGGCGCCAAGTTCCCCAACAATGGAAACCCGCCCTTCCCCGGGCAGCCGTTTTCCGGCAACGGGAAAGATTTGAGTTCAGGAGAGCCGAGATGAACAAACCGATCATGGCAAAGGCAACCGCCGTCTGGCTGGTCGACAATACCACGCTGACCTTCAAGCAAATCGCCGATTTCACCGGCATGCACGAGCTTGAGGTACAGGGCATCGCCGATGGCGATGTTGCCACCGGCGTAAAGGGCTTTGATCCGATTGCCAACAACCAGCTTGACCAGGACGAGATCACCAAGGGTGAAGCAGATCCGTTGTACACTCTGAAACTAAAGCATAACCCGGCCGCCGTGGGCGAAGAAAAACGCCGCGGTCCGCGCTATACGCCGCTGTCCAAACGCCAGGATCGGCCCAACGCGATCCTGTGGCTGGTCAAGTTCCACCCCGAACTGACCGATAGCCAGATTTCCAAGCTGGTCGGGACCACCAAGCCGACGATCCAGTCGATCCGTGAACGCACGCACTGGAATATCGCGAACATGCAGCCGATCGACCCGGTTGCCCTGGGCCTGTGCAAGCAATCCGAACTGGATACCATTGTGCAGAAGGCTGCGGAAAAGCGGGCCAAGGCAGGCGAAACGATGGACGACGATGCGCGCCGCAAGCTGCTGTCGACCGAACAATCGCTGGAAATGGATGAAAGCCCGCGCGTGCCGACCGCCATTGAAGGCCTGGAAACCTTCAGCCTCAGGGATGATGACGAAAAAGAAGACCCCATTCCCGATGCGGACAGCTTTTTCAACCTGCCCGACGACGATGACGATGATGAGGATGAAAAATCCTGATCATTCGCTCTTTTGCAACGAAGGCAGGCCCGATCCGACGGATCGGGCCTTTTCTTTGACGCCATCGTCGGGCCGTGTCACCGCTAGAACGATTTTCGCGCGTTGAGCGCGGCAGCGATCGTGCCGTCGTCAAGGTAATCAAGCTCGCCGCCGATGGGCACGCCCTGCGCCAATGAACTCAGGCTCACGCGGCCTTCAAGCTGGTCGGCGATGTAATGGGCCGTTGTCTGGCCGTCGATGGTGGCATTCAATGCCAGGATCACCTCGGTCACCGATTCCGCATCGACCCGGTCGATCAGCTTGGGGATACGCAGTTGTTCGGGGCCCACCTGGTCAAGTGCGCTGAGCGTGCCGCCAAGAACATGATACCGCCCCTTGAACACCTGGCCCCGCTCCATCGCCCACAAGTCAGCCACGTCCTCGACCACGCAGATCTGGCCATTGCCGCGTTTTTCGCTGGCGCAGATGTCGCAGATGTCGGTGGTGCCCACGTTGCCGCAATTCAGGCACTCGCGTGCAGTGGCAGCGACCTGCCCCATGAGATCGGCCAGGGGCTGCATCAACAGCGCGCGCTTGCGAATGAGGTGCAGCACCGCCCGCCGAGCCGAGCGCGGCCCAAGCCCGGGCAGCTTGGCCATGGCGTCGATCAACGCTTCGATATCGCGGGTGGAATTCATGGCGCGGCGCCCGGTTCAAAGGGCAGAAGCGAGGGGCCAGCCCCTCGCGCTCCCCGGGGTATTTAAAGCAAGAGGAAGATCAGAAGGGAAGGTTCATGTCCTTGGGCAGACCCAGCTCTTCGGTCAGCTTGGACATTTCCTGTTGCGCGCGTTCGGCGGCCTTGGCCTGGGCATCCTTGATCGCGGCCAGGATCAGGTCTTCGACCACTTCCTTGTCATCGCCATTGAAGATCGAAGGGTCGATATCCAGGCCCTTGAGCTCGCCCTTGGCGGTGCAGCTAGCCTTGACCAAACCGGTTCCGGCTTCGCCCTCGACCATCATGGTGGCCAGTTCCTCTTGCAGCTCGGCCATGCGGGTTTGCATCTGCTGCGCTTTCTTCATCATCCCGGCCATATCGCCAAGACCGCCCAAACCTTTCAGCATCTCATATCTCCTGACTGGTGCGGCGCAGGGGCACCGCCTTTCCTTCACATATCGCAACGCTTGCCCGCTTGAACAAGTAGGGCGGCCGCGCGAAACGGCGGCTCAATTCTCTTCGAAGGGGTCCCATTCGTCTTCGACCTCGGCCAATGCGTCAACCTGCGCGGCGGCCTGTTTTTCCTCCGGCGTGCGGATCTGGGTGATGCGCGCCTCGGGAAAGCGGGCCAGGACAGCCTGCACCATCGGATGTGCCTCGGCCTGCCGGCGCAGCTTGAGCGCGGCGGCGTCGCGGCGTGCCGCGATGGTCTCGGCGCCGCCCTCGTTCACCAGAGTGACGGCCCACCGATTGCCCGTCCAGCGTTGCAGCGCGCTGCCAAGGCGTTGCGCCAGGTCTTGGGGCGACCGCTCGGTCGGGACGAACTCGATCCGGCCGGGGCGATAACTGGCCAGTTGCACGCAGGTTTCAACCTCGACCAGCAGCTTCACATCGCGATTGGCGCGGATCAGCTCGACCACGTGATCAAAGCTGGGAAACCGCGCAAGCGCATGCTCGGCATCCTGGGCCAGCGCCACCACGGACCCCGCGCCGCCATGGGCATGGGGCCCAGCGCCACTGCCATGGGTCGGTGCGGGTGCGCCTTGCGCCGGCGTTGACTGACCGCCACCATGCCCGGCCGTGGCACCGCCACCGGGGCCGGGTGCGGAGGGCGGGGCATCTTTCAGCTTGCGCACCAGCTCTTCGGGGCTGGGAAGCTCGGCCACATGTGTCAGGCGGATCACGGCCATTTCCGCGGCCATCATGGCATTGGGGGCCGCCGCGACCTCGTCCAGCGCCTTTAGCAACATCTGCCAACTGCGGCTGAGCACGCGCATCGGCAGCGCATCGGCCATGGATTGACCGCGGGCACGTTCATCGGGGCTGACGGTCGGGTCGTCGGTGGCCTCAGGGGTGATCTTGACCACGGAGATCCAGTGCGTGATCTCGGCCAGGTCGCGCAGCACTGCCAGCGGGTCGGCCCCGTCGGCATATTGCGCGCCAAGCTCGGACAGGGCGCCGGCAGCGTCGCCCTTCATGATCATGTCGAAAAGATCCATCACCCGGCCGCGATCGGCCAGGCCCAGCATCGCGCGCACCTGGTCGGCGGTGGTTTCGCCCGCCCCGTGCGAAATCGCCTGGTCCAGAAGGGAGGTCGCATCGCGTGCCGAGCCTTCGGCCGCGCGGGTGATCAGCGCAAGCGCGTCATCGGCGATCTGCGCGCCCTCGGCATCGGCGATCCGGCGCAGCAGGCCAATCATCACCTCGGGTTCGATCCGGCGCAGGTCGAACCGCTGGCACCGGGAAAGCACGGTGACAGGCACCTTGCGAATCTCGGTCGTGGCAAAGATGAATTTCACATGTGCCGGCGGCTCTTCCAGTGTCTTGAGCAGCGCGTTGAACGCGCTGGTTGACAGCATGTGAACCTCGTCGATGATGTAGATCTTGTAGCGAGCACTGGCCGCGCGGTAATGCACGCTGTCGATGATCTCGCGGATGTCGCCCACGCCGGTGCGGGATGCGGCGTCCATCTCCATCACGTCGACATGGCGGCCTTCCATGATGGCCACGCAATGTTCGCATTGGCCGCAAGGGTCGGTGGTGGGGCCACCATTTCCGTCAGGGCCGATGCAATTCATGCCCTTGGCAATGATGCGCGCGGTTGTGGTTTTGCCGGTTCCGCGAATGCCCGTCATGATGAAGGCCTGCGCGATGCGGTCGGCCGCGAAGGCGTTTTTCAGGGTGCGCACCATCGCATCCTGGCCTACCAGGTCGGCAAAGGTTTCAGGCCGGTATTTTCGGGCCAGCACCTGATAAACCTGATTCTCGGTATCGCTCATGCCAATGGCCCCGGGGTGTGTTCTGGTTCGACGCGGCCAAGGTAGTGCCCGGCACGCCCAAGGTCCACCTTCGATCTTTGCGAACGGGCCCGCTGCGCCGAACCCGGCGGGGTGACCCGCAATCACCGGCCCTAGCGTGCCCCCGTTGCACCTGTGCGGGCGATTCCGGGCGCATTTCCCCTTGCAAGCTTGCCAGATTGCACCGTTTCGATAACCTGCCATCAAGGATGCGCGGATGCTTGGCCGCGCACACATGGCTGCGGGGGATGCCATGCAGTGGGGGGTGCCATGCGCATGAATGAAACGGGGCTTGCCACTGTTTGCAGATGGGCCACCGACATATCGGTTGGCCACGCGCGGGCCCGCGCGCCACATGCACCGCGAAAGGGGCTTGAACAGTGAGCCAGATGGTCATCCATGCGTTGCCGGTGGCCGGTGGCATCCTGGCGATCTGCCCGATGCCTGGCCTTGATGGCGACCATGCCGCCGATATCGAGCATATGCGCGAATGGCAGCCGGCACTTGTGTTGACGCTGGTGACCAAGACCGAGCTGGTCAATCTCGGTGCCGAGGGGTTGGGCCAGAAGATGCAGGATAGCGGCAGCCGCTGGTTTCACATCCCGATCGAGGACATGGGCATCCCCGACAAACAAACCGCCGATCGCTGGCCCGAGGTCAGCCGCCTTGCCCTTTCTGCGTTGCGGGGGGGCGGGCGCGTTCTGGTGCATTGCCACGGTGGCTGCGGGCGTTCGGGCATGATCGCGCTCAGGTTGATGTGCGAAGCGGGCGAAGACCCGGCCGCCGCGCTGGAACGTCTGCGTCACGTTCGGCCCTGCGCGGTCGAGACCGAGGCACAGATGGAATGGGCCGTGCGGGTGCGGCCGCCGGAATTCGTGCATCGCCACAATGCGTGACAGGATCATCACCACCGCGCGACCATCCTTGGCAAAACCGCTGTCATGCCCCATTTGATGTTCTGTGCACAGGAACGGAAGAGGCCGCAATGACCACGTATGAAAAATCACCCGATGCCATCGCGACGCTCAGCCCCGAGGAATACCGGGTCACGCAGGAAAACGGCACCGAGCGGCCGGGGACGGGCAAGTACCTAAACAACAAGGCGCCGGGGATCTACGTTGATATCGTCTCGGGCGAGCCATTGTTCGCCAGCGCGGCGAAATACGAATCGGGCTGCGGATGGCCCAGTTTCGTTAAACCGATCGAACCTGACAACGTGGTCGAGCTGACCGATGCCAGCCACGGCATGGTCCGCACCGAAGTGCGCTCTCGCCACGGCGACAGCCACCTTGGGCACGTATTCCCCGACGGGCCGCCCGAGCGGGGCGGGCTGCGCTATTGCATAAACTCGGCCAGCTTGCGGTTCATTCATCGCGATGACATGGATGCCGAAGGCTACGGCAAATATATCGACCAAGTGGAGGACGTGACATGAGCGAAGAACGCGCCGTTCTGGCGGGGGGCTGTTTCTGGGGCATGCAGGACCTGATCCGCAAGCTGCCCGGTGTGATCCGCACGCGGGTGGGTTATACTGGCGGGGACGTGCCCAACGCGACCTACCGGAACCACGGCACGCATGCCGAGGGTATCGAGATCATTTTTGACCCCGCAAGGATCAGCTATCGGCGGCTGCTGGAATTCTTCTTCCAGATCCACGACCCCACCACTCTGAACCGTCAGGGCAATGATGTCGGCATGAGTTATCGCAGCGCGATCTATTACGTCGACGAAGCCCAGAAAGAAGAAGCGCTGAACACGATCAAGGATGTCGAGGCGTCGGGCTTGTGGCCCGGAAAAGTGGTGACCGAGGTAGAGCCCGTGGGCGATTTCTGGGAAGCCGAACCCGAGCATCAGGATTACCTTGAACGGCTACCGAACGGGTATACCTGCCACTTCCCCCGCCCGGACTGGGTGCTTCCCCGGCGTGACGCGGCAGAGTAGGGTTTGCGCCGCAGGTTCCATGCGCCAAGAGAGGGGGTGCGGCCCCCTCACATCTTCCCGGATGTACCCGGAACGATGGAACCATGACCCGGGCACGGACGGCACAGGCCCTTTTGAAACACGGCAAAAAGGCATTGCGGGGGGCAGCGGCCAACCCTCTCGACATGACCCCGATCAGGCCCGATACTTGGCCGAAGTGCCCGCTGGGCCAGAACACGACCCAACACACGACAAGGGCATCGCCACATGAGCCGGAACATACTGATCCTCAACGGGCCGAATCTGAATCTGCTGGGCACACGCGAGCCCGAAATTTACGGCGCCGCGACCCTGGCCGATGTCGAGGCAACCTGCGCCGCGCTGGCCGCTGAACTGGGGCTGACAGCGGATTTCCGGCAAAGCAACCACGAGGGTCAGCTTGTCACCTGGATACAGGAAGCGCGTGGGGCTGCCGGCGGCATCGTCATCAACCCGGCGGCCTACAGCCATACGTCCGTGGCCATACTGGATGCGCTGAACATGTATGACGGCCCGGTGATCGAGGTGCATATTTCGAACATTCACCGGCGCGAGGCGTTTCGCCACCACTCGTTTGTCTCGGCACGGGCCGACGGGATGATCGCGGGCTGCGGCACGCATGGCTACCTGCTGGCGCTGCGCCAGATCGCGCATATGCTGGGCTGATCCACGTCAGATGTCGTGGCCTGCAACCTGCCAATAGGGTTGGCGCAGTTCGCGTTTCAAGATCTTGCCGATCGAGCTGCGCGGCAACGAATCGCGGATTTCCACTGCGGACAAGCGGTGGCTTTTGCCAAGTCGGGCATTGGCAGCATCACGAATATCATCTTCCCCGCGCTCGGCACCTTGGCGCAAAACCACCAACCCCAGCGGCGTTTCCCCCCACGCGTCAGAGGGCACGCCGACCACGGCGGCATCGGTCACGTCAGGGTCATCCAGCAGCACAAGTTCCAGATCATTGGCAAAGATGTTCAACCCGCCGGAAATAATCATGTCCTTTTTGCGGTCCGACAGGGTCAGGAACCCGTCTGCATCGAAAGAGCCCATGTCGCCCGAGCGGAAGAACTGTGTGCCATTCTCATCGGTCCAGATATAATCGGCGGTCAGGTCATCACGCCCGAAATATCCCGACATCATGGTGGGGGAACGCCCCACGATCTCGCCCACTTCGCCGGGGGGCAGCGGGTGACCCTCCGGGTCAATGATCCGAATCTCGGAAAATTCCGCCGGGCGGCCCACGGTGTGCAACTTGTCAGGGTGTTCATCGGCGATCAGAACGGTGACGCCGCCCCCCTCGGTCAGGCCGTAGTACTCCATCAGTTTGCCGGGAAAGCGCGCCAGCACGTCACGCTTCACATCCGCGCGCAGCGGTGCCGAGGTTGAGAACTTGCGCCGCATCGAAGACAGGTCGAAATCATCGAAACCGGGCACATCCATGATGCGCTTGTATTGCACGGGCACCAGCATCGTGTGGGTGATCCGCTCCGACTGGGCCATCTCGAGGTAGCGGCGCGCATCGAATTTCGGCATCAGGTAGACAGTGCCCCCGCCCACCAGCGCAGGCAGGAAACAGACAATGGTGGTGTTCGAATAAAGCGGTGTCGAAATCAGCGTGCGCGCATCGTCATCGGTATATCCGTTGGGCCCCACCCGTGACATCTGCGCCGCGCGCATCCAGTGATTGTGCAGGATGCCCTTGGGCGTTCCGGTGGTGCCCGAGGAATAGATCAGGTTGCAAGGATCATCGAGCGAGACAACAACGCCGGGGTCGGTTGCGGGCGCATCGGCCAGCAGGCTTTCAAAGCCGGGAAGGCTCGCGTTGAAATCCATCGCCACCGTTTGCGCTGGGAGGTTGCCAAGGAAAGGCCACGCCAGATCACGATATTGATAGGCCAGGAAAAACACCTTGGCTCCGCAATCCAGCAGCATCTTTTCCAATGCCTCACCGGCAGCAAGGGTTGAAAGCGGCGTGATCACCGCCCCCGCGCGCAGTGTGCCGACGAAAACCTCGGCATATTCCACCGAGTTCGGCGCCAGCATTGCCACGCGGTCGCCCTTGCCCACGCCCAAGGCGATCAGCGCATTGGCCACCTGGTTTGCCCGCGCATCGAACTGCGCCCAGGTGCGCGTGGTGTCGCCACAGACAACGGCCAACCGGGCAGGGTTGCGCCTGGCGCTGGCGCGGATCATGTCATTGACGGTTTCACGCGGCGGGTTGTCTGGCGTGGGCGGGGTAATGGGGATCATGGTTTTCGCGGGCCTCCTCCTGCGGGAGAGAAGTTTGCCGCGATTTTTCGCAATTGCAAGCAGGCGGGATTTATATCCGCAAGGCGGAAATCAAACCACGACCTCGATCCGCTGCTGTTCACCCACGCCGAACACGCGTTTGTAGCGCGCAATCTCGTCCTTGGGGCCCATCGCCTTTTCCGGGTTGTCCGACAGCTTGACCGTGGGGCGGCCATTGGCCGACACCGCCTTGCAAACCAGTGAGAACGGCGCCAGCGCGTCGCCTGCGGTGAGGCCCCGGAAATCGTTGGTCAGCAACGTGCCCCAACCAAAGGACACCCGCACGCGATCCCCGAACTGCGCCTGAAGCTCGGCGATTTCTGCAACGTCCAGACCATCGGAAAAGATCACCAGTTTCTTCGTCGGGTCTTCGCCGCGAGCCTTCCACCATTTGATCGCGGCCTCGGCCCCGGCCGCCGGGTCGCCGCTGTCGATGCGAATACCCGTCCAGCCGGCCAGCCAATCGGGCGCACGTTCCAGGAACCCTTCGGTGCCGTAAGTGTCAGGCAACATGATGCGCAGGTTGCCCTCGTGCTCTTCATGCCAATCGGCAAGCACCTGGTAGGGCGCCCTTGCCAATTCTTCATCGCTTTCTGCCAGCGCCGCGTAAACCATCGGCAGCTCGTGCGCATTGGTTCCAATCGCTTCAAGATCGCGGTTCTTGGCGATCAGGCAGTTCGAGGTTCCCACGAATTTCTCACCCAGCCCCTCTTGCAGCGCGCGCACGCACCAATCCTGCCACAGAAAGGAATGTCGCCGCCGGGTGCCGAAATCGGCCAGGCGCAGCCCGTCAATCTGGCGCAGGGCTTCGACCTTTTCCCACAACTTGGTCATGCCGCGGGCATAAAGCACCTGCAATTCAAACCGCTTCATCTCGTGCAGAACGGCACGGCCGCGCAGCTCCATCAACACGGCGAGGGCGGGAATTTCCCACAACATCACCTCGGGCCAGCTGCCTTCGAATGTCAGTTCGTACTGACCGTCGCGCTTTTCCAGGTGATAGGGCGGCAGGCGCAATTTCTCGAACCATTCCATGAAATCGGGGCGGAACATCTGGCGCTTGCCGTAAAAGGTGTTCCCGCGCAGCCACGTGCTTTCGCCGCGAGTCAACCGAAGTGAGCGGATATGATCAAGCTGCTCGCGCAGCTCGCCCTCGTCGATCAACTCGGCCAGCCGGATCGACTTGGTGCGATTGATCAGGGAAAAGGTCACCTGCGTGTCGGGGCTGTTTCGAAAGACCGACTGGCACATCAACAGCTTGTAGAAATCCGTGTCGATCAGCGACCGGACGATCGGATCGATCTTCCACTTATGATTCCAGACACGTGTGGCGATGTCGACCATGGGGCGGCTCCTGCTATTGCGGGTGACTTAGACCAAATCCCGCACACCAAAGGCAAGGGGGCGTGCGGCCCGTCACTCTGGCCGCACATACATCGAGTTGTTGCGCGTGCGCCCATGCAGCGTGAAACCCAGCCGCTCGAACTGTTCGAAACAGGCGGGGTAGTCCTGTGGCCCGGCGCGTTCGATGACAATACGGCGCGGGATCATGTCACCCTGCGCTTGCGCCAGGTAGGGGGCCAGCGCCTTGTCCTCGAACCCTTCGATATCGATTTTCAGCACGTCGACGCGGGTCACGCCCATTTCGGCCAGCACGCTGTCCAGCCGCCGGATCGGGATTGCGCCACCCGCCTCGTCGGCCACGACATTGACCATCGCCACGTCATCGCGGCGGATTTCCAGGTTGCCCATGCCGTCGCTGTCGCCTACCGCAACATTGGCCACATCGGCGTCGGACATCCCCGAGGCGCGCAGGTTGAACCGCAGTTGCGCCGCCATCACCGGATTGGCGTCGATCGCGATGACCCGGGCGCCGGTTTTGGCCAATGGCAGGGTATAAAGCCCGATATTCGACCCGATATCGAGAGCCACGCTGCCCGGGCCCAACGGCGCCGACAGAAACTCGATCTCGGACTGGTTATAGCCAGGGTTCAGCAGCAGCCCGTATTCGATCAGATTGTCGCGGTTGCCAACGCGGAAATTGCAGCCAAGCCGCTCGATATCCAGGGGGCGTCCCATCCGGTAGATCCATTGGCTGGTGATATGGCGCAACCGCCCGCGATGCAGTGGCGTGGCACGCGCCAGCCCGATCAACGCGCGTTGCAGCATGTTGGGCCGGTAAGTGCCGAAAGCATCCGACAGGCTGTCGTCTTCGGGGCGCTGCTCGTGCGCGGCCATGGCGCGTGCGGCAAATTCAACCATGATATCCTCGATACGGCGCGGTTTTTCCGGCCGGCAACCTACGCGCAAGCAGGACGGCCCACAATAGAAGCAGATCAGCCAGGCGTGGATTTGGCAAGGCATTGCGCGCGGCACGGTCCCAAGGGTGATCGGCGGCAAGCGTATCGCGCAAACCCTCCAGAACGGCATCGAAGCGCGCAATGGGTGTGCCATCCTGCGCGCTGCCCCGGCCATGCGAAATCGCATGGATACGGGGGCCTGCGATTCGAACTGCCCGCACGCCTCTGCCGCCAAATGGGTTGAACGTGTGGATCCGTTTCAGGTCGCCGTCGAAAATACCAAGGAACTCACCCGATTGCTGGCCAAAATCCTCGATCGCGTGGAAATAGGACCTCATTACCAAACCTTGTATCCGTTAGCTGTTCACCAGAGCGATGCCCATATCGCCCATCCGGCCCAGCGCCGCATCCAAAGATCCGTCCATGTCGATGGCCCGGCACAAATCCAGCCGCACGGTCACGTCGAACCCCAGCCTGGCCGCATCCAGCGCCGACCAGGCAACGCAGAAATCGGTGGCCAGGCCACAGAACACCAGCTTGTCAATGGCGCGGCTGCGCAGATAGCCCTCAAGCCCCGTGGGCGTGGTTTGGTCATTTTCGAAAAACGCCGAATAGCTGTCGATGTCGCGGCGGAACCCTTTGCGCGCGATCATCTGGGCGCGGTTGGTGTTCAGGTCGGGGTGAAATGCGGCGCCATCGCTGCCCTGCACGCAATGGTCAGGCCACAGCACCTGGGGGCCATAGGGCATTTCGATCTGTTCCATCGGCGCATGGCCCGGATGCTGCGACGCGAAGGAGCTGTGATCGGACGGGTGCCAATCCTGCGTCAGGATCACGGCGCCCACCTGCCCCATCAGCGCGTTGACCCCCGGCACGATCCGGTCGCCCTGCGCCACTGCAAGCGCACCACCGGGGCAGAAATCGTTTTGAACGTCGATCACGATCAGCGCGGTGTCGGTCATGGGGTGTCTCCTTTGCCTGGCAAAAGGCGTAGGTGGGCACCGCGCCCGCGTCAATCCTGCGGCTTGCGGGAAGGCGCGCATGGGCGTAAATCGCGGGCATGTATATCTTGGCTGCCCTTTATCATTTCACCCGCTTCGATGATCCGGCCGCATTGCGCAGGCCCCTTTTGCAGTTGATGCAAGACAAGGGCGTGACCGGCACGCTGCTGCTGGCGCGCGAGGGCATCAACGGAACCATCGCGGGCGATCGTGCGGGCCTGGACACGGTGCTGGCCCATGTGCGTGCCCTGCCCGGTTGTGCCGATCTGGAATGGAAGGAAAGCACCGCCTCCGAACAGCCCTTTGCCCGCACCAAGGTCAAGCTTAAGCGGGAAATCGTGACGATGGGCCAACCGGAAATCGACCCGCGCGCCCGCGTCGGCCATTATGTCGATCCGCAAGACTGGAACGACCTGATCCTCAGCGAAGACGTGGTGGTGATCGACACGCGCAACGATTACGAGATCGCCATCGGCACTTTCGAAGGCGCGGTTGACCCGCAAACCAAAAGCTTTCGCGAATTTCCCGCCTGGTGGGAAGAAAACAAGGACCGCTTTCACAACAAGCGCGTGGCGATGTTCTGCACCGGCGGCATCCGCTGTGAGAAATCGACGAACTTCCTTCTCGGGCAAGGCGTGGCCGAGGTTTATCATCTCAAGGGCGGCATCCTTAAATATCTCGAAGAGGTGCCCGCCGACGAAAGCACCTGGCAGGGTGCATGTTTTGTCTTTGACAACCGCGTGTCGGTGGAACACGGGCTACAAGAGGGGCCCCATGTCTTGTGCCATGCGTGCCGCAGGCCCCTGCTGCCGGATGATCGTAAACGCCCCGAATATGAGCACGGCGTCAGTTGTCACCAGTGCATCGACGAGACAAGCGAAGATGACAAGGCTCGCTTTCGTGAGCGCCAGCGGCAGATCGAGCTTGCCCATGAACGTGGCGAACGCCACCTTGGCGGTCTTTCGCCTGTCTGAAAAGGCGCAGCCTGTATTGGGGAACCGCCTCGAAATTGGGCTATTTCATTTTCGAGGCTGAACGCCCACGCCTATTGAACAAGCAAAAGACTGGCCCGAACCATACGCCTCTGCTATGGATCGTAATTGTTTTACACTGGCGCCCCCAGTTTTGGTCAAACACGGTTCAAATTGCGTCAAGGATAACCCGGTTTGTATTTCTTTGGCCTGATGGCTTTGTTGGCAGGATCGACATGACACTTTTCAAACTGGTGACTTCGCTTTCGCGTTTTCAAAAACAAATCGTGTTTCTATTCCTCGACACTGCGATCGTGCCTTTTGCCTTTCTTTGCGCACTTGCCCTGAACACAAGCATCGCGATTTCATGGCCCACGATTTCGGCATCTGCCCCGCTGATCTTGTGCCTGATGGGAATATCGGCCCTGACCAGCAGCCTTTTGGGTTTGCCCAGGATCAAGCTGAACGCCTTTGAAAGCCGGGGCTTCACACGCACGATATGGTTTGCCGGGATCGTGGGTGTGGCGGCGCTGGTGCTGACGACATGGATGGCGCAGCATCTTCCGTGGAAAATCTCGGTCATCTTCACGCTGATGTTTCTCGTCATGGCCATGGCCTGGCGCATGATCCTGCGGCAGATCACGATCGCGATCTACAATCGCGGCCGTCAGAAGTTTCGTGTCATCGTGTACGGAGCCGGGCAAACCGGGCAACAGCTGGCGGCGGCCCTGCGCACCGATAACGCGGTCGAATTGGTCGCCTTTGTCGATGACGATCCGACGCTGCAATCGCTGGTCGTTTCCGGCACACCCGTCTATTCGCCCGCCGCGCTGAAAAGGCTGACCAATGGCAAACGCATCGACCGTATCGTGCTTGCCATGCCCTCGGCCAGCGCGCAGCAACAGACGAATATCGCGAGCCGGCTGAAACCGCTGGGTATCGAGGTTCATTCGTTGCCCTCTTTCGCGTCGCTTGTCAGCACGGGCGAGATAAGCCTGAAGAACGCGGCCATGCCCCTGGATGAACTGCTGGGCCGGCAGAACCTTGATTCGGCTCTCCCCGATGCGACCGCTGCCTATAGTGGCCGGACTGTCATGATCACCGGGGCCGGCGGCTCGATCGGGGCCGAGTTGTGCCGGCAATTGCTGAAATGCAAGCCGGCGCGCATTATCCTGGTCGATCATGCAGAACTGGCGCTGTACGAGATCGACCGCAACCTTCGCACCCAAATCAACGGAACCGGAACGGAAATCATTCCGATCCTCGGGTCAGTCACCGACGCGGGCCTGATCCGGCACATCATGACCGAACACAAGGTCGAGGTGGTGTTGCATGCCGCCGCCTACAAGCATGTGCCGATGGTCGAGGCCAACGAGATCTCGGGGCTTTGGAACAACGTGTTCGGCACGCGGATCGTGGCTCAGGCGGCGCATGATACCGGCGTGGCGCATTTCATCCTTATTTCGACCGACAAGGCCGTGCGGCCAACCAACATCATGGGCGCGTCGAAGCGCCTGGCAGAACTTGTCGTGCAGGACCTGGCCACGCGCTCTCGGGGCACGCTTTTCTCGATGGTGCGCTTTGGCAACGTGCTGGGCTCGTCCGGATCGGTCATCCCGCTGTTTCGCGAACAGATTGCCAGCGGCGGGCCGGTCACCCTGACCCATGGCGAGGTGACGCGCTATTTCATGACAATCGCGGAAGCGGCCCGGCTGGTGCTGTTGGCTGGATCTTACGCGCAGGGGGGCGACCTTTTCGTTCTGAACATGGGCAAGCCGGTGCCGATCAGGCAACTGGCCCGCCAGATGATCGAAGGTGCCGGCCTGACGGTGCGCGACAACGACAATCCTGGCGGCGATATCGAAATCCGGGTCACCGGCCTGCGGCCCGGCGAAAAGCTCCACGAAGAGCTGCTTTTGACAACGGACCTTCTGAAAACGCCACATTCCAAGATCATGCGCGCGAAAGAGGGTTTCCTGTCGGAGATCGAGGTTGCCAACGCTCTGCGCGATCTGCGTGAAGCTATCGAAAGCCGTGACGCAGCCGCCGCGCGCAAGGCCGTTGCGCGCTGGGTCGAGCCACAGTTGAAAGACGCCGACACGGGCAGCGCAACGGCGACCTGAATCGGCTTTTTGGCCACGCCCGGCGACGAAACGCCTTCGGCACCCTTGCTTGCGTTGACACGCATGGGCGCGCTGCCGAATACCTTTAGGAAAACAGGCAGTAGCAGGACCAGACCATGAAAATTGCGATGATCGGCACAGGCTATGTCGGGCTTGTGTCAGGGGTGTGTTTTTCTGACTTCGGGCACGAGGTGATTTGCGTCGACAAGGATCCTGCCAAGATCGAGAAGCTGGAAAACGGCCAGGTGCCCATATACGAACCGGGCCTGGAACAGTTGATGGCAAAGAATGTCGAGGCCGGGCGCCTGTCATTCACGCTGGACCTGACGCATGCCCTGCAAGATGCCGATGCCGTGTTCATCGCCGTGGGTACCCCCACCCGCCGCGGCGATGGCCATGCCGATCTGACCTATGTGATGGCCGCAGCCGAGGAAATCGCCCGAACGGCCGATCACTATATCGTCGTCGTGACGAAATCGACGGTACCGCTTGGAACGAACCGACAGGTCAAGCAGACGATCCGCAAAACCAATCCGAATCTTGATTTCGACGTGGCCAGCAACCCCGAGTTCCTGCGCGAAGGTGCCGCCATCGACGATTTCATGAAACCCGATCGCGTTGTCGTCGGCGTTCAGAATGAACGCGCCGCCGAGGTCATGGCCGAGATCTATCGGCCGCTTTACCTGCGCGAATTTCCCATCGTCACGACCGACCTGGAGTCGGCCGAGATGATCAAATACGCCGCCAATGCCTTCCTGGCGACCAAGATCACCTTCATCAACGAAATCGCGGCCCTGTGCGAACGCGTGGGCGGCGATGTGAAAGAGGTGGCCCGGGGTATCGGCCTTGACGGGCGCATCGGCAACAAGTTCCTCCATGCCGGGCCGGGCTATGGCGGGTCGTGCTTTCCCAAGGATACCAAGGCATTGGCGCGGATCGGGCAGGAACACGCCATGCCGATGCAGATCACCGAAACGGTCATCAAGGTCAACGAAGAGATCAAGCGCCGCATGATCGACAAGTTGCTCGATCTTTCCGGTGGCAGCTTCAACGGCAAGACGATCGCCATGCTTGGGGTAACGTTCAAGCCCAACACCGATGACATGCGCGACGCTCCCAGCCTTACCATCGTGCCCGCGCTGGTGGGCGCTGGCGCCAAGGTGCGTGTTGTGGATCCGCAGGGCCGAAACGAGGGCGATGCGCTGCTGCCCGGTGTCGTGTGGTTCGATGATCCGTACAAGGCGGCACAGAACGCCGATCTCTTGGTTGTCTTGACGGAATGGAACGAGTTTCGGGCCCTCGACCTCAAGAAGGTGGCGAAGAAAATGGCAACGCCACGCATGGCCGACCTGCGCAATATCTACAGCGCGAAAGACGCCAAGCGCGCGGGCTTTGACGCCTATGATTCCATCGGGCGACCGGCCTTTCACAAGGATGCCTAGGCCGATTTGACAGCGCGGCGCGCTTGGGCTAACCCGCCGCTTTCCTTGAAAGGGGTCACGCGCATGGGACGCAGGAAAAAAGGCCGCGATATCTCGGGGTGGCTGGTGGTCGACAAGCCCGCCGGGCTGACCTCGACCGCCGTTGTGAACAAGGTTCGCTGGGCCTTAAACGCCAACAAGGCCGGCCATGCCGGTACGCTCGACCCCGAGGCGACGGGCGTTCTGGCCGTGGCACTGGGCGAGGCCACGAAAACCGTGCCCTATGTCACCGACGCGATGAAAGCCTATGAATTCACCGTGCGGCTGGGCCAGGCAACCAACACCGATGACGCCGAAGGCGAGGTGATCGCGCAAAGCGACACACGCCCGACCGACGACCAGATCAAGACTGCGCTGGGCGGGTTCCTGGGCGAGATCATGCAGGTGCCGCCCAAGTTTTCCGCCGTCAAGATCGACGGGCAGCGCGCCTACAAGCTGGCCCGCGATGGCGAAGACGTGGAAATTGCCGCCCGCCCCCTGTGGATCGAGGAGCTGTTGCTGACCGACCGGCCCGATGCCGATCATGCCGTCCTGGAAATGACCTGTGGCAAGGGTGGATACGTGCGTGCCATTGCCCGCGACCTGGGCGAAGCACTGGGGTGCCATGGCCATGTCACGCGCCTGCGCCGGGTCTGGTCGGGGCCGTTCGACGTTGAAGACGGTGTAACGCTGGCGCGGATCGAAGAACTGGCGCGCACGCCCGAACTCGATGATCTGTTGCTGCCACTTGAAACCGGACTCGCAGACCTGCCGAAAGTAACCTGCACCGACCAGGGCGCCGCACGCCTGCGCAACGGCAACCCCGGCATGGTGATCGCCCATGACGTGGAATACGGCGAAGAATGTTGGGCCGCGCATGACGGGCAGGCAATAGCCGTCGGCCGTTTCAAGGCCGGTGAACTGCACCCAAGCCGCGTTTTCCAGACATGATCACCCGCGCGCATCAAAAGGGCGATGCGCGATCTACCGCCGTCTATTCCGATTGCGAACGCTATCGGTACCTGCTGACCCGCGTCTGGGATGACGCCGCGCCGCGCGCGCTGTTCGTCATGCTGAACCCATCGACCGCGACCGAGGTGCAGAATGACCCGACGGTCGAACGCTGCGAGCGCCGCGCACGGGCGCTGGGGTTCGGGGCTTTTCGCGTGGCCAACATTTTTGCCTGGCGTGATACCGACCCGAAAAAGATGCGGGCCGCCGCAGACCCGGTAGGCCCCGAGAATGATAAGGCCATCGCCGAAAGCTGCCCCTGGGCTGACCGTATCATTGCCGCCTGGGGGGCGCATGGCGCGCATCTGGACCGTGGCACACAGGTTGAGGCGCTGTTGCGCGAAACAGGCCGCGCGGTGCACCATCTGGGCCTGACCCGGGCTGGCCACCCCAGGCACCCGCTTTACATCGCCTATTCCGAGCAGCCGCAACTATGGCTGCCCGGACGCGAGGAAAGGACCAGTGATGAGTGACGACCCCGCCGACCTGAAACAGGCGATGGCCCGGCTGAGCGCCGAGGTCGCGAAACTCAATAGCCACCGTTTCGTGCAGCTGCACAACCGCCCCGCCAGGCTGATCATGTTCCAGTTCATGCGTGGGCTGGCTTTTGGCCTGGGCTCTGCCCTGGGCGCGACGATGCTGGTGTCATTGGCCGCCTGGTGGCTGTCGCAGTTTGAATTTCTGCCCATCGTCGGCGAATGGGCGCGCGAGATTGCCGACCAGATCGCCGAACCCCGTTAACCACCCGGGGCGAATGAAATTGACCACGCCCGCCCCCCTGGTGGCATAGTGCGCCGGGGGTTCCTTGGTGCTGGGGTGTGGAACATGTTGATGATTGCAAACCTTCTGGGCCTGATGTTGGCCGGGGCGGCCATTGTGGGCGTTTCTCCGTCGGATGACGATGATCTGGACGAAATCGACAACCCCGACTCCACGGGCGATGATACGAATACCGGCGATGACCTTTTGGCATCGGGGCCGGACGACCTGACGGTTGGGGATCAAACGCTGGTCGGCGGAGCCGGCGATGATGTGCTGACCGGTGGCGCCGGGGTCGATGAACTGGGCGGTTACGCGGGCAACGATACCCTGTCGGGCGGCGCGGGCGCCGACGACCTGCATGGGCAAGACGGCCATGACCTTTTATCCGGTGACGCGGGCGACGACACGCTTCAGGGTGACACCGGGAATGACACCCTGTCGGGCGGGATGGGCAACGACACGCTTTTCGGCGCGGCCGATGACGACCTGCTGCGGGGTAATTCCGGCGATGACAGCCTGGCGGGCGGTGATGGCAATGACAGCCTGCTGGGGGGCGGGGGTGCCGATATGCTGAATGGCGGCCTGGGCGACGATGCGCTGGATGGCGGCGCAGGGGCTGACACGCTGTTCGGTGGCTGGGGCGACGATACGCTGACCGGCCGCAGCGATGATGCCGCCGATTACCTGAACGGTGGTGGGGGCAATGATGTGATCGAAGCGGGCAGTGCCGACCACGTCGATACCGGCGACGGGGCTGACACCGTGTTTGTCGGCGACTGGATCGAAACCGCCGCGCATCTTCATGATTTCGACCCGGCCGAGGATCAGATCATCGTGGTCTATGACGGTGATGGCAGCGAGCCTGCGCTGAACCTGCAACCTGGCGAAACCCAAGGGCAATTGGCGCTTACGCTGGATGGAATCCCGATCTTGTCGGTATCCGCCGATATCGGGCTGACGCTCGACCATGTGGCATTGATACGGGCCTGAACAGCCACGGGCGGATGCACATGTCGCTCTCTCTCGGCTTGGCGCGGCGCACGGCGCCCAATCGCCACCGACGGGCGCAGTCCAAACCTATCGGTTTGTGCGGTCCCGTGTCTCGCTTTGAATATCGAACTTACGGTTGCTGATCGAACCACCCACGCGCATTTCGCCCAGCACAACCGTGGTGGTGCCGCCGGCGTCATCGTTTATTTTCCACTGCCGCAGCTCGGTCGGGTTGGCGGTGAATACAAGCTGGATGTTGCCGTATTCCGGGTTGTCGGGGTCTTGCGCGGTGACGGTTGTTGTCGTGCCGTCGCTGGTGTGGCCCACCACCATGCGCGCGCGGGTCAGATCGACATTATTATCCAGAATGATCGAAAGCGGCGTCTGTTTCAGCGGATAAACATCGGGCCCGGTGTTCGAGCGCGCGTCGAATACCGCCACGCTGCCTGCACCCGCAAGCACCAGCGCCGGGTTGGGCGCCGCGTATTCAAAGCGCACGCGACCCGGCCGCTTGATATAGATGGTGCCGGTGTCGATCGTGCCGTCATCGTTGATCTGGGTAAACGCCCCCTGTGCCGTCTGAAGATCGTTCAGATAGCGCGAAATTTCTGCCAGCGACAGTTTTTCTGCCGCGGCAGGCAGGGCGGTGACCGCCAGAAGCGCGGCGGCAATGAGGGAGCGCAATAACATCATGACATGTAGATAAGCCCTGTTCTCGCTTCTTGCCACAGGCCCGTTGTCACGTTCGCGCGACAGGGGCGCATCACGGCGAATTATTGCTCGGGCACCAGAATCTCGCGCTTGCCCACGTGGTTGGCGGCGCTCACGATACCTTCGTCTTCCATCTGTTCCACTAGGCGCGCCGCCTTGTTGTACCCGATCCCCAGCTTGCGCTGAACGTAGGAGGTGGAGCATTTGCGATCCTTGATCGCAATCGCCACGGCCTGATCATACAGGGCGTCCTCGCCGGTTGTGTTGCCGCCGGTATTCAGGCCCAGCACCGCATCGATATTGTCGGCCTTTTCGTCATCGGGGCCTTCCACCACGCCCCCCACATATTCAGGCGGTCCGTAGGATTTGAGGTGGTTCACGATTTCTTCCACCTCTTCGTCGGAAACGAAGGGCGCGTGGCAGCGCATGATCTTGGCCCCTCCCGCCATGTACAACATGTCACCCTGGCCCAGCAGTTGCTCAGCGCCCTGTTCACCCAGGATGGTGCGGCTGTCGATTTTCGACGTCACCTGGAACGAAATCCGGGTGGGAAAGTTCGCCTTGATCGTGCCCGTGATCACATCGACCGATGGGCGCTGCGTGGCCATGATCAGGTGAATGCCACTGGCCCGCGCCATCTGCGCAAGCCGCTGGATGCAGGCCTCGATCTCTTTGCCGGCAACCATCATCAGGTCGGCCATCTCGTCGACGATCACAACGATATAGGGCATCTTCTCGGGGGCGAATTCCTCGGTCTCGAACACGGGTTCGCCGGTTTCATCGTCGAACCCGGTTTGAACCGTGCGACTGAACATCTCGCCCTTGGCCAGCGCGTCGGCCACGCGGCTGTTGTAGCCATCGATATTGCGCACGCCCATCTTCGACATCTTGCGATACCGTTCTTCCATCTCGCCCACGACCCATTTCAGGGCCACGACCGCCTTCTTGGGGTCGGTGACAACCGGCGACAGAAGATGCGGGATGCCATCATAGACCGACAGTTCCAGCATCTTGGGGTCAATCATGATCAGGCGGCATTCATCCGGTGTCAGCTTGTAAAGCAGGCTCAGGATCATGGTGTTGATCGCCACGGATTTGCCTGAACCCGTGGTGCCCGCGATCAGCAGGTGGGGCATCTTGGCAAGATTGGCCACCACGGGGTCGCCGCCAATGTCCTTGCCCAAGGCCAACGGCAGCTTTTGCGTGCCATCACCGTAATCGCGGCTGGAAAGAACCTCGCGGAAATTCACCATCTCGCGGTGGTCATTGGGCAGTTCGATCCCGATCACGCTACGGCCCGGCACCGTGCTGACGCGGGCCGATAGCGCCGACATCGAGCGCGCGATATCGTCGGCCAAGCCGATCACCCGGCTGGCCTTGAGGCCCGGCGCGGGTTCAAGCTCGTACATCGTGACAACCGGGCCGGGGCGCACGCTTACGATCTCGCCCTTGACGCCGTAATCATCCAGAACGGTCTCCAGCATCCGGGCGTTTTCTTCCAGCGCCTCGTCCGAGAGGTGCAGGCGCTGCACGTTTTCGGGGCTTTCCAGCAGCGACAGGGGCGGAAGGTCGTAGGCCTGGTCGGCACGGTCTTCCAGCGGCAGCGTCGGCTGGGCCTCGGCACGGGCGCGAACCGAGGGCTGCACCGGCTTGCGCGGCGGGTGCTGCACCACCTTGCGCGGTTCGGGCACGGGGATCTGCATCTTGCGCGGCGGCGTGTCCGTCAACGGCAAGCCATCGGGTTGCGGCGTCTGCTCATAGGCTGCGGGTGCAGGCTGCGGCGCCTCGGAATAGGACTCAATGGCCGGTTCGGACCGTGACTCAGGGTCGGGCGCAGCGTGTGCGGCAGTCAGCGGCGGTTCGGGCGGCAACCCGTCTGGCGCGCGCCGGTCGGTGTTCAACAGCAGCGGGTCGGGCCCACGGCCACGCCCCTTGGTCAGCGGTGCGGCTGCGGCCACGGCGGGGCCGACGCGGGCCCGGCTTTTTATCACATCGGCAATCTTGGCCTTGATCCGGTCATCGCCGGGCATATCGATATCGGTGTCATCCAACGCAGTTTCTTGCATGACAAGTTCGGGCTCGGGCATCGGGTCGCGCCGGATCAGCGATGGCATCCTTGCAAACAGGCCACCGCGCTGCGGTTCCTCGGGATATGCGTCCTGTTCGGGGGCGTGGTCGTCAATGACAGGATCGGCACGCCGCACCCGGGGCGCGGGAGGTACCGACGCTGTGTGGGAAGCGGCCCATTCCTCGGCCGCCCAAGCCTCTTGCTGCGCCTGGGCGCGTTCGGCACGGCGTTCGGCGGCGCGGGCCTGCACCCCCTGCGCAACATGCATGGTGCCCCTGGCACCATACCCCATCAAGCGCATAAACCCGGCATAGATAACCACAAGGCCCACCAGCAGGAAACGCACAACGGCGCGCAATTCAAGACGGGTAAAGCCCAGGACAAACGCGCCCAAAAGCACAAGCACCACGGCAAGCGCCAGCGAAAGGGCTTTCAGCCCGAAAACGGCATCAACGGGCAGGATGTTCAGCACCGATCCCATCACCGTATCGCCGAAAAGACCCCCAAGGCCAAAAGAATGTGCCTGCAACCAAGCCGCCCCGGGCGTCAGCGACGCGGCATAGAGCGACAGAACGGCGATCCAGATCGGCCCGAAAATCAAACGACCGACCGCCCGCTCGGCCCCGCGGTGCAAGACCAGGCGCAAACCCCAGGCACCCAGAACCACCGGCAGCCCCCAGGCCGCCCAGCCGACGATCATGAACAAGGGGGCGGCGATCGACGCGCCGAAGCGGCCCAACCAGTTTTGCACGGGTTGATCCGTGGCCGACAGGAACGAAGGGTCATCGGGGTGATAGCTTATGACCATGGCGGCAGCGGCGGCGGCCAGAACCATCAGGGCGATCCCCAAGAGTTCCTTGCCACGCTTTTCAATCGCCTCGGCCATGTTGCTGTCAAAAAGCGGGTCTCGCCCCCGTGTCTGGTATGCCATGCCTCGCCTCGTCCTTTGCGGTTCTTGTTCTTAGCCGTAAATACAATCGCGCAGGGCAATCAGCCCGTCGCGCAGCTCGTCCATCGGGGCCACCATCGCCACACGAATATAGCCCTTGCCCGGGTTGCCCTGTTCCGTGTCCCGGCTGAGATAAGCGCCAGGCAGAACGCGCACGCCCGTCTCGGTCCAGGATTTCAGGGCGGCTGTTTCGCCGTCCTCGACCGGCAGCCAAAGGAAAAACCCGGCCTCGGGGCCCTGGTAACTGTTCATACCCCCGAAAATCTCGTCGGCAGCCACGTATTTCTCGCGGTAAAGCGCGCGGTTTTCATGCACATGCGCCTCATCGGCCCAGACCGCTTCGGCCACGCGCTGCAGCGGCAGCGGCAAGGGGGCGCCGGAATAGGCGCGCAGCTGCTTTACCCGCGCGATGCTTTCCGCACCCCCCGCCACGAAACCTGAACGCAGCCCCGGCAGGTTCGAGCGTTTCGACAGCGAGTGGAATACCACCACGCGGTCGGGATGCGCGCCCAGCTCGGCGGCCACTTCCAACGCGCCCACGGGCGGATCACCACGGTAGATTTCGCTGTAACATTCGTCGGCGAACACCTGGAAATCGTATTTTTCGGCCAAGCCGATCAGTTCGGCCCAATAAGCACGACTGGCCACGGCCCCCTGCGGATTGGCGGGCGAACAGATGTAAGCCGCCGCCACTCGGTTCAGCAGGTCAGGCGGCAAACTCGTGTAATCGGGCAGGAAACCGCCCTCGCGCGTGGCTGGCACGAATACCGGGTCGGCCTGCACCGAAATCGCACCGATCATGTAGACTTGGTAAAACGGGTTGGGCATCAGGATGGCCGGCTTTTGGCCTGCCTTTTCCTCGGGCACCAGCGCCATGCAGGCGTTATAAAGCCCCTCACGCGTGCCATTCAGCGCCATGACCTGAGTTTCCGGGTCAGGCCGCACACCATAGCGACGATGTAGCCAATCACTGATCGCGGCGCGAAGTTCGGGTGTGCCGTCATTCGGGGGGTATTGGCCGAATCCTGCAATTTCACGCGCCAGGATGTCGGCGATCCAGGCAGGGAAAGCGTGTTTCGGTTCACCAATCGTCATGTGACGCACCGCCCCGCCCGCAGGATGCGGGTCAAGCAACGCGCGCAGGCGCGGAAACGCGTAGGCCGGTAGGTTCGAAAACCGCTCGGGAAACATTTGTGACTGCCTCAAAGTGTGGGGTCTTTTGCGCCCCTGTTTGATGTCACGTTACAGAATGGCTGCGGGTGCGTCCAGAAAAACGAGCGCACAATCCGGGGGTTGTGGCATTTCAGACAGCCCCTGACGTTCCGAACCGACAAGTGCCAAGGCCCACTGGCATCGGCCGCGCATCGGCATCTGGCACGCCGGAAATCTTGCAGAGATTTCGCGCGCTTTTCAGATGATGCACCCGGTCCGGCGATCAGCATCGATGCTGGAGGCGCGGGCGCGGCATTCCCGACACGCAAAAAGCGCCCGAACTGGGTCGGGCGCTGGCGAATGATTCAGAACAGATCCGTTACTGGCAGCGGCTTTCGGCCTCTTCCAGCGCGGCGGTAAAACCCAGCAACGAGAAGGTGTCTTTCGTCGTGGTGCCCCGGCTGGACCGCGCAGTCAGAATCGCGCTTGCGCCCCGCTTCATCGCGGTGATGATCTTGCTGTCATCCGCGGTCGAGGCGGGCCAGGCCCACTCTCCCTCGGTGAACAGCTCGAACTCGGTGCCGTCGACATTCAGGTTCACCGTGGACCCGCTGGCAAACGGATAGCCGCCGGTGAAACCGATCTGTCCGGACACATCGGCAGAGGGGCGATAATAAGCCATCAAAAGAATCTCGCCCCGGCGCACCGAAACGACGCGCCCATCACGGGTGTTCACCGTTTCCTTGGGCGAAGAGACGGCCCAGCATTCCTTGGGTTCGGTGTCTTCGAACACGCTCCAATCGGTTTTGGCGGCAACCTGGTTGTCGCTCGTTTCCTGCGCCCATGCGCCAGACCCTGCCAACACCAATGCGGCGCAGGCCAGACCCTTCGCAAACCGTGATACCATGTGACCAGCCTCCAGCTGTTCGTTAAGCCTCAATTCCGCGATGCCGCTTGTTTTCGCTTTGCTATTACGGCACCAATCGCGCTCGACATTGCGATATTAACGTGAAATCCGCCACCCACGAAAGGGCCATTGGCGAATTTTCGCACAGACGTGAAGGAACCCAAAGATGCCTGACGCGGTTGATATGGTCGAACTCTGGCGCGGCCCGTTTCTTGAAAGCATGCATCGCGGCCACGCGGTGATCTGCGATGACACCGGCCAGATCGTGCAGGCATGGGGCAATCCGGAAGCGGTGGTTCTGCCGCGCTCGTCGTCGAAAATGATCCAGGCGCTGCCGCTGGTCACCAGCGGGGCTGCGGCGGCGCGTGGGCTGGGGTCACGCCAATTGGCGCTAGCCTGTGCGTCGCACAATGCCGCAGCGATTCACGTAGACGCGGTACGTGCCTGGCTGGATGATCTTGGCAAGACCGATGATGACTTTCGCTGCGGCCCTCAGGAGCCGCGCGATATCGCCCTGCGCGACGCGCTGATCCGGGCGGGCGAAAGCCCTTGCCGGATTCACAACAACTGCTCGGGCAAACACGCCGGCTTTCTCACGCTGGCCGATCATCTGGGCGCGGGGCCCGATTACGTCGACCCCGATCACCCGGTTCAAAAGGCCGTCAAAGAGGCGCATGAAGAAATCACCGGCGAACCCACGCCGGGTTTCGGCGTCGACGGATGTTCGGCGCCGAATTTCGCCACCACGCTGCACGGCATGGCGCGCGCCATGGCCCGCTTCGCCGCCGCGCGCGAAGGCACAAGCACGCAGGCCAGCGCAGCCGCCGCCCTGCGCGATGCAATGATCGCCCATCCCGAACTTGTCGCCGGCGAGGGCCGCGCCTGTACCGAACTCATGCGTGCCTGCGACGGGCGCGTGGCGCTGAAAACCGGGGCCGAGGCGTTCTTCATCGCCATCATCCCAGAGAAAAAGCTGGGCGTTGCACTCAAGATCACCGATGGCGGCACCCGCGCGGCAGAATGTGCCATCGGGGCGATCCTGATCCGGCTGGGGCTGCTTGACCCGGCCCACCCGGCCGCGCGGAGCTACGTGAACGCGCCCATCCGCAACTGGGACGGGTTGGAAACGGGGCGGATGCAGCCAACCGCGGCGTTGGCCTGATCAGCCAACGAAATCGGCCCGCGCGTAACCTTGCAGGAACAATAGCGCCGTCAGATCGGCGTGGTTCACACGCATGTCGCATTGCGCCGCGACCGAAGGCTTGGCGTGCAGCGCCACGCCCGCGCCGGCCAAGTGCAGCATACCAAGGTCGTTCGCCCCGTCGCCCACGGCGATCACATCATGCGGGGCCAACCCCAGCCGGGCGCTGATCTGCTCCAGTGCCTCGACCTTGGCCTCGCGCCCCAGTATCGGGCGGACCACCTCGCCGGTCAGGCGGCCATCCTCGATCAGCAGGGTGTTGGCACGGTTTTCATCGAACCCCAGATGCGCAGCCACCTGCGCGGTAAAGGCCGTGAACCCGCCCGACACCAATGCCGCATGGGCACCGTTGGCCTTCATCGTCGCCAACAGCGTGGCGCCGCCGGGCATATAGGTGATGCGGGTGTTCAACACGTGATCGATCACGGCGGCATCCAGGCCGCGCAGCAGGGCGACCCGCTCGGTCAACGCGCCTTCGAAATCCAGCTCGCCATTCATGGCGCGCGCCGTGATATCCTTGACATGCGCACCCACCCCGGCCTCGTCGGCGAGCTCGTCGATGCATTCCTGCTCGATCATGGTGCTGTCCATATCGGCCAGCAGCATTTTCTTGCGCCGCCCCTGGCTGGGCTGAATCACCAGGTCGGTGGCCAGATTCTGTACATCCTGCCAAACCGCCCAGCGATTTTCAGGCATGTTGGCCAACGAGAATTCGGCCGCCTCGTCCGGCGACAACCACAGCGCGTCACCCCCGCCCCAGGCGTTGCGAAGGCTTTCGACCAATGCAGGGTCCAATGTGCCGGGCTTGGCGATCAGGGTGCAGGTGAACATCGGGCGGGCCTTTCCATTCTGCGTTTCGCAGGCTCTATAGCGCCAAGCCGATAGGCTTCGCCAGCCCGACCGCGCGGTTTCCTATAGGAACGCAGATTGTCGCATTTCGCCCATGAAACGCCGGGCCTGCGTCATTTCTGCGCTTGCCATGAGAAGGCACCCTCCGTATTTCAGTCCGTGGGACACCCCTCCCCAACGAGGGGCGCTTATCTGGAAGGGTAGCACATCATGGCTATGACCAAACCGGCAACGCGGCCGGCAAATCCGCGTTTTTCTTCTGGCCCCTGCGCCAAGATCCCCACATTTGAACTCGGCAAACTTTCAGACGCCGCCTTGGGCCGGTCGCACCGCGCCGCCGTGGGCAAGGACAAGCTGAAATCGGCGATCGAAGGCACGCGAGAGTTGCTGGGCATTCCGGCCGACTACAAGATCGGCATCGTGCCCGCATCCGATACCGGCGCGGTCGAAATGGCGATGTGGTCGCTTTTGGGCGAACGCAAGGCCACCATGGTCGCCTGGGAAAGCTTTGGCGCGGGCTGGGTGACGGATGCCGTCAAGCAGTTGAAACTGGATGCCGAGGTTCTGACAGCCGACTACGGCGATATCGTCGACATGGGCGCGATCGATTACGACACCGACGTGGTATTCACCTGGAACGGCACCACCAGCGGCGTGCGCGTGCCATCGGGCGACGTCATCCCGGCAGATCGCGCGGGCCTGACGATCTGCGACGCGACCAGCGCCGCCTTCGCCCAGGATCTGCCCTGGGACAAGCTGGATGTCACCACCTTCAGTTGGCAAAAGGTGCTGGGCGGCGAGGCGGCGCATGGCATGCTGATCCTGTCGCCCCGCGCGGTTGAACGGCTGGAAAGCTATACACCCCCCTGGCCCCTGCCCAAGATCTTTCGCCTGACCAAGGGCGGCAAGCTGATCGACGGTATTTTCCGCGGTGAAACGATCAACACGCCCAGCATGCTCGCGGTCGAGGATTATCTTGTCGCGCTTGATTGGGCGCGGTCGGTTGGTGGGCTCAAGGGCCTGATGGGCCGCGCCGATGCCAATGCGCAGGCGATCTGGGATTTCTGCGATTCGCGCGACTGGATCGACAACCTGGCCAACGACCCGGCCACGCGCTCGAACACCAGCGTCTGCCTGAAATTCACCGATGACCGCATCAAGGATGGACCCGCCTTTGCCAAGTCCGTGGCCAAGCGGCTTGAGTCCGAAGGTGTTGCGCTGGACGTGGGCGCCTATCGCGATGCACCGGCGGGCCTGCGCATCTGGTGCGGCGGAACGGTGGAAACGACCGACGTGGCCGCGATGCTCCCGTGGCTCGACTGGGCGTTCCACGCTGAAATCGACGCGCAATAAGAATACTGCTCATCAGGGCCGGTCATCGCCGCAAGGCGTGCAGCACTGACAAGCGTTCCCCTTAACAGATTCAAAGGACCAGACACATGGCTCCCAGAGTTCTCGTATCCGACAAACTGTCAGAAACCGCCGTTCAGATCTTTCGTGATCGTGGCATCGACGTGGATTTCATGCCCGAACTGGGCAAGGACAAGGAAAAACTGGCCGAGATCATCGGCGATTACGATGGTCTTGCCATCCGTTCGGCCACCAAGGTGACACCGACCCTTCTGGAGAAGGCAGACCGGCTCAAGGTGATCGGCCGCGCCGGTATCGGCACCGACAACGTCGACAAGGAAGCGGCCTCGAAAAAGGGCGTGATCGTGATGAACACGCCCTTCGGCAACATGATCACCACCGCCGAACACGCGATTGCGATGATGTTCGCCGTGGCGCGCCAGATCCCCGAGGCCAGCGCCTCGACCCATGCGGGCAAATGGGAAAAGTCGCGCTTCATGGGGGTCGAACTGACCGGCAAGACACTGGGCGTGATCGGCGCGGGCAATATCGGCGGCATCGTCTGTGACCGTGCGCGCGGCCTGAAAATGAAGGTCGTGGCCTACGACCCCTACCTGGGCGAGGAAAAGGCCGAGAAGATGGGCGTTGAAAAGGTCGAGCTTGAAGACCTGCTCAAGCGTGCCGATTTCATCACGCTGCACGTGCCGCTGACCGATGACACCCGCAACATCCTTTCGGCAGAGAACCTGGCCAAGACCAAGAAGGGCGTGCGCATCATCAACTGCGCCCGTGGCGGTCTTGTCGACGAACAGGCCCTGGCCGAGTTGCTGAAATCCGGCCACGTGGCCGGCGCGGGTTTCGACGTGTTCGCCGAGGAACCGGCGACCGAGAACCCGTTGTTCAACCTGCCCAACGTGGTCTGCACCCCGCATTTGGGCGCCGCCACGACGGAAGCGCAGGAAAACGTGGCCCTGCAAGTGGCCGAGCAGATGTCGAACTACCTGTTGGATGGTGCGGTGGAAAACGCTCTCAACATGCCGTCGATGACCGCCGAAGAGGCCAAGGTGATGGGCCCCTGGGTGCAGTTGGCCAGCCATCTGGGCGCCTTCATCGGCCAGATGACGGACGAGCCGATCAAGGCCATCAACATCCTTTATGATGGCGTCGTGGCCAGCATGAATCTTGAGGCGCTGAACTGCTCGGTGGTGGCAGGCATCATGAAACGCGTCAATCCCGACGTGAACATGGTCAGCGCACCCGTGGTGGCCAAGGAGCGTGGTATCAAGATCAGCACGACAAACCAGGACAAGTCCGGCGCGTTTGAGGGGTACATCAAGGTGACCGTCGTCACCGAAAAGCGCGAACGCTCGGTTGCGGGCACCGTTTTTTCCGACGGCAAACCACGCTTTATCCAGATCAAGGGCATCAACATCGACGCCGAGGTGGGGGCGCACATGCTCTATACCACCAACGAGGACGTGCCCGGCATTATCGGCGCGCTTGGCCGCACCATGGGCGAGAACGGCGTGAACATCGCAAACTTCACGCTGGGCCGGGCAGCCGCCGGCGGGGAAGCGATTGCGTTGCTCTATCTCGATGGCGAACCCTCCGCATCCGTTCTTGACGCGTTGCAGGAAACCGGGCTGTTCCGCCAGATCAAGCCGCTGGAATTCGACGTGGTCTGATCGCGGTACCTCGGGCATGCATGGCAGGGCGTCACCCCGCAGGGTGGCGCCCTTTCTTGTGCACGGCACGCCCCGAACCCAACCACCACGACGCCGGCCTTGGCGTTCGGCGCAATTGCCGCTTTCTCCTGCGTCGCGGTTGCGCTACCCCAAGGGGCATGACGCGACCCATCTACGCCATCGGCGATATTCACGGCCAGCGCAGCATGCTGGAAGACACCCTTGCCCTGATCGAGGCGGATGGCGGCCCCGAGGCGCCGGTCGTCTTTCTGGGCGACTACATCGACCGCGGACCAGACAGCCGCGGTGTTCTGGACCTGCTCTCCTCGGGGCTGGCCGAGGGGCGGAACTGGACCTGTCTCAAAGGCAACCACGACCGGCTGATGGAATGGTACCTGAACACGCCGCCCGTGCATGACCCGTATCTGTTGGTGGGGTTCGACTGGATGCACGAACGCATCGGTGGGCGCGAAACCGCGGCCTCTTACGGCGTGACCGAAATCACGGGCCGGCGCATGTTCGACCTTGCAGACGAGCTGCGAGAAACCGTTCCCGACGCGCATCAGCGCTTCCTGCGGCATCTGCAATTGTCGCACAGGGCCGGCGGCCTGTTCTTTGCCCATGCCGGCATCCGCCCCGGCGTGCCACTGGATGCACAGACCGAAACCGACCTGCTGTGGATCAGGCAAGAGTTTCACGATGACCCGCGCGACCACGGCGCCCTGATCGTGCACGGGCACACGCCGGTGCAAAGCGCCGAGCATCACGGCAACCGCGTGAACCTTGACAGCGGCGCGGGCTACGGCCGCCCCATCACCGCCGCCGTATTCGAGGCAGGCAAGGTGTGGGAACTCGGTGCCCAAGGCCGCGTTGCGCTGGGGTAGCAAGGCTACACGAAGCGGGTTCACCCCTGCCCGCCATAGCCCGCTTGAAAGGTCGAAGGCATGGCACGTCAGGCCGCGTCGAAATCCAGCACCAGCTTGTCACTTGTCGGGCGCGTCTGGCAGGCCAGCGTGAACCCGGCCTCCAACTCCCACGGCTCAAGCGAATAGTTCACCGCCATCTCGGCGCTGCCATCCGTCACCTTGCAACGGCAGGTGCAGCACATGCCCCCCTTGCAGGAATACGGCAACTCCAGCCCGACCCGCGCGGCGGCATCCAGAACAGTGTCATCCTCGGCGCTCACCGTGAATTGGCGGCGTGTGCCATCCAGGATCACCTCGACGCTGGCGCCCGCCTCGGCTGCGGCCTGCGCCTGGGCCGACCGCGGCGCGCGCGGCGCCTCGCCATCCTGGTAGAACCGTTCAAAATGGATACGCTCACGCGGCACGCCCTGCCCTTCAAGCGTGGCGGTCACATCGTCGATCATGTCGCCCGGCCCGCACAGGAAAACACCGTCGGCTCCGTCCAGGTCGATTGCGCCCGCACGGCCAAGTGCCGCGATCTTTTCACCCGTTATCCGCCCATTCAGCAGATCGACATCCTGCGGCTCGCGGCTGAGAACATGGATCAGCGTGAAACGGTCGACATACCTGTCTTTCAGTGCATCAAGCTGGTCGCGGAACATGATCGACTCGAAATTGCGGTTGCCATAAACCAGCGTGACCCGCGCCCCGCGCGCCAGCGCTTCCCCGGCGATAGACACCATCGGCGTGATGCCAGACCCGGCAGCGATCAGCACTAGGTTATTCTCGCCATGGGTCACGAAACGCCCTTCCGGCGGCATAACGGCGATGCTGTCACCGGGCTTCAGATCCTGGCAGAAGGGCGAAAACAAACCACCCTCGACCTTCTTTACCCCCACGCAAAGCGGCTGGCCCGGCAGCGACGCGATGGAATAGGACCGCCGCGCATCTTCGCCCCTGACATCGGCGCGCAACGTCAGGTATTGGCCCGGCTTCCAGTCGAAACCGCCCTCGGGAGTTTCGAAGGTGATGGACACCGCGTCGGGCGTCTCGTGCCGCACATCGCGAATTGTCAGGTCATGGAACATCATCGTCCCCCTCAGATGCATTTGAAATAGTCGAATGGCTCAAGGCAGCTCAGGCAACGGTACTGCGCCTTGCACGCGGTCGAGCCGAATTCCGAAAGCCGCTCGGTCTCGCGGCTGCCACAACGCGGGCAGGTCACCTGCGCCGCACCGAAAAGCGTGGCCTTTCCGCCGCTTTCTTCCGGCGGGGCAATGCCGTAGGCGCGCAACTTTTCGCGCCCCGTATCGGTGATCCAGTCGGTCGTCCAGGGCGGGGTCAGCACCCGCTCGATCCGCGCATCGAACCCGGCATCGCGCAGCGCCGCCTCGATCGCCAGTTCAATGGCCAGCGTCGCCGGACAGCCGGAATACGTGGGCGTGACCCTTGCCACCGCCACGCCATCCTCCAGCCGTACATCCCGCAGGATGCCCAGCTCGGCCACGTTGACGCAAGGCACCTCGGGGTCGGGCACCGCCGCCGCGGCATCCCAGGCGCGGGCAGCGTCGCTCACCACGTGGCCCCCGGATGGGCACGATGTAGCGATTGCATCTCGGCCAGCAGATGGCCCAGCCCCTCGCCATGCAGCCCCTTGCGCCCGCCGGTCTGCGGGTAGGGCACATCGGGCGCTTCCAGCATCGCCTCGGCGAAAACCTGGCCGATCACCTCGTCCCAGGCGTCGCGCATCTCGGCGCGCACCGGCAGCATGCCGGCGGCCTCGGCCTCGTGTGCGGCGGGTGAGCTTTCGAACAGCTCGTCAGTATATATATGCAGCGCCGCCACTGCGTCGCGCATCCGTGCGGCGCTTTCCTCGGTGCCGTCACCAAGGCGGATCACCCACTCACCGGCGTGCCGAATGTGATAGGCCATTTCCTTTTCCGCCTTGCCGGCCACGCCGCGCACGGTTTCATCGCCGCTTGTTTCCAGTGTCTTCAGCCAGAACGGGCGCATGAAGGCCGCGAAATACAGGCTGCGCAGCATGGTATGGGCGAAATCCTCGTTCGGGCGTTCCACCAGCAGGCAGTTGCGATACTCCCGTTCGCCGCGAAGATAGGCCAGGTCGTCCTCGGACTGGCCCTTACCTTCCAGCTTGCCGGCATGGTCATAAAGCGTGCGGGCCGATCCGATCAGGTCCAGCGCCATGTTCGGCATGGCAAGGTCCTCTTCCAGCATCGGCGCGTGGCCGCACCATTCGCCGATCCGGTGCCCTAGCACCAGGTGGTCGTCGGCCAGTTCCAGAAGTGCCTCGTGGATCGACATCACATATGCCCCACGTCTTCGGGGATTTCGTAGAATGTCGGGTGGCGATAAATCTTGTCGGCGGTCGGCTCGAAATTCTCACCGGCCTGGTCCGGGTCGCTGGCCACGATATCGGCCGAACGCACCACCCAGATCGAAGTCCCCTCGCCCCGCCGCGTATAGACATCGCGCGCGGCTTGCACCGCCATAACCTCGTCGGCGGCATGTATGCTGCCCACGTGCTTGTGGCTCAACCCGTTGCGCGGGCGGATGAACACTTCCCAAAGAGGTGTCGTTGTCATGGCCCTGATCCTTCATCTTTCTGAACAAGTTCCGGGGGTCGAGAGCGCACCCCGAAAATGCGGGACGGTAGGCGGGGCGATGTTGCCAAAGGCATCAAGCGTCGTCCCGGCCGGCCCGCGTTACTCTGCCGCCATCTTGCGCGTGCGGCGCTTTTCGGCATGTGCCAGCGCGGCCTCGCGCACCCAGGCACCGTTGTCCCAGGCCACTTTGCGGTCCTTGACCCGGTCACGCGCCATTGGCCCGTGCCCCTTCACGACGCGCCAGAACTCGTCCCAGTCGATCGTGCCATGATCGAAACCACCCTTTTCCTCGTTCCACTTCAGGTCGGGATCGGGGATTTTCAGATCAAGGTATTCCGCCTGCGGCACGGTGGCATCAATGAATTTCTGGCGCAGTTCGTCATTGGTGAAACGCTTGATCTTCCACGCCATCGACTGGTCACTGTGCTGGCTGTCGGCGTCATGCGGGCCGAACATCATGATCGAAGGCCACCACCAACGGTTCAGCGCGTCCTGCGCCATAGCCTTTTGCTCGGGCGTGCCCTGCGCCAGCGTCATGACGATCTCGTAACCTTGGCGCTGGTGAAAGCTCTCTTCCTTGCAAACGCGGATCATCGCGCGCGCATAGGGCCCGAACGAGCAGCGGCACAGCGGAATCTGGTTCATGATCGCCGCACCATCGACCAGCCAGCCGATGATGCCGATATCGGCCCATGTCAGCGTGGGATAGTTGAAGATGCTTGAATACTTGGCCTTGCCCGAGTGCAGTTCCTCGGTCATCTGCTCGCGGCTGACACCCAGGGTTTCGGCGGCCGAATACAGGTAAAGCCCATGCCCACCCTCGTCCTGCACCTTGGCCAGCAGCGCGGCCTTGCGGCGCAGGCTGGGCGCGCGGGTGATCCAGTTGCCCTCGGGCAGCATACCCACGATTTCCGAGTGGGCGTGCTGGCCAATCTGGCGCACCAGCGTGCGGCGATATCCCTCGGGCATCGGATCGTTCGGTTCGATCTTTTCCTCGGCGTCGACGCGCCGCTGGAAGGCTTCCAGAAACTCCGGTGTTTCCGCGGTGCGTCCGTCAGCACCGATCAGGCCCTGGCTGTACATGCGTGGCTCCTCCTGTCGCTTCACATGTTATAAGTTACAAAAACACTTTCTCAAAGAGTTTTTTGTAACACTTGCCCCGGCCCGCCCTCTAACCCATTTATCACGCATGGAAAAAACCCTGCTTTCTTTCGGCCACGGATACGTGGCCCAAACCCTGGCGCCGCTGTTGCTGACGCGGGGCTGGACTATCTATGGAACCACGAGAAACCCCAATAAAGTCAAAGATCTACAAGATCAGGGGGTGCGGCCATTGTTATGGGGACAAGACGACATTGCCGCCATCATCGCGGGTGCGACTCACATCATGTCCTCGGTCGCGCCCGCCGAGGGGAAAGACCCTGTCCTGGCCGAGTTCAGGCAGGACATCGCGCAAGCCGCGCCACGTCTGCACTGGGCTGGCTACCTTTCCACTACCGGGGTCTACGGCGATCACCAGGGCGGCTGGGTGGATGAAACCACGCCGCTGGCCCCCGGCACCGCGCGGGGCAAGGCGCGGGTTGCCGCCGAACGCGGCTGGGCCGACATCCCCGGCCTGCCGCTGCATGTCTTTCGCCTGCCCGGTATCTACGGTCCCGGTCGCAGCGCCTTTGACAGGCTGCGCGCGGGCAATGCCCGGCGCATCATCAAGCCCGGCCAGGTCTTTTCGCGCATCCATGTCGACGACATCGCGCAAGTTCTGGCCGCGTCCATGGCGGCGCCCGACCCCGGCGCAATCTACAATGTCTGCGATGACGAACCCGCCCCGTCGCAAGACGTGATCGCCCACGCCGCCGAATTGCTGGACCTGCCGCTGCCTCCGGCGGTCGATTTCGATACCGCGAACCTTTCACCCATGGCACGCAGCTTTTATTCCGAATCCAAGCGCATGCGAAACGACCGCATCAAGACCAAGCTGGGCATCACCCTGCACCACCCCACCTACCGCGAGGGGCTGGCCGCCATCCTGGCGTCGGACCGCGCGTGATGACCGCCCCCGGCCCCGACAGCCTGCGCGCCTTGCTCGAGGCGCTGCGCCCCGACGAGGGCGACGAGCATATTTCGCTCCGCCAGATCATCGGCCATGTCGGAGACCGGTCCTTTTCCGGGCTGGTCCTGCTGATCGGGCTTATTCTGGTTTCGCCCCTGTCAGCCATTCCCGGCGCGCCGACGATGGGCATGTTGATCATCGTCACGACCACCAGCCAATACCTCTTGGGGCGCGACCACCTTTGGCTTCCGGCAATGCTGCTGGATCGTTCTTTGGACCGCGACAGGGTGGAACGCGCCATCGACTTTCTGCACAAGCCGCTTGGCTGGGTCGATCGCCGCACCCGCCGCCGCCTGCCCTTCCTGACGCACAGACCGTTGAAATGGCTGGTGGTGCTGACGATCATGGCCACTGCCCTGCCCTGGCCGCTGCTCGAACCGCTACCGATGGTGACCAGCATCGGCGCCACGGCCATATCTCTGCTGTCCATCGGTCTCGTCACGCGCGACGGGTTGTTCGTGGTGCTGGGCTATGCCTTCCTGGGGGCGCTTGGGGTGACGCTGTTCCAGGTTTGGGGGGCGATCTGGTAGGCGCGGCGCCTGGAATTACGCCCGCTTCCCCATCACCTCGACGCCCAGAACCTGCAGAACCTTTGCCTCGATATCCTCGGCGCTCAGACCCGCCGAGGCATACATGTCAGCGGGGCTGGCATGGTCGATGAAGGTATCGGGCAGCACCATCGAGCGGAATTTCAACCCGGTGTCGAAAACGCCCTCGTCGCCCAGCAATTGCGCCACGTGGCTACCAAACCCGCCCACGGCGCCCTCTTCGATGGTAATCAGCGCCTCGTGATCGCGGGCCAACCGCATGATAAGTTCCCGGTCCAACGGCTTGGCAAAGCGGGCATCGGCCACCGTCGGCGACACGCCGCGCGCGCCAAGGGCCTCGCAGGCTTTCATCACCTCGCCCAGCCGCGTGCCGAAAGACAGGATCGCCACGCGCGACCCCTCGCAGATCATGCGGCCGCGCCCGATTTCCAGGGGTTCACCGCGTTCGGGCATCGTCACGCCCGACCCTTCGCCACGCGGATAGCGAAAGGCAATGGGCCCTTCGTCATGGGCCGCAGCGGTGGCAATCATATGCGTCAGCTCGGCCTCGTCGGCGGCGGCCATCACGACGAAACCGGGCAGGTTCGACAGGTAGGCAATATCGAACGACCCGGCATGGGTGGCGCCATCGGCCCCCACCAGCCCCGCACGGTCGATCGCGAACCGCACCGGCAGGCGCTGGATCGCCACGTCATGCACCACCTGGTCATACCCGCGTTGCAGGAACGTCGAATACATCGCGCAGAACGGGCGCATCCCTCCCGCCGCCAGCGCGGCGGAAAAGGTGACGCCATGCTGCTCGGCAATGCCAACGTCGAAGACGCGGCTGGGGTAGCGCTCGGCCATCAGGTCCAGCCCCGTGCCACCGGGCATGGCCGCCGTCACTGCGCAAATCCGCGGGTCTTCGGCCGCAAGCGCCGTCAACGTGCGGCCGAACACGCTGGTATAGCTGGGCGCGTTGCTGGGCGCCTTTTTCTGCTTGCCGGTGGCCAGGTCGAACTTGGCGGTCGCGTGGCCACCATCCCTGGCGTTTTCGGCCGGGGCGTATCCCTTGCCCTTTTTCGTCAGAACATGGATCAGCATCGGCCCGGTCGCCCGCGCCTTGACCGTGCGCAAAACCGGCAACAACTGGTCGAAATCATGCCCGTCGATCGGCCCGACATAGGAAAACCCCAACGCCTCGAACAGGGTGCCGCCCACGGCAATACCCTTGAGCATGTCCTTGGCCCGCTTGGCTCCTTCGCGGAACGGTTCGGGCAACAGGCTGACCGCGCCCTTGGCGGCGGATTTGAATTCCTGGAACGGCTCCCCGGCGTAAAGCCGGCTCAGGTAAGACGACAGCGCCCCAACGGGCGGCGCGATGCTCATTTCATTGTCGTTCAGGATGACGAACAAACGCTTGTTCAGGTGGCCCGCGTTGTTCATCGCCTCGAACGCCATGCCCGCGCTCATCGAGCCGTCGCCGATCACCGCGATCGCATCGCCCAGGCCCGTCTCGATGCTGCCGCCCAGGTCACGCGCCACGGCAAAGCCCAGCGCCGCGCTGATCGAGGTGCTGGAATGTGCCGCGCCGAACGGATCATAGGGCGATTCCGAGCGTTTGGTGAACCCGCTCAACCCGCCCTTTTGCCGGATGGTGCGAATGCGGTCGCGCCGCCCGGTGATGATCTTGTGCGGGTACGATTGGTGCGAAACGTCCCAGATCAGCTTGTCGCGTGGCGTGTCGAAAATCGCGTGCAGCGCCACGGTCAACTCGACAACGCCCAGCCCGGCGCCCAGATGACCGCCGGTTTCGCTGACGGCGGCGATGGTTTCGGCCCGCAACTCATCGGCCACCTGGCGCAATTGCCGATCCGACAAGCGTTTGAGGTCGGCTGGCGCGCCGATCGTATCGAGAAGCGGTGTGGCGGGCGTGTCTGTCATCTCGGCTCCCCTCCCGGGGGGTTGGCTCAGCTGTCGCGGGCAATAACGAAGCGCGCGGCATGCCGCAAGCTGTCTGCCGCGTCTGCGTAAACAGCTAGCGCATCGCAAGCTTCCGTCACCAGGTCGGCCGCACGGCGTTTGGCCGCGTCCAGCCCCAGCAGCGAAACAAAGGTGGCCTTGCCGGCGGCGGCATCCTTGCCCACCGCCTTGCCGGTCTTTTCGGGATCGCCCGTCACGTCCAGCACGTCATCGGCGATCTGAAAGGCCAGCCCGATGCAATCGCCATAGGTTTTCAACGGCTTCTGGTCGGCGCGCGCCATCAACGGCCCGGCGCAGGCCGACCAAGTTATCAGGGCGCCGGTCTTGCCGGCCTGCAGGTCGGTGATCTGCTCAAGCGTCAGCGGGGTGGGCGCGGTTTCGGCGGCGATGTCCAGCGCTTGGCCCCGCACCATGCCGCCCGCACCGGCAGCGCGCGCCAGGCTCAACCCCAGGTCGGCGCGCACCGCGCCATCCGGGTGGCCGCGCGGGTCGGCGACCAGTTCAAAGGCCAGCGTCTGCAACGCATCCCCCGCCAGAACGGCGGTTGCCTCGTCCCACCGGCGATGCACTGTGGGCATGCCCCGGCGCTCGTCGTCATCGTCCATGCAGGGCAAATCGTCATGCACCAGGCTGTAGGCATGCAGCGCCTCGATCGCGGTGGCGGGCCAGACCGCATGATCGGGCGCGATCCCGTGCAGGCGCGCGCCCTCCATCACGAACAGCGCGCGCAGGCGCTTGCCGCCCCGGCTGGCATACCCCATCGCCTCGGCCACGGTGCCATCATACTGGCCAATCGCCACGTCGAGATGCGCCTGCACCTGCGCGGCCACGTCGCTGCGCACCCGGTCCAGCACCCTTTACATCCCTTCGACGGGCGTGGTGCCGGTGGGGTTGCCCTCACCGTCAAGGGTGATGGCGGCCACCTTTTCCTCGGCCTCTTTCAGCTTGGCTTCGCAGCGCTTCTTCAACTCGGCCCCGCGTTCGTACAGGGTGATCGACTGTTCCAGCGGCACGTCGCCGCGCTCCAACTGGCCCACCACCTCTTCCAAGGCGCGCATCGCCTCTTCGAAACTCATCTCTTCCAAGGGTTTTTCGGTCATGCGCCCTTCTCCTTCAATACCTTGACATGCGCGGCCGCGCTTTCCGCCAGCGCCTCCAGGTCATAGCCGCCTTCCAGCGCCGACACCACACGCGCCCCGCAATGTTTCGCGGCCAGATCGCACAGCTTTTCGGTCAGCCACACGTAATCCGCGACCTCCCAGTTCAGGTTGGCCAGCGGGTCGGCGCGATGGGCGTCGAACCCGGCCGAGATCATCAGCAGCTCGGGCCTGTAGGTGTCGATGCGCGGGAACACCTGTTCCTCGTAAACCGCGCGCATCTCGGCCCCGCCCGTCATCGGCGCCAGGGGCAGGTTCACGACCTGGTCATGCGCCCCCTTTTCATCGGGCGCGCCGGTGCCCGGCCAAAGCGGGCTCTGGTGCGACGAGAAAAACAGCGCCCGCCCCTCGTCCCACAGCAGATCCTGCGTTCCGTTGCCATGATGCACGTCGAAATCGACGATCGCCACGCGCGTCAGCCCGTGCACCTCCATCGCGTGTTTCGCGGCCAGCGCGACGTTGCCGAACAGGCAAAAGCCCATATGCGTCTCGCGCTCGGCATGATGGCCGGGCGGGCGCGTGGCGACAAAGGCATTCGTCACCTCGCCCGCCATCACGGCATCCACCGCCGCCACGGCCCCGCCCAGCGCGCGCCGCGCTGCCGCCACCGAACCGGGCGACATATGCGTGTCGTCATCCAGTTGCACCGTGCCTGCGGCGGGCTCGGACGCCACGATCTTGTCAAGGTAGCTTTGCGGATGGCCACGCAGGATCGTCGCGTCCTGGGCCAGCGGCGCCTCGCGCCGGTCCAGCCCGCCCATCCCCGCCAGCGCGGCGCGCACATGCTCCAGCCGCGCCACCTGTTCCGGGTGGCCCGGCGGCGTCACGTGGCCCAGGCAATCGTCATGCCAATAAAGCGCGGTTCCCATACTCCCCCCTATAGTCGTCTTGCCAAGTAAATTCCCGCCAAAAGCGCTCGACCGTGACATGCAACCCCGTCGCGACAAGGATCAATCCGGCGCCAGCATGTAACCCGCCCCGCGCACCGTCTGCAAATAGCGCGGCTGTTTCGGGTCTTGCTCCAGCTTGCGGCGCAGCCGTGTTATCTGCACATCGACCGCGCGTTCCTGCGCATGGCCACCACCCGCGGCCCCACCCCGGCCCAGGTCCTCGACCAGCTTGGCCCGGCTGATCGGCGCACCGGGCTGCGCGGCGAAAATCCGCATCAGCTGGCTTTCGGTGGCGGTCAGGCGCACCGGCTCGTGGCCGCGCCACAGCTCGCCCCGCTCGATATCATAACGGACAGCGCCCAGGTGCAGCACCTTGGGAATGGTTGCATCCGTTTCCGGCTCGGGCACGCGGCGCAGGATCGCGTTGATGCGCAGCAGCAATTCGCGCGGCTCGAACGGTTTGGCCAGGTAATCGTCAGCGCCCGCTTCCAGCCCGGCGATGCGGTCTGTGGTTTCGCCCTTGGCGGTCAGCAGCAGAATGGGCGTGGCCGAGGTTTCGCGGATCGCGCGGGTCAGGCTGACGCCATCCTCGCCCGGCATCATCACGTCCATCACGATCATGTCGAAATCGAGCCCCGCCAGCAGGCGCCTTGCATGGGCCGCGTCACGCGCCGCGGACACGAAAAACCCGTGCTTGACCAGGAACTTCGCCAGCAGGCTGCGGATCCGTTCGTCATCATCGACGATCAGCAGATGGGCCTCTATGTCGTTCATGCGCCACTCTCCTTCAGTGCCTGGTACCGGCGGCGCATATCGGGGTCCATCATCGCTTCCAGCACTTGGCGAAACCCGGCCACCGCCTGCGGCCCGGCCACGCGATAGGCCGCACGCATCCGCGCCCGTTGCGCATCCGACAAACGCTGCTCCAGCGCCTTTCCGGCATCGGTCAGGTAAAGGTGGCGCTCGCGCTTGTCGGTGCGGCCCACCCTGCTTTCGACCAGACCATCCTCGATCAGGGTGCGCAACACACGGTTCAGCGATTGCTTTGTAACACCCAGAATGGCCAACAGGTTGGTTACCGTGGTGCCCGGTGCGCGGTTGATGAAATGGATCGCGCGGTGATGCGCCCGACCATAGGCCATGTCGGCCAGGATACGGTCAGGATCGGCGGTGAACCCGCGATAGGCAAAGAACATCGCCTCGATCCCCTGTCGCAACTGCTCATCAGTCAGGAAAAGCAGGTTTTCTCCGGTGGACGGGTCCGACATATGCCCCCCTTTGGCTTTCGCCTTATGCCTGTCTTCTGTGCAGTTTATGTCAGCCTTGTTGACTTTCCAAGACGCATTTGGTAGCGAATCGCAGTTTTTGCGTAACTTTATGACCGTATCGGACGTATTGGGCGCAACATGTGCAAAGATCAAGCCGAGGAGAGCGCAAATGGCAGGCTATGACGATCGGGATGGCAAGATCTGGCTGGACGGCCAGTTGGTGGACTGGCGCAAGGCGAACGTACATGTGCTTACCCACGCGCTGCATTATGCCAGCTCCGTATTCGAGGGCGAACGCTGCTACGGCGGCAAGATTTTCAAAAGCCGCGAACACTCCGAACGCCTGCTGCAATCGGGCCGCCTGATCGACTTTGAGATTCCCTATAGCGTGGATGAAATCGAAGCCGCGAAAGACGCGACGCTCAAGGCTAACGGACTGACAGACGCCTATGTGCGCGCCTTCGCCTGGCGCGGCGCGGGCGAAGACATGGGCGTCGCGTCTGCCCGCAACCCGGTGCGCATGGCCGTGGCCGTCTGGTCATGGGGCAATTACTATGGCGACGCCAAGATGAAGGGCGCCAAGCTGGATATCGCCAAGTGGCGCCGCCCCGACCCGGCCACCGCGCCCAGCCAGGCCAAGGCGGCTGGCCTCTACATGATCGCCACGATGTCGAAGCACACGGCCGAGGCCAAGGGCTGCTCGGACGCGATGATGATGGATTACCGCGGCTACGTGGCCGAGGCGACGGGCGCCAACATCTTCTTCGTCAAGGATGGCAAGGTGCATACCCCCACGCCCGACGCGTTCCTGAATGGCATCACCCGCCAGACAGTGATCGAGATGCTGACCCGAAAGGGCATCGAGGTGGTCGAGCGCCACATCATGCCCGAAGAGCTGGAAGGGTTCGAACAGTGCTGGCTGACCGGCACCGCGGCCGAGGTCACCCCGGTCGGGCAAATCGGCGACTACAATTTCGAGGTCGGCACCCTGACCCGCGAAATCGCCGAAGAGTACGAGAAACTGGTGCGCAGCTAAGCCGGTTTGCGGCGTGACCTGGCCCGCCCTCGCAAGCAATTGCGGGGGCGTTTGCGTTCAAAAGGTATACCGCGCAAGTGTATCGTAAGGCGGGGTTAACCCCGTCCTGCCGCGTCGTGCGCTCCGCCACGCGTCGTGTGCCACTCCAATGCCTCTTCAAGGCGGTCATCGCCCCAGAACATTTCGGTCCCGGCCGCCACGAAACTCGGCGCGCCAAATATACCGCGTGCCCGGGCCTCATCCGTTGCAGCCCCAAGCGCAGCATGTATCGCCGGCTCATCGGCCCGCGCCTGCACCCGTGCAACATCCTGCCCCAGGCCGGGCAGGATGGCCGCCAGCGACTCGGGCGTTCCGGCGGGAACGCGGTCCTGGAACCATGAACGGTAACTTTCGCGCACGAAAGGCACGCACCAGCCCTCTTGCCGGGCCAGCGTGGCAATGCGGTTCACCTCTTCGAATTGCGGCAGCGGATAGGTCGCCGGAACCTTGACCGGCAAGCCGTGGGCCGCGGCGCGGCGCTCGATATCGCGCCACATATAGGCAGCTTTGGCGGGCTTCGTGGCGAAGGGCACATTGTCCATCTCGACCATGATCTCGCGCACGTTGAAGGGGCGCCAATCCACCGAACCCCCCCGCGCCTCGGCCAGTTCCGATAATCGCATCACGGACAGGTAGCTGTATGTACTGCCAACCGAGAACCAGAACTCCATCGCTTTCATGCTCCCTCTTCCTGCAAGTGCGGGCAACATAGCACGAAACCGCGCAAGGGCGCTTGAAGACTGCCCAGTTTGCTGCATCATCCGGTCAATCAGAAAAGGAAGAAACGAATGGCCAAAACGCTGCTGCAACTTTCCGGTGCCGATCTGAAACCCACACCCCTGTCACAGGGCGTACTGGTGCTGATCGACATCCAGAACGAATATTTCGACGGCCCCCTGCGGCTTGACGGAGTCGAAGACGCCGAACGGGTCGCCGCCGGGTTGCTGGCCCGCGCCCGCAAGGCGGGCACGCCCGTCATCCATATCCGTCACAAGGGCAAAGCGGGCGGCGCGTTCGACCCTGACGCCCCGCGTGGCGCGATCCATGACAGCGTGGCACCCGAACCGGGCGAAACGATCATCGACAAGGGTTTGCCCAATTCCTATGCCGGCACCACGCTGGCAAAAGCCTTGGCCGCCCATCCCGACCGGCAGCCCATACTGGCCGGATTCCAGACACATATGTGCCTGTCGGCCACCGCACGCTCTGCGGTCGATCACGGCGCGATGCCCACTGTGGTGATGGATGCCGCCGCGACCCGTGCCCTGCCCGATCCGACGGCCGGAACCGAGCTGAGCGCCGCCGAAATTCACCGCGCTGCCCTGGCCGCGCTCGCCGATCGGTTCGCCGTGGTTGCCCGTGCCGGTGACATCCCGGATTGAGCGCCTAGAACGCCGCGCGGTTTCCTGGTGAAACCGCGCGCGTTCTGGATATTTTCAAGAGGTATAAATATACGCGAGCGTCAGAAATCGACGCCGCGTTGCGCCTTGATGCCCGCAGCATAGGGGTGTTTCACCTCATCGATCACTGACACGAGATCGGCATAATCGCAAATCTCGACCGGCGCATCCCGCCCCGTCAGGATGGCGCCCGTGCGCGCGTCACGGGCCTCCAACGCGTCGATCACGGCCTGCGGTGTGATCTGCTCATAGCGCAGCGAGATATTGATTTCATCCATGATAACAAGATCATAGTCGCCGCTTGCCAGCATCTCGGCGGCTTTGGCCAGGGCTGCCTCGGCGGCGCGGCGGTCACGTCCGCGGTCTTGCGTGTCCCAGGTGAACCCTTCCCCCATCATGTACCAGTCGACACCGCCCAATCGCTCAAAGAATTGCCGCTCGCCGGTGATCCAGGTGCCCTTGACGAACTGCACCACGCCAACACGCTGTTTCCAGCCCAGAGCCCGGATCGCCACGCCAAAGGCAGATGATGATTTTCCCTTTCCATTTCCGGTATTTACCAGAACCAGACCCTTGTCTGGGTCGCGCAATTCCTGCTGCTTTTCGCGGTGCGCCGCCTGCACCTTTTTCATGCGCGACTGGTAGCTTTCGCTCTCGCTCATTGTCACTCGCCTTGGGTTTTCATCACGCGTTGAAGGCGCGCCATGCCGCCGATCCAGCGGTCATAGTCATTTGCCTTCACCTGCATGTATTGTGCAACCTCCTTGTGCGGCAATACGAGAAATCGTTTGTTTTCAATCGCCTCTATACATTCCTGCGCCACCTGCGCGGGGGGCAGAACACCATCCAGAACGGCCGGGTTGTTCTTGGCATCGCGCACCATCTCGGTATCGACCCCTTGCGGACACAGGACACTGACCCCAATGCCATCATCCCGATGGCCAAAGGCCAGAGCCTCGGCAAAACCGACGGCGGCGTGTTTCGTCACGCCATAAACCGCACTTCCCACCTGGTTCAGCAAACCAGCGGCCGAAGCGGTGTGCAGAAAATACCCTCCGCCCCGCGATTTCATCTTTGGAATCAGATACCTGGCTGCGTGCACATGGGCCATGACGTTGACGGCCCATGCCTGGTCCCACACCTGCGCATCGGCAAAGGCGATGTTGTCGAACGTGCTGTCCTTGCCCGTAAGGATACCGGCGTTCGAACACATCAAACCCACCGGCCCGTGGGTGGCTTCGACGTGGTCGATCATCGCTTCGATCTGGTCCTGGCGCGACACGTCGCATGTCAGGCATTCATCCGCGCCATCCGTGTCATGGGGGTGCAGATCGGCGCTGATCACCTTGGCCGCACCCGCATCCTTGAGCGCGCGCACCAAGGCCGCGCCGATGCCCTGCGCGCCCCCCGTGACAATGGCCGTGGTTCCCTCGATGCGCATCAGCCTGGACTTATACCGCGCAACCGCTCTGAACGGCGCCGCAACAATTCGACCGTCGTCAACAACATGATCGACAAGGCCACAAGGATGGTCGCAACAGCAAGGATGGTCGGCGATATCTGCTCGCGCAGACCGATAAACATTTGCCAGGGAAGGGTTTTTTGTCCTGCCGACCCGACGAAAAGAACCACGACCACCTCATCGAACGAGGTGATGAAAGCAAACAGCCCCCCCGAAATGACGCCGGGCAAGATCAGGGGCATCTGCACCCGAAAGAAGGTGGTCACCGGGTTGGCCCCCATGTTGGCCGCCGCGCGGGTAAGCGAACGATCAAATCCCACGAGCGTGGCGGTGACAGTGATGATGACGAAAGGAATACCCAGCGCCGCGTGGCCCAGAACAACGCCAAGATAGGTGCCTTGCAAACCGACCCGCGAATAAAAGAAATACATCCCCGCGGCGGAAATGATCAGCGGAACGATCATCGGCGAAATCAGGATTGCCATGATCGCACGCCGAAATGGCACATGCGATTGTGACAGCCCGATTGCCGCCAGCGTTCCAAGGCCGACCGAAATCAGCGTCGCCGCCGGGGCGATCATGAGCGAGTTGCGCATCGCCTGTTGCCAGTCGGAATTATTAAAGAAATCCCGGTAGTGCTTCAGCGAATACGCCTCGGAGTCCAGCGCCAGCATACCCGGCGTATAGGTAAAGAAATTCTCGGCGTTGAAGCTGAGTGGAATGATCACGAGGATCGGCGCAATCAGGAAGAACAGGACAAGGCCCACGATCGTCCGAAAAGTGTAGTGCCAGATCCGTTGACCCAGGGTCGTGTAAGGAGGAAGAGCAGCCATGTTCGTTACCCCAGCTTCACGTTGTCGATGCCCACGATACGATCGTAGGTCCAATAAAGTATCAGCACGACCACCAGCAAGATCGAACCCAGCGCAGCGGCCAGACCCCAGTTGAGCGAGGTGGAAATGTGATAGGCGATCCGGTTCGAGATGAACACGCCAGTGGTGCCCCCCACCAGTTCGGGTGTGATGTAATAGCCGATGGCAACGATGAACACGAGGATCGACCCGGCCCCGATTCCCGGCACGGATTGCGGGAAATAGACCCGCCAGAAGGCTGTCCAGTTCGTTGCGCCAAGAGATTTGGCCGCACGGACATATGATGGCGGAATCGTCTGCATCACCGAATAAAGCGGCAAGATCATGAACGGCAGCAAGATGTGCGTCATAGCGATGATCGTGCCGGTGGCGTTGTTGATCATCACCAATCTCCCGTCATCGGCGATCAATCCGATCCAGACCAGAAGGTCGTTGATTACACCCTCTTGCTGCAACAACACCTTCCAGGCTGACGTGCGCACAAGAAGCGATGTCCAGAAGGGCAACAGGACAAAGATCATCAACAGGTTCGATATCCGCATCGGCAGATTGGCCATGAGAAAGGCCACCGGGTAGCCCAGCAAGATGGTCGCGAGGGTAATCGTGAGCGACATCAAAAGCGTGCGCTGGAACAACATCCCATAGAGACGTTCCGATTCCTGCTTAACCTCGATCCCGTCGGCCGAGTACTTCATGTCGGCGGCATTCAGGAAATAACCCGGCGTAAACGGCGGGGCATAGGTCTTGATGGTGGCCCATATATCAGGATCTTCCCAATCTTCGTCGACTTCGACCATCGCGGCCCGGTAATCTACAGGTGCAACGGGTTCGAGCGCGGTGGAAAGTTGCGCCAGCTCGGTGCCAAGCGGGCCATCATATTCGTTCAGCGCACCGGCGCGCAGCTCTTCGGCAAGCGCCACGAAAAGCAATTCCCAAGGCTTTTCCGTTGCGGGATCATCGCCGCTGGCGGTGCTCACACGTGCAAAATCTTTCCAGGCATCGTTGTAGCCGGGCAAGGCCGGATGAGCAGCGTCACCCAGAACCGCCCAAGGGCCGGCACCTTTCCAGTCGGGCAGCGCGTCGGAAATGGCATCGACATACCGCTCACCCACATCGTCCACGGCCCGGCCGGACTTGCGAAATAGTGAAGAAATCCCGGTGGTTTCATAATTCAGGCGTGAGCCAAGCCGGGTATGGGTCTTTTCTTCGGCGGCGACGAAGATGTCGCGGTAAATCGCCTCGAACGCATCGTTGGGCGGCAAGGGCGTTTCCTCGGGCTCCCACTCATTAATGGCAACAACAGTGCGCGGCAGGGTTTCCGAGACGATCTGGTTTTCGACCGAACGGAACAGCATGTCCGCGATCGGCGCGATGAAGGTCACGAGAATAAAGATCAAGAGCGGCGCAATCAGCATCAGCGCGCGCGTCTTTTGGCGTCGCAGGGCCCGGTTGAGCGATTTCTTGAGCGGCGTTCCGTCAGCGGCAAGCATCGGGCCGTTGGACGGTGTCGGCGCAGCGGCGCTGCTGGTCAGGCTCTGATCTGACATCATATTCCCTGTTTTCTGTCGCCCTCTTGACGGGGCCGGTGCGGAGAGGCCCCCGATAAGGGGCCCCTCTGGTCTTTCAACTCAAAAACTCAGCGCGCCAGCCAAGCCTGGAACTTCGAGTCAAGATCGTCGCGGTAGTCAGCCCACCATTCGTAGTTCTGCACGAAGGAGTTGACCGCGTTTTCCGGGTTGGTCGGCATATGCGGCCCCATTGCGATTCCCAGTTCGGCATGATCGCTGACAAGCGGGGCCGACGATTTGCGGGCCGGGCCGTACGAGATGTATTTCGCCTGATCGGCCAGACGCTGCGTGTCAGTCGCAAAGTAGAGGAAATCCAACACCCGTGCGAGGCGATCTTCTTCGAGGCCAGCGGGTATGATCCAGCCGTCCAGGTCGTAGGACTGGCTGTCCCACATCATGCTCACGGGCTGGTCCTGTTCGACGATCAAGCTGAACAGGCGGCCGTTGTAGGTCGAACCAAATACGATCTCGCCATCGGCAAGAAGCTGGGGCGTATCTGCACCTGCCGTCCACCAGATGGTCTGGTCCTTGATCTCGTCCAGCTTGGCAAGAGCGCGATCCTGGCCTTCCGACGTTTCGAGCGTGTCATAGACCTCATCGCGCGGCACGCCGTCGCAGATCAGGGCCCATTCCATGTTGTTGTGCGGACGGCGCTCAAGGCTACGCTTGCCCGGGAAGGTTTCCAGGTCAAACACGTCGCAGATCTCGGTGGGTTCGTTGCCGTTCCACTCGGCCACGTCGTTGCGATAGCCGAACGTGTAGGAATAGGCGATCTGCGGAATGAAGCAGTCGCTGACGATCATGTCGCCAAAATCTTCGCTGGCCGGTGTCCCATCGGGTGCCGGGGCGAGGATTTCGTCATGGTCGACTTCCATTGCAAGGCCTTCGTCGCACAGGCGCATGGCGTCGGCGGCGGTCACATCGACCAGATCCCAGGTCAGGTTGCCCGCTTCGTCCTGGGCGCGCAGCTTGGCCACGGCCTCGGCCGAGCTTTCATCCCAGACCACGGAAACATCGGGGTTCATCTCCTGGTAGGGCTCTACATATGCCTTGAGCTGGCTGTTCTGATAAGCCCCGCCCCAGGATACGATCGTCATGTCATTGGCCATCTGTGCGGATGCGACACCACCGAACATGGTCAGCACCGAAGTGGCAAGTAACGTGGTTTTAAGCTTCATTGAAGAGCTCCCTGTTTTTGGTCCGGACATTTGCTTTGTGGGTCGCGGCGCCGGCCTCGCTTGCGATCCCAAGGCCACGCGCGACGGTCATGCCGCGCGCGACTAATACGGCTTCACGCATCAAGCGCGCGGCAATCAGAAGGTAGCCAGCCGATTTCGATCTTTTCGCCCGGCTTCAGGCGCAACTGATCGGGGGCGTTACGGGTCTTGATTATGAAATCATCATTGCCCGCAACCCGCAGCCGCGTGCGGAAAATGTCACCCATGTAGATGAACTCCAGCACCTCGGCCTTGAGCGTGTGCGCCCCTTCCTGGAGGCGCTCCTTGTTCATTTCGACCCGTTCGGGGCGGATCGACATGCGCGTGCGCTCTCCGACCTTCGAGACGTTCACCGGCTTGGCGTCGATGATCTCGCCGTTATCCAGGCGAATTTCGCACAGGTCGCCCCTGATCTCGGTTACCACGCCCTCGAGCGTGTTATTCTCACCGATGAACTGCGCGACAAAGCTGTTTTGCGGCTCTTCGTAAAGCTTGTCGGGCGAGGCAAGCTGCTGGATCATACCATCATCGAATACCGCGACACGGTCTGACATCGTCAGCGCCTCGGTCTGATCATGGGTCACGTAGACTGTGGTGATACCCAGCTCGTGCGCCAGGTGCGTAATCTCGAATTGCAGCGTCTCACGCAGCTGTTTGTCCAGCGCGCCCAGCGGTTCGTCCATCAGCACCAGTTCGGGTTCGAACACCAGCGCACGGGCCAATGCAACGCGCTGCTGCTGGCCACCCGAAAGCTGTGCAGGGCGGCGGCCGCCGAAATCCCCCATCTGCACCCGTTCCAGCGCGCCCTTGATCTTTTCCTCGCGCTCGGACTTGCCGATGCCGCGCACTTCGAGCGGGAAAGACAGGTTTTCCGCCACGGTCATATGCGGAAACAGCGCGTAATTCTGGAACACCATGCCGATGCCGCGCTTGTGCGGCGGGATGTTGTTGATCGGGCGGCCACCCAGCAGGATCTCACCGTGGGTGGCGGTTTCGAAACCGGCCAACATCATCAGACAGGTCGTCTTGCCCGAGCCCGACGGCCCCAACATTGTCAGGAACTCGCCGCGTGGCATGGAAAGGTTCAGATCTTTGACGACGAGCGTTTCGCCGTCATAGCTCTTTTGCACGCGGTCAAAGACCACGAACGCATCTTCACGATTTGTGTCAGCCAAAGTGGCTCCCCGTTTTTTTGAGCACGGCTTATGCCGCTTGTTTTCTTTCCCCAATTTAAGCGCCACTTTTCGTTTGTTGCAACAGTGCTTGCAATTTTATTGGCCATTTATGTGGCATTTGCCCATTTCATCGTCACAACACTTGGAAATGCCCCCCAAAGTGGTGCAAAGCGTCTGTGCATGGTCGTTTTCCATCCAGAATCCGAACATCGCTTTTGGCACAACCGCACCTGTTACCATCACCAGTAAGAGGACGTCATGACGGACAAGGATATCCCGTTCAGCCGGTCGGAATATGCCCGGCGCATCGCGAAAACCCGCAAGGCAATGGAAAAAGCGGGGGTCGATATCCTTTTCGTCACCGACCCGTCCAACATGGCGTGGCTGACCGCCTATGACGGATGGTCGTTCTACGTGCACCAGGGCGTCATCCTTCTGCCCGAGGGTGACCCGATCTGGTGGGGCCGCGGGATGGATGGCAACGGCGCGCGCCGCACCGTGTGGATGAGCGATGACTGCATCCGCCCCTATCCCGATAACTACGTGCAATCGACCGAACGCCACGCCATGCAGCACTTGGGCCAATTGCTTGCCGAACTTGGTGGCGAGCAGGCGCGAATCGGCGTCGAGATGGAAAATTATTACTATTCAGCCAAGGCGCATATGACGCTTGAGGCAACGCTGCCGCGCGCCACCCTGGTCGATGCCACGGGGCTGGTGAACTGGCAGCGTGCGATAAAATCGGATGAAGAGATCGGGTTCATGCGCCGTGCCGCGCGTATCGCCGAGATCATGATTGACGGCGCCATTGCTCGCGCCCGCCCGGGCCTGCGTAAGAACGAACTGGTTGCCGCCATCTATAATGATGCGCTGACCGGGGTGGGCGACGACTGGGGCGATTACCCGGCCATCGTGCCCATGTGCCCCTCGGGTGCGGATGCCAGCGCGCCGCATATCACCTGGAATGGCGACCAGATGCAGCACGAACAGTGCACCTTTTTCGAACTGGCAGGTGTTTACCGCCGGTATCACACGCCCTTCTGTCGCACCGTCTGGCTGGGAACGCCGCCCGACGCGGCGCGCCACGCCGAAGAGGCGCTGATCGAAGGATTGGAAGCCGGGCTGGACGCCGCGCGCGCCGGCAACCGCGCCTGCGACATCGCCGAGGCATTGGGCGCCGCACTTACCAAGGCAGGAATCGAACGGGGTGCGCGCTGCGGCTATCCCATTGGCCTGAGCTATCCGCCGGATTGGGGGGAGCGCACGATTTCCCTGCGTTCCGAGGACGAAACCGTGCTGGAGCCGGGCATGACATTCCATTTCATGCCGGGGCTGTGGATGAAGAATTGGGGGATCGAGATCACCGAATCGATCCTGATCACCGAGGATGGGCCGGCCGAAACTTTCTGCAATCGCCCCCGGCAGCTTTTCGTCAAGGAATAAGGGCGGGTTGAAGCAGCCCCGAAACAAGGGGCTGCACCATAACTGGCCAGGCGGCGGCGCAGCATTTAACGCAAACACGCCTTTTTCAAAGGGGCAAGTGTCAGCTTGCGGCCACCCACAACCCTTGTTCTTTTACCTGGGCCATTGCCTCGTCCAGCGATTTCCATGCGCGCTCGATCAGCATGTCGGCCTCGTCGGGCTGCATCACCAAGGGCGGGCTTATGATCATGCGGTCGCCAACGTGGCGCATCACCAGGTTGTTGGCAAAGCACCGTTCCCGCGTGATGTAGCCGACAGTGCCCGGATCGGCAGCAAATCTCGCGCGGCTGTCCTTATGCGGGGTCAACGCGATTGACCCCATCATGCCCACGATCTTGGCTTCGCCCACCATCGGGTGCTCGGTCAGGGCCTCCCACTTGGCGCCCAGGTGGGGACCGATCACATCGCGCACGTGCTCGACGATGTTTTCCTCTTCCATGATGGTCAGGTTTTCCAGCGCCACGGCTGCAGCGACCGGATGCGCCGAATAGGTGTAGCCGTGGTTGAACTCGCATTTGCCGATCACCTCGGCGACTGCGTCAGACACGATCGAACCGCCAATAGGCTGGTAGCCCGACGAAAGCCCCTTGGCGATGGTCATGATATCGGGTTGCCAGCCCACGGTTTGCGAACCGAACCAGTTGCCGGTCCGCCCGAAACCGCAGATCACCTCATCTGCGATAAGAAGGATACCGTATTCATCGCAGATCCGACGAATTTCCGGCCAATAGCTGTCTGGCGGAACAATAACCCCCCCGGCACCCTGAACAGGTTCAGCAATGAAAGCCGCGACCTTGTCGGGGCCGATCTGCTGGATCGCTTTCTCAAGTTGCCGCGCGCGTTCCAGACCGAATTCCTCGGGCGAGGTGCTGCCGCCTTCGGCCCACCAGTTGGGCTGGTCGATATGGTGGATACCGGGAATGGGCAGGCCACCTTGCGCATGCATCGGCGCCATGCCACCCAGGCTGCCGCTGCCCATCGACGACCCGTGATAGGCGTTCTTGCGGCTGATGATGACCGACCGCTCGGGTTGCCCCAGCTCTGCCCAGTAGGTGCGGACCATGCGAATGTTGGTGTCATTCGCCTCGGACCCGGACCCGGCGAAGAAGACGTGGTTCAAATCGCCCGGCGCCAGTTCGGCAAGTTTCTGAGCCAGCGCGATAGCGGGCACATGCGTCGTCATGAAGAAAGTATTGTAGTATGGCAGCTCGCGCATCTGGCGCGCCGCCACATCGGCCATCCGGTCACGACCGTAGCCCACGTTCACACACCACAGCCCGGCCATGGCATCGAGGATCTTGTTACCCTCGCTGTCGTGAATCCAAACCCCTTCGGCCCGAGTGATGACGCGCGCGCCGCGCCCGGCCAGCTCATCCTGGGTGGTGAACGGGTGCATGTGGTGGGCAGCGTCCAGCGCCTGCAATTCGGCGGTGGGCATGTGATTGGTAATCTGTGTCATTGCGGCCTCGAACTGACGGGAAGGAGCTTTGTTCATACGTTCAGGTCAGAATATGATCAAATTCACCACTGTCAATCGAATCAGGTAACGGGGCCTCGCTCCAGCATGGCGCGGATCTGCTCCATGCCTTGCAACATGTCCTCGCGCATGGCGCGTGCCGCGCCTTCGGCGTCGCCGGTGCGGATACAATCCATCAGCGCGCGGTGTTTATCCGGCTGGTTCTGGGTGCCGACACGGCCGATCATCACCCGCAACGAGGGACCGAACCGCAGCCACAACCTTTCGGCCATCTCCGACAGGATGGGGGCATCGGCGATCTGGTAGATCTTTTGGTGGAACAGGTAATTCTGCCGCAAATAGGCGTGCAACTCGCCCCTTTCGATGGCGCGGTCCAGCGCGCTGTCGATCCGGGCCAGGTCTTGCAGGTCATCGGCCGTGGCCCGTTCGGCCGCGCGCAGTGCCAGACGCGCTTCCAGCCATTGACGGGCAAAGATGATCTCGGCCACCCGGGCGGGCGTCAGATACGGCACGCAAACGCGGCGATTTCCCTGGAATTCCAGCGCGCCTTCGGAAATCAGGCGGCGGATCGCCTCGCGCACGGGCGTCATCCCGGCATCCAGACGGGTACACAGCCCCTGGATCGTCACGGCCTCGCCCGGCGCGATTTCACCGAAAAGGATCAACTCGCGCAGTTCTCCATAGATCAACTGGTGTGCGGGCATACGCGCGCCACCGCCGGGCTGCTCGCCTGTTTTCTGGGCCATATCATTCATCTTTTCGGGAAAACCCCCGGCTGTTTTGCACGCTCCCTTGCGAGTTTAGCGGCGTCGTGGAAAAGTTTCTACATTGTCCGGTGCGACAAGATATGATCAAATTCAGGTCAACGGGCGACAGACCCGTGACCGATGGGAGAAAACACATGATGAAACGCCTGGCTACCATGACCGCCGCCTGCGCGCTGACCGCCGTTGCCGCAACCGCCGAAGAGGTGCGCGTTTACAACTGGTCCGACTATATAGACGAATCGCTGCTGGAAAAATTCGAACAGGAAACCGGGATTGACCTGGTTTACGACGTATTCGACAGCAACGAGGTGCTGGAAACCAAGATGCTGGCCGGTGGGTCGGGCTATGACGTGGTCGTGCCTACGGGCACCTTCCTGCAACGGCAGATTTCGGCCGGCGCGTTCCAGAAGCTGGACAAGTCGAAACTGCCGAACCTTGAAAACATGTGGGATGTGATCGCAGACCGGACCTCGAAATACGACCCCGGCAATGAATACTCGATCAACTACATGTGGGGCACCACCGGCCTGGGCGTGAACGAGCCCAAGGTGCGCGAGATTCTGGGCGAGGATGCGCCGGTCACCAGCTGGGACTTGATCTTCAAGCCCGAGAACGCGGAAAAGCTGGCGGAATGCGGCATCCACATGCTCGACGCCCCGGCCGAGATGATTCCGGCTGCGCTGAACTACATGGGTGAAGACCCCGACAGCCATGACCCAGACGTGATCGCCCGCGCCGAAGAGGTGCTGATGCCAATCCGTCCCCATATCCAGAAATTCCACAGCAGCGAATACATCAACGCGCTGGCCAATGGCGAAATCTGCCTGGCCGTGGGCTGGTCGGGTGACGTGCTGCAAGCCCGCGACCGCGCGGCCGAGGCCGATAACGGCGTCGAAATCAGTTACTACGCGCCCGACGAAGGTGCCCAGATGTGGTTTGACCAGATGGCCATCCCGGTCGATGCGCCGAACCCCGAGGGCGCGCATGTTTTCCTGAACTTCATCATGGATGCGCAGAACATGGCCACCGCGTCGAACTATGTCTATTACGCCAATGGCAACGAGGCATCTCAGGAATTCCTCGCAGAGGACGTGATCGGCGATCCTGCGATCTACCCCACCCCCGCGGCGATGGACAACACCTTTACCACCACGCCCTACCCCGTCCGGGTGCAGCGGGTGGTCACGCGTCTGTGGACCAAGATCAAGTCCGGCACCTGAGCCTGTGCCATTCCAGCCCGCGCAGGACAGCCTGCGCGGGCCCCTTTTTTCGTGACAGGTAGCGGCATGGCACCAACAGTCTTTTCCCCGTGGGATGACCCCGAAGAAAAACCGCTGATCCAGTTCACGGGTGTGACCAAGCGGTTCGGCGAATTTACCGCCATCGACAATCTCAGCCAGGATATCTACGCGCGTGAATTCTTTGCCCTGCTGGGCCCGTCGGGCTGCGGCAAGACGACAATGATGCGTATGCTGGCAGGGTTCGAAACGCCCAGCGAAGGGCAGATCCTGATCGGTGGGCAGGACATGGCGGGCATTCCGCCGAACAAGCGCCCGGTCAACATGATGTTCCAGTCATACGCGCTGTTTCCGCACCTGTCGGTGTGGGAAAACATCGCTTTTGGACTGAAACGGGAAGGCACGGCAAAAGACCAGATCGAGGTGCGCGTATCGGAAATGCTGCGCCTGACCCGGCTGGACAGGTTTGCGAAACGCAAACCGCACCAGATTTCGGGCGGTCAGCGGCAGCGCGTGGCGCTGGCGCGCAGCCTCGCCAAGGCGCCCAAGCTCTTGTTGCTGGATGAACCGCTGGGGGCGCTGGATGCCAAGCTGCGCGAAGAAACGCAGTTCGAGCTGATGGATATCCAGGAAAAAACCGGCACGACCTTCGTTATCGTCACGCATGACCAGGAAGAAGCGATGACCGTGGCAAGCCGCGTCGCCGTGATGGACGAGGGTCGCATCATGCAGGTGGCCACGCCCGCCGTCATCTACGAACAGCCCAGCTCGGTCTACGTGGCCGATTTCATCGGTGACGTGAACATCATCGAAGGCGCGGCCAACCCCGGGGACGATGGCTATGACATCACCTGGGCCGAGGGGCAGCCAAAGCTGCATGTGAAAACCGAAAAATCCTTTGCGCCGGGGCAGAAATGCTTTCTGGCCATGCGCCCGGAAAAGGTCGTGATCTCTGCGGAAGAGCCCGCTGACGCCCCCAACCGGGTGCAAGGCCAGATCATCGACATTGCCTATCTGGGCAACCTGTCCACCTATCATGTGCAACTGGCCGATGGCACGATGATGAAGGCGCAGATCGCCAACACCCGTCGCCTGTCACGCCGCAGCCTGACATGGGAAGATCGGGTCTGGCTAAGCTGGACGGACACCGCCCCCGTTCTCTTGGAGGGCTGACCCATGCGGCGCTGGCTTTTGATCGGCATCCCCTACCTGTGGCTTTTGGCGCTGTTCCTGGTGCCTTTCCTGATCGTCTTGAAAATCAGCCTCAGCGACGTGGCCCTGGCGCGACCGCCCTATCTGCCTCAGCTCGACCTTTCCGCCGGGTGGGAGGGCATAAAGACGTTCTTTGCAGGGCTGGATTTCGATAATTTCGTCTTTCTGACCACCGATGACCTGTATTGGCGCGCCTATATTTCCTCGGTCCAGATCGCGGGATTGGCGACATTGTTCACTCTCTTGGTGGGCTACCCCATCGCCTATGGCATGGCCATGGCCCCCGACCACTGGCGGCCCACCCTGATGCTGCTGGTGATCTTGCCGTTCTGGACCAGCTTTCTGATCCGGGTCTATTCGTGGATGGGAATACTTTCATCCGAGGGGCTGTTGAACCAGTTCCTGCTTTGGATCGGGCTGATAGATCAGCCGCTTACCATCCTGAACACGAATGTCGCGGTCTATATCGGCATTGTCTACACCTACCTGCCGTTCATGATCCTGCCGATCTATGCCACGCTTGAAAAGATGGATGGCGCGCTGCTTGAGGCTGCCGAAGACCTGGGGTGCTCGCGCCTGACGGCCTTCTGGCTGATCACGATCCCGCTGTCGAAACAGGGCATCATCGCGGGATGTTTCTTGGTGTTCATCCCCACCATCGGCGAATTCGTCATTCCATCGCTCTTGGGCGGATCCGGCACGCTGATGATCGGCAAGATCCTGTGGGAGGAGTTCTTCAACAACCGCGACTGGCCCGTGGCCAGTGCCGTGGCGGTGGTGCTGCTTCTGATCCTGATCGTGCCGATCATCCTGTTCCAGCGCAACGAACAGAAACAGCGCGAGCGGGAGGGATAGACCATGCGCCGCTTTACATGGTTCAACGCCACCGCGCTGACACTGGGCTTCGCCTTTCTCTACCTGCCGATGATCATCCTGATCACCTACAGCTTCAATGAATCCAAGCTGGTCACGGTATGGGCCGGGTTCAGCACCAAGTGGTACGGCGAACTGCTGGGAAATGAATCATTCCTCGATGCCGCCTGGGTCACCGTGCAGGTTGCCGTGGTCTCGTCGACCATCGCGACGGTTCTGGGAACGATGGCGGCGCTGGTGCTGGTCCGGGCAGGGCGATTTGCCGGGCGCACGCTGTTTTCCGGCATGATCTATGCCCCGCTGGTCATGCCCGAGGTTATCACCGGCCTGTCGCTGCTGCTGCTGTTCATCGGGATCGGCCTGGATCGGGGAATCCTGACCATTATCCTGGCACATACCACGTTCTCGATGTGCTTTGTATCGGTCGTGGTATCCTCGCGCCTTGTCAGCTTCGACCGGTCACTGGAAGAGGCCGCCCTCGATCTGGGTTGCACGCCCTTCCATGCCTTCCGACTGGTCACGCTGCCTATCATCGCGCCCGCGGTAATCTCGGGGTGGCTGTTGGCGTTTACCCTGTCGCTTGATGACCTCGTGATCGCGTCCTTTACCGCAGGTCCGTCTGCAACAACCCTGCCGATCAAGATCTTTTCGGCCGTGCGTTTGGGTGTCAGCCCGGAAATCAACGCGCTGTCCACGATCATGATCGCAATCGTGACAGTCGGGGTGGTCGCCGCCTCGCTTATATCGAAGCGGGCATCGCTGGCACAGCAGCGCGACACACAAGCCGCCGCGCGCGCCGCATGAGGCGAATCTTTTCCGACCACGCCTATGGCCCCGCCCCGGTGCAGGGCAGTTACTGGGCTGAAACCGTGCCGGACGAAACGCTGATGCGCCCCCCCGCCACAGGCGATCTGCGCTCGGATGTGGCCGTGATCGGCGCGGGCTTCACGGGGCTGTCGGCAGCGCTGCACCTGGCCAAGGCGGGTGCGGATGTGATCGTGCTGGACGCACAACACCCCGGCTGGGGCGCCTCGGGGCGCAACGGCGGCTTTTGCTGCCTGGGTGGGGCCAAGGCTGACGACGCGCTGCTCCGCCGCCGGTTCGGTGAACCCGCGCGGGCCGACTGGCGCCGCACCGAGGCGGACGCCATAAAACTGGTCGACGACCTGCTGCAAACACATGGCATCAACGCCGACACCCATTCCAACGGCGAAACCCTGCTCGCCCATTCCCCCGCCGCCTTGCGCGAAATCGAGACAGGGTCTGCCAACGTAAACCGTGATTACGGCGTCACCCCGACCCTGCACGATGCAAAGGATTTGGAGGGGCTGGGCCTCTCGGGGCCCTTTCACGGCGGAATCACGGTGCCGCTGGGCTTTGGTCTGAATCCAAGGAAATACCTTTCCGGGCTGCTGAAGGCTGCCGAGGCAGCCGGCGCGCGTGTGTTCGGCACAAGCCCCGTGACCAGCGTCACCGAGGGCAGCGATACGCACGGGCTTGGGCTGCCCAAGGGTCGGGTTCTGGCCAAGCGGCTTGTACTGGCCACCAATGGCTACAGTTCCGAGAACGTGCCAGACTGGATGGCGGCGCGCTATATGCCGGCGCAATCCAGCGTGCTGGTCACGCGCCCCCTGTCAGAAGACGAGAAACAGGCCGCAGGATGGACAAGCGCACAGATGGCGTTCGATTCGCGCTACCTGCTGCATTATTTCCGCTTGATGCCCGATGGCCGCTTCCTTTTCGGGCGGCGTGGCGGGCTCACCTCATCGGCTGGCGCCGACCGGGCCGCAATACGCACCACGCGGGCGCATTTCGACGCGATGTTCCCGGCCTGGGCCAAGGTGGAAACACCATACAACTGGTCGGGCATGGTATGCCTGTCCGCCGGGCTGGTGCCCTTTTGCGGGCCGATCCCTAACATGCCCGGCGCCTTTGCCGGTTTTGCCTATCATGGAAACGGGGTGGCAATGGGCAGTTATGCCGGCGCGCTTCTGGCCGACCTGGCATTGGGCAAAGCCCCGCAGCGCCGCTATCCACGGGTGATGCAAGGCCCGGCCAAACGCTTTCCACTCGGGCGGTTCCGCCGCGCCCTAATGCCCGCGATCTACGCCGCAGCGGGTGTTCGTGATCGCCTGCACTGATTTTCACTTTGCCAGGCAACACCCGGCGCACATGTGCTTTCAACTCGGAGAAGTCTTCCCCGGCTTATCCCTGTGGCGTCATGCCCTGGCGCGCTTTTCCGCGCCGCAACCCCAACTGGTGTTCGCGCAGGATAATGGCGACACCGGCCAGTATCACTAGGCCCGCGCCCAACAGCATCTGCGTGGTCGGCACCTCGTCAAAGATGAAATAGCCTATCAATATTGCCATCAGCATCGACGCATAATCGAACGGCGCCACCACGCTGGCATCTGCGTAACGATAGGCCGTGGTCAAGAATATCTGCCCCGTGCCGCCCAGCAACCCCGCCAGGATCAGCAACCCCGCCTCGGACGGGGCCGGAACGACCCAGCCAAAGGGCAGCGTCATCAACGCCAGGATTGTTGAAGTCAGCGAGAAATAGAACACGATGGCCGATGTCTGCTCGGTCTTGACCAGGTTGCGCACGTAGATCTGCGCCAGCGCGGCGCAGACCGCGCCCATCAACACAAGCATCGCACCCAGCGCTTCGGCTTTTGCCACCTCTTCACCCGCGAACACGGTCAGGCGGGGCGACAGCACGATCAACACGCCTGCCATGCCCAACGCCACCGCCCCCAGGCGAAAGGCGCGCACCTCTTCGCCCAATAACATGGCGGCGAATATGACGGTCAGCAGCGGCGCGGCATAGCTGATGGCGGTAACCTCGGGCAGTGGCAACACGCCCAACCCGGCAAACATCAACCCCATCGCGCAGGTGCCCACGAAGCCGCGCCAGAAATGCGCCAGGCGTGATTTCACCCGCAACCCCGTGGCCAGATCGCCGCGCACCCACAGCCAGGCAAAAATCACCGGAATAGCAAAAAACGAGCGGAAAAACACCGCCTCGCCCGGCGGCACGTGATCAGCGCTGGCCTTGATCAACGATGACATCACGATGAACAGCGTCACCGACCCAAGTTTGAAAAAGATGCCCTTGATCGGCTGCATGGCCCAAACCCTGAATGTCAGAAAAGGGCGGCAAGGCCCGATGACAGGCCGCTGGACCGGCCCGTACCCTTGTGGCAGTAAACATCAAACCGACAAGAGGGACCAGATGGCCAATCCGCTTTACGACACGCTTTTCGGACAACACGCAGGCCGCGACACCGTGTTCCTGCATCTTCCCGATGGCAGCACGCTCACACATGACGCCTTCCTGCGCATGACCGCGCGATTTGCCCACCAGATCGTGCGGTCTGGCCTGCAACCGGGCGACCGCCTGGCCGTGCAGATCGCGAAATCGCCGCGAGCCTTGGCCGTTTACGCCGCCTGTGCGCAAACCGGCGTGATCTTTCTTCCGCTCAACACCGCCTACACACCGGCCGAGGTGGCCTATTTCCTGGAAAACAGCGGTGCGCGCCTGTTCCTGTGTGACGGCAATGATGCCGAGGCGCTGGCCCCCGTATCCGGCAAGGCGGGTACACGGCAAGAAACGCTGAACGCTGACGGCAGCGGCAGTTTTGCCGATCTTTCGGCGGGCCACCCCGAGAGCTTCGATACCGTTGCGCGCGACCACGACGATCTGGCCGCCTTCCTTTACACCTCGGGCACGACGGGGCGATCCAAGGGCGCGATGCTGACACAGGGCAACCTGCTTTCGAACGCGCAGGTTCTGACCGATTATTGGCGCTTTTCAGCGGATGATGTGCTGTTGCACGCGCTGCCCATCTTTCACACACACGGGCTGTTCGTGGCGACGAATATCTGCCTGGCCTCGGGTGCGCAGATGATGTTCTACCCCGCCTTCGATGCTGAGACGGTAGTCCGCGACATGCCGCGCGCCACCGTGATGATGGGGGTGCCCACCTTTTACACCCGCTTGCTGGACCGCGACGACTTCACCGCAGAGGTTGCAGGGAACATGCGGCTTTTCATCTCCGGGTCTGCGCCGCTGCTGGCCGAGACACACCGTGAATTCGAAGCGCGCACAGGCCATCGCATCCTTGAACGCTACGGCATGACCGAAACCAACATGAACACGTCCAACCCCTATGACGGCGACCGCCGAGCGGGCACTGTCGGCTATCCCTTGCCGGGCGTCGAACTGCGCGTGTGCGACGAGGCCGGAAACGAACTGCCGCAGGGCGAAATCGGCACGATCGAGGTGCGCGGCCCCAACGTGTTCAAAGGCTATTGGCAGATGCCCGAAAAGACCGCAGAGGAGCTGCGCGACAACGGCTTTTTCATCACAGGCGACCTTGGGTTTGTCGATGCCGATGGGTATGTCACTATCGTGGGCCGCGGCAAGGACCTGATCATTTCCGGCGGCTACAACATCTATCCCAAGGAAATCGAGCTGGTTCTGGACGAGGCCCAAGGTGTGCTGGAATCGGCGGTGATCGGCGTGCCGCACCCCGATTTCGGGGAAACGCCCGTGGGTGTTCTGGCGCGCCGCCCGGGGCAAGAACCCGATACAGACGCGATCATGGCCAGCCTTCATGATGCGCTGGCGCGGTTCAAGCATCCGCGCAAGTTGGTCGTCGTCGATTCCCTGCCGCGAAACACGATGGGCAAGGTGCAGAAAAACGTGCTGCGCGACGCGTACCAGGGGCTATTCACCCAAGGTTAGGGCCTTTTCCGGTGACGATCGCCCGGCCTGACGGGCTTGTGACAATGCGGCGCCTTGCGGTTGCGGGCAGGGTCGTGACAGTTCTAGACCTTCACTGCCGGAGGTGCCGATGCAATCCGACCTGCCCCTGACTCGCGACATCGTTCTGGTGGGTGGCGGTCACACGCATGCCTTGGTGCTGCGCAAATGGGGCATGGCCCCCCTGCCCGGTGTGCGCCTGACCATGATCAACCCCGGTGCCACCGCGCCTTATTCCGGCATGTTGCCGGGCCACATCGCAGGCCACTACACGCGCGAGGAACTGGAAATCGACCTTCTGCGCCTGGCACGGTTTGCCGGTGCGCGCGTCATCCTTGATCGCGCCGTGGGGTTTGACAGGGATCAGCGACTGATCCACCTGAAAAACCGACCGCCGGTGGCTTATGACATCGCCAGTATCGACATCGGGATCACGGCGGAAATGGACGCGTTGCCGGGGTTCGCCGAACACGCGGTTGGCGCCAAGCCGCTGGATATCTACTCTGACCGCTGGCGGGATTTCCGCGCAAGGGTGGCCGCCGGCCAGGCCGCCCCCCAAGTCGCGGTGATCGGTGGCGGAGTCGCGGGGGTCGAACTGTCGATGGCGATGGCCCATGCCCTGCGCAGCGATGGCGCGACGCCGGGCGTGACGGTTATCGAGAGCGGCGAGGGTATCAACGGCGTGCCCCACGCCACGGGGCGCAAACTTGCGCGGGCAATGACCGATCAGGGTGTGCGTTTCGTGGCCGGAACCCGGGCGCAAGAGGTGACGGCACAGGGCGTTGTCCTGCCTGGTGGCGAGATGGTCAGGGCCGATCTGGTTGTGGGTGCCGCCGGGGCCTATCCGCATGGATGGTTGGCCGATACCGATCTGCCCCTGACCGACGGCTTTATCAATATCGACGAGACGTTGCAGGTGCAGAGCGATCCGGCTCTGTTTGCCTGTGGCGACTGCGCCCACATGGTTGCGCATCCACGGCCCAAGGCCGGTGTCTTTGCGGTGCGCGCGGCCCCGATCCTGTTCGACAACCTGCGCGCTGCGGCCAGCGGCACGCCCTTGCGCATCTTCAAGCCACAGCGCGATTACCTCAAACTTATCTCGCTGGGCGGCAAGGTGGCACTGGCTGAAAAGCTGGGATTTGCCCTGTCCGGCCCGCTGTTATGGCGCTGGAAAAACCGGATCGACACGAAATTCATGCACAGCCTGGATGCGCTGCCGCAAATGGATTCGCCCACGCGCCCCGCCACGATGGCGCAGGGCGTGGCCGATATCTTGGATGCCAAGCCGCTATGCGGGGGCTGCGGCGCCAAGCTGGGCGGTGACGTTCTTCAACAGTCCCTGGACACCCTGAAACCTCTGCAACGGCCCGATGTTCTGACCGGGCCGGGCGACGACGCGGCGGTTTTGCGCATCGGCGACCAACGGCAGGTCATCACCACCGACCACCTGCGCGCCTTTGTCGATGACCCGTACATGATGGCGCGCATCACCGCGGTTCACGCGTTGGGGGATATCTGGGCCATGGGCGCACAGCCGCAGGCCGCGCTGGTTCAGATCATCCTGCCGCGCATGGCCCCCCATATGCAGGCCCGCACGATGGACGAGGTGATGAGCGCCGCGAATGACGTGTTCACCCATGCCGGCGCTGGCATCGTGGGCGGCCACTCGACCATGGGCAGCGAGCTTACGATTGGTTTCACCGTTACCGGGCTGGTAGCCGGGTCCGCGCCGATCACGGTGACCGGAGCAAGGGCCGGTGATGCGCTTATCGTGACGCGCCCCATCGGCAGCGGCACGGTGCTGGCCGCCGACATGATGGGGCAGGCCAACGGGCGGCACGTGGCCGCGATGTTGGCGCAGATGGCCAAGCCACAGGGCGATGCCGCGCAGCTTCTGGCAGGTGCCCACGCCATGACCGATGTCACCGGGTTCGGGCTGGCCGGTCACTTGATGACGATCTGCCGCGCATCCGGCCTGTCGGCCACACTGACGCTGGATGCCGTGCCCATTTATGACGGCGCCGAGGCGCTGGCCGCGCAAGGCCACCATTCGACCCTGTTCCAGCCCAACCGGGATGCGGCGCCCGTGTTGGGCGCCGACACGGCCAAGGCCCAGCTTCTGCATGATCCGCAAACGGCGGGGGGTTTGCTGGCGGCGGTCGCGCCCGATCAGGCCGAAGGGTTGGTGATGGAATTGCGCGCGGCTGGGCATGATGCCGCCGTCATCGGCCACCTTTCGGATGGGCCGGCCAGCATCACCCTGCGATAGAGATAATGCGCGGCACCGCCGCACGCAGGCTGTCATCATCCAGCGCGTTCAGCGACAGCACGGTTTCCGGCGTGGCGCGATCGTCGGGTTTCTTGGCATAGCGCGGGTCGTAATGGGTGGTGATCAATTGGCGGGCCAACTGCTCGAACGCGCCTTTCGCTGCCAGCTCTTGCCACGCTTCTACCTGTTTCGCCCCTTGATAAGGCCGCAACGCTTCCAGCGTTTCGGCCAAGCGCGCGGCATCCTCTGTCATGTCGGCGTAAGCCCGCACCAGGTAGGCCGCGCGCGCGTCGATCGGCGCCTGCACCGTGATCCGTGGTGCAACACGCATCGCGTGCCACAGGGAGGGCGGTATCAGCAGATCACCCACCTTGGCGCTTTCCGCCTCGATGAACAGCGGTCTTGCGGGATCGGCCTGCACCAAAGCGTTGGCGATACGGGATTCAAGCATCTTCTGTGCGGGCTGCGCGCCCAGGCTGCCAAACAGAGAACCGCGATGGTTTGCCAACCCTTCAAGGTCGATCACCTGCGCGCCCGCTTCGGCCAAAAGCTCCAACAGACGGGTCTTGGCGGTGCCAGTTCCACCATCGATCAGAACCACGCGATGCGGCACCGGGTCATTATACAGCGCCTGCACCACCAGCCGACGGTAAGCCTTGTATCCACCCTGCACGGTATCGGCGCGCCAGCCGATCTGTTGCAGGATCGAGGTGAACGAACCCGAGCGCTGCCCGCCCCGCCAGCAATAGACAAGCGGGCGCCAGCCGCCCTGCCGGTCGGCCAATGGCCCCTGCAGATGCCGTGCCGCGTTCTGCGCCACAAGCGCCGCGCCCACCTTGCGTGCCTTGAACGGGTCGTCTTGTGTATAGATCGTGCCCACGATCGCGCGTTCATCATTGTCCAGCGCTGGCAGATTGATAGCGCCGGGCACGTGATCCTCGGCGTATTCCGCAGGGGAACGGACGTCGATGATCTCGTCAAAGGGCAGGCTGGCCAGCTGGTCCAGCGATGTCAGGGCAATGGCCATGGCGCATCAAATGCCACAGTGCCTGCGCCTTGACCAGATGCCGCCGCCACATGGCGACTGCGCAGGAAATTCCAGTGGTCAGGCCCGGGGATGCGGCGCCCCCGGGTTCGCCGCGGCACAAGGTACGGAAATTCAGGCCCAGACCTGGTCTGGGTCAGGCAACGGGATGGATTGCAAAAGCTCACGCGTATAATCGGCCTGTGGCGCGTCGAACACCTGCACGGTGGGCGCGTTTTCCACGATCTCGCCCCGATGCATCACGATGATGCGCGAACACAACCGCCGGATCACCGACAGGTCATGGCTGATGAATGCCAGCGTCAGGCCCAGATCCTTCACCAACTGCTCAAGCAGGTTCAGCACCTGCGCCTGGCTGGACACATCCAGCCCCGAAACGATTTCATCGGCCAGGATGAAATCGGGGCGCAGCGCAACGGCGCGGGCGATGCCCACGCGCTGCCGCTGACCGCCCGACAGCTCATGCGGGTAGCGGCGGGCAAAACTGCGCGGCAGGCCAACCATGTCCAGCGCCTCCAGAACGCACGACTGCGTGTCCTGCACGCCTTGCAAGCGCAACGGACCGGCGATGATGCCGGCCACCCGGCGGCGCGGGTTCAGCGATGACATCGGATCCTGGAAAATCATCTGGAACTTGCGGCGTAGCGGGCGCAACGCGCTTTCTTCGGCGTGGGTGATGTCGGTTCCTTCGAACCGTATCGTGCCGCTGTCGGGCTCCAACAACCGGATCATGGCACGGCCCAGCGTCGACTTGCCCGAACCCGAGCCGCCAACTATGCCCAGAACCTCGCCCTTGGGCACGTCGAAGGAAAGGCCCTTGAGCACCTCGACCCGTGGCGCGGCACCGAACAACGGCTTGTGGGCCATATCGGGAAAGGACAGGCGCAGATCGCGGATTTCATAGATCATGTCACTCATGCGCCAAGCCCCTTGTCAAATTCGGCAACCTCGGCCTCGACCGCGTCGATCACCTGTTGCGGAACGGGTGTCAGGCTGTCGTCAGGGTCGGTGTATTTCGGCGTCGCATGTAGCAAAGCCTGCGAATAGGCATGGCCCGGACCCGCGAAAAAGCGTCGCGTATCAGTGTCTTCGATCACCTTGCCAGCGTAGAGCACGGAAAGAGACTGGCAGATTTTCGATACCACGCCCAGGTCATGCGTTACGAACAACAGCGCCGTGTTATGCTTGGCCTGCATGTTCTTGATCAGGCGCAGGATCTGCTTTTGTACCGTCACATCCAGCGCCGTTGTCGGTTCATCGGCAATGATCAGCTTGGGCTCGGCCGCGAAGGCCGAGGCGATCAATATGCGCTGGCGCATACCGCCCGACAGCTCGTGCGGGTAGGCGCGCATCACGCGCGCAGGGTCGGGAATGTGCACCTCGTCCAACAGCTCCAGCGCGCGGGCCTGGGCGTTGTCCTTGCTCCAACCCAGAATATCGACCAGCCGGTTGGTAATCTGCGGACCCACGCGGCGGACCGGGTTCAGGGCGGTCAGCGGATCCTGCGGAATAAGCGCCACCTGCGCCCCGATCTGGCGGCGGCGTTCGCGGGCCGACAGGGTTTGCAGGTCGGTCCCGTCAAGGCGGATCCGGCCCGAAACCACTTCGATCGCGCGCGGCAGGGTGCCCAGGATGGCCTTGCCGATCATCGACTTGCCAGCCCCGGATTCACCCACCAGCCCGCGCACTTCGCCCTGGTCCACCGACAGTGACACGGCCCGCAGGATGCGGGGGCCACGCACGATGCGCAATGTCAGGTTTTCGACGTCAAGAAAGCTCATCTCAGCACCGGGTCAAAATAGTCCTTCAGACCTTCGCCCAACTGGCTGAAGCTGAGGACGGTCAGGAAAAGGGTGATCAGCGGGAACACCAGAACCCACCACGCCTGATGCACCGATGTTCGCCCCTCGGCGATCATGCCGCCCCAGGTGGGCGCGTCGGTGGAGATCGACAGGTTCACGAAACTCAGGATGGCCTCGACGATCACGGCGATGCCCATTTCCAGGGTCAGCAGCGCCAGGATGGTTGGCAGCACGTTTGGCAGGATTTCGGTCAACATCGTGCCAAAACGCGTGCGGCCGGCGACCTGCGCGCTTGCAACGTAATCCATCGTTCCCTGGGTCATGGCCTCGGCCCTGACGACGCGGGCAAAGCGCGTCCAGTCAATCACCACGATGGCAATGATGATCGAGGTAAGCCCGGTGCCCAGAACCGCGATCAGGAGAATCGCGAACAGCACCGGCGGAAAGGCCATCCAGATATCGACCAGCCGCGAGATCACCATATCGACCCAGCCGCGATAGTAACCCGCGATCAAGCCCAGTGTCGCGCCGATCAGGCAGGTCAACACACCCGCCACCAACGCCACCGTAAGGGCAAGGCGTGCGCCGTATAGGATGCGGCTAAGAACATCACGACCCAACGAATCCGTACCCAGCAAGAAATTGGGGTCGGCACCATCGACCCAGACAGGCGGCATTCGCCCGGCAAACAGGTCTTGGTACAAAGGGTCATGCGGCGCGATAAGCGGGGCGAAAATCGCCCCCAGCACCAGCAACGTCACCCAACCGCCCGACAGCCACAGTCGCAGGCCGATCGGGCGGCGCATCGTCGATCGTGCATCATGCATGGCGCAACCTCGGGTTAAGGGCGGCATAGGTCATGTCGACGACAAGGTTCACCACGGTAAAGATCAGTGCGAAAAGGATCACGATTCCCTGGATCAGCGGGAGGTCGCGGTTGATCACGGCGTCGATGGCCATGTTGCCCAGCCCCTCGTACGAAAACAGCCGTTCGATGATCACCGTACCCCCGATCAGAAATGTAAACTGCACCCCGATCAGCGTCAGCGTGGGCAACACCGCGTTGGGTAGTGCCTCGCGCGTGATGACCGATGCCTCGGGGTAGCCCTTGGTGCGGGCCAGCGTCACGTAATCCAGGTGCATGGTTTCCTTCAGCGATTGTTTCAGCAGTTGCGCAATGATGGCCGCCAGCGGAATGGCCAGCGCCAGCGCGGGCATGAACATGTGGCTGACAAGGTCGGCCCATACGTCGAAACGCAGGCGCAACACGCTTTCGAAAAGGTAGAACTGCGTGGCAAAGTCGAAATCCAGCGAGGGCGACACTCGCCCCGAGATATGGAATACCGGCCACAGCACCCCGAACAGCAGGATCAGAACAAGCCCCCACAGGAAATCGGGAACCGACAGGGCCATGCCGCCCGTCACATCAATGGCCGCCTCGGTGCGCGTTTCGCGACGCAGCGTGCCGGTCAGGGCCATCGCCCCGCCGATGATGACCGCAATCACCAATGCCATGATCGACAGCTCAAGCGTGGCGGGCAGGCGGCCCAGCACAAGGTCGAGCACCGGCTGACGCAGGGAAATCGAGGTGCCGAAATCACCCTGTACCACGCCACCCAGCCAGATCACGAATTGTTCGAATATCGACTTGTCCAGCCCGTAAAGGGCCTGAAGCCGCGCAATGTCGTCTTCGGTCGCGCCCGGTGGCAGCATCATGGCAATCGGGTTGCCCGGCACCACGCGTATTACGAAGAATACGATCACCGCCGCGCCGAAAAGCGTGACGCATGTCGCGACAAGGCGCGCAAGGATACTGCGCATAAGCAGCATGAGAACCCCAGTTCAACGAAAGGAAAAAGACGGGGCCGCCATGGCGACGGGCAGCCCCGTGAGAGGGAAAACCGTTATGCCCGCGTCATGAGATACGGCAGCAGCGCGCCCGAGCTGTGCGGCGTGACCTTTACACCCGTCGCGTGCAGGATCGGCTGCTGGTACTGCATCAGCGGAATTACCAGTGCATCTTCGGCGATCTTGGCATCTACCGCCTTCCATCCGGCGATACGCTTTTCTTCGTCCGCCTCACCCCAGAGCGGCAGGATCATGTCGATCATCTCTTGCCCATCCCAGACACTGTGCGGGCTTGGCCCGAAGATGGCAAACCCGGTCGAGGTGGTCGGATCACCCACGGCATTACCCCAGTTGTAGAACGCCGCCGGGGCCAGGTCGTCGGCCGCGCGAAGTTCGAAATGCTTGGCGATCTCGTATACCTCGATCTCGGCCTCGATACCCACGCGGCGCCAAAGGCCCACGATGGCCTGGATGATCTCGTAATCCTTGGGCTTGAAGCCGCGCGTGGTCTGAATGGTAAAGCGCACGGGGTTGTCGGGGCCATAGCCCGACGCCGCCAGCAGCTCTTTTGATTTCTCGGGGTCATACGGCACCGAGATATCAGGGTTGTAGGCCGCGTATTCCGGCGTCTGCATCGTGTCGATCGCCACGCCGTAACCCGACAGCAGCCGGTCGATGATGGTTTGCTTGTCAATGGCGTGGGCCATCGCCTTGCGCACGTTGGGGTCGGTCATCACGTCGATATCGTTGATGAAGATCATGCCGATATCGGAAATCGGATGCGCCACACCGGCCAACCCGTCCCTTTCCTTCAGGCGGTCGAACTCTTCATAGGGCACTTCGAGCGTGACGTGGCTGTTGCCGGATTCGATCTCGGCCACGCGGCTGGCGGCATCGGTCACGAACTTGATCGTCACGGTTTTGAATTCGGGGGCGCCCTTCCAGTAGTTTTCGTTGGCTTTCAGCCGAACAAAGGCGTTCCGCTCGAATCGGTCGACCATGTAGGGCCCGGTGCCAATCGGTGCGGCCTCGAACCCATCGGGGCCGACCTCTTCGTAGTATTTCTTGGGCAGCACATAGCCGGTGAGAAAGCTCATCCACTTGAACAGCGTTGGCTCGAACTCTTTGACATCCGCGGTGACACGGTTGCCCTCGGCGGTGATGTTCTCGATCTTGCCCCAGACGAACTGGATCGGGTTGCCGGTCTCGGGATTGCCCGCGCGCTCCAGCGACCAGGCCACATCCTCGGCGGTGAAGGGGTCGCCGTTGTGCCAGGTCACACCCTCGCGCACGTCCATCCAGACCTGCGTGTTATCCTCGTTCCAGCCCCAATCGGTGATCAGACCCGAGTCGTCGAACGACAGGTCGGGGTTCTGGTGAATATACATGTCGAAAACCGACTGGTAGAGTCCCTGGATCGTCGGGTTCACAGCGCTGGGGCCAACGGTCGGGTCCCAGCTGGGCAGGTTGACGTTATAGGCAATCACCAGTTCGTCGATATCCTGGGCAAAAGCGGGCAGGCCGGCGGTGGCAAATGCAGCCGTGGCGGCAGATGCCTTTAAAAGCGTGCGTCTTGACAGTTTCATTGTTGCGTTTCCCTGTTGTTTGTTTGGTTTTTGATTCATTCCCCGGCCAGTTTCCGGCCAAGAAGGTAGCCCGATCCGGCCCCCGTACCCCCGCCGGGCCACACGGCCGCGCCGGTCAGGTAGAGCCCGTCAATCGGGGTCGTGCCGTCCGCATATCCACGAACGGGGCGATACATGAAATGCTGTGTCAGGTGGTGGCTACCGCAAACCTGGTCGCCGCCAACAAGATTGGGGTTGTCAGCCTCGAGCGCGACGGGGCTAACGATGCGCTGGCCGATGATCTTGTCACGCGTGCCGGGGGCGTATTGCTCCAACAGGTCCAACGCACGGTCGCCAAAGGGTTCGGCGGCGCTGTCCCAGTCGGTCGCGGTGATCTTGCCTGCCGCATCGCCCAGAATCTGGCCGGGCGCCATGCGCACCTGCAACCACAAGACATGCTTGCCATCGGGCGCGCGGCCCGGATCGACCACCGTGGGCTGGCCACACACGACGACCGGCTGATCAGGCAAAAGCCCCGCCTTGGCCTGTGCATAGGTGCGCGCCATCTGGTCAAGATCGGGTGCGATGTGAACGTAGGCAAAGCTTTGCAACTCGGGGCCCGCGGCCCAGTCTGGCAGGGCATCCATCGCCAGGTGGATCATCATCGTGCCCGGCGCGTGGGCATACTTGGCAAGGCCGCTGTCAAACCTCTTTTCTCCGGTATCCCCCGTCAGCTTGGCCAGGTTCCTTGGCGCGACATTGGCAATCACCGCCTTTTCGGCGCTTAGCGTGGTACCATCGGCCAGAACAACGCCAGTGGCGCGGCCGTTGTCATGCACGATACGATCAACCCGCGCGTTGCATGTGACCGTGCCGCCCTGCGACTCGATCATCTTGACCAGGGCGGTGGTCACGGTGCTTGCCCCACCCTGCGCCAGAACCATGCCGAACGCCTGGTTCGCCATGCCTTCGAGATAGGGAAACATCGCCCCGCCCGCGATGTCGGGCGCGAAATCCAGATGCAGGCCCCATGCCCCAAGCAGCGCGCGAAGCTTGGGCGATTCGAAGGTTTCGGACAGCCAGCCACGCGGGCTGGACAGCAGGAAACGCGCGAAGTCCAGCGTGCCGCCGCTGCCGCGCTTGCGCCAGGTTTTCCATCCTAAAGATGCAAATGCACGCGCTTTCATGGGGCTTCCCAGAACCGCGACAAGGGTCTCGGCGAAGTCGGGAAACTCGGCTGTCAGGGCCTCCCACGCGTCTGCGTCGCGGGGGTTTTCGGCGCGTATGCGTGCCGCTGTCACCTCGGGATCATTGGAGACACCGAGCCATGTATCATCTGGGAAAACACTGGCGAAACAATCGGATGCCGGCGCAAACGCCAATCCGTGTCCGGCCAGATTTTCAGCGTATTTCTGATGAAATGCAGAGCCAGCGAATAGCGAAAGGTTCATCGCGGCCCAATCATGAACAAAGCCGGGCGCGGTGTATTCCCCCGACTTCACCGCGCCACCGGGCACACCCGCCTGCTCCAGCACACGCACGCTCCAGCCCTTGGCCGAAAGATGCGCCGCACACGCCAGGCTGTTGTGCCCCGCCCCGATAACGATGGCATCGGTCTTGTCGCTCATGACTATCTCCTTAACACATATATATTTGCAAACGCATTTAATTCTGTCTAGCATGAATCGTGGTATTCAGACGGGTTCAACCCGTCGGCACATCAGGGAGACAATTGAAATGACTGCAGCCAACGTTCTTTCAGACTTGGGGTCGATGCTGCTTTCGGGATCGGTCGAAGTGGTTGATTGCACGGGCACGCTTGGCCCGGACACACCGCTTTTGAAGCTGCCACCCGATTTCGCAAAGAACACCCCGCAGATCGAGATTCACAAGATCAGTGAGTATGACGAGGACGGCCCGTTCTTTGCCTGGAACTGGATGGTGCTGGGCGAACATTCCGGCACCCACTTCGATGCGCCGCATCACTGGATCACCGGCAAGGATTACGAAGACGGTTATACCGACTCGCTGAACATCCAGCGTGTGGTGGCACCCGTGAACGTGATCGACTGCTCCAAGGAAAGTGCCGCCGACGCCGATTTCCTGCTGACACCCGAACACGTCAAGGCGTGGGAAGCCGAGCACGGTGAAATCGGTGCCGGCGAATGGGTTGTGATGCGCACCGACTGGGACAAGCGCGCACATGATGAAAACCTGTTCCTGAATGCCGATGAAAACGGGCCGCACAGCCCCGGGCCGACACCGGAATGCGTGGAATACCTGCTTTCAAAGAAGATCGTTGGTTGGGGCAGCCAGTGCATCGGCACCGACGCGGGCTGCGCCGGCGGGATGGAGCCGCCCTATCCGGCCCACAACTTCCTGCACCGTGACAACTGCTTTGGCCTGGCGTCGCTGGCGAACCTGGACAAGCTGCCCGCCAAGGGCGCCATCCTGATCGCGGCGCCGCTGAAAATCCAGCGTGGCACCGGCAGCCCCATCCGCGCGTTGGCGCTGGTTCCCAAGGGCTGAATCGCATGACCGGGCTGCCGCATATCGTCATAGGGTCTGGCATAAACGCGCTGGTCTCGGCCGCCCTGCTGGCAAAAAAGGGGCGGCAGGTTCTGTTGCTTGAACGCGAAGAGCGTTTGGGCGGTTGCATGATGACCGAAGAAATCACGCAGCCCGGTTTTCATCATGACGTGATGGCGGCAACCTTTGTGCTGTTCATCACGTCCCCCGCCTATGCCGAACTGGCCGACGACCTGGCCCGGCACGGGCTGGAATTCTGCCACAGCGATACACCCACCGCGGCGCTGCGCCCCGACGGCACGGCGGCGTTCCTGAAAATGGATCGCGCGGCCAATGTCACTGCACTCAATGCCCTGGCCGCCGGTGATGGCGACCGGCACGCGGCAGACGTGGGAAGCATCGAGCAGGACGCAGATTTTCTGTTCTCGCTGCTGGGGCAGTCGCTATGGTCCTGGCCCATGGTTCGGCTGATGTTCCGGCAAGCGCGCAAGCGCGGGCTCAACGGGCTCAAGACGTATCTCGGCCAGGCCTTACAACCGGCCCGAGGCTGGTTGGAAACGGGCTATGCAAGCCCGCAGGCACAGGCGCTTTACGCCCCTTGGGTGCTGCATGCTGGGCTGACACCGGAAAGCACATATTCAGGCCAGATGGGCCGGGTCATCGCCTTTGCGCTAGAGGCCGCGGGCGCGCCTGTGGTCAAGGGCGGCGCAGCACGCGCGGCAGATGCCTTTCGCAGCCTGATCGAGGCATTCGGCGGCGAGGTTCGCACCGGCGTAGACGTCGCACGCATCCTCACAGATGGCGACCGTGCGGTGGGCGTGGAAACCGCTGACGGCAAACGCATCGACGCGCGTGCCGTGATCGCCAGCGTAACGCCACAACAGCTTTATGGCCGCCTGCTGGAGCAACCAAGCGATGCCGAGCAGCAGGCGACTGCGCATTTCCGTCACGGGCGCGGCAATTTCCAACTGCACTATGCGCTGGATGGCCAGCCCGAATGGGCCACCGAGGGGCTGGAAGACGTGGCGCTGATCCATCTGACCGACGGAATCGACAGCGTATCGAAATCCTGCAACGAGGCCGAGCGCGGCCTGCTGCCCGAGGCCCCGACGATCTGCGTGGGTCAGCCGCACCGGCTGGACCCGAGCCGCTGCCCCGAAGGCAAGGGTATCTTGTGGCTGCAAATTCCAGACGCGCCCCGCACCATCAAGGGCGACGCCGCGGGCGAGATCGGCACCGGCCCGGATTGGACCGAAGCGACGCGCGAAGCGTTCGCCGACCGGCTGGAAAACATCCTCCGCCAGCATATCCGCAATTTCGACAAGATAAAGCTGGCCCGCCGCGCCTATTCGCCCGCCGACCTTGCCGGGCTGAACATGAACCTTGTCGGCGGCGATCCATATGGCGGTGCATGCACCATCGATCAGTTCTTTGTCTGGCGCCCCTTCCCGCAATCGGTCAACAACGCGACGCGATTCCGCAACCTGCACCATATCGGTGCCTCGACCCACCCCGGGCCCGGCCTGGGTGGTGGATCGGGGTATAATTTGGCCAAGAGGCTGGGCGCATGATCGAAGAGGCGCAAACAACCCCGGGGGCGCCGCCAAGGCTGGGGGAAATGGGGCTGGATAATTTCGCCCCCTACCTGATGAACCGCATCATGGGGCGCTACAATGCGTCCCTGCGCGAAGAAATGGCGGCGCTTGGGCTGACCACGCCGCAGATGCGCTCGCTTGCCGTTCTGTCGGTTATTGATGGCATCCTCATCCGCGAGCTTTCGGTTTATGCGGTGGTTGAACAATCCACCATGTCGCGTGCCTTGGACAGCCTTGTCCGTGACGGCCTGATCCGCCGCGAGGCCGACAGCACCGACAGCCGCGCCACGCGGATCTACCTGACCGACGCAGGCCGAGCCACCTATGAAAGGCTGTGGCCGCACATGGTGAAAAGCTATGGCCAAATGTTCCGCGGCATATCCGCTGATGAACAGCGCGCCTTTGTCGGCACGCTGCAAAAGATCCTGCGCAACGTGCGCGTCCACGATTTCTGAGGGAGAGAAATGGCAGAACGCTCGTTCAAGGCCGAGGTCGAACACCTGCGAAAAGGCGACGGCGATACCTTTACCGGCGAGGGCATCCTTGCGCTGACCAAGGCGCTTTTAGAAAATGGCGTGGGCTATGTCGGCGGCTATCAGGGGGCACCGATTTCGCACCTGATGGACGTGCTGGCCGACGCCGAAGACCTGATGTCCGAGCTGGACGTGCGGTTCGAGGCGAACGCCTCCGAGGCCGCCGCAGCGGCAATGCTGGCCGCCAGCGTGCACTACCCCATCCGCGGGGCCGTGACGTTCAAGGGCTCGGTCGGCGTCAACGTCGCATCGGACGCTCTGGCCAACCTGGCATCATCGGGCGTGAATGGCGGCGCGCTGGTCATCGTGGGCGAAGATTACGGCGAGGGCAGTTCCATCATGCAGGAACGCAGCCACGCATTCGCCATGAAATCGCAGTTCTGGCTGCTGGACCCGCGGCCCAACCTGCCTTCTATCGTCAAGGCGGTCGGCGACGGGTTCGAGCTGTCCGAGGCCAGCAACACCCCGGTCATGCTGATGGTGCGCATCCGGTCGTGCCATGTCACGGGCAGTTTCCCGACACGCGACAACCGCCGGCCCACCCTGTCGGTGCGCAACGCGCTTTCGAACCCGCAAAAGGATTTCTCGCGCGTGGTGCTACCGCCCATGTCCTACATGCACGAGCAGGACAAGGTGAATAAACGCTGGCCCGCGGCAGAAAAATTCATCATGGAGAATGGCCTGAACGAGCAGTTCGGGCCGAAAAAATCCCGTATCGGCCTTGTCTGCCAAGGCGGTATGTATAACGGCGTGATCCGCGCGTTGCAGCGGCTTGGCCTGGCCGACATTTACGGCCAAACCGACATTCCGATCTACTGCCTGAACGTGACCTACCCGCTGGTGCGCGACGAATTCCTGGAATTTGCCAAGGGCAAGGATGCCGTACTTGTCATCGAAGAAGGACAGCCCGAGTTCATCGAACAGCAGATGGGCTCGATTCTGTATCGCGAAGGCTCCAAGATAAAGCTGCACGGCAAGGACATGCTGCCGCTTGCGGGCGAGTACACCGGGCAGGTGATGCTGGATGGCGTTACCGCTTTCCTGAAGGAACACGCCGCCGACATGTTGCCCGGCGCGGTTCTGGCACCGAACGAGCCGAAACCGGAAATTCCCGATCTGTTCAGCACCGTACCGATCCGCCCGCCCGGGTTCTGCACCGGCTGCCCGGAGCGACCGATCTTTGCCGCGATGAAACTGGTGCAAGAGGAACTGGGCCAGCACCAGATCTCGGGCGATATTGGCTGTCACCTTTTTGCATCTTTGCCGCCGTTCGAGATTGGCGGGCAGACCATGGGGTATGGTCTGGGCCCGGCGTCGAACGCCGCCTTCGACGGCGGGGGCGAACGGCGGGCAATCTCGATCCTGGGCGATGGTGGTTTCTGGCACAACGGGCTGTCATCTTCGATCGGGAACATGGTGTTCAACAAGTCCGACAGCGTGGCGATTATCGTCGATAACTATTATTCCGCCGCCACCGGCGGGCAGGACATCCTGTCATCGCGCGCGCACAACGACACGAAATCCACCAACAACCCGATTTCCAAGGCGCTGAAAGGCGTGGGCGTGGAGTGGATTCGCCAGATCGACCGCACCTATGACGTACCCAAGATGCGCGAGATCATCCATGAGGCCCTGACCACCGATTACGACGGGCCCAAGGTAATCGTCGCCAGTTCGGAATGTATGCTGAACCGGCAGCGCCGCGAAAAGCCGATCAAGAAAAAGGCAATTGCCGATGGCCGCCGGGTCGAGGCGCCGCGTTTCGGCGTCGACGAGGATATCTGCACCGGCGATCACGCCTGCATCCGCCTGTCGGGTTGCCCGTCGCTGTCGCTGAAAACGCTGGATGATCCGCTGCGTGACGATCCGGTCGCCAGCATTGACCAGACATGCGTGGGCTGCGGCAACTGTGGCGAGGTGGCGGATGCCGCCGTGCTGTGCCCCAGTTTCTATCGCGCCGACGTGGTGCATAACCCGTCCGGTCTTGAAAAATGGTGGTCCGGCACCCGTCAAAAGGTGATCGGATGGCTACAGGCCCGGCGCGATGCCAAGCGGCTTGACGTTACGGGGGTGGCGCAATGAACGTGGCAACCGAACTGCGGGCCCGCACGCCCGATGAACGGCTGGCAGGCATCATCAAGCTGGCGGTCATGGCCGTGGGCGGCCAGGGCGGTGGCGTTCTGACCAGTTGGATCGAAAATCTGGCCCGTGCGCAAGGATATGCAGCGCAGGCAACAAGCGTTGCCGGCGTGGCGCAACGTACCGGCGCGACGATCTATTACATTGAAATGGCCCCTAAAGAAGCGGGCCAACCAGAACCGGTGTTCTCGCTCGCGCCGGCCTCGGGCGACGTGGATATCCTGATCGCGGCCGAGATGATGGAGGCAGGCCGCGCCATCATACGCGGTTTCGTGACGCCCGACCGCACGACGCTGATCGCGTCGACCCACCGGGCGCTTGCCGTGTCGGAAAAGATGACGCCGGGTGACGGCATCGCCGATGCCGACGAAGTGCGCGCCGCCGCCGAAATTGCCGCGCAGCGCGTGATCATGGCCGATATGGAGCAGGCGGCGGTTTCACAAGGCTCGGTCATCTCGGCATCTCTGTTCGGCGCGCTGGCCGGCTCGGGCGCGCTGCCGTTCGACCGCGCGGCCTTCGAGGAGGCGATCCGCGCCAGCGGCAAGGGAGTCGAGGCAAGCCTGCGGGCCTTTGGCGCCGGCTTCGAGGCCGCGCAGAACCCCGAAAACGAAATCGCCGAGTCCGCGCCGCAACCCGTGCAGGTGACCCAGGGCGTGCGCGGCCCCAAACATGCCATGCGCAAGTGGGAGGCAATGGTCGCCCGTGTCGAAGCGATGCCGGCCCCCGTCGCGGAAATGGCCCTGCCCGGCCTGCGCAAGGTCGTGAACTTCCAGGATGTCGATTACGGCGCGGCCTACCTGGACAAGCTCGATACCGTTCTGGCCCGCGACCACGCCGAGAACGGGCATCAATTGTCGCACGAGGCGGCAAAATACATTGCCAACGCCATGGCCTATGACGATGTGATCCGCGTGGCCGACCTGAAAACCCGCGCCCGCCGGTTCGACCGTATCCGCGCGGAAATGGGCGCGGGCGACGCACAGGTGCTGCAATTGACCGAGTTCATGCATCCAAGGGCCGAGGAAGTCGCCGGGATGCTACCCGCGAGGCTAGGCGCCAAGATCGAGGACAGCCCGAAATGGATGGCACGGCTTGATCGGTGGTTCAACAAGGGGCGCCGCCTGCGCACCGACAGTTTGCGCGCCTTCATCATGCTTTACATTCTTGGTGGCATGAAGGGCTGGCGCCTGAAAACTCGGCGTCATGCGTTGGAGATGGATCATCTTGACCGCTGGCTTGACACCGCGATGGCGCATCTGCCCGATCGCTACGGCATGGCGGTTGAAATCATCCGCTGCCGCCGCCTGATCAAGGGCTATTCCGACACCCACGCGCGCGGCCTGTCGAAATTCGATCGCGTGCTTGAAGGTGCTGCGCTTGTCGCGCATCGTGAAGACGGCCCCGACTGGGTGGCCCGCCTGCGCGAGGCGGCATTGCAAGACGAAAAGGGCGACGCGCTGGAAGGCGCGCTGAAAACCGTGCGATCTTTCTCCGGTTAGGGCCTATTCCGGCTGCGCCGGGCTGATCTGCACCCCTTCGATCACCGAGTCGCCAGGGTGCACGATCACCCGGTCGCCCTCGGCCAATCCGCCCAGCACCTGCGCCACGCGGTCGTTATGCTGGCCCAAGGTGACCTTCACCTGCCGCGCGATACCGTCATGCACCGCGAAGGCCGCCCAATCATCGCCGTCGCGAAACAATGCGCCCAGAGGAACCAGCAGGGCGTCATCCGCCTCCCACACGACGATTGCCAGCCGCACGGCATAGCCATTGCCCAGGCCCGGGCGCGTATCGGCGGGGTCGGTGATGTCGAATATCGCCTCGACGCGCTGTTCCTCGATCCCGAGGGCCGATACCTCTGTGCGCGCCGAAGGCTCGATCTGGCGCAATCGGGCCTCAAGCGCGGTGTCACCGCCCCAGCGATCAACGATAGCACGTGCATTTTCGGGTATACGCACCGCGTCGCGCGACAGCGGGTCGGCGACGATTTCCAGGTCGGTCGGATCGCCGATAGACAATAACGTCTGCCCGGCAAACACCGGGCGTTCGCTGATGCGATCAACTGACAAAACCACGCCATCGGCCGGCGCGGCGATCCGCACGCAACATTCGCTGTCATCACTGCGCTCGCCCGGCCCGATCAACGCGGCCTGCGCACGTTCCAGCGTGCCTCGTGCCATGTCGCGGGCCGATTGCGCGGCATCGCGGGCGGCACGGCGCACGTTCAGCGCTTGCGCCGCATCCTCAAGCCGCACGATCGAGGCAACCCCTCGCTCAACCAGCTCTTGCACGCGGTTGTATTGGCTTTGGGCATAATTCAGTTCTTCCTCGGCTTGCAAAAGCTGGCTATCGGCCACGGCCAACGCCGCCTGTGCCTCGGATATGGCTGCCTGCGCCTGGCTGCGGCTGCGCGCATCCAGCAGGCTGGGCGCGATCGGTTCAACCACGGCAACAACGGTTTCACCCGCGATCACGCGATCACCCACCCGCACGGGTGCGCGCTCGGCGGTTCCGGCGATGGGCGATGCGACCTCGTAAACCTCGCGGATACGGGTGGTGCCATCGACATCCACGGTCACGCGCATCGGCCCCCGCGCGACAGTGGCCAATTCGGCCGTGACGGGCACCGGGCGTAACGCCGCCCAAAGCAGCGCGCCGACGATGGCTGCAGCAAGCAGGACAATCAGGATCAGGCGGGTTTGTCTGTGCATCGCTCACTCTCGTGTTTTCAGAACGGCAACAAGATCGGCGCGGTCCAGCCTGCGCCGCACCAGTAGCGCCGACGCGGCGACGGCCGCTAGGGTGACAAGGCTGGCCTTGGCGAAGCTGGCCGGCGTCAGGACAAGCGGAATGCGATACAGGTCACTGTCGAACCCGGTCATCATCGCCCAGGAAATCCACGCTCCAATGGCCCAGCCCAGCGGCTGTGCTACCAACGCCAGCAGCGCGGTCTCCCCCATCAGAATTGACGATACCTCGGCCTGGGTAAAGCCCAGGATGCGAAGGCTGGCGAGTTCGCGCGCGCGTTCAGACAATTGGATCCGCGCACCATTATAGGCCACGCCAACGGTGATCAGCACCGAAATGGTGATGAACAGAACCGTGGTGATACGGACGTTTTCACTGATCGTTTGCTGAAAGCTGTCGCGCATATCGGTCAGCATGACAACGGTCGACAACATCGGCATTTCCTTCAGTCGCGCCTGAAGTTCAGGCAGCTGGCCCATGTCGATCCACAGGTTAAGGGCGGTGACGCGCGGGGCCTCGCGCAAGTGGGCGGCCAGGGCATCAAGCTGCATGTAGGCACCCAGACCGATATACTGCTTCGTTATCGCCGCGATCGGCACCGAGAAGGTGCCATCGCGTATTCCCGATAACTCGACACGCACCACATCGCCCACGCCAAGACCCAACTGCCGGGCCAATTGTTCCGACAGCAGTATCCCCTGTTCGGGCAGGGGCACGGGCGCGCCGTCGATATCCAGCGTGCGGGCCAGATCGCCGCCGGGCAGACGCGCGGTGATCGCCAGCTTCTTTGAACGCGCGCCGTTATGCAGCGTTACCGGCAGGTCGAACTGCGGCTCGACCGCCATCACACCGGGCAAGTGCCGCGCGGCGGTCACGGCCTCCAATCCTGCCTCTTGCGCAAGGATCAGGCTGGCATGTTGACGGTTCGATTGGAAAAACGCGATATCCACGACCTCGTCCAACGAGGACAGCATGAAATTCGATGCCACGAGAATCGCGACACCCAGCGAAAGGCCCAAGGTCGTGAACCCGGCCCGCACCGGCCAGCGCAGCACCCCGCGCAGCACCATCATCGCGGTCTGCGGAAGGCGCAGGGCGTGGGCCAGCGCATCCAGCCGGCCCTTGCGGAACCTGGGCGGCGCGGGCGGGGCCATCGCCACGGCAGGGGCCAGCCGCGCCGCCGACCAGGCCGCGCGCAATGCGCCCAGTGCGGCAGATGCCAGACCGATCAGGCCGGCCAGCGCATAGACATCAAGATCGTGCGGTCGCACGAGCCATGGAAAATCGAAAAAGCGAGCATAAAGCTGGGACATGCCCTCGGACAACCAAGCCCCGGCAGACCAGCCGATGCCGATGCCCAAGGCGGCCACCAACGCGGCCATCATCAGATAGTGCAGGGCGATTTCCCAATCACGATACCCCAGAGCCTTGAGCAACCCGATCTCCGCCCGCTCCAAAGACACGATACGGCCCAGCACCATGTTCACCAGGAAGGCGGCGATGCCGAAAAAAATCGGCGGCAGCACGGCAGACATGCTGCGCAGCTGGTCCAGCTCGGCCTGGATGAAGGAATGGCTGACCTGGGTTTCGCGATCGTGGGCGCCGGTGCCGCCCCATTCATCCAGCAGGGCATCTAACCTGTCGATTACCCTTTGCGTGTTGGCGTCGCGGCGCAGGGCCAGCGAAATATCGTTGAACGCGCCTTTCATTCCGAAACTCGCCGCGGCGGCCCGTTCGGGCATCCAGATGATGCCAAACCCCTCGTCATCGGGCATCAACCCGCCGGGTGGAAGCGTATAGATGAATTCGGGGCTGCGCAGCGTGCCAGTTATCGTCCATTGCTGCCGCGTCCCGTCAACGATGGCGGCAAAACGGTCACCGGGGCGGAACCCGTTGGCGCGGGCGAAACGGTCGGTCACCGCAACCTCGGTATTGGCGTCCGGACTCGGCAGGCGCCCATCGACCAGAACCGGGCGGTTCAACACCCCACCATCCGCGGGCAGTGACAGAACCCGCCCCGACGCGGGTGCCGCCCGGCGCTGCAGATCGAGCACCACCCAGCCGGTGACCCGCGCCTCGGCCGCCCGCACACCGTCAATGGCGGCCACGTCGCGCAGAACCGACATGGGCGCGCGCCGGGCACTGGCGAATACCTGCGCGAAATGCTGGCGGCTGTAATAATCTTCCAGCGTCGCCTCCAACGCGCGCACCATGCCAAGGCTCGTCAGGAAAATCGCCACGCCACAGCCCAGCACCAGCGCGATGGCCAGAACCTGCGCCTTGAGCCGCCAAAGATCGCGCACCAGCTTTCTGTCCAACGCGTGCAACATCACCAGACGATCTCGGAGGCGGGCAGGCGCGTTTCGTTTTCGATAATCTCGGCCACGCGGCCATCGTGAAAACGAATCACCCGATGCGCCATCTTGCGGATGCCCGCATTATGCGTGATCACCAGCGTGGTTGTTCCAAAGCGGTTGTTCACCTCTTCCAGCGCGGCCAGAACGGCAGTGCCGGTCTTGCTGTCCAAGGCGCCGGTGGGCTCGTCACACAGCAGAACACCGGGGCGCTTGGCGATAGCGCGGGCAATGGCCACGCGCTGCTGTTCGCCGCCCGACATCTGCGCCGGGAAATGGTCCATCCGCCCAGACAAACCGACAAGGCCCAATGCCTCGTCCGGGTCCATCGGGTTCTCGGCCACATCCGTCACCAGCGCCACGTTCTCGCGTGCGGTCAGGCTAGCCACCAGATTGTAGAACTGGAAAACAAATCCCACGTGATCGCGGCGATAGCGCGTCAATTGCCGGTCTGTCATCGCGGTCAGCTCGGCATCGCGAAACCACGCCTGGCCGCTGGTGGCATGATCCAGACCGCCGATGATATTCAGCAGCGTTGACTTTCCGCTGCCCGAAGGGCCCAACAGCACGACCATCTCACCCTCGGGTAAATCCAGGTCAACGCCATCCAGCGCGCGCACCTCGGCCATGTCGCCGCCGCCATAAACCTTGGTCAGGCCCCGCGTGCGAAACACCGGGCGGTCTGCATCAGGTGCTACTTGCATCATTTCCTTGCCTCGCGCTGCGTCACCTAGTGTGTCAACCGACAAGGGCCGCGCTTTGACCCGCATCAAACATGGCTCGATCATGCGCGACACGAGGCCCGCCGCCTAGGGCCATGCCCATGTTTTCACCCCCGGTCGCCCGAGTTCGCGCCGCGATGTGACAAAGAAATTGATTTTAGATGAGCGATAAGTTTTGATCAAATTATGAACAGGGGACCGACTTCATGATCGAAATCGCGAATGTCTCGAAGATTTTCACTGGTCGCGGTGCGCCATTCACGGCGCTTGACGATGTATCGGTGACCATCCGCGAGAACGAATTTTTCACGCTTTTGGGCCCGTCGGGCTGCGGCAAGACCACGTTGTTGCGGGTGATCGCGGGTTTCATTGATCCCACGCATGGCGCGGTGAAGCTGGAAGGCCAGGACCTGGTAAAACTGCCACCCTATCGCCGCCCGGTGAACACGGTGTTCCAGTCTTATGCCCTGTTTCCGCATATGACCGTGGCGCAGAACATCGCTTTCGGTCTTGAAATGCTCGACAAGCCAAGCGCCGAGATCAAGGCGACGGTCGACCAGATGCTGGAACTGGTGCGGATGACACCGATGGCAGACCGCAAGACCAGCGAAATCTCGGGCGGGCAGCAGCAGCGCGTGGCGCTGGCCCGCGCGCTGGCACCACGGCCCAAGGTCTTGTTGCTGGACGAGCCGCTGTCAGCGCTGGATTTCAAGCTGCGAAAGGACATGCAACTTGAGCTGAAGCGCCTGCAATCGGAAACCGGGATCACGTTCGTTTTCGTCACCCACGACCAGGAAGAGGCCCTGACCATGTCCGACCGGATCGCGGTAATGAATGCCGGCGATATTCGCCAGATCGGTGGGCCGCGCGACATCTACGACCACCCGGCCGAACGCTTCGTCGCCGATTTCATCGGTGACACGAATTTCCTGGAGGTCGAGTTGCTGGCAACCGAGGGTGAAACCGCCCGGATACGCCTGCCCTCGGGCGTCGAGACGGAGGTGCGCGCACCGCGCGACGGTGTGGCCCCCGGCCCCGTGACCCTGGCGGTGCGGCCCGAACATGCCAGCCTGTCGGGGGGCGATGGTGCGGCCCTGCCCGGCACGCTGGCCAATGTGGTCTATTTCGGCACAGATACGCATTTTCACGTCGACCTGGATGGCGGGGCGCGCTTCGTGCTGCGTCAGCAGAACCAACCCGGCACGGCACAGGGCTGGTCGGTGGGCGATGCTGTCACCGTTACGCTGGCTCCCGGCGTCGGCCAGGTTCTGAGGGACTGAGGCCATGAGCGACGCCGCAGCCACCCGCACCGCACGCTCGCGCTGGCTGTTGCTTGCGCCGGCGCTGGCGGTCTTGATCTTTGCCGCCTCGGGCCCGCTCTTGATCGTGCTGGTCTATTCTTTCCTGACACCGGGCGATTACGGCGGAATTCTGTGGGAGTTTTCAACCGACGCCTGGTTCAACGTCGTGTTCGAACAGGATTTCTTTACCGAGGAAGTCACCCTTGCCGATGCACATCTGTCGATTTTCTGGCGGTCGATAAAGCTATCGCTTCTGACCGCGTTTCTGACATTCGTCTTCGGCTTTCCCACCGCCTATTTCATCGCCACGCGCCCGAAGGACAAGCGCGACATCTGGATGCTGCTGATCATCATCCCGTTCTGGACGAACCTTCTGATCCGCACCTTTGCAATCATGGAGTTGATCCGCGCCGAGGGTGCGATAAACAGCGTTCTTCTGGCGCTGGGGATCATCGACGAACCCATACAGATGCTGTTCACTGAATTCGCGATTCTGCTGGGCATGGCCTACGTGTATCTGCCGCTGATGGTGTTGCCGATATACGCCTCGCTGGAGCGGTTCGATTTCACGTTGGTCGAGGCGGGGTACGACCTTTACGCCAGCCGCTGGCGGGTGCTGCGCAAGGTGATTTTCCCATTGGCGAAACCCGGTGTGATCGCGGGGTCGATCCTGGTGTTCGTACCTAGCCTCGGTGCCTATGTCACGCCGCGCGTCCTGGGCGGCGGCAAGCAACTGATGCTGGGCAACCTTATCGAATTGCAGTTCGGGGCGGGGCGCAACTGGCCCTTGGGCGCGGCGCTTTCGCTGACCTTGCTGGCAATCGTGATGGTCGCGCTGATCCTATACGTTCGCGCCGCCGGAAACGAAGAGGTGCGACATGGCTAAGGGCTTCGACATTCGCCGTCAGACCGGCTTTGCCACCATCGCGATGGCCTGTTTCGTGATCCTATATCTGCCGATCGTCCTGCTGGTGGTCTATTCTTTCAACGCCGGCACGTCGGTTGCGATCTGGGAAGGGTTCAGCTGGCGCTGGTATGTCAGCGCCTGGGATAATGACCAGGTACAAGCTGCCACGGTCCGGTCGCTGGTCATCGCGTTCTGGGCCACCCTGATCGCCACCACCTGTGCGGTTCTGGCAGCGCTGGCCACGACGCGGCAAGGCTCATTCCGCGGCTACACGCTTATATTCGCGATGATCAACCAACCGTTGATGGTGCCTGAAATCGTGACCGCCGTGGCGCTGTTGATCTTTTTCGCCATGATCAAGGTCGCGACCGGCTATACCGGGTTGTTCTACCTGATCATTGCACACTCGGCATTTTGCCTGCCTTTTGCCTACATGCCCATCCGCGCCCGTTTGCAGGGCATGGACCTGAGCCTGGAACACGCGGCGATGGATCTTTACGGCACGCCGTGGCGGGTCTTTCGGCGCGTGACGCTACCGCAACTGTGGCCCGGCATCCTGGCCGGTGCGATGCTGGCCTTTGTCATCTCGCTGGATGACGTGGTGATTACAGAGTTCGTGAAATCCGCCGGGCAGGATACACTGCCCACCTACATGCTGGGGCAGCTACGCCGAGTCGTCACCCCCGAGGTCAACGCCATTTCAACGGCGCTTCTGGCCATATCGGTCGTGATGGTGATGGGGTTCTTCTTTCTCAGCCGAACCAAGAAATAACCGACAGAACCAACAGGAGGGTTCAATATGAAACTGACAAGATCATTTACTGTTCTGGCCGCGATGGCCGTGGCCGGTGCGGCCCAGGCCGAAGGCAGCCTGAACATCTACAACTGGGGCAACTACACCAGCCCCGAGATGATCGAGAAATTCGAACAGGAATACGATGTCGATGTCACGATCACCGACTATGACAGCAACGACACCGCGCTGGCCAAGATCAAGGCAGGCGGCCACGGCTTCGACATCGTCGTACCGTCGGGCACTTATGTGCCGATCTTCGTGTCCGAAGGGCTGCTGATGGAATCAAAGCCCAACGAAATGGAGAACTTCAAGCACATGGACCCGGTCTGGGTCGACGTGGATTTCGACCCTGGCCGGAATTACACCGTGCCATGGCAATGGGGCACCGTGGGCGTCACCGTGAACACCAGCGTTTATGAGGGCGACATCCACACCGCCGCCCTGCTGTTCGAACCGCCCGAAGAGCTTAAGGGCAAGATCAACATCATTCCCGAGATGATGGATGTCATGTCCACCGCCATCTACTACAAGGGCGGAGAGCAGTGCAGCATGGATCGCGAAGTGCTCAAGGAAGTGCGCGATATGCTGGTCGAGGCCAAGAAGGATTGGCTGTCGATGGATTACGGCAATATCGAGAAGTTTGCCAAGGGCGACCTGGCGGCCGGCCTGAACTGGAACGGTGCGTCGATGCGCTCGCGCTTGCAGAACGAAGACATCGCCTTTGGCCTCCCGAAGACCGGCTATCCGGTCTGGATGGACAATGCCGCGATCTTGGCTGACGCCCAGAACGTGGAAAACGCCAAGTTGTTCCTGAACTTCATCATGGCACCCGAAAACGCGGCGATGCTGTCGAATTTTGCCAAGTATGCCAACGGAATCGCGGGTTCGGCCGAATTCATGACCGAGGATCTGAGCTCGGCCCCCGAGATCAACCCCAGTGACGAGCTCAAGGCCGCAGGCGTCCTTTCGAAAACCTGCCCGCCCGAGGCGCAGAAGATCTACACTGCAATCTGGACCGAGTTGCAGAAATAAGCACGGCAGGGCGGGCCATCATGGCCCGCCCCTTTCCCCCAAGAGGCAGAGCATGACCCCCGAAATCGTTATCCTGAACGGCCGTCTGATCACTTTTGACGACGCACACCCCACCGCCAGTGCGCTTGCGATTTCCGGCGGCTCGATCGCCGCCGTGGGCCAGACAGATGAAATTCGCGGGCTCGCCGGGCCGGGCACGCGGGTGATCGATGCGGGCGGTGCCACCGTCATGCCCGGTTTCATCGACAGCCATGTGCACCTTTTCGGCGGCTCGGTCGAACTTGCCTGCCTCGATCTTTACGGCGTGCAAGGCTTGGACCAACTGACCGCGAAAGTGCGCGAATGGGCCGCTCAAAACACTGATGACCGGCTGGTTTTCGCGGTGCAGGCGGATTACACGATCCTTGGCCCCGGCCAGCACACCACGCGCCAGGCGCTGGACAAAGTGCTGCCCGACCGTCCCTTTGCAATGTTCGCACCCGATCACCACACAGTCTGGGCCAATACTCCCGCGTTGGAGATGGCCGGCCTGCTGCATGGCGGGCAGGTGGAAATGGGCGCCGAGATCGTGATGGCCGCCGATGGCACCGCCACGGGTGAATTGCGTGAACCGGGCGCCTATGCCCCGGTGCTGAAGCTGACCAAGCATGGCGGGCGCGACATGCTGGGCCTTGTTACCGGCGCCGACCCGGTGCCGCCCGCAACACCCGCCGAACGGGCATTGGACAAGGCCGCGATTGCCCGTGGTCTGAAACATTGCGCCAGCCACGGGATCACGGGGCTGCACAACATGGACGGCAATTTCTACAACCTGGAGCTTCTGACCGAGCTTGAGGCAGACGGCGACCTGCTGGCGCGCGTCGAAGTGCCGTTTCATTTCAAAAGTCATGACAGCCTGGACCGCTTTGCCGAGGCCGAGGAAATGCGCGCCCGCTACAATGGCGATTGGGTGTGGTGTAACCGGGTCAAGATGTTCATCGACGGTGTTGTAGAAAGCTCGACCGCGCTGATGCTGGAGCCCTATCCGGGGCTGGATACGGTGGGCGACGCGGTGTTCGACTACGACCATTTCGAAGCGGCCGCGATCAAGGCCGACGCGATGGGCCTGCAAATCGCCGTGCACGCCATCGGCGACAAGGGCATTCGCTGGACGCTGGATGCCTACGAGGCCGCGCTACGCGCCAATGGCCGCCGCGACAGCCGCCACCGGGTAGAGCATATCGAGGTGTTGCATCCCGACGACCTTCCCCGCTTTGCCGAACTGGGCGTCGTCGCCTCGATCCAGCCCGGGCACGCACCCTTTGGCGGCATCTTTCCACCCGAAGGCGTCGGCAAGATGCTGCATGACCACCAGATTCCCACCGCCTATGCTTGGCAAGACCTACGCGACAGCGGTGCGCCCGTGATCTTTTCAACCGATTGGCCGGTGATCCCGGTGGACGTGATGCCCAACGTCAAGGCCGCTGTGGCACCAATCAAGATGCCCGCCCCTTGGCGCGACCAAAGTCAAAGCCTTCTGGATACGTTGAAATCCTACACCACCGATAATGCCTGGGTCGAATTCAACGAGGATCGAAAAGGCCGGTTGTCCCCCGGGATGATGGCCGACGTGGTCGTGATGAGCCACGATTTACAGACAATGGACCCCGACACGCTTGACCAGGCCCGCGCACAAACAACAATCGCGGGCGGGCGCGTGACCTACGAGGCATAAGATCAAGGAAAAGTGGTGCACCTAAAAGGAGAAACTTCAAACCTCCTGTTCGCAGCGTTGAGGGACTGGGAACGGGCCTTGAAGAACTCATGAACGCGGGTTTGCCGCTGATGCCTTCGGCGGCAAACCAACCTATGTGAATGTGATCACACTTGAACACGAACATACAACGATCTTTCTAGCTCCTCTTGTGAGTGCCACATAAAGGTCATTCGGCCCAAACTCATCGGTATCGAGGAGCACAACCACATCGGCCTCAAGTCCTTTCAACAGTAAAGTGCATCCAACGGCTCGCCCCTTGATCTCACGACCCACAACACGCTGTTGCTCTCTTACCGAGACCGAAATCTCGTGGAACTCTTCTGCATCCGAGCATGAATCCAAAGCACGCAGGCAAGCTGAAAGGATTGCAGGCCGGTGAGGGCGAACACCGCTAAGCTTATTTATCTCAACGAGAAACCGGTTCGCCGTGCGCGGTGCTGGATCCTCTCCAAAGGCAATCGCGGCGAGTTCCATTTCCGACGGGTCTGTGCGTGCTCGACCACTTTCGACCTTGCTTAACCGGCTCTTCAAGTCTGACGCACTAACTCCTGTCATTATGGTTGCCGCGAAGTCGATCAATTGACTGCGTGCATTCGTCGATTTGAAAACAAAGGTATCAGCGAAATCAATAAAATCGGAAAGGTCGACCGCTTCAACGACCACAGCGCCCGGTGTTTGACGAGCTACTCTCTGCTGTCGCGTTTTATTCATTCCATGAGAACTGAACCACGGGCCACTGAGGACTTGGTTCTTGCCGCCTTCGGTCGCTTCTAAAGCCAACTTTGCTACCCGCTCCACCGAATTGCGATCACCAGTGATGCGCCAGTCTTCAACTTTGGCCTTCGCAATCAAATCATGGAAAAGTCCCTCAACACGATGAACTGCTTGCGGATCATCTGTGGCGACCCCGATGAGGATTGGTATGTGAGCCCGCTCGGCGACAATGTGAGCCACTGCGATGACCCGGTTTGAACAGTAGCTCAAGAGCCTGAGGCAACTCTTCCCCCAATCCCAAAGGCAACCGCGTGGAGTCTGCTGCCGGAGTTGAAAGAAGCAGTGCGGCTCCAAAGGGGCCATTTGATTGCCTAAGAAGCCAATTGTATTCTGCCTCGCGCTCTGTCCCTTTGCGGATGCGAAAGACGACATCGACGCCAATTTCGTTGGTGTATCTAACCTCACGCGCCGAAAGCCCCTGTTCATGCGTCAGTCGCAGTATCGTTCGTATGTCTTGCACGGTCGTGCGCCTCGCTTGCTTCCGTCTCGGCATGGTCCCTCCCGGCCTTGTTCAAGACCGGCAGAATGCCGCGACGGTGCAGGCGAGGACCAACCGGCCCCAAGCCCTCCCGGAACTGTCCGGGAATTAGCGAAATCCCTGTCCGGGATTTACCGAAACACGTGTCCGGGAATTACTGAAATGCTTGTCCGGGATTTACCGAAACCCGCAGTCCAGAACCGTATTACTATGTTAACGCCACTTGAGGCAGCGTTGGAGGAGTTCGATGCGGCTATTGAGAAGGCAGAACGAATGATACGCCGTTCATCCGCAGCCCCCACGAAAGAGTTCTATGAAGCTTCTTTTCGCATATCAGTTGGCGTCCTGAACTTCAGCTCTAAGAATGTGCAAGAGTACCATAACGCCGTTTCCGACACGACCGCTAAGCTATCAGCACTCACGCGTTGGATTGGACACATAATTGGTCAAGACCCTGATATTGCTGCAAAGCTTGGTGAAGAAATTAACAAAGTAGTTAGCGGCTCATCGGAACGCCTGAATGCGCTGATGGGAACAGGCGAACCAATTGAGTTAGTTCTAACAGAGGCGAAATTGGTACGAGACACTTGCAGAAGCGCGATCAAGAAACACTTGGATAGCGCATCAAATAGCTAACTTACGTCCATCTTTGGCAGCCTGCAGAGTTGAGCGTCCTAGCGCCGTTGGGGGCTTTCTGCGCCCAAACCTCCGAGGATATTAGTCGTAAACTACAATAGTAGCTCCTATGGCCGCCAAGGCACATTGATCCGCTGACCAACAGCAGCCATTGGAGCGGCTGCAGCGAAAGAGCGCTTCGTGCCGCGCTGCGGACCTTCGATTTGCCGAAATGCTGCGCGATCGACGAATGGCCGGGTCTGGCGAAGCTGCGCCGCAGCGCTCGGCCATGAAGTGAACGGCAAGTAAGGGCCGGGTGTGTCGTGAAGGGCGACCATAGTTTGCAGTCTTGCAAGGTCAGATCCCTGCGCATAGCTTCCGCTCAGCCGGGCCGACCCGGTCCTGACGGAAACTATCAGATGACGGCAGTCAGCCCCAGAGCATCAGATCGTCAATGATACCTAACCTTGTCGACGCCCCCCTATAAAGGACGGTTTGCAGACCTGTGAAATCGTGGCACGACAATCTCGTATCGGCAATTCAATCAAACAGCCTCTGCAACCATGTGCTTGCGCAATCAATGACCTTGGACTGCTGTGTAAATCCCGAACAATCCCACAAGGATCAGGCTCAGTGCCCAAACCACGTCAAGGTTGAACCACGTCCGCGACAGGAACTTAAGTCCAAAATAGAAGTATATCGCCACGGCGATTGCTCCACCGGCGACGGTCATGGCGATCGTGTGCACCAGGGCGACGATGAACGCCGAGGCGATGTTCTGCCCCATCAGTTGCCGCGCGGCGTCGTGGCCGCCGTCGCCTGCATCGATGCCGCAAATCCCAAGATAGATGGGTACCAGCATCAACCCGGCTCCGTGCGCCATCGCAGCCAGGAATGACCACAGCACCAGCTTGGTGGGGTGAACCCGTGACAGGAACCTGGGGTGCCTGCGATTGATCAGCAGGTAGACCCCCATGGCGAAAACCAGTGCACCGGCGCCCGCACGTATTTCCGTCTGCCAGGTTACCAGCGCGGTCATCATCGAGAATGGCAACAGGATGGCCAGCATGGCCAGCAGATGCCCGATCGCCAGCGCGCCGATGGCCTTTGCCATGGCGCTGTGCCGACCTTCCATGAGTCCAGCCGATACCGCCAGCGGCCAACCCATGCCGGGATTGACGCCATGATACAGCCCTGAAAGGATGACGGCCCCCCAGAGGACCGTCATCGTGCTTGCGTCGAGTTCCATTCAGACGTTGGGATAGCAGAAGCTGTCGGTCGAGCAGTCACCGCCTTCAAGCCGGATCTGGTGCGCGCGGTAGCCCTTGGGGAAGTCGACGTAGAAATCCTTGTCGAGCGTCAGCCCGCCGTTTTCGCCGACATGGGCCATGACCATCTGGCCGCCCTCCTGACCGGGATAGAACTGGTCGTCCCAGGTGGAGTAGAGCGAGTTGGTCCAGTAGACCCTTTTGCCGTCACGGCTGATCTCGACCATCTGCGGACCGAAGGCGAAATCGCCGCCGCCCGGGTGCTTCGTGCCGCGCCCGATACCGCCAAGTTCGACTTTGCCGGCAAGCACCGGGTTCATCGGGTCGGTCACGTCATACTGGTGCATCTCGCCCAAGCCCCAGCAGGCAACGTAGAGGTACTTGTCGTCAAGGCTGAGGTCGATATCGGTGACCAGAGGCGGCACCGCCTCGAAGCCCTGCAAAAGCGGTGGCAGGTTCTCGGGTTTTTCCGGGCGCGGGTCGATGGTGATGGTCTTTTTGGACTGCCACGTGCCGTCATCGCCGCGCCACCATGTGAAGATCGCCCCTTGCAGGTTGGTTGTGTCCACCACGACGCCACAAAAGCCGTAGGACTTCTTGGGATCATGGGCAGGACGGATTTCCAACGCCATCTGGTAGTTCTCGCCGAAATCAATGGTCTGGATGTTCTTACGTTTACGCAGGTCCCAGAAATGGATCGAATGGCCATATTTGTTGGACAGCAAATCCTCAGCCACGATGCCGTTCTCGTATTGCGGCGGCAGGCCCCATTCGGAGCTGACCATGTAGTCTTGCGGCAGATTCCACCAGAAATCGTAGTGCTTGTCCTGTTTTCCCCGGTCCATCTCGTAGCGCCCGATGACCTCGAATGTCTCGCAATCCATGATGAATATGCCGGGAGGCCCGTCCGTGCCATCCTCTCCGCCGCCGCCAAGTGTCGAGACATAGATGCCCTCGGGGCCGCAATGGATTGTATGAGGCCGCGAATAACCGGTCTTGGCAAAGACCTCTTCGGGTTCGATGATCTTGTGGATCTTGGCGTCCATCGGATCTTTCACGTCGATGACATAGATGCGCGACGAACGGATGCCCGGCACAATCAGATAGCGCCGCTCAAGAAAGGCATGGCCAGACAAAGGTGACAACGACGAGGAACAGGCGTTCCAGCCGAAGTGATGAAATTCGTCGCCTTTGTAGGGCATCACAAGTGTGTTGACGATGGTGCCGTAACTGTCCGATTTTGGATCAAGATCTACAACGGCGATCCCGTCGGGTTGTGCGCCGTCGGGGCTAAGCATCACCGTGAAGCCATAGTTTTCGACAGGTGCCTGCATGGCAAGCTGCGCCGTGGCGTGAAACGTCGGATCCGGTCTTAAGGTCATGTTTTTTCCTCCCTGGAATGTTCAAACCCGCAATGGGCCGTCTTGGTTTTTTCCTTTCTTATTGGTGACGTGGGTCAGGCCTCCTCAAACCTCGGCCACGTTGCACAGCTGAATGGCCCCGCTGACGCGGTCGGCCAGGTCGATAAGTTGAAATCCAATCTCTTCGCGGTAAGCGTTTCCAAATCTTCTGATCGGCCCAACGGCCCCCACGCTGAATGTCGCGCCGATATTGCCGATGGATACCGGCGCAGCCACGCTGGCGATTCCGAGGTCGATCTCCTGATCGCAATCGGCGAAGCCGCGCTCGGCAATGCGGGCAAAGTCCGCCCGCAACTCGGTATCGGTCGTCTTGGTGTGTTCGGTATAGGCCTTGAGGCTGCCGCTGATGATCGACTCCTGGAATTCCGGTTCGGTAAAGGCCGCGATGGCCTTGGAACACGAACAGGCATGCATCGGCCGCACCCCCAGCCCGGGGTGAACGAAGGCGCGTCCCGGATCATCGGGCGTTTCGACATGTATGATCTCGACCTGGCCGTTGCGAAACCGGGCCAGAAAGACGGTTTCGTTGAACTGGATTGCTGCCGACTTGAGCAGTGGTGCCGCCGCCCTGCGCACATCTACGTCGGATTTCCCCAGAAGGGCGATCCGGATCAGCCGCTCTCCGATCACGACGCGCCCGTCGCCCGATGGCGCCTCGACTAGGCCTTGATCCTGAAGCGTCTGGATCAGCCTGTAGCAGGTCGGCTTGGGCAGCCCGGTCGCCTTCTGGATTTCCGCAGTCGTAACGGGCCGCCCTGCGACGGCGACGATTTCCAGGATAGCGATCAGGCGGTCCAGATGCATGTTGACCGAATCATTTCATAAAAAGAGACTTGTTCTCAAATTGTGATACAATTTGTTCATAAGGCAATCAAATTCGGAAGGATCAAAGACATGCGTACACGTGCTGCCGTGGCCCTGAAGGCCGGACAACCGCTTGAGATCATGGAGGTGAACCTCGACGGGCCGAAAGCGGGCGAGGTTCTTGTCGAGGTCAAGGCCACGGGGCTTTGCCATACCGACGAGTTCACCCGTTCGGGCGGCGATCCCGAGGGGCTTTTCCCGTCGATCCTTGGCCACGAGGGTGCGGGGGTGGTGCTGGAGGTCGGCGAGGGCGTGACCACGCTCAAGCCCGGCGATCACGTGATCCCGCTTTACACACCGGAATGCCGCGAATGTCACGCCTGCCGCTCGGGCAAGACAAACCTGTGCACTGCGATCCGCGGGACGCAAGGTCAGGGCCTGATGCCCGATGGGACCACGCGGTTTTCGATGCTCGATGGCACGCCCATCTATCACTACATGGGCTGCTCGACCTTCGCCAATCATACCGTGATGCCGGAAATCGCGCTGGCAAAGGTGCGCGATGACGCGCCCTTCGACAAGATCTGCTATATTGGCTGCGGGGTGACGACCGGGATCGGCGCGGTCATCAACACCGCCGGTGTCGAGATCGGCGCCACGGCGGCGGTCTTCGGCCTCGGCGGTATCGGCCTCAACGTGATTCAGGGCCTGCGTTTGGCCGGCGCCGACAAGATCATCGGCGTGGATCTCAATTCCGACAAGGCCACGATGGCGCGCAAGTTCGGCATGACCGATTTCGTGAACCCAAGGGAACTTGACGGCCAGTCCGTTACCGAAAAAATCATCGAACTGACCAAGACCGATCAGGACCCATTCGGCGGGGTCGATTATTCCTTCGATGCGACCGGCAACGTGCAGGTCATGCGCGACGCGCTGGAATGCTCGCATCGCGGCTGGGGCGTTTCGGTCATCATCGGCGTGGCCCCGGCGGGGGCTGAGATTTCCACCCGCCCGTTCCAGCTTGTCACGGGCCGAGTCTGGAAGGGCACCGCCTTTGGCGGCGCCAAGGGCCGCAGCGATGTGCCTAAATTTGTCGATTGGTACATGAACGGCAAGATCGAGATCGACCCGATGATCACCCACAAGCTGAGCCTCGATCAGATCAACGAAGGCTTCGATCTCATGCATGAAGGCAAATCAATCAGGGCTGTTGTGGAGTTCTGACGCCATCCGTGTCGTTATCCTCCGTTGACGGAGTAAACATGTTGGCGTGGGATTGTGACTCACAATGCAAAAATCTGGGCCGCACAGACGGCCGAACGCAACCCGCCCAGCGCGGCGCTCGACTGGACCGAGTCGGGCACACTCGATATCGAAATAAGCGGCGAATGGGAGCGTATCCTGAAGGCGTCGGGCAACACGACCGTTTCGGAGGGTCTTCTCTCACAAGCTGCAATGCTGGGTTCACATGGCAAGCGAATCGACGCACGGGCAACGAATTTTGCGTTGGGCTTTGTGGATGCGATGGAACCGAACGACGCAGCCGAAGCCTTGTTGCTGACCCAGATGGCCGCGACCCATCAAGCGACGATGATGCTGGCCCGGCGTCTGAACCATGTCGAAAACATCGCGCAACAGGACGTAGCAGAAAAGGCGCTGAACAAACTGGCGCGCAGATGGACACGTTAAAGCGCTATCGCTCGAAAGGGAGACAGGTGGTGCGCGTTGAACGGGTCACGGTTGAAGATGGTGGCCAGGCCATTGTTGGAAATGTGGACGGGGGACGGGGCCGTGAAGAAAAGGGACGCTTACCCCATTCAAAGCGAACACGACGCCCCCAGATACAGCGCGAAATCAAAACGCAGCGGCAAGCCATGCCAAGCCCCAGCCGTTTGCGGCTGGAACGTCTGCCGGATGCACGGCGCCGGCGGTGGCGCTAAGGCCGGGGCAGCGCATCCCAACTGGAAGCATGGCGGACGAAGCTTGCATGCTATGGAACTTCGCAAGATGGTCTGCCTCATGCAGCGAAACGCGAAGTCCATTTGTCTGCCGTGAAGCTTATGGCTTTACGATTCCGCTGGTGTGTTTGATCGGAACACAATCCCACAGTTTTTTGGATCGAAGCTTGTTCTGACGCTTCCATTTCGCCTTTCAGACGCGAACGCTCTGCAGCATTTTCCTTATCGCCACCAACAAAAAAGGCTGCGGGCCAGAACAGAACCAATGCAACCCCGGTTGCAATAGCATCGCCTTGCGCATTTTGGTCCTGCACACTTGCGACCTGTGATGTGCGCGCAGCAACCCGTCGCGCCTCTTGTTCAATTTGAGAGCATGAGAATGACTGATAGTTTAGAGGCGAAACCTAGGTGGACTGCACGTTCTGAGAGTTTTCGGCACAGGCCGACAGAGTGGAGCCCACGATGGCGGCAAGAATTCAGGCTTTTTTCATGGATTTGCCCCTAGTTGTATTGCGCTGCCTCCCCACAACCCATGGAGATTGCAAAAAAGAACAGGCCCGGACAATCAATTTCTATTGTACGCAAACCTTTTAGGGGGCAGCAGAGCATCAAGGGGGGTATTTAGGGGGGATACAAAAATAAATATTCTCATAAAATTCAATTATTTCAATGTTATATAAGAATTTTATGGTGCCGCTGAAGGGACTCGAACCCCCGACCCCATCATTACGAATGACGTGCTCTACCAGCTGAGCTACAGCGGCCACGCGCGGCTTTTATCGGCAAGGTGAGCGCCGTTCAAGCGCAAAGATCACGGATCAGAGCACCTGAATAGGTATGGTGACCAAGCCGGCGGCCAAGTGGTGGAGTCATCGAATCTGCTCCAGCAGATCGGCGTGGCGCGCCGTGAACTCGGCCCGCACTTCGACGGGTGGACGCAAGTGGATGGCCAGCCCCTCGATCAGATCCGGCGCAGGGCGCCCAAAGAACCTGGTTGCCTCGGCCTCGGCAAAACCGGCGATCTGGGTGGCCTCCATCCAAGCGCTTATGCGATCGGCCTTCTTGACCTGTCTTTTCAACGCCGGCGGCGGCACGGCAGGCAGCCCAAAGCGGATGTGGATCGCCGCTGACAGGCGTTTGTCCAGTTCCTCATATCCCGGTCCAACGGCAGATTTCACGGGGCTGATCATGTCACCGATCACGTATTCGGGTGCATCGTGCAGCAGCGCGGTCAGCCTCTGCGCGGGCGTGGCGGATGGTACAAGGCGCCCAAACAGGGTTTCGACCAGCAGCGAATGTTCGGCCACGGAATAGGCGTAATCGCCGTATGTCTGCCCATTCCACCGCGCGACAAAGGCCAGGCCGTGGGCGATATCCTCGATCTCGACATCCATCGGCGTCGGGTCCAGCAGATCCAACCTGCGACCCGAAAGCATCCGTTGCCATGCGCGGGGGGGCTTCATCTTGCACTATCGTCCTGTTTGGCGGGCATTGCCGTCTGACTAGCCCCCGTATCATCGCCTGTAAACTGCGCAACGTTGCCCTGCCGCATCCACCATGGTACCTGCAACACCAAATAGAAATGGAGCTTTAAACGTGACCCAAGATTACGTCGTCAAAGACATCAACCTGGCAGAATTCGGCCGCAAGGAACTGGACATCGCTGAAACGGAGATGCCGGGCCTCATGGCGCTGCGCGAGGAATACGGGGCGGAACAGCCACTCAAGGGTGCGCGGATC
>NZ_JAMQGO010000051.1 GCF_023703375.1 Lutimaribacter degradans
TATATAATAATAATATAATATTATAATATAATATAAGTTTTAATATAATTTTATATTTAATTAATTAATTAATTATAGGGTATTAATTTATATTAATATTAATTATAGATAGCGAGAATCGAACTCGCATTCAATGTTTGGAAGACATCCAGTTTACCAATTAACTTATATCTATTATTATTATTTCATTTATTATTAAATAGTAAATTAAACTTTTTAATTAAATTAAATTAAAAAGGGGGGGATCGGACTATTAATATAATTACTCTCTCCATGATTTGAACATGGAATATTAATATTAGAAGTATTATGCTTTAACCATTAAGCTAAGAGAGCTATTTTTATTAATATTTATTAATAATTATAATATATTAATATTATTAATAAAAATAATTATTATTTTTTTATTATTATTATTATTATTATTATATATATCATTTTATTTTTATATAATATTTATAATATAATATTATACATTATATTATAAATTATAAATAATATCATAATATATTAAATTATAGTTTGAATGAGTGAGGGACCCCCTCCCTAACGGGAGGGGGAC
>NZ_JAMQGO010000052.1 GCF_023703375.1 Lutimaribacter degradans
GATAATTATTAATTAATATTATTAATTTATTAACAAATATTTTATTAATTTTTATTTTTATTAAATATAAATATATAAATATAATAAATAAAAATTAATAATATATATATAATTATAATAAAAATAATATATAATATATAATAAAAGATAACTTATTAATATAATATAATATTAAAAATATAATTCATAATAATAATAAATAGTCCAGTCCGCACCATGGGAGGACCGATCCCCGAAGGAGTGAGGGACCCCCTCCCTAACGGGAGGGGTGACCGAACCCCTCGTTATTTATATATATTAATATATAATTTAATATAATATACAAGTTTAGGGGGTCGGCCAGGGACCGGAACCCCGAAAGGAAATTATATAAATATTATTTATCTCCTTTTTTTTTAATTAATAAAAATAAATTAAGAATAATAATACTCTTATCAGGATTCCAATTAATTAATTAATTAATTTGAACGAGGGGTTCACACCTATATAAATATAAATAATAAATATAAATATAAATAATAAATATAAATATAAA
>NZ_JAMQGO010000008.1 GCF_023703375.1 Lutimaribacter degradans
GGCCGATCGAGCGGCCGATGCCGCGAGGCATCATTCCCGCCCCCCCCGGGGGCCCCCCCCCCCCCCCCCCCCGGTCGGGGGGCGTTGCCCCCCGTCGCGCAAAGCGCGACTCCCCCCAGGGTATTTTCGGCAAGAGGAAAAACGGGCCGGGAGTGACGTGGGTTTCGGTCAACGGTTGAACACGATCACGTTGCGGCGCGCGGCGCCGGAAAGCGTGTCGGCGATGGCCTCGTTGATCTGGTCGAGCGTCCAGCGGCCCGAAATCAGCTCGTCGAGCTTGATCCGGCCCTGTTTGTACAGGTCCACGATCCAGGGAATGTCGCGCTTGATCACCATGTCGCCCATTTTCGAGCCGACGATATCCTGCCCGATATCGGCCATGATCAGGGGCGAATAGGTGGCATTGTCGCCGAAATGCGGCATGCCGACCATGACGACCTGGCCGCCATTGGCCAGGTAGCGCGGCGCCTTGTCATAGACGGCGGCAACCCCCACCGTTACCAGCACCTTGTCCGCGCCGCGGCCCAGCAGTTTCTTGACCTCGGCCCAGGGTTTGCCCTCGGCAAGCACACCGTCGGTGGCACCGAAATCGCGCGCGGTGGCGAGTTTTTCCTCGCTCATGTCGACGGCGATCACGCGGCGGGCACCGGCAAGGCGCGCGCCCTGGATCGCGTTGAGCCCGACGCCGCCGGCGCCGATCACCACCACGTCCTGGCCTGGGCGTACATCGGCGGCCAGCACCGCCGCGCCCAACCCGGTGATCACGCCACAGGAAATGAGGCTTGCGGCATCTTTCGGCACGTCGCCGGGGATAACGGCCACCTGGCTTTGGTCGACGACGATCTTCTCGGCGAAGGCGGCGATGGCCAGCCCGTGATCCATCGGCCCGCCATCCGTGGTGCTGAGCGGGCCCTTGCTGCGGTCATAGGGCGTTTCGCAGATCGTCGGCTTTCCAGACCCACAGCTTGGGCACTGCCCGCAGGCGCGGATCAGCGTGGCGCAGACACTGTCGCCAACATCGATCCCCTGCACCCCGGCGCCCACGGCGCTGACGATACCCGCGGCCTCGTGCCCGTAGACGGCCGGCAGCGCGCCGCCAAAACCACCCTGCCAGAACGAGATGTCCGAATGGCAGATCGCCACCGCATCCAGCGTCACTTCGACTTCGCCCATCCCGGGGTCGCGCAGGTTGACGTCTTCGACGACCAGCGGCGCGTTGAATTCGTGGCATACGGCGGCTTTGATTTTTGGCATGGTCTGACCCTTGTTGCTTGGGGTGATTTGCGCAGAGCCTGCATTGGCTTGGGCCGGCTGGCAAGGCGAAATGCGCCGCCGCGCACGGCTGGTGTCAGGCCTGGGCCGTGGCGACGCGCCGTCGGAACAACGCCAGGCTTATCGCCATCAGAAACGCCGACAGAAGGAACGGTGCGCCAGGCAGGTAGACGGGCGCAACCGGGGCGGTGAAGGCGGCAAAGGTCTGGGTCATGACCACCGGTGCCAGGATCATCGCCACGGAGGTGACGCTGGCCAATACGCCCTGCAACTCGCCCTGTGCGTTGTCCGGGGTCAGGCGCGACATGATCCCTTGCAGCGCGGGCATTCCTATGGCGCCCAGGGCGGTGACCGGGATCAGGAACATCACGGCGGTGCCGCTGGTGATGAAGCCCAGGATGACCAGGCTGATCACCTCGGTCCCGAGGCCGAAGATTACCGTCATCCGTTCACCCATAAGGCGGATAACGGGGCGCACCAATACGCCCTGAACAACGGCGATGGAGGTGCCGTAGACCGCAAGGCTCAGACCTATCAACCCGGGCGACCAGGCAAAACGCTCGGTCGTGAAATAGGCCCAGATCGCGGGGTAGACCATTGTGGCCACCTGAAAGAAGAAAAACACCCACAACAACGCGGTCAGGTCTGGCAGCCGCGCCAGTGCGCGGAACGCACCGAACGGGTTTGCTCGGTGAAGGACAAAGGAGCGGCGGGTCGTGTCGGTTACCGTTTCGCGCAGCACCATGGCACCCAGGCACATGTTGGCAAACGACAGCGCCGCGGCCGCGTAGAACGGCGCGCGCGTGCCATACTCGGCCAAGAGCCCGCCCAACATCGGACCAAAGACGAACCCCACTCCGAAGCCCGCCCCGATCAGCCCGAAATTGCGCGCCTTTTCCGCAGGCTGCGAGATGTCGGCCATGTACGCCGTGGCAGTGGCGTTCGTCGCCGCGGTGATGCCGCCGAAGATGCGCCCGGCCAGAAGCAGCCAGATCGAGCCCGCCAACGCCATCACGATGTAATCCAGCGCCATGGCGAATAGCGAAAGCAGCATCACCGGCCTCCGCCCGAACGCGTCCGAAAGGTTACCCACCAGTGGCGCGAAAAGAAACTGCATCACCGCGAAGCTGGCCGAGAGGATACCGCCCCAGACGGCGGCACTTGCGATGCCGCGGCCTGCGACCTCTACGATCAGGTCGGGCATAACGGGCAGGATCAACCCGATGCCCATGGCGTTCAGGATAACGGTGACAAGGATGAAAAGTACGGGCAATGGCATGGGCAGCCTTGGTCACGGGTTGCGCGACGATAGGCCGGGGCACGGCAAAGGAAAAGCAGGGATATGGCTGGATCGTCGCGGCCGCGCATTCGGCGCCGTAGGGGGGGCGCAGGGCGCTTTGCCCGGGGCGGGCAAGCCCGGTGCCGCCCCCGTCAATTTGCCACCATCAGGCGAAGCGCGTCGTAGATCGCGGCGTGAGTGTTGCGGGCGCTGACGGCATCGCCGATGCGGAACAGGCGAAACCTGCCCCTTGGGTTGGTGTCGACGGCTTGCGGCCGGCGCGCGATGAAGGCGTCGTGATCCAGCGCGCCCAGGTTTTTCGACAGCGGTTTGAGGTCGAAATAGAGATCATCCAACGGCACGGTGCCGTGGTTCACCACCACCTGGTCGAAATGGTGGACCTGCGTGTGATCGCTGTAGTCGGTGCCGATGGTGGCGGCCAGGCGATTGCCGTCGCGTGCGACCGATTTCAGGCGATAGGTCACGGTGAAGCGCGCCGCCTTGTCTTGCAACGCGCGCATGTAGGGCACCAGGTTCATGCCCATCACCTCGGGGGCGAAACTGCGATCAGGGGTCATGATTTCCACCTGTGCGCCATGCGCCGCGATGGCCTGGGCGGCCATCAGTGCCGGGTGGTCGCCCGCATCGTCGAATATCAGCACGTCCTGCCCCGGCTTTACCGCGCCTGAAAGTATGTCCCAAGTGCTCACAACCAGGTCGTTGCCCGAAGACAGGATATCTGTGTCGGGTATCCCGCCCGTGGCGACGATCACCATGTCGGGCGAAAGCGCGGTCACATCTGCCGCTTCGGCCCATGTGTTGAACCTGAATTCCACATCCCGCGCGGCGCATTGGGCCATGCGCCAGTCGATGATGCCGATCATCTCGGCGCGGCGCTTGTCTTGTGCGGCAAGGCGGACCTGGCCGCCGGGCTGGTCGGCGGCCTCGAACACGGTGACATGATGCCCGCGTTCGGCGGCGACGCGCGCGGCCTCCAGCCCGGCCGGGCCGGCGCCGATGATGACGGCGCGACTGGGCGTATCACTGGCCGGAATGACATGAGGCAATTCCAGCTCGCCGCCCTGGTAGATGCGATCCAGGCAATAGGTGGCGCCGACGCAGGGGCGTATGTCATCCTCGCGTCCTGCTGCGATCTTGGCCACGATATACGGGTCGGCCATGTGGGCGCGCGTCATGCCAACCATGTCAAGCCGGCCGGTGGCGACGGCGTGGCGGGCCGTGGCCACGTCGGGGATGCGCGCGGCGTGAAAGGTGGGCAAGCCCACCTCGGCCCGGATATGACCGGCAAAATCCAGGTGTGGGGCATGGGCCATTCCCTGGACCGGGATCACATCGGTCAGGTCGGCATCGGTTTCGAGCCGGCCCTTGATGACGTTCAGGAAATCGACCTGGCCGGTATCGCGCAGGCGCTTGCCGATCTCGATTCCGTCCTCGGTTGAAATACCGTTCGCGGCCAGGTCGTCGGCGGTATAGCGCAGCCCGACGATGAAATCCGGCCCGACCCGATCGCGGATGGCGCCCAGAACGTCGAGCGAGAATTTCATTCGTGCGTCCAGGTCGCCATTGTAAGGGCCATCCAGATGGTTTTGCCGGGGCGACCAGAAGGCATCCATCAGGTGGCCATATGCTTCGAGCTCGATGCCGTCGAGTCCTGCCGCCTGCATCCGTTCGGCGGCGTCGGCATAGTCGGAGATGATGCGGGCGATATCCCACTCTTCCATCACCTTCGGGAATGCCCTGTGCGCCGGTTCGCGCCGCCCCGATGGGGCGAGCGCGGGCAGCCAGTCGCCCTTGTTCCAGCCGGTGCGCCAGCCCAGGTGCGTCAGTTGGATCATCACGGCACAGCCGTGATCGTGGCATTCGTCGGCCAGCTTGCGCAGCCAGGGCACGACCTCGTCACGATAGGCCAAGACGTTGTTGAAGGCGGGCGGGCTGTCACGACTGACAATTGCCGAACCCGCGGTCATCGTCATGGCCACCCCGCCACGGGCGCGTTCGACATGGTAGGCGCGGTAACGGTCCTTGGGCAGGCCGTCTTCGGGGTAGGCGGGTTCATGTGCAGTGGTCATGATCCGGTTTTTCAGCGTCAGGTGCTTGAGCTGGTAGGGCTGAAGCAGCGGATCCCTGGACATGTGCGCTGGCCTTTCCTGGCGGGTGACGCAGCAGGATTTCCGCGTGATGCGCAGGCTGTCAAGAGCGGTCGGTGCCAACCGCACCGCCGCGCCTGATCCGAAGGTGCGGCCGCGCCACGCGCGGCGTATCAGCCGGGGTCAGGCAGGTTGGCCACCTGTTGGGCAAAGCGACGCGCGGTATCGGGGGCCTGCCCCATCTGGAAGGACGGGTCGAACACGTCGTCAAGCGGCAGATCGGGAAAGGCGGCTCGTGCAAGCCCGGCCAGGTCACGCTTTTCTGCAAGAGCCTCCTTGCACAGGGCCTTGACCCTGGCCTGCGCCTCGGGGCGGGGCATGGTTTCCGACAGGCGGAATGATAGCGCCTCGGCGTGGATCAGGCCCTGGCCCCCATCCAGCGTGGCGCGCATGGCCGCGGGATCGGGGGTGAGCGTTTCGGCCAGCCGCTGGGCGTGGGAAAGCGTGGCGGCGGTGCCCAGGCAAAGCTGCGGCAATGTCAGCCATTCAGAGAACCACGCCGCGCCATCGCGCTGTTCGCGGTGCAGTCCGGCGCCCTGCATGACCCCGTTCAGCGCCACGATCTGCCGTGCCAATGCCACCATGGCCGATGGCCCGACCGGGTTCTGTTTCTGCGGCATGGTCGAGGAGCCACCCGCGCCGTCAAGCGTGACCTCGGCAATGCCCGACTGGGTGAGCAGCAACAGGTCTTCGCCCATCTTGCCGCAGGCGGTCGCAACCCGCGTGGCCCAGGCGCAGATCGCCTGCAGGCTGCTGCGGTCGGCGTGCCAACCCTGCCCGGAATCGGCAAGGCCCAGCGATTTGGCCATCGCCGCGCGGGTCGCATCGGCCTGTGGCCCCAGCGCTGCCGACGTGCCTGCCGCGCCCGAAAGCGAAACCACCAGCCGCGCGCGCAGCGCGGGCAATTCATCCAGCAGCGTCAAAAGCGGCTGGCCCCAACCTGCCGCAACCGCGCCAAAACTGGTGGGCGTGGCGTGCTGGCCATAGGTGCGCGCCGCCATCGGGGTTTCGGCATGCGGAGTGGCCAGCCGGGCCAGTGCGACAAGCGTGGTGCGCATGTCGCGTTCAAGCAGCGACAGGAACTGGCGTAGCCGCAGCATCAACCCTGTATCCATGATGTCCTGGCTGGTGGCGCCCCAATGCAGGTATTGCGCGTAGTCGGGCGCTTCCATCGCGCGGCGGAAAGCCGCGACCAGCCCGGGCACGGTGACGCCGTTCTGCCCCGTTGCCGCCGCAAGGCCCGCCGGGTCGATCTGCACCTCCATGGCGGCGCGGTGGATGAAAGCGGCCGCCGTTTCGGGGATCACCCCCAACGCGCCCTGGGCCTGCGCCAAGGCGCCTTCGACCAGCAGCATGGCGCGGATCTCTGCGCTGTCGGTAAACAGCTTGCCGACGTCACCGGCCGGGAACAACAGGTGGTAGAGCGGGCTGTCGTAAACGGAACCGGCCATGGCTTATCCTTTTGCGAATTCGTGCAGATGGGTGGCAAGCGCGCGGGGCTGCGCGAAAAAGGGCGAATGGGAACAAGCCATCGTCACGACATGATCGGTCGGCCAGTCTTCCGTCATGGTACCCTGGTACTCGGGCGGAATGGTGCGGTCATCGGCGCAACGGATGTAATACCGCGGGATTTCCGCGCTTCGCGCGGTCACATCAACCGGCACGGATGTCGGTTGCGTTGCTTGTATGCACAGCCGCTCGGCGGCGTAATCGACGGTGCCGGGCGGGCAGTCGTGGTAGAACAGGTCGTGCAGGTCGTCGCGCGGCACGGTCCATCCCTTGCGGTCGCCTGTCATGCGGATATGTGGCAGTAGCGGTTGGTACGGCGCCTGCATACGCATTTGCGACAGGCTGAGGCCTGGGGCAGGCACGTAGGCACAGACATAGATCAACGCCTGCACCAGGTCGGGCGCACGCTCGGCGGCCAGGGTGATGGGATAGCCGCCCATCGAATGGCCCACCAGCACCGTCGGGCCATCGAGCGCGGCGGTAATCGCATCGGCATAGGCATCCAGCGTGACATCGGTGTAGGGCGTTGCGTCCTGCCCGTGGCCGGGCAGGTCGATGGCGCGGGCGGTGTGGCCAAGCGCCTGAAGTTCGGGGATCACGTCGCGCCAGCACCAGGCCCCGTGGGCTGCGCCATGGATCAAAAGAAAATTGCTCATGCCCCGTCTTTTGGCATGGTTTCGGGTGCGGGGGAACCGTCGATCAGGTCTGCGGCAGACAGGATGTACGCCTTGCCGAACCCGCCGTTCAGCAACCCGTCGGTGACGGTGAAACGCACCAGCCGAAAATCGGCAAAGTCGATATAGAGTTTCGACTTCGGCCGCCGGGCCAGGTAATGCGAGCGCAAGCCCGCATGATCGGCATCGTCGCGCGCAATCAGCGTGGCGCGGGCGTGGATCGTCAGGCGCGGATAGGTCAGAGGATCGCCCTTTTCGCCCGGATCGCCCAGCAGCAAGGCGCAGTCGGGCGTGGCCAGCAACGCCGCGCTATGCGGCGCAAGTGACGAAATCAGCGACAGCGGTGCGCCGTCGGGGGCAGTGGTCATGGCGATGCGGCTGACCGAGGGCAGGGGGCTGCCTGGCCGGATCACCGCCAACGCGGCATGGGTAGCCCCGCCCAGCAGGTCATGGGCGATTTGCCGGGCGTTGTCGTCGGCGGGTTGGAAAGGGTCTTGGGTGGGCATGGCGGGCCTGTCCGGTATTGCGTCGGTGCTGGGTTGCGCCATTGGCGTGCCTGCGCCGTTTGTGGCCCGGCGCGTAAAGTTTGGCAAGGGGCGGCGCGGGGCCGCCCCGTCGCGTCAGATATCCAGAAACACGGTTTCACCTTCGCCTTGCAAGCGAATGTCAAAGCGGTATTCGCCCTCGCCCGTCTTGCCGGCGATCAGGCTGGGCAGGCGGTTTTTCTGTTCGATCCGGGCCAGCAGGGGGTCGGTGCTGTTATCCTCGTCTTCGAAATACACCCGCGTGTGCAGCCCGATATTGATGCCGCGCGCGGCGATCCACAGGCTGATATGGGGCGCTTGCAGGCCGCCGCCGCGCATGGGCACGGGGCCGGGTTTCACGGTGCGCAGGGTGAACTCGCCACTGTCCTTGTCGGCGGCAAAACGGCAAAAGCCCGTCACGTTGGGGTCTGCGCCCTGCTGGCCGGGAAACTTGCCCGCGGCGTCGGCCTGCCAGCTTTCCAGCAGCGCATCACGCAACGCCCAGCCGGTGCCGTCGATCACCTGGCCCGTGATGGTGACCAGCGGCCCCTTGGCCCCATCCGTGATGGGCGACAGGCCGAGGTCTTGCGGATAGACCCCCTCGATTCCGGCGAACGTGGGGATGCAGCCGATATGCACATAGGGACCGCCTGTTTGCGACGGAGTTTCGATCAGCGTGTCGAGCGGTTGGGTCATGTCACATCCCCTCCAGCTTGTTTTCGAACATGGTTTGCCGCCGCCCGCGCAGCACGATGTCGAACTTGTAGGCCAGGAAATCGAGCGGGCGCGCCATGCTCATGTCCAGGGGGGCCACCAGCCGGTCCAACTGGCCGCGATCCTTGATCGTCGCGGCGATGGGGCAGCGGTCGATCAGCGGGTCGCCCTGGAAATACATCTGCGTGATCAGGCGCTGACCGAAGCTGTGGCCAAAGACCGAGATATGAATATGCATCGGTCGCCAGTCATTGGCGCGATTGGGCCAGGGGTAGGCGCCGGGCCGAATGGTCAGGAACTGGTATCGCCCCTGGTCGTCGGTGAGGGTGCGCCCGCAACCGCCGAAATTCGGGTCGAGCGGCGCGAAATAACTGTCCTTGATGTGGCGATAGCGCCCGCCCGCGTTGGCCTGCCAGATTTCAACCAGCGTGTTGGGCACCGGGCGCGCGAAATCGTCCAGCACCCGGCCATGCATCAAGATACGTTCGCCCACCGCGGGTTTTTCGGGGTCGCGGCTGTAATTGAGGATCAGGTTGTTATCGAGCGGCCCCAGCATGGAATGGCCGAAACGCGGGCCTGTTTCCTCGCTTGGTGTCGATTCCATCGACAAAAGCGGCCAGTTCGGGCTGCGCGTCACGGATGTCTTGTAATCCGGGTCATAGGGAACCGGGTGCATGTCGCGCCGGCGCGGCACCAAGGGGCCAAGGTCGCTCATGTGTCATCCTCCATCTCGGCATAGGTCTGCTTGGCCAGTTTCAGCGCGTGGTTTGCGCGCGGCACACCGGCATAGATCGCGACGTGCTGGAACACTTCTTGCACGTCCTGCTTGCTGGCGCCGGTGCGGGCGGTGGCGCGGATATGCATCGGGATCTCGTCGAAATTTCCCATCGCTGCCAAAAGCGCCAGCGTCAGCATGGACCGTTCGCGCGGGCTGATGGCGTCACTGGCCCAGACCGTGCCCCAGGCGCCTTCGGTGATCAGCGTCTGAAAGGGGGCGTCAAACTCGGTTTTCGCGGCCTCGGCGCGGTCAACATGCGCGTCGCCCAAGACGCGGCGGCGCACCTCCATTCCCTTGTCATGGCGATCAGACATGGCCGGTATCTGCGATGAAGCCGTTCAGGATGCGGGCATATTCCTCGGGTTTTTCCACGCAGGGCAGGTGCCCCGCGCCGCGGATCAGTTCGAATTTGGAACCCGGGACCAGATCGACGGTTTCGCGCACCAGGTCGGGCGGGGTCGATCCGTCTTCGGAGCCGGCAATTCCAAGCGCGGGCAGGCGCAAGCCGCTTGTGGGCGTGTAGAAATCGGTGCCCGATATCGCGGCCGAACATCCCGCGTAGCCCTCAGCCGGCTGGCGCACCAGCATGTTGCGCCAGGCGTGAAACTCGTCCGTTTTGCGGAATGCGGCAGAAAACCACCGCTCCATGACCGCGTCGGCCAGCGCCTCGATCCCGCCGGCGTGAACCGCGGCGATACGCTCATCCCACATTTGCGGCGTGCCGATCTTGGCGCCGGTGTTCGACAATACCACGGCGCGCACCTGGTCCATCCGCTTGACCGCCAGCCCTTGCGCGATCATGCCGCCGATGGACAGCCCGACCAGCAGGCAATCGCGCACCTCCAGGTGGTCGAGCAGGCGCTCCAGGTCGTTTACCAGCGTGCCCATCTTGTAGGGGCCGGGCGTGGCCTGCGTCAGCCCATGCCCGCGCTTGTCATATCGTATGATGCGCAAACCTGAAGGCAGCATGGGCACGATCTTGTCCCAAAGCCGCAGATCGGTGCCCAGTGAATTTGCGAAAACGATGGGCGTGCCGTTCGGGTCGCCCTCATCGGTATAGTGAATTTTCAGATCGTTCAGATCGGCAACACGCATCAGTAGGGCATCCCCGTATAAGCCTCGGCCAGCGCCATCTGCGCCGCCTCGTTGTCTCGCAGAAAGGCCAGTTCGGCCCGCTGCATCTTAAGGTCAAAGGCGCTTTGATCGGGGAAACGATGCAATTGCGTCGTCATCCACCAACTGAACCTCTGGGTTTTCCAGATCCGCGCCAATGCCTTCTCGGAATAGCGCTCCAGCGCCTCGTTGTCGCCCCCGTTGTAATGCCGGTCGAAGGCGGTGAACAGGTAATGGATGTCGCTTGCCGCAGTGTTCAGCCCCTTTGCCCCGGTGGGCGGCACGATATGCGCCGCATCACCAGCCAGAAACAGCCGGCCCCAGCGCATCGGCTCGCAGACGAAACTGCGCAGTGGGGCGATGGATTTTTCGATAGAGGGGCCGGTAACCAGCTTGTCCGCTGCTTCTTCGGGGATGCGGCGGCGCAGTTCGTCCCAGAACGCGTCATCGGTCCAGTCATCGGGGCTGTCTGACAAGTCGCACTGGATGTAATAGCGGCTGAGATTGTCGTTGCGCATCGAGCACAGCGCGAAACCGCGTTCGGAGTTGGCATAAATCAACTCGTCATCCACGGGCGGCGTTTCCGACAGGATGCCCAGCCATCCAAAAGGGTAGGTGCGTTCATATTCACGGCGCTGATCGGTTGGGATAGCCTGGCGCGACGGCCCGTGAAACCCGTCGCATCCGGCCACGAAATCGCAGTCGATCCGGTGCACGGTGCCATCGCGCAGGAAAGTGACAAAGGGTGCATCGGTATCCAGGCCCTGAGGGTTCACCGCCTGGCAGTCATGCAGCACCATGCCACCCGCCTTGTCGCGCGCATCATACAGGTCGCGCGTCACCTCGGTCTGGCCGTAGACGGTTACGGTCTTGGCGATCAGTGATTTGAAATCAATCCGGAACATCTGCCCATCAAAGGCGATCTGCGTGCCGTCATGGACAAAGCCCTCTTTCTCCATCCGGTCTCCGACACCGGCCTGCTTCATCAGGTCAACCATGCCGGTTTCAAGCACGCCAGCCCTGATCCGCGACAAAACGTAGTCGCGTGAGCGCCGTTCCAGGACCACGCTGTCGATACCCTTGGTGTGAAGAAGTTGCGACAGCAAAAGCCCCGAAGGCCCACCGCCAATGATGGCTACCTGTGTTCGCATCCGTCCCTCCCGTTTCCGCTGCCGCAAGGATTCCGGAAATAGTTTACCTTGTCAATCAATTTCGACCCATCGCACCCCTTCGTTCTGACAGTCAAATCGCCTTTGGGAAAACCAACAGTGTATGGCGCATACGCCTTTGGATTGGCGGCGCTTCAATGTAGTCTGCTTTCATGTGTGGACGTTTCGCCCTGACCATGCCCCCCGACGCGATGGCGCAGCTTTTCGATGCGACTTTGGCCAATGACCTGCCCGATGTGCCCGATTACAACATCTGCCCCACAAACCAGGTTCTTGGCGTTGTATCGGGCGCGCAGGGGCGCCGGATCGGGGCGATGCGCTGGGGGTTCTTGCCGCATTGGTACAAGTCACCCACCGACGGACCATTATTGATCAATGCGCGCGCCGAAACTATCGCCGACAAGCCGGCCTTTCGCAGCGCCGTGCGCAAGCGGCGCTGCCTGATCGCTGCTGACGGGTTTTACGAATGGGAAAAGGATTCAGAGGGCAGCCGGCTGCCCTGGTTTGTCACGCGCAGTGACGGCGCGCCGATGATATTTGCCGGCGTCTGGCAGATGTGGGGGCCTGAAGAGGCGCGTCTTCCGACCTGTGCCATCGTCACGACCGAGGCCGGGCCCGACATTGCGACGATCCATCACCGCCAGCCGGTGATCCTCGATCCGGGCGACTGGCCGCTGTGGTTGGGCGAGGCGGGCAAGGGGGCGGCGAAATGCCTTCGGGCCACCCCTTCAGGCGGCCTGAAGGCCTGGCGCGTCGATCCGCGCGTCAATTCCAACCGGGCCAGCGGGCCGGACCTGATCCGCCCGCTGGATGCGGCGTGATCAATCCTCGTCCAGCGGCGCGGGGGCAAAGCTGAAGACACCGCGCATGGTCTTGCCGGTTTCGTCGGTGTCGGCCTCGTCCTCGGCGGGAATACCACTCTCGCCGATGTTGTCGCCTTCGCCCGCCGTCGTGATGGATTTGCCGTAATACTGGTTCGGCATCGCGTCGACGATCGTCAGGGTATATTCTTCGCCGCTATTCAGCGTCGGCGTGACAAAGTGATACTGGTCGCCAAAGACCAGGCGCGGCACATCGTCGGTATTGTAGATCACGACGGTATCGCCCGGCTGCACATATGTGGTTTCGGGAAAGAAGGCCCCGGCAACGATCGCGACTTCATGCTCGGCGGCATGCACGCCACCGGTCATCAATCCCAATGCAAGCGCCGCGGCAGCAGTTATGCGGAACATGACGTGTCTCCTGTCAACAAGCGCCCCACCCGTCGCAGAATCATAAGGTTAATTCTTACGTGACGAATGCGGCAGGAATTGGGCGGCCATGACGGTTTTCGCCTGCGGGCTCTGTCAGATCCGCATCCGCGGCACGTCATGCGGGTCAAGCCGCAACTCGATCAGCAGTGGGCGGTCGCGCTTGTCGATCTCGGGCAGGGCGGCCTCAAGCTCGTCATCCGAGGTCACGAGGATGCCTTTCCCGCCAAGCGCCGTGGCCACCTCGGCAAAGGATGGCCAATCGAATTGCGACAGGCCCGGGTCCATGCTGCGATCGAGGAACTGGATATGTTCGGCGCCATAGGCACTGTCGTTGCACACGATCACGATCAGGTCCTGTTTCAGGCGCACGGCCGTGTTGAACTCGTTGATTCCGCCCATCATGAAACCGCCATCGCCGGTAAACAGCACCACCGGCCGGTCGGGGGCGGCTATTCCCGCACCGATGGCCACCTGCAAGCCCAGCCCGATCGAGCCGAAATTGGTCGTGGCGATAAAGCTGCGCGCGTCGGGCGCCGAGATGCGGCACCAGACTTCGGTCATGAAGCGCCCGCCATCGGTGGTCAGCAGCCGGTTTTCCGGCAGGGCGGTTTCCAGCCGCTCCAGCGCCTGCACGAAATTGATGCAGCCCGAGGCCGTTTTGCCCTCGCGGCCGACCGGGTGGGTTGTCAGCTCGTTCATGTCGAGCTCCTTGGAAAAGCCCGTTGGTGCAATCTCGGCCTCGTCCAACCACCAGAGTATATTGTCGGCAGTCAGCCCCGCATCGGCAATAAGCGCCGCATCGGGGTGATAATTGCGCGCTGCGGCGGCCAGGTCATCGTTGATCTGCACAACGCGCTTGCCCTTCATCAGCTTGCCTTGATCGGTAGTGAAATGGTGCAAGCTGGCACCAAAGGCCACCACGCAATCGGCCTTGGCGATCACATCGTAGGCGGCGGGCGTGCTGAGTGTGCCGAAAATGCCCATGTTGGCGGGGTGGCCGTTGAAAAGGCTCTTGGCCTTCAGCGTGGTGGCAAGCGGTGCCTCCATTCGTTCGGCCAGGGCGATGATCTGTTCGCGTGCGTCGAGCGCGCCAACACCTGCCAGGATGATCGGCCGTTTGGCCGAGGCGATCATGCCCACGGCCTCATCCAGGTCGTCGCCCTCGGGCACATAGGAGGGGGCACCGAAGACCGGGAAAGCATGTTTCACATGCGCCACCTCGGCCCACATGAAATCGGCGGGCATGTTCAACACGATGGGCCGCCGTTCCACCCGTGCGCGGTGGAACGCATGTGCCACGTCGTAACTGGCGGTTTCGGGCGAGCGCATCTGTTCAAAGCCCGCGCCCGTGGTCTTGACCACCTCGCGCTGATCGATGTTCTGCAGGTTCTGGGGGGCCATCACCGACGTGTCACCCGCCAGCAGCACCATCGGGATATTGCCGCGCGCCCCTTCGGTCAGGGCCGTGACGCAATTGGTCAGCGCCGGCCCGTGGGTCACCGTGGCCACGCCTACCTTTTGCGCGATGCGGGCATAGGCCTGCGCCATCAGCACGGCGCTGCCCTCGTAGGCCACGGGCACGAAATTTCCGCTGCAGCCGCGCACGTAATGGTCGACCATGAAAAGGTTGGCATCGCCCATCAACCCGAACATGGTGTCCAACCCCTGGTCGGTTACCGCCCGGGCAATGGATTGATAGGTGTAATTCTTGCTGTCGGCCATGGTGATTGTCTGCCTTGTGGTCGTGTCTGATTGCCGGGTGCCCGGGCGGGTAAGGGGTGTTGTGTATGAACCGCTTGACCGCCATTCTGACCTGCTCTAAGCAACAGTGGCCCCGCGGGTATAGCTTAATGGTAAAGCCCCTGCCTTCCAAGCAGGTTATGTCGGTTCGATTCCGTCTACCCGCTCCATCCTTTCTTGAATGGCCATTGCGACACCCTGCCGCTTTTCAAGCGTGGTTTCGCCTCCAGGTTTGTCTTGCGAACGGACACAATGGAGGACGCAATGTTCAGGGGACTGACCCGCTCAATCATCATAGTAAGCGTGTTCATGCTGGGGCTTCCGGCAGCCATGATGCTGGCCATGGATGGTGGCGATTGGCTGGAGCGATTCCGGCTGATGTCACCGATTTTCTGATGTGACAGGCCCGGGCCGGTTATCCGGTCCGGGCTGCTTGACCTTGTGCATATTGGGCGTAGGGTGCGCGGCGGGAGAAATCCCGCCGATGCGGCGGGATAGGCGCGCTATCCGGTTACCCGGCTGCAACCGCGCCCTATGGGGAGGAGAAAGCCCATGCAATTCAAGGCACTGACAGCGGCGCTGGCGCTGGGTGTGATGCCCGCCGCAACCATCGCCGAAACCTACAACGTGACCGTGGCCGCGGGCCATCCGCCGGTGTTTCGTTGGGTGCGGATGATTTCCGAGCAATTCATCCCCACCGTGCAGGCCGAACTGGAAGGCACGGGCCACAGCATGAATTTTTCCGAGCAATTCGGTGGCTCCATTGCCGGCGTCGGTGAAGAGCTTGAAGCCGTCGAGGCAGGGCTTGCCGAAATCGGCACTTGCCAGTCGCTGTTCGACCCCGCGAAACTGGCGGTTCAGAACGTCAGTTATTACACGCCTTTCGTGTCGGCCGATGTGCGCCAGGTGGCCACGACCGTCGACGCCCTGCACGATGACAACGCCGACATGCTGCGCGCCTATGCCGACAACGGCGTGGTCTATATCGGGGCGCCCATCGGCATCGACGATTACCTGCTGATGACCAATTTCCCCGTCGACAGCCTGGATGATCTGGACGGCCGCAAGATCGCGGCACCGGGTGCGGCGATCAACTGGTTGTCGGGCACGGGTGCCGTCGGCGTGGCGGGCAACCTGACCACCTATTACAACGAGATCAAGACAGGCGTGTATGATGGCGTTCTGGTGTTTGCCAGCGCCGCGCTGCCTGGCAAGCTTTACGAGGTTGCGCCCTACATCACCAAGTTCGGGCTGGGTGCGCAATATGCCGGATCGCTTTGCGCGAACGAAGCATGGTATGACAGCCTGCCCGACGCGGTGAAGGCCGCGATGGACAAGGGCGCGGATGCCGCGATGGCGTGGTATCACGACGACCTGGAAAGCTTTGTCGACATCGCGCTGACCCAGATGGACGAGGCGGGCGCCACCATCACCGAGGCGACCCCCGAAATGCGCCAGACCTGGGCTGCGAACATGGACAACGCGGCGAAAACCTGGGCCGAACAGCTTGACGCGCAGGGCCGGCCGGCCTCGAATATCTTGTCTGACTATATGGACGCGATGCGTGCCGCCGGCGCCACGCCGCTGCGGGACTGGGACAAGGAATAAGCCATGCGGCGCATCTTGCGCGCACTTGACGGAGCGACCCAGGCCGCGAACGTGGCCGGGTCGCTGCTGATTCTGGCGCTGATGGTCTTGGTTGGACTTGACGTGGCCGGGCGCAACCTGTTCGGCGCACCCGTTCCGGGCGTGCCGGAAATGGTGACGCTGTCCATCGTGGCAATCGTGTTCCTGCAGATTCCGCAAGCGCTGCGGGCAGGGCGGATGACCCGGTCCGACGCCTTTCCCGGCTGGTTGAACCGTCGGGCCCCGGTTTTGGGCAAATTGCTGGAAACCCTGTTCGACCTCGCGGCCATCGCGGTGGTCTGGGTTATCCTGCGCCAGACCTGGCCGCTGTTCACCCGCGCGTGGGAACGTGGCGAATTCATCGGCGCGCTGGGTGATTTCACCGCACCTGTCTGGCCCGTCAAGGCCACGATCCTGCTGGGCTGTACCCTGCTGTCCTTGCAATTCGCCGCCCGTATCTTGCGGCGCTGGGTCGGGGGAGCGCGCGCATGAGCCCCTTTGACATCGGCCTTATTGCGCTGGCGGCGATGTTCGGCACTGTCCTTTTGGGGCTTTATGTGCCGATTGCCCTGATGCTGTGTTCGTTTCTCGGGGTCTGGGCGATCAAGGGGTCGCCGCTGCTGGCGTCAAAACTGTTGGCGCTGGCGGCCAATGACGCGATTTCCAGCTATTTCTTCGGCGTGGTGCCATTATTCGTGTTGATGGGCTTTGTTGTGTCCGAGGCCGGGTTCGGACGAGATGCCTTTGACGTGGCCAATTCGATGTTCCGCAAGCTGAAGGGTGGGCTTGGCGTGGGTACGGTCGGGGCGAACGCGATTTTCGCGGCCATCACCGGCATATCGATTGCGTCGGCCGCCGTATTCACGAAGATTGCCGTGCCACAGATGATCCGGCACGGATACGCGCCCCGCTTTGCCGTGGGGGTCGTGGCGGGCTCCAGCGTGCTGGGCATGATGATTCCGCCCTCATTGCTGCTCATCCTTTACGGTATCCTGACCGAACAAAGCATCGGTGACCTGTTCATCGCCGGTATCGGGCCGGGCATCCTGCTTGCCGTGTTCTTTGCGGTGGGCATCGTGGCGATGGCCGTTTTCACCCCGCGTTTCGTGGGCCGCCCCGACGCGGTTGACGAGGGCGGGTTGCCGCCAGCCGAGATGGCGCGCAAGGGCCTGCCCATCGCCGGGCTGATCGTGCTGGTTCTGGGCGGCATCTATGCCGGTATCTTTACCCCGGTCGAGGCGGGGGCGATGGGGGCCATCGGTGCACTGGCGCTGGGGGTCGCCATGGGCCGGCTGAACTGGTCCAAGCTTTGGCGGGTGCTGGTCGATACGGGCATGGTCACAGCCACGATCTGTTTCCTGATCATCGCGGCACAAATGTATTCTCGCATGCTGGCCCTGTCGGGTGTTCCGGGCGGGCTGGGGGCCTGGGCTGCGGGGGCTGACCTCGGGTTCTGGGGCCTGATGCTGATTTACGTGCTCATCGTGATCGCATTGGGCATGATATTGGACAGCTCGTCGATCATGCTTATCCTCGTGCCGTTGATGCTTCCTGTTGTCACGCCCATGGGAATCGACCTGGTGTGGTTCGGCATCGTCACGGTTCTTGCCGTGGAAATCGGCCTGTTGACCCCGCCCTTCGGCATATCCGTTTATGTCATCAAGGCGACGTTGGAGGATGACAGCATCACGCTGGGCGACATCTTTCGCGGCGCCGCACCCTTTGCCTTGATGATGGTGGCGGTCTTGTTGATCGTCATCGCCATACCATCTGTCGCCACCGGCTTGGTGCCGGGGCGCTGACCGTTAAAGGAGACACGCCATGCCACGCCGTTTTGTCGATATATCCGTCCCGCTTGAGGCCGGGATCGCCAGCGACCCGCCGATCATGCTGCCCGAGATCGATTACCTCGATCACAAGATGACAGCGGGGCAGATCGCGGGCTTTTTTCCGGGGCTGAAAGAAAGCGACCTGCCCGGCGGCGATGGTTGGGCGGTCGAGATACTACGCATCAGCAGCCACAATGGCACGCATCTTGATGCGCCCTGGCACCACCATTCCACCATGAATAACGGCGAACGCGCGATCACCATCGACGAGGTGCCGTTGGAATGGTGTTTCGCACCGGGGGTGAAGCTGGATTTTCGTCACTTTCCGGATGGTCACCTGGTGAGCGCACAAGAGATCGAGGACGAGCTGAAGCGGATCGGCCACGAGTTGCAGCCGCTTGATATCGTCGTGGTCAATACCGGTGCGGGCGCCAGGTACGGGCAAGCGGACTACGTCGATTCCGGTTGCGGCATGGGGCGTGAGGCCACGCTTTACCTGCTGGAGCGCGGCGTGCGCATCACCGGCACCGACGCCTGGAGCTGGGACGCGCCGTTTTCGCACACGGCAAAGAAATGGGCGGAAACTCATGACCCGAGCATTATCTGGGAAGGTCACCGCGCGTCGATCGACATTGGATACTGCCACATGGAAAAACTGGCCAACCTGGACAGCCTGCCGCCGACCGGCTTTACCATCAGCTGCTTTCCGATGAAGCTGAAGGGTGGTTCGGCCGGGTTCACGCGGGCTGTCGCGATTTTCGAGGAGTGAGCACATGAAACTTGGCACCGTCGCCCATGAGGGCGTGGAAAAACCCGTCGCCGTCATCGACGCCGACACCCTGCTGGATCTGCGCGCTGCGGGGTTGGATATCCGTGACATGGTGCAACTGGTCGACATGGGGGATGCGGGGTTGGAGGCCGTGCGCGACGCGCTGGCCGACCCGCAATTCGGCGCGACCATCGGAATGGAGGATGTGCAGATGCGCTGCCCCATCCGGCCCGTGCAATACCGCGATTGCCTGGTTTTCGAAGAGCACCTGAAAAACTGTTTCGTCGCGATGGAAAAGGTGACAGGTCGCGCGCATGAAATCCCGTCTGTCTGGTACGATCAGCCGATCTACTACAAGGGCAACCGGATGAGTTTCATCGGCCATGGCCAGGACGTGCGCTGGCCGCGCTATGCCGAGTTCCTCGATCTCGAACTGGAACTGGCGATCATCGTCGGAAAGGGCGGTGCGGATATTTCCGCCGCCGATGCGCCGGGCCATATCTGGGGTTACACGATCCTCAACGACATGACCGCGCGCGATGCGCAGATGGTTGAGATGGCCGGCCAGCTTGGCCCGGCCAAGGGCAAGGATTTCGACACCGGCAACATCCTGGGCCCCTGGATCGTGACGGCCGACGAGTTTGAACATCCCGTCGCGCTGGACATGGAGGTGCGTGTGAACGGCGACCGGTGGGGCGGCGGCAATTCGCGCCAGATGCAGCACAGCTTCGCCGACATCATCGCGCATATCTCGGCCTCGGAAACGTTCTATCCGGGCGAGGTGATCGGCTCGGGCACGGTTGGCACGGGTTGCGGGCTGGAACTGGGCAAGCGGCTGGAGCCGGGGGACGAGTTCGAGCTGGAGATCGAGGGGATCGGCGTATTGAAAAACCGCATCGTCCGCTAAGGATGGGCGCGCCGCGCGCAAGCGCGGCGCATCGGGGTTTTGCCCCTTCGGCCTGCGGCCTTATTTCCCCGCATTTACCGGGCAAGGTGCAGCCAGGGCCCTGGTCAACTGCGCCAACGCAGCATCCGCTGCTCGACCCGGCCGATTGTCCAACTGACCACGACGCCCAGCACCGACAGGATCACCACGCCTGCGAACAGCCGTTCTAGATCGTAAAGCGAGCCGGCCTCGAGAATATAGGCGCCGATGCCGTATTCGGCGCCCAGCATTTCTGCGGCCACCAGCAGGATGATCCCGATGGACAGCGAGATGCGCATCCCCGAAAGGATGCCGGGCATGGCGCCGGGCAGCACGATCTTTCGCACGGTCGAGGCCCAGGGCAGGCCAAAGCTCTGGCCCATGCGGATCAGCGTGCGATCGACATTATCCACCGCGCCAAACGTTGCCACCACCGTGGGAGTGAAGGTGCCAAGCGCAATGAGCGCGTATTTGGAGCCTTCGTCGATGCCGAACCAGATTACGAAGAGTGGCAACAGCGCGATTTTCGGGATCGGAAACAGGGCGGCCACCAGCGGCACCAGCCCGGCCCGCGCAAGGCTGAAAAGGCCGATCAGAACGCCCACGGCAATACCCGCCGTGACGCCCATGGCACTGCCCACGGCAAGACGTGACAGCGATGGCAGCACATGTTGCAGGAAAAGCCCCGATTGCCACAAGTCGATCAGCGTTTGCGCAACGTCCGAGGGGCGCGGCAGCGTCAGGTTGGAAATCCAGCCTGACCGCGTACCCCATTCGACCAGCGCGATGAGCGCGACAAAGACCACCAGGCCCACGCCGCGTTTCTGAACCGGGCGAAAGCCGCCGCCACGGAACGGGACGGGATGCGGATCAGCCATGGGCAAGCTCGGCATCGGCGGCGCGCGCTTCTTCGCGCATCAATTGCCACAGGTGGTCCTGGTGGCGGGCAAGAACGGGGTCGGTGCTGTCGCGTGCATCAAGGGGAGTGTCGATCTCGATCACTTCGCGGATACGTCCCGGGCGGCGTGACAGCACCACGATCCGGTGGCCCAGGCGCGTGGCCTCGGACAGGTTGTGGGTCACGTACACCGAGGTAAAGGGCGTGCGAGTCCAGAGTTGCACAAGATCATCCATCAAGAGTTCGCGAGTTTGCGCATCGAGCGCCGAAAGCGGTTCGTCCATCAGCATGACCGCCGGGTTGACGGCCAGCGCCCGCGCGATGGCCACCCGTTGCTTCATTCCGCCAGACAGTTGGCGGGGCAGGGCATCGGCGAAATCGGTCAGGTTGGTGCGTGCCAGCACGTCCGCGATGCGCTCGGCCCGGTCCTGGCGCGACAGGGCGTGGTCTTCCAACACGAGCGACACGTTCCCCGAAACCGAGCGCCAGGGCAGCAGGGCAAAATCCTGGAAGACGAAGGTCAGCGGATTGAGGCAATCGGACGCGGGGGCCCCCAGTTGCAGGACCTGGCCCGCGCTGGGGCGTTCCAGCCCGCCGATCATGCGCAGCAGGGTGGATTTGCCACAGCCCGACGGGCCGACGATGCAGACGATCCGGCCCGAGGGTATGGTCAGCGAAATATCGGACAACACCTCGACCGCGTCATAGCGGTGGGTGAGGCCATCAATTGTCAGGTCCATGCGGGCTCCTTGTGCGGCGCGGGCGGGTGGCCCGCGCCGCAGGGCATTACATCGTCGCGACGTAGGACGGATCGACAAGCATGTCCATGGTGATACTGTCCTTGATCAGGCCTTCGGATTTGAACCAGTCCATCTGATCCTGCACCGAGGTCATGTTCAGCGCCGCGCCCTTGTTGATGCGCATGGCACCGTTCACGATCGAGGGCTTGGCCTTCTCGTACTCGCGGTCGGTGTAGACGTATTTGTGGATCAGCTTGACCATGTCTTCGGCGGCCTCGTCGCCCGCGGTTCGATCGACCAGCGCGGCGTTGAAATCATCGGCACCCTTGGCGAAGGCGGCCAGGAAGGCCTCGGTCTTGGCGCGTTCATTCGCGGCGTTCTGCGCAGAGGTGAAGACAGTCGTGACCTGGTAATCGGGGATGTAATCGGCCACGTTTCCGATGACATGCACCGCGCCCGAACCCGCCAGCGGCTTGGCGATATGCGGCACGATCGACCACGCGTCGACCTGGCCTGATTTCATCGCGCCGATGATGGCGCCGACCTTTTGCAGCGGGGTAAAGGACATTTCGATGCCCTCCGCCTGCGCGATCTTGGAGCCCATGTAGTGGAAGGATGAGCCCGCCTGCGTGATGGCGAATTTCTTGCCGGCCATCTGTGCCGGGCTTGTAAGGCCGGCCTGGAAGGCTGCGTCGGAGGCCAGAATTTTCTGGCCGTCGATGCCCGGTTCTTCGGACAGGGCACCGCCGATGACCTTGGTCGCGCCCTTTTCAGCCAGGTTGATCAAGCCACCCGACACCGCGGTGACCGCGTAATCGGCGTCGCCGCTGGCGATGGCGACGGCCATCGGCTGCGCGGCCTGGAAGAACTTGAATTCCACGTCAAGCCCGGCCTCCGCGAAATAGCCCCGCTCATAGGCGACGAAACTGGCGGCGTGGCTGGTAAAGCGCAGTGCGCCGACGGTGATCTTGTTGCTGGCCAGCGCAGGCGTGCCCAGCATCGGCAAAGTGGCGGCGCCGGCCATCAGGCCCAGCGTGTTGCGGCGTGTGAAATTGGTCATCTGATCCTCCCCGGGAATGGTTGCGGCAAGAAGGTTCACCTTTTGGGCTGGGAAATCAACCCAATACGGTCGGGCCGGGCAAAAGCGGTGTCAGCAACAGTCTGCCATGTCCTGCATTGCAGGGACGAACGGGCTGACGGCTGGGCGCGCAAATAGGCGTCTGCCTGCCAGACGGGGTGCGGCGCAATTCGTACGTATGCGTTGTGCCTAAGCGCCCTGGGTATACGGGCTTTGGCCAGTGGCGTTGGGGCCGCGACAGCCCGGCGCTTGCCCGCAGGGCGCGGAACGCTTAAACCGCTATCGCGCGACACAGGAAGGACATACCCGATGGCACAGGCGGCGCCCAGCGGCGAGGAAGATCGTCAGAAATCGAAAAAGGTTGGCGCGCTGGCGCGGTTGTGGCCCTTCATGATGCCTTATCGCGGGCTGATGGGCGCGGCCGTGCTGGCGTTGGTGCTGACGGCCTGCGTGTCGTTGGTGTTGCCGATGGCAGTACGCCGCGTCGTTGATAATTTCGGTGCTGCCGATGGTGCGCTGCTTGATCGGTATTTTGCCGCCGCGCTTGGCCTTGCCGGTCTTTTGGCCATCGGCACCGGGCTGCGCTACGCGCTGGTCACGCGGTTGGGCGAGCGGGTCGTGGCCGATATACGCATGGCCGTGTTCGACCGCGTGCTGGGCATGAGCCCCGCCTTTTACGAACGCATCATGACGGGCGAGGTGCTGAGCCGGATTACCACCGATACCACGTTGATCCTTTCTGTCATCGGCTCGTCGGTGTCGATCGCCCTGCGCAACATTCTGATCTTTGTCGGTGGGTTGTCGCTGATGCTGCTGACATCGCCCAAGTTGACGGGGCTGGTGCTGTTGTTGGTGCCTATCGTCGTGGTGCCGATCCTGACGCTGGGCCGCAAGCTGCGCAAGCTGAGCCGCGAGAACCAGGACTGGATCGCCGCCAGCTCGGGGAGCGCGTCGGAATCGCTGCAAAGCGTGCAAACGGTCCAGGCATTCACGCATGAGCGTGCCACACGCGCGGATTTCGCCACCGTGACGGAAAAAAGCTTTGACGCGGCGCGGCGGCGAATCACCACGCGCGCGATCATGACGGTGATCGTGATTTTCCTTGTGTTCTCGGGGATCGTGGGCGTGCTGTGGATCGGCGCCAATGACGTGCGTGCCGGTGACATGAGCGCGGGTGCGCTGGTTCAGTTCGTGATCTACTCGGTAATGGTGGCCGGTGGCGTCGGGGCGCTTTCGGAAATCTGGGGCGAATTGCAACGCGCCGCGGGCGCGACCGAGCGACTGGTCGAGTTGCTGGAAACCGAGGATGCCGTGCAAGACCCCGCGCAGCCGCGGCCCGCGCCGGCCAACGTGCGTGGTGAAATCGCCTTCGAGCGCGTGTCTTTCCAGTATCCTGCGCGGCCCGATATTCCGGCGCTGGATGGGGTCGAGCTTGTGATCCATCCCGGCGAAACGGTTGCTGTGGTCGGCCCGTCGGGGGCCGGCAAGACCACGGTGGTTCAGCTGATCCAGCGTTTTTACGACCCGCAGGCGGGGCGCATCACGCTGGACGGTGTCGCCCTGACCGAAATGGCTCGCGACGATTTTCGCCGTCACCTGGCGCTGGTGCCGCAAGATCCGGTGATCTTTGCCACGACCGCGCGTGAAAACATCCGCTTTGGCCGCCCCGAGGCCACCGATGCCGAGGTTGAGGCCGCCGCCCGCGCCGCCGCCGCGCATGAGTTCATCACCGCGCTGCCCGAGGGGTATGACAGCCAGGTGGGCGAGCGTGGCGTGATGCTGTCGGGCGGGCAAAAACAACGCATCGCCATTGCGCGGGCCATCCTTCGGGATGCGCCGGTTCTGTTGTTGGACGAGGCGACAAGCGCGCTCGACGCCGAAAGCGAACGCGCGGTCCAGCAAGCGGTCGATGTGTTGTCGGAAGGGCGCACCACGATCATCGTGGCGCACCGGCTGGCCACGGTGAAAAAGGCCGACCGTATCATCGTGATGGAAGCCGGCCGCGTGGTGGCCCAGGGCACCCATGACGAACTGGTAGCGCAGGGCGGCCTTTACGCGCGGCTGGCGCGGTTGCAATTCACCGACGGGCAGGCGGCCTGATCAACCCCGGCGGCCTCGCGCAATGACGCGCCGCGCCTAAAGGCTGCCGATGGCGCGGGCCAGTACCTGCATGCCGGTGACAAGATCCGCCTCGGCGGTGTCCTCGGCGAAATCGTGGCTGATCCCGTCGATCGAGGGCACGAACATCATTGCCGACGGCATCAGCCTGGCCACGTTCGCCGCATCATGCAGCGCGCCCGATTGCATCCGCCGCCAGCGCCCGGGGCATGTGGTCTCGGCTGCATCGGTCAGCGCCTGTTGCAGGGGTGCGGCCATGTCCACTGGCTCCAACCCCAGCATGGTGCCGAAATCCACCTGCATTCCACGGGCCTCGGCAACCTCGGTGGCGGTGTCGCGGATGATGGTTTCCATCCGGCGCAGGCGATCCCCGTCGCCATCGCGCCATTGCATCGAGAATGTGCAGCGCCCCGGCACGATGGAATGGGCGTTGGGGTGCACGTCGATATGGCCGTTGGTCCAGACGGTCTGCGGCGACACCACGTTCTGGAACCGCTCGTTGATCGCGGTGATGAACGCCGTCATGGCCTGCACCGCGTCTTGCCGGCGATGCATGGGCGTGGTGCCCGCGTGGTTCTGCGCGCCCGTAAAGGTGATGCGCATGTCGCGGATGCCGACGATATCGGTGACAACCCCAACGGCCTCGCCCGCCTCGTAAAGCCACGGCCCCTGCTCGATGTGACATTCGACAAACCCGGTAAAGCGGGCCGGGTCGACAAAGCCTTGCGCCCGGTTGGCCATGGCGCTGCGGGCCTCGGCGAATGTCGTGCCGTCGCGGTCGGTCAGTTGGTCGGCTTGATCCAGCGGCAGCTCACCGGCCCAGATAGTCGATCCTGTGGTGACGCCGAAACGCCCCTCTTCATCCTGGAAGTTCGCCACGGAAATGGCGGGCCCGCCAGCCTCGGCTGCGGCGCGGGCCAGTTCCAGGCCGCAGATCACGCCAAGCGCTCCGTCCAGCCAGCCACCCTCGGGCTGGCTGTCGGAATGTGAACCGACCAGCAGCGATGGTCCCTCGGCCAGGCCGAAAAGGTTGCCCACCGGGTCGAAATGCGGGGTCAGGCCGGCCTCTTGCATGCGGCTTGCCAGCCAATCGCGCGCGGAGATATCGGCATCGGAATAGGCCGGGCGCACCACGCCTTTGCCCACGCCCGAGGCGCCGAATTCGCGCAGGGCGTGGAGGTCGGCTAGAAAGCGGTTTGGGTCGATCTGCATCTGGCGCTCCTCTGTCGTGTCAGGGCAACCCAACACCACGCCGCGAGCGGGTGCAAGCGCGCCATTGCATCCCGCGTTCGGCGGGCCTAATCGAAAGACAACCGGAACGAAGGGGCGCGTCATGTCCACCATCACCTTGATCCGCCACGGGCAGGCGAACACCGCCGCGCGTGACGAACAGAATTATGACCGGCTGAGCGCGCTTGGCCACCGCCAGGCCGAATGGCTGGGCGATCACCTGCGCGCCACGCGCGAGCATTACAGCCGGGTCTATACCGGCACCTTGCGCCGGCATCGCGAAACCGCGCAGTCGATGGGGTTTGCCGCCGATACCGTCACCGATGCGCGCCTGAACGAGTTGGAATTCTTTACCCTGGCCTACGCCCTGCAGGCCGAGCATGGCGTGCCCATGCCCGCCAGCCGCGAGGAATTCGTGGGCTACATGCCGCGCCTGATGACGGCCTGGGCCGAAGGTCGGCTGGAGGGGGCGCCCGAAAGTTTTGAGGCTTTCGAAGGGCGTATCGCCGGGGTATTGCAAGACATCGCGCAGGGCCACGGCCCGGCGCTGGTCGTCACGTCGGGCGGGTTGATCGGCATGGGCGTGCGTCAGGTGATGGGGCTGGACCTGACCGGCTTTGCCCGTACTGCGATCACGATCATGAACACCTCGGTTCATCGGCTGCACCCAATCGGGGGGGCGCTGGCACTGACGCAGTTCAACGCCGTCCCACATCTGGATCGGCCCGAGCGACAATTTGCGCAGACCCATCTTTAAGCTTGCGCATGGCGGCGCTAGGCTGCGTGAAATTCGTGACGGGGAAGATATGACACATCTGTGGGTGCGCGCCGAACAGCGCAAGAACGAAGAGCGGGTGGGCCTGACGCCCGAAGGTTGCGCTGAACTGGTCAAGGCGGGCCTGCGCGTAACGGTCGAGGAAAGCAGCGTGCGCGCCATCCCGACCGACGGCTACCGCGACGCAGGCGCCGAGATCGCGCCGGAAAACAGCTGGCCAGACGCACCTGCCGAGGCAATCATATTCGGCCTGAAGGAGCTGCCCGAGGACGGCACTCCGCTACGCCATCGCCACATCATGTTCGGCCATGCCTACAAGGGGCAGCCTGCCGGGCAGGATCTGTTGCGCCGCTTCAATGCGGGGGGCGGCACGCTTTACGACCTGGAATACCTGGTGGATGAGACGGGCCGCCGCGTCGCTGCCTTTGGCTATTGGGCGGGCTTCGCGGGGGCGGCAGTGACGCTGCTGGCCTGGGCCGCGCAGCAACGCGGCGACTTATGCGGGCCGGTCGGCGTGTATGCCGGGCGCGATGCGCTGGTATCGGCGCTGTCCAACGAGATGGAGGCCACCGGCCCCGCCCGTCCCCGCGCCATCGTGATCGGCGCCTTGGGGCGCGTGGGCACCGGCGCGGCCGATCTGTGCGAGGCGGTCGGTGTGCCCGTCACCCGCTGGGACATGGCCGAAACCGCGTATGGCGGCCCGTTTCCGCAGGTGTTGGAGCACGAGGTGTTCCTGAACTGCATCCTGGCGCAGCCGGGTTGCCCGGTTTTCGTCCCGGCCGAGGCCAAAACCGCCCCGCGCGCCTTGACGGCCATTGGCGATATCGCCTGTGATCCGACCTCTGATTTCTCGCCCATCAAGGTGTACGGGCGTACGACCACCTGGGATGCACCGGCGCTGCGCGTGCATGACCAGCCGGTGCTGGACGTTATGGCCATCGATAACCTGCCATCCATGCTGCCCATCGAAAGCAGCCGCGATTACGCCGGGCAACTTTTGCCGGCGCTGCTTACGCTGGGCCAGCTTGATGAGGGGGTCTGGGGCCGGGCAAGGGCCACGTTCGACAAACATATCGCGCGGCTTTGACCGCGCCGCCAACGAAAATAGGGAGACTGACATGACAATCCATTGGTGCGGCACGGGGCTGTCGGCAATTCCGGGGCTTCGGCGTCTGCTGCAAAACGGGCACGCGGTTACGGTCTGGAATCGCACGGTCGACAAGGCGCAAGAGGCCGTGGGCGACCTTACAGATGACATTCGTGCCTTTGACCGCGACGCGTTGGCCGCCGTGCTGGCACCGGGCGACGTGGTGGTGTCGATGCTGCCGGGCGAATGGCATGTGCCACTGGCCGAGCTGTGCCTTGAAAAAGAGGCGGATTTCGTTAGCTCTTCTTACATCGCGCCGGAAATGCGCGCGCTTGACGAGGCCGCGGGCCAAAAGGGCCTTCGTTTCGTGAACGAGATCGGGTTGGACCCGGGCATTGACCATCTGATGGCGCATCACCTGGTTCATGAATACCGCGCGTCCGATGCCTTTGACCCGGACAACGCGATTTCCTTTATTTCTTATTGCGGCGGAGTGCCCAAGGAACCCAACCCGTTCCGCTACAAGTTCAGCTGGTCGCCGCTGGGTGTGCTCAAGGCGCTTCGCTCGCCCTCGCGCTCGATCAAGGAGTATTCAGAACTGCGCGTGGCCCGTCCGTGGGACGCGATTTCCAGCTATACCGCGCCGTTGCCGCACCCCGAGGCGTTCGAGGTTTACCCGAACCGCGATTCGGTTCCCTTCATGGCGCAGTATGATTTCGACGAGGATTGGCCCGTCAGGGAATTCGTGCGCGGCACGCTGCGTCTGAACGGCTGGGCCGAAGCGTGGAAAGACGTGTTCGCCGAGATCGAAACGCTTGAAGGCCCGGCCGGCGAGGCGCGCCTGCAAGAGATGTCCGACCAGTTCTGGCGCGACAACGCCTATGACGAGGGCGAAGCAGACCGCGTTGTTCTGTGCGTGGGGTTGAAGGCCGAGAAAGACGGCCAGGCGGTATGGCACAAGACCTATGTGATGGATGCCTGGGGCGATGCGCGCGGCACGGCAATGGCGCGGCTGGTGTCCATCCCCGTGTCACTGGCGGTTGAGGCGGTGCTGAACAACGAAATTCCGGCGGGCGTGAGCGCCGCGCCATCGAGCCCGAAACTGGTCGGTGATTTCATGGCCGAGATCGACAAACTGGCGCAGCATTTGCAGATCGTGTCGCACACGTGAAACGCAAAAACCCCGCCCGGCTATTGCCGAGCGGGGCCTTTCCAGGGTCAAGGCGCGAGGCGCCTGTCACCAGTGTTACCGTGCGCCGTATTGCGTGACGGCATCACCTTCGCTGGGAAAGCTGTAGCCGGTCACGTAGTTGCCATCGACGCGGGCCTGTTCTCGTTCTTGCAGAACACGTTCGGCCGACAGGCGGATTTTCGAGCCGTCCTGTGCCTCGACATAGCCCTCGTCGCCGATAGCACGTTCACGCGGATGCAGGGCAACGATGTTACTGTCACCGCTGGTCGAGATGACCGTGCCATCCAGCATTTCGCTGGCAAGGGCCGGCGCTGCGGTTGCGGTGGTCAGAGCGATTGTTGCGATCAGGCGTTTCATTGTGAACTCCTTTCTTTCCAAAGTCTTTCTTGGTCAGGTGGGGCGCCGGTTGGGCGCCCCGGGTCGTGCGTCACCGCGCGCCATAAGGCGTTACGGCGGATTCATTGCTGGGGAACGTGTAGGCGGTCACGAACTCGCCCGAGACCTGGCCCTTTTCGCGTTCAAGCAGAACACGCTCCTTGGGCAATTCAACGGGCTGACCGCTGGTGGCTGTCACGATGCCATTGTTGCCGAGGCCGCTTTCTGCGGGGCTCAGGGCAACGGTCGACGTTTCACCCATCGTGGAAATCACGGTTCCATCCAGCTCTTGCGAAAATGCCGGTGCTGCGGCTGCGCTGGCGATCAGTGCGAATGCGATGGTCATGCGTTTCATCTTGTCTCTCCTTCCGATGGCCGCGGCCATCTATGGTGATTTGCGTGCCCCGCTCTGTACGGTGCGTTATGCTTATCAAGTTGGGTGCGTAGATGCGCAGTTTCAAAACACCAGTATTCACCCATGTGTGAGCAGGTGCGAGATATCTGTTCAGCTATCCTGATCAGGGTTCGGAAGTTTTGTAAAAAGATAATAAAAAAAAGTATCTTAGGGCGAGTTCTTGCAAAGTTTTTCCAGTATGATCCTCACGGATTTGCTAGGTCGCGGTTGGAAAAATTCCGATTGAAATACCAGAAGGCAAAAAAAATCCGACCGGAATACCGGCCGGATTTTCGATTTTGGAAGATCAAATGTGCATAAATGCGCAGACGGCTTTAGCGATGTCCCAACAGGTCGTCTTCTTCATCGGTTACCGACAACCCCAGCGCGTCCAGGCCGTTCTCGAGATGGTCGCTCAGATGGGGCGAGCCGAGCAGGTAGTCGGCTGTCGGGGTGGTGGCCTCGGAGGCGGCAGTGGCCTTGGCCTCGTCCAACTCTTCGGCGTCGAAACTGCCGCGCCCGATCCACATAAGGGCTACCAGTGAAACCTGTTCATCTTCTGTGAGGCGGTCGATGAAGGCGCGCAATTCGCCCTCGGCGCGACTCATTTCGCGCGCCATGAGGATGACATTGGCGACTTTTCTAAGGGAAATATCTAGCATTGGGTCCTCTCGCGTTTCTATCGCGCACGATCACCCCATAGCATGGATCGGGGCCATGATCCTACGCAAATAGGCGGTAGTAAATCCAATCCGGCAGAAATTGCGACAGACGAAAGACCCAGCTGAAAACCGTTGGAAAACTTTTCTTGAACCGCTTGGGCGTGCACATCAGGTCGAACACCTGTTGCGCGGCCTGCTCGGGTTCCATCAGGAAGGGCATCTTGAAATCGTTCTTGTCGGTCAGCCGTGTGCGGATGAAACCGGGGTTGGCCAACTGAACGTTCAGGCCGGTGCGATGCAGATCTGCATAAAGCGATTCACCCAGCGCCATGACCCCCGCCTTGGACGGGGCATAGCCGATGGCGCCGGGCAGGCCGCGAAAGCCCGAGAGGCTGCCGACCAGCACGATATGGCCGGTATCGCGCGCCACCATCGGCGGCACCGCCCGGCCAAGCACCCGGTAGGCACCGGTAAAGTTCACGTCGGCCATGGCGACGCCTTTTTTGACATCCCAATCGGTGGCCGGCATCGGCCAATAGACGCCGGCCAGCCATACCAGCCCGTCAATCTCGTCCGCTTGGGCAACCGCGTCGGCCACGCTGTCATCATCTTGTACATCCATCGGCAGGATGCGGGCGGGGCCGGGCAGGCTGTCGGCCAGTTCTTGCAGCCGTTCGGCATTGCGGGCCGACAAGATCACCTGCGCACCCGTGGCGCTGATCTTGTGGGCAAGCGCGGCCCCCAGCCCTTCGGAGGCGCCAATCAGCCAATAGGTCTTGGTGGTCCAGTCAATCATGCGGCACGTCCTTTCGTATCTGTGTCCTTCCGACGCATCACCGCGACCAGCTCGGCCACCTTGATGCCGAACTTCCGAAACTGGCTGCGGTTCACGATCGCGCCATCGGGGGCAAGATACATCCAATCGGTCACCGAAAGCACGTGCCCCCCGGCATCCTCGGCCAGGCGGATTCGGTATTTCAGATGCAGGGCCGAGCCATGCTGCCGCCCGGTTCCGGTGCCCACCACGTCATCGGCCAGCGCGCGCAGGCGGCCGTCATTGCCCAGGTCCAGCCGCCATTCGCGGTCTTGCCTGCTGCCGCTGTCATAGTGGAAATGCTCGGCCATGACGCATCGGTTGCCCTCCCACCGGGCATCGAAATCGGCAGTGAAGCGTGACGCCACGCGCCCCGTGGGCCCGTATATAACGCCGTCGCATTGCAGCGCACCGTTCAAATGGGTGCGCAGGTCAAACGGATCGCCGCTTTCGTAATCCTCGGGTCTCTGGGCGGCGAAGCTTGCAAAGCGGTGGCGAAGCCAGACCAGCACGAAAGCCAAGAGAATGCCTGCCAGCAGCCAGAGGGCGGTATCCATCGTTTCAGACCTCCGATGTCTCGATCGTTGCAACCAGCACGATGGCCAGCAATTTCAGCAGGCATGGCACCGCGCCATAGGCCAGTGAAAGCGCCGTCAGTGCGACCGCGCCGTTTTCGCCGCCGGGTGTGAAGCCCGCCAATTGCAGCGCGGGCAGCAGGGTGACCGCGGCGAAGGCGAGGGTGAATTTCGAAACGAAGGACCACAGGCCAAAGGCGCCCGCCGCGCCGGGAGCGATCCGTTCCATCCGCGCGGCAAAGATCGCGGGCAGCAGCGTCATATCGGCCCCCAACGCCGCGCCCGATGCCACGCAGATGAGCCCGAAGGCCCAGATGTCGCCCGCGCCCAGCGTAATTGCAAAGCCGAAGGCGATGATCGACAGTACCATGCCCGCGATCAGCACAGGCTTGGCGCCCCAACGTTCGGCTGCGCGCGACCAAGCCGGCGCTGCCAGCGCGGCTGACAGGAAAAACAACAGCAAAAGCGGCCCCTCGGCCCCCGGCGCCTGAAGGCGGCTTTCGACGAAGAACAAGAACAGTGTTGAACTGACGGCCACGGGCGCCGCGTTGACCAGCGCCAACAGCAAAAGCCGGCGCGCCTGCGCATCTTGCAAAACGGGCGCAAAGCCCGAGTCGGGTGCCGTGATGCCGCGCCATTCGCGCCGCATGGACAGGGCTGCCAGCGCCGCCAGCGCGACAAAGGCCAGCGCATAGGCCGAGAAGCCCCCCAGCGCGGTGGGTGCCACGGCTGCCGCGCATACGCCCAAAAGGGCGCCGGTCTCGCGCCAACGTGCCAGGCGCAAATGTCCGCCTGTACCCATTCGGCCCGCGCGATCGACCCCCTGGGCATAGAAGCAGATGGTCAGGAAGGAAAAGGCCGAGAATATCCCCGTCAGCATCAGCGCGAACCAAAGCAGCGGCGCCATCGGAGGCGTTACGGCAAAAAGCCCCAGCATCGCAGCGGCCATCAGCGTCACCGCCGCCGTGACCGCCAGGCCACGGTGGTCGCGCAGCCGTCCGGCCAGCCGCCCCAGCAAAGGGTCTTGCACGACATCCAGCAACCGTAGCCCGAAAAGGACCGAGCCAAGCGCCGCCAGCGATACGCCGTATTGATCCACGTAGACCTTGGGGGCGTGGATATATAGCGGCAGCCCTGCCGCGGCCAAAAGCCCGGCAAACAAGCCGTAGGCCGGCAGCGGGGCAACCCGGTTTCTCACCGCGACACCTCTTCGGCGGGGGGCTCGGGGCGGGCGCGATAGCCCGCACCCTTCCACCACAGCTTCAGCGCTTGCCAATGGATCAGCGCCAGTACCCGGCGCGACCCGAAGGGCCGCCGAAGCGCGGCGCGCAACAGCCCGGCGCTGCTGGCGGGTTTACGCGTGCCGCACAACGTTGCGATCACGCCGCCATTGCCGCCAGTAAAGTCGATCCAGATGCCGATCCGGTCATCGCGAATATCAAACCTGAATTCATAGCACCCATCGAGCGGCTGAAAGGGCGAGACATGAAATATCTTGGTTGCGCGCAGCCGGTCGGTGGCTGTGATCGGCTCAAGATCGTCGCGGTGTACGAGGTAGGAGTGCCGATCACCGAACGTGTTGCTGACCTCGGCCACCACCACGCGCAGATCGTCAGACGCATCCCGGCACAGCCAGAATGACACCGGGTTGAATACATGGCCCAGCATCCGCGGCTGTGTCAGCAGTTCGATCCGGGCGGGTTTGGGCAGGTCATGCGTCTCAAGCACCTCGCGCACCCAGGCCGCCCCGCGCCCTTTGCCGGGCGCGCCACCGTGATCACTGTCATGCAGCGCGGTCAGGTTGGCGCGGTTGCGCGACATCAGCCTTGGCAGGCGCGGATGCGCTTCGGGCTCAAGCAGGATGTAGTCGACACTGTAGCGGAACGCATTTTCCACCGCCCCCTTGCGGCCATGCCATGTGTGGCCGGCGATATGGTCGATGCCGCTCATTCCGCGGCCATCGCGACGGTGCTGCGCTTGGCGATGGCCTCGACCACGTCAACCGCGCTCGATAGCCCGTCTTCGTGAAAACCGTGCTTCATCCAGGCGCCGCAGAACCATGTGTTTCGCGTGCCGTTCATCGCCGCGATGTCCTTTTGCGCCTGAAGCGCGGCAAGGTCATAGACCGGATGGCGCAACGTCACCGTGTCATAGATCAGGTCTTCGCGGATCGGGCGGGTGCTGTTCAGCGTGACGAAATGCGGATCGTCCTGCGGGATCGGCTGCAACGAGTTCATCCAGTAGGTAAGGTCGATCTTGTCGCACTGCTTGTCGGCGGTTTCGATGTAGTTCCAGCTGGACCAGACCTTGCGCCGTTTGGGCATGATCGAGACATCGGCGTGCAGAACGATATCGTTGGGCTGATAGGCGATGGCCCCCAGCCCCGCGCGCTCCTGTGACGAGGGGTCTGCCAGCAGGCGCAGCGTGTCGTCGGAATGGGTCGCAAACACCACGTCGTCGAACGCCTCCCACTCGGTGCCGGGCAGCTTTACCTCGGCCCCAAGCGTGGTTCGGCGCACCGCCTCGACCGGCGACCCCAGGCATATCCTGACACCGCGCGCGCGCATGGCGGCCTCGATCCGGGTTACATAAGACACCGAACCGCCCTCGACCGTGAACCACTGGTGCTGGCCACTGTGATGCAGCAGCGCGTGGTTTTCAAAGAACTGGACCATCGCGTGGGCGGGAAAATCCATGATCTTTTCGACCGGGGTCGACCAGATAGCCCCTGACAGCGGCAGAAGATAGTAATCACGGAACCAATCGCCTGTGCCCATCTTTTCAAGAAAATCAGCAATCGACAGGCTGCGATCCTGCGACTCGCTCAAGGCGTTGGCGTTGAAATGCATCACGTCGCGGATCATGCGCAGGAAACGCGGGTTTGCCATGTTGCGTGTCTGTGCAAACAGCGCGCCCAGGCTGGCCAGCCCGTATTCCAGCGTCCCCCCCTTGAGCGATGCACCAAAGCTCATGTTCGATTTGGTGACCGGAACATCGAGTTCGGCAAACAGGGCCGCCAGATGCGGGTAGTTGGCGTAATTGAACACGATGAACCCCGTATCGACCGGCTGATCGCCGTTCTTGCCTGCAATGATCGTGCGGGCATGGCCGCCAAGGCGCGGCTCGGCCTCTATCAACGTGACGTCGTGATGGGCCGACAGCATGTGCGCCGCGCCCATGCCTGCGATTCCTGCACCGATCACGGCGATCTTTTTCGGGGCAACTGGCCCAGCCTCAAATGGCATATTCTTGTTTCTCCGGCGATTGTCGTTTCATGGGTAGGTACGGTGCCAGGCGCAAAGCGGATGGAAAAAAATTTTCTGGGCGAATGTGATCCGCCCCGGCAGGCGATGCGTATTCTGAACATGTTTGAGCAGACCAAGCCTTGCGAAGACTTTGCCTCGCCCCCGGTAGCCGTGCGTGCTAGGGGTGTGGTCGACCGCAAATCAGGCGTGGGAAGCGAAAAGTTGAGGAGCAACGCAAAGGCGCGCGCGGATGAGTGGGTAGACCATGTCATTCGCATAAGAGATGCGCAGGATCAGGCCGCTTTCGCCGAGCTGTTCCGCCATTTCGCCCCGCGGGTCAAGGCATTCCTGATGCGGTCTGGCGCCGACGCATCTCTGGCCGAAGAATGCGCTCAGGAAGTCATGGTGACGCTTTGGCACAAGGCGCACATGTTCGACCCCGGCCGGGCGTCGGTGGCCACCTGGGTGTTCACCATCGCGCGGAACAAGAAGATCGACGCGCTGCGCAAGCAAAAAAGACCCGAGCCCGAGGATTTGCCCTGGGGCCCCGAAGCGGAGCCGGATCAGGAAGATCTCCTGACCCTGCAACAGGAAACCAGCGCGTTGGGCCAGGCATTGGCCGAATTGCCGGAGAAACAGAGAAATCTGGTCGAAAGAGCCTATTTCGGAGATTTGTCGCACAGCGAGATCGCGGCAGAGACCGGTTTGCCGCTTGGCACGATCAAATCGAGGATACGGTTGGCGCTCGACAGGTTGCGCCATTCAATGAAGTGAAAATGACCATGACCACAGAGAAGATCAAGCACCACCTGACCGACGAGTTGCTTATGGCATACTCGGCCGGCACCTTGCCCGAGGCGTTCAGCCTGGTCGTCGCGACGCATGTTTCGCTGTGCGATGACTGCCGGGCGCAGTTGGCCAGTTTCGATACCGTCGGTGGCGCGGTGCTGGAGGAGTGTGCGGAAACGGCGATGTCGGCCGGCGCGCTCGAGGCGACGATGGCACGGATCATGCAGGGCGGGCCGGTGGCCAAGCCGCGCAAGCCAAGCGGGGTCTTCCCCGCGCCGCTGCAGGAATATGTCGGTGGCGACCTGGGAGCGGTGAAATGGAAGCCTGTCGGAATGGGTGTGCGGCAGGCCATCTTGCCCACCAGCGAGGATGCCAGCGTGCGCCTGCTGTATATACCTGCGGGCTGTGCTGTCCCCGATCACGGCCACCGCGGAACCGAATTGACGCTTGTTCTGCAAGGCGCGTTTCTTGACGAGGACGGCCGGTTTGCGCGTGGCGATGTCGAAGTTGCCGATGAAGAGCTTGAACATACCCCGGTCGCGGATATCGGCGAAGATTGCATTTGCCTTGCCGCAACCGATGCGCCGCTAAAATTCCGTGGCCTGATGCCGCGCCTCGCGCAGCCGTTCCTGAAAATCTGATTGCAGGGGGCGGGCCGCTTAAGTGCGGACCCGCTCCAACTGGCCGCGCAGCTCTTCGGCTTCCTGGCGCGCGTCGCGCAACCCGTCCATCGCGGCGGCCAGCTCGGCCTCGGTCTGGCTGATCTGGTTGGTCAGCTCGGCTTCGCGCTGCTGAAGATAGGTGATGGCCTGGTCGCGGGTTTCTTCCGCCTCGTGCAGCTCTTGGGCCATGCGCTCAAGCTCACCCATGTCCGAACGCGACACGCGGGTGAAACGGTGGATGAGCCAATGCGCGAACCATCCCACGCAAAAAGCCACGAACAGAATGATCGCTGTGGCGATGATGATTTCGGTTCTATTCATCGGACGATCCTTGTTCCGAGGGAGCCTCGGCGTCGGTGTCTTCTACGTTGGACTGCTCCACACTTTCAAGCGTGGTTTGTTCCTCGTCGGTCGGTTCCGGCCGGATCAGCTTGAACTCGATGCGCCGGTTGGCCTCGCGGCCCTCTTCGGTATCGTTATCCGCGATCGGGGTTTCTTCACCATAACCCTTGGCGGTTATGTTCGCAGTCAGAACACGGCGCTCGCGCAAAGCGTTCAGAACTGCCTGCGCACGGGCCTGGCTCAGCTGCTGGTTCATCACTTCGCGGCCCTGGCTGTCGGTGTGGCCGCCGATTTCCATGCGGACCTCGCCGCAAGTCTTCAGGATTTCAGCGATGTCGTCGATGGTGCCACGCGCCGCGGAATCGGGCGTGGACGATCCCGGTTCAAAGTTGATCTTGCGCGTATCGAGGATGGCGGCAATCTCGGCCTCGCACTCTTCCGGCGTGGGAATCGAAGCGACGGGATCAAGCTTTTCCTGATAGGTCACGTCGATGTCGAACCGCTCGGCCTCGCCCAGTTTCTCGGCCAGAAGGCGCGCGATCTCGGCCGAGGCTTCTGTGTTGCCGGTATTACCGCTGACGCGGATCGTGTCGGGCTGCACGATAAGGGCACCGTTCGATAGTTTCGACAGCGCCTCGAGCCCGGTCAGCACGCGCACGGGCCAATCGGCGGGCAGGCTGTCGTCTAGCCGCGCCCCGACATAGATATTGCCCGAGCCAAAACGCGCCCTGGCAAAGCTTTCGGTGGTGGTGCGGCTTAACTCGTCGCTTAGCCGGCCACGCAATTGCAGCAGCCCCTCGGGCGACAGGGTCGCCAAGAACTCCGGTGGGCCGGTGGCCTTGTCATCCTTGGGTTCGGGCAAGACCGCGTGCAGCGCAAAGACATCGGGCAGACTGTTTTCCAGCTCGCCCACGGTGCGGTCGAACAGGTCCGGCTCGGTGCCCTCGGCCGCGACAAGCGTTACATCCGCGTCCGAAAAAGTAACCGAGCCGCCGCCCAGCCGGGCCAGTGCGGCAATGGCCTGTTCGGCGGCGGCGGCCCAGTTGGGCGTGGGCACGCCCAGCCCGATAGTGCAGGCCGCCTTGCCGGTCAGGCCTGCGGACGTGGCCGCGCTCAGGATGCGGTTGCGCGCCTCTTCGGTGTCGGCCGAACAGGCATCGAATCGCGGAGTACCGTCCTCGATCAGGAAGCGCAGCGTGAAAGGTGTGATGACGGGGCGCGGCGCGCTGATGTTCAGCGAAAGGCGCAGGCCGCGCGGCGCGGACGAGGACAATTCGCTTTCCAGGCTGCGCTTGGCATTGGGGCTGTTGGAAATCGCGGTGATCTCGACCTGCTGGGCGCTGACAGACACCTTGGCGCGTTTCAGGCGCTGCAAGGCCGAAACGGCATAGTCGACGGCAGTATCCCAGCCATCCGGCGTGGCGTAATCGGCGCTTTCAAGAAGGTCGGCAACTGACCCGTCTTCGGTCAGCTTTCCAAGCCGTGCAGCAAGCGCCTCGCGGTCGGTGGCAGAAGGCACCAGCCCGATCAGCGAAATGCCGCCATCGTTGCGCAGGATCTCGATCGAAAAGCGCGGGGGGGCCATTTGCTTGGTTTCTTCGACCTCCATCTGGTCGATGATCCGGGCTGCGTCGACAACCGCTCCCGCCGTTGACAGCGCCTGAAAACGCAGCGCCTCGCTGGGGGCGGTGCCGGCCAGGTACACGCGCAGGCCATCGGCCTCGACCTCGGCCCAGTGCAGCGCGGCAAGGTCGAGCGCGCGGCGCACGCCACGCTCGGAATTGTCCTGGATCACGTTCACCGCGAAAAGGGCGGTGACAAGGCACAGCACCGCCCCGATCAGGAAGGTGCCGAAGACAAGAGCGATCGAGGACAAGCGCATGGAACAGCCGTGACAAGTGAATGACAGGGCGTGTTTAGGGCCGCTGGCGCCGGGGTGCAATCACACGAACATGGCACCGGCGAAAAACAGCAAGGGGATCAGCCCGGTGTCGCGGTTCGACCTGAAAAGCATGAGGCAGGTATCGGGGTCGTCGATCTGCAGCTTGCGCAGTTGCCAGACCATGTGCCACCCCATGCCCCAAGGTCCGAATATCGCCAGGCCGATTGCCAGCGGGTCGCCGCCGCGCCCGGCCATGGCCGAAAGAATGGCCATGGCCATCAGGCTGACGATGGCCACAAGAAATCGCCGCAGCCAGATCGCGGTGTCGGCCCCGAACAGCCGCGCGGTCGATTTCACGCCGATAAGCGCATCGTCTTCCTTGTCCTGGTGGGCATAGATCGTGTCGTAGAACAGCGTCCAGGCGATGCCCGCCATGTAAAGGATCAACGGCGCGGGGTGGAGATACCCGGTATGCGCCACCCAGGCCAGCATCGCGCCCCAGTTGAACGCAAGCCCCAGAAACACCTGCGGCCACCAGGTAAACCGCTTGGCAAAGGGGTAGATCGCCACCGGCAGCAGCGCCACGATGCCCATGAGGATCGCCGCGGTATTGAACGTCAGCAGGATGCAGAAGGCGATCAGCGATTGCACGATCAGCCATGCGGCGGCCTGCTTGACGCTGACCTGGCCCGACGGAATCGGGCGCGAGGCCGTGCGCGCCACCGATCCGTCGAAATCACGGTCGGTGATATCGTTCCAAGTGCAACCCGCCCCGCGCATCAACCAGGCGCCGATGCCGCAGCCGACAAAGATCCAGGCGTCTTCCCATCGGGCTTGCCCGTCATGCAGGATGGCCAGCGCCAGCCCCCACCAGCACGGGATCAGCAAAAGCCACGTGCCAATCGGGCGATCGGCACGGCTGAGCCGCAGGTAGGGCCGCGACCAGGCCGGCGCGCGCCGGTCAACCCAATTGCCGCGATAGGCGTCGGCCACGGAGCCTTGCGCGTCTTTGGCCTCTGGCGTCCCGTCGGGTGTGGTCATATGGTCGGCCCCATGAATACGACTGCGAAAATCCGCCTTTATGTAGATCACCCGTTGGGGGCTGGGCAATGCGTCGCTTTGGATCGTGATCAGGCGCATTACCTTTTCGGTGTCATGCGGCAGGGAACGGGCGCGCCGGTGTTGCTGTTCAACGGGCGTGATGGCGAATGGCTGGCCCATGTGACGCAGGCAGGAAAGCGCGGCGGTGAAGTGACATGCGAGGCGCAGACCCGCCCCTTGCAGATGCCGCCCGACCTTTGGCTGCTGTTCGCCCCGATCAAGAAGGCGCGCACAGATTTCATCGTTGAAAAAGCGGCCGAGATGGGCGCCGCACGCATCTGCCCGGTGCAGACCGAGTTCACCAATGCCGAGCGTATTCGCCAAGACCGGCTGCAAGCCCACGCTATCGAGGCGGCCGAGCAATGCGGCGGAACCTACGTGCCCGAGGTTTGCGATCTGCAAAAGCTGGATCGGCTGCTTGAGGGTTGGGATGCCGACCGCCAGTTGATGTTCTGCGACGAGGCGCTGACGGGCCGCTCATCGGCCCTTGCGGGGTCAGCCGTGGAAAAGGGCGGTGCGGATGGTCCATGGGCCGTCCTGATCGGCCCCGAAGGCGGCTTTTCCGATGCCGAGCGCGCGCGTTTGCGCGATCTGCCCTTTGCCCACCCGGTCAGCCTGGGTCCGCGTATCCTGCGTGCCGATACGGCAGCGGTGGCCGCGCTGACGCTGTGGCAGATGCAATTGGGGGATTGGCGTTGAACTTTGTGCGTCCCGAAGCCGCGGCCACGCTGTCGCGCTGGCGTGATGCGCTGGTTGGGCTGGTCCTTGGCGGCCTGGGTGCGTGGTGGGGCCTGACGGCGCATGGCATTCTGTCATGGGTGGGCTGGGGGCTGTTGCTGCTCGGGCTGGTTCTGATCTGGACCGGGGCCCGCCGGGCGCGATTTCACGCGGGTCGGGGCGGGCCCGGTGTCGTGACGGTCGACGAGGGCGCAGTGGCCTGGCTGGGGCCCTTCGGCGGCGGCGCGGTGGCGCTGTCCGAACTCGACCGGCTGGAGCTTGACCCGACATCCGATCCGGCTGTCTGGCGGTTGCACGCGCCCGGGCAGGCGCCGCTTGACATCCCCGTGACGGCGGAAGGGGCCGATGCGCTGTTTGACGCGTTCGCGCGACTGCCGGGCCTGGATACGCCGCGAATGTTGGCCGAATTGCGCGGTGGCGCACAGGCACCTGTTACGATCTGGCAAAAAACTAGGCCCCGTCTACATTGACAGCGACAACAATTCGTCGCACCCATACCCCGTTTTAACAGCAACGTCGGAGAGCCATCCCATGTCCATTCCTCAATCCGGCGGCGGCCCTATCGAAAGCTTCGACCAGTTGGCGAGCTACCTGGAAAGCGGTTGCAAGCCGAAAGAGGCATGGCGCATAGGCACCGAGCACGAGAAATTCGGCTACAACAAGGACACGCACGCCCCCATCCCTTACGACGGGCCGAGCGGTGTGCGCGCGGTGCTTGAAGGATTGCGCGACAAGCATGGCTGGCAGCCGGTGGAAGAGGGCGGCAACCTGATCGGCCTGAGCAAAGACGGCGCCAATGTCAGCCTGGAACCCGGCGGTCAGCTGGAGCTGTCGGGCGCGCCGCTGGAAACGATCCACCAGACTTGCGACGAGGTGAACGAGCACCTGCGCGAAGTCAAGGATATCGCCGATGCGATCGGGGTGGGCTTCATCGGGTTGGGCGCTGCGCCCGAATGGACGCATGAAGAGATGCCGCTGATGCCCAAGGGGCGTTACAAGCTGATGGATGCCTACATGGACAAGGTGGGCAAAGCCGGCAAAATCATGATGCGGCGCACCTGCACCGTGCAGGTGAACCTGGATTTCTCGTCCGAGGCCGACATGGTCAAGAAGCTGCGCGTGGCGCTGGCGTTGCAGCCGGTGGCCAATGCGTTGTTTGGCAATTCGCCGTTTTTCGAGGGCAAGCCCAACGGCCACAAATCCTGGCGCGGATGGGTCTGGCGCCATCTGGACGAGTCGCGCACGGGCATGTTGCCGTTCGTGTTCGAGGATGGGTTCGGCTTTGATCGCTATGTCGATTACGCGCTCGATGTGCCGATGTATTTCGTCTACCGCGACGGTCAGTATATCGACGCGCTGGGGCAATCCTTCCGCGATTTCCTCGATGGCAAGCTGCCCGCGCTGCCGGGCGAAACGCCTACGCTGTCGGATTGGGCAGATCACCTGACAACCATTTTCCCCGAGGCGCGGATCAAGAAATACATGGAAATGCGCGGTGCCGATGGCGGCCCGTGGCGGCGCATCTGCGCATTGCCCGCTTTCTGGGTGGGGTTGATGTACGACCAGTCCAGCCTGGATGCGGCCTGGGATCTGTGCAAGCACTGGGATGCGGAAACGCGCGAGGCATGGCGGGTCGAGTCATCGGTGCGCGGGCTTCAGGCCATCGTGGGCGGCCGCCGGATGATCGACCTGGCCGCCGAGGCGCTGGATGTCAGCCGCGCGGGCCTCAAGGCGCGGGCGCGCCCCGGGTTGGGCGGTATGGTGCAGGATGAACGCCATTTCCTGCACGCCTTGGAAGACAGCATCGAAACCGGGCAGGCCCCGGCGGATGAATTGCTGGAGCGCTACAACACCGACTGGAACGGCGATATCAGCCGCATCTATCAGGATTACAGCTACTGATCGCGCGGCACGGGGGCGGCTTATGCCCCCGGCGGCCGGCCGCAGCCTGTTGCTGCGCGGCGCGCGGCGTCGGTTTGCGCCCCGCAGGTCGGTTTTGGGCGGCATTGCGTCGGCTGGGCCATCCGCAATTCGCGCGGGCTGCTATTGATCGTGCAACGCATGATCCAAGGGAGTCGCCTGCGCAATGAAAACCCATGTCAAAGCTCTGGTCGTCGGCGGTGGCGCTGTCGGCACCTCGATTGCCTATCACCTTGCCCGCGCGGGCTGGTCCGATGTGATGTTGCTTGAGCGCGACGAACTGACCTCGGGCTCGACATGGCACGCGGCGGGGCTGTTGCCGCTGTTCAACATGAGCTATGCAACAAGCCATATCCACGATTACAGCGTCAGGTTCTACAAGACCCTCGAGGAAGAGACCGGCCTGAATGCCGGCTTCTCGGTGGTGGGCAACCTGCGCATGGCCCAGACCCAAGAGCGCATGGATGAATACATGCTTTATGCCTCGACGGCGGAAACAGTGGGTATCCCCTATGAATGGATGACCCCGGCCCAGATCAAGGAACGGTGGCCGCTGGTCAATTGCGACGACCTGAAGGGCGCGATTTATCACCCGACCGATGGCTACATCAACCCGGCCGATGTGACGATGGCGATGGCCAAGGGTGCGCGCCAGCGCGGCGTCGTGATCGAACGCAAGTGGCAGGTCGACGGCTATGAGTGGACGGGCAGCGACTGGCGCGTCACCCTGACCCGGATGGTGGAAAAGGGGGGCAACCTTGTTGCGTCCGAGGAGCAGACCACCATCACCGCCGAACATGTCGTCACCGCCACCGGCAACCATGCGCAGCGCACGGCACGCCTGCTGGGAATCACGATTCCCGCGATTCCGGTCGAACACCAGTTCATCGTGACCGAGCAGGACCCGGCGCTGGTAGCCTATCGCAAGTCGAACCCCGAACATCCCGTGCTGCGCGACGCCGACGCCAAGTGGTACGTGCGCGAGGAACGCGGCGGCTGGATCTTGGGCCCTTACGAACGCAACGCGCCCGTACGGTTCGAATACGGCGTGCCCGACAGTTTCCGCGCCGACCTGTTCCCACTGGACCTGGAGCGGATCGAAGAAGAATACATGTCGATGATCCACCGGCTTCCGTCGTCGGAAAGCGCGGGCCTCAAGGACGACTATAACGGCCCAATCTGCTATACGCCGGATGGCAACCCGCTGGTTGGCCCGGCACCGGGTTTGCGCAACATGTGGCTGGCCGAGGGCTTTTCCTTCGGGATCACGGCAGCCGGTGGCACCGGCCACTACCTGGCCCAGTTGATGGTCGAGGGCGAGGCCGAAATCGACATGGCCAGCCTTGATCCGCGCCGCTATGGCCAGGATTGGATGACCACCGAATACGGCGCGCGCAAGAACGAAGAGGCGTATGAGCACGTCTACATCCTGCACCACCCCGACGAAGAACGCCCCGCCTGCCGCCCGCTGCGGACCGCCCCGGCCTATGACCGCCAAAAGGCGCGCGGCGCGCAGTTCGGCTGTGCCAACGGGTTCGAAAGACCCAACTATTTCGGGCCGCTGGATGCGCCAGAAAACTTCGATCACGACGCGCGCAGTTTTCGCAGGGGCGGTTGGTGGCAATATGCCGTGGACGAGGCAACGGCCGTGCGTGAGGGCGTGGGCCTGATCGATGCCACCGCCTTTACCAAGCACGTGGTCAAGGGGCCGGGCGCGACGCAGTTCCTCGACTGGTTCACCTGCAACAAGCTTCCAAAGGTTGGCCGGATCAACCTGACCTATGCGCTGACGGCGGCGGGCACTACGCGCACCGAATACACCATCGTGCGCCTGGCCGAGGACGAATATTACCTTGTTTCCGCGGGTGCCTGGACGGCTTATGACGGCGATTACCTGCGCAAGGCGGCCGAGGACAAGGCCCCTGAATTCGGCTATATCGAGATTCAGGACGTTGCCACGCAATGGGGTGTTTTCGCCATCGCGGGCCCGAAAACGCGCGATGTGCTGAACGCGGTGATCAAGGATGCCGATCCGTCAACCGCGCTGTCTAACAAGCGGTTCCCGTGGCTTTCCTGCCGTGACATCGAACTGGGCATGTGCCCGGTGCGCGCGATCCGCGTGGCCTATACCGGCGAACTGGGCTGGGAATTGCATCACCCCATCGAGATGCAGAACTACCTGTTCGACCTGCTGGAAAAGGCAGGTGAACCGCACGGGATGAAGCTGGTGGGCGCGCGGGCGCAAAACTGGCTGCGCCAGGAAAAATCCTATCGCGCCTTCGGCAACGAACTGGGCCGTGACGCCACCCCGATCGAGGCCGACCTGCCGCGTTTCGTGGACCTGTCCAAGGAGTTTCACGGCAAGGCGACGATGGAGGCGCTGGGGGTGCGTTCCAAATGCGTGACCGTGCTGATCGACGGACCTGACGACGCCGACCCATGGGGGCGCGAGGCGCTGTTTGTCGATGGCAAGAAGGTTGGGCGCCTGACTTCGGGTGGCTATTCTGTCGCGTTCGGAAAATCCATCGGCATGGGGTATGTCGCGCCGGAACTGGCCAAAGAGGGCCAGAAGCTGAAAGTGCTGATCATGGGCACACTGTATGACGCCGAAGTGACCTGTGACAGCCCTTATGATCCGAAGAACGAGACCATCCGCAAGGACGTGTGACCCAAACATGATGCGCGCCGGACCCCGAAAGGGGCCCGGTTCCGTGTCAGAGGGCGAGCCGTGCCGCCCTATGCCTGTTCGGTCAATTCATCGAAACATTCCAGCGCCTTGCTGGCATACATGGTGGCCGGCCCGCCGCCCATCTGGATCGACATGCCAAGCACGTCTGCAATTTCGTCGCGCGTGGCGCCGGCCTTCACCAATGCCTCGACATGCAGCGCGATGCAGGATTCGCAGCGGATTCCGACGGCGATGCCCAGGGCGACGAATTCCTTGGTCTTGAAATCAAGAACGCCGCCCTCCTTGACCGCCTTCGACATCGCGCCGAAGCCGCGGGTAACGTCGGGGATGGTCTTGTAAAGCACGCGAAGGCGATTGCGGGTGTTGTCGAGTGTTTCGGTCCAGGCCATGTCTGCCGCTCCTTGAATGTGTACCGGCACAGCCAGAACACGGGCGCGGCGCAGGCTCTTTGACTTCGATCAGATGGTCAGGATTTTTCACGCGGGGGCAAGATGCGCCTGCGGCAGGGGGCCCGGAAAGCCGAACGGTCAGGGGCGGCGCGCCACGAGCCCGAGGTTGTTGGCGGGCATTTCCACAACCTGCACCAGTTCCAGGAAATTCTGGTGCAGCCATTCGATCACGTCCCAATCGTCCTTGTAGCCGATCTCGGGGTCTTGTGACGTAAGCGCGGCATGAAACCTGGCATCGCCTTCTGACGTGGTCTCACCATCGCGCAGAAACGGGCCATACAGGATGAAACGGCCACCCGGCGCAAGTGCCTGCGCGGCTTCGGCGATCAGAGTTCTGGCCTCGCCCTCGCTGATAAGGTGCAGCAGGTTTACCAAAAGGATCAGATCATGGCCCGCGTGCTGTGCCCCCCAGCCCGGTGCAGTGGCATCAAGCGCGATGGCTGGGGCCAGGTTCGGCAGTTCTGCCATCTTGCCATGCGCGTCGATCGAGCGGCGGCGGTCGGCGTCGATCTCGGTGGGCTGCCATGCCAGGCCGGGCAGCCTGCGCGCCAGCGTGACGGCATGTTCGCCGGTGCCCGCGGCCAGTTCCAGCGCGCGGCCTTGCGCTGGCGCATGCGCGGCCACCAGTTCCGCGATCGCCTCGGCATTGCGGGCGGCGGCGGGGGCGAACATGCGGCCATCTTCGGACGGTGTGGCGACCGAGGCGTTTTCGGGCAGTGTCATGCGGCGGGGCATAGTGTCCTCTAATGGATGCGTCTTCGGGAAAGCCAGTTTTGCCACGCTTGCGCGTCGCCTGCAAAGGCGTTGATGTCAACGGGGGTGTCGATACCGGGCACGCGACCCGTGCCGGTGTATTGCCAGAATGTCCAGCGTGCCCCGGGATAGACCGCCGAAGGATGGTCGGCGACCGAACGCAGCCAGAATTCGCCGCCAAGCCGGGCCACCTGGTTCGTTTGCCAGAAATCGGGCGTGGTATATATGATCGGGCGCTGGCCGTAATGATCGGTGAGCCGCGCGATGAAACGGGTGGCGACCCGGCGCACCTCGGCCGGGTCTGGCCGGGTGGTGCAACTGGGCGAATAGGGGTTCCATTCCAGGTCCAGAACCGGGGGCAGGTCAATTCGCGCGCGCGGCACGTTGCGGATGAACCAGCGGGCCTGCGTGTCTGGGTCGGTGCAGAAATAGTAGAAGTGATAGGCGCCGACGGGCACGCCCACGCGCTGTGCCCGCCGCAGGTTTTCGCCAAACATCGGGTCAAGCCTGTCCCCGCCCTCGGTCGCCTTGAGAAAAGCAAAGCGGATGTTGGCCGCCTGCACTTGCCGCCAGTCGATCACCCCTTGAAAACGCGCCGCGTCGATGCCGTGCACGGCATAGGCGCGTGGCGTGCGGCCGGGCCAATCCACCGGGTTGTCATCGCCCATCACCGTGGCGCGCGGGTTCGAGGCGCGCGGGATGGGACGGGCGACGGGCGCCGGGCGGCTGCCGCAAGCGGCCAGAAGGCCTGTGGCGCCAAGTCCCGTCAGAAAGGGGCGCCGTCGCAGCGTCATCGCGCGAAACGCGCGGGTGACAGCGCGGCCACGGTTGTCGCGTCCAGCGTGGTCGGGGTGCCCGTGGCCAGCTGCGCCAAAAGCGCACTGGCGGCAGCCGCGGTTTGAAAGCCATAGCCGCCCTGGCCGGCCAGCCACAGAAAGCCGGGCGCGGCCGCGTCGGGGCCAATTACCAGCGCGCGGTCGGGGGCAAAGCTGCGCAGGCCCGCCCAGTTGGCCAGCATCCGCGCGACCGGCGCGGTGGAAAATTCCTGGTACCGGGCCAGCCCTTCGGCCAGGATCATGTCGTCGGCCCAGGCATCTTGCGGGTCCATCGGGTCTTCCTCGCCCGGGCTGACGATCAGCGCGCCAGCATCGGGCTTGGCATACCAGTTGTCGCCGACCCCGTCGACAAAGGCCCAGTTCGCGGGGTTCATGCCCTCCGGCAAGGCGATCCGCGCCATTGACCGACGAAAGGGCTGAATGCCCAACGGGGTAACCCCGGCCATGCGGGCCACGGTATCGGCCCAGGCACCGGCCGCGTTCACGATATGGCGGGCCACATGGGTCGCACCTCCCGCTGTGACGCGCCAGCCCGAACCGTCGCGCGCGATGGCTGAAACGCGCGCGCGCGTGACGACCTGCGCCCCGGCGCCGCGCGCCTCGCGCAGGAAATTCTGGATGAACAGGTCGGTATCCAGGTCACAGGTGTCGTCGCGCCAAGCGGCATGGGCGGCATGCGTTCGGTCGAGCAGCGGCCAAAGCGTTGCGGCCTCGTCCAGCCCGATCCGCTTTAGCCCCATATCGGCGGCCTGGGCGGCAAAGCCCGTCGCCTCGTCCGCGGCACCCAGCAACATCATTGGGCGTGGCGACAACACGCCGCCATGCGCCGTCCGCAGGTAATCGGCGCTTGCCTCGTTCAGGGCGCGCACGACCTTGTTGCCGTAGCTTTCCAGAAACATCGCCGCCGAGCGGCCCGAAGCGTGATAGGCCAGTGCCTCTTCAGCTTCGAGCAGCGTCACGCTGCCATGTGGTGCCAGCCGTGCCGCCGCGCTGACGCCCGCAACCCCGCCGCCGATGACCAGGAAATCAATCATCCGATCCTCCGTTCCCTGGCGGCAACGTGCCATGCGCGACGCGCCGGTGAAAGAGGGATGATGAGTTGATGAATTTTCGAAGTCATCCACAAGATATAGGGGTTATCCCCAACTTTTTGCTTTACAGGACAAGAATTGACGCACACCATATCTGGTAGAAGCAGGGCGAAAAGCCCCGGTTTCTTGAGCAGGCAGCTAGCGCTTGGGGCGCTGCCACGCCCCGGCGCTACGCATAAACAGGAGGTGGCGTCATGGCCCTGTCCGAGCAGTTTCTTCAAGAAGATTTGCACCCGATCGACATTGTCGAGCATCTGGCCGAATTCAACGACTGGGATTTCGACCGCGTGCATGACGACCAGATCGCCATGGCCGTCGAAGGGCAGTGGCGCACCTACTCGGTCACCCTGGCCTGGTCGGCCTACGATGAAACGCTGCGCATGGTCTGCACCTTCGAAATGGAACCCCCCGAAGACCGCTTGCCCGCGCTTTACGAATGTCTGAACGCGACCAATGACCAGTGCTGGGCCGGTGGTTTCAGCTACTGGGATGAACACAAGCTCATGGTTTATCGCTATGGCCTTGTGTTGGCGGGCGGGCAGATGGCCAGCGCCGAACAGATAGATACCATGATCAGCGCCGCCGTGCTGAGCGCCGAACGCTACTACCCCGCGTTCCAGCTCGTGGTCTGGGGCAACCGCCCACCGCGCGAGGCGTTGCAGGTGGCGATCGGCCAGACTTACGGGCGCGCCTGACGGTATTGGCGCGGGCAAGCCGTCGCCTGCCTGCGCCAAGACCATTGCCCCCTGCGACCGTGCGGCGTAACACTCCCCCAAATCCAATGATGTGACGGGGGTATTTCCATGAATATGGACGATCTGGAAAAACGGGGCCTGGTCTTGCTGGGCTGCGGCAAGATGGGCTCGGCCATGCTGGAAGGCTGGCTGAAGGGCGGGTTGCCCGCGGCCTCTGTCTGGGTGATCGACCCGAACCCCTCGGACTGGCTGCGCGAAACGGGCGTGCATCTGAACGCCGAACTGCCGCCCGAGCCAGGCCTGGTGCTGGTCGCCGTCAAGCCGCAGATGATGGGCGAGGCGCTGCCCCGCATGCAGGCGTTGGGCGGCGGCGGAACGCTGTTCGTGTCCGTGGCGGCTGGTACGTCGATTGCGCATTTCGAATCCGTTCTGGGGGCAGGCACGCCAATCGTGCGCGCGATGCCCAACACGCCCGCCGCCGTGGCCAAGGGCATTACCGCGATCATCGGCAATGCGCAGACCACCGATGCCCACCTCGGCCTGGCCGAGGCACTTTTGCGGGCCGTGGGGCAGGTGGTGCGGCTGGAAAGCGAAGACCAGATGGACGCGGTGACGGGCCTGTCGGGCTCGGGGCCGGCCTACGTGTTCCACATGATCGAATGCATGGCGCAGGCGGGTGAGGCGCAGGGCCTGTCGCCGGACCTGGCGATGCGATTGGCGAGGGCCACTGTGGCGGGCGCGGGCGCGCTGGCCGAGGCAGCGGACGAGACGCCCGCGCAGTTGCGTGTCAACGTCACCAGCCCCAACGGCACCACGCAGGCAGGGTTGGAGGTGTTGATGAATGACGAAACCGGCCTGCCGCCGCTGATGCGTGCCACCGTCAAGGCGGCCACCGAGCGTAGCAAGGCGTTGCGCGATGGCTGACATCTCGTTTGACGATTTCCTGCGCGTCGATATTCGGGCGGGCCGGGTGACGCGTGCCGAACCCTTTCCCGAGGCACGCAAGCCTGCGATCAAGATGTGGATAGATTTTGGCCCCGAACTGGGCGAGAAAAAGACAAGCGCGCAGGTGACAGCCCACTACACGCCCGAGGCGCTGGTGGGACGACAGGTGATGGCCGTGGTCAACTTCCCGCCACGCCAGATTGGTCCATTCATGTCCGAGGTGCTGGTTCTGGGCGTCGGCGACGCGCAGGGCGACATCGTTCTGGTTTCTCCCGATCAAGAGGTGCCGCTGGGCGGCAGGATGCATTGATGTCAAAGAAGAAAGTGCTTTTGGCCCGGCGTTTGCCCGATGCGGTTCTTGCCCGTGCCGATGATCTGTTCGACCTGACCCTGCGTGACAAGACCGCGCCCATGACACCGTCCGAAATGCGCGCGGGGCTGGCGATCTATGATGCGATCATGCCGACGCTGGGCGACCGTTTCAGCGCCGACATCTTTAACGAGTTCGGCCGCCCGCGCTGCAAGATACTGGCCAATTTTGGTGTCGGATATAACCATATCGATATCGAGGCCGCCCGCGCCCACGCGGTGACGGTGACGAACACGCCCGGCGCCGTAACGGATGCCACCGCCGATATCGCCATGACCCTGATCCTGATGAGCGCACGCCGCGCAGCCGAAGGCGAGCGGCTGGTGCGGTCCGGCGCGTGGGAAGGGTGGCACCCGACCCAGATGCTGGGCCTGCATGTCTCCGGCAAGACGGTGGGCATCGTCGGCATGGGCCGCATCGGCCAGGCGATTGCCCGGCGCTGCCATTTCGGTTTCGGGATGGAGGTTCTGTTCGTCAACCGCTCGCAGAAAACCGTGGATTTCCCGGCCACGCAGGTGGCGGACTTGGCCGAACTGGCCGCGCGCTGCGACGTGCTGGTGGCGGCCACGCCCGGCGGGGCGGAAACCCATCACCTGATCGGGGCCGACGTGTTCAACGCGATGAAACCCACGGCGCATTTCGTCAATATCAGCCGCGGCGACGTGGTGGACGAGGGGGCGCTGGTCTCTGCCTTGCAGTCAGGCCGGATCGCGGGCGCGGGGCTCGATGTGTACGAGTTGGAACCCGAGGTGCCCGCCGCCCTGCGCGCGTTGGAAAACGTGGTGCTGTTGCCCCATCTGGGCACGGCTGCCGAGGAGGTGCGCATCGACATGGGGATGATGGTCCTGGACAACCTGCAGGCGTTTTTCAACGGCGAGGCGCCGCCCAACAAGCTTTAGCCCAACATGCCGGCAAGGCGGCTGCCCTTGACCCGGGCGGGCGGTTTGGATGATGTGGGTGGGCAGGACGAAAGGGAAAACGATGCACCAGCCAGCGATCAGCGGAACCGGCGTGTTCACGCCCGAACATGTCATCACGAATGACGAACTGGTGGAAAGCTTCAACAAGCATGTCGACCTTTTCAACGCCGAGAATGCCGAGGCGATAGAGGCCGGTGATGTCGCGGCGAAAGAATATTCATCGACCGGCTTCATCGAAAAGGCCAGCGGGATCAAGCAACGGTACGTTCTTGAAAAAGAGGGAATTCTTGACCCCGCGCGCATGTATCCGCGGTTTCGCCAGCGCAGCGATGACGAACCGGGGATCATGACCGAAATCGCGCTGAAGGCCTGCGAGCCGGCGCTGGCCCAGGCGGGATTGACGGGTTCGGATATCGACCTTGTGATCTGCGCCGCCTCGAACATGGAGCGCGCCTATCCCGCGGTCGGAATCGAGATACAAAATGCATTGCAGGCCAATGGTTTCGCCTTCGATATGAATGTTGCCTGCTCCTCGGCGACATTCGGGATTCAGGCGGCTGCTGACATGATCCGCGCAGGTTCGGTCCGGCGCGCGATCGTGGTGAACCCGGAGATTACCAGCGGACATCTGGAGTGGCGGGACAGGGATTGCCATTTCATTTTCGGCGACGTGGCCACCGCCACAGTGCTGGAACGTGCCGAGGATGCGAAGGGCGCGCATTGGCTGGTGCGATCGGCCCGCTGCGCCACAGAGTTTTCCAACAACATCCGAAACAACAACGGGTTCCTGCGCCGCAACCGCCCCGACGGGATGGCCGACAGGCGCGACATGCAGTTCATGCAGAACGGGCGCAAGGTGTTCAAGGAAGTGGTGCCGATGGTGTCGGAGCATATGCTGCAACATCTTGAATCCGAAGGCGTTTCCCCCGACCAACTGCGCCGGATGTGGCTGCACCAGGCCAACAAGGGAATGAATGATTTCGTGGGGCGCAAGGTGCTGGGGCGCGAGCCCACACCCGAGGAACAGCCCAACATCCTGCAAGATTATGCCAACACCTCTTCGGCCGGGTCGATTATCGCGTTCGCCAAGCATTCCGACGCTATGCAGCCCGGCGATTACGGGATGATATGCTCTTTCGGCGCCGGGTATTCCGTGGGCTCGGTATTATTAGAGCGCGCATAAATATGCAGAAACTGCGCGGTTCCGGGGCGGAATCGCGCGGCGTTCCAAAGACCGGAACGCGCGGATGGCCGGGCTGAAGCCCGGCCTACGGGCGGGGCCTAGGGTTGGCCGTTCGTCACGCCGCTGATCAACTGATAGGACAGCAGGTCGCGGATGGTGGCCGGGTCGCGCACCAGCGGATGGGCGGCCTTGGCCAGCCCCTTGCGCGACTCGGCCTCGCGGCGGAGCGCGGCCAGCCCCTCTTCGGCGGAAACGAAGCGAAAGCGCAGTTGCGCGCCCGCCGCGGCTTGTGCCACGCGCGGCAGGTCACAGGGCAGAACCGCACCGATGCGCGGGTAGCCCCCGGTTGTCTGACATTCCGCCAGCAGCACGAAGGGCGTGCCGTCGCCGGTGATCTGGATGTCGCCGGGCACGATGATTTCGGACAGCACGGACCGCCCGCCTTCGGGCGCAAACCCTTCACCCGGTGGCACGACACGCACGCCCATGCGGTTGCCGCGATTGTCGCGGTGAAATTCGGTATCCTCGAAGCGGTCGATTTCGGATTGCGCGAAAAGCCCGGTTTGCAGGCTGGGCACCACGCGCACGGTGCCGCCCGCGAAACGGTCGTCAGGGGGCAGGGCCAGGCCGGTTTCGGCGCCGCTGTCATCGCCCAGGGGCAGGACATCGCCAGCCGCGACGCGCGCGCCCAGCCCGGCGGCCAGGTGGACGGAGCGCGCACCCAGTATCGGGTCCGTGTCAATGCCACCGCCCAGGTGCAGGTAGCCATAGACGCCGGCGCGCGCGGCGCCGATGGTCAGGCGGGCGCCCGCCGGCAACAGATGGCTGGCGTTCCAGGCGATCGGGTCGCCATCAATCGCGGTTTGCATCGGCGCGCCGGTCAGGGCGATCCGGGTATCATGATCCACCTCGAACGTGCCACCCATGCCGGTCATTTCCAGCACGGCGCAGTCGGGCGATTGGCGCAGCAGGGCCGCGCCCTCGGCCAGGGCGCGCGTATCGGCGGCGCCGCCGCGCGACAGGCCCAGAGACAGGTAGCCAGGGCGGCCCATGTCCTGCACGGTGACGCCCGGTCCGGCCTGGTGAATGGTCAGGGTGCGGCTCATTCCAGCACCTCGGCCCGCGCGCCGCCATCGGCATCGGTGCGCATGTTTTCAAGTTCCTCGGGCGTGACCTGCGGAAACAGCACCTCGTCGCCCGGGCGCAGGATGAAGGGCGTGTCGCTTTCGGGGCGGAACAGGCGCATGGCGGTTTGACCAACGTGGCGCCAGCCCGTGGGCGTCGAGACCGAGAACAGCACAAGCTGCCGGATCGCCACGGTCAGCGCGCCCACCGGCACGCTGTCGGTCAGCGCGGTCTGGCGGGGGATGTTCCAGGCCTCGGGCAATTCGCCCAGGTAGGGTTGGCCGGGGGCGAAACCGATGGTCTGCACCCGGACGCGCGTTTGCGACAGGTGTTCGATGGCGTCCCGCGCGCTCAAACCGGCCTCTTGCGCGGCCTCGTCCAGTTGCGGGGCCATCTCGGTCCCGTAGACGGTGGGAATACGCCACAGGCGGCGGCCATCGGGCAGGGCGGCATCATACCAGTTGCGGCTGGTCAGAAGGGTCTGCACGTCGTCGTGCAGCGCCTGGGGCGTTTCGGCCAGCGGGTCGAACCGCAGGTAGGTCGAGACAAGCGAGGTGGAACATTCCTGCACGGCGGGCCAGCCGGACCCTTCGACCGCGGCGCGAAAGGCCAGCGCGGCGCGGTTGGCGGGTTCCGACAACCTGTCGCCAAAGCTGACCAGCAGGCCATCGAGGCCCGCGGGGCGGATTTGCGGCCAGTCGGTCATTGCAGGGCGTCGGGCAGGTAAAGCGCGATCTGCGGAAAGGCGATAAGGGCGGCCACCATCATCAGCATGGCCAGGACGTAGGGAATGGCGCCCAGCATCACCTCGGTCATGGAGCCGGATTGCCGCGCGCCCTGAACCACGTACAGGTTCAGGCCCACGGGCGGCGTGATCAGCGCCATTTCGATCAGCACGATCATCAGGATGCCGAACCAGATCGGGTCAAACCCCTGCGCGACGACCAGCGGCACGATGATCGGGATGGTCACGACCATCAGCGACAGGGTTTCGATGAAAAAGCCCAGCACGATGTAGATGCAGACCACCACCAGTATCAGCCCCATGGGCGACAGGCCCAGCCCGGTCAGGAAATCCTGCAACTCGCGGCCCAGCCCGGCCGAGGCGAGCGTGAAGTTCAGGAACGAGGCGCCGATGACGACCAGCATGATCATGGCGGTTATCTTGACGGTGCCCAGTATGCTGTCGATCAGCATCTGCGCGGTGATCCCGCCAAAGGCGCCCGCGATGGCCAGCGCGCCCGCGACGCCCACGGCGGCGGCCTCGGTGGGGGTGGCCCAGCCCTTGTAGATGGTGCCGATGATGACCGTGAACAGCAAGATGATCGGGATCAGGTCAAGCAGCGCGCGCAGCATGACGGCCAGTGGAAAAACCCGGCGCTCACCGCCCAGCGAGGGGCGGATCATGCACAGGATCATGGTGATGAGGACAAACCCCAGTGCCAGCGCGATGCCGGGGATCAACCCGGCCAGGAACAGCCGCGGGATCGAGGTTTGCGTGAGGAACCCGTAGACGATCAGGTTGATCGAGGGTGGAATCATGATGCCCAGCGTGCCGCCGGCCGCGATGGCGCCGGAAAAGAGCTTGGGGTCGTAGCCCAGTTTCTCGGCCTGTGGCATGGCGACGGTGGCCACGGTGGCGGCGGTGGCCACGGAACTGCCCGAGGTGGCCGAGAACATCGTGGCGGTGGCCACGTTGGCATGGATCAGCCCGCCGGGCAGCCAGCTGACCCAGCGGTCAAGCGCGGCATAGGTGCGCGCGGCCAGCCCCGAGCGCACGAGTATTTCGCCCAGCAGCACGAAAAACGGAATGGCGATCAGAGTGGCGTTGTTCGAGGTGGACCAGACGAGGTTGCCCAGCCCCCGGATCAGCGGGAAGGCGGAAAAGAACTGGTCGATGCCGAACCCCAGCAGGAACAGAACGATGCCCACGGGAATGGACAGGGACAGAAGGCCCAGCAGGCCGATGGTCAAAGCGCCGATCATTCCAGGGTCTCCGCCTCGGAGAAGCTGCCGATGGCGGCCTCGGATTTCGCGAATTCACCGCGCGCGACAAGCATCAGCGCAGCGGCAAACGTGGCCCAGGCGACGAAGGCGAACCAGACCCACCCGGCGAACCACGGCACCTGCACCAGGGCCAGCGGCGTTTCCAGCGGCGTGTTGGCGCGGCTGGAATTGTTCAACGAGCGTTCGACAACCGGCCAGGCGCGCATGGCGATCAGGGTGATCGTGCCCGACAGCACCAGCATGGCAAACAGGTCGAAAGCGGCCCTCAGGCGTTGGCCGGCGCGGGCGCGCAAGATGTCGATGCGGACGTGGCCCAGCTCCATCAGGGCATAGCCCATGCCCCAACTGGTGGCGATGGCCATGGCATAGCCCGAGATTTCATCGGTGCCGCCGAAAGAGGCCCCGACCTGGCGTAACACGATATCCAGCAGGACGAAGCCCGCGCAGGCCAGCAGGCCGATGCCGATGGTGATGGCCACCCACCGGTTCAGGCTGCGCAGGGTCGAAAGGATCGTTTCCGCCATGGTCGGGGCCTTTCAGGATCAGTTGGTGGGAACGGTCACGTCGACGACCTGGCCCACGCTTTCATTCCAGCGCGTCACCCAGTCGTCGCCGGCACGTTCGGCCCAGTCGGGCAGCACTTCGGATACCAGCACGTCGCGGGCTTTGGCGAAATCGGCATCGGACACGTCGACCAGCGTCATGTCGCGCGCTTCGCCGGCGGGACACTCGCCATTGCCGGTCAGGCAGGCGATGTCGTTGACCAGCGCATCCTGCGCCGTGGCCCAGGCCGGGTCTTCGAATTCGGCCTTGATCTGGGTTTCGATCAAATCCTGGGTTTCGGCGTCAAGGCCGTTCCACTTGTCCAGGTTGATGGCGGTCACGACGCTGTCCCAGCCACCCAGCGGGATCGGCATCAGGTGGGTCGAAACCTCCCACCAGCCGGCGGAATAGCCCGAGCCCGCGCCGGTGACTGCGCAATCCACGACGCCCTTTTGCAGCGCGCCGGGCACTTCGGAGAAGGCCACGTTGACACCCTCGGCGCCCAGGGCCTCAAGGAACTTGGCGGTCATGCGGCCCGAGGCGCGCACCTTCTTGCCTTCGAGATCGGCCAGTTCGGTCACCTCGGCGTTGCAGAACACCACCTGAGGCGGGTAGGGCGCGATGGCCAGCACATGGCTGTTGAAGCGGGTGTTGTAGATGTCTTCGACCATGGGCCGGGCGGCATCGACCATCGCGCGGGCCTTGTCGGCGGTCATGGCGATCATCGGAACGTCCAGCCCTTCGAGCTCGGGGGCGTCGGCCACGGCATAGTCGGCCACGGTCATGGCCACGTCATAGACGCCATCGCCCAGCAGGCGGAACACGTCGCCCACGCCCAGGTTCATCTGGTTGTGGGTGGTCAGCGACACGTTGAGCGACCCGTCCGATGCGGCGGGCAGCGTTTCCGACCAGAACGGCGCCTCGTATTGCTTGTGCAGCGGCAGGCCCGACCATGAGCCGACGACCGAAAGATCCTCGGCCAGGGCGGGGGCGGCCAGCGCCGTGGTGGCGGCAAGTGCGGTGATAAGGCGTTTCATCTTCATGCTCTCCTTGGTTGTCGTGTTTGCGTGGTGTGTTGTGGCAGCACCGGGGTTTCCGCATCCTCGGGGATGTCGGTGATCAGCATGTGACCGGGCTTGTGGGTGATGCACAGGGGCGGGCTTGCGGCTTCAAGCGCGACCTGCGGGGTCACGCCGCAGGCCCAGAAAACCGGCACGTGGTCTGCCGGGATGGGCGCGGGATCGCCCCAATCGGGCGCGCCCGGATCGGTGATGCCGATGGCAGCCGGATCGCCGACATGCACCGGCGCGCCGTGCGCCAGCGGAAAGCGGCGAGAAATCTCGCGCACCTCGTCGACGCGCGGGTTTGGAACGGCGCGCATGCTGACGACCATCTTGCCCCAGAACGGCCCCGCCGGGACCGTGTCGATGGACGAGCGGAACATCGGAACGGTGGTATCGTTGTCGATATGCCAGACTGGAATCCCGGCCTGCATCAGCGCATTTTCGAAGGTAAACGAGCATCCGAGGGCGAAGGCCACCATGTCATCGGTCCACAGGTCGGTGATGTCGGTGACGCTTCGGGCAAGCTGGCCATCGCGATAGATGTTATAGGCCGGCACGTCGGTGCGAATGTCGATGTCGCGGCCCATCGTCGTCATCATCGGGTTGCCGGTGTCCGACACGCCCACCAGCGGGCAGGGCTTGGGGTTGCGCTGGCAGAACCGCATGAAATCGAGCGCGTAGGCGCTGGGCAGGACGGCAAGGTTCGCCTGCAGGTAGCCCGCGCCAAGGCCTGCGGTATGGGCAGTATACTGGCCCGCGCGGATGGCCTGGCGGACGGTGGGCAGATCGGCGTGGCGCAGCCGGTTGTGATCGGTGGTCATGTGCATCCCCCATTGGACAGGTTCAGCGTCGCCGGGCGCGGCGATAAAAGCAAATCGAAATATTTTCTAGGTAGAGATAACCAATTGTTATCGCCTCGGGCCAGGCGGGGTTACACGTTGCACGCCGCGCGGTGGTGTCCGGCACGGCGCGCGCATGTCAGAGGTCAGCCGATATCCTGCGCGGCCTGAAAGGCCAGCGCGACCTCTTGCGCGGTCTGCGCGGCGGTTTCGACGATCTGGCTGCGCGGCTCGCCCAGGTAGGACGCGGTGAAGCGCAGGGGCCTTGGCTCCCAACCGGGGTCAAATTCGCGGATGCGCCCCTCGGCCACGTAGGAGGCGCCAAGGGCGCGGGGCAGGGCGGCCACGCCCAGGCTGGCCTCGACCAGGCGGAAGCAGGCCGAAAGCGACGAGGACGGAAAGATCGCCGCGCCGGGGCCGAGTCGGGCCAGAAGCTCGGCCCGGATTTCGCGGTAAGGCCGCGTGTTGCGCGCATAGGTCAGCACCGGCCGGCCGTCGAAATAGGCGGGGCCGGGCAGGTCGGGGGCGTCGGCGGCGACGTACCAGGCCAGCGCGAACCCCGGAAGCTCGATATTCTCGACAGTGTATTCCGAGATCGGCCCCAGCAGGATCGCCAGGTCGATTTCCCCGTCGAGCAAGCTTGCCCGCAGGTTCATCGAGATGTCGACGTTGAATTCGATTTCCAGCCGGGGGTAGAGCCGGTGCAACCGGGCGATCAGCTCGGGCAGCCAGCATTGCGCGATGGTTTCGGACACGCCAAGCCGCAGGTGGCCCTCAAGACCGGCAGGGTCGATCACGTCGCGGGCGACCAGTTCGGACAGATGTTCGAATTCCTCGGCATAGCGCAGCAGGCGCTCGCCCCGCTTGGTCAGGCGCATGGCGCCGCCCGACCTGTCGAACAGGGCGCAGCCCAGGCTTTCCTCGAGGTTGCGGATGCGGGCGGTCACGGCCGGTTGCGTCAGGTTCATGGCGCTGGCCGCGCGGCGCACGCCGCCCTTGCGGGTGACGAACAGAAAGGTGCGCAATTGTTCAAGATTGATCCGGCTCATGGCCGGTATCATCGGGCAGGCCCGCGCGGGTGTCGAGCGGGCTGTGCCGAAAATCCTGCGCGGGCGCGGGGCTTTGGCTTGTCTTGGCCGTGTTCAACGATATCGTGCAGGTGCCGAGGGCTGGCAAACCTGCAACGCGCGCCTTTGCCCGGAAACGAGACCCGCCTGAAAAAGGGATTCATGCCATGCCACTGTCGATGAACCGCAATGTCTTTATCACCTGTGCCGTCACCGGCTCGGGCAGCACGCAAGACCGCAGCCCGCATGTGCCACGCTCACCCAAAGAGATTGCCGACAGCGCCATCGACGCCGCGCGCGCCGGTGCGGCGGTGGTTCATTGCCATGTGCGCGATCCCGAAACCGGCACGCCGTCGCGGCGGCTGGAACTGTTCCGCGAGGTGACGGAGCGTATCCGCGCGGCCGAGGTCGACGTGGTGTTGAACCTGACGGCGGGCATGGGCGGAGATATCGTGTTCGGCGGCGTGGAGGCGCCCTTGCCCGTCGATGCCGGCGCGACAGACATGATCGGCGCGACCGAGCGGATGGCGCATATCGCCGAATGTCTGCCCGAGATCTGCACGCTGGATTGTGGCACGATGAATTTCGCCGAGGCGGATTACGTCATGACCAACACGCCCGGCATGTTGCGCGCGATGGGGGCCATGATGACCCGGCTGGGCGTGAAACCCGAGATCGAGGCCTTTGACACCGGCCATCTGTGGTTCGCCAGGCAGTTGGTCGAAGAGGGCACGCTGGCCCCACAGGCGCTGGTGCAGCTCTGCATGGGCGTGCCCTGGGGCGCGCCGAACGACCTGAACACGCTGATGGCGATGGTCAACAACGTGCCCGACGACTGGCATTGGTCGGCCTTCAGCCTTGGGCGTGACCAGATGCCTTATGTCACGGCTTCTGTTCTGGCGGGGGGCAATGTGCGCGTGGGGCTGGAGGATAACCTGTATCTCGACCGCGGCGTGCTGGCCACCAATGCGCAGTTGGTCGAGCGGGCGGTGACGCTGGTTGAAAACATGGGCGCCCGCGTGATCGGCCCGACCGAGGTGCGCGAGACACTGGGCCTGACAAAGCGGGCGCCGGTGGCATGAGCGGGCAGGCCCCGGCATTGGCCCATGAACGGAGCGATTGACATGAAGGCAGCAATCATCGGCGGTGGCGTGATCGGCGGCGGTTGGGCCGCGCGGTTCCTTTTGAATGGCTGGGACGTGGCGGTTTTCGACCCCGACCCCGAGGCCGCGCGCAAGATCGGCGAGGTGCTCGACAACGCGCGCCGCGCCTTGCCCGCGCTGTATGACAGGGCCCTGCCGGCCGAAGGCACGCTGCGCCTGCATGACAGCTTGGCGCCTGCCGTGGCGGATGCCGACTGGGTGCAGGAAAGCGTGCCCGAGCGGCTGGAGCTGAAGCACAAGGTGCATGCCGATATCAGCCGGCTGGCGCCCGCGCAGGCGGTGATCGGGTCTTCGACCTCGGGGTTCAAGCCCTCGGAACTGACGGCGCAGGGCGCGCGGGTGATCGTTGCGCATCCGTTCAACCCGGTCTACCTGTTGCCGCTGGTCGAACTGGTGGGCGCGGCCGACCATTGCGCGCGCGCAGCCGGCATCCTGCGCGGCGTCGGCATGTATCCCCTCACCCTGCGCAAGGAAATCGACGCTCATATCGCCGACAGGCTGCTTGAGGCCGTCTGGCGGGAAAGCCTGTGGCTGGTCAAGGATGGCATCGCCACCACCGCCGAAATAGACGAGGCGATCCGCATGGGGTTTGGCCTGCGCTGGGCGCAGATGGGCCTGTTCGAAACCTACCGCATCGCCGGGGGCGAGGCGGGCATGGCGCATTTCATGGCGCAGTTCGGCCCGGCGCTGGAATGGCCCTGGACCAAGCTGATGGATGTGCCCGAATTCACGCCCGAACTTGTCGAGCTGATCGCGGGGCAATCCGACGCGCAATCGGGCCACATGTCGATTCGGGCGCTGGAACGGCTGCGCGATGACAACCTGGTGGGCATGATGCGCGTGCTGAAGAAAACCGGCACCGGGGCGGGCGGCACGATCGGCGCGCATGAAACGACGCTGGACCTGCCATCGGATGACGGGCTGCCCGTCACCGTTCATCGGGTGATCCCGTCAGGCTGGACCGATCGCAATGGTCGCATGAACGAAGCCCGCTACCTTGAAATCGGCGCGCAGGCGACCGAACGGTTCATGGAAATGATCGGGTGCGACGCCGCCCATGCCGCGAAGGGGGGCGGTTACGTCACGCAGGAAGACAGCCTGCGATACCTGGCCGAACTCCACGCGGGCGAAACGGTGCGCGTCAACAGCCAGGTCTTGCTGGCCGAGGACAGCGAAACGCGTCTGTTTCACCGCGTTTTCAAGGCCGATGGAACATTGGCGGCCACGGTCGACACGGTGCTGTTGCATGTCGACATGGCCACGCGCCGCGGCGCACCACCCGATGGGCCGATGGCGGCCCGTTTGCACGAATTCGCGCGCGCCCATGCCCAAATGCCCTGGCCCGAGGGCGCGCGCAGGTGATCACAGCCAGTGCAGCAGCGCCAGCGCGATACCCGGGAATGCCAGCAAAAGCGCCAGCGCGACCAGGTCGGCGATGACGAAGGGGATCACCCCCCGAAAGATATTGCCCAGCGCGATGCCGGGCATCACCGAGCGCACGGTGAACACGTTCAGCCCGATGGGTGGCGTGATCAGCCCAAGCTCGATCACGATGATCATCACGATTCCGAACCAGATCAGATCGACGCCGGCATCATGCAAAACCGGCAAGAATATAGGCGTGATCAGCAGCAAGATACCTATCGTTTCGAACACCATGCCCAGAACGAGGCAGATTGCGCAGACCAGGACCACGATCGTCAGCGGCCCTATCGCGAAGGCGTCGACGAGATCGAGCAGATCATTGGGAAGCCCCGACAGGCTGATGAAATTCGCGAATACCAGCGCCCCGAAGATCACGGCAAACAGGGCGGCGCTGGTATGCACCGCCTCGATCAGCATGGAAAACAGGGCCTTGAGGGTTTGGATGTGCCCGCGCGCAAAGGCAAATACCCCGGCTGCGAAGGCGCCGATACCGGCCGCCTCGGTCGGGGTGAAAACGCCGAGCAGAATGCCGCCCAGCACAACCGCGAAAAGCACCAGAACGGGCCAGACCCGCAAGAACGCGGTACGGCGTTCGGGGCCGGGCAGTCGTCGCCCGGCGGGGCCTTTTGCGGGCCACAGGCGCACGGTGACTGCCACCGTCGCCATGAAAAGCGCCACCAGCAACAGTCCGGGCACCATCCCGGCGGCAAACAGTTTTCCGATGTCCTGCGCGGCGATCAGGCCGTAGACCACGAGCGGCACCGAGGGCGGGATCATGATGCCCAGCGTACCGCCCGCCGCCACCACGCCCGATGACAGCCTGTCGTCATAGCCATAGGCGCGCATCTGCGGCATGGCGATCTTGGTCATGGTCGCGGCGGTGGCCAGCGACGACCCCGAGACCGCCGAAAAGGCCGCCGATGCCAGAACCGACGCTTGCGCCAACCCGCCGCGCCGATGCCCGACAAGCCCATGTGCGGCGCGAAACAGATCTTCGGATATGTGGGCGCGATGGATGAAGACACCCATGAGCACAAAGAGCGGTATCACTGAAAGCCAATAACTGCCGGCGGTATCCATCACCTGTTGGCCCATCATGGTCAGCGCACCATTCCAGTTCCAACCGCGCAACCAGGCAAAGCCGACCAGCCCGACGCCCAGCGTCACGAATGCAAGCGGCAGGCCCAGAAGGCACAGCCCGATCACCGCGGAAAAGCCGATCAGGGCCGGGGTCATGAGGGGCCCTTGTCTGGCCCGAACCGGCCCTTGCGGCGCAATCGGCCGCGCCGGTGCCAGAGATCAGCGACGAATCCCAGAAGGCCGAGCGTCGAGATCAGCGCGCCCATACCGGAAAAGGCCCAGGTCGGAATGCCCAGCACGGCCGAGCGGCGACCGCTTTCCAGGCCCCCCAGCGCAAGCCGCCACAACACCCAGACCATCAGCGCATAGAACCCGAGAGTGAAGATGTGGCGGCCCCAGCGCGACACCAAGGGCAGGCGGCGCTCCAGCAGGTTTTCGAAAAGCCCGACGGTGATATGCGCATCATCGCGCGTGACAAAGGCGATGCCGCCGAAGACCACGATAATCATCAACCATTGGATCATCTCGGATGCGCCGAAGACCGAGGCGTTGAACCCATGACGCCCGACGACATCCACCACTGTCAGCAAGACCATCACCAGCATGGCGGCTCCGGTCAGGGCGACCATAAGCAACCTGATGGCTTGCCTGATCCGGTACAGTGCCATCAGTCGCCGTTGGTTGGGCGGGCCGCATCAACGGCTGCGGCGTAATCGGCCAGAACTTGCGCACCGTCGACTCCCTCGTCGCCCATCCTTGCAATCCACGCCTCGACCTGGGCGCGGCCCAGCGTCCTGAGTTCGTCCAGCATCGCCGGATCGCCCGCGACAAAGGCCACGCCCGCGGCCTTGAGCTCTTCATGTGCCTGGTGAAAGACCCGATCCTGGAACGCCCCCATCCAGCGCGCGAAATCGCCGCCCAGCGCGGCGAGGATGGCGGCGCGATCCGGTTCGGAGATGCGCGCCCATTTGTCCTTGCTGACGAAGAAGGAAAAGCTGGCCTGGAAAATCTTTTCGGGAAACAGCGTGACCGAGCGGGTGTAGTCGGTCAGCTTGAACTGGGCGATCTCGCTTTGCGGCACACCCACGTGACCGTCGACCACGCCCCGTGAGACGATTTCCAGCATCTGCACGGCAGGGCCGGAAACCACCGAGGCACCGGTTGCGGCGATCGTGTTCGCCGTTGCGCCGGGCACGGCCCAGATCTTGCGGCGCGCGATATCCTGCACCGAGTCGATGGGCGCGTCGGTGACCGAATAGAAATCGCCGCCGTTATAGGCGAAGACGCTCAACAGGACCGCGTCGCCAAAGCCAGGGCCGAAATGGGCCTGGTAGGTTTCCCAGATCGCAACGCTGCTTTGCTCGGCGCCGGCCTGCCCGACAAAAGGCAGAAGGGCGAACTGAATCGCGGGCACCTGTTCGCCCAGGAAACCGTTGAACTGAACGGCGCCATCCACGACCCCGTTGCGCACGGCCTCGTACTGGTTGGGTGGCGCGGCCAGCGAACTGGGCGGCACGCGCAACGCAACACGGCCTTCGGTTGCGGCGTCGATCCTGCGGCCCATCTCGGGCAGGAATTCGGAGCAGACATGGTGCCGGGGCGGAAAGAAACAGTTGAAAAGAATGGTTTCGGTCGCCTGAACCGGGGTTGAAAGGCTGGCTGCGACCAGCGTGCCGGTGGCGAATGCTGCGAGTTTCATCATGAGGTTCAGCGCCTATTCATTCTTGCCTTGCCGTGCCCCGAAAAATTTTGCTGGCGGGCTGAGTCATCGCCCGGACCCGGGGCTGCAATTCCGTTTATTGACCGTTTATTGACCGGGTGACAGGGCCACCGTGTCAGGCCGTGGCATGTCGTGGTTCGAGCGTAACACGTCTTCCTTGGTTCCAATGATGGTAATCCTTTGGAAACGGTGCGTTTCGCGCCGGGCAGCGGCTGGCTGCCCGGTGCCGTGGCGGCCAAACCGCCCACCCTCCGAAGGCGGCAGCCGCGGTCTGGATCGACACGCAGTGAGGCTTGTCTTTCCCGGTCAGCCACGTGTCATGAGTGACGGCATGTAGGTCGCGATCTGTGGAAACAGGATCAACAGGAGCGTGGCGAGGACGAGGACCAGGAAAAACGGAAAAGCCATCTTGGCGACGGTCAAAAGGTCATGCCGCGTCATCGCCTGAAGTATGAACAGGTTGATCCCCACGGGAGGCGTGATCTGCGACATCTCGATCACGATCACCAGGTAGATACCGAACCAGATCAGATCTATCCCCGCGGCCTGCACCATGGGCATGATCACCGATGCGGTCAGAACCACGATCGAGATGCCATCAAGAAAACACCCAAGCAATATGAACAGAAGTGTCAGTGCCAGCAGCAATTCGACCTGGCTGAGATCGAAAGAACCGACCCATGCCGCAAGCGTGCGCGGTATCCCGGTAAACCCCATGGAAACAGACAGGAAGGCCGCCCCGGCCAGAATGAGCGTGATCATGCAGGTCGAGCGCGTCGCCCCCGCGACGCTTTCGACGAAGGAAGCGTGCGTAAGCGTGCCCGACAGCGCGGACAAAACCAACGCCCCCAGCACACCGACGGCCGCGGCCTCGGTCGGGGTGGCAAAGCCGGCGTAGATCGAGCCGATCACTGCCACGATAAGCCCCAGCATCGGAAAAAGCCCAGCGGTGGCGCGGATGCGTTGAAGGAACGGCACGCGTGGCTCGGGCGGTGGTGTGCGGTCGGGATGCAAAAGCGACCAGCCCATGATGTAGCCCATGAACAGAAGCATCAGCATCAACCCAGGCAGAACGCCGGCAATGAACAGCCGGCTGATCGAAACCTCGGCGGCGACGCCGTAGACGATCAATATGATCGAGGGAGGGATGAGAAAGCCCAGCGTGGCAGAGCCCGCCAGGCTGCCGACGATCATCTTCTGGTCGTAGTTGCGTTTTTCAAGTTCCGGGATCGTGATCCGCCCGATGGTTGCCGTGGTTGCGGCGGACGAGCCCGAGACCGCCGCGAAAAGGCCGCAACTGGCGACGTTGACGTGCAGCAAGCGGCCGGGCAAGGCGCTCATCCACGGGGCAAGCCCCTTGAACATATTGGCGGCCAGGCTGGTGCGATACAGGATTTCGCCCATCCAAATGAAAAGCGGTAGTGCGGTGAGCGCCCAAGAATAGGACTGGCCCCAGATTGTCGTGGCCATGATGGCCCCGGCCGGTGCGCCGGAAAACAGTGCGATGCCCAGGTAACCGACGATCATGAGAGACAGCGCCACCCAGATACCGAGCGCAAGCATCACCAGCATGGCCCCGATCAGGAATAGCGTTACGAGGTTCGGGTCCATCAGGGGCGCGCCTCCGGTGAGGTGATTTCAGAAATGGATTGCCTGCCGTGGAAGATCGGCAGAGCCCGGCAGGGGGGCGTTGTGCCTTTGACGGCGGCGCATGGCACGCGAGGCAAGGCGACGCTCATAGCGGCTTTCCCCGATCATCTGTTTCGGTGACTTGCGCCTGGTTTCGATTCTCGGCCTCGATGAACGACGGGTCATGACCTGCCAGGGTGCGAACGAGGTCTTCCACGATCGCGATTCCGAACAGCGTCACGCCGACGGCCATACCCAGTTGCGGAAACCAGAGCGGCACCGGAACAAGGCCCGAGGTCACTTCGCCGCGCGAAAAATTCTGCAAGACCATGCCGATGGTGTGCCAGGCCAGCAAAAGCGTCATCGCGGCCGCGGTGGCCAGTGCAATGGCAAGAAACAGCCGCCCCGCCAGCCCGCGCAAGCCGCGCACGAAAAGCGTCACGCGGATGTGGCTGCCGTGGCGAAAACTGTAGGCGAGGCCCAAAAACGAGGTTGCCGCCAGGCAAAACCCCGCGAACTGGTCGGCCGATGGTATGATGGTGCCTAGCTGGCGTGCCACGATCTGGGCAGAAACGATCACGCAGATTGCCACCAGGAAAACGCCGGCCATTACACCGGCGGCCCAATATATCGCGTTAAGGGAGCGCGTGAGCATGATTATCCATCCTCTTGCATGCGCGGGCGCAACCCGCATTGGCGTCGAATGACCCAGGGAAAGATGCAGGCCGGCGATCAGTGCCGCCGGCCCGCACCGAGCGAGGATCAGTCCAACGCTTCGAGGATGGTTTTACCCTCGTCGCCAACGCTTTCGGCCCATTCGGCGGCCATCGTCTCGCCCACAGTGCCAAGATCGGCGCTCAATTCGGCGCTGGGCTGGTGCACGGTCATGTTCTCCGAAAGTTCGTTTACCGATTCAGTGGAAACGGTTTGGCTCATTTCCCAGCCGCGTGTCTCGGCTGCGGCCGCAGCATCAAGGATCGCCTTCTGCTGGTCTTCGGGAAGGTCCGAGAATGCAGATTCGTTCACGATGATCATGTTCTTGGGAAGCCATGCCTGCAGATCGTAGAACTCCGTCGTGAAATCCCACGCCTTGGTGCGCACGCCGGTGGCTCCGGAGGTCACCATTGCATCCACGATCCCGGTCGAGAACGCCTGGGGGATTTCCACCGCTTCGATGGTGGTCGGTGAGGCACCAAGCAACTCGGCCATGCGGGCGGTCGTCGCATTATAGGTGCGGAAGCGCATCCCCTCGAGGTCGCTGCCGGATGTCAGCTCCTTGTTGGTATAAAAGCCCTGTCCCGGCCATGGCACCGCGTAAAGAAGGCGTATCCCGTCTTCTGCCAGCTTGGCTTCGACCAGCGGGCGCTGGGCATCCCAAAGCGCCTTGGCATCTTCGTAGTTCGAGGCGATGAAAGGGATATTGTCGGCACCGAAAATGGGATCTTCGTTGAACAGGTTGGCCATCAGCACTTCGCCGATCGGCACGAACTGATTTTGCACCGCACGTTTGATCTCGGGGTGTTTGAACAGCGACGAGCCGGAATGGACGGTAATGCTCAACTCGCCAGCAGTTGCATCGGAAATCTCTTCTGCGAACTGGACGATGTTGCGGGTGTGAAATTCGGCATCCGGGTAGGGTGTGGCCATGTCCCATGATGTCTGGGCGGAAACGGCGCCAGGCTGCCCCAGCGTGAACACCGCTGCCGACACCGCGGCGAGTGTCTTGAACTTGGTGAAGGTTTTCATTTTCTAGTCTCCCTGATTATTCACGCCTTCGTCGCGGCGCATTTTTGCGTTGCGGCGTATCGGCAGCTTTGCCGGTGCCTTTATTGGCGACCGTGTCCCGGCACGCGGCGGGGCGGCGGTGACAGTGCAGGCGCGGACGCCAGACCCCTTGGCGGGGCTTCTATTTCCTTGCGGGCGCCACCCGTCGCATCAAGACCCCGAGCCAACGCGGCCCAAGCGGTCCGGGTGCGAATCCCCGTGTCGCCCGCTTGATTTTACGAATACTCCAATTTCTGGATACATTTCCAGAAAAATTGCCACTGTTTTTCCGGGGCGCGGGGTGTCGGCGATACCTTTGGCGCGCTAGTGTTCTTCCTAATAAACCTGTTTTTTATGAGTATTGAGGTGCATGCAGGATAATGTGGCCGGGTAATTTCGTTTTGACCGGCTGTTTTATTTCGCATACAAAATAGGCGTCTTGGTGCAGCGCACCTTATCCCGCCCCGATTGGGCCCAGTTCAAAGGTTCATGTCCATGCAATCTTCCGGCTCTTCGAGGCCGAACGCTACCGAACAGGCGTATCAGGCAATTCGCAAGAACATTCTTACAGGCAAGCTGGAAGAGGGGGAACGCCTGACCGAGACACGCCTTTCCGATGATCTGGGGCTATCGCGAACCCCTATTCGCGAAGCCATTGGGCGGCTGGTTCTTGAGGGGTTCATCGAGCGGCAAAGCGGGTACACGACCCGCGTTGCGCATTTCCCCGAGGACGAGGCGGAGCAGATCTACGAGATTCGCCGATTGATGGAATGCTATTCGGTCCAGCGCGCCGCGCGTCTGGCCACCGAAGAGGACATTGCCGAACTGCGACGCATCAACGCCGCCATGAAGGCTGACACCCCGCCACGGGACGAGGCCGCCAATCAACGCCTTACCGAGGCCAACGAGGCCTTTCACCGCGCGATCGTGGCGGCAGCCCGGTCACCGCGCCTGACGGCATTGATGACCACCGCGTTGGATGTCAGCATGGTCGTAAGGACCTATTCGATGTACTCGGAAAAAGACCTGATGCGCAGCCTGAACCATCATGCCGAAATCATCGACGCGATCGAGGCGCGCGCGCCGAAATGGGCGGCCAGCGTCATGTCGGCACATCTGCTTGCCGGGGCATCCCGCGTGGCGGCACGAATGCAGCACTCCAAGTCCGTGGCCGATCAATGATCGACACTGGCGCGCTTTTCGACCAGATCGCCGCGCGCGACGCGGCGCTGCACTTCTGCGAAGATTTCACAGCTTCGGGGCCTGTAGACCGCGCGCAGGCGGTGGGTGCGGGGCCTCTTGCGGGACGTGTGATCGGGATAAAGGCCAACATCGCCGTTGCCGGCCAGGGATGGACTGCCGGGATAGGTGCCCGTGCCAGCCGGATCGCGGCGGCGGATGCGTCGGTGGTGGCGGCATTGCGGGGCGCAGGGGCCACCTTGGTAAGCCGTCTTGCAATGGATGAGGGCGCGCTTGGCGCGTCAACCGACAATCCGCATTTCGGTCGCTGTGAAAACGTCGCGTATCCGGGCCATAGCGCGGGCGGATCGTCGGGCGGGGCGGCGGTGGCCGTGGCGGCCGGCCTTGTCGATGCCGCGCTGGGAAGCGACACGATGGGGTCGGTTCGAATACCGGCGGCCTATTGCGGGGTCTACGGTCTGAAGGTCGGGCAGGGAGTGCTGCCGCTTGATGGCGTGGTGCCGCTGGCGCCCAGTCTTGATGCGCTGGGCATTTTTGCAAGAACGCCTGCGGCCATCTCCGAGGTACTCGACGTTCTCGCACATGACGGCCCATTTCGGGAAACGACGGGTTGGCATGCACCGGGCAGCGAGTGGCTTGGCCGGTGCACGCCCGATGTCGCGGCATTTTTCAAGACATGCTCAACATTGCTTGGCGGTTTTCTGGGCCAGCCCGGAGAGATGCCTGAAATAGATCTCGACGCGCTGCGCGCCGATGCCTTTCTGCTGACCGAGATCGAAGGGGCCCAAAGCCTGGGCGCCGAGCCGGGGCTAAGCCCGGGCCTGCAAAAGCTGCTGGATTACGGTGCGAAGGTGCCGGAAGAAAAGGCGCGGGAGGTGCGCGCGCGGCTGGAAGCGGCGGCGCGTTGCCTGACCGACGGGCTGGGCCCCGGCTCCGTGGCGCTTTTGCCGACTGTCGCGGAACCTGCCTTTGCGCATGGCAGCCGCCCGCCCGTGGGCCAGGCGGATTTTACCGTTTTGGCCAATGTCGCCGGTTTGCCCGCCCTGGCTATTCCGGCACCTGAGTCAAAGCCTCCGGTCTCGGTGCAATTGCTTGGCCCCAAAGGCTCCGAGAGGGAGCTTCTTGCATTGGCGGAGAGGCTTGCAAGCGCACTGTAACGGGATTATTCGCCCGCCTTTTTTACCCCCGGTGCCGTATCGAACTGTTCGGCATACTCGGCCCGAAGCACGTTTTTCTGTACCTTTCCCATCGTGTTGCGGGGCAGAGAGTCCAGCACGAAATACGCCTTGGGCCGCTTGAAGTTGGCCAGTTTGCCGGCCACGGCGGCGGCGATCGCATCCAGATCCGGCGTGGTACCGGTTTCGGGCACCAGAACGGCTACAACGCCCTCGCCGAAATCGGGATGCGGCACACCGATCACCGCGCTCTCCTTGACGCCGGGCTGGTCATCGAGCACCTGCTCGACCTCTTTTGGATAGATGTTGTAGCCGCCCGATATGATTAGATCTTTCTCGCGACCCACGATGGTGACATATCCATCGGCGTCGATCAGCCCAAGATCACCGGTGATGAAAAAGCCGTTATCGCGCAGTTCTTCGGCGGTCTTTTCGGGCATCTGCCAATATCCCTTGAACACGTTGGGGCCGCGCACCTCGATCATGCCGGTTTCGCCGCAGGGCAGTTCCTGCCCTTCCTGGCCCATGATGCGGATCTCGGTGCCCTTCAGGGGAAAACCCACCGTGCCGGCACGGCGTTCGCCGTCATAAGGGTTCGAGGTGTTCATGCCGGTTTCCGTCATGCCATAGCGCTCAAGGATCGCATGGCCGGTTCGGGCGCGAAAGGCGGTGTGGGTTTCGGCCAGCAGTGGCGCGCTGCCCGATGTGAACAGCCGCATGTGGCCAGCCCGCGCACGGTCGAAGTCGGGGCTGTCGAGCAGCCTTGTATAGAAAGTGGGCACACCCATCATCGTTGTCGCCCCTGGCAAGGCGGCCAGAACACCCGCGACCGTGAAGCCAGGCAGCCAGATCATTGACCCGCCCGCAAGCATGAGAACGTTGCACGCCACGAAAAGCCCGTGGGCGTGAAAGATCGGCAATGAATGTATCAGCACATCCTGCGCGGTGAAGCGCCAGGTTTCGGTCAGCACCTCGGCGTTCGACAGCAGGTTGCCCTGTGTCAGCATCGCACCTTTCGAGCGGCCCGTGGTGCCCGAGGTGTAAAGGAAAGCGGTCAGATCGTCGGTGGTGCAAGGGGTTGCGGAGGTGACCGGCTCCGATGCGGCCACGGCCTGGGCAAAGCTGCCATGCTGGTCGCCGTCGAGCGTCAGCAGCGCGGCGCCGGCCTTTTGTGCAACCGGCGTCAGCGCCGCTTCTGCGGCAGGGTCGGTCACGAGGATCTTCGGCGTCGCGTCGCCAACGAAATATGCGATCTCGTCAGGAGTGTAGGCGGTGTTGAGTGGCAGGAAAATTACCCCCGATTGCAGGCAGGCAAGATAAAGCGCCAGCGCCTCGGGCGATTTTGGGCATTGCATCGCCAGGCGGTCGCCCTTGGCCAAGCCGCGGGCGCGCAGCATCCCGGCGATCCTGTCAGCGCGGGCGGCCATCTGGGCATAGGTGACTGTGCCGCCTTCGGGGAGGTGCAGCAGAACGGCGTCGCTGTCGCGGCGATCTCCGATCAACCTGTCATACAAGGGGTTGGTCATGGAACTCTCCTGTAAATCAGTCCACTGCATGTAGGGTCACGGTCATGGCCGTGGCCCCGTCCGGCGTGCGGGCCCATAGCGAAACACCGGTCTGGGTGGCGCGGCCTTCCAACGTATAGGGGGTGGGGGCGAATAGCGGCTGCATGGCGCGTATGTCAAAGGCGGTCAGCCTGCGATCACCAAGATGGGCCAGCCCCAGGTCCACAAGCAGCGTGGCCGTCAGTGGCCCATGCACCACAAGGCTGGGATACCCTTCGACTTCGCGGGTGTAATCGGCGTCATAGTGAATGCGATGCCCGTAAAAGATAAGCGCGGAATAGCGAAACAATGTCACCGGGTCTGGTGTCACGACGCGCGAAAACCGGGCGTCGTCGGGCGCGCGCTGGCCGGTTGGCGGCGCGCTGCCTGGGGCGGGTGGCTGGCGATAAACGATGTTCTGCGTCTCGCGTATGCGATGCTCGCCGCCGACGCTGAAATCGTGATCCACCGTCACGAAGCAAAGCCGGCCCGAGCGGCCGGTCTTTTCCTCGATGCTTCGGATGGTCGAGCGTTTCTCGACCTCTTCGCCCAGCCGCAACGGTGCGTCGATCGTCACGCGGCCACCGGCCCACATCCGGCGGGGCAGGCCGAAATCGGGGATGAAACGCCCGAGCCGTTCATGCCCGTCGCGGCCCAGGTCCGACGCGCGGATCTGCGGGTTGAAATACAGGTAATGCCAGAACGGCGGCAGGGGGTCGCCCTTTGTCAGCGTTGCGGGCCGATCAAGTGTCAATTGCATCAGCCGCGCCTGCCGCAGATCGAGCGTGTCCGTCACGCGTTCGCTGCGCCCGATGGCGCAATGGGGGCTGGGCGACGGCATCGACTTACCGTCCCTCGAACCTTGGGGGGCGCTTTTCGGAGAAGGCCGCCTGACCCTCGCGGTAATCGGCGCTGTCAAAGCAAGCCTGCGCCAGCTTTCGGGGGTGATCGGGGTTGCGCGCTGTTTCGGGCCTGGCCAGGTCAATCAGCGCCGCCTTGATCGCGCGGATCGACAAGGGTGCGTTTTCGGCCATCGTTTTGATATAGGCGTGCGTGGCTTCGTCGTAGCGGGCTGTTTGGTAGACGTGGTCGCAAATCCCTTTTGCCATCGCCTCGTCAGCGGCCATCTTTCGACCCGAGAACAAAAGATCCGCCGTCGTCGCATGGCCGACCCGCCGTTCAAGCAAGGCGATGCCGTCGTAACCGTACCCGAGGCCCAGCTTGGCAGGCGTGATGGCGAAACGGGCGTCATCACGGGCCAGACGCAGATCGCAGCGCATGGCGATCTCAAGCCCGCCGCCGATACAATACCCGCGGATCAGCGCGATCGTTGGAACCGGCAGCGCGGTGATGGCCTCTTCGGCGCGGGAAACGGCCGCGCCGTAGCTGGCCGCTGCCTCGGCGCTGTTGCGTGTTTCTCCGAATTCCGAGATGTCGGCCCCGACCACGAAGGCACGGTCGCCCGCCCCCTCGATAGTGACGACGCGCAGGTTTTGATCACGGGCCAGCGCCAGGCAGACATCGCCAAGGGCATGCCACATGGAAAGGCTCATCGCGTTCAACTTGTCCGGTGCGTTCAGAACGATCCGCGCCACGCCGCCCGCCCGCGAGAGGCGCAGCTTGCCTTGCGCATGTTCTTCCGTGTCTCTCAGTTGCCTGTCCATTGTCCGCCTCCGTCCATGTCGACCACTGTTCCGTTCAGATACCCCGCCTTCGGTGACAGCAGCATCGTCGCCAATGCAGCGACCTCGTCGGGTTGGGCCGGCCTGCCATAGGGGAAACGGTCAGGTTCGACCATTTCGTGCCAGCGGCTTTCGTCGCCGAACTCGGCCTTGGCCTTGCGTTTCATGAAATCGGTCATCCGGTCGGTCAGGGTTGGCGACGGGTTGATGCCGAACACGCGCAGGCCCTGTGCCTGAGCATCGGCGCCCAGTGCCTGCGTGAACGCGATGAGCGCCGCGTTGGCCGAGGAACCCGAGATATAGGCCGCTCGGTTGGCGCGCCCTGCCATGCCGATGATGTTGAGAATACTGCCCGTGCCACGTTCTGCCATGGCCGGAAGCAAAAGTTGGCAGAGATGAATGTAGCCAAAGACCTTCAATTCCCAATCATGGCGCCAATCCGCAATGCCAAGATCGCCGATCTTGCCTGCGCGGATCGCGCCGGCGTTGTTGACCAGGATGTCCGGGGTGCCGACAGCCTCGATCAGCGACAGACGTCCCGTATCGGTGCCAAGATCGGCTGGCACCATGTGCACGCGGCCTTGGGCGCCTTCGGAAAGGGCCGCCTGCGCCGACGCAAGCTGGGCGGTGTCCCGTGCGACCAACGTCACATGCGCGCCCTCGGCCAGCAGCGCGGCGGCAATGGCGTGCCCGATTCCTTTCGAGCCGCCGGTAACAAGCGCGCTTTTGCCGGTAAGGCCCAGCTCCATCACGTGTCTCCGATATAGTATTGAATCTCGAAGAAGATACAGCCCTCGGACGAGGTAAAGGGCCCATGTTCCGTTCCTGGCGGGCGGCAGGCATATGAGGGTGCGGCATATTCGGTGCCGCCCTTGCCTTCGGCATCGCAGCCGTTCACCAGCTTGCCTGAGATCAGGTAGACCTCTTCCCAGTAATCGTGCATGAAAATCGCCGGCGCGATCGTGCCGGGTTGAAACCGGATAAGCCGCGTGCGCACACCCGTCTTCGCTGTTTCGTCAAGTGCACCCGACAGCATCTTTTGCTGCACCCCCGGGGCACCGCCCGGAACGGGCTCCCAGCCGGTTTCGTTGTCAAGCTCATGGAAGGGAACTGGCGGTTTCAGCAGCATCAGGCGGTCTCCTGTTGGGGTACGAGGGATTGGGCGAGGCTTTGGGCAAGCGCGCCAAGATCGGGAGCGTCTGCCAGGGCAAGAACGGCTTCTTGCACATTCGTGGCAGCCTTTGCGGTCAGGCCGCCATGGGCAGCGTTGCGTTGAAACTTGGCGATCAGATCAGCCTCTGACATGGGGTTTTCCGGGTCGCCCCAGGCTGCGGGACAGGTGGCGGTGTGCGTGGTGCTGTCGGCCGTGGTTGCCACGACCCGTGCGCCGTATTGGTTTGGAAAGGCTGCATCGTATTCCGGGTCCACATGCAGGTGGACAAGCCCGCGCAGGGCTTTCGTGGCTGGTACCTGCAGGGCGGGGGGGGCGAAATCCACAATCTCGGGCGCGCCCTTTTGCAGGGCCACTGCCACGGCGTGTTGCAGGCTGAACCGGGCTTGGTCCGCTGTTTCGGGGGCAGTGTTGTCGCAAAAATCAATCGCGGCGCGATACGTGTGAATGTCAACGCGCTGCACGGGCGATGACAGATCGGCCCCGAGCGCCAGTGCCGCCGAAATGGCCGGGTGTGCGTGGCGGCAGGCCGGAAAGGGCTTGTAGCTCATCCGCGAGATGGCCCAGGGTTGGGGGTCGAGTACCGCGGCGGGGTCAGCGCCGGGGTAATAGCTTTTGAAAAAACCCATCTCGCCCGTAAGGATCGCCTGCGGCCCGGTAAATCCAGCCGCGCCCAGCTCTGCGGACAAGACACCGGCCCGCGCGGCATGGGCCGTGGCAAGCTGTTTCGAGAATCCCGGTTCCAGTCGGCATTGCCAGATTCCTGCGGCCTGCATGCCCGCCTGCCCAAGCGCGTCTGCCAGGTGGGCAGACCCCAGCCGGTGCAGGTCTGCCGCCGCCATCGCGGCGCCGAAAACGCCACAGGTGCCCGAATTGTAAAACGGGGTATAGCCGCCCGCCGCAACCGCCACGCCAATGCGCGTTGCGATTTCATATCCGCGCACGATGGCTGCCAGCAGCGTAGGGCCCGAGGTTGGGCGCCGCATGGCCACGGCTAGTGCCGCGGCACAGACCGTGTCGCCGGGATGCAGGATCGAGGCGCGATGCAGGTCGTCCATCTCAAGAACGTTGCCCAGACCGCCAAGTGCCAAGGCCGCGCCCTGTGCGTCTGTCCGATCCGGTGACATCGCGCTGCGCAGCACATCATGGCGGTCTGCGTTCAGCGCGCGTGCCCATGCAAGTGCTACCGGCGTGGCCCGCGCCGCAAAGATGCAACCCAGCCAATCCAGAAGGCTGAAACGCGCCAACGCCCGAACGTCCGCGCCGATGTTTCCGCAGCAGATCCGTGTCAGCTCTGATTCGATGGTGGCCATGTATGGGTCATTTCGCATGCAGAAATTGGTATCTCGCTTAAAAATTCGCTCATGATGGCATGCAAATCAAGCGGGTTCTTTCCAGCGGTTTTGCCTGTAAGGATGCAAATTTGTGCGGGTTAGTGGAAAAAAGGCATAAAAATAGAGGGTTGCGGGAAAGTCGTTTCTGCATACAGAATTTTTTTGCATTTAGAAATTTTGTCGACATAATCAGAACCCACGCACCGTTGGTGTCTGCCCTGCGCCGGGCTGGTAGAACGCGCAGATCAGGCGGCCTCTGCGAGATACTCGGCATCAAGACCGGGGAACATGTTTCCGTCCGCCGCCCTGGCGTCGGACCCAACCAGCAGGAGAGAAGTCTCATGAACCAAACCGAGTTCAACCGCCGAACATTCATGGCCCTTTTCGGGGCGAGCGCTGCCGCCAGCGCCTTTGGTGTGCCCGCCCGCGCGCAAGAGGCGCTGAAACTCTGGGCGCCGGGCATTGCCAAGGTGGGCGCGCAAGATTGGTCTGACATGGAGTCGCAGTCGGGCGTCGGCATCAATGCCATCGCCAAGTCCGCGCGTGCCGATGAATCCATCCAGAAGATGGTGGTGGGCGACGGCAACGCGCTTTACGACGCGATGACCGACAATGGTGGAGGCATGGAGGATGCGCTTGCGTCGCAAGGGGCCATCGCCGAGCTAGACCCGGCCCGGATTCCCAACTGGGCCAATATTCTGCCCCACTACCAGGAGGGCGGGGCCGCAGCCGACACGTTGCGCCACGATGGCAAGCTTTACGCGATTCCCTATATCTCGAACGCCGACAGCCTGGCTTTCAATTTTGACGAGATCGGCGAAGAGCTGACCTCGTGGGAGGCGCTCTTCGACAGCCAGTTCCGCGGTCGTGCAGCTATGCAGAACGATTTTGGCCCGACACTGACAAACACGGCGATTTACCTGAAGCAATCGGGGAAGGGCTCGATCGACAATCCTTCGGACATGACCGAGGACGAGGTGCGCCAGACCTGCGAATTCCTGATCGACCTCAAGAAAAAAGGCCACTTCCGCACCTTCTGGGACGGGGTTCAGAACGGGGCCGACCTGCTTTCCTCGGAAGAGGTGCTGGTGTCGTCCTGCTGGGAAGTCATCCAGATATTCGCCGCGCGCAAGAACGGGCAGGACATCCGCTACGGCACGATGAAAGAGGGCCACCAGACGTGGAACAACATCGTCATGCTGACGCGCGGAGGCAAGGAGCGCGGGATGGAGGACGCATTTTATGCGCTCGCAAACGTCTACCTGTCACCCTGGTTCGGCGCGCGCACGTTGGCCGGCCTGGGCTTTTCGCCGCAAATGAGCGGTGTGAACGAATACGTGGATGCCAACCCCGACGATTTCGACGCCGATACCAAGGCCATCATGGCCGAGCGTCTGGCGCGCAAGCAGGCCCGACGGTCGGTCGCTGGCAATTCCTGGCAGAACGTGTTTCCGACCAACATGCGCGCCTATCAGGATTGGTGGGCCAAGGTTCAGGCGGCCTGATCGTCAATGGCCGATCTGTCGAGCCACGCAGTCAGCGGGGGCCACCCCGTTGACGCCGATAAAGCCCCGTGGCGCGCGAAACTCGTGCCATGGGTTTTCCGCGCGCCGCTGATCTTCATGGTGATGTTCTTCGCCATCCCGATGGCCATGACCGTGGTGTTCTCGGTTTTCGAGCGCACGATGTTCTGGATGGAGCCGGGGTTCACCCTGTTTTCCTACGAGAACTTCTTTTTCTCGGCGCGCCTGACAAATTTCCTGAGCTCGATGAAATATTCGCTGATCTCGGTCGTGATCTGTTTTGTTCTCGGGTTTCCTATCGCGGTTTTCGTGCGTAAATCGATTCCGCAGGTCGCCCAGCACCGCGTGGTTTTGCTGTTCATCCTGCCCTTCATGGTCTCCGAGATCATTCGCGTTTTCGCGCTGCGCCCCGTGTTGCAGCGCAACGGCCTGGTGAACAGCACGCTGATGGAACTTGGGCTTATCGACGAACCGATCACGGCACTGCTTTACTCGCATACCGGCGTGGTCATCGGCGAGGTTCTTTCGTTCCTGCCCTTTATCGTGTTTTCGGGCTTCCTCGCCATGGAAGCGGTGCCGAAATACATTTTCGAAGTCTGCGACGACCTAGGTGTGGGGCCCTGGCGGCGCTTCAAGGATGTGATCCTGCCACTTGCGGCACCGGGCATTTTCGCTGGCTCGGTCTTTATTTTCGTAAACGGGCTTGGCGTTGCACTGCTGCCGAACATCCTTGGCGGCGCTGGGGCGGTGAATGCAGGGCTTATCGCCACGCAGGCGATAACCGCGCTCGACTTTCCGCTCGCCATGGCGGTGAGCGCGATCATGATGGCGACACTTCTGTCGCTGCTCTGGATCGGTCACAAGCTGTTCGACCTTACCAAGATCCTGACACCGCTAAGCTGAGGCCTGCCATGAACGATTATGACAATATCTGGCTGCACCGGCTGAAATGGGCCTACCTGCTGCTTGTCGTGCTGACGTTGATGACGCCGGTCATTTACGTGATGTATGTGTCCTTCAATGCCAACGGCTTTGGCGCCAATGAGTACGTTTTCACCTTGGAATGGTACGGGCTCATCTTCTCGGACGAGCTTTTGATCGGGGCCTTGGGGTGGACAGTGATCCTGGCGCTTGTGGTCACCGTTGTCGCCGTGCCGATGGCACTGCTTTCCGCCAAGTACTACAAGGCGGCCGATAACAAGCTTTTCCCGATCTTCCTGCTTTTGTCGCCGCTGTTCGTGCCGCCCGATATCCTGGGGTCGGCGCTGCTGGTATTCTTCAAGAACCTCAACCTGGTTTTCATCTGGCTTGGCGATCAGATCGGCACATCGCTTTTCGATAGCTGGTTCCGGCTGAGTTTTCTGACCGCGACGATCGGGCTGATCATCTACACCATTCCCTATTCTTTCGTTGTGATCCTGATCACCATGGGGCGTTACCGGACGGAACAGACCGAAGCGGCGCGCGCCTGCGGCGCCAATGGCTGGCGCGCTTTCTGGGACATCGAGTTTCCGCAGATCCGCGCCGGCGTCTTTTCGGCCTGCGCCTTCACAGTGATCCTCGTGTTCAACGAATACACCCGCACCAGCCTTCTCAAGGGCGGGTTTGACACGTTTACCACAGTGCTGATCAGCCAGATGCTGAACACCGGCATGTCGCCCCAAAGCTATGCCATGTCCGCCATGGTCAGCTTTGTGGCCATCGCCGTGATCGGCTCCATCATCCTTTTCACCATGCTCCGCGCCGAAAGCCTTGGCCGCATCGCCCGCGCCAAGGCCGAGCCGGTGATGTCATGACCTATGGGACGACCGATATGACCGACAACAAGGCCCCCGCCGTCGAGGTGCGCAACCTTGCAAAACACTACGGCGATTTCGTCGCGTTGAAGAACGTGAACGTATCCATTGCCGCGGGCGAATATTTCGTGCTGCTTGGCCCTTCGGGCGGTGGCAAGACCACTCTCTTGCGCACGCTTGGCGGTTTTCATAAGCCCACAAGGGGCGAAATCCTCTTGCATGGCCGCAACGTCGGGCATCTGCCGCCTGACAAACGCCCAACCACGATGGTTTTCCAGGCCTATGCGCTGTTTCCGCATATGACTGTGACCCAGAACGTGGGGTACGGCCTCAAGGTGGCTGGGCTGTCCAAGGCTCGGATCGCAGAAAAGGTGGATTACGCGCTGGAACAGGTGGGCCTGACGCAGTTCACCCACCGCAAGCCGCATGAACTGTCGGGTGGCCAGCAGCAGCGGGTGCAACTGGCGCGCGCCATCGTTCTCGACCGTGACATCCTGCTTCTCGATGAACCGCTGGCCGCGCTGGATGCTCAGCTTCGCAAGGACATGTGTCTTGAACTAAAGCATTTGCAGGAAAAGGTGGGTATCACCTTCATCCACGTCACCCACAACCAGGAAGAGGCCATGACCGTTGCCGATCGGATCGCGCTGATCGCGAATGGCGACCTGGTGGAATATGGCCGTGCCCGCGACATATATCGCGCGCCACAAAAAAGTTTTACTGCCAGCTTTGTGGGCGAGAACAACATGCTAAAGGGCAAGGTGGCCCAGTCGAATGGCGCGAGTATCGTGGTCGATGTTGCAGGTGCCATGCTGCAGGTCGACAAGCGCGACCTGGATGTGTCCGATGGGCAAGAGGTCACGCTGTCGATCCGATCGGAATGTGTATCGCTGGACCGGGCCAATGGCAGCGCTGCGGCTTCTGATGGGCTGTCGATGATCGGAACCTACGATGAAAGCGTTTATCTCGGCCTGACGACGTCGCATCTGGCGCATTTGCCTGACGGGACCGAAATGGTCAGTCGGGTCATCGCAGGCAGCGACGACACCCCGCCCGAAGCGGGCGCGCCGGTGCGGCTGTCGTGGAAACCATCGGACATCCGGCTACATGTGGAGTAACGTCATGCCGTCAAATCCGCGCATCCCTTTCCAGCTTTCGTCGGACCGTGCGCCCCTGACCGGTCCCGCGGGAAAGACGCTTATCGTTCATATCGTGATGAACATCGAATATTGGCCGATCGAGCGGCCGATGCCGCGAGGCATCATTCCCGCCCCCCACGGTGCCACCCCCGCCCCCCCGGATGTGCCGAATTTTTCATGGGTGGAATACGGTATGCGCTGCGGCATGCCGCGCATGCTTGACATGCTGGCGCGCAAGGGGCTTCCGTGCTCCGCTTTCCTGAATGCGCAGGTGGCCGATGTCTACCCCGCGCTGATGGACGCGGTGGTCGAGGCAGATTGGGAACTGGTCGGTCATGGATGGTTCCAGCAATCGCTGAAACAGGCCGAGGACGAGGCCGCGGTGATCCGCCGCTGTCTTGACCGTTTGGAGCAAGCCGGCGGCAAGCGGCCCCGCGCGTGGCTGGGCCCGGGACTGGGCGAAACCGAGGAGACGCCCGACCTTCTCAAGGCCGAGGGGGTCGAGTTCTTGCATGACTGGGTGCTTGACGATCTGCCGACATGGATGAAAACAAAGCATGGGCCGCTAATGGCGCTACCCTACAGTTTCGAGCTTAACGACGTGCCGGTCTATGCGATCCAGAACGGATCGACCGATGAATACCTGAAGCGTGTCGAGGCGACGCTGGCGGTGTTCGAAAGGGAAATGAAAGGCCAGCCGCGGGTGATGACGCTGGCCCTGCATCCGCACATCATCGGCGTGCCCCATGTCGCGCATCATTTCGAGGCCGCGCTAGATCTGCTGACGGCGCGTGACGATACGATTTTCCTGACTTCGAGCGGTATTGGCGACTGGTATGCCAAAGCCGATTCCGACGGGGCCGCACGCGTGATGGAGGCAGGATGATGGCCGAGCGTTCAACCGCCCTGCAATCCCTGAAAGTCCTTGATCTGACCCGCGTCCGCGCAGGGCCGACCTGTTGTCGTGTTTTGGCCGATTTCGGGGCAGACGTTATCAAGATCGAGGCCCCCGTGGGTGCCGATCCGTCGGCGGGTGTTTCAGGGGCGCGGCATGGCTATGACATGTTGAACCTGCACCGCAACAAGCGCTCTCTCACGCTGAACCTTAAAGCGCCTGAGGGCCGGGCGCTGTTCTTGCGCATGGTTGAGGGCGCGGATGTGGTTGTCGAGAATTTTCGCCCCGACGTGAAGGATCGGCTTGGCATCGCCTATGAAGACCTGGCGAGGGTGAACCCGCGCGTCATCCTTGCCTCGATCTCGGGTTTTGGCCAAACTGGTCCTTATGCGCGCCGCGCGGGCTTTGACCAGATCGCGCAAGGCATGGGCGGGCTGATGGGCGTGACCGGCAACCCCGACGAAGGGCCGATGCGTGCAGGTGCAGCCGTGGCCGACAGTTCGTCCGGGTTGTATGCGGCGATCGGCATTTTCGTGGCCTTGCAGGAACGCGCCGCATCTGGCCGCGGGCAATGGGTGCAAAGTTCGCTTCTGGAGGCGCAGATCGCGTTGATGGACTTCCAGGCCGCGCGCTACCTGGTCGAGGGTGAGGTTCCGCGATCGACCGGAAACGATCACCCTTATGTCACGCCGATGGGCGTTGTGCCGACGAGCGATGGCTATCTCAACCTGGGCGTCGGCAGCGACACGCAATGGCAGGCCCTTTGCAAACTTATCGGCAAGCCCGATTGGGCGCAGGATGCCAGGTACGCAACGAACGCGGCCCGGTTTGAACACCGGCCCGAGCTTTGGGGCCTGCTTGAACCCATATTCGCCGAGAACACCACGGCCCATTGGGTTGCCGCACTGGAAGAGGTGGGAGTGCCCGCCGGTCCGATTTACATGATGGACGAGGTCTTTGACGATCCGCAGGTGCAGCATCTTGAAATGGCAGCCCCCGTGCATCATCCCGCCCGCGGCCAGACGCGCCTTGTCGCGCAGCCCGTGAAACTGTCGCGCACGCCCGCGTCGGTCTATGTCTCGGCCCCGGATGCGGGTGAACATTCCGACGCCATACTTGGCGATCTCGGCCTTTCGGACGACGAGATTGCTGCCCTGCGCGAAAAAAACGTCATCTGAAGGACGCCCCACATGACCCAATACGACTCTGACATGATCACGATGCCCGTGCATCCCGGCTGGCAGGATATTCGCGACGCGGTTGGCCGGCTGTGCGAGGATTTCCCCAATGAATACTGGCTCAAGCTGGACAAGGAAGACGCCTATCCGCATGACTTCGTCTCGGCGTTGACCAAGTCTGGCTTTCTGGGGGCGCTGATCCCGGAAGAGTATGGCGGGGCGGGCCTGCCCCTTTCGGCGGCCGGTGCCGTTCTGGAAACGATCCATGCCAAGGGTTGCAACGCCGCAGCCTGTCACGCGCAGATGTATACGATGGGCACGGTCTTGAAGCACGGATCGGAAGAACAGAAACAGAAGTACCTACCCAAGATCGCCACGGGCGAGCTGCGCCTGCAGGCGTTCGGCGTAACCGAGCCCACAACGGGCAGCGACACCACGCAGCTCAAGACACGGGCCGAGAAAACCGCGAACGGCACTTATATCGTCAACGGCCAAAAGGTCTGGACAAGCCGGGCCTTCGAGTCCGATCTCATGCTGCTTCTGGCGCGCACCACGCCCGCCGCCGAGTGCAAGAAACGCTCTGACGGGATGTCGGTTTTCCTGATCGACATGAACGACGCGCGGAAAAACGGCCTGTCCCTTTCCAAGATTGATGCGATGATCAACCACAACACCTGCGAGGTGTTTTTCGACAACGTGGAAATCCCTGCCGATACGCTGGTCGGCGAAGAGGGACGTGGTTTCAAATACATCGTCGACAGCATGAATGCCGAACGCATCCTGATCGCCTATGAGTGCATTGGCGATGCGAAATTCTTTATCGACAAGGCGTGCGAATATGCCAATGACCGCGTCGTGTTCGGCCACCCTATCGGCGCAAACCAGGGTATCCAGTTTCCCATCGCCGATGCCTATGCCAAGGCGCAGGCCGCCGAATTGATGGTCACAAAGGCTGCCGCGATGTTCGATGCCGGTGAAAAGGCCGGGGCCGAAGCCAACATGGCCAAGCTGCTGGCTGCCGATGCTTCGTGGGCCTGTGCCGAAATCTGCATGCAGACCTATGGAGGCTTTGCATTCGCCCGCGAATACGGGATCGAGCGCAAGTGGCGTGAAGCCCGCCTGTACCAGACGGCCCCGATTTCGAAGAACATGATTTACGGTTTTCTTGGCCAGCACGTACTTGGCTTGCCGCGCAGCTACTGAGCCGTTTCGTGACCAGCCCAACCCTGGCCCCGGCACCTGGCGTCGCGGCGCGCTGGCCGGTTCTGGCGGGCGTCTGGGGTGTCTATTTCAGTTTCGGGGTCATCATCGCGTCGATGGCCCCGCTGCTGGCCGAGATACGCGCCGATATCGACGCCAATAACGCCGTGATCGGCGCGATCCTGGGGTCGTGGCCGCTTGCCTACATCCTGTGTGCCGTGCCCTGTGGTATATTGCTTGACCGATTGGGCGCGCGGCGCATGCTGGTACTGGCGACGGTCATCATGGCCTCCTCGGCCCTTTTGCGCTGTGTGGCCGAGACGCCGTTCCAGCTTTTTCTTGCGGTTGCGGTCTTCGGCGCGGGCGGGCCGATGATCTCGGTCGGTGCGCCGCTTGTCATTGCCCGGCTTTACGAGGGCAAGGCCCGCGCCACCGCGATGGGGCTTTACGTGACAGGGCCATATCTTGGCGGGTTGGTGGCGCTGGGCCTGACAAACGCGGTCGTCCTGCCGCTTGTCGGAGGCAATTGGCGCGGGGTGATGGCGGCATATGCGGGGCTGGTCCTGGCCTCGGGGTTTTTCTGGTTGATGGTGTCCCGAGGGCGCGCCGCGGATCTGGGCGCGGCGGGGGACGGCAAGAAATACAACTTGCGCGCCTTTGCCGAGATTCTTTCGGTGCCTGCCGTGCGGGTGATCCTGATCATGGCCGTGGGCGTGTTCTTTATCAATCACGGTTTCAACAACTGGATGCCCGAGATCCTGCGCAGCTACGGGTTTACCGCGGTCTCGGCCGGTGTCTGGGCGGCGCTGCCCCCGGCCATCGGTATCCTGGGGGTGCTGTTCATTCCGCGCCTTGCCACGCCCGAGCGGCGGCTGCTCGTTATGGCCACGCTGTTCGGGGCTGTGCTGCTGGCCAGCTTGTTGCTGCAATCGCAACAGCCGATACTTCTTGCAACGGGGCTAATGCTGCAAGGCCTGGCGCGTGGATCGATGATGACCGTCGCCATAATGCTGCTAATGGAAACACCCGGCGTGCCCGAGGAGCGGCTGGGGCTGGCGGGCGGGCTGTTCTTTACCTCTGCCGAGATCGGCGGGGTGCTGGGGCCCGTGTCCTTTGGCACGCTTGCGCATTGGACGGGCGGTTTCTCGGTGCCGCTATTCGGGGTCACGCTGATCGCATCGGGGTTGTTGATACTTTTGGCGGTCATGCGCCGCGGTCCGGGCGCATGAGATATCCTTTCGCGGTAAATCACTACATTTGGCCCGCAGGGTGGCCGCTGGGCGACTTTCTCGACCTTGCCGCGCGGCTTGGGGCCGGGTCTGTCGCGTTGACGCGCCGCGCGCTGTCCGAGATGGCGCCGGACCGCCTGCGTCGCGAACTCTATCGGCGCGACTTGTCGGTTTCTTCGCTCAATTCCGCCGGGTATTTTACCGATCCCGATGCTGCCTTCCAGGCGCGCCAGGCGGAGGAAAACCGTCGCCTGGTCCAGGCGGCGGCCACGCTCGAAGCCGGGGCGCTTTGCGTCATTACCGGCGGGGCAGGGGCCTTTGACAGGTTGCCCGACGCGCGGGCGCGCTTCGTCGATAAGCTTGGCGCCCTTGACGGCGAAGCCGAGGCGGTGGGGGTTACGCTCGGGCTTGAACCGATCCACCCGGCCGAATGCCTGACCAAGGGCGTTTGCAATTCCATACATCAGGCGCTTGATGTTATCCGCGATCTTTCGGCGACACGCTTGATCGTCGATCTTTATCATTCCGCCCATGATCCTGAGCTGGGGGCGCTGCTTGGCGGGCAGCCAGCGCATCCTGTGGTATTGCAAGTCTGCGAACCGGTGATGCGCGCGGGCGCGATGCATCGGGACTTGCCACTTTCTGACTGGGCGGCGCGTTGTGTCGCGACCGCGCGGGACAGCGGCTTCCAAGGCGCGATCGAGGTTGAACTGTTCGAACGTGATCTGTTTGGGCGTGATCCTGCGCGCTTGCTTTCCAGTGTCTTTCCGTCGGTATGGGCTGCGCAATACTGAACCCCGTTTGTTGTGCCGCGCCGGGGTTAGTGGGGCCGGGGCTCGACATCGGGATGCCTGCCCTATCTATCTGTTGGCGGTGTGAAAATCGTGGCCGTGACGTTGCAGAAACGCTGGCGTGGCGTGGATTGCGTCGGCCCCGCAAAAGGACACAGGATTTGACCAAATCTACGTCGAACGCCTCGCGCCCGTTGGCGGTGCCAGCAGGCCGGATCAACCGTTTCGCGCGGCTCGGCTCGATGACAGCGGGGATCGCCGGAAACATGGCAGTCAGTGCCCTGGGCCCGTTGGGCCGGGGCACGCGGCCCGAGATGCGCCGTCTGCTGATGACACCGGCCAACATGCGCCGCCTGGCAGATGAGCTTTCGCGGATGCGAGGCGCGGCGATGAAGATGGGTCAGCTTATCTCAATGGATGCGGGCGAGGTCTTGCCGCCCGAGTTGGCCGGGATCATGGCGCGTCTGCGGGACCAGGCGCATGTCATGCCGCCCGCGCAGTTGAAACAGGTGCTGACGCGCAACTGGGGCGGTGATTGGCAGCGGCATTTCCGGCAGTTCGACGTGCGCCCCATCGCTGCGGCCAGTATCGGGCAGGTCCACCGTGCGCGGCTGCGCGACGGGCGCGACGTGGCGATAAAGGTGCAATATCCCGGTATCGCGAACAGCATCGACAGCGACGTGGCCAATGTGGGCGCCCTGGTGCGCATGTCGGGGCTGTTGCCCGGCGGGTTCGACCTGGCCCCCTACATGGAAGAGGCGCGCAGCCAACTGCACGAGGAAACCGATTACACGCGCGAGGGCGCGCATCTTGAACGCTTCGCCCGCCTGTTGGCGGACAGCGCGGCCTTCGCGTTGCCAATGTTTCACGCCGACTGGAGCACGCGCAAGATATTGACCATGTCGTTTCTTGAAGGGCGCCCCATCGAAACCGCGGCCGAGGCCCCGCAGGCTGAACGCAATGGCATAATGGGAAGCCTGATCGACCTGACCCTGCGCGAGGTGTTCGAATTCGGGCTGACGCAAAGCGATCCGAATTTTGCCAATTACCGCTACAATGCCGAAACGGGCCGGATCGTCTTGCTGGATTTCGGGGCGACACGGGCGCTGGACCCGTCGTTGACCGGGGGCTACCGCCGCCTGATGCGTGCCGGGCTGGAGGGCAATGCCCCCGCGCTGCAGGTCGCCGCGCAAGAGCTGCGTTTCATCAAAGGGGATGGCACGTTCGATGCCCATATATTGGCAATGATCGGCACGGTATTCGATGCGATCCGTGGGGCTGAGGCCTTTGAGTTCGCGGACCGCACGTTATCGGCGCGGATGAATGAGCAGGGTATGGCCCTGGCGCAGGCGGGCTATGTGCCGCCGCCCCTACCGATGGATGTGCTGTATCTTCAGCGCAAGTTCGGCGGCATGTTCCTTCTGGGCAGTCGCCTTGGCGCGACGCTGCCCGTCGAGGCATATCTGCGGCGCTACCTTGAATGAGGCGCGTCAGGCGCCCATGCCTTGGCGTTCAGAAAACGCCCATCTGCAAACCGGCCCCCATGGCGGCCCCCAGGCTGCGGCAACGTGACAGGTCGTTCTGGCCGATGGTCTTTTCGGCAAGGATCTCTTCGGGTGTCTGGGCATGGGTACAGACGATCAGGGGCGGCTGCACCTCTTTCAGGCGCCAGCCCTGCGCGATGCGGGCGGTTTGCCGCGCGGCGTTTTCGCCATCCGATCCGGCGCAGACCATCTGGGCATATCCCCGGCCCTCGATCCGGCCGAGAACCGGGTAATAGCAACGATCAAAGAAATCCTTCATCAAGCCGGCGATGGCGGCCAGGTTTTCGGGCGCGCAAAAGATGTATCCATCGGCCTGCAACAGGTCGTCCGGCTCCGCCTCGACCGCTGTTTTCAGCGTTGTTTCCACCTCGTCCCGCGCGGCGCTGGCGGCGGCCTCGGCCATCTGGCGGCTGCCGCCCGTCAGCGAGTGATAGACGATCAACAGGTCTGGCATATCGAAATCGGCCCTTTCCCAAGCAGATCAGGCCCGGCGCCGCTATCGGGCGCGGGGCGTCAAACCGGGTTCTGTGCCCCTGCAAAAAACATCAACCGGCCTTCGGCGTCATAAATTGGCCGGATGCGCAGCCGGTTGACGAAAGGCGTGCCATCCTTGCGATAGTTGAGAATGTCGATGGTAAAGCGGGTCTCGGCCTTCAGGCCCTGGCGGATCGCCTCGATGGCGTGGGGGTTCGTATCCGGCCCCTGAAGGAAACGACAGTTTCGTCCGATCACCTCGTCCGGGGCATAGCCGGTCTGTGTCTCGAACTCGTCACTGACATAGATCATCGGGTTGTCTGGTTGCGAAGGGTCCGAGATCACAACGCTCATCTCGATTTCGTCCTGTTCCAGGAGCGACCTGATATGGTCTTGATCGATATCCTTGTCCTGCACGATGCAAGCCTTTCTGCTGCAATATTTGTCACGTGGTTCACCCTGCGCTGCCGGGGCCTCGGGGCCGGGCGGCCGGATTTTGACGATTTGATTAGCACGCTTTGGCGGCCAAGCACAGGGCGCTTGGCCAGGATGGCGGGCCATGATGCGGTGCTCCGACCCTGCGTCACTTTTGGCCGGGGCGCTTGCGCTCGGACCTCGGGATGCCGTTAATGCGCCCCGAGGAGAAATATGCAAGCCGGGGAGGGCGCGCCATGCTGGACGGTATTCGCATCATCGAAATCGAGGGGCTGGGCCCGGGGCCCTTCGCGGCCATGATGTTGGCCGACCTGGGTGCGGATGTGATCGTGGTGCACCGCAAGGGTGGCGGTGGCGCCGGCGCACCCGACAAGGCGGCGCGCAACCTGCTGGACCGGGGCAAGCGGTCGATCGCGCTGGACCTGAAAGACCCCGCCGACATGGATACCGTCAAGCGCCTGGTCGCGTGTAGCGACGGGTTGATCGAAGGGTTCCGCCCCGGCGTGATGGAGCGGCTGGGCCTTGGCCCCGAAGATGCCCACGGTATCAATCCCGCGCTGGTCTATGGCCGGATGACCGGCTGGGGCCAGGATGGGCCGCGCAGCCTTCAGGCGGGACATGACCTGAACTATATCGGGCTGTCGGGTGCCTTGTGGTATGCCTCGCCTGCTGGGCAGCCCCCATTCACGCCGCCCACGATGGTGGGTGATATCGGGGGTGGCGCGCTGTACCTGGTGGCGGGGATGCTGGCGGGGATCATCCGGGCCGGACGCAGTGGCCGGGGCACGGTGGTGGATGCCGCCATCGTTGACGGCTCGGCCCACATGATGAACCTCTTGATGTCGTTGAACGTGGCGGGCGGGCTGTCGATGATGCGCGGGCAAAGCCTGCTGGATGGCCCGCATTGGAGCCGCTGCTACACCTGCGCGGATGGCAAATTCCTGTCCGTGCAATGCCTTGAACCCAAGTTCTACGCCATTTTCCTGGAACTGCTTGGCCTGTCGGATGATGCCGATTTCGCCGCGCGGCAATATGACAAGGCGGCCTGGCCCGACCTGTCGGAGCGGCTGGCTGCGATGTTTGCCGCGCAACCGCTGGCGCATTGGCTGGCGCTGTTCGATGGCAGCGATGCCTGTGTCGGGCCGGTGAACGCGCCGGATGCGGCGGCGGGCGACGCGCATATCGCCGCGCGCGGCATCTGGCAGCAATCCGACGGGGTGTTGCAGGCCGCCGCCGCGCCGCGCTTTGACGGGCAGGCGCCAGACCGGCCACGCCCCGCGCCCGAACGCGGGCAGGATACCGACGCCATCCTGGCCGAATTGGCCGGGGACTGAGTTCGACCCGATCAAAACAGAAGGACAAGATTCGAATGGACAGCCTGGATATCTTCCAACTGGAAACCCTGGCCATCAGCGCCGATGACGAGGGCATCGTCACCCTGTCTCTGAACCGCCCCGAAAAACGAAACGCGCTGAATGCGGCAATGGTCGACGAGTTGATCGACGTGTTTTCGAAACTGCCGCGCATGGGCGCGCGGGCGGTTATCCTGCGCGGTGAGGGCACGCATTTCTCTGCCGGTTTGGACCTGGTCGAGCATCACCAGCAGGATCGCAGCCCCGAGCAGTTCATGCATGTCTGCCTGCGCTGGCACGAAGCGTTCAACAAGATGGAATATGGCGGTGTGCCGATCATTGCCGCGCTTAAGGGCGCGGTCGTCGGCGGCGGGCTGGAACTGGCCAGCAGCGCGCATATCCGCGTGGCCGACGAAAGCACCTATTTTGCCCTGCCCGAGGGGCAGCGCGGCCTGTTCACCGGAGGCGGCGCCACGATCCGCGTGGCCGGCCTGGTGGGCAAGGCGCGGATGATCGACATGATGCTGACCGGCCGTGTCTACAAGGGCGACGAGGCGATCAGCGTTGGCCTGGCACAATACCTGGTCGAGGATTCCGAGGCCAAGGCGCTGGAAATCGCGCGGGCCGCGGCCACCAACCCGCCCCTGTCCAATTTCGCCATCTGTTCTGCCATCAGCCACATGCAGAACATGTCGGGGCTGGATGCGGCCTATGCGGAATCGGTGGTTGCGGGTATCGTCAACACCCAACCCGCCTCGCGCGGGCGGCTGGAGGCCTTTGCCAACAAGACGGCCGCGCGCGTTCGCCCCGAGTGATTGCGGGGATGATGCAATTGCGAGGCGCCCTTCCTAAATAGGTGGGTGGGGCGCCCGAGCTTGTACCAGCGCCCCGCAACCCAGGAGGACACATGCAGTTCCAACTTAACACCGATTCAAACATCCAGGGCGATGACCGTTTGGCCGAGGTGGCGGAAGAGACCGTAACCCATGCACTGGGCCACCTGGTTGACCGCTTGTCGCGGGTCGAGGTCCACCTGGCCGATGCCAACGCCGCCAAGGGCGGGGCCGATGACATCCGCTGCAAGATCGAGGCGCGCCCCGAGGGGATGGACCCCCAGACCGTCAGCCACGATGATGCCGATGTATCGGCAGCCTTGCGCGGCGGCGCGAAGAAAATGCGCGCGCTGCTGGACAGCGAGTTCGGCAAGCTGGGTCGCCGCTAGGGCGTGACGCGGCCACGCCGCAGGCTGGCCCCGGTTGATTTCCGTATAAAGTACGGCGCGGCGAAAGCCGGCGCCGGCTGGTCGGCTGCCTGGCCTGTGACATGGTCTATGACAATGCGCGCCCGCCTGTTCCGGTCACGGATAGGGGGGCGCCGGGCCGCATCGGCTGGGTGTTGTGTCGTCTTTGCTCTTTCGCGGCCATCAATCTTTCGCTATCCCTGAGATTGCTTCGGTCCGGGCGATTCAGTCGTCCGGGTAAAAGGGAACATGGTGCGGGCTTCGGCCCAAATCCGTGACTGCCCCCGCAACTGTAAGCGGTGAGCGACGCCGGCATATGCCACTGCCGCGCCCCAAGGCGCTGCGGGAAGGCCCGGCCAAGCTGTGACCCGCAAGTCAGGAGACCTGCCGAGGTGATCACCCTATCCGGGCGCGGGGCGCGCCGTGGATAACGGACCTTCCGTTGTGGTGGCATTTTTCACCGTCACGGGGGGCGTATGTCCTTCCGCCTGACTTGTCGGATACGGGGCAAAGCGCCCCTGTTGGAAGGATAGCAGTATGAAACACAGGATTTTGGCCTCCATCTCGATCACGGCACTGGCTGCCGCTCCCGCGATGGCAGAGGAACCGCTTGATCTGGGAGCAATCGTTCTGTCGCCCAGCCTGTCGCCGGTTTCCGCAGCGCGCACCGGCGCCACGGTCGAGGTGATCGAGGATGAAGAGCTGCAGAACACCGACACGACGCTGCGCCAGACCTTGTCGCGCCAGCCCGGTGTCAGTTACTCGGCCAATGGCGGTGTGGGCACCAACACCACGCTGCGGATTCGGGGGCTTGATACCAACTATATCGGGGTGCGGATCAACGGGATCGATGTTGCCGACCCGTCGTCAACGCAGACCTCTTTCAATTTCGGCGGGCTTACGTCGGCCGGTTTGGGCCGGGTCGAGGTCTTGAAGGGGTCGCAATCGGCGATTTATGGCTCCGAGGCGATTGGCGGCGTGATCGATATCACGACCATGCGCGCGCGCGGTCGGGGCCCGACTACCGAACTGAACCTGGAGTTTGGCAGCTTCGATACCTATTCGGGCAGTTTCGGCTATGCCTATGGTGGCGAGCGTGGCGAGGTTGCGATGACCTATTCGCGCTTTCGCACCGAGGGTATCTCGGCGCGGGCGGGTGACACCGAGAAAGACGGGTACGACAGCGAGATGCTGACTGCCACGGCGGAATACGACCTGACCGACGGCCTGACGCTGGGTGCAGCGCTTTTGTGGCGTGACGGCACCGCCGAGGTTGACCGGTCCACGACCGACAACCGCGGCACCAACCTGTTTGCCCAGCGCGGCGCGCGTGCCTTTGCCCGGTTCGAGACAGGCGCGGTGCAGCACGAGCTTGCCTTTTCCGCCTATCAGAGCGACCGGCAGGACCCGGGCGGGTTCACGACCTCGTTCCTGGGGGAGCGTGAAACACTGGAGTATCGCGGCTCGGCGCCGCTCAATGCCGGGCTGACGCTGAATTTCGGCGCCGACCGCACCGAGGAAAGTTTCGCGCTGCCGGGCACCTCCGGCGATGTCACGACACATTCGGTTTTCACCGAGGCGCTCTATGCCCCCAGCGATACCTTGGACCTGTCGCTTGCGTTGCGGCATGACGATCATTCGATGTTCGGCGGGTCGAGCTCGGGCCGCCTGGCCGCTGCATGGCGCGCCACGCCCGACTGGACGGTGCGGGCGGTTCTGGGAACGGGCTTTCGCGCCCCGTCGCTATACGAGCTTTATGGCCCCTTCGGCAGCGCAACGCTGCAACCCGAGGAAAGCCGTTCGTTCGAGTTGGGGGTCGAGCGTGACCTTGGTGCCGGGTCTATCCGCGCGACCGCCTTTTACACCGAGATCGACAACCTCATTCAGTACGATTTCACGACCTCGGCCTACAACCAGGTGCCGGGCACGACCACGACCAAGGGGCTGGAGCTGGCAGGCACCTATGACGTGAACGAGCGCTACAGCCTGTTCGGCAACTACACGCTGACCGATGCCGAGAACAATGGCGCGCGGCTGGTGCGCGTGCCCCGGCACGACCTGGTGCTGGGGGTCGAGGCCGACCTGGGCCGGGGCTTTGGCGGCATGTTCGAGGTGCAACAGGTGGTCGACGTGGTGCCCAGCGCTTTTGCCCCCGCAGGCAACAAGGTGGGCGATTACACCTTGGTCAACCTGGGCGTGACATATGATGTCAGCACGCAAGCGCAGGCTTATATGCGGGTCGAGAACTTGCTGGACGAGGATTACGAGACCGCCGGCGGCTACAACATGCCGGGCCGGGCAGCGTATTTCGGTCTCCGTGCGTCGTTCTAGGGTCATATCTTTGCTTGTCGCGCTGGTGGTGACTGGCGCGGCGGCCCTTGCCATCGGGGCAGGGTCGGGGGGCTTGCGCGCGTCGGCCCCGGAAGAAACCCTGTCGGCCCCCGACGCGCCGTCGCGCGATGCCCCCAAAACGGTCGTATCGTTGAACCTGTGCACCGATCAGCTGGCGATGATGCTGGCCGCGCCGGGGCAACTGGCAGCGGTGACGGCGCTGGCCGCCAACCCGCGCACATCGGCCATGGCCGAAAAGGCCGCCGACCTGCCGGTGATCCATGGCCGTGCCGAAGAGGTGTATCTGATGGCGCCCGACCTGGTTCTGGCCGGTCGGTTCACCGATCGCGCCACCGTCGACATGCTGCGCCGGCTGGGCCTGCGCGTGGAAGAGTTCAACCCTGCCTATGCGCTGTCGGACATTCCTGACCGCCTGGCCCGGATGGGTGACTTGCTGGGCCGGCCTGACCGCGCAGAGGCGCTGATCGACCGCTTCAATGCCGATCTGGCCGCGCTGCGGCATGACAACAAGGGTCCGCGCGCGGCGCTTTATTATGCCAATGGCTATACCTCGGGCGACACCTCGCTGGCGGGGCAGATCCTGCGCGCGGCAGGGTTCGAAAACATCGCGACCGAAATGGGTTTTGGCGCCATTGGCGCGCTGCCGTTGGAGATGCTGGCGATGGCCGCGCCCGACGTGGTGGTGACCGGCAACCCCTATCCCGGCGCGAGCCGGGCCGAGGCGGTGATGGAGCACCCGGTTGTCACCGCGCTGAAACGCGGGCGGGTCAATGGCACCGTGACCGACCGTGACTGGGTCTGCGGCACGCCGCACGCGCTGCGCGCTGTCACGGCCATGGCTGATCTGCGCCGCCGGGTCGAGGCGGCCCGATGACCCGGCTGTTCGTCGGTCTGTCGGTCGGGGTGGCGGCGCTGTTCGTACTGTCGCTGCTGGTCGGGCCGGCCAGCATTGCGCCGGTTGACAGCCTGGCGGGCCTTTTCGGCGGGGGCGAGGGGCCGGTTGCCATGGTGATGCGCGAAATTCGTCTGCCACGTGCGATACTGGCGGCGATGATCGGGGCCAGCCTTGGCCTGGCGGGCGCGGCGATGCAGGGCTATCTGCGCAACCCGCTGGCCGAACCGGGGTTGATCGGGGTGTCGGGCTCGGCCGCGTTGGGGGCGGTCCTGGCGATCCAGACGGGCCTTTCGGCCGCCTTTGCGCTGGCGCTGCCGCTGATGGCGCTGGCAGGGGCATTGGGCGGTGTTCTGCTTGTGCTTGCATTGGCCGGTCCGCGTGGTGGGGCGTTGGTGCTGATCCTGGCGGGGATCGCGATCTCGGCGATGGCGGGCGCGTTGACACAGTTGGTGCTGAACCTGTCGCAAAACCCCTTTGCGGTGAACGAAATCGTGTTCTGGATGATGGGGTCATTGGCCGACCGGTCGATGACGCATCTGTGGTTGGCGCTGCCCTTTACCCTGCTGGGTTGGGTGTTGCTGGCCAGCCTGGGCCGGGGGCTGGATGCGCTGACCCTGGGCGAAGACGCGGCACAGGCCATGGGCATCGACCTGCCCCGCCTGCGGCTGGTTCTGATCCTTGGCACGGCCTGCGTGGTGGGGGCGGGAACTGCCGTTGCCGGGGCCATCGGTTTCGTGGGTCTTGTGGTGCCGCATCTGCTGCGCCCGCTGGTGGGGGCGCAACCCTCGCGCCTGCTGCCGGCCTCGGCGCTGGGGGGCGCGGCGATGTTGCTGGCCGCCGATCTCGCGGTGCGTGTGATCCTGCCCGAGCGCGACCTTAAACTGGGTGTCCTGACCGCGCTGGTGGGCGCGCCGCTGTTCCTGCACCTGATCTACAAGACGCGAAAGGAGATGGTATGACCCTGCTGTCCTTGCGCGACCTGTCGGTTACCCTGCGCGACCGCCCGGTGTTTTCCGGTGTCACGCTCGATATCGAGCCCGGTGAACTGGTGGGGTTGATTGGCCCCAATGGCGCGGGCAAGACCACGCTGATGCGCGCGGCGCTTGGGCTGTTGCCGCATGAAGGCCAAAGCTGCCTTGCCGAGCTCGATCCGGGCGCCCGGGCCCGGGCGGTGGCCTGGATGCCCCAGATGCGCGAAATCGCCTGGCCCGTTACGGTCGAGGCGCTGGTGACGCTGGGCCGCACGCCCCACCGGGCGCGGGCCCTGTCGCAGGCCGACCGCGCGGCGGTGACGCGGGCGCTGGACTGGATGGACCTGTCGGACATGCGCAACCGCACCGCCACGCGGCTGTCGGGTGGCGAACAGGCGCGCGTGCTGATCGCGCGGGCGCTGGCGCAGGACACGCCGCTGCTGCTGGCCGATGAACCCGTGTCGGGGCTGGACCCGGCGCACCAGATCGCGACGATGCGCACCTTTGGCCAGGTCGCCCGGTCGGGGCGCGCGGTGCTGGTATCGCTGCACGACCTGGGGTTGGCGGCGCGGCATTGCTCGCGGTTGATCCTGCTGGGGCAGGGCCGTGTCGTGGCCGATGGCCCGCCCGGGCAGGTGCTGACGCCAGAACTGGTGGCGCAGGTCTTTGGCATTACCGCTTTCAGCGCGGCAACCGAACACGGCCATGTCTTTCAACCGCTCGAGGTGCTGGAATGAGCGTCACGCTTGCGCGGCCCTGGCTTTGTTTCGACCTGGGCGGCGAGATGCAGGTGTTAAGCCACACGTTGAACCGGCCCGGTTTCGTGGCTGCACGCCGCATCCTGTGGCGCGAGGTGCGCAACGCCGACCTGACGCCAGACCTGGACGTGCCCGAATGGCTGGATGCCGAGCTGGCCGGCCGAAACGCCCGCGACGCGCCTTGTTTCCTGACCTCGCGCGATGTGCGCGCCTACGAGGTGGCCACTGCCACGCAGGACGGGATGACCGCCACCGCGGTGGCCACCGTGGGCCTGTCCAATGCCGAGCGCGTGGGCACCCGCATGGCCTATGATCCGGCAAGCTTCGGAACCATCAACATCGCGTTGCGCGTTGAGGCCGGTGTCACGCAGGCCGCGTTGATCGAGCTTTTGGCCCTTGTGGCGCAGGCACGCACAGTCGCCGTGACCGAACTGGGCCATGACCTGCCGACCGGCCTGGCCACCGGCACCGGCACCGATTGCATCGCCGTGGCCGCGCCTTCGGGTGACACGGGATTTGCCGGTATGCATACGGGTCTCGGCGTGGCGGCGGGACATGCGGTTTACCAGGCCGTGCGCCGGGGGGGCGAGTACTGGATGGCCCATGTGCGGCGCGGGCGATGACCGGCGGTCTGCTCAGCGCATCACCAGCCCGTCACACAACCGTTCCAGCATGTCGACGCATTGCCCCAACTGGTCGGCGCTGACGTACTCGTCGGCCTTGTGCGCCTGCTCGATCGAACCGGGCCCACAGACCACCGCGCTCATCCCCAGTGACTGGAACAGCCCCGCCTCGGTGCCGAAGGCCACCACGTCGGCACCGTTCTGGCCTGTCAATTGCTGGATGATGTCGCGCGCCTCGTTATCGTCGGCGGGTTCCAGCCCCTCGACATCGCCGATCACCTCGGTTTCGATCTGCGCGTCGGGGTGCACCGCGCGCATGGCGGGCAGCAGAACTTCGTTGGCGTAACGGTCGATCTCGGTGGTGATATAGGTCTTGTCGGCGGTCTGCACCGGGCGGAGTTCCCACTCGACTTCGGCAAGGCCGGCGATGACGTTATGGGCCACACCGCCATGCAGCCGACCCACTTGCAGGGTCGACCAGGGCGGCTCGAACCGGCTGCCCACGGGCGCCCGCGGTTTCAGATGCTCGCGCAGCTCGATCAGGCGCATGACGTATCGCGCAGCGTATTCGACCGCCGATACACCCAGGTCGGGCGCCGAACCGTGCCCCTCAAGCCCGTGAAAGCGCGTGGTGTATTCGCAGCAACCCTTGTGCCCTTCGATGATGCGCATCATCGTGGGCTCGCCGATGATGGCGGTCGCGGGTCGGACCTCGGCATGCGCGAGTTCGCGCACCAGGTGCTGCGCGCCCAGGCAGCCCACCTCTTCGTCATAGGTAAAGGCGAAATGCACGGGCCGGCGCAGGTTTGCCTCGGACAGCATGGGCGCCATGGCGGTGGCCGCTGCGATAAAGCCCTTCATGTCGCAGGTGCCGCGGCCATAGAACGCGCCATCGCGTGCGACCATTTCGAACGGGTCATCCGTCCAGCCGCTTTCCTCTGCGGGCACCACGTCGGAATGGCCCGACAGCACGATCCCGCCCGAGATCTCGGGGCCGATGGTGGCAAAAAGGTTTGCCTTGTGGCCGGAAGGGTCCGTCATCATCTGCACCGCGGCGCCGGCATCGTTCAGCCGGTTGGCGAGGTGGGCAATCATTTCCAGATTGCTGTCGGCCGAGACCGTGGGAAACGCGATAAGATCGCCGAGGATCTCAACCGTGTGGTCGAACCTGTCCGTCATGGTTACCTGTCCTTGTCGAATGCTCCACGCATACGCATCACGCGGCGCGATTCAAGCCCTTGTGCGACAGGTTCCGGCCTATCCGCGCCCCGATGGCGATTGTTTCAACGCCGTAACGCGATTGGCACTGGCCTGTGTGGGCGCGCCCGGTCTATGGCTTGGCCATGATCGACGCCTATATCCGCCCCCTGATCGACCCGGTCCTGAACGCGCAGGGGCGCGTTCTGGCGCGCTGGGGTGTCACGGCGGACGCGGTCACGCTGACGGGTTTGGTGCTGGGGCTGGGCGCGGCAGCGGTGATCGCGCTGGGTGCGCCAGGTTGGGCGCTTTTGCCGCTATTGGCCAGCCGGTTGGCCGATGGGCTGGACGGGGCCGTGGCCCGCGCGAGCCATGGCAGCGATTTCGGGGGCTATCTCGATATCGTCTGCGATTTCCTGTTCTACGGTGCGGTGCCGGTTGGTTTTGTCTGGCTCGACCCGGTGGCGAACGGAGCCGCCGGCGCGTTCCTGCTGTGCAGTTTCTATTTCAACGGTGCCAGTTTCCTGGGGTATGCGATCCTTGCGGAAAAACACGAGATGAAGACGGATGCGCGCGGGGTCAAATCGCTCTATTTTACCGGCGGGCTGTTGGAAGGGTTCGAAACGATCGCGTTTTTCGTGGCCCTGTGCCTGTGGCCGGGCTGGTTCGCACCCCTGGCCTGGGTGTTCGGGGCATTGTGTTTCGTGACGGGGGCGTCGCGGCTGCTGTTGGCGCGGCGGGTTTTCGAAGGAGTGAAAGGGGAGTGAGGATGCTCAAACGCATGATCGCCACGCTGGCCATGGTGCCCGCGCTGGCCTGGGCCGAGCCCGATCCGGCCGATTGGAACGCGGTGCTGAAAGAGGCGCGCGGACAGACGGTGTATTGGAACGCCTGGGGCGGCTCGACGACAACCAATGATTTTATCGCCTGGGTCGGGCAGCGCGTGACCGAGGAGTTCGGCGTAACGCTTGAGCATGTGAAGCTGTCAAACACGGGCGACGCGGTCTCGCGCGTGTTGGCGGAGAAACAGGCCGGCCAGGACAGCGGCGGCGCGATTGACCTGATCTGGATCAACGGACCGAACTTTGCCGCGATGAAAGAGGCGGACCTGCTGTTCGGCCCCTTCGCAGAACAACTGCCCAACTGGGCGCTGGTCGACGTGGAGGGCAAGCCGGTCAGGGCCGATTTCACCGTGCCGACCGACGGCATGGAAAGCCCTTGGGCCACCGCGCAGGTGGTTTTCATGTATGACACGGCGGATATGGAACCGCTTGAAGATATGGATGCGCTGCTAGGCTGGGCAAAGGACAATCCGGGCCGTTTCACTTATCCGCAACCGCCCGATTTCCTTGGCACGACATTCCTCAAGCAGGCGCTTTATGGAGTGCTTGACGACACTGCGCCGCTGCTCGTGCCGGTCGAACAGGCCGATTACGATGCCGTTACCGCGCCGCTATGGGATTTCCTTGACCAGCTTACGCCGCACCTGTGGCGGCAGGGCCGGGCCTACCCGCAGACCGGGCCGCGCCAGATCCAGCTTTTGGCGGATGACGAAATTTCGCTGGCCATCAGTTTCAGCCCCGGCGAGGCGTCGACCGCGATCGCCAAACACCAGCTGCCCGACACGGTGCGCACGTTCGTGCCCGGCGGGGGCAGCATTGCAAACGCGAGTTTCGTGGCGATCCCCTACAATGCCAGCGCCAAGACCGGCGCGATGGTGGTGGCGGATTTCCTGCTCAGCCCGCAGGTGCAGGCCCGCGCGCTGGATCCGGCGCATCTGGGCTATGGCACGGTTCTGGACGTGGCCGCGCTGCCCGAGGCCGAGCGCGCCCTGTTCAACGAGGTCGATCTGGGCATTGCCACGTTGTCGCCCGAGGCGTTGGGCCCCGCGCTGCCCGAACCGCATCCAAGCTGGATGACGAGGATCGAGGCCGACTGGATCGACCGCTACGGCGTGACCCGGTAGCATGCGCCTGCGCGCCATGCCCATGCTGACCCTGGCGCTGTTGCTGGGGCCGGTTCTGGCGGGGCTGGTGGGCACGCTGGCCCCGGCATTCGGCATCTTGCCGGTCATCGGGCGGGTCGAGCCTGGCGTAGATGCCTTCCGGGCGCTGTTGGCCTGGCCGGGTCTGCCCGGCGCGGTATGGCTGAGCATGGTCACGGGGCTGGGGGCAACTGTGATCTCGCTGGTCATCGTGATGCTGCTCGTGGCCTGCTGGTCGGGCACGCGGTCTTTCGCGGCCTTCCGGCGGGCGCTTTCGCCGCTGTTGTCGGTGCCCCATGCGGCAGCCGCCTTTGGCCTGGCCTTTCTTGTCGCCCCGTCGGGCCTTGTCGTGCGCTTGCTGTCGCCCTGGGCTACCGGCTGGACACAGCCGCCTGACCTGCTGATCGTGCAAGACCCGGCGGGTCTGTCGCTGATGGCGGGGCTCGTGGTGAAAGAGGTGCCGTTCCTGCTGTTGATGACGTTGGCCGCGCTGGGGCAGGCCGACGCGGTGCGCGCCGAAACCGTGGCGCGCAGCCTTGGCCATGATCGGCCCGCGGCCTGGCTCAAGGCGGTGTTTCCCCGCGTCTACGCCCAGATCAGGTTGCCGGTGCTCGTAGTTCTGGCCTTTTCCATGACCGTGGTCGATGTGGCCTTGATCCTGGGGCCCAATACGCCGCCCACGCTGGCGGTGCAGGTGGTGCGCTGGATGAACGCCCCGGACCTTGCAATGCGACTGCAGGCTGCGGCCGCCGCCACGCTGCAGCTGGCGCTTGTGGTGGCAGCACTGGGCCTTTGGTGCCTGGGTGAACGCGTGGTGGCGTGGCTGGGCCGGGCCTGGATCTGGTCGGGCGCGCGCCGCGCCGGTGGGGCAATCACGGCGGCGTTGTCGCTGGCGCTGGCCGGGTCGGCGGCGCTGACGGTGCTGGCGGGGTTGGGCGTGTTGGCAATCTGGTCCTTTGCCGGTTTCTGGCGCTTTCCCTCGCCCTGGCCCGACGCGATGACGCTGGGCAACTGGGTGCGCCACTGGCCCGGCGTGGCCGAGGCGCTGGGCACGACCATCGGCATTTCCGCGTTGTCGACCTTCCTTGCGCTGGTGCTGGCCATCGGCTGCCTCGAGGCCGAGCATCGCCACGCCCTGCGCCTGCGCGCGCGCGGGCAATGGCTGCTGTACCTGCCGCTGCTGGCGCCGCAAGTGGCATTCTTGCCGGGCGTGCAAACATGGATGCTGATGCTCGGGGTCAAGGGCGGGGTCGGCGCGGTTGTCGCGGCGCATGTGATATTTGTCTTTCCCTACGTCTTCTTGTCGTTGGGCGATCCGTTCCGCGCCTGGGATGCGCGCCAGGCCACCATTGCCCACAGTCTTGGCGCGGGGCCCGACCGGGTGCTTTGGGCGGTGCGGTTGCCGATGCTGCTGGCACCTCTGCTTACGGCAGCGGCCGTGGGGTTTGCCGTGTCGGTTGGGCAATACCTGCCCACGCTTCTGATCGGTGGCGGGCGGGTGCAAACCGTAACAACCGAGGCGGTGGCGCTGGCGGCGGGCGGCGACAGGCGCGCCATCGCGGTTTGGGCGATTGTGCAAACGGGGCTTGCGCTCTTGCCATTCGCCCTGGCCGTCGGGCTGCCACGGCTGGTCTGGTGCAACAGGCGAGGGCTGCTTCATGGATGAGCCGGGGCTGATCCTGCAAGATTTGCGCGTGACCCTGTCGGGCAAGCCGATGCTGCGGCTTTCGGCGCATGTGGCGCCGGGGCAGGTGGTGTCGGTCATGGGGCCTTCGGGTGCGGGCAAGTCAACCCTGCTGGGCGCTGTGATGGGAACGCTGTCGCCCCCCTTTGCCGTGTCTGGCCGGATCTTGCTGGATGGGCGAGACCTGGCCGCCCTGCCGGTCGAGGCGCGCCAGATCGGTATCCTCTTCCAGGACCCTTTGCTGTTTCCCCATCTGTCGGTGGGCAGTAACCTTGCCTTTGGGCTGCCGCGGGCGTTGCGGGGCGCGGCGCGGCGGGCTGCCGTTGAAAAGGCGCTGGCCGATGTCGGCCTGAACGGTTTTGCCAGCCGCGATCCGGCCACGCTTTCGGGCGGGCAGAAACTGCGCGTGGCGCTGATGCGCACCCTGCTGGCCGCGCCCTGCGCCCTGCTGCTGGACGAGCCGTTCTCGTCGCTCGATGCCGACCGGCGCGCACAGATCCGCAGCCTTGTCTTCGAGCGGGCCCGCGCGGCGGGATTGCCGGTGCTGATGGTCACCCATGACCCGGCCGATGCGCAGGCGGCAGGTGGCCTGGTGATAAAGCTGGACTAGGCAAGCGAGGTTCGCCCCGTGCCTTGGGCGCGCGGGCCCTTGTGCATCGTTTTTCGCATGCAAGGCTGCAGGCCACCTTGTGCGCGCACAAGCGCGCCGTCGCGTCACGCTTGGCGCGTGTAGTGCACGGTGCTTTGCTGCCAGCCAAAGGGAGGAGCAAGATATGAGCAAGGTGACGTATGAAAAGGACGGGCGCATCGCGCGGATCACGCTGAACCGCCCGCAGGTTATGAATGCCATCGATGACGAGGTGCCGGTGCTGCTGGAACAGGCCGTGCAGCGCGCCGATGCCGATGACGGGGTGCATGTCATTGTGCTGGCCGGTGTCGGCGAGGCATTCTGCGCGGGCTATGACCTGAAATATTACGCTGAGGGCAACGGCAACGGCCAGGCCACCCAGGACATGCCCTGGGACCCGATCCAGGATTACCGATTCATGTGGAAGAACACGCAGCACTTCATGGCGCTGTGGCGTGCGCTGAAACCCGTGGTGGCCAAGGTGCACGGCTTTGCCGTTGCGGGTGGGTCGGACATTGCGCTGTGTTGCGACTTCGTCGTGATGGGCGATACCGCCCGGATCGGGTACATGCCCACGCGGGTCTGGGGCTGCCCGACAACGGCAATGTGGGTCTACCGACTGGGTGCCGAGCGGGCCAAGCGCATGTTGTTCACCGGCGACAAGATCACCGGGCGCGAGGCGGCCGAGATGGGGCTGGTGCTGAAATCGGTGCCGGATGACCTACTGGATGAAGAGGTCGAGGCGTTGGCCGCGCGCATGGCCGGCGTTCCGATCAACCAGTTGGCGATGCAGAAACTTGTGATCAACCAGGCGATCGAGGCGCAAGGGCTGATGAACACCCAACGCCTTGCCACGATATTCGACGGGATCACGCGGCATTCGCCCGAGGGGCTGAATTTCAAGGCGCGGGCCGAGGCCGTGGGCTGGAAACAGGCCGTGGCCGAGCGGGACGCGGGCACCTGGGACTGGACGGAGAACGGGCCGATCCCGGGTGCCAACCGATAGCTTCGCACCAGGCAGCACCGCGCATCCTGTGCCCTGCGTGCCGGACTGGCGGATGGCGCAGGGGTGGCGCAGCAAACACGGCCCGCGACATTTTCAGAAAGCGGGAACGCTTAGGGCGGGCATTTGCCCGACGCAGCCGGGCTACGCTTTTTCGTGAAAGAAGGCGTAGATGGTTTCGGCCATGCTGTCCGATATCCCCTCCACCGCCTTGAGATCGGCCAGGTTCGCACGGCTGACGGCCTTGGCCGAACCGAAATGCGCCAAGAGCGCGCGCTTGCGCGCCGCGCCAACACCCGGCACATCGTCGAGCGGGGTCGCGCCCACGGCCTTGGCGCGCTTGGCGCGGTGGGTTCCGATGGCAAAACGGTGCGCCTCGTCGCGCAGGCGCTGGATGAAGTAGAGCACCGGGTCGTTCATTCGCAGGGCAAAGGGGCGCTGACCCTTGCGGTGGAATTCTTCCTTGCCGTGGTCGCGGTCAATACCCTTGGCCACACCCACCATGGGGATGTCGGACACCCCGTGTTCTGCCATGATCTGGGCCACGGCGCTGACCTGTCCGACGCCGCCATCGATCAGCAGCAGGTCGGGCCATAGCCCGCGGTCGCGGTCGGGGTCTTCCTTCAACAGCCGCTTGAAGCGGCGATGCAGCACCTCTTTCATCATGCCGAAATCGTCGCCCGGTGTCAGGTCTTGGCCGCGGATGTTGAACTTGCGATAGGCGTTCTTCATGAAACCGTCGGGGCCGGCGACGATCATCGCGCCAACCGCGTTGGTGCCCTGGATATGAGAGTTGTCGTAGACCTCGATCCGTTGCGGGGGGGCCGGCAGGCCAAAAGCTTCGGCCACGCCTTGCAGCAATTTCGCCTGCGTGGCAGTTTCGGCCATCTTGCGCGCCAGGCTTTCACGCGCGTTGCGCGCGGCACTCTCGACCAGCTCGGCCTTTTCGCCCTTTTGCGGCACGATCAGCGTGACCTTGCGGCCCAGTTTCTCGGTCAGGGCCTGTTCCATCAGGTCGGGGTTTTCGATCCCGTGGGACAGGATGATCTGGCGGGGTGGATCCTTGGTATCATAGAACTGGCCCAGGAACGCCTCGAGCACCTCGGGCGCGTCGATATCGGCGCCCACGCGCGGATAGAAATCGCGGTTGCCCCAATTCTGGCCGGCACGGATGAAGAATACCTGGACGCAAGCTTGCCCCTTTTCCAGGTGCAACGCGATGATATCGGCCTCGGTCACGCTGCGGGGGTTGATCCCTTGGGCGGTCTGCACCTGCGTCAGGGCGCGGATGCGGTCCCGCAAGGCGGCGGCGCGTTCGTATTCCATCGCCTCGGCGGCCTCTGCCATTTGCGCGGCCAGCTTTTCCTGGATCTCGGTCGACTTGCCCGACAGGTACCGCTCGGCGTCAGCCACCTGTTTGCCGTATTCCTCTTTGCTGATCTTTCCGACGCAGGGCGCGGTGCAGCGCTTGATCTGGTATTGAAGGCAGGGCCGGGTGCGGCTTTCGAACTGGGTGTCGGTGCAGTTGCGCAGCAAGAAGACCTTTTGCAACTGTGACAGGGTGCGGTTCACCGCGCCTGCGCTGGCGAAGGGGCCGAAATAGCGGCCCTTTTCGCGCTTGGCGCCGCGATGCTTCTTTATCATTGGGTAATCGTGGCCGGTGACCAGGATGTTCGGGAACGACTTGTCATCGCGCAGCAGCACGTTGAACTTGGGCTTGAGCTGCTTGATCAGGTTTTGTTCCAGCAGCAGCGCCTCGGTTTCCGTGCGCGTGGTCAGGAACATCATCGAGGCGGTTTCGGAAATCATCCGCGCGATGCGGGGGCTGTGGCCGGTGGGGCGTGCGTAATTGCCGACCCGTGCGCGCAGGTTGCGGGCCTTGCCGACATACAGCACCCGGCTTTGGGAATCGAGCATCCGGTAGACGCCGGGCGAGGCGTCCAGCGTCTTCAGGTAGTCGTGAATGACGGTGTGGCCGGTGCGCGGCGCGTCGGTATCAGGGCTCATGATGCACAGATATGATTCTTGCGCGGCGGCTGCAATGAACAGACGAGTAGGGCAAGGCCGAACAAATCCACCGAAGCTGTGGATAACTCTGATGATATCTTTTGGGCAGTCCGGATTCTTCGTTCGTTTTGACGGTGTTCCATGATTTGCCTAAAAAATGGGCGAGATTGTAAGTATTTGGTTTTGAATAATAAAAAATATCGCACATTGCAAATCACTGATATTCTTAACAATTTTGTAACGGGCGGATCACGGAATTGAGAGCGGTGAACAACTTGCCGCCGGGGTAATCCACCACGGCGTCACTCGACACCCAGGACGTCCGGCGTTTGCCAGGCCAGGTGCTGCCCGCCATCGACACACAAAAGCTGCCCGGTGATGGCGGGGGCATCCAGGAAGTACCCCAGCGCGGCGTTGATATCGGCGGGGTTTGGGCCCCGGTTCAGCACCGTTGCCGCGCGCTGGCGAGCGAAATGACCGTCGCTTTGGCGCCCGCCTTGCAACGTGGGGCCGGGGCCGATGGCGTTGACGCGCACGCGCGGGGCGAGCGCCTGCGCGGCGGTGCGCGTAAAGGCCCATAGCCCCATCTTGGCGATGGTATATGTCATGAATTCCGGGGTCAGCTTGTTCACGCGCTGGTCTATCATGTTGACCACCAGCCCCTGCGCCACGGGTTCTCCCAAGTCGTCGTGTTCCGGTGCGGGCACCTGTCCGGCCAGCGCCTGTGTCAGCACGAAGGGCGCGCGCAGGTTCGATTCCATGTGCCTGTCCCAGCTTTCGCGGGTGGCAGTCTCGATATTGTCATATTCAAAGATCGAAGCGTTGTTGACCAGCACGGTGATCGGCCCGCCAAGCGCCTTTGCGGCGGCGGGCAGCAGGGCCTGGGTGGCGCCCTCGTCCAGCAGGTCGGCCGGCAACGTGGCGGCCATCTGCCCCTTGTCGCGTATCAACTGCGCGACCTCTTCGGCCGCATCGGCCGAACTGGCGTAATGCACCGCCACGTCATACCCGCGATCTGCCAGATACAATGCCATTGCGCGGCCCAGTCGCTTGCCCGCGCCGGTCACCAAAGCCCGTGTCATGCGCGCCTCCTTGTTTGTCAGCTTAGCACGATCACGACATAGCCCACGTAAAGCGCCGTCAAGATCACGCCCCAGATGCGCGTGATGTCGCGCCCCAGAAACACGAACGGAACCAGCAGGATCGATGCCCCAAGCATCACCCACAGATCGAATGTCAGGAATTCACGGTCTACCGGGATGGGTGCGACAAGCCCGGCGATGCCGATGATCGCCAGGAGGTTGAACATGTTCGACCCGATGACATTGCCAAGCGCCACGTCCGCCTGGCGGCGCAGCGCGGCCATGACCGTCGTGGCAAGCTCGGGCAGCGAGGTGCCGACCGCCACAAGCGTCAGGCCGATTACCGTGTCGCTGATGCCGTATCGGCGCGCGATGATGCTGGCATTGTCGACCAGAAGGTCGGCGCCGAGCGGCAGCCCGACCAGCCCCAGGGCCAGAAAAACAAGGATCTGCCACCACGGCATGTCGGGGTCGGCGCCTTCCACCTCTTCTTCTTCGGTGGCGGCAATGGCGGCCTTTTCGGCGCTGCGATGGGCGCGCGCGTCGAGAAAGGCAATTGTAAGCATCGCGAACAGGGCCGCCAGCAGTATCAGCCCGGTTATCACGTTGAATTCGCCGGTAAAGGCCAGCCCGATGAACAACACCGAGGCCGCGAGCATCTGCAAATAGGTTTTGCGGCTGTCGCATTCGCTGGTGTGCATCGTGGCCATCAACGCAGGGATGCCCAGCACCATCAGGATATTCGCCGTGTTCGACCCGACCACGTTGCCCAGGGCAAGTCCCGGAACGCCCTCAAGCCCCGCCTTGACCGAAATCAGCAGTTCGGGCGCCGAGGTGCCGAAGGCCACGATGGTCAGGCTGACGATCAGCGCCGGTATGCCCACGCGCAGGCTGAGGTTCACCGCGCCTTTCACCAATGCGTCGCCTGCAAGCAGCAGGATCACCAGGCCAAGCCCAACCAGCAGCCATTCCATGTCTCAGCGTTTTCCCTTCTTGCAGGGGCAAGGCCCCTTGCCGATCCGGTAGCGGCCGCATGACGGGCAACGGGCCGATTGCAATTTCGCCTGGCCCGGAAATCGCAGTTTGCCGAACATGGCCAGCACGCCCATCGCGATCAGGAACAGGGTGACGATCTTTATAATCACGTCAGAGGCCGAAACGCGCATAGGCCGCGCGCTCCTCAAGCCCGGCAAGGGCGTCTTGCGTCAGCGTCGCGCCCAGCCGCTGGAACAGCGACCGCTTGCGCCCATACCGGGCAAAGCGCACCTTGTCGCCGTAAAGCTCTTTCATTTTCGGCTCCAGGTGGGCCAGCCCGTCGATCAGGCCCAGTTCCCGCGCCTTGCTGCCCAGCCAAACATCGCCCGTGAACAGCTCGGTCCCTTCATCCAGCTTGTCGCCCCGACGGGTTTTCACCCAGTCGATAAAGCCGTCATGCATGTCATCCAGGATCACCCGCAGGCGGGCCACGTCCTCTTCTTTTTCGGGTTGGAACGGGTCCAGCAGCGATTTCGACTGGCCCGCGGTGTAAACCCGCCGTTCGACCCCTTGCCGCGCCAGCAGCACATGCGCGCCGAAACCCGCCGAGATCACCCCGATCGACCCCAGGATCGAGCCATAATCGGCCCAGATATCATCGGCCGCGCAGGCCAGCCAATACCCGCCTGAGGCGGCCACATCCTCGACAAAGGCATGAACATGCACGCCCTTTTCCTCGCTCAGGCGGCGGATGCGGGCGCCGATCAGCGCCGACTGCACGGGCGAGCCGCCAGGGCTGTTGATAAGCAGCGCCACCGCCTGCGGCTTGCCGCGGCGAAAGGCCCGCTCCAGCATGGGGGCAAGGGCCTCGTCGCTCAGTTGCGCGCGCGGCCCCGATCCGATGGTGCCCGAAAGCCGAACAACGGCCACGACAGGATCGGATTTTACAAAGGGGATGAACCGTTTCATGAATGCCGATGTAGATTGCCGGTGCGCGACAAACAAGGTGCCCGCGCGCAAGCCATGGCATTTGTTGCGTGAAAGCGTGTCAATCGCGCAGCCGGTAACCAGTGCGAAACATCCACCAGATGATGGCAAGGCACAGGCATGTGAACCCCGCGATGGCCAGCAGGCTCAGCCCAACGGGCACATCCGCCAGCCCGAAAAACGACCACCGAAAGCCCGAGATCAGGTAAACCACCGGGTTGAACAATGTCACCGTCTGCCACGCCGGCGGCAGCATCGAGACCGAGTAGAACGCACCCCCCAGGAACACCAGCGGCGTCACGACCAACAGCGGGATCAATTGTAATTGCTCGAAATTTTGTGCCCAGATGCCGATGATGAAACCGAACAGCGCGAATGACAGGCAGGTCAGCCCCATGAAGGCCAGCATCGCCAGCGGATGCGCGATCTGCAAATCCACGAACAGATGTGCCGTCGCCAGGATCACCGCCCCGATGAACAGCGACTTGGTCGCCGCCGCGCCGACATAGCCGATGGTGATCTCCAGAAAGCTGATCGGCGCCGACAGGATCTCGTAGACCGTGCCGATGAATTTCGGGAAATAGATCGCGAAACTGGCGTTCGATATGCCCTGTGTCATGATCGACAGCATGATCAGCCCCGGCACGATGAACGCACCGTAGCTGACCCCCTCGACCTGGTCGATACGGCTGCCGATGGCAGTGCCGAACACCACGAAGTAAAGCGAGGTCGACAAAACCGGCGAAACGAAGCTTTGCAGGATCGTGCGGAAAAAGCGCAGCATCTCCATGCGATAGATGGCGCCTATGGCAGTCCAGTTCATGCCGTGTCCTCCGTCACCAGTCCCACGAATATTTCTTCCAGGCTCGATTGCCGGGTCGAGATGTCGCGCAACACGATCCCTGCCTCCGACAGCTCGGCCAGAAGCGCGGCAATGCCCGTGCGCTCCCCGCGGGTATCATAATGAAACACGATCGCGCGGCCCGCATCCACAAGCTCCAATCCCTTGTCGCGGAACCGCTCGGGCAGGCTGTCGATCGGCTCGTGCAACTCGATCCGCAGCTCTTTCCGGCCCATACGCGCCATCAGGCGGGCCTTCTCCTCGACCAGTAGGATCTGGCCCTTGGAAATAACCGCGACACGGTCGGCGATCTCTTCGGCCTCTTCGATGTAATGGGTGGTCAGGATGATGGTCACGCCGCGCGCGCGCAGCCCCTCGACCACCTCCCACATGCCACGGCGCAGCTCCACATCCACGCCTGCTGTGGGCTCGTCCAGAAACAGCACGCGCGGCTCATGCGACAGTGCCTTGGCAATCAGCACGCGCCGTTTCATCCCGCCCGACAATTCACGGATCTGCGCGTCGCGTTTTTCCCACAGGCTCAGGCTGCGCAACACGTCCTCAAGATGTGCGTCGTTGCGCTTTTTCCCGAACACGCCGCGCGAAAACCGCACCACGTTCCAAACCGTCTCGAAGGGCTCCAGCGCGATTTCCTGGGGCACCAGCCCGATCATGCCGCGCGCCTTGCGGTAATCGCGCGCGATATCGTGCCCGCCAACCGACACGCGCCCGCCCGTCGGCATGACCAGGCCGCAGATGATCGATATCAGCGTCGTCTTGCCCGCACCGTTCGGGCCCAGAAGTGCCAGGATCTCGCCTTCCTCGATCGTCAGGTCCACGCCCGAGAGCGCCTCGTGCCCCGAGGCATAGCGCTTCGTCAGCCCTTCGATGTGCAGAATGGATGTCATCGCGCATCTCCTTTTCACGGACAGCTAGCACCGGCGCGCCCGGCGCCCAACCCGCGCTCGCGCACACGCGCCCTGCATCTTCCTCTTGCCTCAAGTACCCCGGGGTGCTCGAGGGGCAGCGCCCCTCGATCCGCATCGCCTCGGCGATGCTGAACCGGCGCGCGGCCACGGGCCGCGCTCCGCAAGATCACGACCGGCTGGTCAGTCGCTTGAGCCAGCCCTTCTTGACCGCCTCGGGTTCTTCCTCGCTATCCTCGGCGGGGCCCTCCAGCACCTCCTGGAAGCGGGAAAAGAACTGGTCGGCCATCTTCTTGGCGAAACCGTCGATGATGCGGCTGCCCAGCTGTGCCAGCTTGCCGCCCACCTTGGCATCGACATCGTAGTAAAGACGCGTGCCGCCCTCGATCTCTTCCAGGCGTACCTTGGCACTGCCCTTGGCAAAACCGGCCGCGCCGCCTTTGCCCTCGCCCGAGAGCGTCAGGCTTTCCAGGTCCTTCATGTCCGTCAGGCTTACCATGCCCTTGAACGTGGCCTTCACCGGGCCGACCTTTTGCACCACCGTGGCCTGGAACCCGTCCTCGGGGCTGCCTGTCACTTCTTGCGCGCCGGGGACGCATTCCTGCAACACATCCGCGCTCAAAAGTGCGGCCCACACAGTTTCGCGGTCGGCGCGGATGTCCCGCTGGTCGTGCATTTCCATCGCTGGTCTCCCTCATTCGTCCAGTGCGCGCGACGTTAGCCCAAGCCGCGGGCTGCGGGAAGAGGTCGCTTTTGCGATAGGCGCCACCCTGCGGGCGTGCTAGGCGGGCGACATGGGGTCGCAGATAGACAGAAACACGGCAGGCATCGTCTTCATCCTAGCCGGCGTCACCGCCATTTCGGTAAACGACATGCTGATCAAGCAGCTGTCGGGGGGCTACCCGTTGCACCAGATGGTGTTCATCCGCTCGTCGATCGGCATCCTTTTCAGCCTGATGCTGGTCCGGTGGGAGGGCGGCTTTCACCTGCTCAAGACACGCCAGCCCAGCTTGCATCTGCTGCGTGGCGTGCTGATCGTGATCTCGAACATGACATTCTTTGCCGCGCTTGCGGTGATCCCGCTGGCCGACGCCACGGCGCTGTTTTTCGCTGCGCCCTTGATGATCACGCTGCTGTCTATTCCCATTCTCGGCGAAAAGGTGGGGCCTTGGCGCCTCGGCGCCGTGCTGGTGGGGTTCCTGGGCGTTGTCGTCATGATGAAGCCCTGGGCCGGGCAGGCCGCGCTCGGGGTGCCGCGCGTGGTGCTGTTCCTGCCGGTTCTGGCGGCGCTGACCTATGCGCTCAACCAGTTGATGACCCGGCGGCTGGGGGTGACGACATCGGCCTCGGCGCTGGCGGTCTATATCCAGGCCACCTTCATCACGGTGTCGGTGCTGTTCTACATCGTGGCGGGGGACGGTCGCTTTGCCGAAGGGGTCGAGAACGGCTCGCTGCAATTCTTGCTGCGTGCATGGGTCTGGCCCGCGCCCGACGATCGCTGGCTTTTCCTTGGGCTGGGGCTGAACTCGGCCATTGTCAGCTATTGCCTCAGCCAGGCCTACCGGATGGCCGATGCCGCCACCGTGGCACCGTTCGAATATGTGGGCCTGCCGCTGGCGGTGTTCTGGGGCTGGGCGATCTGGGCCGAGTTGCCTGATATCTGGGTCAGCCTGGGGATCGTGCTCATCATGGGCTCGGGGCTTTTCGTTTTCCTGCGCGAGTCGATGCTCAAGCGTCGGATCGCCAGCGGGCGGCGGGTGCATCGGCGGTATTGACGGGCCTTCCCCCTGCGGCTCGAAGCGGCTAGGAAACATGCCATGACATGGACGATCCCGAATATCCTGACGGTCCTGCGCCTGCTGGCCGCGCCCGGCGTGGCGGTGATGTTTTTGTATTTCACCCGCCCATATGCCGATTGGTTCGCGCTGCTGCTGTTCCTGGGCGCGGCGGTGACCGACTGGTTCGACGGTTACCTGGCGCGCGCCTGGAAACAGGAAACGAAACTGGGCGCCATGCTGGACCCGATTGCCGACAAGGCCATGGTGGTGATCGCGCTTATGGTTATCGTGGGCTATTCGTCGATGTCGCCCTGGCTTGTGCTGCCCGCGACGGTGATCCTGTTCCGCGAGGTGTTCGTTTCAGGACTGCGTGAGTTCCTGGGCGATACGGCCGGCACGTTGAAGGTGACGAAACTGGCCAAGTGGAAAACCACGTTGCAGATGGTCGCCATCGCGGTGCTTTTCGGCCAGGGGGTGTTTGAACATTACTTCGGCATGTCCACATATGGCATGGATGCCGAGATGGTTGCCGCCATCCTCGACGGGCGCGAACCGGATCTGCACGGGCTGTGGTGGAAGCTTGAGGGCATGATCTGGGCAGGGCACATAGGCTTGGCGCTGCTTTGGATCGCGGCGGCGCTGACATTCATTACCGGGCTGGATTATTTTCGCAAAGCCATCCCGTATCTGAAGGACAGCTCATGACGATAGATATTCTCTATTTTGCCTGGGTGCGCGAACGCATCGGCCTGCCGCGCGAAACCGTCGAAACGCAAGCGGCCACCGTGGCCCAACTGGTCGAGGAATTGCGCGCCCGCGAAGACCGCTACGAGGTCGCCTTCGCCGATCTGTCCGCCCTGCGCGTGGCGGTGGACCAGGACCTGGCCGAGTTCGATGCCCCGTTGGACGGCGTGCGCGAGGTGGCATTCTTTCCGCCGATGACGGGGGGCTGAACGCATGGCGGTGCGCGTGCAATCCGACCCGTTCGACCTGGGGGCCGAGGCCAACGCCTTTGTCGCCGCGCAGGCGGGCGGCATGGGGGCGATCGTGACCTTCACCGGCGTCGTGCGCGACGTGGCCGGGGGCTTGCAGGCCATGGAGATCGAGCATTACCCCGGCATGACCGAGCGCGCGTTGCACAAGATCGAGGACGAAGCCCGCGACCGCTGGCAATTGGGCGACGTGTTGATCGTGCATCGCCACGGCCGGATGCAGGCGGACGAGATGATCATGATGGTCGCCACCGCCGCGCGGCACCGGGCCGATGCGTTCGAGGCGGCGCAATTCCTGATGGATTACCTGAAATCCCGCGCGCCCTTCTGGAAGAAAGAGCATACCGGGCAGGGGGCAGACTGGGTCGCCGCGCGGGACGAGGATGAAGACGCCCTGAAACGCTGGTAAGGGCGCGGGCGCGGCCGGCGGGAACCGCGTCGCTGCACCGTGGCAGCCGTGCCAGGTCTTGTTACTTGACTTGGGGTCCGGTCTTTCGATGACGTCGCGGCGGCCCACTTGCGCCGGGTTTGTTTCGCATCCAAACTGCCCCGAGAGGGAGATTCCGGGCGTGCGCCCAGATTGGGAGGACATCATGGCCTTTGCATCCGTGCAGGATTCCATCGCCATCGAAAACGAAATGCCGTGGGCCGAGCGTGACGTGCCCACAACCCTGCATCAGATGCTGAAGCAGACGAAAGATGCACATGGCAAGCAGGATGCCGTCACGTTCCAGTTGCTCTCGGGGCCTGATGACAAGGCCGAAACCCTGAGCTGGGACGAGCTTTACGCTCGCACCTGCCAGGCTGCCAACCTGTTCCGAAGCCTGAAGGTGGGCGAGGATGACGTGGTGGCGATGGTCATGCCCAATTGCAACGAAACCGTGCTGACCATCCTTGGCGGGGCAATCGCGGGTATCATCAACCCGATCAACCCGCTGCTGGAACCCGAACAGATCGGGGCCATCCTGCGCGAGACCAAGGCCAAGGTCGTTGTCACGCTCAAGGCGTTCCCCAAGACGGATGTTGCCCAGAAAACCGCCGAGGCGGTGCGCCATGCGCCCAATGTGCACACTGTGCTCGAGGTTGACCTCAACCGCTACCTTACCTTCCCGAAGAACCTGATCGTGCCGCTGGTGCGCCCCAAGAACCTGGGCAATCACCACGCCGATGTTCTGGATTTCAACAAGGAAATGGCTCGGCAACCCCGCACGCTCCAATTCGCCGATGCGCAGGGTGACAGGGTGGCGGCGTATTTCCACACGGGTGGCACCACGGGGATGCCCAAGGTGGCGCAGCACCGCTATTCCGGCATCATCTATAACGGCTGGCTGGGGGGCACGCTGCTCTACACGCCCGATGACAACGTGATCTGCCCGCTGCCACTGTTCCACGTCTTTGCCTGTCACGTGATCCTGATGGCCTGCATCAAGTCTGGGGCCCACGTGGTGTTCCCCACGCCCGCAGGGTATCGCGGCGATGGTGTTTTCGACAATTTCTGGAAACTGATCGAACGCTGGAAGATCACCTTCATCATTACCGTGCCTACGGCGGTTTCGGCCCTCATGCAGCGCCCGGTTGATGCCGATGTGAGCAGCGTCAAAACCTCGTTCTCGGGGTCGGCGCCCATGCCGCTTGAACTGTTCAAGCGTTTCGAAAGCGCCACGCAGGTGACCATCGTCGAGGGTTACGGCCTGACCGAGGCCACCTGCCTTGTCAGCGTCAACCCCGTGGATGGCGAGAAAAAGGTCGGCTCGGTCGGGATCCGTTTCCCCTATACCGATATCCGCATCATGCGCGAGGTCGATGGCGAATCCGTGGAATGCGCCACCGACGAAGTGGGCGAGATCTGCGTATCGAACCCCGGCGTGAATGCGCCCGAAACCTATACCGAGCCCGACAAGAACAAGGAACTTTACTATTACGGCAAGTACCTGCGCACGGGCGACCTGGGCCGTATCGACGCCGATGGTTATCTGTGGATCACGGGTCGCGCAAAAGACCTGATCATTCGCGGCGGTCACAATATCGACCCCGCCGAGATCGAGGATGCCCTGCTGGCGCACAAGGACGTGGCCTTTGCCGGGGCGATCGGCCAGCCCGATGCCCATGCCGGCGAAATTCCATGCGCCTACGTGGAACTGGTCGATGGCGGCACAGTGACCGGCAAGGAGTTGTACCAGCATTGCAAGATTCACGTGCATGAACGCGCGGCCCTGCCGAAACATGTGGAAATCCTGGATGAATTGCCGAAAACGGCTGTCGGCAAGGTGTTCAAGCCCGACCTGCGCAAACGTGCGATCACGCGTGTCTACAATGCTGCATTGGAAGAGGCCAAGCTGAACGCCCGCGTGATCGAAGTGGTGGACGACAAGAAACGCGGCCTGGTCGCGCGAGTGAAGCGCACCGGCGAGCTGCAAGATGACGAGGTAAGCCACGTGCTGGGCGGCTTCACTCGCCCATGGGAATGGGCCGAGTGACATTGCCATGATTGCGCGGCCGGATGGCCGCGTCATTGGCCCCGCGCGGGGCCACAGCCTGGCCAACTTGGTCTAGCGCAACCCTTGCAGCAAGGCCCGGCTCGGAACCCCGGTGACGCGCAGGCCATTGGCCGCCTCGTAGGCGCGAATGGCGGCCCGTCCCTTTTCACCGATCACCCCATCGGGGTTGCCGGCGCCAAAGCCGCCCGCGTTCAGCCGCTTTTGCAGCGCCACGCGTTCGGCATCGCTCATGCCCCACGGATCGCGCGGATATCCCGCGCGGATCGGGCCGCCACCGGCCAGCCGGTCCGACAGGTGCCCGACCCCGATCACGTAGCTGTCGGCGTAGTTATAGGTCTTGAGGACGTGGAAATTGTCATGGATCAGAAAGACCGGCCCGCGCGGACCGGCGGGCAGTATCAGCGCGCCGTTGCCGTGATCGGGCAAGCGCCCACCGCCCGCAGCCGTCACGCCCAGCCCGCGCCAGTCAAGCGTCGGGCGCGGGTAGACGCGCCCGGTCAGCGCCAGGTCGAACCCTTGCGGCAGGTTCACCTCGATGGCCCATGGCTGGCCGCGCCGCCAACCATTCGTGGCCAGCAGCGCCGCCGTCGAGGCCAGCGCATCCGTCGGGTCATCACCCCAGATGTCGCGTCGGCCATCGCCGTTGAAATCCACCGCGTGGGCCAGGTAGGTCGAGGGCATGAATTGCGTGTGTCCCATGGCGCCCGCGAAACTGCCCTGCATCCCCGCCGGTGACACGTTGCTCGACTGGATTATCCGCAGCGCAGCCAATAGCTCGGCCCGGAAAAGGTCGGCCCGCCGCCCCTCATGCGCCAAGGTGGCCAATGTCGAGATAACCGGGGTCGATCCGCGAAATCCGCCGAAACTGCTTTCCATGCCCCAGATGGCGACGATCACCTCTTTTTCCACGCCATAGCGTCGCTCGATCTGGCCCAGCACTTGTCCGAACCGGGTCAGAGCCCGTTGCCCGCCGCGGATGCGCGCGGACGAGGCCGCGGTGCTCACGTAATCTTGCAGGCTGCGCGTCACCTCGGCCTGCTCGCGGTCGTTGGCAACAACCCTTGGCAGCCGCTGCACCCCGGCAAATGCCGCGTCCATCGTCGATTGCGATATACCCGCCTGCGCGGCTTGCGCGCGGAACCGGCGCAGCCATGCGTCGAACCCCTGCGCAAGGGCGGCGTTTGGCAGGGTCAACGCGCTGGTCAGGCCCAGGGTAAAGGCGCGGCGGGTCAGGGGCATGGGCACATATCCTTTTGGCCCGAAGCTTAGCAAATCCGCGCCTTCAAGAAAGCGCCAAACCGGCATGGGCGCCATTCCGCCGGGGCCTGCGACAGGCAGGTTGCAAATCTTCTGCAGACGAAGCTGGCCTTGGGTCAGCTGTCCGGTATCATCGCGGTCAGGATCGCCTTGGCGCTGTCGGATGACCAATCGGCATCCCCCGTCAGCCGCGCCAGTTCCCCCCCCTCGGGCGACAGGATCAGCGTGACGGGCAGGCCCAGAACGCCCATCCCGCGCGCCAGCGCCGAGTTCGCATCGCGGTGCAGCGGCAAATGCTTCACGCCGACCTCGTCGAAAAACGCCTTCATCGCTTGCGGGGCGTTGCGGCCCGTGGCGATTGTCACCACCTCGAAATTGTCACCGCCCAGTTCATCCTGCAGCGCGTCCAGCATCGGCATTTCCTTGCGGCATGGCGCGCACCAGGTGGCCCAGAAATTCACCACCACCAGCTTTCCGTTGTAATCGGACAGCTGCGCCTCTTCGCCGCTCTCGCTGTCAAACGCTATGGCGGGAACGGCTTTCGGTGCGGGGTGAAATTGCAGTTTCTTCATGTCGCCCGTGCGCAGTGCCTCGATTTCGGCACGGTTTTCCAGCCCGGCAGGCATCACCTGCGCGGGGTCTTTCAGCGCGACCCAGGCCACGCCCGCGATTGCACAGACGGCGATGGCCAGATAAAGCACGGTGGACTTCGACAGACGCATATGACCTCCAAGGGGCAGACATGGGCAATGACAGCGCAAACCAGATGTGGGGCGGCCGGTTCTCCGCGGGGCCGGACGCGATCATGGAGGCGATCAACGCCTCTATCTCGTTCGACAAGCGGATGGCGGCACAGGATATTGCCGGTTCACGCGCCCATGCCGCAATGCTGGCGTCCACGGGCATCCTGAGTGATAGCGATGCCGAGGCCATTCGCAAAGGTCTGCTCACCGTATTGTCAGAAATAGAAGAGGGGCGTTTCGAGTTTTCCGCCGCGCTCGAAGACATTCACATGAATGTCGAGGCGCGCCTGAAAGAGATCATAGGTGCGCCGGCGGGCCGCCTGCACACCGGGCGTTCGCGCAACGACCAGGTGGCGACCGATTTCAAGCTCTGGGTGCGTGACCAGATCGACGCGGCAATTGACGGGCTTCGGGCGCTCGTCGCGGCGCTCATCGCGCAGGCCGAGGCCGGCGCCGATTGGGTCATGCCGGGATTTACCCATCTTCAAACCGCGCAGCCCGTCACCTGGGGCCATCACATGATGGCCTATGTCGAGATGTTCGGCCGTGATATCGGGCGGTTCAGCGATGCGCGCGCCCGCATGAACGAATGCCCCCTGGGCGCGGCAGCGCTGGCGGGCACCTCCTTCCCCATCGATCGGCACATGACCGCGCAAGCACTCGGCTTCGATCGGCCGGCGGCCAATTCGCTCGATGCCGTCTCCGACCGCGATTTCGCGTTGGAGTTTCTTGCCGCCGCCTCGATCTGCGCGATGCACCTCAGCCGTTTCGCCGAGGAACTGGTGATCTGGTCCAGCGCGCAATTCCGCTTCGTTACGCTCAGCGACCGCTTTTCCACCGGGTCGTCGATCATGCCGCAAAAGAAAAACCCCGACGCGGCCGAACTGATTCGCGCCAAGATCGGGCGTATCTTCGGGGCCAACGTGGCGCTGATGACGGTGATGAAGGGGCTGCCGCTGGCCTATTCGAAGGACATGCAGGAAGACAAGGAACAGGTCTTCGATGCCGCCGACAACCTGATGCTGGCCCTTGCCGCGATGGAGGGCATGGTGCGTGACATGACCGCCAATCGCGCCAGCCTTGCCGCCGCCGCCGGTTCGGGGTTTTCCACCGCAACCGACCTGGCCGACTGGTTGGTCCGCGTGCTGGGCATACCGTTTCGCGATGCGCATCACGTCACGGGCCAGCTTGTCGCGATGGCCGAGGGCAGGGGCTGCGATCTGCCCGACCTGACGCTCGACGACATGCAATCGGTCCATTCCAACATCACCGCCGACGTCTTCACCGTGCTCGGGGTTGAAAACTCGGTCGCCTCGCGCACATCCTACGGGGGAACCGCGCCCGAACAGGTGCGCGCCCAGGTTGCCCGCTGGAAAGAGGTGCTGAAATGAAACCGCTCGCCCTGTTGCTGGCTCTCGTCACGCTCGTCGCCTGCGGCGCCGACGGCGAACCGCAACGCCCCGGCACCGCTGAAACCGCGCCTGACACCGGCGTCACGATCAGCGGCGAGGCCCGGTTCGGCGTCACCAGGGCCTACTGACATGTCCCCGTTGCGCGTGCTATATCTTGGCTTGGCCGTCTGGGGCGCCGTCCACCCGATGTATTACTTCGCCAGCTACATGACGGAAACCGGCACCGGCCTGTCCGGCCTGGTCGATGCATGGTATGTCAACGCCTCCACCACCGGACTGACGTGGGATCTGACCATTGCCGCCATCGCGCTGACGATCTGGATCCTGGCCGAGGTGGCCACGCGTCGCAACTGGACGGCGCTGGTCGCCATCCCGGCCACCTTCTGCATCGGTGTCAGCTGCGGCTTGCCGCTCTACCTGTTCCTGCGCACAAGGCCGGCCTGACGGCATCCTTCCTCTTGCCGCAAATACCCTGGGGAGTTTGAGGGGCAGCGCCCCTCATTCCGCAGCGCGTCAGCGATGCTCCCAATGCGCGGGCCGCGGCCCGCTCCGCCGGGTCACGTCCGCTTCAGAACCATTGGCCGGGCTCCATCAGGCCAAGGTCAAGCAATTGCCGTGAATGCCACTCGAACGGGACCGAGTTGTGCCAGCAAAAGGTCTCGATATCGAAGGTCGAACCGGGGTTGCGTTTCAGCGCCTTGGCGGTACGAAACGAACAGATCGCCGCCGTTAGGTTGTGATGCCAGGGGCAGGCGTAGGTGTTGTACTCCTCGTCGGAAAAGGTGTGGTCGGGCCGCAATGTCAGGCCCTGCGCCGCGCGGAACAGGGCGATTCGGTCGATCTTGCGGCGCGGCACGGGAATATGTTCTTCAAAGCGCCAGCGCAGCCCGCCGAAGAAGTCCAGTTGCCGGTCGCGCGGCTGCTTCGTGACAGGGTCTTCGCGGGCAAGCGCGTAATAGCCGGATTTGTCCAGGTGCGCGTCATCCAGAGACACGGCGTCGGGATGCGCGTCCAGGTCGGCTGCGTACAGATCGACCACGTAGGCCAGCATGGCGTCCCGTCGCTCTTCGCCGTGAAAGGTCAGCATTTCGCCCACCGTGCGCGTTTCGCAGAACGGGTAGAAAAGATATTCGGCGTTGTAGCAATAATAAAGCCACTGGCCCGGCGCCTTGTTGATCACGGCGTTGATCGCCGTGACAAGGGCATTGTCCACAAGCGTGTCATAATCGACCCGCGTCACGCGGTCGGCCACGTCGGCGGCCATTGCAAGCGGGGGCGGGGCAAACAGAACGACGGATTTGAACCCGCAAGACAGGTGATGGCGCAACGTGCTGTCCAGCTCTGTCTCGTCTTCGGCAAAGATCAACGCCACGGGCCCCTTGGCCAACACCGGCTCGCCCTTTGACAGAAACTCGTTCAACGATTCAAATCGCATGCTGCCGCTTGCCTTTCCTTTTTATTGTCGCCGAAACTCGGACAATTCGCCCTACATTGCAAGGTGGCGCCGTTCTGGTATACGCACCCCAACGCGAGCAGAATGGAGCCGGTCGGATGGGCGAGGCGAAGAAACTCTATATCAAGACATATGGCTGTCAGATGAACGTCTATGACAGCGAGCGCATGGCCGAAGCCCTGGGCAGCAGCGGTTATGTCAGCACCGACAGCCCCGATGATGCCGACATGATCCTGCTCAACACCTGCCACATCCGCGAGAAGGCCGCTGAAAAGGTCTATTCCGAGCTGGGCCGCTTCAAGGGGCTCAAGGCCGCGCGGCCCGACCTCAAGATCGGGGTCGCGGGCTGCGTCGCCCAGGCCGAGGGCGCCGAGATCATGCGCCGCCAGCCCATGGTCGACCTGGTGGTGGGCCCGCAAAGCTATCACCGCCTGCCCGAGATGGAGGCCAAGGCCGGACAGGGCGAAAAGGCGCTCGATACCGATTTCCCGCTCGAGGACAAGTTCGAGGTTCTCAAGCAGCGCCCCAAGGCCAGCCGTGGCCCGACCGCGTTTCTGACCGTGCAGGAAGGCTGCGACAAGTTCTGTGCCTTTTGCGTGGTGCCCTACACCCGCGGGGCCGAGGTCAGCCGCCCTGCCGCCCGCGTGCTGGACGAGGCGCGCGACCTGGTCGAGCGCGGTGTGCGCGAGATCACGCTGCTGGGCCAGAACGTAAACGCCTATCACGGGCCTGGCCCGGACGGCGACGATTGGAGCCTGGCCCGCCTGATCTGGGCGCTGGACAAGATCGACGGGCTGGAGCGTATCCGCTTTACCACGAGCCACCCAAACGACATGAGCGATGACCTGATCGCGGCGCATGGCGAGTGCGAGAAACTGATGCCCTACCTGCACTTGCCGGTGCAATCTGGCAGTGATCGCATCCTGAAACGGATGAACCGCAGCCACACGGCCGAAAGCTATATCCGACTGATCGAGCGTATCCGCGCCGCCCGTCCCGACATCCTGATCTCGGGCGATTTCATCGTGGGTTTCCCCGAAGAAACCGACCAGGATTTCGAAGACACGATGGACCTGATCCGCGCCGTCAATTACGGGCAGGCGTTCTCGTTCAAATACTCCACCCGTCCCGGCACGCCGGCGGCCGAGCGTGCGCAGGTCGATGCGGCGGTGGCCGACGAGCGGTTGCAAAGGCTTCAGGCGCTGATCACCGAGCAACAGCGGGCCATTCAGGATGCGATGGTGGGCCGCGAGGTGGGCGTGCTGTTTGAAAAACCGGGCCGGATGAGCGGGCAGATGGTCGGCAAGTCCGATTACCTGCACGCCGTGCATGTCACCGACAGCCGCGCGCGGGCCGGCGAGATTCATCGCGTGCGTATCCTGGAAAGCGGCCCGAACTCGCTCGCGGGCGAAGTCGCCTGAACTGTCCCGCGCGGGCCATCGGGCTGCCGGTGCGCAAGGCGGGCCCCGAGCGCGGGGCCATGTTTCCTTACGCGAAACAGTATAAGGGATTTTTCCCTTCACAGGCGATTGATTTTGCTACATCCTGTGTGCGGAAGGTTGGCCCCTCCCAGATGTTTCCGGGACGGGCCGTTGGGGGACAACAATATCAGGATGACTGCTGTGGTTACATTTACCAAGGCGATCCGCAGAGCAGGGCAACTTATCTGCGCCCTGCTTGTGGGCGCAATCATTTTTACGGTACCGGCACCGGCATCGGCACAACAGACCGTTCGGGGCGAAGAATACATTCCCGGTATATGGATCGACCCGGACGGCTGCGAACACTGGGTCATGGATGACGGCGCCGAAGGCTACATGTCGCCGCATGTGAACCGCCAGGGCGTCCCGGTCTGCCGCCGGGGCAATGTTTGCGGCGTCATGAACTCCGACCAGTATTTCGCCACCGATAGCCACCGTATCTCGGCGGCCGGCCGGGCACAGTTGGAAAACTTCTTTCGTTCGACCACCGCGCGGGCGTTCGTCATCGCCGGGCATACCGATAGCCGCGCCTCTGACGAATACAACATGCGCCTGAGCTACAACCGGGCCAACGCGGTGGCGCGCGTGGCCTCCGGGGTGGGCGCGCGTGTCGTCGATGTGCGCGGGTATGGTGAGCGTATGCCTAAAGCGGCCAATAGCACCGCGGCGGGCATGGCGCAGAACCGCCGCGTTGAAATCATCTGTATCCAGTAAGGCCACCGGGGGAATAATTATGAATATCGTGAAAATTGCCGCTGGTCTTGCCATGATCACCACCTTGGCGGCCTGCGATGGAACAGTCGGGCCGGACAAGAGCCGCGACCGCGGTTTCGACCGCAAGAGCCTGAGCCAATTGCAGGCCGGTATCTGGGTTGACCCCAACGGGTGCGATCACTGGATCATCGATGATGGTCTTGAAGGATACCTGTCGCAGCGCCTGGACAAGTACGGCAAGCCGGTCTGCTCGGAAGCTGCGCCGCCCAACACGGCGGTCGGCCCGTTCAAGGGCGGCAGCGGCGTGCCTGACTCGCTCTGACCCGGTGCTAGATGCCTTGCAAAACGCCGCAGGCTCCGCGCTTGCGGCGTTTTTTGTCTCAACACGATGAGTTTCCCTGCCAAACGGTTGCACCGCGCGGCACAACTTGGCACCATCGACGTACGCCCGGACAAGGAGATCCGTTTGCCCACCACCGAGCTGCCCCCGGCGACCGCCCCTTTCGCGCTCGGCGAGCGCGTGATGGAATTTCCCGATAACCGCCTGTTGATCGACCTGTGCGGCGAATATGACCGCAACCTGGCCGAGATAGAACAGAAGCTTGGGGTGCAGATCTTGCGCCGCGGCAACGAATTGGCCGTGATCGGCGAAGATACCCCCGCCAACGAGGCGATGGACGTGCTGGGCGCGCTCTATTCCCGGCTCGAGGCCGGGCGGGAGGTCGAGCGCGCCGATATCGACCGTGAAATTCGCATGGGTGGCTCAGGCGACGATACCGGCAGCCGCGACGGCGACCAGTTGGAAATGTTCAAGGGCGGTGCGGTCGAGATAAAGACCCGCAAGAAGCTGGTTGAACCGCGTACCGACGCGCAAAAAAGCTATGTGCAGAACCTGTTCAAGTCCGAGTTGTGTTTCGGCATCGGCCCCGCGGGCACCGGCAAGACCTATCTGGCGGTCGCGGCGGGGGTGAACATGTTCATCAACGGCGCGGTCGACCGTATCATCCTGTCACGGCCGGCGGTCGAAGCGGGCGAAAAGCTGGGGTATTTGCCCGGCGACATGAAGGACAAGGTCGATCCTTACATGCAGCCGCTTTACGACGCGCTGAACGATTTCCTGCCCGGCAAGCAGGTCGCCAAGCTGATCGAGGAAAAGCGCATTGAGATCGCACCGCTGGCCTTCATGCGCGGCCGGACGCTGTCGAACGCCTTTGTCGTGCTGGACGAGGCGCAGAACGCCACCTCGATGCAGATGAAGATGTTCCTGACGCGCCTGGGCGAAGGATCGCGCATGGTGATCACCGGCGACCGCAGCCAGGTTGACCTGCCGCGCGGCGTGACATCGGGGCTGCACGATGCCGAACGGCTGCTCAAGCGCATCGACAAGATCGGCTTCAACTATTTCACGGCCCGCGACGTGGTTCGCCACCCGTTGGTCGCGGCCATCATCGAAGCCTACGACGCCGATCAATAAACCGGGGCGGTAACCTTGGGGCATATCGTCCGGGGGCCCGGCCTATAAAGAGACTGCGCGTTTTTGCACTTCTACCGCACGGGCCAAGCGGATATGGCAGGCCCATGTTGGTTGATACGATCATCGAGGATGAGCGCTGGACCAGTGCCGGGATCGAGCCGCTTGCCGAAGGCGCGGCGGCGGCGACGCTGACCCATCTGGGGCTTGATCCATCGCGCTTTGAAATCGCGCTGCTGGCCTGCGACGATGCGCGCATTGCCGTGCTGAATGCCGATTTCCGTGGCAAGCCGCAGCCCACCAACGTGCTGTCTTGGCCCGCCGAGGACCTTGCCGCCACCAATGACGGCAATATGCCGGGCTTGCCCGAAACAGGCCCGCAAGGGGCTGACGCGGGGCCGCTGCAAGAGCTGGGCGATATCGCCATCGCCTATGATACCTGCGCGCGCGAAGCGGCTGAACAGGGCAAGCAACTGGCCGATCACGCCACGCACCTGGTTGTGCACGCGGTGTTACATTTGCTGGGCTATGACCATATCCGTGACCGCGACGCCACTCTGATGGAACAAACCGAAGTAAAGATACTTGGCAAACTGGGGTTGCCTGACCCATATTGATGACATCATGGGCCGATCGGGCCCGGTTTTTGGTAAGGAAAAATGGGCGAAAGCACCGAGGGCTCTTCTACGGCGGCGCATAGCGCGCAGCCGATCGAGGCCAAAACACACGATCCCGTCGCTGAAACGAACGGGAATTTTTTCACACGCATCATTGGGGCGCTTGGCGCATCGGATGTCGAGGACACGTTCCGAGACTCCCACGCACACAGCCAGACGGCGTCGCCCAGCTTGTCGAACCTGCGCAACATGCGGGTCGAGGACGTGGCAGTGCCCAAGGCCGATATCGTGTCGGTTCCGTGCAGCATCAGCCGCGATGAACTGGTTGAGCAGTTCCGCGAAACCGGGTTGACGCGCCTGCCGGTCTACGAAGGTACGCTCGACAACCCGCAGGGTATGATCCATCTCAAGGATTTCGCGCTGAAACACGGGTTCAACGGCAAGGGCGGGTCTTTCGCGCTGAAAGACATGTTGCGCCCGCTGCTTTACGTGCCGCCCTCGATGACCATCGGGGTCTTGCTGCAAAAGATGCAGACCGAACGCAAGCACATGGCGCTGGTGATCGACGAATATGGCGGCGTTGACGGGTTGGTGACGATCGAGGACCTGATCGAACAGGTGATCGGCGAGATCGAGGACGAGCACGACACCGAGGATGACAGTTTCTGGACCGCCGAGAAAGACGGCCAGTACCTCGCACTTGCCAAGACCCCGCTGGCCGAGTTCGAGGCAGAGATCGGCCAATCCCTGACCGATACCGAGGACGTGGACGAAGAAGAGATCGACACGCTGGGCGGGCTGGTCTTCATGCTGTCGGGCCGCGTGCCGGTACGCGGCGAGGTGGTCAAGCACCCGGCCGGCCCCGAGTTCGAGGTGGTCGAGGCCGACCCGCGCCGCATCAAGCGGTTGCGCGTGCGGCTGGATGGCAGCTCGGCAAGCTAGATGAAAGCGGGCGCTGCGCCGATGGGCCGGATGAAGGGCTGGGTGCAGGGCCGCCCGTTACGCAAGGTAATGGGGCTGGCGCTGCTGGCCGGCGCGGTGTCGGCAACGGGACACGCGCCACTGAACCTGTGGCCGCTGGCGATCCTGGGTTTTGCCGGGCTTTACGCGCTCTTTCGCATCGCCGGCGGCTGGCGCCGCGCTGCGTTGGTCGGGTGGTCGGGCGGCACGGGCTATTTTCTCGTGGCGCTGTCATGGATTATCGAGCCGTTCCTGGTGGATGTTGCCCGCCACGGCTGGATGGCGCCCTTTGCCCTGGTGCTGATGGCCGCGGGGCTGGCCCTGTTCTGGGCGCTGGCCTTTGGTCTGGCGCGCGTCCTTGGCGGGCGCGGGCTAATCTGGGTCGTTGCCCTGACCGGGGCCGAAATGCTGCGGGGCATATTGTTCACCGGCTTTCCCTGGGCCTTGGTCGGGCATGTTCTGATCGCGTCGCCCGCGCTTCAGCTTGCGGCATATGGCGGCGCGTTGGGGCTGACCGCAACGGTACTGGCGCTGGCGGTTTCGCTGTGCGGGCTGGTGGGGCCGCGACCGCTGCCCGCGCTGTTGGGGCCGGGGCTGTTTGCCGCCCTGCTGTACTGGGGGGCGGCCCAGCCTGCGCCCGCCCCCACGCCGGATGCGCCATTGGTGCGCATGACGCAACCCAATGCCCCGCAGCATGAAAAATGGGACCCCGAGAAAGCGCCGGGTTTCTTCCGCCGCCAACTGGGTTTTACCGCCGCAACCACGGATACCGCGCGGCCCGACCTGATCGTGTGGCCCGAAACCTCGGTGCCGGTCTGGTTGAACTACGCCGATGACGCGCTGGCCGCCGTGGCCGATGCGGCAGGCGGCGTGCCGGTTGTCCTGGGTGTCCAGCGGCAAGAGGGCATGCGCATCTACAACAGCGCCGCGCGCATCGACGCGGGCGGGCAGGTGGGTGCGCTTTACGACAAGCACCACCTGGTGCCATTCGGCGAATACATGCCCTTGGGCGACATCCTTGCGCGCTGGGGTATTCATGGGTTGGCCGCATCCGAAGGGCGCGGCTATTCATCCGGGCCGGGTGCGCGGCTGATGGAGGTGCCGGGCATCGGCGCCGCCTTGCCGCTTATCTGTTACGAAGCGGTCTTTCCCCGCGATGTGGCCACCGCACCCGCCCGGCCACGGTTCCTGTTGCAGATCACGAACGATGCGTGGTTCGGTCGCATCTCGGGGCCCTATCAGCACCTCGCCCAGGCGCGTTTGCGCGCGGTGGAGCAGGGGCTGCCCATGGTGCGCGTGGCCAATACCGGCGTTTCGGCCATGATCGGGCCGCGCGGCACGGTGCGGGCCCAAATCCCACTGGGACAGGCGGGTTTCGTGGATGCCGCCTTGCCACCGGCGCTGCCCCCAACGCCCTATGCAAGATCGGGCGACGGGCCGATTGCCCTGCTGATTTTCCTGTGTCTTGGCGGGTTTGGCCTGAATGTTGCCCGGATGCGACGGACTAAATCGCATTGACGCCGCCCTGCCGGGCGCGTAACGAGTGGCATCCCACCGTCACAACGGCTTCCTGGCGTGGCGGGTCGCATCAATGGAGCGTTTTTCATGGCAAGACAAAACTACACTTTCACCTCCGAATCCGTTTCGGAGGGGCATCCCGACAAGGTGTGCGACCGTATCTCGGACGCCATCCTCGATGCCTTTCTGGCCGAAGATCCCCTGGCCCGTGTCGCGGCCGAGACCTTCGCGACCACCAACCGCGTGGTCATCGGCGGTGAAGTGGGCCTGACCGATCAGGCGAAACTGCACGAATACATGGGCCGGATCGACGATATCGCCCGTGCCTGCATCAAGGATATCGGATACGAACAGGACAAGTTCCACTGGAACACCTGCGAGATCACCAACCTTTTGCACGAACAATCTGCCCATATCGCCCAAGGCGTTACGGGCGAGCAGGGTGACGAAGGCGCCGGTGACCAGGGCATCATGTTCGGCTATGCGACCGATGAAACGGACGCGCTGATGCCGGCCCCGATCCAGTTCAGCCACAAGATCCTGCGGCGGCTGGCCGAGGTGCGCAAATCCGGCGTGGAACCCAACCTGGGCCCCGACGCCAAGTCGCAGCTTTCGGTGCGGTACGAGAACGGCGAGCCGGTCGAGGTCACGCAAATCGTGCTGTCGACCCAGCACATGGATGAAAACATGACCAGCGCCGACGTGCGCGACCTGGTCGAACCCTATATCCGCGAGTCTTTGCCCGGCGAATGGCTGAGTGCCGCAACCGAATGGCACGTGAACCCCACCGGCAAATTCGTCATCGGCGGGCCCGATGGTGACGCGGGCCTGACCGGACGCAAGATCATCGTTGATACCTATGGCGGCGCGGCCCCGCATGGCGGCGGCGCGTTTTCCGGAAAGGACCCGACCAAGGTTGACCGCTCGGCGGCCTATGCCGCGCGCTATCTGGCCAAGAATATCGTGGCCGCGGGCATGGCACGGCGCTGCACCTTGCAGCTCAGCTATGCCATCGGCGTGGCGCGCCCCTTGTCGATCTATGTCAACACCCATGGCACGGGCGAGATGCCCGAAGCGCAGATCGAGGCCGCTATCCCCAAGGTGATGGACCTTACGCCGCGCGGTATCCGCACGCATCTGGATTTGAACAAGCCAATCTACACGCGCACGGCTGCCTATGGCCATTTTGGTCGCGAGCCCGATGCCGATGGCGGCTTTAGCTGGGAGCGGACCGACTTGGCCGAAGCGTTGAAAAAAGCGATCTGAGCAAGCGATTATCGCCCTTGATCCAAAGCCGCGCGTCACTCCTGTGGCGCGCGGTTTTTTCTTGCCTTGTGCCTGGGGCACCCCGACACTGGCCCCACCCAGAAAAGGAGCCAAGCGCATGATTTTCTACGACTGTTCAACCGCCCCCAACCCGCGTCGCGCGCGGATGGTGATCGTCGAAAAGGGGCTGACGGTCGAAACCCATGATATCTCGATTGCCGAGGGGCAGCAGTTGTCGCCCGAGTTTCTCAAGATCAACCCCCGCGCCACCGTGCCGGTGCTGATCACCGATGACGGCACCACGTTGACCGAGAATATCGCCATCGCCACCTATCTTGAGGCGGTGCACCCCGAGCCACCCCTGATGGGCCGCACGCCCGACGAAAAGGGCCTTGTGGCGATGTGGAATGCGATTGTCGAATTCGAGGGCGGCGTCGCCGTGGCGGAGGCGTTTCGCAATTCGCACCCCGCGATGAAGGGCCGCGCGCTACCCGGACCGATGGACCTGCCACAGATTCCCGAACTCGCCGAACGTGGTCTGGCGCGGGTTTCCGCCTTTTTCGAGCTGTTGAATGATCGTCTGTCGGAAACGCCGTGGCTGGCCGGTGACGCCTTCAGCCTGGCCGATATCTCGGCCTTCGTTTTCACCGATTTCGCCCGCGTCATCAAGATGCGCCCGCCCGAGGATCACGCTGCCACGCATGACTGGCTGGAGCGTATGCGCGCGCGCCCCTCTGCCGCCGCTTGATCCCGCCCGCGCCCGGCGCTAGGAGGCAGGGCATGGGCACGTCAAATCATCATTCCGGCGCTCCGTGGCGCAATTTCTATGGTCGCATCAAGGGCAAGGGCCTGCGCCCCAGCCAAGAGGCCTACCTTAACGAAGACCTGGCCAAGCTGTCGCCCGGCCCGGTGGATTGGGATGCAAACCCCGACCGCACCCCGCTGGATCTGCCAGCACTGTTCGGCGACCGGCCCGTGTGGCTGGAAATCGGCTTTGGCGGGGGCGAACACATGGTGCACCAGGCGCAGTTGAATCCGCAGGCCGGAATCATCGGCTGTGAACCCTATATCAACGGCGTTGCCATGTTGCTGGGCAAGATACGGCAGGCGGGCGTGGAAAACCTGCGGGTCCATCCGGGCGATGTGCGCGACATGTTCGATGTGTTGCCCGCGGGCAGCATTGATCGCGCTTTTCTGCTCTATCCCGACCCTTGGCCCAAGAAACGCCACCATCGGCGCCGTTTCGTCACGCCCGAACATCTTGAGCCGCTGGCCCGTGTGCTGAAACCCGGTGCGATTTTTCGCGTGGCCACGGACATTCCCGACTATGTCCGCCAGACGCTGGAGCAGGTGCCACGCCACGGTTTCGAATGGCTGGCCGAGGGGCCGCAGGACTGGCGCCAGCCGTGGGACGACTGGATTTCCACCCGCTACGAACAAAAGGCCCTGCGCGAGGGGCGCACCCCCCATTACCTGACCTTTCGCCACACCTGACGGGCTTCAGCGAAACACGGGCCCGTGCGCCCAGATCGTGAGCGACTGCCGCGCGCCGCGCGTCACCGGCGTGACGCGGTGCAGCAGGTAGCTGGGAAACAGCGTTGCCGCTCCCTGCGCCCGCGGCGCGGAAATCACCTGGGCCGAGGGGCGCAGCTCGAGCAGGCCACCGTCATAGCTTTCGGGATCTGACAACTGCGCAACGAAAGTCAGTTTGCGTTTGCGTGCCAGCGCCGCGTCGCCGATATCGGCGTGCCAGTCGAAATGCCCCTCGCGCTCGGCGCCGTAGCGGGCGACTTGCGGGCTTTCCGCAAACTCGGTCAGTTCAAAGCCGAACACGTCACGGTTGGCACGGCGCACCACGTCGATGATGCGGTCCATCACCCAATCGGCGCCTGCAACCTCGTCGAGCCACACAAGATCGGCCCGGCGCAGGTTGTGGTCGCGGGCTTGCCCGACCAGCCTTGCATCTTTCGGTGCATGATCGCGGCATAATGCGACTATGGCAGAGCATTCGGCGGGCGAGAACGCCGCCGCGACGGTGTGAACGTCTATCACCTGTGTTTTCCTGGATGTGAACGGGTGACGACCCCTAGCGTGCGCCCAGCCATGCGGCTTGTCAGTTTCCGCCATGCAAGTCGTTTTGGGCCTTTTCGCGCGCGTTGTTCAGGGCCATATGGCGATGCATGCAAGAGGCACTTGATCTTGACGGGTTCGAACAGGTGGCGCGCGATGCGGTGGCCGCGTTTCCGGCCCCCTTCGCCGCGCTGGCCCGCGACGTGGCGCTGCGCGTGGCCGATTGGCCGCCAGACGATATCCTGCGCGAAATGGAAATGGATGACCCGCTGGAGCTGACGGGGCTGTATGACGGTGTGCCGCTGACGGAAAAATCAGTCTGGGATCAACCCGCCGGGCCGGATGTCGTGTGGCTTTTTCGCCAGCCGATCCTTGCGGAATGGCGTGACAGGGGCGATGTGGCGCTGGAGCAATTGATCGCCCATGTCACCGTGCATGAATACGCGCACCATTTCGGCTGGAGCGATGATGACATTGCCACCATAGACCGCTGGTGGGAATGAGCCTGATCGAAGTGAACAGACACGCAGACAAGCAAAACCCATTCCGAAACGGCGTGGTGCCGCGCGCGGGCCAAGGCGGTCGCGCTGCCTGTTCAGAATCCAGACCGCGTGGCCGGAAATTCCGCGCCGGTCGCCCATTTGCGGCATTTTCGCGATGCGACCAATGAACACTGTGCTATTTCAATAGCATGGACATCGTTCTGGTCACCACGATCATAGCATCGCTATTCCTCGTCATCGGCGTTGCCGAGCCGCTGGCGGCGCGGATGCGCCTGCCTTACAGCGTGATCCTCGCAAGCATCGGCATCCTGATCGGCGTCGGCGCGATCTTTTTCCTGCGCACCGAATTGACCGATGCGCTCAACCCGGTGGCCGAGGCGATCCTTGCACTGCCGATCCGCTCGAACGTGTTTCTTTACGTCTTTCTTCCAACGCTGCTGTTCCAGGCGACGCTGGGCATGAACCTGCGCCGGATGCTGGACGATTGGGTGCCTATCCTCGTGCTGGCCGTGGTGGCGGTGGTCGTGGCAACGCTCAGTGTGGGCTATGCCTTGTCGTGGGTCAGCGCGCTGCCGCTGGCGGCCTGTCTGCTGATCGGTGCGATCGTTTCCACCACTGATCCTTCGGCCGTGGTTTCGATTTTCCGGTCGATCTCGGCGCCGCGACGTCTGGCCCGTATCATCGAGGGCGAAAGCCTGCTGAACGATGCTGCCGCCATTGCGCTTTTCGGGCTGTTCATGGGGTTCGTCATGCTGGGTGTGCCTGATCCCAGCCTCGGGGACGCGCTGGCACGTTTCCCGCTCTTGATCGTTGGCGGGGCATTCACCGGCTGGCTGGCGGCGCGGGTCGCCGTCTGGGTCATGGCGCTGTTCAGCCGACACGAGCTTGCGCAGATCACGATCTCGGTTGCTCTGCCCTATCTTGCCTATATTGGCGCAGAACAAAGTATCGGTGCCTCGGGCGTGATAGCGGTGGTCGCCGCCGGGTTGACGCTGAACCTGACCGGGCCGGGGCGCCTGCCTCCACAGGCCTGGACGAACCTGCGCGAGCTTTGGGATGTTCTGGCGCATTGGGCCGGGGCGTTGATCTTTATCCTTGCGGCGCTGCTGATCCCCCGGCTGCTGGAAGAAGTGCGGGGCGCGGATTTCCTGCTGGTCGGCGTGGTGATCCTTGCCGCCGTTGTCGCGCGGGTCGTGATCCTGTTCGGGCTCATGCCGCTTTTGACGGTGCTCAAGCTGTCGCCCACGGTCGAACGGCCCTACAGGGTCGCCATCCTTTGGGGTGGTTTGCGGGGTGCGGTGACACTGGCACTGGCGCTGGCCGTGACGGAAAGTTTTCGCGTGCCGGATGGTATTCAGCGCGTGGTCGGCATCTTGGCCACCGGCTTTACGCTTTTCACGCTGATCGTGCAGGGCACGACGCTGCGCTGGATCATTGGCCGACTGGGGCTTGATCGCCTGTCACCGATCGACGAGGCGCTTTCACGGCAGGTGGTCGCCGTCGCGTTGCAGACGGTGCGCGAAGACGTGGCCCGTACTACCGAGAATTACGAGCTTGGCCATGAAATCGTCAGGTCAGAAGCCAAGCGTTTCGGTGAGCGGCTGGAAGAGGCAGTCAAATCAGCCGAGGACAGCGCGGATATCCTGGATCGTGACCGGATCACATTGGGCCTTATTGCATTGGCCGGGCACGAACGCGACACGATACTTGAACGCGTCCGCGAGCGGACGATCTCGGCCAGGATGGCAGAGCAAGTCTTGTCAGATGCCGACCGCCTGATCGAGGGCGCGCGCTCGGGCGGGCGCAGCGGGTACAACCGCGCGGCCCGGCGCAGCGTCGCCTACGGGCGCGCCTTTCGCGCCGCTGGCCTGCTGCACAGCCGGTTGCGCCTGTCACGGCCCCTGGCCCGGATGACGGCTGACCGTTTCGAATTGCTGTTGTCGCAACGGCTTGTCCTGCGGGACCTGGGGGCCTTCATCAATGGGCGCATCCGGCGTATTCATGGACGGCGGGTTGCCGAGCTGCTGCGCGAGCTGCTGTCGCGCCGGATCGACGCCGTCGAAACCGCCCTTCAAGGTCTGCGCCTGCAATACCCTGGCTATGCCGAGGAATTGGAGCGCCGGTTCATCCGCCGCACCGTCTTGAGGCTGGAAGAGCGCGAATACGCGACCATGCGCGAGGATGGCCTGATCGGCGCCGAGGTTTACACCAAGCTGATGGAAGATCTCGATTTGCGCCGGGCCGCGGCCGAGGATCGCCCGCAGTTGGACATCGCGCTGCAGCGGATCGAACTGGTGCGCCAGTTTCCGCTTTTCGCGGCGTTGGAGGAGCGGGATTTGAAGCGGTTGAGCCGCGTGCTCAAGACGCGCTATGTCAACGCTGGTGACATCATCATCCGCAAGGACAGCGCCGCCAAAAGCGTGTTTTTCATCGCGTCGGGCGCGACCGAGGTGGAAACGGCGGGTCAGACCTGGCGCCTTGGACGCGGGGAGATGTTCGGCCAGATGGCTGTATTGATGAACAAGGCCCGCAGAACCGAGGTGCGCGCCATCGCCCCCTCGACCCTTCTTGAACTTGACGAGGCACGGTTCCGCCGCCTGCTAGGCCGCAGCGCCGCGCTGCAAGAGGCGGTACGTGCCAGCGCCGAGAAACGAGGCATCGAACCCGAAGGCCTGTTTTCAAGCGGCAAGCCCGCTTAAGCAGCGTTTGCATCTTGTCAAGACGGGCGTAGTTACCCGCGTTGCCTGCTCGGTAGCCGCGGCTGGCATCCCACCTGCCGGGGCGGGCAAGCGTGGCCTATTGCCGGTCGCGCCAGCGGTTGACGATGGGATAGCGGCGGTCCAGCCAGAACGCCTTGCGCGACAGGCGCGCGCCGGGCGCCGATTGGAACCGTTTGTATTCGCTGATGTAAAGCAGGTGCTCGATCTTCTCGACGGTTTCGCGGTCGAAGCCTTCGCCCACGCAATCCGCGACGCTGGCATCGTGATCGACCAGTAGCTCCAATATCCGGTCCAGCACGTCGTAGGGGGGCAGGCTGTCCGCGTCTTTCTGGTCGGGGCGCAGCTCGGCGCTGGGTGGCTTGGTTATGATCCGGTCGGGAATGACCTCGCCCTCGGGGGCCATCATCCACCCCCGGTGGTGGGCATTGCGCCAGCGGCACAACTCGAACACGCGGGTCTTGTAGACATCCTTGATCGGGTTGTAGCCCCCAGCCATATCGCCATAGATCGTGGCATATCCCACCGCGACCTCGGACTTGTTGCCGGTGGTCAACAGCATCTCGCCGAACTTGTTCGACAGGGCCATCAACAGCAGACCGCGCAGGCGGGACTGTATGTTTTCCTCGGTCAGGTCCGGTTGCGTGCCTTCGAACAGGGGCGCCAGCGTGTTGGTGATGGCCTGCCGTCCTTCGGTGATGGGCACGAAATCATAGCGGCAGCCCAATGCCTGGGCGACGGCCTTTGCATCCTCCAGCGAATGATCCGAGGTATATTCCGACGGCAACATGACGCAACGCACCTTGTCGGGCCCCAGCGAATCGGCCGCGATGGTGGCGACGATGGCGCTGTCGATGCCGCCCGACAGGCCCAGCAGCACTTTTTCGAACCCGGTCTTGCGCATGTAGTCGCGCAGCGCCAGCACCATCGCGTGGTAATCCTGTTCAAGCGCGTCCGGCACGTGCGCCAGCGGCCCTTGTTCGATGCGCCAGCCATCGGGCCCGCGGGCCAGGTCGACATGCTGCACGGCTTCTTCCATCACGGGCATTTGCAGGGCCAGCCCGCCACCGGGGTTCAGCGCGAACGAGCCGCCATCGAATACCTGGTCGTCTTGGCCGCCCACAAGGTTCAGGTAGATCGCGGGCAGCCCGGTTTCGACCACGCGCGACACCATGACGTTCTGCCGTATCTCCAGCTTCTCGCGGAAATAGGGCGAGCCGTTGGGCACCAGCAATATCTCGGCGCCCGTCTCGGCCAGGGTTTCGGCCACGTCTTCGTACCAGGCATCTTCGCAGACCGGGCTGCCGATGCGCAGCCCGTTCACCACGTAGGGGCCGGCCACGTCGCCGGGTTCGAACGTGCGTTCCTCGTCGAAAACGTTGAAATTGGGCAGGTGGTGTTTCAGCACCTCGGCCTTCACCTTTCCGCCTTGCAGGATGTAATAGCCATTGTGCAAACGCACACCATCCAGCGTTGGCCCGCCCAGGGCGATGGCCGGGCCATCTGTGCACTGGGTGGCAAGCCGGCGGATGCGGGCGATGGCGGCCTGGTGAAACACGGGTTTCAGGATCAGGTCTTGCGGGTTGTAGCCGGTGATGAACATCTCGGGCAGGGCCAGCAGGTCGGCACCCGCCGCACGGGCCTGATGCCAGGCGTCCAAAACCTTTTGCGCGTTGCCCTCGATATCGCCAACAGTGGCGTTCAGTTGGGCAAGGGTGATGCGAAACCGGTCGGCCATCTTTGCTGCGTTCCTCAAGCTGCCTGCGCCTTCATTTAACAGATCGCGAAGGAAGGAAAAGGGCAACCGCCCGCCCGTGCGGGCAAAAGGCGTTGATACGTGCGGGTGCCTCCAGTAGATTTCGAACACCGCGCCATCGGCGCGATGGGCAGAGCAGGGACGCATCCGATGACGATCACCACAGCGAAATACGCGTGTCTTGCCCTTGCGATCGGGCTGGGCGCGCCCGTCTGGGCGCAAGACGGGACCGAGACCAAGGAATATGACGATGGGGGCGTCTACGAGGGCGAGTTCCGCAACGGAATGCAGCACGGGCAGGGCACGTATCGGCTGCCCAACGGGTATGAATATACTGGCCAGTGGGTCGATGGCGAGATTCGCGGCCAGGGCGTGGCGCGCTTTCCCAATGGCTCGGTCTACGAGGGCGAGTTCGAAAAGGGCAAGCCGCACGGCGTGGGCAAGATCGTTTTCACCGATGGCGGAACCTATGAAGGCGACTGGGTCGAAGGCAAGATCACCGGGCGCGGCGTGGCTGTCTATGCCAATGGCGTGCGCTATGAAGGGGCGTTCCGCAACGCCATGCATCATGGCCGCGGCACGATGGAATCACCGGGTGGCTATGTCTACGAAGGCGACTGGGTGAACGGCGTCAAGGAAGGGCGCGGCACGATCACCTATCCCGATGGCTCGGTCTATGACGGGGAAATGGCCCGCGGCGCACGCGAGGGGCGCGGCACGCTGACCCTGCCCGACGGGATGGTCTACGAAGGCGAGTGGCGCGGCGGGCAGATGACCGGGCAGGGCAAGCTGACCCAGCCCAACGGCGATGTCTACGAAGGGGCCTTCGTTTCGGGCCGCCGCGAGGGGTTGGGCAAGCTGACCTATGCCAATGGCGACATCTACGAAGGCGATTTCGCCGATGACCGCCGCCACGGTCAGGGCGTGTTCACCGGGGCCGATGGCTATCGCTATGAAGGGGCCTGGGTGGCCGGCCAGATCGAGGGGCAGGGCCGCGTGGTCTATCCCGACGGCTCGGTCTACGAGGGGCAATTCCGCAACGACCTGGCCGATGGCGAGGGCAAGATCACCTATCCCGACGGCTCGACCTATGAAGGGCAATGGAGCGGCGGCGTGATCGAAGGGCAGGGCAAGGCGACTTATGCCAACGGGCTGGTCTATGAAGGGGCCTACAAGAATGCCAAGAACCACGGCTTCGGCGTGATGACCTATCCCGACGGGTATCGTTACGAGGGCGAGTGGAAAGAAGGCCAGCGTGATGGCCAGGGCAAGGCCATCTATCCCGATGGAACGGTTTACGAAGGGCAATTCGCCGATGGCCAGCGCGACGGCACCGGCAAGATCACCATGCCGGACGGGTTCGAATACGAAGGCCAGTGGCAGGCGGGCGAAATTTCCGGGCGTGGCGTGGCCACCTATGCCAATGGCGATGTCTACGAGGGCATGTTCCGCGCCGGCAAGCGCCAGGGCGAGGGCACGATGCGCTATGCCTCGGGCGAAGAGGACAGCGGCACCTGGGAAAACGGCGCATTGACCAGCGAATAATCCCCGCCCCCGCACCCTGATACCAGCGCACGCCGAAGCGGCGCGGCAGGGCGGTTTTCAGCCGCGATGAAAGGCGCGCCCGTGGCAGTCAGGTGAACGGATCATCCGGGTAGGTGACCCCGGCAAGATACAGGCCGTGCGGCGGGCAGACGGGGCCGCAAGCCGCGCGGTCGCGCGCCAAAAGCGCGCGTTTGACATCGTCGGGCACCCACGATCCGGCGCCCACCCGTTCCAGCGTGCCGACGATTGATCGCACCTGGTTATGCAGGAAAGAACGCGCGCGCAGGTGAAAGTGGATTTCCGGCCCGTTGAAACCGGGCGTTTCGGTGATGGTGATCTCGTCGAGCGTTTTCAGGGGGCTTTTGGCCTGGCAGATGGTCGAACGGAAGGTGGTGAAATCGTGGTGCCCGACAAGATGGGCGGCCCCGGCCCGCATCGCGTCGATATCGAGCGGGCTTTTCACCTGCCAGACGCGGCCCGCCTCGTGCGTGGCGGGGGCGCGGCGAACGAGTAGGCGAAAAAGGTAGCGCCGTTCGGTGGCCGAAAAGCGCGCGTGCCAGTCAGCGCGCGCCCGCGCGGCGGCGGTAATGGCGACTGGCTGCGGCTTGAGGTGGTAATTCAACGCCTCGGACAGGCGGAACGGTTCCCAATCCTTGCCCATGTCACAGTGCGCGACCTGGCCCAGGGCATGAACGCCCGCATCGGTGCGGCCCGCGGCGGCGATGCGGGGCACATCCGGTTCCAGCCTGGCCAGCGCGGCCTCGATCGCGCCCTGGACCGAGGGTTGGTCTTCTTGCCACTGCCACCCGGCGAAGGGCGCGCCGTCATATTCGATTTTCAGGGCATAGCGGGGCATGGGGCCGATCCTTGGGTGATCGCCACCTTATGGCGCGGGACGCGGCGGGGTGCAATCGGGGTGCGGTGGCCCGGTTCGAGCCCACACTACCCTCGGTACGCCGAGGCCCCTGCGAAAATGCCCAAAACGCGCCGCGCTATTTGCGGCCCACAGGAGACATTCACCACTCGGCTGTGATGCTGCGGTCGCAGCCCGCTTTGCCGACATTCGCGTGTATTGTGAGACTCAACCTAACACTGTGGTTTGGTTGCACCAAGACGAGAAACCGCACCTCAAATTGAATGTAAAATGAAATGAGGTCCACCTAGCCGGGCCGCAACAATCGCCAAGAGTGTTTTTTGCCAGAAACCTTTGGCGTCTGCTCGATTTCTCCGGCATCGCGCAGGCGATAGAATACATTCTTCATTGTATTTTCGGACTTGATGCCCGTTAGCTCGCGCGCGTCCGCATTGGTAATTTCCGAGTTCTCAGCAAGATATTCCTTCACTAACTGCTCCGGCGATGCCAGCGATTGATGTCTTAGCGTGACGACTAGCCCACCGTCAGTTTCTACAAATTCAGGCTTTTTGAGCCGGAGTTTCTCCATTGCCTCAAAGGCGGTATTGATGCCCTCACCAACATCCTTATTGGGTGGATTCTTGAATTTGTTGATCAACCTTACGATCTTTGGATTTCTTGCGAATTGCGTCCTTGTAATGTTCCCGATCGTAACGTGACCCGGTAGTCGCCCGGGGCTTTCAATCTCAACTCGGTTGTCAAAAATCCGAACTTGTACGTCCGAGGGAATACTGTAATCGCGGTGCAGAACGGCATTCGTTAATAGTTCGTGCAAGGCCTCCTCAGGGTACAAAACTTTTTCCATACCTTTCGAACCAACTTTTTCGATACCTTCGATTATCTCACGCACACGAGCTACCGAATCGTAAATCAGCGAATGAAGTGACCCCTCGACGGTCTCAGGGTCATCGGAAAGATAATCTCGTTCCGCCTCGTCTTTGGTCTTATAGCGAAGAATTTTCACTGCCGACCGTTTCGGAAGAAGTGCCTGTGGCGAGTCTGAGAAAAGCAGGGTAGCGGCAACGGTAGGCCGCGTGTCCACAACAATTCTTTGTTTCGTTAGCCACTCCAAGGGTTCGCCTGCGGGCACCGCTCCAAGCATGAATTCAATCACCGTTGCGGAGTTTGAAACTTCTTGATGTTCGCAGTTTAGTAATTCATCCTCGTAAGAGTGTATCCCTTTGTCATACTTGAGCCGGTCTAGGGCATCGCCCGCTACTGGTAAGTTTTGCGCACCCTTCCGAACGTAAACTTTCCCATCGCTCGCTGCAGTAACACCCTGCGTTTTGTCAACCACAACGTGAAGCACAAGACCTAAGCTGCCTTCAACTTCCAGGAATTGGCAGGAAAAACCACCTCCGACTTGCTCCAAGTCGTGGATTACCTGCAGGATATCATTTGCGTCCTCTTCATCGACGAACCCTTCCCAGTGTCTTTCGCTTCCAGACAAGCCCGCGACTTCTTCGATGCCAACCGCCAATTCTCCGCCACTAGTATTTGCGAAAGCAGAAATCGTCTTGCTAAGTCGGGAAGGCTTAATCTCTTTCCCTTTGAAATCAAAAAAGTGGCCCTCTCGCTGAGCTAGAAGGATCGCCTGTTCACTCGTCGAAATTCTTTTTGTTTCAGCCATACTTTGTCTCCCACGCCCACATGGAGACACATTCGCTCGTAAAGTCAACGCACTGTACGACAAACTGCTTGTGCTGTAACGAAGCACGTTAAGATTTTCGTTCAATCCGAACGACCGCTTTCGTCAATCAAATTAGGGCATGGCGCTGTTACAGCGAACTTCCCTCACCGCCCGTCTTGAACTCAGCGGATACCGGGCATCCGTGGTGAGCGGCAGCCACGTCCGCGTGGCTGCCCCCGGCCCAAGATCGCCCTGCTACAGCTCTTTCGCGATCCCTCGCAGTTGGAATTTCTGTATCTTGCCGGTCGAGGTTTTCGGCAGTTCCTGGAACACCACGTGCTTGGGTGTCTTGAACCCCGCGAGCCTTTCGCGCGCATAGGCGATCAGCGCGGCCTCGTCGGTGTCGTGGCCATCTTTCAACTCGACGAAGGCGCAGGGCACTTCCCCCCACTTGTCGTCGGGCTTGGCCACCACGGCGCAAAGCAGAACGTCAGGGTGGCCCATCAAAACGCCCTCGACCTCGACCGAACTGATGTTCTCCCCGCCCGAGATGATGATGTCCTTGGCGCGGTCGGAAATCTGCAGGTAGGTGTTGGGGTGTTGCACCGCGATATCGCCCGAGTGGTAATAGCCCCCGGCAAAGGCCTCGGCGGTGGCGGTGGGGTTTTTCAGGTACCCCTTCATCACCCCGTTGCCGCGAAAGACGATTTCGCCCTGTGTCTTGCCATCCATCGGGACGGGGTTGTTGTGGTCATCCCAAAGCTGCACCGGCTCCATGAACGGCATGGCAACGCCCTGGCGCGACTTGACGGCGGCGCGGTCATCGCCTAGCAGCCCGTCCCATTCGCCCTGCCAGGTACATTCCGTGGCGGGGCCGTAAGTTTCGGTCAGGCCGTAGACATGGGTCACGTTGAAGCCCATCGGCTCGATCTTGGCCAGCGTCGCGGGCGCGGGGGGCGCGCCGGCGGTGAACACCTCGACCACGTGGTCAAAGGTGCGCCGCTCGGCCTCGGGGGCGTTGATCAGGGCGTTCAGAACGATGGGGGCGCCACCGAAATGCGTGGCGCCCTCGTCGGCGATGGCGTCGAAAATGGGCTTGGCCGCGATATCGCGGCAGCAGATCAGCGTGCCACCCACCAGCGGCATCATCCAAGTGTGGCACCAGCCATTGCAGTGAAACAGCGGCACGATGGTCAGGTATTTCGGGTATAGCGTCATGCGCCAGCTTATCACCTGGCCCATCGCGTTCAGGTAGGCGCCGCGATGGTGGTAGACCACGCCCTTGGGCCGCCCGGTGGTGCCGGACGTGTAGTTCAGCGCGATCGATTCCCACTCGTCCTCGGGCATGATCCATTCGAAATCCGGGTCGCCGGTTTCCAGCAGCGCCTCGTAGTCCATGTAATGCCCATGGGCGTGAACGCCCGCGTGGTCGTCGGCCACCTCGATCACGATGGGGGCCGCGCCCTCCATCCGTTCGATCGCCTCGGCCGCCATGGGCAGGAATTGCGGATCGCACAGCAGCACCCTGGCCTCGCCATGATCCAGGATATAGGCCACCGTATCGGCTTCGAGCCGGGTGTTGATCGTGTTCAGCACCGCGCCGCAGGCGGGCACGCCGAAATGCGCCTCGGCCTGGGCGGGGATGTTGGGCAAAAGCGTGGCCACCACCTCGCCCGGCTTTACCCCCAGCTTGACCAGCGCCGAGGCCAACCGCGTCACGCGGTCGGCATATTCGGCATAGGTCTTGCGATGCGGGCCATAGACCACCGCCTCGTGCCCCGGAAAAACCTGCACGGCCCGGCGCAGGAACGACAGCGGTGACAAGGGCACGTAATTTGCCGCGTTCCTGTCCAAACCTGTCTCGTCTTTCATCCAACCCATTGGCTTGCCCCTTTCGCAACTAAATTTCACTGGCGCGCCGCGCGACGGTCAGAGTATTGCGCGTTGATGGGAAATGAAAAGGCCCGGAATGATGGAAAATCATCATGCCCCCGTTGTCTTGGCGCTGGCGCGCGGGCATAGGCTGGGCCCATGATCCTGTCGCGCGGGCGAAAATACCTGTTCATCCACATCCCCAAGACCGGGGGAACGGCGCTGGCGCTGGCGCTGGAGGCCCGCGCCATGAAGGATGACATCATGCTGGGCGACACCCCCAAGGCGCGCAAGCGCCGCAGACGATTGGCCGGCATACAGGCAGCGGGACGGTTGTGGAAACATTCCACCCTGGCCGATCTTGACGGGCTGGTCGCGCCCGACGAGTTGGACGAGCTGTTCTGTTTCACGCTTGTGCGCAACCCCTGGGACCGGATGGTCAGCTATTACCACTGGCTGCGCGTGCAACGTTTTGCCCACAAGGCGGTGGCGTTGGCGCAGGGGGCGACATTCGCCGAGTTCCTGGCCCATCCGCACACGCAGGCCAGTATCCGGGCCACGCCCGCGCGCGCCTACATGACCGACTCGACGGGGCAGGAGCGGTGCAACGCCTATATCCGGCTGGAGCATTTCGTGCAGGATGCCGCGCCGCTGGCCGCGCATCTGGGGTTCGCCCCGGCGCTGGAGCGGGTGAACGAGACGGAGCGCGCGCGCGACTGGCGCGGCTATTACGACGACGGCAGCGCCGCGCTGATCGCAGAACTTTGCGCCGAGGATATCGCGCGGTTCGGCTATGGCTTTGACCCTTAGGCCAAAAGGAAACCGCGCCCGTTGGGCGCGGTTGCAGGTTTTGCGCGGGCCTTGCCCGCGCCGGGGGGGGGGGGGGGGGGGGGGGGGGGGGGGGGGGGGGGGGGGGGGGGGGGGGGGGGGGGGGGGGGGGGGGGGGGGGGGGGGGGGGGGGGGGGGGGGGG
>NZ_JAMQGO010000009.1 GCF_023703375.1 Lutimaribacter degradans
CGTGTGGCGACCCGATACGACAGATGCCCAAAGGTCTTCCTCTCCGCCATCGCACTCGCGGCGCTCGTCATTTATTGGCTATGAGTCCTGAGCCTAGAATATCGGGGCGGATCTCTTCCTTGATATCGATCTTCTCGAAATCTGTCAGCCAACGCTCGGGCGTGATCATCGGCCAGTCTGACCCGAAAAGCACCTTTTTCTTAAGGATCGAGTTGCAGTAGCGCACGAGAATGGGCGGGAAATACTTGGGCGACCAACCCGACAGGTCGATATAGACATTCGGTTTGTGCTGGGCCACAGCAAGCGCCTCTTCCTGCCAGGGAAAGCTGGGATGCGCCATGATGATCTTCATGTCGGGGAAATCGACCGCCACGTCGTCCAGGTACATCGGGTTGGAAAATTTCAGCCGTATCCCGTTGCCGCCGCGCATACCGCTGCCCACGCCGGTCTGGCCGGTGTGGAACAAACCGATGCAACCGTGTTCGGCCAGCAATTCGTAGAACGGGTAGGCCATGCGATCGTTGGGATAAAAGCCCTGCATGGTCGGGTGGAACTTGAACCCCTTGATCCCGTGTTCCTCAATCAGGCGGCGTGCCTCGCGCACGGCCATCTTGCCTTTCCACGGGTCGATCGAGGCAAAGGGGATCAGCACGTCACTGTTTTGCTTGACCAGGTCGATCACCTCGTCGTTGGAATAACGGCGGTAGCCGGTTTCTCGCTCGGCATCGACGGGAAAGATGACCGCCGCGGTGTTCTGCGCACGGAAATGGGCGGCCGTTTCGGGGATGGTCGGCGGATGTTTCCACGGCGCCCCGAAATAGCTGGCCATGGTGGATTGCAGCTCGTCATACCCATCGTCGGAATGGCAGCCGCAGGGCTCCTCGGCATGGGTGTGGATGTCGATGGCACGGATCTTGTCCAGGGCGATCATGGGTTTCCTTTCAGGCGGTGCGCTGGTTGAGAGTGCGGAAGCGAGGGGCCAGCCCCTCGCACTCCCCGGGATATTTCGGGAGAGAGGAAATCATACGCGGATCACGGCCGGGTCGGTGTCGTCATGAAGCCGGGCCACCAGGCCGGCCCGGCGGGTCAGCACGCGGCGGGTGTTGAGGTTGCCCTTGGCCGTCATTTCCTGTGCTTCAAGGCTGGGCGGTTCGCTCAAGATCAAGGCGCGGCAAACGCGGGTGGACGAGCCGGTGGCATTTGCCGCCAAGGGCCCAAGACGGTTGGCGACGCTTTGCATCAGAACGGGGCCGACACAGGCGCCATCGCCGGCGACGGTTGCGGCAGGAAAGATCAGCACGCCCAGGTCGGCCCGGTCATGCCCGGTAATCACGATATCGGCGGCCAGCCCCTCAAGCGCCGTCATCAGCCGCCCACGCAGCGCGGCCACGCGCACCCATGTGCCCGAGGACAGCTTGAAATCCTCTGATATACGCCCATCGAAGCGCAGGCCACGGTCGGGCGCGTCCTCGTTCACGAAACGCACCGCGTCGCCGGTGATCAGGAAGCCTTCGGCATCAAAGGCGGCGCGGGTTTTGTCGTCGTCCTCGAAATATCCGGGCATGACGTTGGGGCCCTTCACGCGCAGCTCGAACCGGCTCTCGTCCTCGGGAATCAGCTTGACCGTCGTGCCTGCCACCGGCGCGCCGACAATGCCCGATTGGTCGATGCGTTCATGCGTCAGCAGGACGGCGGGCGCGGTCTCGGTCATTCCCCAGGAACTGACCATCAACGGCACCTCGCCCGTCACCGCGCGAGCCATGTCCCCCAGCGCATCCCAGATCTCTTGCGGCAGGGAAGCCCCGGCATAGAAGGTAAAGTGCAGCCCTTCAAAGAACCGCCGCCGCAGGCCGGCATCGGCACGCAGGGCGCTCACCAGACGCGCATATCCAACCGGCACGTTGAACGACAGCGTGCCGGTGTGCATGGACAGGTTTTCAAGCGTGCGGGCGAACAGCGCCTCGGTGGGTTTGCCGTCGTCAATGTAAAGCGCGCCGCCATGTGCCAGCATCATGTTGAAGTTATGCGACCCGCCGAACACGTGATTCCACGGCAGCCAATCCAGGATCCTTGGCCGTTCGGATCGCAGCACCGGAAAGGCATCGGCCAACTGTGTCTGGTTCACGCACATCATGCGATGCGTCGTCAACACCCCCTTGGGGTGGTCGGTCGAGCCCGAGGTGAACAGGATCTTGCCCACCGTGTCGGGCGTTACCCGCGCATGGGCAGTGGCCACGTCGCCGGTGCCCCCTGTCAGCGCCCTGGCCATCGGCATGACCGCGCGCGGGGCGCCTTCGGGCCGGCTGGCGAGCACCGGGATATCCGCCAGTTCCGGCAGGGCCAGCGCCTTTGCGTAGCGCGCGGCGTCGTCGACGTAGATCAGCGCGGGGCGCAGTTTCCTGACGATATGGATCAGCCGGTCTTGGGCGCCGGGTATCAACGAATACTGCTCGGCCACCGGCACGTTTGCGCGGCCTACATACTGCGCGGCCAACGCCAGCAACCCGTGATCGATCGAGTTGCCCGAGATCATCATGACCAGGCCCTGTTCGGGCTGGTCCAGCAACCACGCCGCCAAAGCCTGCACCTGCTCCAGCGCCTCGGCATAAGTCACCTCGCGCCAGCCGGCACCCGAACGTTCGGCCAGGAATACCGCCGCAGGCGTCTGCGCCGCCCAATCGTGCAGCCACGCGCCCGTGGTTTCAGCCACCGGCCCAAGCGTATGGCGCGAGGTCAGCAACACGGCACCATCCTCTCGGATGCTGCGGGCCACGGATTGCGGGGCGGTTTTCGCAACTGTCATGGTTCAGACCTCGATTTTCGACAGCAATTTCACAAGGTCACGCCGCTCTGCCGCAGTAAGCCCCGCGAAGAGCCTGTCTTCATGCGCCAGAAGGGCCAAGCGGGCCTGTTTCTGGCGCGCCAGCCCCACGGTGGTGGGCCGCAGCGCGATGGCGCGCCGGTCGGTCGATTTGCGTTCACGGGCGATCCATCCGGCCTTTTCCAGCTTGTCGATCACTGCCACGCTGTTCGACCGCTCCATTCCAAGGGCAGCGGCCAGTTCGGTCTGGCGTACGCCGGGGCTGTGACAGATCACGCTGAGCGCCGAGAAGGTCGTGATGCGCAGGCCCATCGGCTCCAGCACGCGGGCAGCATCGGCCGTAACGGCACTAGTGGCCCGTTTCATCGTGTACCCGACAAATTCGCGCAGGCCGGCATCCAGGCCGGCGGCGAACGGGCTGTCTGGCAAATCGTTCATGATGTCACCGGAACCGTGGTTGTCGTTTTTCAAGGAAGGCGCGCAGCCCCTCTTGCGCGTCGGGGCTGGTCTGGGTCAGCGCGGCGCAAAGCGACTCGGTGAACAGGCCGTCTGCCTTCGACATGTCCTCGATCCGGCTGAGCGCGTGGATCATCACGTAGTTCGAAAGCGACGCATTCTGCGCGATCTTGCCCGCAAGGTCCATTGCCAGGCCCAGGGCCTCGCCCTCATCCACGGCATAGTGGCACAAGCCCAAGCGCTCGCCCTGTTCGGCGTTGTACTTGCGGCCGGTCAGCATCATCTCGATCATACGGTCGGCGCCAAGGATGCGCCCCACCCTAACCGAGGCTCCGCCCCCCACGTAGATGCCGCGCCGGCCCTCGGGCAATTGAAAGATTGTGCTGGGCTCGGCAATGCGCACATGGGTGGCGGTCGCTAGTTCCAGGCCGCCCCCGATCACCGCACCGAACATGGCCGACACGACCGGCAGGCCGGAATACTGGATCTTGTCCATGACCGCGTGCCAGCCGCGGCTGTGACGCATAGTGCCCTCGGCATCGCGTTGCGCCTGTTCCGACAGGTCAAGACCCGAGCAGTAATGCCCCTCCGTGCCGGTCAGAACCACGACCTTAACCCCCTCTGGCGGGGCGGAAAAGAATGCGTCCAGCGCCGCCAAAAGCGCATCGTTCATGGCATTGCGCTTGTCAGGGCGGTTCATCGTCAGCACCGCGATCGGCCCGTCGATGCGGGTTTGCAGGATATCGGTCATCTTCTCTCCTCGGGCATTTTGTTATATGTCATAACAAAAATGGTGCAACGAAACCAGCCGCGAAATCCCCGGCGCCGGGGCACGTGTCAGTGCAGCAGGCGCAAAAGGCCCAGCGTTATCACCGGAAAGGCCACGAGGATCACCACGCGAATGATGTCGGAGGCCACGAAGTACAAGACCGCCTTGTAGGTCTCGACCATCGGGGTCATGCGATCCATCGAGTTGATGACAAACAGGTTCATCCCGACGGGCGGCGTGATCAGCCCCACCTCGACCACGATAAGAACGATGATACCGAACCAGATCGCCGTTTCCTCGGGCGTCAGGCCGAAATCCAGCATCGAGATGATCGGGAAAAAGATCGGAATGGTCAGCAGGATCATCGAAAGGCTGTCCATGACGCAGCCAAAAACAAGGTAGAGCGACAGGATGATCGCCAGGATAAGCCAAGGCGAATAGCCCAAGCCGCCGACCCATGCGGCCAATTCCTGCGGCACCTGGGTCATTGCCAGGAACCCGTTATAGAAGGCCGCCCCAAGCACGATGAAAAAGATCATCGCGGTGGAACGCGCGGTCGACAGGAAGCTCTCGGACAGGCTGCGCCGAGTCATGCCGCCGTTGAACAGCGCGATCAACCCGGTTCCCAGCGCACCCACGGCTGCGCCCTCGGTGGGGGTGAACCAGCCCAAGTAGATACCCAGAACCACCAGCAGGAACACGATCAGCACCGGCCACACCTTGAACAGCGCCGCGAAACGCTCGGAATAGGGCATGGGCGGGCGCACACCGGCGCTGTCGGGGTGCAGCCGCACATAGATCGAGATTGTCAGCATATAGCCGATGGCGGCCAGGATACCGGGGATGAACGCGGCCAGGAACAGCTTGGCGATGTTCTGTTCCGTCAGGATGGCATAGATCACCAGGATCACCGAGGGCGGGATGAGGATGCCCAGCGTGCCGCCCGCCGCCAGCGTGGCCGTGGAAAACCCGCCCGAATAGCCATAGCGGCGCAGCTCGGGCAGGGCCACCTGGCCCATCGTGGCGGCGGTGGCCAGGGAACTGCCACAGATCGCGCCAAACCCGGCACAGGCCCCCACCGCCGACATGGCAACCCCGCCACGGCGATGGCCCAGCCATGCCTCGGCAGCCTTGAACAATGCGGTGGACATGCCACCCAACGTGGCGAACTGCCCCATCAAAAGGAACATTGGCACGATAGACAGCGAATAGCTGGAAAAGGTGGAGTAGCTTTCGGATTTCAGCTTGGCCAGCGCCACGGTCCAGCCGTCCGTCACAAAGTAAAGCCCGCCAAGTCCCACCAGGAACATCGACAAGCCAATGGGCACGCGCAGAAAGATCATCAACAGCAGAACCGGAAAAGAGGTCAGCCCGATTTCAAGGTTGCTCAATGGTCGGCCCCCCCGGCGGGCACGATGATCACGCGGCCCGTGAAAAACTCGACCGTGCGCACCACGGCCATGTACACCCCGGCGACCGATGCCAGAAATGCCGCCACCAGCGACGCGGCATAGGCCCACCAGATCGGGAACTGGAGCAGAAAGGTCGTTTCGTTGTAGCGCATTTTCGACAGCATCCCGTCATACAACCGCCATGCGATCAGGATCAGCACCGCCGCGAATACGATTTCCACGACCATCTGGATGAACCTGTTGGCCCCAACGCCCAGTTTCGACGTGAAAATATCCACCGTCGCGTGACCATTCGTGATCTGGCAGAATGGCAGGAAGGCGAAGATCGCAAAGGCTATCCCAGCCTCGACCAGTTCGAAATCGCCCAGGATCGGCCCCACCCCGGTATCCAGCAGCGTCTTGGTCATGCCGCCCAGCAACGCCTCGCCCAGGCCACTATGCAAAAAAGTGTTCATGCCACGCCCGAAGACCGAAATGCAGGTCAACAGGATCAGCATGGTCAGAACGACCCCGCCGACAAGCGCCATGACGCGGGCCAGTTCGTTCATCAAACGATGCATGGGCACCCCTCGTACCGGGATTGAAACACAGGGCCGCGCGGGTTTCGCCGCGCGGCCCATCATACCAGTAATAGCCTTACTGGCTGTACTTTTCCATCAGCGCGCGGGCCTGGTCGATGCGGGCCTGGCCGTCGATGCCCAGCTCTTCCATTTCGGCGATCCAGTTGGCATAAACCGGATCCGCGGCTTCGCGCCAGGCGGCGGTCTGCTCTTCGTTCAGCGTGATGATGTTGTTGCCAAGGTCAATGGCGGCCTGCCGTGCGGGTGCGTCGGCCTCTTGCATGATGCGCCCGCCCATAGCTGAGAACTCCATGCCGGAATTGGCGTCGATCACCGCCTTCAGATCGTCGGGCAGGCTGTCATATTTCGCCTTGTTCATGGCAACGACGAAAGTGATGTTGTAAAGTGCGCCGCCCGTGAACTCGGTATGGTTATCGACCAGCTCCGCGACTTTCAGCGACGATGTCACCTCCCACGGGATGGTGGTTGCGTCGATCACGCCTTTCGAAAGCGCCTCGGACACCGCCGGAACCGGCATCCCGACAGGGGTTGCGCCCAACTGGCTGAGGAGCTGGTTGACCACGCGCGATCCGCCGCGGATCTTCACGCCGTTCATGTCAGAGGTCTCTGTGATCGGGTCCTTGGAATGGATCAGGCCGGGCCCGTGAACCCAGGTTCCCAGCACCTTTACGTCGCTAAACTCGGTGTCGCGCATATGCTCGTTGAACATGTCCCAAAGCGCGCGGCTAGCCGGTTCGGCCCCGTTCGTGATGAAGGGCAGTTCGAACACCTCGGTCGAAGGGAAGCGGCCGGGCGTGTAGCCCACCACGGTCCAGACAATATCTGCAACGCCGTCGATCGCCTGGTCGATCAGCTCGGGCGGGCGACCACCAAGTTGCATCGAGGGATAACGCTCGATCTTGATGCGGCCATCGCTTTCGGCCTCGATCTTGTCGGCCCAAGGGTCCAGCACCTGGCTGGGCACCGGGGCTTGCGCGGGCAGGAACTGGTGCAGCCGCAGCGTCACCTCCTGTGCATGTACCGGGCCTGCAACAAGGCCCATTGTGGTCATCGCCGCACCGGCGGCCAGCGCAAGGAACGCGCGTCTCTTGGTCATGGTCTTCCTCCCTGGAATCGGCACCCGCCCCTGGCGGCGGGCCTGAACGGTCATTCGTGGCAATATTCAGACATTAGCTGATTGGCTGCGTCAATCATTTCTTGGTCTTGCCCGCCCCCCGTGACGGCGCGGTGATCGGGCTGCCAAAGCCCCCGTGCGTTTGGTTCTTTCCTGCCCTTCAAGCCGCCACAAGGCACGTCCTATTCGGCATCCCCCAAGGTCAGGGCCACGGGCGGCAGGCCGTCGATTGTTCCCACGATCTGATCACCCGCGACGACGGGGCCAACACCCGACGGTGTCCCTGTATAGATCAGGTCGCCGGGTTCCAGGTGATAAAAACGCGACAGATGGGCAATGATTTCCGGCACCGACCAGATCATGTCTGACAGCGTGGCATCCTGCTTCGTCTCGTCATTCACGGCAAGCGCGATGTGCTGGCCCGCGATATCGAACTCGGCCGCCGGGGTGATGGGGCCAATGATGGCACTGTTCTCGACATCCTTGCCCAAGTCCCAGGGGCGTTGCTTTTCGCGGGCGGCCTGTTGCAGGTCGCGGCGGGTCATATCCAGGCCGCAGGCATAGCCAAACACCGCATCCATCGCGTCATCGGTGCTGACGCGGAACGCTGGCCTGCCAAGCGCCACCACGAATTCCATCTCGTAGTGATAGTTCGCCGTCTCCAGCGGATAGGGTATGGTTGCACCGCTATGGCAAATGGCCCAAGGCGTCTTGGTGAAATAAAACGGTGCCTCGCGGTCCACCTCGACACCCATTTCGGCGGCATGGGCGGCATAGTTGCGCCCGACGCAAAAGACGCGACGCACCGGGAAAGTCATGTCGCTGCCCGCCACCGGCACCTGCGGCAGGGGCGGAAGGTCAAAAAAGCTGCTCATCTTGCGATCCTCGTAGTATCCCAATGTTTCGTGCGGCGGCAGGCAGACACCCGAACCGGCAAGCCAGGGTCACCACCCATTCCATGCGCAATCCCGGCAAGGACAGTGGCCGCGAAAGTTACCCGCTTTTCCCATGTGACGGCATTTCCATCAATCATGGAATCACGCTGTCCCCGCTCAAGCGGGGCAAGGCACCCTCGCGTCTCGACAAAAGGTGCAACCGAGATTTGGCCCACAGGCCATCTGTGTCACGCGTGCTCTTGCGTGACCAGAAGCCGCTCGTTGTGGTCAATCAGACGGCCAAGCATATCCAGAAGGTCCGCACATTCCTTCGCGCTCAGAACTTCGGTCATCACTTCGTTGCGATAGGCGATGTAGGACAGCGCGCGATCATGAATCGCGCGACCCTCAGCGGTGGGAACGAGGTCAACCTGTCGTCCATCTTCAAGCGAGGGATAACTTTTCAGCAAACCACGCTCGACAAGGGTGCGCACGACGCGGCTCAATTGCCCCTTGTCGATCAGCAATTGTCCGCGGACCTCGGAAAATGCCGCGGTACCCGCAGCCGTGACAAGCCCAAGAACACGCCACTCGTTGACCCGCAGCCCAAGCTCTTCTTGAAAAAACAAGCTGCCCACGCGTTCATTGATCGCCGCCATCCGCGCAATGCGGAAACTCAACGCGTCACGGATAGACCGGATCGGGGGATGCAACCGCTTCGCCGCGATTCCTGACCTTGGGATCGTTTTCCGCATTCTTACCTTCCTTTTTCCGGCAAGGGATAGGCCAATTGTTGACCACGTCTACTATTTTTAATGATTATTAAAAATGGAATGAATGCATCAAGAAAAAATCACCAGCGCTGCGAGGCTCAAGGAATGATCCGCGCATGCCCGACGCATACTTTCAATGAGATAACCGAACGGGTCAGGGCCTATCGTACAAGGATGGCGCGGAAATCGTTCACATTCGTGCCCGTGGGGCCGGGGGCAAACAACGCGCCGATGGCCGCGAAGGCGCTGTAGGCGTCATTGTCGGCCAATGCCTGGGCCGGGTCGATCCCGGCCGCCCGCATGTCGGCAGCCGTGCGGCCATCGGCAAAGGCACCGGCGTTATCCTCCGAGCCATCGATACCGTCGGTATCGGCCGCCAGCGCGGTGAGTCCATCACAACCCTCTATCGCCATTGCAAAGGCGAGCAGAAATTCGGTATTTCGGCCACCACGCCCGTTGCCGCGCAAGGTGACGGTGGTTTCACCACCCGAAAGGATCAGCGCGGGCCGGGCAAAGGGGCGCCCCTTGCGCGCAACCTCTTTCGCGATGGCCGCATGAACTCGGGCCACCTCGCGCGCCTCACCCTCGATCGCATCAGACAGGATGTGCGCGGCAAGCCCGTGATCGGCGGCCAAGGCCGCCGCTTCAAGCGATTGCGCGGCGGAGGCAATCACCGTCACGCGGTCGCGCGCGAAAGCCGGGTCATCGGGCTGCGGGGCGTCTTCGGGCGACTCCGCGATAAATTTCGCCAGCCGGTCAGGCAGCGCGATGGAATAATCGCGCAGCGCCGCGCGGGCGCTGTCTCGGTTGGCGGTGTCGGGCACGGTGGGGCCGCTGGCCACCTGCGCCGGGTCGTCGCCCGGCACGTCAGACACGATCAGGCTGACAACCTGCGCGGGGTGGGCTGCCGCGGCAAGCCGCCCGCCTTTCAGGCGCGAAACCTGTTTGCGAATGGCGTTCATCGCGCCGATCGGTGCGCCGCTGCGCAGCAATGTCTCGTTCAGCGCCTGCTCGTCTTCCAGTGTCAGCCCGTCCGGCGGGGCCGGCAACAGGGCCGAACCGCCACCACAGATCAGCGCCACCACGAGGTCGTCAGGGCCAAGCCCCTGCACCGCGTCGAACAGCGCCTGGGCGGCCTTCATGCCGGCGGCATCGGGCACCGGGTGCGCCGCCTCCAACACGCGAATGGCCCGTGTGGGGCAGGCATAACCGTATCGGGTGACAACCACGCCTTCGCAGGGGCCATCCCATAGGGTTTCGAACGCCGCGGCCATCTGCGCGGCACCCTTCCCGGCGCCCACCACCACCGTGCGACCCCTTGGCGGTCGGGGAAGATGGGGGCGCAACGCGCGGGCCGGGTCGGCCGCGGCCACGGCTGCCTCGAAAAGGCGTGTCAGCAAAGCGCGATCATCTGTCATGCACGCACCCTAGCGGCATGGGCATCCAGGGGCCAGAACATGCGTAGACAAACAGAACTGGCTTCATGCGACAGGGCAATCTGGACCTATTTTTATCTGTCCGGGCAAGATGTGATACGATAAAGCCGAAAACGCGCGGATGGCGCGCGACCACCCTTCTGATATTGCCGGAGCGCCAAATGGACGGAACCTTTGACAACGACCTTTCGAAAATCGTCGACATGGATCGCGCCCATGTCTGGCACCACCTGACCCAGCACAAACCGTTCGAGACAGGCGCACCGCGCGTGATCGTCGAGGGCAAGGGCATCCATGTCTGGGACCAACACGGCAAGAAACATCTCGATGCCGTTTCGGGTGGCGTCTGGACTGTGAACGTCGGCTATGGCCGCGAATCAATTGCCGATGCCGTGCGCGACCAGCTGATCAAGATGAACTATTTCGCGGGCTCGACCGGCTCGATCCCCGGGGCGCTTTTTTCCGAGCGACTGATTGCAAAGATGCCGGGCATGAGCCGCGTGTACTACACCAACTCGGGCTCAGAGGCGAACGAGAAGGCGTTCAAGATGATCCGCCAGATCGCGCATAAGCGGTATGGCGGGAAAAAGCGCAAGATCCTGTATCGCGACCGCGATTACCACGGCTCGACCATCGGCGCGATGAGCGCGGGCGGCCAGGACGAGCGGAACGAACAATACGGCCCCTTCTCGCCCGATTTCATTCGCGTGCCGCATTGCATGGAATATCGCAAGCATGAACAGGATGGCGCCCCCGACGAGAACTATGGCGAATGGGCGGCCGAGCAGATCGAACAGGTCATTCTGCGCGAAGGCCCAGACACCGTGGGCGGACTGTGCCTTGAGCCGGTGACCGCCGGCGGCGGTGTCATCACTCCGCCCGAAGGGTATTGGCAGAAGGTGCAGGAGATTTGCCGCAAATACGACATCCTTCTGCATATCGACGAGGTGGTGTGCGGCGTGGGCCGGACCGGCACGGAATGGTTCGGCTATCAGCATTACGGGGTTCAGCCCGACCTGGTGACCATGGCCAAGGGCGTTGCCAGTGGCTATGCCGCCATCGCGTGCTGCGTCACCACCGAGGCGGTGTTCGAAATGTTCAAGGACGACGCTGCCGACCCGATGGATTACTTCCGTGACATATCCACCTTTGGCGGCTGCACGGCCGGGCCCGCCGCGGCGCTGGAAAACATGCGCATCATCGAGGACGAGGGCCTTTTGGAAAACACCACAGCGATGGGCGACTACATGCTGGACCAGCTTAACGTGCTGAAGGAAAAGCACAAAGTGGTCGGTGACGTGCGCGGCAAGGGCCTGTTCTTGGGCGCCGAACTGGTGGCCGACCGTGACACGAAAGAGCCGGTGGATGAAAAGCTGGCGCAAAAGGTGGTGGCCGAATGCAACGCCCAGGCGGTGATCATCGGCGTGACAAACCGCTCGATCCCCGGCAAGAACAACACGCTGTGCTACAGCCCGGCGCTGATCGCCACCAAGGACCATATCGACGAAATCATCGCCGCGACTGACACGGCGCTGACCCGCGTTTTCGGCTGAGACTTTACCTCTTCCAGCCATCCTGCCCGCCGTGCCACTGCACGGCGGGCTTTTTCTTGCGCGACCTCAACCAACTGTTTTCAAACAGATCTACACACCATGCGCTTCGCGGCTGTCTGCGGGGGCCTGTGCCCGCTCTTCCATCCCGTAATCTCGGATGACACCGGCCACGCGCAGGCGGTAGCCCGCGAACATCACGTCGCGCCCGGCCTGCTGTGCGCCGCGGTGCTGCGGCAGGTTGCGCCATGCCTCAAGCGCTGCCTCGTCTTCCCAAAAGGATAGTGACAGCAACTTGCCGGGCGTGGTCAGGCTTTCGAACCTTTCGACGCTGATGAAGCCCGGGATGCTCTCTGCCAGGGGCCGCATCTTGGCGGCCATGTCCAGGTATGGGTCGAGCTGGTTTTCGGCGGGGTGTACTTCGAATATGACGGCGATCATGTGTCCCTCGGGGTTGGTGGCAGTGCCAGTGTGGGAAAGGGCCACCTGATCAGCAACCATATATTTATACAACTCGTAAATATGCAGAAACCGCGCGTTTTCCGGCACAAACCGCGCACCGTGTTATAATGCCAGTTTACCGCACGAATATATCCAGTTAGCGTGCCACGCATGGCGATCTCGGTGGAAAATTTCTTTCTTGATCCGCGCAGCGACGCGACGCTGCAATCGCGCATCCAGCAGATGATCGCGCAAGGCATCCTGTCGGGCCGGTTCCGGCGCGGCGAAAAGCTGCCGTCAAGCCGCAAGCTGGCCGCCCACCTGGGCGTGAGCCGGATCACCGTTACCCTGGCCTATACCGAGCTTGTCGCCTCGGACTACCTGACCGCGCGGGGGCGTTCGGGCTATTACGTGTCGGAGAACGCGCCCGAGCCACTGCCCCCCACCCAGTCAATGGTGGTCGAGGATCGTGTTGACTGGGTGCGCGCCATCGGCCAGCGGTTTACCGGCGGGGCAGCCCCGGAAAAACCGCAGGACTGGGCGCGCTACCGCTATCCGTTCATCTATGGGCAGACGGATTCCACGCTGTTCGATCACGCCAACTGGCGTCTTTGCGCGGTGCAGGCGCTGGGGCAAAAGGATTTCGCCGCCCTGACGGCAGACCAGTATGACCAGGACGATCCGAAACTGGTCGAGTTCATCGCCCGCCACACCTTGCCCCGGCGCGGCATCATCGCGGAACCTGCACAGATTCTTGTAACGATGGGCGCGCAGAACGCGCTGTGGCTGGCGGCCCAGGTGCTGCTGACGCAGCGCCGGCGCGCCGCGGTCGAAGACCCCTGTTACCCCGCCCTGCGCGATGTGCTGATGCAGTCACGTTGTCACATGTCGCCGGTGCCGGTCGATGCGGACGGGTTGCCGCCCGACCGCGTCCCCGACGGCACCGACGTGATTTTCACCACGCCCTCGCACCAGTCGCCCACGTCGGCAACCATGCCGCTGGCCCGCCGCCACGCATTGCTGGAACGTGCCCGCGCGATGGACGCGCTGATCGTCGAGGATGACTACGAGTTCGAGATGGCCTTTCTGCGCAAACCTTCGCCCGCGCTCAAGTCGCTGGATCGCGACGGGCGCGTGATCTATGTCGGCAGCTTTTCCAAGTCGCTGTTTCCGGGGTTGCGGCTGGGTTATCTTGTGGGGTCGGCCCCGTTCATCCGCGAAGCACGCGCCCTGCGCGCAAGCGTGCTGCGCCATCCGCCGGGGCTGATGCAGCGCGCGGCGGCCTATTTCCTGTCGCTGGGCCATTACGACGCGCTGATCCGGCGCACCGCCCACGCCTATGCCGAACGCCGCCGCGTGATGGAGGCGGCGATGGCCGAGCATGGCCTGTCTATCGCCGGGCGCGGCGCGCATGGCGGATCTAGCTTCTGGATGGAGGCGCCCGACGGGGTGGACACCGCCCGGCTGGCCGCAAGGTTGCGTGACAATGATGTGCTGATCGAACCGGGGCAGCCCTTTTTTGCCAGGGATGACCCGCCGCGCAACTTTTACCGGCTGGCCTATTCCTCGATTCCCGCGGCGCGCATCCCCGAGGGCGTGGCACGAATTGCCGCAGCCATAAGATAGGCCATGCCAGTACCGGCGCCCGCCCGATCTGGCCATATCCCGCCACACCATCTGGCCCTATCACACCCCCCGCCAGCCGTTACCCTGTGCGCCAGCCGGGCGCAGTGCCCGAATCCCACGACCCCAGCCGGAGACCAGCCGATGAAGATGACCACCGAAGAAGCCTTTGTGAAAGTGTTGCAGATGCATGGGATCGAACATGCGTTCGGCATCATCGGCTCGGCCTTCATGCCCATTTCCGATCTCTTCCCACGCGCCGGCATCACCTTCTGGGATTGCGCGCATGAAGGCTCGGGCGGGATGATGGCCGATGGCTATACCCGCGCATCTGGCAAGATGAGCATGATGATCGCCCAGAACGGCCCCGGCATCACCAATTTCGTGACCGCCGTGAAAACCGCCTACTGGAACCACACGCCGCTTTTGCTGGTCACACCGCAGGCCGCCAACAAGACCATCGGCCAGGGCGGGTTCCAGGAGGTCGAACAGATGAAACTGTTCGAGGACATGGTCGCCTACCAGGAAGAGGTGCGCGACCCGTCGCGCGTGGCCGAGGTGCTCAACCGCGTGATTCTCAATGCCCGCCGCGCCAGCGCGCCCGCGCAAATCAACATGCCGCGCGATTTCTGGACCAGGGTGATCGATATCGACCTGCCCGAGATCGTCGAATTCGAGCGGCCCGCGGGCGGTGAAACGGCGCTCGAAAAAGCGGCCGCGCTGCTGGAGGGAGCGAAATTCCCGGTGATCCTGAACGGCGCGGGCGTGGTACTGGGCGGCGCGATCCCCGCCACCATCGAACTGGCCGAGAAACTGGGCGCGCCGGTTTGCGTGGGCTACCAGCACAACGACGCCTTTCCCGGCAGCCACCCGCAATTTGCCGGGCCGCTGGGGTATAACGGGTCGAAGGCTGGGATGGAACTGATCGCGCAGGCCGATGTCGTGCTGTGCCTTGGCACCCGGCTCAACCCGTTTTCGACCTTGCCGGGCTATGGCATCGACTATTGGCCCAAGAAGGCCGAGATCATCCAGGTCGATATCAACCCCGACCGTATCGGCCTGACGAAAAAGGTTGGCGTGGGTATCGTGGGTGACGCCAAGAAGGTGGCCGAGGCGCTGAACGCCAGGCTGCCCGAGGCCGACGACGCCGCGAAACGCGACAGGCTGGCGCTGATCGGCAAGACGAAATCGGCCTGGGCGCAGCAACTGGCCAGCATGGACCACGAAGAAGACGACCCCGGCACCACCTGGAACCAGCGCGCCCGAGATGCGAAACCGGACTGGATGAGCCCCCGCATGGCGTGGCGGGCGATACAGTCGGCGCTGCCGCGCGAAGCGATCATTTCCAGCGACATCGGCAACAACTGCGCCATCGGCAACGCCTACCCCGCCTTCGAGGAGGGCCGGAAATACCTGGCGCCCGGCCTGTTCGGCCCCTGCGGCTATGGCCTGCCGTCGATCGTCGGCGCCAAGATCGGCTGCCCCGACGTGCCGGTGGTGGGCTTTGCGGGCGACGGCGCCTTTGGCATCGCGGTGACCGAGCTGACGGCCATCGGCCGCCCCGAATGGCCCGCGATCACGATGGTCGTGTTCCGCAACTACCAGTGGGGCGCGGAAAAGCGGAACTCGACCTTGTGGTATGACGACAATTTCGTGGGCACCGAGTTGGACGACACCGTGAGCTATGCCGGAATCGCCACGGCCTGCGGCCTGCAAGGCGTGCAGGCGCGCACGATGGACGAGCTGCAGGCGGCATTGTCAAAGGCCATCGACAACCAGATGAACCATGGCAAGACCACGTTGATAGAAGCGTTGATCAACCAGGAACTGGGCGAGCCGTTCCGCCGCGACGCGATGACCAAGCCGGTTGAAGTGGCGGGCATCGACCCCGCCGACATGCGCCCGCAAACGGTTTGAGGGGGGCAAACTCCATCAGGATGGAGTTTGCGCGCGTTTCCTTGAAAGAAACGCGCGTTTTCGCCGTTTCCAGCGTCAATGGCCAGGCTCCCAGGGTTTGGGTGGCCCGGAGCACGCGGCTGGAACGGCGGGGCATTGCGCGATGATGGCGCAGCTTGATCTTTCAAGCGGGTTGCTGACCTGGTTGGTGGTGGTCGTGTTTCTTGCCGGCATGGTACGCGGGTTCACGGGCTTTGCCGCCTCGGCCACGATCATGGCGTTGGCGACCGTCTGGATCGCGCCGATCGACCTTATTCCGATCTGCCTGCTGCTGGAGCTGACGGCCTCGGCGTTGCTGATGCGGGGCGGGTTTGGCGATGCCGACAAGCCGCTGGCCCTGACGCTGGTGGGCATGGGCCTTGTGGGCGTGCCGCTGGGGCTGGCGCTGACAAAGACGCTGGACCCGGATGTTTCACGCATGATCGCGCTGGCGCTGGTGGCGGTGCTGGCCACGATGCAACTGCTGCGAATCCCGTTGCCGATTGGCCGGGGCCGCGCGGGCGCGGCGGCGGTGGGCCTGCTGGCCGGCGTGGTAAACGGGCTGGCCTCGATCGGCGGGCTGGTGCATGCGCTATACATCATGGCGCGCAACCTGCCGCCCCGCAGCATGCGCGGCACGATGATCGTGATCATCACCATCGGCGGGACGATCACGTTTTTCTGGCAGGTCGTGCTGGGCATCCTGACGACACAGGCAACGCTGCGCTACGGCGTGCTGCTGGTGCCGTTCGTGGCCGGTCTGGCGCTGGGGCGGCATTATTTCACACCCGAGACCGAACAGCATTACCGGCCCGTCTGCCTGACCCTCCTGGTGGTTTTGGCAGCACTCGGGCTTGTTCGCCAGGTCATGTGACGCGATAGTGCCGGGGAACAGGGAGAACATCATGAACCAGCCCAAACTTGATACCTCGCCAAAGGTATCGGACGAGGTGCGCCGGACCACCTGCTACATGTGCGCCTGCCGTTGCGGCATCAATGTGCACATGAAGGATGGCAAGGTTGCCTATATCGAGGGCAACCGCGACCACCCGGTGAATCGCGGCGTTCTGTGTGCCAAGGGCAGCGCGGGAATCATGCAGGTCAACGCGCCCTCGCGTCTGCGCGCGCCGCTGAAACGCGTGGGGCCGCGCGGCTCGGGCGAGTTCGAGGAAATCTCGTGGGACGAAGCGTTGGAGATGGCGACGGGCTGGCTGAAGCCGCTGCGCGACAACGCCCCGGAAAAGCTGGCCTTTTTCACGGGCCGCGACCAGTCGCAATCCTTCACCGGCTGGTGGGCGCAGCAATTCGGCACGCCGAATTTCGCCGCGCATGGCGGCTTTTGCAGCGTCAACATGGCGGCGGCGGGCATCTACACGATGGGCGGCGCATTCTGGGAGTTCGGCCAGCCCGACTGGGACCACACCAAATTGTTCATCCTGTTCGGCGTGGCCGAGGACCATGACAGCAACCCCATCAAGATGGGTATCGGCAAGATCAAGGCCCGCGGCGCGCGGGTGGTGGGGGTGAACCCCATTCGCACCGGCTATAACGCCGTGGCGGACGATTGGCTGGGCATCACGCCGGGGACCGATGGGCTGCTGATCCTGTCGCTCGTGCACGAGCTGCTCAAGGCGGGCAAGATCGACCTCGATTACCTTGCGCGCTATACCAACGCGCCCGTGCTGATGAACAGCGATCCACGGTCGGACGAATACGGGCTGTTCCTGCGCGACGAGCAGGGGCGCGAACTGGTGATCGACCGCGGAACCGGGCAACCGACGCCCTTTGACCAGCCCGGCGTGCGGCCCGACCTTGCCGGCACCCATCGCCACGCCGGCGTGACCCACCGCCCGGTGTTTCACCTGCTGGCCGAGCGCTACCTTGACGAGCGTTACGCCCCCGAGGCCGTGGCCGAGGAAACCGGCATCAAGCCCCAAAAGATCCGCGCGCTGGCCCACGAGATTGCCCGCGTCGCCTTTGACGAGGCGGTCACGCTTGACCGCGAGTGGACGGATTTCCGCGGCGAGACACACAAGACGATGACGGGCCGGCCTGTCAGCTTTCATGCCATGCGCGGCATCAGCGCCCATTCCAACGGGTTTCAGACGGCGCGCGCGCTGCATGTGCTGCAAATCCTGATCGGGGCGGTCGAAACGCCGGGGGGCATGCGGTTCAAGCCGCCCTACCCCAAACCCGCCACTGCGCATCCGAAACCCCATTGTGGCGTCACGCCCGGCGCGCCGCTGGATGGCCCGCACCTGGGCTATGTCCAGGGGCCCGACGATTTGTGCCTGAAGGATGACGGCACCGCCGCGCGGATCGACAAGGCTTATACCTGGGAAAACCCGATGTCGGCCCACGGGTTGATGCACATGGTGATTTCCAATGCCCATGCGGGCGACCCGTACAAGATAGACACGCTGTTCATGTACATGGCCAACGTGTCGTGGAATTCGTCGATGAACACGGGCGGCGTGATGAAAATGCTGACCGACACCGATGAGAACGGCGATTACGTTATTCCGCACCTCATCTATTCGGATGCGTATAGTTCCGAAATGGTCGCCTATGCCGACCTGGTTCTGCCCGACACCACCTATCTTGAGCGGCACGATTGCATCAGCCTGCTTGACCGTCCGATCTGCGAGGCCGACGCCGCCGCCGACGCGATCCGCTGGCCGGTGGTCGCGCCCGACCGCGATGTGCGCGGGTTCCAGTCGGCACTTCTGGACCTGGGCGCGCGGATGGGCCTGCCGGGAATGGTGGATGACGACGGCGCGCCGAAATACGCCGATTATGCCGATTACATCGTCAACCACGAACGCAAACCCGGCATCGGACCGCTCGCGGGGTGGCGCACGGGCGGTGACGGGCGCGGCGCCCCGAACCCCGACCAGATGCAACGCTATATCGACAATGGCGGGTTTTGGGTCGGGCATATTCCCGAAGATGCCGCCTATTACAAACCCTGGAACGCGGCCTACCAGGATTGGGCGGTCGAGCTGGGCCTTTACGACAGCCCGCAACCTTACCTTTTCCAGCTATATGTCGAGCCCTTGCGCCGGTTCCAACTGGCGGCCGAGGGACATGGCGACCGCCAGCCGCCCGATCACCTGCGCGAGCAGATCAAGACCACGCTCGACCCGCTGCCCATCTGGTATCCGCCCTTCGAGGACGGCCATGCCGACCCGGTGGAATACCCGGTTCACGCGCTTACGCAGCGACCGATGGCGATGTATCACAGCTGGGGCACGCAGAACGCGTGGCTGCGGCAATTGCACGGGGTCAATCCGCTGTATCTGCCCACGAAACTTTGGCAGGCGCATGGTTTCGAAGATGGCGACTGGGCGCAGGTCAGCTCGGTGCATGGCACGATCACGGTGCCGGTGGCGCATATGGCCGCGCTGAACGAAAACACGGTCTGGACGTGGAATGCCATCGGCAAGCGCAAGGGCGCCTGGGCGCTGGATGAAAACGCCCCCGAGGCGCGCAAGGGCTTTTTGCTGAACCACCTGATCCACGAATTGTTGCCCGCGCGCGGCGACGGGATGCGCTGGTCGAACAGCGACCCCGTCACCGGCCAGGCCGCATGGTTCGATCTGCGCGTCAAGATCGAAAAGGTTCCTGCCCCGGACCAGGCGCAACCGGCCTATCCGCCGATCAAGTCGCCGGTGGGCCAGGGCCCTGAAACGCTGGCATGGAAGGTGGGCAAATGACACGGGCCATGAAGTTGACCCTGGCGGCCATCGCCTGCTTTTTCCTTGCCGTGGCGGGCAGTTTCATCTGGTTCGTCGCGACCTGGGACAGGGATGCCGAACAGCAGGTCGGACAGATCACGCAGCAACAGAAGGACCGTCTTGCATGACCGAGCTTCCTACCGCGACAGACCGCAAGCTGGGCCTGGTCATCGACCTTGATACCTGTGTCGGCTGCCATGCCTGCGTGATTTCCTGCAAGGGCTGGAACACCGAGAATTACGGCGCGCCGCTATCCGATACGGACCCGTATGGCGCCGACCCGTCGGGGACGTTCCTGAACCGCGTTCACAGCTACGAAGTGCAGCCCGAGGACGGCGCGGCGCAGCTTGTGCATTTCCCGAAATCCTGCCTGCATTGCGACAACGCCCCCTGCGTCACCGTCTGCCCGACCGGCGCCAGCTACAAGCGCGTCGAGGACGGTATCGTTCTGGTCAACGAATCCGACTGTATCGGCTGCGGACTTTGCGCCTGGGCCTGCCCCTACGGCGCACGCGAAATGGACGCGGTTGAAAAGGTGATGAAGAAATGCACGCTATGCGTCGACCGGATCTATAACGAGAACCTGCCGGAGGAAGACCGCGAGCCCGTCTGCGTGCGCACCTGCCCCGCCGGCGCACGGCATTTCGGCGATCTTGGCGACCCGGACAGCGAGGTAAGCCAATTGGTGGCCGCGCGCGGTGGGATGGACCTGATGCCCGAGCAGGGCACCGCCCCGGTCAACAAGTACCTGCCGCCCCGCCCCCGCGACCAGCTGGACCAGGTCGATGTGCTGGCGCCCTACCTGGAGCCCGTCGCGCAAGAGCCGCGCGGCTTTCTGGGCTGGCTCGACCGCGCGCTCGATCAAATGCCTGGCGGCAAGGAGTAACGCCGATGCACCCTGCCCCCTCTATCATCCTGTTCACCACGCTGTCCGGGCTTGGCTTTGGCTTGCTGGCCTTTCTCGGCCTCGGCATGCCGGGCGCGACCGGCTGGGTGGCATTTGCCTTTTTCGCGATCGGGTTTGCGCTGGCGGGGGGCGGGCTCGTTGCCTCGACCTTTCACCTGGGCCACCCCGAACGCGCGCTCAAGGCGTTCACCCAGTGGCGCACAAGCTGGCTGAGCCGCGAAGCGTGGACCAGCCTGGCCACCCTGTCGGTGATGGGCCTTTATGCGATCGGGCGGGTATTCTTTGACGCCAGCTGGCAACCGCTGGGCTGGCTGGGCGCGGCATTGTCGGTGGCGACGGTCTATTGCACGGCGATGATCTACACCTCGATCAAGGCCGTGCCGCGCTGGAACACGGGGCTGACCCCGCTGCATTTCCTGACCCTGTCGGCCGGCGGCGGCGCCCTTCTGGCCGGGGAGGTCAGCCTGGCCGCGCCACTGCTGGCGCTGGCCGCGGCGGTGCAGGTGCTGGTGTGGATGCAGGGCGACGGCGCGCTGGCCCGATCGGGCACGACAATGGCCAGCGCCACGGGGCTGTCATCGGGTGCGGCGCGGGCCTTTGAGCCACCCCATACCGGCACCAACTACCTGTTGCGCGAAATGGTCCACGTGGTGGGCCGCAAACACAGCCGCCGCCTGCGCGTATTGGCGCTGATCCTGGGCTATGGCCTGCCGATCCTGCTGCTTTTGCTGCCCTTCACTCACTGGTTGGGGTTGCTCGCGATGCTGACGCATATCCTGGGCATCCTTGCCGCGCGCTGGCTGTTCTTTGCCGAGGCCGAGCATGTCGTGGGGCTTTATTACGGCAAGCGCTGAACCAGCGGCCGCGCCTGCGGCGCGACAGGGTGTCATGCGCTCGGGCCGCGCAGGCCTTGGGGCGCTGCCCCAAACCCCGGGGTATTTCCGGCAAGAGGAAAACAAGGCCCTTCTTGCCGGGCATGGTGACCGCCTGCCGGGCGCGGCGCAGGCGGGCCCATTCGGGCTACTTGCGTTTCCAGCTGTCGCGCCAGCGGCGAAACCGGCCCCGCGTGTCGGAGAAACTGTCGCCGGCCGCGTCGAAACCTTCGCCGATATCTTCGAGCATCGGGTCGATCCGCGCCGCGCGGAAACGGCGCCAGCGCACCCAGATGGCCCAGCTCACCGCGGCGACGATCGTGAGGATCACGATGTTCAGCCAAGGGATGATCCGCACGTCGGGCCCGTCTACCGCGCGCACGCTGATGGCGTTGGGATAGATCGACAGGAATTCGTTGCGCCAGCCGTAATGCGTGATCACCGCCCATTGCGGGTCGTTCGGGGTTGAGCGCAGGTTGTTCGCCTCGGCCTGCAAGTTCGCCGTGTCGAACTTGAAATAGGGCGGCCAGCCCCAGCCGGTATCCTCGTTGCGGTAGATCATCGGGCGATCGTCGGTGCGGAATGCCTGGATGAAGAACACGTCACGGTTCACCGTGCCTTCGGCATCGCCGGTGCCCTGGTTGGTCCAGAAGATCGAGTTTTCGCCGAAATCTATCCGCTTTTCATACGTGTCTGCGATGCGCGCCACGTCATGCTGCGGCAGCGTGTAGTGAAAGAACGCCACGACCAGCACCCAGAAGGTGATCACAAACGCCCATTTGACATAAAACATTATGCGGCCCCGCTTAGTGGAAATTCGTCAGGTAGATGATGATCGTCACGGTGACCAGGGGCAAGACATAGACGCCCAGGATCAGTTTCTTGCGCAGCGATCCGTCATAGGCGCGCATGCCCTCTTCTATGAAGGCATCACGGTCGCCGGTGTGGATCTCTTCATCCCATTCGCGTTCCAGCTTGCCCCGTCGCACGCTGCGTGAATAAAGCGACAGCGAGAGGTAGATCACCGTCAGGACAACAAAACCGATAATCAAAAGCCGTGCCAGTGCCAACATCGTCAGCGCCCCCTTTTTCGCAAACCGCCAAACCGGGCGCGGGGTTGCCGCGCCTTGCAAGGTCAAGGCCCGCTTTGTCCTTGCGCCGTGCCCAGGCAGGCCGCGCATGTGCAGGTTTGTCTACCTGATAATCGCGCTCAAGAAAATCGGTCACCCGGGTTTTCCGGGTTTTCGCCCTTCTCGCGTTCCGGCGCAGCACCGGCCTGGTCATCGCGTTTCCTGTCCATCAAGTAGGCCGCGCCACCGATTGCACAGAACAGGATCAGCCACAGGCCCTTGGGCACAGCGCCCAGGCCTAAGCTGTCGAACCATGCCCAGGCATCAAGGCCAGCCAGGTCACCAAGGCTGAGCACCACCGCGCCGGTGATGCACAGGCCGATGAACAACATCCAGAGCAGTCTCATACATGCGCCTTTCATGCGATCCCTTGCCGGATGGCCCCGGTGTGCAATTCCTGTCGTGCCATTCCATGCGCCATCGCGCCGAGTGTCGCAAAGCGGGGGCTGGAATGAAAGCCGCTATGCGGGGGGGGGGCGGCGCTTGCCTATCGCGCACGATCTGGCAATGTGCCCGCGAATCCAAGGAGGCAGAGCATGAACACACCGGGCAAGCGCAACCTGATCACCGATGTCGCGGGCCTGCGCGTGGGCAACGCGCAGGATCTTGCCATAAACACGGGGGTGACGGTTCTGACGGCCGATGCGCCCTTTACATGTGGTGTCAGCGTGATGGGCGGTGCCCCCGGCAGCCGCGAGACCGAACTGCTCGCCCCCGACAAGACCGTGGCGCAGGTGGATGCGCTAGTGCTTTCGGGCGGCTCGGCCCTGGGGCTGGATGCCTGTTCGGGCGTGGCCAACGCCCTGCGCGCGCAGGGGCGCGGCTTTGCGGTGGGGGGCCAGAACGTGCCCATCGTGCCCGGTGCGATCATCTTTGACCTGAACAATGGCGGCGACAAGGCCTGGGCTGAAAACCCCTATCCGCTTTTGGGTGCGCAGGCGCTGGCCGCCGTGAGCGACAAGTTCGACCTGGGCAGCAGCGGCGCGGGCACGGGCGGCACGACCGCGACGCTGAAAGGCGGGTTGGGCTCGGCCTCGGTCACGTTGCCATCCGGGCACACGGTCGGCGCGCTGGTGGTGGTCAACGCCCTCGGCTCGGCCACGGTGGGCGATGGCCCGCATTTCTGGGCCGCCCCGTTCGAGATGGATGACGAGTTCGGCGCGCGCGGCGTGGCGGCCGAGTATCCGGACACGCATGTGCCCAGGACGAAACTGGCAGCCCATGCCAATACCACCATCGGCATCGTGGCAACGGACGCGGCGCTGGACAAGGCACAGTGCACGCGGTTGGCGACGGCGGCGCAGGATGGATATGCCCGCGCGCTGGTGCCCGCCCATACGCCGATGGATGGTGACCTGATCTTTGCGGTCTCGACCGGCGCGCGCGCGCTGCAAAGCCCCTTGGCCGACACGCTGACGCTGGGCCACGCGGCGGCCACCTGCATGGCGCGCGCGATTGCCCGCGCCGTTTATCATGCCAGCGCAACCCCGAATGACACGCAGCCCTCATGGGGCGACCGCTTCGGCTGAACGGTCACGTCAGAAGGGTTTGCACCATCTTGCTATCGGCATCGGCCAGCGCGTCTATCACGTCGAAATGGTGCTTGCCCGGGTCAACCACATGATCGCAGCCCCAGGCATCGGCCAGCCATTGCGCCTGATCGAGGAAGGCGGGGCGCTCGTCCCCGCCGACCCAGACCGTGACCGGCAGCCCCTTGACCGGCCGTTGCAGAACCGGGCTTTCGGCGGCGGCACCGGCCTCGTCGAGACGGAATTGCGCGTTCATCGAGGTTTTCAGCATGGGCCGCAGGTCGGCCACCGGCGAGATGGGCATGACGTGGGCCAGGCGCTCGGCCAATCGGCGCGGCAACACGCCGGGCACGGCCATGCGCGCGACCAGGTGCCCGCCTGCAGAATGGCCCGCGAGCCGGATCGGCCCTGCCACCATCTGGCCCGCCACTTCGCAGAACCGCGCGATTTGCCAGGTGATCCGCGCGATTTCCACCTGCGGCGCCAGGTCGTAGGACGGCATCGCCACCGCCCAGCCGTTATGCAACATGCCGCCCGCCAGGTGCGACCAGACCGATTTGTCAAAGCGTAGCCAATAGCCCCCGTGCACGAAGGCAAAAAGCCCCTTTGGCGTCTCACGCGGGAGGAACAGGTCAAACCTCTGCCGCGGAGTGTCGCCATAGTCCACGTCCAGCTCGGCCAGGCCCTGTTCGATCACGCCCTCGCGAAACGCGGCCGCCTGCCGCGCCCATCGGTCAGGGTAGGCATCCGACCCGGGAATATGGGCCGCATTGGCGTAGGCATCATCGAGTTCCATCCTGCTCTCCTTAACATGGCAACAAATTCGGCCGCTTTGTCTGGACAAGACTAACGCAGAGTGCTTTGCCTGTCCCGGACCCATTTTCCGAGGAGGGGATATCATGCCCAAGACCGAAACCGACCTGAAATCGCTGCTGAAAGATCCCGGCCTGCTGGCGCCCCGCGCCTATGGCAACGGCACATGGATGGAAGGCGAGGGCGGCGCGACCTTTGACGTGACGAACCCCGCCCGCGGTGACGTGATCGCGCAGGTTGCCGACCTGAGCCGCGAACAGGTTTCAAGCGTGATCGACGCCGCGCACGCCGCGCAAAAGGACTGGGCCGCCTGGACCGGCAAGGAACGCGCCGCGGTGCTGCGCAAGTGGTTCGACCTGATGATGGAAAACGCCGACGACCTGGCCACCATCCTGACCGCCGAGCAGGGCAAACCCCATGCCGAGGCCAGGGGCGAGATCGTCTATGGCGCGTCCTTCATCGAGTTTTTCGGCGAAGAGGCCAAGCGCATCTATGGGGAAACCATCCCCGGCCACCAGCGCGACAAGCGTATCATGGTGATGAAACAGCCAATCGGTGTCGCAGCAAGCATCACGCCCTGGAACTTTCCCAACGCGATGATCACCCGCAAGGCCGGGCCGGCGCTGGCGGCGGGCTGCAGCTTTGTCGGGCGTCCGGCGGCGGAAACGCCCTTGTCGGCCACGGCGATGGGCGTGCTGGCCGAACGCGCGGGTATTCCGGCGGGCGTGTTCAACATCGTCACCTCGTCGCGCAGCAGCGAAATCGGCAAGGAGTTCTGCGAAAACCCGAAGGTGCGCAAGCTGACTTTCACCGGCTCGACCGAGGTGGGCCGGATCCTGCTGCGCCAGGCCGCCGACCAGGTGATGAAATGCAGCATGGAGCTGGGCGGCAATGCGCCGTTCATCGTGTTTGATGACGCCGACCTGGATGCCGCCGTGGAAGGCGCAATAATGTGCAAGTTCCGCAACAACGGGCAAACCTGCGTCTGTGCGAACCGCATTTACGTACAGGCTGGCGTCTATGACGCCTTTGCCCGGAAGCTGGCCGATCGCGTCAGCCAGATGAAAGTGGGCGACGGGCTGGACGAAGGCACAGACCTGGGCCCTCTGATCAATACCGATGCCATTACCAAGGTGCAGGAACATGTGGCCGACGCCACCGCCAAGGGCGCGACGGTCCTGCTGGGTGGCGGCGAGCCGATGCAGGGGCCGGGCAACTTCCTGCCGCCAACCATCGTTACCGGCGCCACGCAGGACATGCTGTTTTCCAAGGACGAAACCTTTGGCCCGCTCGCGCCGCTTTTCAAGTTCGAGGATGTGGACGACGTGATCGAAATGGCAAATGACACGATCTTTGGCCTGGCCAGCTATTTCTACGCCAAGGATCTGAGCCGCGTCTACAAGGTGGCCGAAGAGCTGGAATATGGCATCGTGGGCGTGAATACCGGGATCATCTCGACCGAGGTCGCCCCCTTTGGCGGGGTCAAGCAATCGGGCCTGGGCCGCGAGGGCAGCCACCACGGAATCGAGGAATTCATGGAAATGAAATACGTCTGCATGGCGGTCTGATCCGGCACGCGCGGGCAACCGCACGAACGAGAAACGCCCCGGCACGGGCTGCCGGGGCGTTCATGATCATCCCTGTAGGGACGCGAGGATGATCAGTTGACGGTTTCGGCATCCAGCATGTTGTGCTGTTGCGCGGTGCCATCGGCGCTGGCAATCGCGATACGCCGCGGTTTCAGCGCCTCGGGAATTTCGCGCTCAAGCTCGATATGCAGCATACCGTCAGCATGGGTGGCACCTGTCACGCGCACGTGGTCGGCCAGGTGGAACCGGCGCTCGAACGCGCGGGTGGCGATGCCCCGGTGAAGGTAGGTGCGCTCGGTCTCGTCCTCGGCCTTGCGGGCGGTGACGATCAGCGCGTTTTCCTTGACTTCAACGCCCAGGTCGTCGGCGGCAAAGCCGGCCACCGCGATCGAGATGCGATAGGCGTTTTCGTCGGTCTTTTCGATATTGTAGGGTGGGTAACTGGATTGGCTCACGTCGTTGGCAAAGACGCGGTCCATCATGTCTGCGATCTGGTCGAACCCGACAGTCGCACGATAAAGCGGTGCAAGATCAAAACTTCGCATTGGGTTATCCTCCTTCTGAGCGATACCGATCAGTGCTGGCCTTCCCGAGGGACAGGCCCGTTGATGCCGGGCCCCGTTGACGGCGACCCGGACATGCCTGATGTGGGAAAGCGGGTGCAGGGTTTCAAGACCCGGCGCGCACCGGCCTAGCCGCCCGGCCGAACGAATTTCGCCCCCGTTCCGCCGCGCCCGGCGCCGACGGTTATCCGGCGCGCGCCATCGCTGGTCGTGCCGGTCAGGCTGCGGCTGGGCAAGCTGCGCAACTGTTGCTTGAGATCGGCCACGACCGGCCCCAGCTCCATGCCGAAGGATCGTTTTTCCGCGCCTTCGACCACTCCGGCCGAAACGAGCGACAGGATACGCGCCCGGTTGCCCTCTTTCACGAAAACCGGCGCCCCCGATGAACCGAATGTCACGTCGCAATCAAAGGCCATGACCCCCTGTGCCCGTTGCAGCAGTGTGCAGGCGCGCTGCCACGAAGGCGCGTCTGCACGGTCCCGGCCATAGGACACGACGCTGACCGTGCCCCCGCGCACCCCGCCGTCGTGAATTGCAAACGGCGCCGCCGTCATGGCGGGTATCGTGCGCGACAATTGCAGCAATGCCGCGTCAAAGCGGATATTGCGCATCTTGTCGGCGCCATTCGGATCGAACCCGTTATGCGCCACAACGCGCAGAACACCGGATTGCGCCACCGACACACCGTCGCGAAACCCGGCACGAAAGGTTATCATGCCCGGGTCGAGCACCGCCCCGGTTGCGCGGTCAAAGACGCAATGCGCGGCTGTCAGAACAAGGTCAGGCGAGATCAGAACGCCGGTGCACATGCCCGCGCCCAAGTCGACGCGGCCCACGGCCTCCCATCCCAGCACTTCGCCGCGCTGGGACAGCCGGTCAAGCCCGGTCGATTGTGCCTGGGCCCAACCCGCGGCCAGCACCAGCGCCGCGCACAGGATATGGCGTACCGCGCCCATCTTATGGCCTGACGAATTTCGCGCCGCCCGGCTGCGTCTTGCGCGGGCCGTTCAGCGCGCCGGGCCGCGCGCGCAGGAAATGCCCGGCGTCATTTTCCAATGCCTTTTGCAAATCGGCAAGCGGGCGCGACAGTTCGGTGCCAAGGGCAACAGGACGGTCGTTCATCAGGGCCTTGGCCGACACCACCGACACGATCCGCGCGGTGCCCCCCTCGAAGCTGAAGATCGGAGAGCCGCTGGACCCGAAATCGACATCGCACGAGGTAACAAGCACTCCGCCCTCGTGGCCGATCACATGGCACATTTCCTGCAATGACGGCGCATCGGCCCGGTCATGCGCATATGACACGATGCCAACCGCCTGGCCCGCGCCGCGCCCGGCCACCGTGGCAAAGGGCGTGACCGCGGTGGTGCGGATAGGGCGGCCCAGCAGCAAAAGCGCCAGGTCGTTGCGCACCCGGTCGGTCGCGACCTCGCCGTCATAGTCGTAGTCGGGGTGCACGACGGCGCGCTTGATGGTGCGATACGCCTCGGCCCGGCCATTGCGCCAACCGGCCCGGAATTCTATGCCCGCGGGATCGACCCGTTCACCGTTTGCCTTGTCATAAAGGCAATGCGCGGCGGTCACGACCAGGTCATCGGCGATCATCGCGCCGGTGCAAAACCCGTGCCCGTCGATTTCGAGCCGGCCAACCGCTTCCCATCCGCGCCCCTGGTCGCCGGTGTCCAGCCGCAAAAGCGGGGTGTCGCCCGCCCCTGGCTGTGGGGCGAGGCCCAAGATCATCGTGCAAAACAGGAGTGAACGTAGCATGGCCCGCCTATCGGTCAGTGTCGGCACTGGTGATACGCGGGTTTTAGGGCGAAAGTTTGGCGTTCTGGCGCAAAACCGGCACTGGCGCGGGGCCGGGGGCCTCGCCCTTCATGGCCGTTGGTTTGGGCCCGCCGGTGGCCCAATCCAGCAATTCGACGGTGTGCACGATGGGCAGGTTGGTGCCACTGCCGATCTGCATCATGCACCCGATATTGCCAGCCGCGATCACGTCGGGCTTTTTGGCCTCGATCGTGCGGATCTTGCGATCTTTCAGCTTGGCGGAGATTTCGGGCTGCATCAGGTTGTAGGTGCCCGCACTGCCACAGCACAGGTGGCTGTCGGCAGGCTCGACCACGGCAAAACCGGCGCGTTTCAACAGCTCCTTGGGGTAGGTCTTGATCTGCTGTCCGTGCTGCAACGAACAGGCCGCGTGATAGGCCACCGTCATGTCCGAGGCCGGCCCCTCGGGCAGGTCGAGCTTCATCAGAAGCTCCGACACGTCCATCGCGATGGCGCTGACGCGGGCCGCATCATCGGCCAGCGGGCCGCCCCTGAACATATGGCCGTAATCCTTGACGGTGGTTCCGCAGCCGCTGGTGTTTATCACGATGGCATCCAGGCCCTGGCCATCCAGTTCCGCCGTCCATGCGCCGATATTCGCTGCCGCCGAAGCATGGCTTTCCTGCGTTTTGCCCATGTGGTGGGTCAGCGCACCGCAGCAGCCCGCCCCCTCGGCCACCACCACCTCGCAGCCCAGCCGCGTCAGCAGGCGGATCGTGGCGTCGTTGATATCGGTGTTCAGCGCCTTCTGCGCGCAGCCCGTCATCAGCGCCACGCGCATCTTCTTTTCCGTCCGTGGCGCGAAACTTTGCGGGTCGTCGTTGCGGCTGACTGGCGGAACATGTTTCGGCGCCATTGCCAGCATCGCGCGCAGCCGCGCATCGGGAATGAGCGGCGCAAGGGGTTTGCCGATCCGGGCCAGCAGTAGCGCCATCCGGAACCGCATGGGGTAGGGCAGAATCCGCGCCAGCGCCCAGCGCAACGCCCGGTCGTGCCAGGGCCGGTCGTAATGCTTTTCGATATAGTCCCGGGCGTGATCGACCAAGTGCATGTAGTGGACGCCGCTGGGGCATGTCGTCATGCAGGCAAGGCATGACAGGCAGCGGTCGATATGCTTGACGGTTTTTTCGTCCGGCACCCGCTCGTTCTCAAGCATGTCCTTGATCAGGTAGATGCGCCCGCGGGGGCTGTCGAGCTCGTCGCCCAGAACCTGGTAGGTCGGGCAGGTTGCCGTGCAGAACCCGCAATGCACGCAGGCCCGCAGAATCTCGTTTGCCCGCGCGGTGCCCGGGTCTTTCAACTGGTCTTCGGTAAACGTCGTCTGCATCAGCCCATCAGCCCCGGATTCAAAATGCCTTTCGGATCGAATTTTTCGCGCAGGCCACGCGTCAGCGCTGCAACCGGCGCGGGCTCGGGCTGGAAGACGGGCACCGCCGCGCGCAGGGCTGCGTCGCCCTTGACCAGCGTGGCATGCCCGCCCCCGCCACCGTTCACCGCGCGATCGGCCACCAGCGCCTGCAAGCGCGCGTGCATGTCTGCCGCGCCGGCATCGCCGCCAAGCCAGCAAAGCCCCCCTGCCCAGTCCAACTGGTAAGGGCCCGGATCGTCCCCCAGCGCGGGCAGCAACCCCTTGACCATGGCACCGGGCGTCATCGACACGCGCCAAACCGTCGGGCAATCGGCCAGCGTATCGACATCGCGGACCGCCTGCCAGATCGCGGCGCTTTGTTCAGGCGTGTCGGTCTGGGTAATCTCGCCCAGATCGGCCAGCAGGGTTTTCAAACGCTCCACGCGATACCCGACCGACCCGGCGAATCCTTCGATCCGCAGAAGCGCACGGGGGGCATCACCGGGCAGGTAGGCCGCGCCCGACACCTCGAACGGGCTGGTGATGGCGCGCGTCATCGCCTCCAACGCGCCCGACGCATCGACGCCATGCAGGGTCAGCGTTGTCACGGTTTCGGGGGCGGGCAATACTTTCAGGCTCAGCTCGCTCAACACGCCAAGAGTGCCGTAACTGCCCGCAAGCAGCTTGACGAGGTCATAGCCCGTGACGTTCTTCATCACCCGGCCACCATTCTTGAGCACCCGACCCGTCCCATCGACAAACCGCACGCCCAGCAGAAAGTCACGGCACGCCCCGACGGCCACGCGGCGCGGGCCGCTGACATTCGCGGCCACCACGCCGCCGATGGTTGGTGTGCCGGCCGTGCCCAGTAGCCCGCGGTGATCCATCGGCTCAAAGGCCAGACGCTGGCCTTCGGCGGCCAGCGCCGCCTCGATCTCGGCCACCGGCGTGCCTGCGCGCGCCACCATGGTCAGCGCGCCAGGTTCATATGCAACGATGCCCGACAGGGCCGACAAGCTAAGCGCCTCACCCGCAGCCGGCGCGCCAATGGGCCGGGTGCCGCCACCGAACAGGTGCAACGGGCCCTGTGCCGAGGCAATGATCTGGGCCAGGTCGGCCTCGGTATTCGGTGTCATCATCTTCATTTTCGCAGGAGAAACCTCAAAAGGGGATTGGAGAGCAGGCACAGGGGCAGGCAGCCCGCGTCAGGCGGCGCGGCGCGCGGCCGAGGCGGCCAGCGGGAACACCTTGGCCGGGTTCAGCAGCCATTTCGGGTCGAACACATCCTTCACCGCCATCTGGATGTCCAGGTCGTGTGGCGCGAACTGATCGACCATCAGATCGCGCTTTTCGATGCCCACGCCATGTTCTCCGGTCAGGCAGCCGCCCACCTCGACGCACAGGCGCAGGATGTCGGCGCCGAACGCCTCGCAGCGCTCCAGGTCGCCCGGCTTGTTCGCATCGAACAGGATCAGCGGATGCATGTTGCCGTCGCCCGCGTGGAACACGTTGCCCACGTCCAGCCCGTAATCTTTCGACATCTCGCCGATGCGGCGTAACACGTAAGGCAACTGGCTGACCGGGATCGTGCCGTCCAGGCACATGTAATCGTTGATCTGCCCCATCGCGCCGAACGCGGATTTCCGGCCGAGCCAGATACGGGCGCTTTCCTCGGCGCTGGTGCTTTCGCGCAGTTCGACAGGGTTGTGCTTTCGCGCGATCTGCGTGATCAGGCCAAGCTGCTCGTCGATTTCCGCATCCGAGCCTTCGACCTCGACGATCAGCAACGCCTCGCAATCGGGGTACCCCGCCTTGGCGAAGGCCTCGGTCGCGCGGATGCAAGGGCGATCCATGAACTCGATCGCCACGGGCAACACGCCTGCCTTGATGATGTCGCTGACGACCTGGCCCGCCACCTCGTTGCTGTCATACCCCATCAGAACCGGGCGCGCGCCCTCGGGCTTTGGCAGGATGCGCAATGTCGCCTCGGTCACGACACCCAGTTGCCCTTCTGAGCCGCAGACAAGGCCCAGCAGGTCAAGCCCGCCGGCATCCATATGCGCGCCGCCGATCTCCACCACGGTCCCATCCATCGTCACCATGGTGACACCCAGCAGGTTGTTCGTCGTCACCCCGTATTTCAGGCAATGCGCCCCGCCCGAGTTCATCGCGATATTGCCCGCGATGGCACAGGCAAGCTGGCTGGACGGGTCGGGCGCGTAGAAAAAGCCATCCTCTTCGACCGCGCCGGTCACGCTCAGGTTGGTGCGCCCGGTCTGCACCCGGATAACGCGGTTGACATAGTCGGTTTCCAGCACGTCGGTCATCCGTGCCACGCCCAGGATCACGCTGTCGGCGGTGGGCAGCGCCCCCCCGGCCAGCGATGTGCCCGATCCGCGCGGCACCACAGGCACGCCCATTTCGTGGCAGATACGCAGCACCTCCGACACGTCTTCGGTGGTGGCCGGCAGAACCGCGGCCAGCGGCGGGCACTTGTAGGCCGTCAGCGCATCACATTCATAGGCGCGTGTCTCGGCCTCGTCATGTATCACGGCATCGGTCGGCAGAACCGCCAGCAAGCGCGCCACCAGCCTGTCTTTCAGACCCATGATCGCGGGGTTGGGGGCTGGCATATCCATCGCGTGTCCTCCGACGCCATAATTGGTCAGATTTTTAGACCAATCGCAGGATTCGCGCAAGCAACGCGGCAGCACACTTGCGCGGCGACGCATGACGCGGCAGGACATCGGGATAGGTTTCTCAATCACGGCTTGCCCATGCGCGACACGCTTGACCTTTTGCGCCTGTTTACCCCGCTCGATTTCGCGGCGGTGGCCGGGATTCTGCTGGCATGGGCCGGGATCGGTTGGCTGATCGAGAACCCGCCGGCCAGCCGCCCCTCGGTTTCGCGGCTGATGGCGCGGTACAGGCGCGAATGGATGCGCGTGATGGTCACGCGACAGCCGCGTATCTTCGATGCGCAAGCGCTTGGAACGCTGCGGCATGGCACTTCGTTCTTCGCCTCGGCCACGATGATCGCCATCGGCGGTGCGATGGCACTGATCGGCAATGCAGATCGGTTGCAGGGCATCGCCCATGACCTGACGCTTGGCGCCGACCCCCGGATCGTGTGGGAGATGAAGCTGTTGCTGGCGGTGTTTTTCCTGGCCAATGCCTTTCTGAAATTCGTCTGGTCGCACCGTCTGTTCGGCTATTGCCTGGTGTTGATGGGGTCGGTCCCGAACGACCCCGAAGATCCGGCCGCCTTGCCCCGCGCGGCACAGGCGGCCGAGATCAACATTACCGCGGTGCGCGGGTTCAACCGCGGGCTGCGATCGGTCTATTTCGCCTTTGGCGCCACGGCCTGGATGCTGGGCGCGATCCCGCTGCTGGCGGCCACGGCCATCACGCTGGGCGTTCTGTGGCGGCGCGAATTCGCCTCACAATCGCGTGCGGTGTTGCTGCGCGATGCCGCCGAAACCGACACGCCAACGTGATGGCAATGTGACGGGCCGGGCTGTTATGAACGAGACCATGAAACATCTCGGTCTCTCCTGCGTGATTCTTCTATGCCTGATGTCCCCTGCCCGCGCCGAAGGGCCGGTGATCGAGCGGGCTGAAGCCGCCCGAAGCGGCATGGGGTGGCGATTTGACGTAACACTTTCGCATCCCGATTCCGGCTGGGACCATTTCGCCGACGGGTGGGAGGTTCTGACACCCGATGGCACCCGCCTGGCGATACGCGTATTGCACCACCCGCACGTGAAAGAGCAGCCCTTCACGCGGTCGCTGTCCAACGTGATGCTGCCCGATGGCCTGCGAGAAGTGCAGATACGCGCGCGCTGTTCCGTTGATGGATGGGTTGGCAAGCCAGTGACGCTGACACTCAGCCCCGGAGGCTGATCACTTTCGCTTTTGGACGTAGGTCTGCCAAAGCCAGATCAGCACCATGGCGCCCAGAACCGCCCCGATCAGCCCGGCAAAGGCGCCCATCACCGTAAGTAACACCTGCAGGACAAGCCCGCCGACAATCGCACCCGCCACGCCGATGGCGACGGTTGTGATGATATCCGTCTCAAGTCGCATCAGCCGTGTCGCCAGGAACCCGGCCGCCGCCCCGATGATGATCAGCAAGACAACATTCATGCGCTCTCCTATTTCCGCCAATGGGTCGGCACGATGATCAGCGCCCCGATAGACGACAGGATCGCATCGAACCCCGCGCTGCCGAATTTCAGCCCGAACATGATGCGTACGAAATAGAACAGGAACGCGCCACCCACGCAAATGATGATGGATTGCAGGTATCCGTTATGGGTAAACCCGGTCTTTTCCGCAGCGTAACCCACGATCCCCGCGATCACCACCGTGCCCATCAGCGTCGGAAACATGCCGTCACTCTCCCAACCGGGTGCCCTTCGGCACCGCCCTGCCGCGCAGCGCCTCGGCCACGTCCTGCGCCGCGCGCCCCGCGCGTTGCACCCGCGTGATCTGCACCGCGCCGTCGCCGCAGGCCACGCGCAGCCCGTCATCAAGCGTCTCGCCCGCGCTACCCTGCCCGTCGGCCAGCCGGCTCGCAAGCAGTTTCACCCGCTCACCCTCGATCAGCGTCCAGGCCCCGGGAAAGGGCGACAGGCCGCGTATCTGGCGATCGACCTCGACGGCGGGACGGGTCCAGTCGATCACGGCCTCGGCCTTGTCTATCTTGGCGGCATAGGTCACGCCCTTGGCGGGCTGCGGCTCGGGCTGCAAGTCGTCCAGCCGCGCCAGCGCCTCGACGATAAGCCGCGCGCCCATCGCGCTCAGCCGGTCATGCAACTGGCCGGTGGTCTCTTCCCCCCCGATCTCGGTGGCCTCGCGCAACAAGACGGGCCCGGTATCCAGGCCGGCTTCCATCTGCATGATGCAAATACCAGTCTCGTGATCGCCCGCCATGATCGCACGGTGAATTGGGGCCGCCCCGCGCCAGCGCGGCAACAGGCTGGCATGAATGTTCAGGCAGCCATGCGCGGGCGCCTCCAACACCGCCTGCGGCAGGATCAGCCCATAGGCCACCACCACCGCCACATCCGCCTCAAGCGCGGCGAACGCCGCCTGTTGATCGGCATCTTTCAGGCTGGTGGGGTGGCGCACGTCCAACCCCAGGTCCATCGCGCGGGCATGGACAGGAGCCGGGCGATCCTTCTTGCCGCGACCGGCGGGGCGCGGCGGCTGGCAATAGACGGCCGCCACCTCGTGCCCGGCCGTCACCAGTGCCTCGAGCACCGGCACCGAGAACTCGGGCGTTCCCATGAAAATCAAGCGCATATCCGCTTCCTCTTGCCCAAAATACCCCGGGGAGCGCGAGGGGCTGGCCCCTCGCTCCCGCATGCAACCAGCCAGGTCATCGCCCGCCTTTCCTGGCCTTTCTCAGCAACATGTCGCGTTTCACCTTGCTCAGCCGGTCAAAATACATCCGCCCGTCCAGGTGATCGATCTGGTGCTGCACGCTGGTGGCCCAAAGCCCGACGAAATCCCGCTGGTCGGGCGCGCCTTCTGCGTTCAGAAAGGCCACCGTCACCGCGCGCGGGCGGCTGATTTTCGCGGACACCCCCGGCAGGTTCGGGCTGGCCTCTTCATGATCGCGAAGTTGCACGCTCGCATGCAGGATCTCGGGGTTTGCCATGCGCACGGGCTGGCCGCGTTCGGCGCTGGCATCGACCACCACCAGCCGCAGCCCGATCCCGATCTGCGGGGCCGCCAGGCCCACGCCCGGCATCGCCTCCATCGTGTCGATCATGTCGTCCCAGGTCGCGCGCATCTCATCGGTGATGTCGTCAACAGGGGCGGCCGGCATGCGTAGGCGCTTGTCAGGCCAAGGGATGCAACGGCGAACGGTCATGGCTGGCCCGCGTAATCGGCTTCCAGCGCGGCGCGCAGATCGGGCGCCAGCCGGTCGAACGTCACGCGCCCTTCCAGGTGGTCGAACTCGTGCTGGGCGCAGCGCGCCTCGAACCCGTCCAGCCGCCGTTCCTGAACGGCGCCGGCCAGGTCGGTCCAGCGCATCACCACCCAATCGGGCCGCACAACGGGGGTAACCACACCGGGAATCGACAAGCAGCCCTCGTCGCCCGTGCTTTCGGTCTCGGCGCTGTCGATGATTTCGGGGTTTATGCAAAGCTCGGGCGTCATGTCGCCCTCTTTCCAACCGCAATCCATTACGAACAACCGCTTCATGACGCCAATTTGCGGCGCAGCCAGCCCTCGGCCCGGGGCCGCGTACATGGTTTCGAACATGTCCGTCACCAGTTCTTCAAGCGCCTCGTCCGGTGCGACCGGATCGCAGGGCCGCGACAGGCGTGGATCGGGCCAGCGCAGGATGGGCAGAACGCTCACGCCCTGGCCTGCTCGCGCTTGAGCTTTTGCATCTTGCGCGTGATCATCTGCCGCTTGAGCGGCTTTAGATGGTCAATGAAAAGCTTGCCGTTCAGGTGGTCGATCTCGTGCTGGACGCAGGTCGCCCACAGTTCGGCGAAATCTTCCTGCTGCTCGTTGCCGTTACGGTCGATCCAGCGCACCGTCACCTCGGCGGGGCGGGTCACGTCGGCATATTGATCGGGGATCGACAGGCAGCCCTCTTCATAGACGTTCAGATCGTCCGAGGCGGCCACGACCTCGGGGTTGAACATAACCAGCGGGCGCGGCGTCGCGCCCTCGTCCTTGACGCAATCGAGCACGATCAGACGCTCAAGCACACCCACTTGCGGCGCAGCCAGGCCGATTCCCGGCGCATCGTACATGGTTTCCAGCATGTCATCGGCCAGCATGCGCAGGTCGTCCGACAGGTCGGGCACGGGCGCGCAGACCTTTTTCAGCCGCGGGTCGGGGTGTATGAGAATGGGCCGTTTCATGGGCTGGGATTTAGGGCAGCCCGGCGCAGGGCGCAATGGGCCAATGGTTTCGCCGCAAGTGTGAAGGCAGAAGGGTCACAAAAACAACACCCTGTCTTGGCGGCGCTTTATGGAACATTCTCCCATTTCGGGAATATTACGTGGAACTTGCTTCCATTTTTGCGCCAAATGTCGGAAATACAGCCTATCACACCGGGCGCCCTACCGCTTTGCCGCGCCGGTGGCTAGTCTTTGCACAAACGCGACCAGGGAGACAGGGATGAGCTTTGACGACATCATCGACCGACACGGCACCCATTCTGTGAAATGGGACATGATGGAAAAGATTTTCGGCGTACCGGCCGAGGATGGTATTCCCATGTGGGTGGCCGATATGGATTTTCGCGCGCCCGATTGCATCCAGAACGCGGTGCAGAAAATGCGCGATCACGGCATCTACGGGTATTACGGCGATGACGCGTCGTACCGCGCGGCCATCTGCTGGTGGATGGAAAACCGCCACGGGTGGCAGGTTCAGCCCGAATGGATCTTTACCACCCACGGCCTGGTGAACGGCACCGCGATGTGCGTCGACACCTTTACCCAACCGGGTGACGGCGTGGTGCTGACAACGCCTGTCTACCATGCATTCGCAAAGGTCATCAAAGCCAACAACCGCCGCGTCATCGAATGTGACCTCGTGAACAACGACGGCCGTTATGAAATGGATTTCGAGGCCTGGGACGCCCAGATGGACGGGTCGGCGCGCATGTTCATCCTGTGCTCGCCCCACAACCCGGGCGGCCGGGTCTGGACGCAGGCCGAACTGGAGGGCGTCGCCGATTTCTGCCGCCGGCACGACCTGATCCTGGTATCAGACGAAATACACCATGATCTCGTGTTCCCCGGCCAGAAACACACGCCCATGGCCCTGATCGACGGAATCGAGGATCGGCTGCTCATGATGTCGGCCACCACCAAGACCTTCAACATCGCCGGCAGCCATTCTGGCAACGTGATCATCCCCGACGAAAAACTGCGCGAGAAATTCCACGCGCGGATGATGGGGCTGGGCCTGTCGCCCAACTCGTTCGGGCTGTTCATGGCCGAGGCCGCCTATTCCCCCGAGGGCGCGGCATGGGTCGATGACCTGGTGGCTTATCTCGATGGCAACCGCAAACTGTTCGACGCGGGCGTGGCAAAGATTCCGGGGGTGAAATCCATGCCCCTCGAGGCGACCTACCTGGCCTGGGTCGATTTCGCGGACACCGGCATGAGCCGCGAAGATTTCACCGCCCGAGTCGAGCGTGACGCGCGTATCGCAGTGAATTACGGCACCGACTTCGGTTCGGGCGGAAACAGTTTCCTTAGGTTCAACCTGGCGACGCCGCGGCCGTTGATTGAACAGGCGGTGGAGCGGCTGCAAAAAGCCTTTGCCGACTTGCAATAAAAGCTGTCGAATCCCCCAGATATGCGCCACCTGCTTGCCCGGGTGTGCGCAGCGAAAACCACGCAAGAAGCGGCCAAGCGGCCGCTTCGCCACCCAAATCACTCGGGCGTGTCGTGGGCCAGCAATGCAACCGGCGCGTTTTCGGCCCGGGCGAAATCCAATGGCTGCTCGGTGCTGATTTCGGTCATGCGCTTGTAATCGTATCGGGTTTCACCGTCCTCTTCGGCCGCGGCGACGATCAGGCAGCGGCGCAAATGCACTGCCCCATCGTAAAGATCCACCAGACCGCGCAGCAGGGGCACTTGCTCCGGATCGACGGAAAAGCCGTTATCCCACGTCCGCAGCACCGGATGGCGCGTGCCATCCACCTCGACCCGTAGCCGGTTGCGTTTGCGTGCAGCCTGCCGGCGCGCGGCGTCCAACCCGGCCTGAACGTCCTTGGGCAAAAATGTCGACATGAGAATCCCCTGCTACCAGTCACCTAGCATGACCTGCCAAAGCTTCACGTCAAGTAAATGACAAAAACAAAAATGCCTTCAGGTCGGGCTCACCCCAAGTATCCACCCCTCGTCTTGGCATACGCGTGCCGGCTGCGCCAAGGGCACCTCCAGCGCGGCGAGCAGGTGCCCCGTCCCATCCCACGCAGCCAACCTTTCGGCGGTCTGGCGCACCTGCTCGGCATCGCGTATTTGCCCGACCGGCACGGTTAGCGGCCAGAGCGAGGGGAACACCTCGGCCAGCACGATGCCTGAAGTGCCGGGCCATTCGAAGGGCCAGACCGCCGCGCCGGTGGCGTGCCGCAAACGCTCCAGCATGGCGATGCCCGTCAGGGCCTGCCCGCCGACCGACCCTGCGCCGGAAAGTTTCCATACCTCCTGCGCGCCGGGTGCCAGCGCATCGCAGATACGGCGGTTCTCCGGCAACGCGGTTCCCCAGCCACCCGGCTTCTTGCGGGGCAGGCCGGGGATATCGCGTTGCAACCCGTTGCCCCAGAACGGCCCCGGCGCATCGAACAGCGCGTTCAGTGCGCCACCCACGTCGAATCGGTTGTTGGCGTTCTTCGCTCCGTCCACGATTCGCGCAGCCAGCGCCGACCAGACCGACCGCCACCCAGCCGCCCCCAGTCGCGCCGACAAGCCCGGCGGATAACCAAAGGCGAAATCGAACCCCGCAAGCACCCGCCGGCCTGCAGCTTGCTCATCCAGCAAAAGGTGCCGCAGCGCATCCTCGGCCTCGGCCCGCGTGGGCGGGTTGTGCTGGTTCAGCCCGCCATCGCGCAGCACCGCCAGCCAGATGCTATCTGCCCCGGTGCGAGGCGCGCCCGCGGCCGACCAATCCACCATCACGAAACTATCGAACATTCCGCCCCCTTTGTGCACGCACGCAGCCTGGGTGCGCGCCTATCCCGGTTTGCGTGCGCGCCGCCAGCGCCTAACTTGCAAAGGAACAAGCAAAGGAGGCCGCAATGGGCCAGTTGGTCAATGGCGAATGGCACGACACATGGTACGACACCTCGAAAACCGGGGGCAAATTCGTACGTTCGACCGCCGGTTTCCGCAACTGGATCACCCCGGATGGCAGTGCCGGCCCCTCGGGTGAGGGCGGCTTCAAGGCCGAGGCCGGGCGCTATCATCTTTACGTATCCTACGCCTGCCCTTGGGCACACCGCACGCTGATCTTTCGCAAGCTCAAGGGCTTGGAAGACATGATCGACGTTTCGGTGGTGCACCCCGACATGTTGTCGGATGGCTGGACGTTCGACACCGGGTTCGACGGCGCCACCGGCGACCGGCTGTTCGACCTGCCGTTCATGCGCGACATTTACTTGCGTGCGAACCCGGAAATCTCGGGCCGCGTGACCGTGCCCGTCCTGTGGGACAAAGAGCGCGAAACCATCGTCTCGAACGAATCGGCCGAGATCATCCGCATGTTCAATTCGGCCTTCGACGGGTTGACCGGCAATACCGACGACTACTGGCCCGCCGATCTGCACGAGGCGATCGAACCAGTCAACGAGCGTATTTACGACACCGTCAACAACGGCGTCTACAAATCCGGTTTCGCAACCAGCCAACACGCCTATGACGAGGCGGTGAGCGCCCTGTTCGACAGCCTGGACTGGCTTGAAACCCGCCTGTCGGAAAACCGCTACCTGATGGGCGACCGCCTGACCGAGGCCGACTGGCGCCTGTTCACGACGCTGATCCGGTTCGATCCGGTCTATCACGGGCACTTCAAATGCAACCGCCGCCGCCTGGTCGACTATCCCAACCTCTGGGCCTATACGCGCGAGTTGTACCAATGGCCCGGCGTGGCCGAGACAGTGCATTTCGACCATATCACGCGCCATTATCACTATAGCCACGACACGATTAACCCGTATCGGATCATCCCGATCGGGCCCGAACTGGACTATGATGAACCACATGGGCGCGGATAAGCTCTTGTGATTCCCTAGGCTCTACGTTTCATGGGGAAAAGCCCATCATGACGCAAGCCCATGACCCATGACCAGAAAACCCCGCGCGATCATGGTGGCGGCCTCGACGCCGCCATCACACGCTTTGGCGGCGCGCGGGCCGATTGGCTGGACCTGTCGACGGGCATAAACCCGGTGCCCTACCCTCTGCCAGTTCTTCCCGCCGACGCCTGGACGGCCCTGCCCGATCAAGCCGCCCAGCAGCGCCTGCGCGACGCCGCCAAAAAACACTGGCACGTGCCGGCGGGCGCACAGGTTCTGGCGGCGCCCGGCGCCTCGGCGCTGATCGCGCAATTGCCCCGGCTGGCGATGCCGGGCCGTGTGCATGTTCCGCACCCCACCTATAACGAACATGCCGCCGCCTTTCTCGCGCAGGGCTGGCAACTGGCCGACAGCACGGCAGGGGCCGATGCGCAGGTGATCGTTCACCCCAACAACCCCACCGGGCAATGGCACGACCCCGACTGCCTGACCGCACCGCTGGCCATCATCGACGAAAGCTTTGCCGACGTGGCCCCCGACCGCTCGCTCGTGGCGCAGGCCGCACGGCCCGGGCGCGTGGTTCTGAAAAGCTTTGGCAAGTTCTGGGGGCTGGCGGGGCTGCGGCTGGGATTTGCCATCGCGCGGCCCGAAACCATCGAACAACTGGCCGAGTGGCTGGGCCCCTGGCCCGTGTCTGGCCCGGCACTGGCAATCGGGACGGCGGCACTCGACGACTCCGGCTGGGCATCCGGCACCCGTGCGCGCCTGAACGCGGACGCCGCATACCTTGATACGCTGATGCTGCGGGCGGGGGCGCGGTTGCACGGCGGAACATCGCTCTTTCGCCTCTACGAGGTGCCCGACGCCGCCCTATGGCAGGCCCATCTCGGCCATCACCACGTCTGGAGCCGCATATTTCCCTGGTCTGGCACGTTCATCCGCCTCGGCCTGCCCTGCCCCGACCGCTGGGCGCAACTGGAGCACGCCCTCGGGACGTTGTTGGGTGGGGCGATGCCGCAGGCGAGCGTCACACAACGTCCATGACCCTGACATTGGCCCTGATCCTCGACGCCCTGCTGGGCGAGCCCCGCTGGCTCTGGTCGCGCCTGCCGCATCCGGCCGTGTTGATGGGCCGCGCCGTGGGTTGGTGCGACGCGCGGCTGAACCGGGGTAACGCGCGGCGCCTGAAAGGTGTCGCCGCCTTGGCGCTGCTGGTTGCGGGCGCGGCACTGCTGGGCAGCGCGCTGGCCGCGCTTGGCCCAGTGGTCGAGGTAATCGTGACGGCCATCCTGCTGGCACAAAGATCTCTTGTGCAACACGTCGCCGCCGTGGCTTCCGGCCTGCGCGCGGGCCTGCTGCAAGGGCGCGCCGCCGTTGCCATGATCGTCAGCCGCGACACCGCCACGATGGATGAAAGCGCCGTGGCCCGATCGGCCATCGAAAGCGCGGCGGAAAACCTTTCCGACGGGGTGATCGCCCCGGCATTCTGGTTCGCCGTCGGGGGCTTGCCCGGGCTCTTGATCTACAAGATCACCAGTACCGCCGACAGCATGGTGGGTTATCGCACGCCGCGACATGAACGGTTCGGGTGGGCGGCCGCGCGGTTCGATGACCTGCTGAACCTGGTCCCCGCGCGGCTGACCGCCTTGCTGATCGCCCTGCCCACCGGCCTTTTGCGCACCCTGCCCGCGATACGGCGCGATGCGCGGCTGCACCGTTCGCCTAATGCCGGCTGGCCCGAGGCCGCGATGGCCCGCGCGCTTGGCGTGGCATTGGCAGGTCCGCGCGCTTATGATGGCAAACCGCGCGATTTTCCCTGGGTGAACACGGATGGCCGACGCCCGCTGATGGCCAGCGATATCGACGCGGCGATCCGCGTGCTCTGGCTGGCCTGGGCCGTGGCGCTGGCACTTTGCGTCGGCCTAGCGATTGCATGATTTGCGTCGCTGGCGCGGGCTGATACTGTCAGTCTGACGCTATTGAACAGGACAGCATTGATGCGAACGACACTTCTTGCCGCCGCCCTTTCCCTTGCCGCCGCCTTGCCCGCCGCCGCCCAGCAGGCGCAATGCGGCGGCAGCTGGTCGGATTTCGTTGAAGGGGTCGCGCAAGAGGCGATCGCCCAGGGCCGCGATCCGGCGGCGGTGCAACGATTTACCGCGAGCCTGCGCCAGGATCAAAAGGTGCTGGCCGCCGACCGCCGACAGGGCGTGTTCCAGCTTGATTTCACAACCTTTGCCCGCCGGCTGATCTCAACCAGCCGGCTGCAAAAGGGCCAGCAAATGGCACGCGAATGGGCCAGTACCTTTGACCGCGTGCAAGCACGTTTCGGCGTGCCACCCGGTGTGCTTCTGGCCTTCTGGGCGTTCGAAACCGATTACGGCGCCTTCCAGGGTGATTTCAACACCGCCAACGCGCTCGCAACCCTGGCCCATGACTGCCGCCGCCCCGAGCTGTTCCGCCCGCAACTGCTGGCCGCGATCCAGCTATACGAGATGGGTGATTTCGACCCCGCCCGCACCACCGGCGCATGGGCCGGAGAAATCGGCATGGTCCAGATGCTGCCACGCGACATCATCGAGAACGGCGTTGATGGTGATGGCGACGGGCATGTCCGCCTGAAAACCTCGGCACCCGATGCGTTGATGTCGGGCGGCAAGATGCTGCAACACCTGGGCTGGCGCGCCGGCGAGCCGTGGTTGCAAGAGGTGCGGTTGCCCGCACAGATGGACTGGTCGCAATCGGGGCTGAACACCACGCTGCGCCCCGACCAGTGGCAGGCCATGGGCGTGCGTCCACGTTCCGGGCAATGGCAGGCCGAATTGCCCGCAAGCCTGATCCTGCCGCAGGGGCACAAGGGGCCGGCCTTTATCGCCTATCCCAATTTCAACGTCTATTTCGAATGGAACCAAAGCTTTACCTACGTGCTGACCGCCGCCTATTTCGCAACGCGCCTGTCCGGCGCGCCGGTGTTTGAGCCCGGCACCCCCGATACCGGCCTGTCGGGCGAGCAGATGAAAGAGCTGCAACGCAAGCTTGAGGCGCGCGGCCATGACGTGGGGGGCATTGACGGCATACTGGGCGCGGGCACCCGTGCTGCCGTGCGCGCCGAGCAGGCGCGTCTTGGCCTGCCTGTCGATGCCTGGCCCACACGCGAATTGGTGAACCGCCTATGACACATCGTACACCCGAGCAGTTGCAGGCCGCGCTGGCCCATATCCGCGCCGCGCCCACCGACAACGCACCGATCGAGATGCTGTGCTTTCGCCCCGGATATGGCCAACGCCAGATCGTTGACCGGCTGGAACTGACCGTTGACAGGGGCATCCCCGGCGAACGCTGGCTGACCGCGCCGTGGCTGAAAATGCCCGATGGCCGCCCCGACCCGCGCATCCAGGTATCGATCCTGCCGAAACGGGTAATGGATACCGTTTGGCAGGATCGCAGCGGCACCGTTCATCCGGGCGACCCGATCGTGGCGGATATCGAAACCTCGGTCGACAGCCTGCCCGTTGGCACGCGCCTGCAGGCCGGTACGGCCGTGCTCGAAGTATCTGACGCCTTCAACGAGGGCTGCGTGAAATGGAAAACCCGCTATGGGACAGCCGCCAAGGATTGGATCGTCACCCCCGAAAACCGCCCCCTGCGCCTGCGCGGGCTTTTGTGCCGGATCGTGCAGGATGGCGTGGTGCGCGTAGGAGACCGGCTGCATCGGGTCTAGGGTGAACTGCGCACCGGGAACCTGTGGCCCGCCTCGGTCAGCAAGACGAGACGCTTGTCGTTCTGGACAATCTTGTCGCAGCGCGCGGCACCGTGCACGAATTCGACGCAAACAATGCTGTCGTTGGTGATTTCCCAATACCCGTAGGCGGTGCCGCCATCATCGGCGTAAGTATAGGTGTACCGACCATCATCGAAGTAGCGCGACCGCCCGTCGTCATGAAATGTTAGCACCTCGCCGCGCAGCCGCGCCTCAAGCTGCGCCGCTGGAATGGTGCGGTCGCCCGCACGATCCGGCCATTCCTGTGCCAGCGCCGGAACGGCCGTGACCAATGCAACAATAAAGCAGCACCTTTTCATGCCGCCAAGCATAGCACCGGTTGTAGCGGCCCACACATCACGTTGGCGTGGATTACGCCACCATCTGCTCGGCCTTCTTCAGGTCCACGCTGACCAGTTGGCTCACGCCCTGCTCTTGCATCGTCACACCGAACAGCCGGTCCATCCGGGCCATTGTCACCGCGTGGTGGGTGATGATCAGGAACCGGGTTTCGGTGCGGCGGCACATCTCGTCCAACAGGTCGCAGAACCGCGTGACGTTGGCATCGTCCAGCGGCGCATCAACCTCGTCCAGCACACAAATGGGCGCGGGGTTGGCAAGGAACACCGCGAAAATCAGGGCCAGCGCGGTCAGGGTCTGCTCGCCCCCCGACAACAGCGACAGCGTCGACAGCTTCTTGCCGGGCGGCTGGCACATGATCTCCAGCCCCGCCTCCAGCGGATCGTCGGATTCGACCAGAACGAGGTTCGCCTCGCCACCGCCGAACAGATGGCGGAAAAGCATGGAGAAATTGCTGTTCACTTGTTCAAAGGCGGTCAGCAACCGCTCTCGTCCCTCGCGGTTCAGGCTGGCAATGCCCGAACGCAGGGTCTTTATGGCCTCTTCAAGGTCGATCTTCTCCGAGGCCAGCGTGCCGTGCTCTTCCTCGACCTCGCGCTTGTCCTCTTCGGCGCGCAGGTTCACCGCCCCCAGCGCGTCGCGCTGGCGTTTCAGGCGGTTCACATCCGCCTCGATCTTGTCCGAGGGTGGCATTGCATCCGCGTCGGCGCCCAGCTGTTCCAGCAGGTTTTCGGGCGTGGATTCCATGTCTTCCGCGATCCGCGCAACGGCGTAATCGACCGTCTCGCGCGCCGCATCCAAACGTGCCTCGGCGCGGGCGCGGGCCTCGCGGGCCTCGCCGGCCGCGCGTTCGGCATCCCGCTCTGCCTCGGTTGCGGTGCGCAACGCGCCCTCGGCCTGTGACAGCGCATCGGCGGCGGCGGCCTTGCGCGCCTCGGCCTGGGTGATCGCCTGGCCCAATTCATCACGCTTGGCGGCGATCTCCTCGGGTGCGGCGCTGGCCTCTTTCAGCTCTGCCTCGGATTGCGCCTTGCGCTGGACCAGCTCGGCGCTGCGGGTTTCGGCGGTTTGCAAGCGGTGCTTCCAGCCGCTGATTTCCTTGGTCACCTCTTGCGCCCGGCGGGTGCGGGCCTCGCCCTCGCGGCGCAGTTCGTCATGCGATGAGCGTTTGGTCATCATGGTCATCCGCGCCGCCTCGACCGTCATCTTGATGTCTTCGACGGCGGCGCGCGCGGCATCCAGATCTTCCAGTTCGGCCACGGCGCGCTCGGCCTCGGCCAGTTGCTGGCGCGCGGCGGTGGCCTCGTCCTCGTGCCGGGTGACGGCCAGGCCCAGGGATTCCAGCTTGGATTGCGCCAGGTTGCGGTCGGCCTCGGCCCGGCTGAGACGTCGGTTGGCCTCGTTCACCAGTCGATCGGCATCGCGCCGCGCCTGGCGCGCGGCCTGATCGGCAGCGGTCAAATCAGCCAGCCTGCTGGCCAATGCCTGGTGTGCCTGCCGCGCGGCATCGGCGCGGGCGGTGGCCTGCTCCATCTGCTGCTTCAACTCTTCCAGCCGGTTAAGCTGCTGCAACCGCAACGCCGCGGCACTTGGCGCATCCTCGGCCCAGGCGCGGTAGCCATCCCAACGCCACAGGTCGCCCTCAAGCGTCACCAACCTCTGGCCGGGTTTCAACAACGGCTGCAGGCGCGGCCCGTCATCGGGGCCAACCAGGCCGATCTGCGACATGCGTCGTTCCAGTACCTCGGGCACCGAGACGTGACGCGACAGCGCCGTGATTCCCTCGGGCAGGGGCTGCACCTCGGCATAGGCCGGCAACACCATCCAGCCCGAAGGCCCGTCGCCGCCCACCTCGGGCGCGCGCAGATCATCGGCCAGCGCGGCCCCCAGCGCCTTTTCGAAACCCTGTTCCACCTGCAACCGGTCCATGATCTGTCCGCCTTCGGCGGTGTCACGCTCCAGCAGCTTGGCCAGTGCCGTCACCTCGGCACGCAACGCGTTCAACTCGCCCTCGGCCTCCGAGCTTTCGGCGCGCACGTCGGCCTCGCGCTCTTGTGCCTCGGCGCGGGCGGCCTCGGCCTCTTTCAACGTGGCATCGGCATTGGCGGCGGTCTCGGTCGCCTCGGCCTCGGATTTTTGCGCAGCCTCGAAATCCGCGTCGGCGGCCTGCAACGCCTCTTGCGAAGCACGCACGGCAGCGCGCGCCTTTTCCGCCTCGCCCTCTGACCGGACCAGCATCTTGCGGGTATCATCAAGATAGCGCGTCGCAGACTGGTGCCGCGCGGCCAGGCGGGCCACGTCCTCGGTGCGGGTGGCCAGGTCGCTTTCACGCTCTTGCAGAATACTGGCCGCTTCGCGCGCGGCCTGCGCGGCCTCTTCCAAACGCTCGGCATGGCCATCGCCCGCCTTGGCCAGTTCGGCCTGCTCCCATTCAAGGCGCTCGATGGTGTCGCCGGCGTCGCGGTTCAGCCCGGCCTCGCGGTCGATATCCTTGCCAAGCTGCGCGATGCGGTTCTGCAAGGTCTCGATGGTTTGCAGGGCGCGCTCTTCCTGGTCGGCCAGCGCATCGCGCTGCACCTGCAGTCGTTGCAGGATCGCGGCGGCCACCGCTTCTTCTTCGCGCCTGGGGGGCAGGGCGTCCTCGGCGGCCTCGCGCGCCTTGGCGGCCTGGCGCGCTGCGGTTTCGGCCTGTCCCGCCGCAGTCACCCGTTCGCGCAGCTGCGCATCGGCGGTCAACCGCGCCTCGTCAGCCTCTTTCCAGCGGCGATAGAGCAACATGCCTTCGGCCCGGCGCAACTCCTCGCCGATGCTGCGATACCGCGCGGCCTGACGAGCCTGGCGCTCGAGCTGCGCCAACTGGCTGGCCAACTGCTCGATCACGTCATCGACGCGGGCCAGGTTCTGCTCGGCGCCCTTCAGCTTCAACTCGGCCTCGTGCCGCCGCTGGTAGAGCCCGCTGATTCCCGCCGCCTCTTCCAATATGCGGCGGCGCGCCTTGGGCTTGGCGTTGATCAACTCGCTGATCTGACCCTGCCGGACAAGCGCGGGCGAATGTGCCCCGGTCGAGGCATCGGCAAACAACATCTGAACGTCACGCGCGCGCACGTCCTTGGTGTTGACCTTGTAGGCGCTGCCCACGTCGCGGGTGATGCGGCGAACGATTTCCAGCGTATCGTCATCGTTGAAACCAGGTGGCGCCAATCTGTCGGAATTATCCAGGATCAGGCTGACCTCGGCGAAATTGCGCGCGGGCCGGGTGGCGGCACCGGCAAAGATCACATCTTCCATGCCGCCGCCACGCATCGCGGTGGGGCGGTTTTCCCCCATGACCCAGCGTAGCGCCTCAAGCAGGTTCGATTTGCCGCAGCCGTTGGGGCCCACGACCCCGGTCAGCCCGTCCCGGATCAGCAGATCGGTCGGGTCGACAAAGCTTTTGAAGCCGGTCAGCCTGAGCTTGGAAAAACGCAACGCGGCGCCCCTTGATTCTGGTTATCGCCCGATTTTGGGGGGTGAGGAGCACGCGAGTCAACGAAAACACCCACGATATGGGGGCGCAAAGGCAGTTATCCACAATATATCGCGGCTTTTTGCCGATACTGCGGGCGCCACGATGCTTGACGCGGGCACGGGCACAGGGCACCACTTTTGCAATACCCGCTTGGAAGGACCTGCCAGATGCCCACAATCGCCGCCGGCGACCCGACAGATCCGCAGGCGCGGGCGTTGTTGCGCTCCAGCGCCGCCCTGATGGAAGAGTTGTTCGATACCGAAGACAACCATTTCCTGTCGCCCGAGGAATTGTCGGCCCCCGACATACATTTCTTTACCGCGCGCGGCGATGACGATGCGCTGCTGGGCACTATCGCGCTGGCCGAGAAAGACGGCTATGGCGAGATAAAAGCCCTGTTCGTCGATGCCGAGGCCCGTGGGCAGGGGGTGGCTCGCGCTCTTGTCGACAAGGTCGAGGAAAAGGCCCGCGATCTTGGGTTGACCTGGCTGCGGCTGGAAACCGGCGACCAGCTTTTTGCCGCGATCAACCTCTATCGCCGGGCCGGTTTCACCGCCTGCGGGCCTTTCGGCGATTACGGCGAAAACGAAACAAGCGTGTTCATGGAAAAGCACCTGGCCTGAAAGCCGACGCGCCTCGGGCAGGCGACCGCAGCGCGCCCGATCTTTGGGGCCGGTTGTTACTGAGGGTCGCAGATGATTTCCTCGATCCGGGAACCTGGGCCACCTGAAACGGGCCGCGTGATCACCCCGCAACTGTAACTGGGCGACGTCAGCCGCGGTTTTGCCTTGCGCCCGCCGCAATTCAACGAAGCGCGGATCATGGCCTGGTCGCCGCCCTGGCGGCGCACGGTGCAGCCGCTGACCTGCTCAATCGCCAGAACGGCCCGCGGCCCGATCGGGCCCATGCGCGGCGCGTATTCGACATTCAGGCGGATCGCCTCGGCCTGGCTGCCCTGCACCCGTACATCGAACACCGATGGTGGAACAGTGACTCGCACGGGATCGACCCCGCGAAACCCCGGGCTGGGCATATTGCAGCCCGCAAGGGCGCAAAGGGCAAGGTAAAATGCAAAGCGCATGACCTCACTGAAGGCCCAACGGGTTAACACCTGGTTAACCCACACGCATTTCGCTGCGACAATCCGTACCTTTATATTCGATATTTCGAATGTTATGTGTTTCGCAACCTTGGAATACAGAAAAGGAGTCGCGCGATGGCTGACACCACGACTAGACCCGCAGACACCTATTCACCGCTTTACTTCCTGGCGTCGCTGGGGGCGGGCGGCTTGGCCGTGACATTTTTCATGTACCTGATGTTCTGGGTGCCGCACGAAGGCCGCCCCGTCCCCACGTTCGAGGATATCTCGGCCGCCTTCGCCACTGGCGGGCTGCCAATGCAGACCGCCATCATCGTGGCCGTTCTGGGCATCGCCTTTTTCACGGTTCTGAACGTCAAATCGCTGATCTGGAACTTTGGCGCGCTCGCCGCTTTCAAGAAAACCGATCGCTATGCCGAGCTACGCAATTCAAACGCTGAAACCACGCTTTTGGCCGCGCCACTGGCCACGGCGATGACGATCAATGCCATGTTCATTGTCGGCCTTGTGTTCGTGCCCAGACTTTGGAACGTCATCGAATACCTGTTCCCGTTGGCGCTGATCGCCTTTCTGGGCCTCGGCGTCTGGGCCTTTCGGACCATCGGCGATTTCCTGGGCCGCGTGTTGACGCAAGGCGGCGTGTTCGACGTGACCGCGCATAACAGCTTTGCCCAGCTTCTGCCGGCCTTTGCCATCTCGATGGTCGCCGTGGGCCTTGCCGCCCCCGCCGCGATGAGCGGCAACACCCTGACCGTTGGCCTGTCGTTGGTGCTGTCGACCTTTTTCGGCTTTGCCGCCATCACCTACACGGTCGTCGCCGCGATCACGGCGTTCAACTCGATGCTGCATCACGGCACGGCCCGCGAATCGGGGCCGACGCTGATGGTGATCGTGCCGATCCTTACCGTGCTGGGCATCATGTTCATGCGCCAGACGCACGGGCTGCACACGTCGTTCGGCGCGGAAGAAACCGATGGCGAGACCATGGTTTTCCTTGCCCGCCTGCTGACAGTGCAGATCCTGTTCCTGCTGCTGGGCATGGTGGTGTTGCGCCGGCAGGGTTATTTCACCGACTACGTATTTGGCAGCAAGACATCGCCAGGTTCCTACGCGCTGGTTTGCCCCGGTGTGGCGCTAAGCGTGATGCTGCAATTCTTCATCAACAAGGGCTTGGTGGCAGCCGGTGTAATCGGTGAATTCGGTATTGCCTACTGGGTGCTGACCGGCATCGCGTTGGCTTCGCAATTCGCGATGATCGGCCTGGTGCTTCGCCTGAACCGCCAACATTTCGGCAAGGCGCCCCAACGGGCGACCATGCCCGCGGAATAGCCAACCTCCCATTGGCTGACCCTGGGGCGTGCGGAGAGATCCGCGCGCCCCTTCTTGTTCCAACGGCAGGCCCGCGCACCGTCGATGGGATGGCGCAATCGGCTTGTTCCTTCTGCCGCCAAGCCTGGCCGCCGGGGTTTTGCCCGCAAAATGGCGGCGGCCGTCCTTGGCCCCGCCCCTATCCAGACAAGTTCGCGCCCGGCACGAAACCGCCTTGACCTTGTGGCATCGTTGGCGCGGTCATATGTTCTGACCAATTCACAGCGCGAGTCCCCGATGCCCTTTCAACCCGTGCAGCCCGAGAAACTGTCCACCGTTGTCACCCGCCAGATCGAAAAGCTGATCTTGCGGGGCATCCTGCGACCGGGCGAGCGCCTGCCATCCGAAAGGGAACTGGCCGAACGGCTGGGCGTCTCGCGGCCCTCGCTGCGCGAAGCGATTGCAGAGTTGCAAGACAAGGGCCTGCTCAGCACCCGCGCGGGGGCGGGTATCTACGTGGCCGACGTGCTGGGGAGCGCCTTTTCCGACGCACTCATCCAGCTATTTGCCGAACATGACGAGGCGGTTTTCGATTATGTCTCGTTCCGCCGCGACATGGAGGGGCTGGCCGCCGAACGAGCAGCGCGGTTTGCATCGGATACGGACCTGAAGGTTATCCAGACCATTTTCGACAAGATGGAAGCGGCCCACCAGCATCGCGATCCGACGATCGAGGCGCGGCTGGATGCCGATTTTCACCTGTCGATCATCGAGGCCAGCAATAACGTCATCATGCTGCACATGATGCGCTCGATGTATCAACTGCTTCAACAAGGTGTGTTCTACAACCGCCAGACCATGTTCAAGCAGCGCACCACGCGTGACACCCTGATAGACCAGCACCGCGCCATCAATGACGCGCTGCAAAAGCGCGACGGCGCCGCTGCGCGCGCCGCCGTCGAGGCGCATCTGCGCTATGTTGAACGCGCCCTGCATGATCAGCAACGCACCGACCGGAACGAAAAGATCGCCCGCCTCCGGTTGGAGCACGAACAGGCCCGGTAGCCAAAAAACGAAACGCCCGCTGATGGGCCAGCGGGCGTTTCCAACTATTGGCGGGTCTGAGTGGCTTAGTGCAGCTTTTCACCCACGTCGCCAATGGCCGCGTCGATCAGCTTGTTGCCCTCGGTCGCGGTCATCTGCTTGGCGATAACGTCACCCGCCGCCGCAATGGCAATGCGTGCGGCAGTGTCGCGCACCTGTTTGACAGCGTTGGCCTCGGCCATCTTGATCTGGTCTTCGGCGGCGACCATGCGGCGTTCGATGGATTTCTGCAGATCGGCCTTTGCTTGCTCGGCGGCCAGCGTGGCCTCTTCCTTGGCGTGTTTCACGATGCGGTCGGCCTGTTCCTGCACTTCTTTCTGCTTGCGCTCGTAAGAGGCCAGGATGGTCTGGGCCTCTTCACGCAAGGCGCGCGCTTCGTCCAGTTCCGACTGGATGCCATCGGCGCGCTTGTCCAGCATACCGATCACCAGCGTTGGCACCTTGAAATAGAACAGCACCGCGATGAACAGCAAAAAGCCCAGGGTCACGATGAAATCGGTGTTGCCCAGCGAAAAGAACGGGCCGCTTGCCGCGGCGGCGGGGCTTGCGGTTGTCAGGGCAATCAGAATGGCAATCTTGCGCATGGTCTTACCCTTTCATCCGGTTCGCGACAGCCGCGTTTACGGTCTTGGCGTCGGCTTTTCCACCCAGCGCAGCCACGATCTCGGCCGCGGTGTCCTTGGCGACGACCTGCACGCTTTCCATCGCGCTCGCCTGAATCTCGGCGATCTTCTTTTCACCTTCGGCGGTTTTTTCCGCGATCTCAGCGTCGGCCTTGGCAGTCGCTTCGTCCAGCTCTGTCTGGATTTCGGCTTTCGCCTCGGAGATGATGCGCTGAGCCTCGGCGCGGGCATCGGCCAGCGCCTTGTTGTAAGCCTCTTCGGCCTCGACAGCCTTGGCCTTCAACTCGTCGGCGGCGGCGATGTCGTTGGTGATGGTCCCCTGACGCTCGGCCAGAACGGCCGCGATGCGCGGCAGCGCGATGCGCGACAGGACGAAATAGATCACGACCAGCGTGACCATAAGCCAGAAAATCTGGTGGTCCCAGTTCGAGAAATCCAGCTGCGGCATGCCGGGTGCGGCTGCCCCTTGCGCGGCGTCAGCGGCGTTGGTTTCGGTCGCCATATCGTCCTCCTTGGGGAACTTTCCGGTTACACCGGGCAGTCACGCGGCGAAAGCGGTGACTGCCCGGCCGTAAGGATCAGGTTCCGTAAGGTTCAGACGGCGAACATCAGCAGCAGAGCAACCAGGAACGAGAAGATGCCCAGGGCTTCTGCGAATGCGATGCCGATGAAAAGGGTCGCGGTCTGCGACGCGGCGGCCGAGGGGTTGCGCAATGCGCCGGCCAGGAAGTTGCCCGCGACGTTGCCCACACCGATTGCGGCTGCGCCCGAACCGATTGCTGCCAGGCCTGCGCCGATATGTGCCAGTTGACCTTCCATTGGTGTATCTCCTTACGATTGGAAGTTGGAATTCAGTGTTTCTCGTGGGGAAAGCGCAGGATGCGCTCCCCCGTCTGCGTAAGGTGGGCAGTGCTGCCCACCATGCTCCTTAGTGCGACGGGTGCAATGCATCCTTCAGATACACGCAGGTCAGGATGGTAAAGACATAGGCCTGGATAAAGGACACCAGCACCTCGAGCCCGTACATCGCGGTAATGGCCACGACTGAAACCGGGCTGACCACGGCGATTGCGGCGAACCCCGCGAATACCTTGATCACCGCGTGCCCCGCCATGACGTTGCCTGCCAAACGAATGGAGTGGCTGACCGGGCGCACGAAGTAGGAAATGATCTCGATGATGGCCAGGATCGGGCGCAGCGCCAGCGGCGCCGAGCTGACCCAGAACAGCCCCAGAAACTTGGCGCCGTTCTTGACAAAGCCCACGATGGTGACGGTGACAAAGACCAGCAGAGCCAGCACCACCGTCACGGCGAAATGCGACGTGGTTGTAAATGCCATCGGGACGAGGCCCAGGAAGTTCGCGAAGACGATGAACATGAACAGCGTCATGATGTAGGGGAAGAATGCCAGCGCATCCTTGCCCGCCACGTCTTCAACCATCTTGTAGATGAACCCGTAGGCCAGTTCGGCCACCGATTGCGTGCGCGACGGGATGACCGCGCGGCGCGACGTGCCCAAGATCATCAGGGCGGCCACTGCGGCAATCGCCAGCGCCATCCAAAGCGTCACGTTGGTGATGGTGAAAAGGCCGACCGGCCCGTCGCCAAACAGCGGCTTGACGATGAACTGATCCATCGGGTGGAAAACCAGACCGCCCTCTTCGGCACCTTTTTCCGTCGCCATGTTCAACCCTCTTTGTCGTTCTCGGCCCGGTTGGCCGCGATTTCCTTTGCCTGGAACTCTCCTGCCGAGCGGATCATCGTCTTGATCCCGGCGGCAAGCCCCAGAAATGTAAACACCACCATCAGGAACGGCAGAGTGCCAAACACGCTGTCCAGTCCGTACCCGATGCCGAAACCGATCCCCAGACCGGCCACCATCTCGATCACCATCCGCCAGGCAAGCTGCGCCTGGGAATAATGCTCTTCCATGTGGTCCTTGGGCTGATGGGCCGCTTTCGCGGCTTCAATCTTTGCCTCAAGCTCGGCCAGACGGCGCTGCTTTTCGGGATCGTCCACGCCAAGAACCCCCATGGGTTTGCTTGGCGCTTTGCTACGGCGCGGCACCCGATGAGTCAAGCGCCCGTTCGCAACCGGCGAAAACACGGCAACCTGTTGATTTAATTTCATTTATGGGAAAACGCTCAAACGCCAAACCTGCCCGCGTGCCACTTGTTTGCGCCAACAGGGGCGGAAACCCATATTCAACCAAATGGTTGACGATCATCCACCCCCGCGCGATAGCAACAGGCATGACACAAGACCTCGACGCAATCTTCGCCGCCCTGGCCGACCCGACGCGGCGTGCGATCCTGTCGATGCTGCTCGAGGATGACATGGCCGTCACCGATGTGGCCGATCCCTTCGAGATGAGCCTGACCGGCATTTCCAAGCACCTGACCATCCTCACCCGCGCCGGGTTGATCACACAGGAAAAGCGCGGTCGCGTGAAATGGTGCAAGCTGGAACCCGATGCCCTTCGCGAGGCCTCCGTATGGATGCAGGGCTTTGGCCAATTCGAAGCGATCAACCTTGACGCGTTCGAGGCATTCCTGGCGCGCGAATTCGGCGCCGATACCTGAAAATCTATACTGGCCCGCCCTGAGCGGTGCCTTGCGCCGCGCCGGCAGCCTTGCGCGCCTCGTCGTCGCGCAACAGCAAAAGCAGCGCCAGCACGCTCAACCCGACACCGCCCAGCAAGATCGTGGGTGGCGTGCCATGGCCCAGCATGAATTCCCACACCACGACCCAGGTCGGCGTCAGGTAGGTATAAGCCATCACCTTGGCCGAGGGCAGCCGCAGCGTGGCGTATTGCAGCAATACGAATGTCGCCGAGGAGGCAAAGATCGCCAGGTAAGCCAGCGCCACCCAGACCAGCCCCGGCAGCGCGGCCCAGTCGGTGGCCACGATGTCTTGCCAGCCCCACGCACCCACCAGCAAACCGCCCGCCAGCAACATGCCAAAGGTGAACACGACGGCAGGTTCGCCCCGGTTCAATACCCGTACCAGCGGGGTGTAGACCGCGTGCGCCACGCAACCCACGAAATAGATCGCCTCACCCCGGCCAATCTGAAATTGCGCCAACAGGCCCAGATCGGCGCGAAAGATGACCCAAAGCGCCCCGACCGCCCCGATGGCCAGCGCCAACGCCATGCGCGGCGTGGTGACCTGCCGCAGCAACACCCAACCCGCCACAGCCGACACGATGGGTGTCAGCGTGAAGACGGCCGAGGCCGAAACCGCCGGCGCGGTTTTCAGCCCCTCGAACATCAACACGAAATAGGCGCCGAAAATTCCTCCAAGCACCAGGTAGCGCCACGGTGCGCGAAAGGCGCTGCGGGGCAGGCCATGGGTGGCCAGCGCCACGCTGCCCACGATGACCGCCGCCAGCGCGAACCGCAACGCGTTCAACGCGCTTGGCGCGATGTCGTTGGCCACCAGAACGCCAAGCGAGAAAGACCCCGCCACCAGCGCCGAGAACAAAAGCATTGCCAGGTGGCCGCGTGCGACCTCGCTCATGCCGTGGGGCCTTCGCTATCCCAGTCCTTGGCGCGATCCTTGAGAAAGGTCAAAAGTCCTTGCACCTTGGCGGTACGATGAAGATCGACATGGGTGACGAGCCACATTTGTACCGCCCACATCTTTTGCGGCGGCATCACCTCAAGAAGGTCTTCATGGCGCGCGGCCTCCCACAGGGGAAGGAAACCGATGCCCGCCCCCTCCAGCAAGGCCAGTTCCAGCGCGCGGCTTTCGCTGCTGCGAAACCGAATGGCATCTTCATTGACACGGTCGCGCAGCCAGCGATTGAACGGCGCGCGCATCGACGGGTCATCGGGCGCGACAAAGGCGTGGCCGGCAAAATCCTCGGGCCCCTCGGGCAGGCCATGCGCATCGGCATAGGCCCGCGCGGCATAAAGCCCGTGCATCTGGGTGAAAAAGGGCTGAACCACATTGTCGGGTTCTTCCGGTGTGGCACCGGCACGGATGGCCACGTGGGCCTCGCCGTATTCCAGGCGGAACAATCGTTCGCCCGTCAGGTAACGCAGCACCAGTTCGGGATTGTCACGCTGGAAATCCGTCAGCGCCGGAGCCAACAGCGGCGCCAGCCCGGCAAGCGATGTCAGCACCAGTTCACCCCGCATGTCATTGCCGCCACCTTTCAACCGGCCCGCCAATTGCTGAAATTGCTCATCGGTGGTTTGCGCCACCCGCAACAGGTCTTGCCCGGCCTCGGTCGGGGTATAGCCGCGCGCATGGCGCTGGAACAGCTTGACGCCCAGCCGCCCCTCGAGCGCGTCAATATGGCGGATCACGGTGGCGTGGTGCACGCCCAGAACCTCGGCCGCGCCACTGACAGTGCCCAGGCGCGCCACCTGGAACGCGGTGCGAATTTCGTCCCAGTTATCCATCTCTTCCCCATGCTGCCATTCGTGCCACCCGACTATGCGCCGCGGCGACGGGAATGACCAGACCAGCCCGGCAACGGGCCCGGCCCTGCGCAAAGCCCTGCCGCCCCGGCCCGCGCACGCACCAAACCCGCCGGGCACAACAGCGGTATTCGGAACCATGCACACACCACTGTTGTACATGGGCGCAGGCGCGCATGGCTTGACTCGGGTCGCCGCGCGGCATATGCCCCTGATCGATATCCCGGAAGGCTCTGTTCTTCCGGTCCTTGGCCGCAGGCAAGGATCGCCCCCCGTCAGCGCGTTGCGCCCACGGGGGCAATTCTGGTTTGGACGGCCGGGGTTTCGAAACAAAACGCGCGCCCCCATCTGGGCAGGCAAGAATTAGGCCACGCAAAGGAGCCTGCGGCATGTTTGAAAATCTGTCCGAACGCCTTTCCGGCGTATTCGACCGCCTGACGAAACAGGGTGCGCTGTCCGAAGATGACGTGAAAACCGCCCTGCGCGAGGTGCGCGTGGCCTTGCTCGAGGCCGACGTATCGCTGCCCGTCGCGCGCGAATTCATCAAGACCGTGCAGGACAAGGCCACCGGCCAGGCGGTTACGAAATCGGTCACGCCGGGCCAGCAAGTCGTCAAGATCGTGCATGACGCGCTGATCGACACGCTGACCGGCGACGAAGACCCCGGCAAGCTGAAAATCGACAACCCGCCCGCGCCTGTGCTGATGGTGGGCCTGCAGGGCGGCGGCAAGACCACGACCACCGCCAAGCTGGCCAAGCGCCTGAAAGAGAAAGAGGGCAAGCGCGTGCTGATGGCCTCGCTTGACGTCTACCGACCTGCCGCGATGGATCAGCTGGCCGTGCTGGGTGCGCAGATCGGCGTCGATACCCTGCCGATCGTGCCGGGGCAAAAACCCGTCGACATCGCCAGGCGTGCCAAGCAGCAGGCAACGATGGGCGGTTACGATGTCTACATGCTGGACACTGCCGGCCGCCTGCAGATCGACGAAGTCTTGATGCAAGAGGTCGAGGATGTGCGCGATGTCGTACACCCGCGCGAAACCCTGCTGGTGGTCGACGGCCTGACCGGCCAGGTTGCCGTCGAAGTGGCCGAGGAATTCGACGCCAAGATCGGCATTTCCGGCGTGGTCCTCACGCGGATGGATGGCGACGGGCGCGGCGGTGCCGCCCTGTCGATGCGCGCGGTCACGGGCAAGCCCATCCGCTTTGTCGGCCTGGGCGAAAAGATGGACGCGCTCGAAACGTTCGAGCCCGAGCGCATCGCCGGCCGCATCCTCGGCATGGGCGACATCGTCAGCCTTGTCGAGAAAGCGCAGGAAACCATCGAGGCTGAACAGGCCGAGCGCATGATGCGTCGCTTCAAGAAGGGTCAGTTCAACATGAACGACCTGAAGATGCAGCTTGAACAGATGCAGAAGATGGGCGGCATGGAATCGATCATGGGCATGATGCCCGGCATGGGCAAGATGGCCAAGCAGGTGCAAGAGGCCGGATTCGACGACAAGGTGATCCGCCAGCAGGTGGCCCTGATCAACTCGATGACCAAGAAGGAACGCGCCAACCCCCAGATCCTGCAGGCCAGCCGCAAGAAACGCATCGCCAAGGGTGCCGGCATGGAGGTGTCCGACCTCAACAAGCTGCTGAAGATGCAGCGCCAGATGTCGGACATGATGAAAAAGATGGGCAAGATGGGCAAGGGCGGCGCGCTCAAGCAGGCCATGAAGGGTATGTTCGGCAAGGGCGGCATGCCCGACATGAACGACCCCAAGGCGATGGAAGAAGCCGCGAAGGCGATGGGTGGCAAGATGCCCGGCGGGCTTGGCGGCCCCGGGGGCATGCAACTGCCCGGCGGGCTCAGCGGCCTGGGCAAGAAGAAGTAAGCCAATGCCCCTGACCAACGCCCCCACACTGGAAACCGCGAACCTGATCCTGCGCAGCCACGAGGCGCGGGATATCGAGCCGATGATCGCCTTTCTGACCGATCAGGAACGCGCGGCCGGGTTCGGCGCCTATGACAACCGCCACGACGCGTGGCGCTGGGTCGCGCTGTCGGTCGGGCACTGGCACATTCACGGCTACGGCTACTTCACCATCGAAGACAAGGCATCGGGCCAGCCTGCCGGGTTTACCGGCATCTGGAACCCCGATGGCTGGCCCGAGCCGGAAATCGGCTGGGTCGTGTTCGACGGGTTCGAAGGCCGCGGCGTGGCGTTCGAGGCCGCCGCCCGCGCCCGCGACTGGGCCTATAGCGACTTGGGCTTCACCACGCTGACCTCGAACATCGTGCCGGGCAATACCCGCTCGGTCCAGTTGGCCGAACGGCTGGGCGCGTGGTTCGAACGCCAATACCAGAACGCCTACATGGGCACCGAAATGCTTTACCGCCATCCAGGGCCTGACATGCTCGACTCCGACGGCGGAATCGAGGCTTACACATGACGCGGATCACCGTTGATATCCCGGTGATCGAAACCGACCGGCTGATCCTGCGCGCCATGCAGGAGACCGACCTGGACGTGATCGCCGATTTCTTTGCAGATGACCGCAGCAGCTTTGTCGGCGGTCCCAAGTCGCGGGCCGACAGCTGGCGCACCATCGCGGGGGCCCTGGGGCACTGGATGCTGCGCGGCTACGGCATGTGGCTGGCGGCCGAGCGGGCCACCGATCGGCCCGTCGGCGGCGTCGGCTTCCTGTTTCCCGAAGGCTGGGACGAACCCGAACTGGGCTGGCATCTCTATAACGGGCACGAGGGCAAGGGCTACGCCTACGAGGCCGCAATTGCCGCCCGCACCCACGGGGCCAGGCATTTCGGGCTGGATGGCGTAATCAGCTACATAGCACCGGACAACACCCGTTCGGCGGCGCTGGCCCGACGCATGGGGGCCACGCTGGAACGGCAGGGCACCCTTCTGGGGCATGCGGTCGATGTCTACCGCCACCCCACGCAGGAGGCCGCGTAAACCATGGCCACCCGCATGATCCCCACGCTGGAAACCAGGCGCCTTGTCCTGCGCGGCCCCGAGCCGCAGGATTACCCCGATTTCAAGGCGACGTTTTCCAGTTATCGCTCGCGCTTCATGGGCGGGCCGCTCGATGCCTACGAGGCATGGATGCTCTACGCCGCCGAGATCGGGCACTGGCAGATCCGCGGCTACGGCATGTGGATGATCCATGACCGCGGCACCGAAAAGACGCTGGGCATGGCTGGCGGCTGGTTCCCGGCAAAATGGCCCGAGCCCGAGATTGCCTGGATCATCTGGCCCGACGTGGCCGGGCACGGATACGCGCTTGAGGCCACGCACCGCGTGCGCCGCTATCTCTACAACGATCTGGGCTGGCAAACGGCGGTCAGCTATATCGACCCCAAGAACCTCGACTCGATCCGCTTGGCCGAACGGCTGGGCGCGGTGAAAGAGCCCGATGCCCCCTCGATCGACGGCAATGACGCGGTCTACCGCCACCCCGCGCCCGGCGCGCTGGACGGCAGCCAGTTGGCCCACGGGATAGAGATGGAGATCGCCAATTACGCCGATCCGCTGTTCAAGCCGAAAGGGTTTGCCATTGACTGACGATACCACGCAGCGCGCCGCCGCGCTCCTGAAGGAGCACCGCGCCAGCATCGACCGGCTGGACGCGATCCTGGTCTATACCTTGGGTGAGCGGTTCAAGCACACCCAGGCGGTGGGCAAGCTCAAGGCCGAACACGACCTTCCCCCGTCCGATCCCACGCGCGAGGCCGCGCAGATCGAACGGCTCGAAGACCTGGCGCGCCGGGCCGATCTCGACCCGGAATTCGCCAAGAAGTTCCTGAACTTCATCATCGCTGAAGTCATTCAGCACCACAAGAAGCACCAATCGTAGGGCGGGGTTCACCCCGCCTGCCCCCAGCCATTCAAAGGAGAAATCACAATGGCAATGAAAATCCGTCTGGCCCGTGGTGGCTCGAAGAAACGTCCCTTCTACCGCATCGTGGCCGCTGACAGCCGCATGCCCCGCGATGGCCGGTTCATCGAGAAACTGGGCACCTACAACCCGCTGCTGCCCAAAGACAGCGAAGACCGTGTGAAGATGGACCTGGAGCGCGTGCAATACTGGCTGGGCCAAGGCGCCACGCCGACCGATCGCATCAGCCGCATGCTCGAAGCCGCCGGTGTTCTGGACAAGAAAGAACGCAGCAACCCCAACAAGGCAAAGCCGGGTCAGAAAGCCCAGGATCGCGCCGAGCAAAAGGCCGCCAAGGCAGCAGAAGCCGCCGAAGCGCCCGCAGAAGAAGCCACAGCCGAGGAATAATCCCGGCTTTCGGCATACAGGCGGCGCCCGCGTTCAACGGGCGCCGCCTGCCCCGATCCCCTTGCTTTCACGGCACGGATCGGTGTTATTTCTAGCATGAACCCCTCTGTCCGAAGGAGGCAGGATGTCCGAACGGATCTGCGTCGGTGCCATCGGGGGCGCTTTCGGCGTCAAGGGCGAAGTGCGGCTTAAAAGCTTCACCTCGGTGCCTGAGGACATTGCCCATTACGCCCCCCTCGAAACCGAGGACGGCGCGATGGAATTCGACGTGACGCTCGACCGTCCCATAAAGAACGGGCTGGCGGTGCACCTGTCGGGCATTGCCACCAAGGAACAGGCCGACGCGCTGCGCGGTGTGCGGCTTTACGTGCCGCGCGACCGCCTTCCCAGCCTGCCGGATGACGAATTCTACCATGCCGACCTGATTGACCTGCCGGTCTTTGACACGGGCGGCACGCAACTGGGTAGCGTTAAGGCGGTGCATGATCACGGGGCCGGCGATTTGCTGGAAATCCAGGGCCCGGGGCTGAAATCCACCGTCCTTCTGCCCTTCACGCGCGAGGCGGTGCCCACCGTCGATCTCGAGGCCGGGCGCATCGTCGCGGACCCGCCCGAAGGGCTGTTCTGACCATATGCGCATGGTCGTGCATGCCGGGTTCCACAAGACCGGAACCACCAGCATCCAGCACATGTTGCGCCGCAACGGCCGCAAGATCGCCCGCTATTACCGCGTCTTGACCCGCCGCCAGATGCTCGCCACATGCGAGGCCGCGCGCGCTTTTTCGCTTGGGCAATCCACGGCCGATCTTGGGTTGTTCACCTTCGAACTGGCCCAGCTGTTCGAAACACTCGATCCCGCCGACCCCCGCCCCGTCCTGATCAGCGCCGAGGATCTTTCGGGCCACATGCCGGGGCGTTTTGGCCTGACGGGCTATGACGCCGCGCCCCGACTGATGGCCACGCTGGAAGAGGTGGCCCAAGCCTGCCTGCCCGGGCTGGACTTGCACCTGGTCTTCACCACCCGTGCCGCCGCGCCGTGGCTGCGCAGCACTTATGCCCAGCACGTGCGCGCCATCCGCTTTACCGAGGCGCACGATACCTACCTGGCGCGCATGGCCGAGCATGCCGACCTCTCGGCCTGGGCCGCGCGCATCGACGCGGCCACAAGTGCCCCCGTAACGATCGCGCCGCTCGAAACCCACGGCGCCGGGCGGCTCGGCCCGCTAACCGCGCTGCTTGACGTGGCGGGCGCCCCGGCCGCGCTGCGCGACCGCCTTACCCCGCTGCCCCCCGCCAACCCATCCTTCCCCGATCACGTGATCGCGGAAATGCTGGCGCTCAACCGGTCGGACATGGACCATGACGACTGGGTGGCGGCCAAGAAACAACTGATGGAGGCGTGGCGCGCTCAAATCGCCGCCCCTTGACCGGCGCGCCGGGGCTGGCGCCGCGCCCGCGTTTCGGCGTATATCGCGTGCCATGACGCAGACACCCAAATCGCATGGTCGCAAATCCATTACCGCCTCGCCGAAACCGCGGGGCCTGCTGGACGAAACACGCCTTGCCCGCGCCTGGACGGCACAGGTGATCACGCTCTTTCCCGGCGTCTTTCCGGGCGTTCTGGGCGAAAGCCTGACCGGCAAGGCGCTGCGCGACGGAATCTGGCAGCTTGAAACGATAAACCTGCGCGATTTCGGCGAAGGCAAGCACCGCAACGTCGATGACACGCCGGCCGGTGGCGGCGCGGGCATGGTGTTGCGCGCCGATGTCATGGGCCGCGCGCTTGACCATGCACTGGGGCGGGCGCCCGGTCCGCTCGTCTATCTCAGCCCGCGCGGCAAGCGGTTCGACCAGCAGATGGCGCGTGACTGGGCCGCCCTGCCCGGCGTCACGCTGATCTGTGGCCGCTTCGAGGGGCTCGATCAACGCGTGCTTGATCATTACCGCATCGCCGAGGTCAGCCTTGGCGATTTCGTCATGACAGGCGGCGAAATCGCCGCGCAGGCGATGCTGGACGCCACCGTGCGCCTGCTGCCCGGCGTGCTGGGCAATGCCGACAGCACCGCCGAGGAAAGCCATTCGGCCGGGCTGCTGGAACATCCGCAATACACCCGCCCGGCCGAATGGAAAGGCCACAAGATCCCCGATGTGCTGATGTCGGGCCATCACGGCGAAATCGAGAAATGGCGCCGCCACCAGGCCGAAGAGCTTACACGCAAACGCCGCCCCGACCTGTGGAAAGCCAACACCGCGCCGCACAAGGGCGACTGACCCCTTCATCCGGCCCAAACGCCCGCCATCGGACCCGGGCCGCCGCGGGCGCAAGGCTGCCGATCCTGCACGCCCCGCAGCGCCCGCAGGCCTTGCCAGCGAAGGCCAAAGCCCCTATACACCGCGCGTCCGCGACTCGTTTCGGGTCGACGGGCCCTTTTGCGTTTTGCGGCGGGTGATGTCTTCGTTACCCAAGGCCCCGCGCGACTGGCGACTGACAAAGCAATGATGACCTGAACTCTGGCGGGCGGCATGACCGGACCCGGAAGAAGACCAAGAGCTCTGAGGCGCAAGACACCTTTGCGGGAAAAACCGCAAGCAAATCAGGAGACGGTCAGATGGATCTGATCAAGCAACTCGAGGCCGAACAGATTGCCTCGTTGGGGAAAACCATCCCCGATTTCAAGGCCGGCGATACCATTCGCGTCGGCTACAAGGTGACCGAAGGCACCCGCACCCGTGTTCAGAACTACGAGGGTGTTTGCATCAGCCGCAAGAACGGCCATGGCATCGACGCCTCGTTCACCGTGCGCAAGATTTCCTTTGGCGAAGGCGTGGAACGTGTGTTCCCGCTCTACTCCACCAATATCGAATCGATCGAGGTGGTGCGCCGTGGTCGCGTCCGCCGCGCCAAGCTGTATTACCTGCGTTCGCGCCGCGGCAAGTCGGCCCGTATCGCAGAGGTCTCCAACTACAAGCCGAAATCCGGCGCCGAAGCATAAGGACGCACGAGATGAAAAAAGACACTCATCCCGACTATCATTTCATCGACGTCAAGATGACCGATGGAACCATGATCAAGATGCGCTCGACCTGGGGCGCTGAAGGCGACACCCTCTCGCTCGACATCGACCCGACGGTGCACCCGGCCTGGACGGGCGGCTCCTCGCGCCTGATGGATGCCGGCGGCCGCGTCTCGAAGTTCAAGAACAAGTACGCCGGCCTGGGCTTCTGATCCCACGCGCCAGCGCGATAACACCGTGAAACGCCGCCCTCCGGGGCGGCGTTTTTCGTTGCACGGGCACAGTTCGCTGACCCGGCGCGCCACATCCCCCTTCCATATTTCTGCAACAGATGCGAAAGCATCGCCCGGCGGGGAAGTTCCACGCTTTGCAATTTTCCGCTTACACCATATCGTGTTGAGAAATTGCAGCGCGCGACAAGATAAAGGGGCAAAAGCAGCCATGGCGCATATCATCGTGGTCGGCAACGAAAAGGGCGGCGCGGGAAAATCCACCGTGTCGATGCATGTGGCAACCGCCTTGGCGCGTATGGGCCACAAGGTTGGTGCGCTCGACCTGGACTTGCGGCAGAAAAGCTTTGGCCGCTACGCGCAGAACCGGCAGAACTATTGCCAGAAACATGGGCTCGATCTGCCCTCGTCCAGCTATCATGAATTGCCCGAACTCGACCAGGACACGCTGAAACCTGGCGAAAACCCTTATGACCAGCGCCTTTCGGCCGCCGTGGCCCAGTTGGAGCGCGACAGCGATTTCATCCTGATCGATTGCCCCGGCTCGCACACCCGGCTCAGCCAGGTGGCGCACAGCCTGGCCGACACGCTGATCACGCCGCTCAACGACAGTTTCATTGATTTCGACCTGCTGGCCCGCATCGACAGCGACGGGCAAAAGATTCTCGGCCCCTCGGTCTATTCCGAGATGGTCTGGAACGCGCGCCAGTTGCGCGCGCAGGCGGGGCTGAAACCCATTGACTGGGTGGTCTTGCGCAACCGCGTTGGCGCCCAGCAGATGGTCAACAAGGAAAAGATGGGCCGCGCGCTCGACAACCTGGCGAAACGCATCGGGTTTCGCGTCGCGCCGGGCTTCAACGAGCGGGTGATCTTCCGCGAGCTTTTCCCTCGCGGCCTGACCCTGCTGGACCTGCGCGATATCGGGGTAAAACAGCTCAACATCTCGAACCTGGCGGCACGGCAGGAGTTGCGCGACCTGATGAAGGCACTGGACCTGCCCGGCGTTTCGGTGGATTTCTGAAACCGGCCTGCTCCGGGGGCGTCGCCCCCGACGCACACCATCCAAAAAAACGGTCAGGCGCGGCGGCGTGACAGCGCCACGGCGTTCGAAACAGCCAGCGCGCCAATGACCACGGCCCCACCCAGCAGCGCGTAAGCACCCGGATCTTCGCCCACCACCGCCCAGGCCAGAAGCGGCGCCAGCACCGATTCCAGCAAGATGAGCAACCCCACCTCGGCAGAGGGGATATAGCGAGGCCCCAGCGCCAACCCGATCGAGCTGCCGGCGATGAAAACGCCGTGGAAGATCGCGAAATGCCATTGCCCGTCGGGAATGCTGAGGGGCGCGATAAAGGGCCACAGCAGCAGGCTGCCTCCGATATAGCCCACCGGCACCATGGCCACCATCGACACGCTGCGCACCTTGCGCGCCGCTGTCAGACCCGCGGCGAACAGCGCGGCCACCCCCAGCGCGGTCAGGTCGCCCGTCCAATGCGCGCCCTCGGTCTCGCCCGAGCCGTAGGCAAGCAGGCTCAATCCAACGGCGACGGCAAGCATGGTCAACACCATCCGGCGCGAGATGCTTTCGCCCAGGAAAATGCGTGAATAGATCGCGGCGAATACCGGCATCGCCGCAAGGGTGAACACCACGTTGGCCACCGAGGTCAGGCTGATCGCCAGCGGAAACATGATCCCGGCACATCCCACGGCCACGGCATAGATCACGCCGTAGATGCCGGTGCCGGGCAACGCCCGGTAGGGCCGTGTGCCCTGCCAGACGAGCACGCCAACCACAAGCAGTACCCCCGCAATCATGTTGCGCCAGAAGGCGATCACCAGGGCATCGGCTTCGATAAGCCGCACGAAAAGGGAATCAGGCACAACCATCAGAACGCCCAGCGCGGTAATGGTCAGCCCCTTGAGTTGATCCGACATGCGCGCATCTGGCGTCGGGGCGCCTTGAAAGTAAAGCCGGTATTTACCGATCCTGCGCCAGTTTACGCAGGGCCTGCCGCAGCACCGCGTTTTCCCGCGCGGTCAGCTTGTCTGACAGCCCCGCATCGTATCGCATGGCGATCTCGCGCAGGTCGCGATAGGCCGCCCGGCCCTGGCTTGTCAGGTCAAGCCACTCCAGCCGCCGATCATCGTCATCGGGGCGCCGCGTCAGGAAGCGCCGGTCGGCCAGTTTCTGCACCGCGCGGCTTATCTTGGTCTTGTGCATCTTCGAGCGTTGCCCGATCTCGCGGGCGGTCATGCGCCCGTAGATGCCCAGGTGGAACAGAACCCGCCATTCCGTGCGCAACATCCCGTACCTGTCCTTGTAGACCTGTTGAAACGCCAGGCTGCTGGCCTCGGCCGCCTGGTTCAGAAGGTAGGGCAGGAAATCCTGCAGGTCGAAATCATCGCTTTCCATCCAGGCAGTTTCAGCCACAACCGTTTCATCTGCAACCACGATTCGTCCGACGCGCGCCCGAACAGGTTTCGTGCTAGACTGCGCGCAACCGATCACATCATGCGGAGAGGCGTTGTTAGTTACAAAATCAACCGTTAACTCCGCAACAAAACAGGAGGATGCGCAATGAATCAGCAGACCAAATCGCACGGACTGGTGCAGGCGCCAACGCCGGTGGGCACCACGCCCGGTTACATGCCCGGCTTTGCCAATGACTTTGAAACCGAGGCCCTGCCCGGCGCCCTGCCGCAGGGCATGAACAGCCCGCAGAAATGCAATTACGGCCTTTACGGCGAACAATTGTCGGGCACGGCCTTTACCGCCAACCCCCCCGAGCGGACATGGACCTATCGCATCCGGCCCAGTGTGAAACACTCGGCGCGGTACACGAAGATCGACCTGCCGTACTGGAAATCGGCCCCTCACGTCGACCCGGACGTGATCAGCCTTGGCCAATACCGGTGGGATCCGGTGCCCCATACCGACGAGGGGCTGACCTGGCTGACGGGTATGCGCACGATGACAACGGCCGGCGACGTGAACACGCAGGTCGGCATGGCCAGCCATATCTACCTGGTCACCGAGTCGATGAAGGACGCTTATTTCTACTCGGCCGATTCCGAGCTTCTGGTCGTGCCGCAGGAGGGGCGCCTGCGCTTTGCCACCGAGTTGGGCATCATCGACCTCGAGCCGAAGGAAATCGCCATCATCCCACGCGGCCTTGTCTACCGGGTCGAGGTTCTGGATGGTCCGGCGCGGGGTTTCGTCTGCGAGAATTACGGCCAGAAATTCGAGCTTCCGGGCCGTGGCCCGATCGGGGCCAACGCACTGGCCAACCCGCGCGATTTCAAGGCCCCCGTCGCGGCCTTCGAGGATCGCGAGGTTCCATCAAAGCTCACTATCAAGTGGTGTGGCCAGTTCCACGAAACGGAAATCGGGCAAAGCCCGCTCGACGTGGTGGCCTGGCACGGCAATTACGCGCCCTACAAATACGACCTGAGCACCTACTGCCCGGTCGGCGCGATCCTGTTTGACCACCCCGATCCCAGCATCTTTACCGTGCTCACCGCCCCCTCGGGCCATCCGGGCACGGCGAACATCGACTTCGTGCTGTTCCGCGAACGCTGGATGGTGGCCGAGGACACGTTCCGCCCGCCCTGGTATCACAAGAACATCATGTCCGAGCTGATGGGCAACATCTATGGCCAGTACGACGCCAAGCCGCAGGGCTTTGTTCCCGGCGGGATGAGCCTGCACAACATGATGCTGCCGCACGGACCCGACAAGAACGCTTTCGAAGGCGCATCGAACGCCGATCTCGGCCCCGAGAAGCTGGACAACACGATGTCGTTCATGTTCGAAACCCGCTTCCCGCAGCACCTGACCGGCTTCGCCGCGAACGAGGCGCCCCTGCAAGACGACTACATTGATTGCTGGGACAGCCTCGAAAAGAAATTTGACGGCACGCCGGGCAAGAAGTGAACGAAAGCGCCATCGTCATAGTGGCCCTTGCAGTGGTCGTCGTGGCCATCGCCGCGAAAAACCGCAAGGGCCGGATGCACCGCGGCGACGGGCGAACCATTGGCCATCATCGTCACGGTGATGGCCCGGCCGGGCCGGATGCCGGTGACGACTAGGCACATTCCCGGGGAGGGGACATGAAACTTTACAGCTATTGGCGCTCGACCACGTCGGTGCGCGTGCGCATCGCGCTCAACCTCAAGGGCGTGGATTACGAGCTGGAAACCATCGACCTGACAAAGGGCGAACAACGGGCCGAAGGCTATGCCGCGCTGAATCCGGCAAAGGGTGTGCCGACGCTCGTACTGGACGACGGCACCGCCCTGACGCAATCCATGGCGATCCTCGATTACATCGACACGGCCTGGCCCGAGCCGCCGCTTTACCCCGCCGACCCGAGGGAACGTGCGCTGGTCGATGCCGCGGCACACGCGATCGCGCTCGACATTCACCCGGTCAACAACCTGAAGGTCCTGGGCTATCTCAAGTCCAGGCTGGGTCACGGCCAGGACGAAACACTTGACTGGATGCGCCATTGGATGCACGAGGGTTTCACAGCCTTCCAGCAAATGATACGCCCCGACACGCCATTCTGCTTCGGCGATCAGATCGGCATGGCCGACCTGTGCCTCGTGGGCCAGATGGTCAATGCCCGCCGCTGGGGGCTCGACCTTGCGCCATTCGCGCGCCTTGTCGAGATCGACGCCCGCGCCCGCGAAATCGACGCGGTGCAGCGCGGCATGCCCGAAAACCAGCCAGACGCACAACCGACGTAGGGCGGGCAATTCTGCCCACCCACGCGAAACGACAAACGAACAGGACACAACATGCCATTGATGAAAAGCTGGGTCGAAACGGCCAACGCGCCCGACCACCCCTTTCCGCTGAACAACCTGCCATATGGCGTCTTTTCCGTGGGCGATGCCGACCCGCGCTGCGGCGTCGCCATCGGCGACATGATCCTCGATTGCCGTGCCGCCGAAGAAGACGGGCTGATCGACATGGGCACCGGCCCCTTGTTCGACGTGCCCTTCTGGAACGAGGTGATGGAAGAAGGCCCCGAGGTCTGGGCCGGTCTGCGCAACCGCTTGACCGAGCTTCTGGCCGAAGGCGCCGCCGAAAAGGACCAGGTCGAACCGATGCTGGTGCCTGCGAAAGACGCGGTGATGCACCTGCCCTTCCTGGTCGCCGAGTTCACCGATTTCTACGCCGGCAAGCACCACGCGATGAACGTGGGCACCATGTTCCGCGGCGCCGAGAACGCGCTGCCGCCCAACTGGCTGCATATTCCCATCGGCTATAACGGCCGCGCCTCTTCGGTGGTGGTCTCGGGCACGCCCGTGCGCCGCCCCTGGGGCCAGCTGAAATCGCCCGAGCATGACACGCCCGCCTTTCTGCCCTGCCGTCGGTTCGACCTGGAGCTGGAAATGGGCGCCATCGTGGGAATGGGCAGCGAAGGGCCGGTAACGGTTGACGAGGCCGACGAGATTATCTTTGGCTACGTGCTGCTGAACGACTGGTCGGCCCGCGACATCCAGGCATGGGAATACCAGCCCCTTGGCCCGTTCCAGGCCAAGGCCACGGCCACCACGCTCAGCCCCTGGATCGTGACGAAGGCGGCGCTTGAACCCTTCCGCACCGATTGCCCTCCCCGCGAGGTCGAGCTTCTGCCCCACCTCAAGGATACCGGCCCGATGCTCTATGACATCGACCTGTGGGTCAGCCTGGCACCGGATGAAAAACCCGCAACTGTGATCGCGCGCACAAATTACAACGAGATGTATTACAGCTCGGCCCAGCAATTAGCGCATCACACCACCGCAGGCTCCCCGATGAACCCCGGCGATCTTCTGGGCTCGGGCACCGTGTCGGGGCCGGAAAAGGAAAACCGCGGCTCGCTGCTGGAACTCAGCTGGGGCGGCAAGGAACCCGTGGCGCTCGATACCGGCGACACCCGCACCTTCCTCGAAGATGGCGACACGCTCACCCTGCACGGCGCGGCGCGCGGCGATGGCTACACCATCGGCTTCGGCGATTGCGTGGGCCAGGTGCTGCCAGCGCTGGAAAACCCCTACGAAAGATAACCGCGCGGCGGGCCAGGCCCCGCCCTACTCCACACCCGCGGGCCGGGCTTCGGCCAGGCCCCGCCCCCACACCACACCCGTAGGCCGGGCTTCAGCCCGGCACCGCTGAAAAAGGAAAGTACCAATGGCAAAAGCCTTCGCATCCCAGGGCGACATGACCGAAAAGAACATCTCCTTCACCGAAGTCGGCGAGGGCCTGTGGGCCTTCACCGCCGAGGGCGACCCGAACTCGGGCGTCATCATCGGCGATGACAGCGTGATGATCATCGAGGCCCAAGCCACCCCGCGCCTGGCCAACAAGGTCATCGAAAAGGTGCGCGAAATCACCGACAAACCCATCAGCCACCTTGTGCTGACCCATTACCACGCCGTGCGCGTGCTGGGCGCCAGCGCCTATGGCGCCCCTCAAATCATCATGTCCGACGCCGCGCGCGCCATGGTCGTGGAACGCGGCCAGGAAGATTGGGATAGCGAATTCCAACGCTTCCCGCGCCTATTCGAAGGCCACGAAAGCATTCCCGGCCTGACCTGGCCCACCACCACCTTCAACGATTCCATGACCGTCTATCTCGGCAACCGCCGGGTGGACCTGATGCACCTGGGCCGGGCGCACACGGCGGGCGATATCGTGATCCACGTGCCGGACCAGAACGTGATGTTCACCGGCGATATCGTCGAATACCACTCGGCCTGCTATTGCGGCGACGGGCATTTCGCAGACTGGGGCGATACGCTCGACGCGATCAAGTGGTTCGATGTCGATGCCATCGCACCGGGGCGTGGCGACGCGTTGGTGGGCCGCGAGATGGTCAATGCCGCGATCGAGAACACCCGCGATTTCGTCGAAAGCACCTTCAAGCCGGTGGCCCGCGTCGCCGCGCGTGGTGGCAGCCTGAAAGAAGCATGGGATGCCTGCCGCGCCGAATGCGACCCCAAGTTCGCCGATTACGCGATCTACGAACATTGTCTGCCGTTCAACGTCGCCCGTGCCTATGACGAGGCGCGCGGGCTTGACACCCCCCGCATCTGGACGGCCGAGCGCGACCTGGAAATGTGGGACGCCCTCCAAGGCTGACCGCCCAACATTCCCTGCGGGCCCCCTGACCACGACGGGCCCGCAGGGCAAGACCCGCCCGGATCAAGAGAAGACACATGCCTGACTACGGCCCCACACGCGGAGAGTTGAAATTCCGCCTCGGCTTTTCCGCGGCGGGGCTGATCCTGCTGGCGGCCGCGCTGGCCCTGCATGGCGTCAAGGGGCTCGCATGGCTTGAAATCGCGCTGATCGCGGGCGGATTTTTCGGCGGCAGCTTTTGTTGGTCCGCCCTGAAACTTTGGCGTGGCGAGGGCTGACATGACGACCCACGCCCATATCACCCGTCACTGGCGGCGCCGCGCGCGCAGCGCCATGGCCAGGGCAACCAGGCCGGATGTGACCAGGTCAACGGCCAGGAACAGGCCCAGCAGCGCCAACGCCGATTGCGGCAGACTGACGAAAATCAGCACCGCCAGCGCCACCGACACCACGCCCGACGCCATCATCCAGCCCCAGCCGCCACGCGGGCGCACATCCCACGCGATCAACATGCGCAAAGCGCCCATCAGCGCGAACAGCACGCCCACCGCGAATGTCAGCGACACGAGGCCCGCCAACGGGTTGGCCAGCAAGGCCACGGCCAGCACGACCAGCGCCAGGCCCAGCGCGCCACCCAGCAGCCGGTTGCCACCGTCGCGGCCCGTCATCACCACCCATAGCTGCCAGGCCCCTGCCGCCAGGAAGGTGGCGCCGGCAATCGCCTCGACCGTCAAGGACGCCAGGAACGGGTTCAGGAAAGCCAGTACCCCGCCCAGGATCAGCATCACGGCCAGCGCCATCATCCAGCGCCAATCGATCATCTCGGGCCAGTCCGGCAAGGTCTCGTCGGCATGTTCGGTCAGTTTCACCATTGCGTTCTCCAATCGGTTTTTCCGTTGCCAGACGCATCGGCCGCGCGTCCGGCCTTGTGGCGCACATAAGGCCCGGAACCGGACAATTCAAACACCGCCATCCCGCGACGGGGCCATGCCACGGCCCGCCCCGGCGCCGCGCTTCACCGGAGGAGAGTCATGAACAAGATCTTCGAAATCCCCCTTTACCCCTATACCCGCAGCCCCGACCAGGACGCCCAAACCCCGGCCCGCCGCAAGGTCGTGATCGTGGGCGCGGGCCCCGTGGGCCTGGCCGCCGCCATCGACCTGGCCCGGCAGGGGGTCGAGGCCATCGTGCTCGATGACAATGACAAGGTCAGCTTTGGCAGCCGCGCGATCTGTTTCGCCAAGCGCACGCTGGAAATCACCGACCGGCTGGGCTGCGGGCAAGAGATGGTCGACAAGGGCGTGATCTGGAACCTGGGCAAGGTCTTTTTCGGCGACCGCAAGGTGTATGAGTTCAACCTGCTGCCCGAAGAGGGCCACCAACGCCCGGCCTTCATCAACCTGCAACAGTATTATTTCGAGGAATACCTGGTCAAACGCGCCCGTGAGGTCGAGGCCGAGGGCGCCCCGATCGAGCTGCGCGGCCAGAACAAGGTTCTGCAAGTCACCGACCGCGGTGACCATACCGAGCTGCTGATCGATACCCCCGAAGGGCAATACACGCTCGAAGCCGACTGGCTGATCGCCTGCGACGGCGCGGGCAGCCCGATCCGGTCCATGATGGGGCTCGATTTCGTGGGCCGCGTGTTCGAAGACAACTTCCTGATCGCCGACGTGGTGATGGATGCCGATTTCCCCACCGAACGCTGGTTCTGGTTCGACCCGCCTTTCAACAAGGGCCAGTCGGCGCTTTTGCACAAGCAGCCCGATGGCGTCTGGCGGATCGACCTGCAACTGGGCTGGGATATCGACAAGGAAGAAGAGAAAAAGCCGGAAAACATCGTCCCCCGCCTCAAGGCGATGCTGGGCGAGGATGTCCAGTTCGACTTGGAATGGGTCAGCATCTACACCTTCCAATGCCGCCGGATGGAGAAATTCCGCCATGGCCGCGTGATCTTTGCCGGCGACAGCGCCCACCAGGTCAGCCCCTTTGGCGCGCGCGGGGCCAATTCGGGCCTGCAAGACAGCGACAACCTCGTGTGGAAACTGAAGATGGTGATCGACGGCACCGCCCCCGATACGCTGCTGGACAGCTACGATACCGAGCGTATTCACGGCGCCGACGAGAACATCCTGAATTCCTCGCGCTCGACCGATTTCATCACGCCGAAATCGGAAACCAGCCGCATTTTCCGCGACGCGGTGCTGGACCTGTCCGAGAAATACGAGTTCGCCCGCCCGCTGGTGAACTCGGGGCGCCTGTCGATGCCCTGCGCCTATGACGGCTCGCCGCTCAACACGCCCGACGCGTTGCCCGATGGCCCCGCGCGCACCCGCCCCGGCGCGCCCTGCCCCGACGCACCGCTGGGCAACCGGTTCCTGCTGGATGATCTGGGCGACCGCTTCACCCTGCTGACCCTCGACGCCGAGGCGCCCGACACATTCGAGGAAAGCGGCATAGCCGTCACACGGCGGGCGCTGTCGGTCGCCGACGACCCCACCGGCGCGCTGACCGCACGCTACCTGGGCGGCGCGCCTGCGGCGGTCTACCTCATCCGCCCCGATCAGCACGTGGCCGCCCGTTGGCCCGCCTTCGACGAAACCGCCGTCCGCGCCGCCATCCGCCGCGCCACCGGACAGGAGTGAATGCCATGGCCGACCTGATCCTGAAACCGAACCTGGACCGCGCCGATGATGTCTATGCCGACCTGCTCGCCGCGCATGAGGGTCTGAGCAAGGCCGAAAGCGACGCGTTGAACGCGCGGCTGATCCTCATCCTCGCCAATCACATCGGCGAGCGCACCGTGCTGCAACAGGCGCTTGACGCCGCCAGGGCCGCGGCACCCGAATAAGCGTGGGGGCCTCGCCCCCGACCTTCCCGGCACCACGAAACGGGCCCCTGGCCACGGCCAGGCCCGCCGGGCGGGCGGGCCGCCTTGCCATTGCCCAACGTATCGGCAAATCCTGTTGCCTGGCGCCGCTGCTTGATTTACTTATCATGTTAATTACCACGGGAGGCACGGGATGCGCTGGAGCGATTTTCCGAAATGGGGCCATTGGCTGGCCGATTGGGCGGCGCGCTATCACGAAGGTCTGCGTGACCGGCCGGTGCGCGCGCAGGTGAAACCCGGCCAGACCTTGGCCGCCCTGCCCGATACGCCACCAGACGCCCCCCAGCCGATCGACGACGTGATCGCCGATTTCGAGCGTATCGTGATGCCCGGTATCACTCATTGGCAGCACCCACGGTTCTTTGCCTATTTCCCCTCCAACGCCTCGCCCGCCGCCGTGCTGGCCGACCAGCTTGTGACGGTGATGGCACCGCAATGCATGTTGTGGCAGACCTCTCCCTCGGCCACCGAGATGGAAACCCGGATGATGGACTGGCTGCGCCAGGCCATCGGCTTGCCCGACGACTTCGCCGGTGTCATCCAAGACAGCGCCTCGTCGGCCACGCTGGCCGCCGTTCTGACCATGCGCGAACGCGCGCTGGGGTGGGATGGCAACGCGAACGGGCTGGCCGGACAAAAACCCGTGCGCATCTATTGCTCGGGCGAGGCCCATACATCCATCGACCGCGCGATCTGGGTCGCCGGCATCGGCCAGGCCAACCTTGTGCGCATCCCGCTGGCCCCCGGCCCGATGCGCGGCATGGATGCGGACGCGCTGGATGCCGCGATCCGGGCCGACCTCGCGGCAGGTTACCTGCCCGCCGGGGTCATCGGCTGCACCGGCGCCACCGGAATGGGTGCCTGCGACGACATCGCCGCCATCTGCCGGGTCGCTCGGGCGCATGGCCTTTTTACCCATGTCGATGCCGCCTGGGCCGGCAGCGCCATGATCTGCCCGGAATACCGCGACCTTTGGCAGGGCATCGAAATGGCCGATAGCGTCGTTTTCAACCCGCATAAATGGCTGGGCACGCAGTTCGACCTGTCGGCGCATTTCATTCGCTCCCCCGAGGATCTGACGCGCACGCTGGCGATCCAGCCGGAATACCTGAAAACCCACGGCGCCGACGGTATCATCAACTATTCCGAATGGTCCGTGCCGTTGGGGCGCCGGTTCCGGGCGCTGAAACTGTGGTTCCTGATCCGCGCCTACGGGCTTGACGGGCTGCGCCAGATGATCCGCAACCACGTCACCTGGGCGCAAGATCTGGCCCAACGTCTGCGCCAGGTACCTGATTTTGAAATCGTGACCGAGCCGGTCCTGTCATTGTTCACCTTTCGGTTCGCGCCGCCGGGCCACGCGCCCGAGCAGGCCACGCTCGACCTGCTGACGCGCATCAATGACGATGGCCGCATTTACCTGACCCAAACCCGCGTCGATGGCACCTTTGTCATCCGCTTCCAGGCCGGGCAGTTCGACTGCACCGCCGAAGATATCGACACCGCCTATTCGGTCATCACAGAGATCGCCGACCAGATCAGGAAAGGATAAGCCATGCCCGCACCCACCAACGTTTTCAAACAGCGCCTGGCCCGTGGCGAACGCGTGATCGGTTGCTGGGCCGGCTTTGCCGACCCTTATGCAACCGAGGTGCTGGGCACCGCCGGGTTCGACTGGCTGGTGATCGACGGTGAACACGCGCCCAATGACCTGAAATCCATCATGGGCCAGTTGATGGTGCTGAAAGGGTCAGACAGCGCGCCCGTCGTCCGCCTGCCGATGGGCGAAGCATGGGCGATCAAGCAGGTGCTGGATGCCGGCGCGCAAACGCTGCTGATCCCGCTGGTGGAAAGCGCTGAACAGGCGCGCGAGCTGGTGCGCGCCATGCGTTACCCGCCCGCCGGTATCCGGGGCGCGGGCGCCGCGCTGGCCCGCGCATCGCGGTTTTCAGGCATCCCCGATTACGTCGCCACCGCCGATGCCCAGATGTGCCTGCTGGTGCAGGTCGAAACCCGCGCCGGGCTCGACGCCCTGGACGAGATATTGTCCGTCGACGGTGTCGATGGCGTGTTCATCGGCCCGGCCGACCTGGCCGCCGACATGGGGTTCCCCGGCAATTCCGCCGACCCGCAAGTGGCCGATGCGATCCGCGACGCGCTGGGGCGTATCGCGGCCAGCGACAAGGCGGCGGGTATCCTGGCGGTGGATGACGCCACCGCGCAGCAATATGCCGATTGGGGGGCGCAGTTCCTGGCCGTGGGCATCGACGTCGTGATGCTGGCGCAGGCCGCGCGGCAGACGGTCAAGCTCTGGGCCGGTCGCGGGTAACGCATTGGCAACCTGTGTTAACGGTTGGCAAAGCCGCGCAGCGTTGCCAACCCGCCTGTGGCAAAAAAACACCGCACGGTTTGCCGCCCGAACCGCGCGGATCATGCATATTTTGGAAACCTGTAAATATACATAACGCTTTACACCTAGCCGATTTCATCCCAGATTCATCCCATGGCAAACCAGACCGATACCATCATTACCGCCATTTTCGACCGGATCGAGGCGGGCCGACTGAACCCCGGCGACCTGGTCGACGAGGCGCCGCTGATCGCCGAATACGGCGTGTCGCGCACCCCTGTGCGCGAGGCGCTGATCCAGTTGGAAACAGCGGGTTTGATCAAGCGGTTACCGCGCAAGGGGGCGGTGGTTTTCAAACCCACGCTTGAGGAATTCCTTGCCATCCTGGAGGTCCACGCCAAGCTGGAAGGGCAGGCCGCAGGGCTGGCGGCGCGGCGGCTTTCGCCCGCTTTCGCCAACAAGCTCGAACAGGTCACCAAGTCTTGCGAGAACCACGCCGCCATCCTGGGCGATGCCGAGCCCGACCGCTATTACCAGTTGAACCTGGCCTTTCACGCCCGCGTGGCCGAGGCCGCAGGCAACCCGTTCCTGCTGGATATGATCAAGACGAACGCGCGCAAGCTGATGGCCTATTACCGGGCGCGCTATCATTACAAGGGCGTGATCGCCGAAAGCGCGGCGGAGCATCGTGAAATCACGACCCTGATCCTTGATCGCGACGCTGCCGGGGCCGAGGCGGCGATGGCCCGCCACGTGCAGTTCGACCACGTCACCGCGATGGATTTGCTCGCCGCCCTCAGCTAGGCGCGGGCTTGCTCGAAAAAGCGGGCAATGGTTTCCGCAAAATCCTTTTTATCCGGCACGTTAGCCAAGGACTCCTTGCCTTCTTTCACCACGGCTGCGGGCAGGTCACCAGCCAATTCGTCCAACAGGTCAGCCATGAAATCCGGGTCTATCTCGGGGTGGTATTGCGTGGTGTAGACATGCGCGCCAACCGCAAAGCCGCCCACCGGGCAGCCGGGCGTTTCGGACAGAATACGCACGCCGGCCGGCGGCTCCAAAACCTGCTCCTTGTGCGCCGCATAAAGCCCCAGCGTGTCAGGCGCCCCGTCCATCCACGGCGCACGATCGACCACCCGCGTTTCGATGCGCCCCATGACCCAGCCACCGGGGTTGTAGCCCACCGTGCCGCCCAGCGCCTTGGCAATCACCTGGTGCCCGAAACAGGCGCCAAACACCGGCACCCCCTGCCCCACCATCTGGCGGATCAACTCCTCCAACCGCGTGACCCAGGGGGCATCGTCATGAACCGAGGCAGGGCTGCCCGTGATCATCACGCCGTCGAAGGGCGCCAGGTCATCGGGAAACTCCCCCTTGGTCACGTCGAACGCCCCGACCTCCCAATCGGGACGCACAAGGTGGATCAGCTTGGCAAATTTCACATCATCCATGTCGCGCGCATGAGCGAAATCGCTGTCATCTGTGTTGGTCACAAGGGTTGCGAGGCGCATGAGGAATCCTCTTTACATATTTATACGCCCGCTTAATATACATAACAAGTTAAGAAAAGGGATTTTGCATGACCGTCTGGACCCCAACCGACACCGGCCAAGCCGATCTGACGAGTCATGACACGTTCCTTCAGGGGCCGCCGCACAACACCTTTGCCCGCCTGCGCGCCGAAGACCCTGTGCATTGGACCGATTACGCCGATGGGCAAGGATTCTGGTCAATCACGCGAATGGCCGACATCCTGGAGATGAATCGTAAACCAAACATTTTCTCATCGGCCCGCGGCATCCGAATGGAGGATCAGACTTACGAGGAATACCTGGCCCGCCGCACCTTCCAGGAAACCGACCCGCCGGAACACATGCAGACCCGCATCAAGGTGGCCAAGGCATTCTCGAAACCCGTGATCGCCGGTTTTGAAAATGATATCAAAGCCTTGTGCGATGAGATCCTGGACGCGGCCATTGAAAAAGGTGAATTCGACGCGACCAAGGAAATCGCCCGTCAATTGCCCATGCGGATGCTTGGCCGGATCATTGGCACGCCGGATGAAGACCTGCCCTGGCTCGTGGAAAAGGGCGATGCGCTGATCGCCAATACCGACCCGGATTTCACCGATCACGTGCTTGACAAGATGACGACCGATGAATTCCGCATGATGCCCTTCAACTCTCCCGCCGGGGCCGAGCTGTACCAGTATGCCAAAGACCTGATGGCAAAAAAGGAAGCGGCGGGCGATACGTCGGGCGTGCTGCATCTGATCCTACAACCGGGCAAGGATGGCAGCCGCATCAGCGAGGAAGAGTTCCGAAACTTCTTTTGCCTGCTGGTGGCTGCGGGAAACGACACCACCCGGTATTCCATTGCCGCCGGATTGCAGGCACTGACCCATGACCCGAAGTTCCTGCACCAGATGCAAACGCAGGATGTCTGGGACACCGCACCTGACGAGATCATTCGCTGGGCCAGCCCGACGATTTATTTCCGCCGTACAGCCACCCAAGATTACGAGACACACGGCAAGACGATCCAGGCCGGCGACAAGGTGCTTTACTGGTTCGTCTCGGCCAACCGCGACGAAGCGGCGTTCGATGATCCCTTTGGCTTTGACCTGCACCGCAACCCCAACCGGCATGTCGCCTTTGGGCAGGGCGGCCCGCATGTCTGCCTGGGCATGTGGCTGGCGCGGCTTGAGGTGCGTGTGCTGTTCCAGGAACTGGCGAAACGCATCAAATCCATCGAACCGACTGGAACACCGAAATTCCTGCGCTCGAATTTTGTCGGTGGCTACAAGGAATTGCCGGTGCGCGTCGTGCCGGCCTGATGCCTGGATCGGGGCGCAAAAGACCCCGGCCAGCCCAACAGGAGAGACGAATATGAACACCCGCCTGCGTGCGCTTTTCTGCGACCACCTGTCGATCATGCGCGGCAAATACCTGCCCGGATCGAAAATCGGCGATGGCTCGACCCGGTTCTGCCGGTCGAATTTCGGCGTGCATTACGACAAGGATTTGCTTGATGCACCCGGCGCAATGATGATGCAGGGCTTGCCCGACATGGAGCTGCATTGGGAGGGCGAGATGATCCGCGACAGTTGGGATCGCGCCACCAAGATCGTCGTGGGCGACCTTTACGACACCGAGGGCAACCCGCTGGAAATGTGCGGCCGCGGCGCCCTGAAGCGCGCGGTGGCGGATTGGCAGGCGCACGGGCTGACCCCCAAGGTGGGAATCGAGCTTGAGGCCTTTGCCCTGGTGCCCGATGAAAACAACCGGCTAGTGCCTTATGACACGCCGGGCGGGCATGTATATGGCACCGGCCCGTTTTCCGATCCACTGCGTTTCAACGACGCGATCTGGGAAAAGGCGGATGAACTGGGGTTCAAGCTGGACCTGATCACCAGCGAGTATGACACTCCGCAGTTCGAATACACGTTGACCTTTGACGACGCGGTGCGCGCGGTTGACGATATCGTTCTGTTCCGCCTGATGGCGCGCGAAATCGCGCTTGAACACGGGATCGTCCTGTCTTTCATGCCCAAACCCATCGCCGAGGCTGGCGGATCGGGCATGCATATCAACTTTTCCTTCCTCGATGGCGATGGCGGCAACGCGTTGTCGGCAGGGCCGGTGGGCGGCCCCGAAAACATCAACGACCTGTCGCGCGGCTGCATCGCGGGGATGATGCACCACCATCGCGGCCTGGCGGGGCTGATCGCGCCCACGGCCAACAGCTATCAGCGATTGCAACCCGGCTCGCTTTCGGGGTTCCTGTGCAACTGGGGCGGCGACCACCGCAACGTGACAACGCGCATCTCGTCCGAGGGCGGGGCAAAGGCGCGGCTGGAACACAGAATGGCCGATGCGTCATCCAACCCCTATGTCGCGGTGGCGGCAGTTCTGCAGGCCGCGCGCCTTGGCGTGGAGAGCGGATATGCGCTGCCCGCCATGGAAACCGGCGACGGATTCGAAAAATGGGACGCCAAGGAAACCACCGCCATTGACCTGAAAGGTGCCGTCGCCGACCTGAAGGCCGACACCCCGTTGCAAGCGGCGGTGGGGCAGCTTTTGTGCGAGAACCACATTTTCATGAAAGAGAAAGAGGTCAAGAAAACCCGCGACCTCGAAGGCGACCAACTGCGCGATTTCTACGTGTGGTTCGTGTGACGCCGACAGAAAGGAACACGCAATGCAAGTGACCTGGAAACTGCCCGACGGGGCCGAGATAACCGCTGATGTGGCCGATGGCATCAACATGATGGAGGCGGCGACAGCCAACAATGTGCCCAACGTCATCGGGGAATGCGGCGGCAACCTGTCTTGCGCCACCTGTCATGTCTACGTTGCTGACGACTGGGCCGAAAAGACTGGCGCGGCGGACGAGTTCGAAGATGCCATGCTGGACGTGGCAGAGGCCCCTCGCCGCGACACCTCGCGCCTGTCGTGCCAGATCACCGCATCAGAGGGGCTGAACGGCCTGGTGCTGATCGTGCCCGGGGCCTGACATAGCCCAATAGCGCGGTGTAAAACCCCATTTTCTAAATATTTTTCAATATCCTAAGCCGCACCATGCGCTTTAGTTTGACATCTACGTCAGGCATGTCATCGTTATGGGGTAGATAGCGGGTATGCCGTGGCATCATGCAGGTGCCTTTCGCCCGCCGATCGGTTTTTGCAGCCCAGCCTGCGAAGGCCAGCCGGGAGGGATGCCAGAATCACCCGGCAGAAACCAAGAATCTCTCGCGTGTATCGGTGCGTTTGCGCCGAACCATACGTGTTTTTAATTTGAAAGGGAGAAGTCCATGAAAACGATTAAACACCTAATGACCGGCTCGGCCGCCGTCGCGGCCTTTGCCGCCAGCATGACGGCAGCACAGGCAGAAACGTGGCGTTACGCCTTCGAAGAGGCGATCACCGACGTGCAGGGTGTGTACGCGACCAAGTTCAAGGAAGAGGTCGAAGCCAATTCGGACCACGAGATCCAGCTGTTCCCCTATGGCACGCTGGGTGAATCGGCCGACACGATGGAACAGACGCAGGCCGGCATCCTGCAATTCGTTGACCAGTCGCCGGGTTTCACCGGTTCGCTGATCCCCGAGGCGCAGGTGTTCTTCGTGCCTTACCTGCTGCCGCAGGACACCGAGCAACTGGGCGAGTTCTTCCGCACGTCCAAGGCCATCAACGAGATGTTCCCCGAGATCTACGCCGAGCAGGGGCTTGAGCTTCTCAAGATGTTCCCCGAGGGCGAGGTCTGCATGACCACGCAAGAGCCGGTCAAGTCGCCGGAAGACCTTAACGAGGTCAAGTTCCGCGTGATGACCAACCCGCTGCTGGTGGAAAACTATCGTGCCTTCGGCGCGACACCCACGCCGCTTCCTTGGGGCGAAACATATGGCGGCCTGCAGACCGGCATCATCCAGGGCCAGGAAAACCCGATGTTCTGGATCGAATCGGCAAAGATGTACGAGGTGACCGAGGTCATCACCTGTGCTGGTCACAACAACTTCACCACCGCGGTGATGGCCAACAAGGACTTCTACGACGGGTTGTCGGAAGAGGATCAGCAGATGATCCAGGACGCGATGGACGTGGCATTTGACCACATCATCGACTACCAGAAGGGCCTGCACGAAGAGAGCCTGGAAAAGATCCTCGAAGCGAAACCTTCGATGACCGTGAACGTTCTGACCGAGGAAGAGCGCGCACCCTTCGTGGCCGCGGCAGAAGAGGTCGAAGCGAAGTTCATCGAGATGACCGGCGACAGCGGCCAGGAGCTGCTTGAGCAGTTCAAAGCCGACCTGGCAGCCGTAACGGAATAAAGCTCAAAAACTTGGGATGCGCCCGATGATTTCGGGCGCATCCGAATTGCCAGAAAATAATTCAGGATAGGGACAGTTCGGTGTCAGAAGACGAAAAGCGCAGCCAGCTGCAATCCCAGACCGACACGACAGGGACTGACGACGCCCCGCTGGAGGATTACCAATCAACCTTGCCAGGGGCCTTGGGCAACATCGACAACGCGATCAGCCGGATTGAAAGCGTCTTGCTTGCGGCCGGTGTTCTGTTGATGGCCCTCAACACCATCGCCAACGTGATCGGCCGTTTCATTTTTCAGAATTCGCTTTTCTTTTCCGAGGAATTGAACCGGATTCTCATCATTCTCATTACATTTGCCGGCATTTCCTACGCCGCTCGCCATGGCCGCCATATTCGCATGTCGGCCATTTTCGATGCACTGCCGGTCAAGCCGCGAAAGGCGCTGATGATCCTGATCGCTGTGGTTACCGCGATCTTCATGTTCGGGCTGGCGTGGTATTCGACGCAATACATCATGACGCAGGCCGGGCGCGGGCGCGTGCTGCCCTCGTTGCAGATCCCGGTGTGGATCATTCTCATCTGGGTGCCCGTCGGCTTTTTCATGACCGGGCTGCAATACGCGCTGACTGCCATCAAGAACCTGATCGAAAAAGATATTTACCTCTCGACCGGTGTTCTTGAGGGGTATGACGACGACGAGCTGGAGATCTGAGCCATGGCAATGACAATCTTTTCGATCATGATCGTTCTCTTGCTGCTCGGCTTTCCGATGATGATCCCGCTCATCGTCGGGGCCTTTGTCGGCTTCTACTCGATGTTCGGCGGCATGGGGCAGATGGAAACCATGGTGCAACAGATGATGGCCGGCATAAGGCCGGCATCGCTGATTGCGGTTCCGATGTTCATCTTTGCCGCGGATATCATGACACGCGGCCAATCCGCCGGGCGGCTCATTGATCTTGTCATGGCCTTTGTCGGGCATTTGCGCGGCGGGTTGGCGGTCTCCACCGCCGCGGCCTGCACGATGTTCGGCGCGGTTTCGGGGTCGACCCAGGCCACGGTCGTCGCCATTGGCGGCCCCCTGCGCCCACGGATGCAGAAGGCCGGTTACAAGGACAGTTTCATCCTCGCCCTGATCGTGAACTCATCGGATATCGCGTTCCTCATTCCGCCCTCGATCGGCATGATCATCTATGGCGTTGTCTCGAACACCTCGATCGCCGAACTGTTCATCGCGGGCATTGGGCCGGGGCTGCTGATCCTGGCATTGTTCTCGGCCTATGCCTGGATCTACGCGGTCAGGAATAACGTGCCAACAGAAGAACGGGCCACTTGGGGCGAACGGGCCGGCGCATTGCAAAAGGCGCTTTGGCCCCTGGGCTTTCCGGCAATCATCATCGGCGGCATTTATGGCGGCATCTTTTCCCCGACCGAGGCCGCGGCTGCCTGCGTGTTCTATGCAATCATCCTGGAAATGTTCGTGTTCAGGGAACTGGACATGCGCGGGCTGTACGATACCGCGAAATCCACGGGCCTTATTACCGCCGTGGTCTTCATCCTGGTGGGTGCAGGTGCCGCGTTTTCATGGGTGATCTCCTTCGCGCAGATTCCGCAGGCGATCCTGTCGGGCATCGGTATCGACGAAATGGGCCAGGTCGGCGTGCTTATCGTGATCTCGATTGCCTTTTTCATCGGCTGCATGTTCGTCGACCCGATCGTGGTGATCCTTGTTCTGGTGCCGATCTTCGCGCCGGTGGTCAATGCCGTCGGGCTGGACCCGGTTCTGGTGGGCACGATCATCACGTTGCAGGTGGCTATCGGATCGGCGACGCCACCCTTTGGGTGTGACATTTTCACGGCCATCGCGGTGTTCAAGCGCCCCTATTGGGAAGTCATTCGCGGCACGCCACCGTTCATCTTCATCCTGCTTTGCGTTTCGGCATTGTTGATCACCTTCCCGCAGATCGCGCTGTTCCTGCGTGACCTCGCCTTTAGCAAGTGACGGAAAGGAAGAAGCAATGTTCAATCGAATCCTTGTCCCTTTTGATGGGTCGGTAGGCGGCGAACAGGCGCTGATAAAGGCCGTCGAACTTGCCAAGGTGACCGGGGCCGAAATCCAGGTACTCACGGTCTATCGGCACCATTCCATGCTCGAGGCGTCGTTCTCGATGGTGCGGGCATCGGACCCGGGCAACATGGATGACGCGATGCGCAGCCATGCACGCGAAGTGGCCGAGCACGCCAAGAAGCTGGCCAAGGAACACGGTGCGGAAACCGTGCGTGCCTTCGTCAAGACAGGTCAGCCCGCGCGCACCATCGTGCGGTTTGCGAACGAGCATGAGTGCGACCTGATCGTTCTGGGTGCACGCGGCATGGGCTCGGTCGAGGGGTATCTTCTGGGCTCGGTGTCGCACAAGGTCACCGGGTTGTCGCGGGTGCCGGTGCTGGTGGTCTGACCAGGCACCGGCAGGGGGTGGCCTCAGATCGAGGCGAACCCCTTGTCCAGCGACGACAATATCACCTGCACATCCTCGGCGGTCAGAACCAGAGGCGGCGACAGGATGATGTTTGGCCCCGAGACGCGCACCATCGCCCCGGATTGATAAGCCACCTCTTGCACCTTGCCGATGGTGGCCTTGTCGATCGGCGTCTTGGCGGCGCGGTCACTCACCAGTTCAACCGCACACATCAGCCCGTGGCCGCCTCGGACATCACCGATCACGTCGTGGGTTTCGGCCAATTTCTGCAAGCCGGCAAACAGCTCGGCCCCGCGAGCGGCGGCATTGGTGGGAACGTCAAGCCGCTTGGTTTCCGCAAGGCAGGCCAACGCGGCCGCCGCACCCACTGGATGGCCCGAATAGGTATACCCATGCCCGATAGCCGCGCGGCCGGTTTCGTCCTTTTCAAAGACCTGTGCCACGCCCTCGGCGATCATCACGGCGCCAAAGGGGAAATAACCGTTGGTGATGGCTTTGGCCGTGCACATCAAGTCGGGTTGCACGCCCCAGTGGCGGCTGCCGGTCCAACTGCCGGTGCGGCCAAAGGCTGTGATCACCTCGTCGGCAATAAGCAGAATCCCATGCTTGCTGCAAATCTCGCGCACGCCGGGCATGAAACTTTCATGCGGCGGGATGACCCCACCTGCCCCTAGCACAGGCTCCATGATGAAGGCGGCGATGGTACCCGCGCCCTGGAACGCGATCTCGTCTTCCAGCGCGGCCAGGCAAAGCTGCGCCAGCCGTTCCGGGTCGGTTTCATTGAACGGGTTGCGATAGGTGTACGGCGCGGGAAGCTGGTAACAGCCGGGCAAGAGCGGCTCGTATTGCGTGCGGAAATTGGCGTTGCCGTTCACGCTGGCCCCCCCGATATGGGTGCCGTGATAGCCCTTCTTCAGGCTCAGGAACTTCGTGCGTCCCGCCTCGCCGCGAATCTTGTGATACTGGCGCGCCAGCCGCAGCGCGGTTTCAACGCTGTCGCTGCCGCCACTGGTATAGAACGCGCGCGTCAGCCCGTCGGGAGCAAAGAAATCGCGCAGCTCTTCGGACAGCTCGATTACGCAGTCATTCGTCGTACCACGGAAGGTCGAGTAATAGGGCAGGCGATCCAACTGCGCGGCAATGGCATCCTTGATCGGCTGGCACGAAAACCCCAGGTTGACGTTCCAAAGGCCGCCGACGGCATCGACCACCTCGTGCCCGTCCACGTCGGAGATGCGCACACCCTGCGCACCCGTCACGATGGTGGGCGGGTTGGCAAGACTGTCGGCCGGGTGCGCCATCGGGTGCCACATCGAGCGGGCATTGTGTTCTTTCAGGAAGTTACCGTCTTTCATGGATCGTCCTTTCATGCAGGGGCAGGCGCATGGCCTGCCACGGTATCGGGGGTGTTCCTTGGGTAATCGGGGGGCGGCAATCCGCCCAACATGCGGGTCAGGCGCAGCGCCTGCGCCTTGACGGCGACGCGAATACGCGCGGCCAGCGCGGCATCCATGCGCGCCGTGGGCGCGGCCACGGCGATAGCGCCCATCGCACGGCTTTCCGCGTCAAAGATCGGTGCGGCGTGGGAATGCACGTCGTTTTCAAAACCGCTGACGGATTCTGCCACGCCATCACGGCGGATTTCATCCAGCATCCTGCGGATGTGCGCCGGGTCGGTTATCGTCTGGTCGGTGCGCGCCTCAAGCGGCCCTTCCAGCACGGCACCCACCAGGTCCGGCGCGCTGTAGGCCAGAACCGCCAAACCAGAACTGGTGGCATGCAACATCAGGACATCGGCGTCTTCCATCGTGACGCGGGTGCCATGTACGGGGCTGTAGGCGTAGGTAACGGTCGACAGCGTGCGCCCCTGCATCAGGGAGAAATGCGCGGTTTCCTGCGTCGCGTCCGACAAGTCACGCAACACTTCGGCCGCCACATCGCGCATCGGCACAGCGTGTTCACGCAGCGCCGCCAGCCGCATCACGGCTGGCCCAAGTCGGTATTCGCGCCCGGTTCCGACCTGTTCGACAAACCCGGCCTCTGCCAGCTCACCCATCAGGCGGTACACGGTCGCCTTGTTCAGGCCGGACAGGCGCGCCATGTCGCTCAGCCCGACCAAGGGGCGGGACCGGGTGAAATAGTTAAGCAATGACAAGGCTTTGGCTGTCGTTCCCATTTGTTCGGGTGGCCCTTTCCTGTGCTGCCTTTTCCAGCATTGCGCCCGGAACGGTCGCGGCTGCCTCTAAATTTGTTGACAGAAAGTCGCAGCCTCTGTCAATGTAAAACAGAACCATAGGTTCATATAATGAACCAGAAACAGGGAGACATTAAATGAAACTCAATACCCTTCTTGGCGGCGCACTGTCGGCCGCGATGGCCACGATGGGCGGCATGGCCGCGGCGGAATATCCCGAAAAACCCGTCAGCTTTGTCGTGCCCTTCCCGCCCGGTGACCTGGAAGATGTGCTGACACGCATGATCGCCGAGGATTTCCAGAACGAGTACGGCGTCTCGGCAGCGGTGGTAAACAAGCCCGGCGGTGGCGGCGGCCCCTTTCCCGGCGCGATCGAGGTGGCAAACGCCCCCGCCGATGGCTACACGATCGGGTCGTTCGTGATCGGTTTGCCGGTGGTCGGCCACCAACTGGGTATCGACGACCTGACACCGGCACAGTTCGACCCGCTGGGCATTTTCCTGACCTATCCCTTTGTCATCGCAACCAGCGCCGATGCTCCGTATTCGACCATGGATGAACTGGCCGCCCACGCACAGGAAAACGACGTGGCCTTGGGCCATTTCGGCGATCCGCTGACGCCGACCCAGGTGACCAAGGCACTGGCTGTCAACAAGGGGTTCGAGTGGGGAAGCGACGCGGCATTCGACGCGCTGGATTGCAACACGCTGGCGTCGGGCGATGCGGATGTGATCAATACCACGCTACAACTGGTTCTGCCGTGCCTTGATGACATCAAGGTGTTGGTGTCGATCACCGATGAACGCATCAACCTGGTGCCGGACGCCCCGACCGCGGGCGAGGTTGACCCGACGCTGGATATCGCGCTGTGGAACGGCCTGTTCGTGCACAAGGACACCCCACAGGACGTGCGCGAAAAAATCATCGCGGTGGCACAGGAAACGGTAAAGAGCGAACGCGCCCAGAACGTGGCCAAGGAAACCGGCGCGCTTGTCTACTGGCAAGACGCCGAGGAAAGCGCCGCGCGCATCGCCTCCAACATCGAAACGGTGACACGCATCGAGGGCCTGTTGGAATAACCGCAGATCGTATCGGGCCGGGCCGCGCGCCCGGCCCTTTTCCTTTGCCAAGGGTTCGCCACCATGAGCACCCCCGAAGAACGCCGTTTCGTGGGCCGACTGCAAGGCCAGGTGATATTCGCCATCGGCTTTGTCGCATTTTCCGTGCTTCTGCTCAGCCAGATCGGTGAGCAGACGAAATGGGCCAAGGGCACCAACCTGTTTGCACAGCCACGGTTCTGGCCCGCCGTGGGGCTGGGGGGCATGGTGTTGTTCGGCGCGCTGCATTTCTGGCGCCTGCCCCGCCACCGCGTGCGCCGCACCGATGTGATCGAGGCCCGTATCTGGGCCCAGCCGCTGGAATATGCGCTGTGGTTCATGGGCTATGTGCTGCTGGTGCCGATTATCGGCTATCTGCCGGTGACGATGGCGTTCGTGCCGGCACTGATGTGGCGGATGGGGTATCGGTCAAAGCGCATACTGTGGATCGGCGTCGCGTTCGGTGCGCTGGTGGTTGTGATGTTCAAATCGCTGCTACAGGTCAGAATTCCCGGTGCCGTGCTCTATGAATACCTGCCCGGTGGCCTGCGCTCTTTCTTCATCCTGAACCTCTGAAGGGCGATCATGGAGCTTATCTTTTCCAGCCTCGATATTCTGGCCCGCTGGGACGTGGTGCTGGCCCTGCTGGTGGGCTCGGTCGGGGGTGTCCTGATCGGCGCGATTCCGGGTGTGGGGCCTGCTGTGGCCATTGCCATTCTGCTGCCCGCGACCTTCAGCCTGGACCCGATCGTGGGTCTTACGGTGCTATTGGGGATTTACGGCAGTTCCATGTATGGCGGGGCGATCCCGGCCATTCTGGTCAATACGCCGGGCACGGCGGTAAACGCACTGACAACCTATGACGGCTTTCCGATGACCGCACGCGGCGAGGCACGCCGCGCTCTGAGCCTGGCCTATTCTTCGTCTTTCTTCGGAGGGATGTTCTCGGTCATCTGCCTGATTCTTTTCGCGCCCGTTCTGGCGAAAATCGCGCCCATGTTCGGCAGCCGCGAGATATTCCTGGCCGCGCTATTGGGCATCATCCTTGTCGTCGTGGCCCATCGCGGGCAGGCGTTGATCGCCGCGGCACTGGCCTGTTTCGGCATTTTCCTGAACACGGTCGGGCTGGAAGCGGTAAAATATTCGAAACGCTACACTTTCGACCAGGCGTTCCTGTCCTCGGGCATCGACCTGATCGTGGTGGTGCTGGGGTTGTTTGCATTGTCGCAGGCGTTTTTCCTGCTTCAGGGCGAGGATGAGAAAACCCGCATCACCAGGCTGCAGGGCGGGCTGTTCCAGGGCCTGCGCGAACTGTCGCGCCATCCGCGTATCGCGGGTGTATCGGCCAGTTTCGGCGTGGTCATGGGCATGATCCCCGGCGTGGGCGAATTCACGGCGCAGTTCCTGTCATATACCTATGCGCAGAAATCTTCGAAACGGCCGGATGATTTCGGGCACGGCTCCAGCGAGGGGTTGATCGCGGCCGAAACCTCGAACAACGCGGTGCCGGCGGCTGCGATGGTTCCTTTGCTGGCGCTTGGCATCCCCGGTGAGGCGCTGACCGCCATGATGCTCAGCGTGTTTTACGTGCACAACGTGGTGCCCGGCCCGCAACTATTTCAAAACCAGATGGATTTCGTCGTCGCGCTTTACCTGGCGCTGCTGGTTCTGAACGTGATCGTGCTGGTGTTCTTGCTGTTCGCGACACGCCATCTTGTCAACGTGGTCAAGATACCCAACCGCTTTCTGGGCGTGTGCATCCTGACCCTGTCTTTCGTGGGGGTCTACAGCCTGCGCAACTCGGCAACCGATTGCATCATCGCCGCAGTGTTCGGGCTTATCGGCTTTGTCCTGAAACGCCTGTCATTGCCGGCGGTGCCGATCATCCTCGGCATGGTTCTGGGCGGCATCATGGAGGTCAAGCTGCGCGCCGGCATGGCGCGGGTCAAAACCCCGCTCGACTTTATCGAGCGCCCCATCTCGATGATCCTTTTCCTCATGATCCTCGGGGTTCTCTTCATTCATTTCCGCCGTACCTGGCTGGATCGCAAGGAGCTTAGACAAGAAAAATGGTCGACCAAACACTCATCGACGAGCTTCGGAGCGCACCTGTCGCGCCGCAGAAACTTCTTGTTGACGGAACGTGGGAAAGCGCGTCGGGCGCGCCGCTCGATGTTCTCTCGCCGATCGACGGACGAAAGCTGACCACCATCGAAAGCGCGGGCCCCGATGACGTGGCCCGTGCCTGCGGCGCCGCACGACGCGCCTTTGACGATGGCCGCTGGTCACGCATGGCGCCGGCCGCGCGCAAGAAGGTGCTGCATGCCATCGCCGACCGGATCGAGGCCGAGGCCGCCGCCCTGACCGTTCTGGGCGTGCGCGACAACGGCACCGAATTCAACATGGCGCTCAAGGCCGAGGCCGGATCGGCTGCGGGCACGTTTCGCTATTACGCCGAGGCGCTGGACAAGATGTATGGCGAAATCGCCCCCACCGCGCCCGACGTTCTGGGCCTTGTTCATCGCGAACCCGTGGGCGTCGTCGGGGCAATCGTGCCATGGAATTTCCCGCTGATGATCGGTGCCTGGAAACTGGCGCCGGCGCTGGCGGCGGGCAACTCGGTTGTGCTGAAGCCGGCGGAAACGGCGTCCTTGTCCTTGCTGCGCCTGGCCGAGATCTGCATGGAATGCGGCTTGCCCGATGGCGTGCTGAACGTGGTAACGGGCCCCGGCGCGATGACAGGCGAGGCTCTGGCACTGTCGATGGATGTCGATATGCTGGTGTTCACCGGCTCGGGCGCGACCGGGCGGCGGCTGCTGGAATACGCGGCGCGGTCGAACCTGAAACGGGTGTACCTGGAGCTTGGCGGGAAATCCCCCAACGTGATTTTCGCAGATGCGCCCGACCTTGAAAAAGCGGCCAAGGTCAGCGCCATGGGCATTTTCCGCAACTCGGGGCAAGTCTGCGTGGCCGGCAGCCGCCTTCTGGTGGAACAGTCGATCCACGACGAGTTCGTACAGCTACTGGCCAAAGAAGCCGGAAAGCTGCGCGTGGGCGATCCGCTCAACCTCGACACGCATATTGGCGCGATCAATTCCGAGGCGCAGTTGATGGGCAATCTCGGTTTCGTCGACGATGCCCGCAAACAGGGCAATACCATCGCGCTCGGGGGCAATCGTATGCTCGATGACACGGGCGGGTACTACATGGAGCCGACGATCGTAACCGATGTGGCCCCCGATCACCGCATCGCACAGGAAGAGGTTTTCGGCCCCGTTCTGGCCGTCACCGCGTTTGACAGCGACGATGACGCGGTGCGCATCGCGAATTCCACCGATTATGGCCTTGCCGCGGGCGTCTGGACGGGCAACCTGTCGCGTGCCCATCGCATGGTGCGCGACATTCGCGCCGGCGTGGTGCATGTGAACACGTATGGCGGCTCGGACAACACCGTGCCCCTTGGAGGTGTCAAGCAATCGGGCAACGGCCATGACAAGTCGCTGCACGCTTTCGACAAGTATTTCGACCTGAAAACCGCATGGATGCAATTGTGACCGAAACGCTGCAAGACCGTCGCGCCCGCCTGCTGGGCCCGAACATGTCCACCTTTTACGACGAACCCGTGCACCTGGTGCGCGGCGAAGGCGCGCGCCTTTGGGATGCCGACGGGCGCGAATACCTGGATTGCTACAACAACGTTCCCCATGTAGGTCATTGCCACCCGGTGGTTGTGCAGGCCATCTGCGACCAGGCAGGCACGTTGAATACCCACACGCGTTACCTGCACGAGGGAATACTGGATTATGTCGAGGCGCTGACCGCCACGTTCGGCCCAAACCTGGACACTGCGCTGATGTGCTGCACCGGGTCCGAGGCAAACGACGTGGCGCTGCGCATGGCGCAGGCCCTGACCGGCAAGACCGGCGTGATCGCCACCGATCACACCTATCACGGCAACACGACCGCAGTGCACCAATTGTCGCGGTCGAACCCGCCGCCGGGCGGGTACTGGGACAATGTCGGTTTCGTGCCCGCGCCCGACAGCTACCGCCCGCTGGGCGGAGAGGCCGGCATGGCCCATGCCCGCGCCTTCGCCGCCGAGGTGGAAAAGCAGATCGCCGTTCTGGAAGAAAAGGGATGCGGGTTTTCCACCCTTATCCTGTGTCCGTTTTTCGCCAACGAGGGCTTTCCTGATCTGCCCGCCGGCTGGCTGGACCCGACGGTCGAGGTGGTGCGCCGCGCCGGGGGCGTGGTCATCGCCGACGAGGTGCAACCCGGCTTTGGCCGACTGGGCACCCATTTCTGGGGGCATGAGAAAATCGGCTTTACCCCCGATATCGTCACAATCGGCAAACCCATGGCCAATGGCCACCCGGTGGCCGCCGTCGTGGCACCGCGCGATACTATGGAACAATTCCGCAGCAATTTCCGCTATTTCAATACGTTCGGCGGCAACCCCGTGTCCTGCGCGGCCGCCATGGCGACGCTGCGCGTGGTGCAGGAGGAAAATCTGCAAGCCAATGCTGCCGATGTGGGCGCCTATGCCAAATCGGGGCTGCAAGAACTGGCCAAGCGGCATGAATGCATCGGCGATGTGCGTGGCTCGGGGCTGTTTTTCGGCGCGGAAATGGTGCTGGATCGCACCACGAGGGAACCGGCCACCGCCTTTACCAAGCAGGTGGCCAACGGCATGCGCCAACGCGGTGTGCTGCTCAATTTCCTTGGTCGCCATTACAACGTGCTGAAAATGCGCCCGCCCATGGTGTTTTCCCGCGCCAATGTCGATCAAGTGATCGAAACGCTGGATACCGTCCTGGCCGAGACGCCGCTGGCATGAGTGACACGCTGGCACATCAGGCTGCCCGGCTGTGGGGGTTCGACCCCGCCCACGTCACGCTGGCCGCCCGGCGTGAGAACATCGTCTATCGGGTCGACGGGCCGGATGGCGCCTTTGCCCTGCGCCTGCACCGGCCTGGCTATCGCACGCGGGCGCAACTGCAATCGGAATTGCACTGGATGACCGCGCTGGAGCGTGGCGGAATGGCGGTGCCGCGCCCCCTGCCCCTGCCCGATGGTGCGATGACGGCGCGTTTGGGCGACACTCTGGTCGATGTTCTAAGCTGGTTGCCCGGCCAGCCATTGGGTGCGCAAGGCGCGCTGGACGGTGTGTCCGACCGGCCCGCGCTGGCGCACAGGCTGGGGCGGCTGCTGGCGCAGATGCATGACCTGTCGGATACATGGACGCCCCCGGCCGACTTCACGCGCCCTGCATGGGATCGTGCCGGGTTGCTGGGCGATGCACCGCTTTGGGGCCGTTTCTGGGATCACCCCGACCTGACCGCCGATCAGCGCAGCACCTTCACCGCCGCCCGCGCCCGCGCGGATGCCGACCTAGCCGCTCTTGAGACCGGGCTGGATTACGGGCTGATCCATGCCGACGTTATCACCGAAAACGTGATGCGGGATGGTGACGCGCTTTATCTCATCGATTTCGACGACGGCGGCTGGGGTTTTCGTGATTTCGAACTGGCCACGTTCCTGATGCGGTTCCTGACCGCCCCGGATTACAGTGAAATACGCGCCGCCCTTGTGGATGGTTATGCCATGCGCAGGCGCGTGGATGCGCGCACGCTCGACCTGTTCCTGCTGCTGCGCGCGTTGACCTATCCGGGCTGGATTATCCCCCGGCTGCACGAACCGGGCGGTGCCGAACGATCGGCCCGCGCCATTGCAACCGCCATCCCGCTTGCCGAACGCTACTTGAACGGAGGAAAGGCATGACCGCCGACAAGACCATCCTTATCGTAGGCACCTATGACACCAAGGATGACGAACTCAATTACCTGGGCCAATGCATCCGCAGGCAGGGCGGCGGCGTAATGACAATGGATGTCAGCGTGCTGGGCGACCCCGGGCAGCCCTGCGACATTTCCAAGCACCAGGTGGCCGAGGCGGGGGGCAGCACCATCCAGGCTGCCATCGACAGCGAAGATGAAAACACCGCCATGCAGATCATGGCCGAAGGTGCCGCAGCCGAGGCCCTGCGCCTGTACCGCGAAGGGGCCATTGACGGCGTCATCGTTCTGGGCGGCACAATGGGTACCGACCTGGCGCTGGACGTTTGTGCCGCGCTGCCGGTGGGCGTGCCGAAATACGTGGTCTCGACGGTCAGTTTCTCGGCCATGCTCCCGCCCGAGCGGCTGGCAGCCGATATCCAGATGATCTTGTGGGCCGGGGGGCTTTACGGGCTGAACTCGGTCTGCCAATCCTCGCTGTCCCAGGCTGCGGGTGCGGTGTTGGGCGCGGCCCGCGCGGTCGAGCCGCCGAAACGCGACCGGCCCCTGATCGGGATGACGAGTTTCGGCAAGACGATCCTGCACTACATGGTCAAGCTGAAGCCTGAGCTGGAAAAACGCGGCTACGAGGTGGCGGTGTTTCACGCCACCGGCATGGGGGGGCGGGCCTTTGAAAGCCTGGCATCCGAAGGCGCCTTTGCCTGCGTGATGGATTTCGCAACGCAGGAGGTGGTCAATCATCACATGGGTTCGGGCATATCCGCCGGGGCCGACAGGATGACCAACGCCGGGCGCAAGGGCATTCCGCAAATCGTGTCGTCCGCCTGCTATGACCTTGTCGACCTGATCGGCTGGCAACCCATACCGGAACGGCTACAAGATCGGCCCACCCATGCGCATAACCGACTGCTGACCTCGGTCATCCTCAGCCCCGAAGAGCGGCGCGAAATTGCACAGGTTTTCGGCAAGAAACTGGCACAGGCCAGCGGCCCGTCGATTTTCCTGCTGCCCAAGGGTGGCGGCAACGAATGGGACCGCCCCGGCGCACCGCTGCATGATGCCGAAGGGCTGGTTGCCTTCAACGAGGCGATGCAAGAGGCCGTGCCCGAAACCACGGACCTGCGCGTGTTGGAGTGCCACGTTAACGACGACGCGTTCAGCGAAACGGTGTTGGAAATTTTCGATGAGTGGGTGGCGCAGGGCGTGGTGCCGAACGGCGCGGCTTAACGCCCGTTCGGCCGGTCCAACTGGTCAAGCTCGTTCAAGAGATCCAGCAGGCTGTCCAGCTTCTCGGCCCCGAGGCTGTCCCGCAGCCACGCGTTCAATCTCTGGCTTTCTTTAAGGTTCTCGGCAATCAGCGCGCGGCCCGCGTCGGTGATCGTGACCACCTGCTTGCGCCGGTCGGTGGGGTGTGGCGCGCGGCTGAGCAGGCCCTTGCCCTCAAGCGTTTGCAGGATACGCGTCAGGCTGGGCAACAACAGGCATGACCGATCTGCAATCTCGGTCGGGTCCAACGGGCCGCGTTCATCCAGAACGCGCAGCACGCGCCATTGCTGTTCGGTTACGCCCACATCCGCAAGCATCGCGCGGATAGGGCCCATCACCTTTTCGCGCGCGCGCAAAAGCGCGATGGGCAGGGATCGGTTGGTTTCTGGCGCTTGCGGTTTTGTCATGTCGGGTTGTTTGCCCCGAAACGCGCAGCCGCGCAACATGCAGGCTTGACGCAGGGCAATCAATCTATTTAACATGTTAACTGAAAGCAATGGGAGTCGCCCGATGCCTCACATCACGGTGGATTACTCGGCCAATCTTGAACAGGCCATCGACATGGCAGCGTTTTGCGACCTTCTGCGTCGCGCGGCGATTGAAACGGGCGTTTTGCCGCTCGCCGGGGTACGGGTTCGGGCGTTCGCTGCCACCCATGTCAGCATCGCCGATGGCAACCCCGAACATGCGTTTATAGATATCGCGCTGCGCCTGCGGGGCGGGCGCGACCTGGCCACGCGCAAACGTGCCACCGCGCATATCTTTGACACGGCGGAAAAATTCCTTGCGCCGATCATGTCGAAACGCCCGATCGCCCTGTCGTTCGAGATGCGCGACATCGACCCCGAACTTTCCCCCAAGACCGGCACCATCCGCGACCACCTGCCCGACCACCTGAAAGGCTGATCCATGTCCGATTTGCAAGACAACATGCAGAAACTGCAACCGATCCTCGACAGGGTGCGCGCCTCGGGCGTCATGAATAGAATTGCTGGGCAGGATCATCCGGCGCAATCGGGCAAAACATTCGCCAATCATTCGCCAGTCGATGAAAGCCACATCTGCGAGGTGGCGCAATCGGGTTCGGCCGATGTCGACGCGGCGGCCCAGGCCGCCAAGGTTGCCTTTCCCGCCTGGCGCGATTTTCCAGCGGTCGAGCGCAAGAAAGTGCTTCATGCCATCGCCGATGGCATCGTGGCGCGCGCCGAAGAAATCGCATTGGCCGAATGCTGGGATACGGGGCAGGCCATTCGCTTCATGTCGAAGGCGGCACTGCGCGGGGCCGAGAACTTTCGCTTTTTCGCTGACCGCGCGCCCGCCGCCCGCGACGGGCAGCATCTGCCATCGCCCACGCTGATGAACATAACCACCCGCGTGCCCATTGGCCCGGTAGGCGTCATCACACCGTGGAATACGCCCTTCATGCTGTCGACCTGGAAGATCGCGCCCGCCTTGGCCGCCGGATGCACCGTTGTCCACAAGCCGGCCGAGTTCAGCCCCATCACCGCGCGCATCCTGATGGAAATCGCCGAAGAGGCCGGCTTGCCCCCCGGAGTCTGGAACCTTGTGAACGGCATGGGCGAGGAGGCGGGCAAGGCCCTGACCGAACACCCCGATATCCGCGCCATCGCCTTTGTCGGCGAATCGAAAACCGGCAGCATGATAATGAAACAAGGCGCCGACACGCTGAAACGGGTGCATTTCGAGCTGGGCGGGAAGAACCCGGTGATCGTGTTCGACGACGCCGACCTGGAGCGCGCGCTGGATGCGGCGATCTTCATGATCTACTCGCTCAATGGTGAGCGCTGCACCTCGTCCTCGCGGCTGCTGGTGCAAGACAGTATCGCACCTGAATTTATCGCCAGGCTGACGGAGCGGGTAAACAATATCCGCGTGGGCCATCCGCTGGACCCGCAAACCGAGGTCGGTCCGCTGATTCACAAGGTGCATTTCGACAAGGTGTGCAGCTATTTCGACGTGGCGCGGCAGGACGGCGCCACCATAGCCGCAGGGGGCGCGGCACTGGATCAACCGGGCCACTACGTGCGCCCAACCCTGTTCACCCAGGCCAGAAACGACATGCGGATCGCGCAAGAGGAAATATTCGGCCCCGTTCTGACGGTCATTCCCTTTGCCACCGAGGAAGAGGCGCTGCATGTCGCCAATGACGTGGCCTATGGGCTGACCGGCTATGTCTGGACGAATGACCTGACCCGCGCGCTGCGCTTTACCAATGCGCTTGAGGCCGGGATGATCTGGGTGAACAGTGAAAACGTCCGGCATCTGCCCACGCCCTTTGGCGGGGTCAAGGCATCGGGCATCGGCCGCGACGGCGGAGACTGGTCGTTCGAGTTCTACATGGAACAAAAGCACGTAGGCTTTGCCACCGGCCCGCACAAGATCGCGCGACTGGGTGTATGATGTTTTTGCGTCTTGCCCATCCCGCCCCGAAAGCACCTGATCCGAGAGGAGCATGTCATGCCCGTTCCTGCCCCCAACCTGTACCCGCCCTTCAACATCGTGCGGCTTTCGCATGTTGAACTGGTCGTCACCGACCTGGCCAAATCGCGCGCGTTTTATGTCGATACGCTGGGCCTGCAAGTGACAGACGAGGACAGCGAGGCGATCTATCTTCGCGCGATGGAAGAGCGCGGCCACCACTGCATCGTGCTGCGCAAGGGCCAAACCGCGCAGGCCCGCGACCTGGGGTTCAAGCTGTATGATGATGCATCGCTTGACGCGGCCGAGGCATTTTTCAGGGAAAAGGGCCTGCCCGTCGAATGGGTAGACCGGCCTTACCAGTCGCGCACCTTCCGCACGCGCGACCCGCATGGAATTCCGCTGGAATTCTACGTCAAGATGGATCGCTTGCCGCCCATTCACCAGCAATACGCGCTCTATCGCGGGGTCAAGCCGCTGCGCATCGATCATTTCAACGTGTTTTCGCCCGATGTCGATGAAAGCGTGGCGTTCTATAACGACCTGGGGTTCCGCGTCACCGAGTATACCGAGGACGAGGAAACCGGCCGCCTGTGGGCCGCCTGGACTCATCGAAAGGGCGGTGTGCACGATATCGCTTTTACCAACGGCACCGGCCCGCGCCTGCATCACACCGCGTTCTGGGTGCCGACACCGCTTAATATCATCGACCTGCTCGACCTGATGGCCACCACTGGCTGGGTGGACAACATCGAACGCGGGCCGGGCCGCCACGGCATCTCCAACGCGTTCTTCCTTTACGTGCGAGACCCGGATGGCCACCGGATCGAGATCTACTGCTCGGACTACCAGACTGTCGACCCCGACCTAGAACCGATCAAATGGGATCTGAAAGACCCGCAACGCCAGACCTTGTGGGGCGCGCCCGCCCCGCGTAGCTGGTTCGAGGAAGGCTCGCTGTTCGAGGGCATCACGCCGCGCGCGTCGGCCCTTGCCGCGCAACCGATCATCGCCCCATAAGGAGTTATACCGATGTGCAACGATACCGGCCCGGAACAGACCGCCACCGCGGATATCCTGATCGAGAACGACAGGGTGCGCGTCACCCGCTGGTCATTCGCCGCGAAGGGGGATCGTACCGGGTGGCACCGGCACGAACATGATTACGTGGTGGTGCCGGAATTCGACGGAGAGTTGCATATCGACCTGCCGGGCGGAGACCAGATGACCGCCGCCCTGCAAACCGGCGCCCCCTATTACCGCCCGCTCGGCACCGAGCATGACGTGATCAGCGGGAACGACTTTGCCTGCTCGTTCATCGAAATCGAAATGCTGGACAAGAAGGGGTGAGCATGACGCGCATTGCAACCGTGGAAACCGATGAGGGCACGCTTTACGGCGCGATCACCAACGACGGCTTCGTGGCCCTGTCGCCCGACCACCCCGAATGGCCCACGCTGCGCGAGTTGATCGCGGCCGACGCCCTGGCCCGCCTGGCCGACGAGGCGCAGGGCCGCGCGCCCACGCATACGCCCAACGAGTATCGCTATCTGCCGCCGATCCCTGCACCGGAAAAGATCATCTGCGTCGGCGTGAATTTTCCCGACCGCAACGCCGAATACAAGGATGGCAGCGACCAGCCGAAATTCATGTCGTTATTCCCGCGCTTTCCACGCAGCTTTACCGGCCATGACCGCCCGCTGATACGCCCGCCGGAAAACCATACGCTGGATTACGAAGGCGAGGTCGCCATCATCATCGGCAAGGGCGGGCGCCGCATCGCGGCCGAGAATGCGTATGACCATATCGCCGCCCTGACACTGGCCAACGAAGGCACCATTCGTGATTGGGTGCGCCACGCCAAGTTCAACGTCACGCAAGGCAAGAACTGGGACAGTTCCGGCGCCCTTGGCCCGTGGCTGGTGCCCTTCACCGACGCCGCGCAGCTTGACGATGCGCGCATCGTCACCCGCGTGAACGGCGAGGTGCGGCAGGATGATACGCTGGACCGCATGATGTTTCCGGTACGCCAGGAGATCGCCTACATCAGCACCTTTACCACGCTGGTGCCCGGCGACATTATCATCACGGGCACTCCAACCGGCGCGGGTGCGCGGTTCGATCCGCCGCGCTACCTGCAACCCGGTGACGTGGTCGAGGTCGAGGCCACCGGCATAGGCACCCTGCGCAACACGGTCGAGGACGAGGCATGACACCGCTTGAAATCGAACAGGCCGCCGAAACCCTGTGGCAGGCCGAACAGACCGGGCAACAATGCCCGATGCTGTCATCGACCTATCCGGGCATGACGATGGACGACGCCTATGCCATTCAGGCCGCGCTTATCAACAGGCGGCAACAGGCTGGTCATTCCCTTATTGGATGGAAAATCGGCCTGACCAGCAAGGCGATGCAATACGCGCTGAATATCGACATTCCAGACAGCGGCGTGTTGATGGATGACATGGCGTTCCCAGACGGTGCAACCGTGCCCGCAGGCCGTTTCATACAGCCGCGCATCGAGGCCGAGATTGCCTTTGTCATGAAGGCACCGCTGGCCGGCAGCGACGTTTCGCGCAATGACGTTATCGCGGCGACAGACTACGTGGCCCCGTCGATCGAAATTCTGGATACGCGCGTGCAACGCAGCGACCCGTCCACCGGCAAGACCCGCGCTATCACCGACACGATCGGTGACAACGCCGCCAATGCGGGCATCGTCATGGGGCGGCAGCGCCACGCGGTCGATGCGCATGATCTGCGCTGGGTCGGCGCAATTGTCAGCCGCAACAGCGAGGTCGAGGAAACCGGGCTTGGCGCCGGCGTGCTGAACGACCCCGTTGAAGCGATTATGTGGCTGGCCCGCCGGATGGAGCAATACGGCCAGCGGATCGAAGCGGGGCAGGTCATCCTGTCGGGCAGCTTCATCCGCCCCGTGGAATGCCCGCCGGGCGCTCGTATCGACGCCGATTTCGGAAACTTTGGCAGCGTGCAAATCGCCTTTGCATGATCGTGGGAAATCCTTTTTCAAAGGATTTCGGGAAAAGTTTTCCTAGAAACTCTTCCTAGCCGGTCACATGCGGCACAGTTGGCATCATGATCGCGCCTTGTCTAACGCCTATGCTTCGTGGTGCGCCCCGGTTTCACCGATCATCTGCAACAGCGCAGCAGAAAGTGCGCTTTGATCCGAGCACAGGTCCAGAATGACATCGAAATGATTTCGCTGCGGTATCACCATGTGGCTTACCGGGTGGCCCGCGTCTGACCATGCGCGGGCGTAGGCTTGGGACTGGCGGACAAAGCCCGGCGCCTCATGTTCGGCCAGGGCCACGACCATCGGGCAGCTTACAGCCGGTACATGGCGCATCGGGCTGGTGGCATCCAGTTCCGCGTCGGTCAGGTTCAGCCACTCTTGCGGATGGCCCCGTGCGAGGGGCGACAACTCGAACAGGCCACTTATCGGCATCGCGCCGGCAAGCACCTGCTCGGGCAGGTCATGCGCCGCCTGCCATCCATCCGCTGCAAGGCAGGCCGCCAGATGCCCGCCTGCCGAACTGCCAACGGCGAATATGCGGCGGCGGTCGATGCCCAGGTCTGCTGCGTTGTGCCAGACATACGCCAGTGCCGCGCGCACTTGGCGAGTGATTTCCGAAAGCGAGACGGCAGGCGCCAAGGTATAATCGGGCACAACCGTTGCCACGCCCCGCGCGGCCAGCATCGGGGCCATGAACCGAGAATGCGCGCGCGACAGGGCCCGCCAATATCCGCCATGCACGAAAATGACGGCGGGCCGCCCGTCGCCGCCGGCGCCCAGCACGTCGAGCTTTTCGCCGCACGGGTCATAGACCACGCCCGCGTGCTCCATGAAAAGGGCTGCCGCCTGATCCGAGAACCGCGAATAATCGGCGATGATGTCCTGGAACGCGGCTTCGCTGACGGTCGAACGGGCGTTGTAATCCTCGTCGATCTGCGCGCGATCAAGGGTTGCATCAAGCGTCATATCACCAGTGTCCTCACGCGGTTTTCGATAAGCCGGACAATATTCAGCGCGGTCATCGCGCTGGATTTGGGGTTGCCGGGCAGTGGCGCGTTTTCGATATCCATGGTCATGCGGCCGAACGCGCCCGCCGCCTCGATGCGGTGGGTGTTGGCGGTCGCGCCCGGATCTGCCACCAGCGCAAGCTGCGTGCGATCAAGCCCCAGGCCGGCCAATGACGATATGACGGCTACGTTGGCATTCTTCGGAAAACGGTCAGCCGCCTCGCGTGCGGTGCCCCGAAAAAAGGTTATCACTTCGGTCAACCCGTGCAGGTCGCACAGCGTTTCGGCCTCGGTGCCGGCCCAGGCGCCGGCGGGCTTGGTCACGACATGGGTCACGTGATCAAGCCCCATGGTCGCAGCAGCCGCCAAGGCATCGATGCCACCCAGAGCACCGGGCGGCACCAGGATTTGCGCCCCATTTGCCTGCGCCGTGCCCTGCATCCGCGCCAGCAACGCGTCATCGACAAAGGCCGAGGTCGAAGACACAGCGAAATCGGCCCCTGCCTGCAAAGCCGCCATTCCCCAGGGTTCGACCGAGGCACGGCCTGCCGCCTCGACAACCAGCGTCGCCCCCATTGCGGCCAGCGCCGCGGGGTCATCGATCAAGGCCGACCCGTCGGGTACTGAACGCGGGCGCGTTGCATCGGACACAGCTACCGCGACGATGCGGGCAGTCGGCAGGCGGTCGGTCAGCAACCGGACCACCTCGGACCCGATAGCGCCAAGGCCTACCAGGGCAATCCGCTCAGATGCCGACATAGCCGTGCACTGTATCGGCGTCGCGCGCCAGGTCGGTGCTGTCGCCCGTCCAGACCACGTTGCCCTTTTCAAGGATGTAATGCCGGTCGGCCAAGCGCTTGAGAACGTTGATATTCTTATCGATCAACAAGATCGACTGCCCCTGCGCCTTGAGTTGCTCGACCACGTGCCAGATCTCGGCCCGGATCACAGGGGCCAGCCCCTCGGTCGCTTCGTCCAGTATCAACAGCTTGGGATTGGTCATCAGCGCGCGCCCCACGGCCAGCATCTGCTGTTCGCCGCCCGACAGGGTGCCGGCCATCTGGCCTGCCCGCTCTTTCATCCGTGGGAACAGCTCGTAAACCTTGTCCAGCGTCCAGGGATCAGCACGCTTTAGGCGGTTGGCGGCCGTGGCCACCAGGTTTTCGCGTACCGTCAGCGTCGGGAAAACCTGCCGCCCCTCGGGCACCAACCCGGCCCCCAACCGCGCCACACGCTCGGGCGCGGCGCCGTGGATATCTTGCCCATCAAACACGATCCGGCCACCGCGCGGGCCCAGCAGCCCCATGATACTGCGTACCGTGGTGGTCTTGCCCATGCCGTTGCGGCCCATGAGTGTGACCAGTTCACCATCATTGACCTGCAAGGATACGCCGAACAGCACCTGCGCGTGCCCGTATCCGGCCTGCAACCCGTCGACTGTCAGCATCACGCGTCCTCCGTTCCCAGGTACGCCTCGCGGACGCGGGGGTCGCCGCGCACCTCGTCGGCCGTGCCGGTCATGATGATCTGGCCATAGACCAGCACGCTGATCCGGTCGGCCAACGCAAAGACCGCCTCCATGTCATGTTCGACCAGCAGCATCGAGACCTCGCCATGCAGCCCCCTGAGCGTTTCGATCATCTGCCCTGTTTCCACGTGTCCAAGCCCGGCCATCGGCTCGTCCAGCAGCAAGAGACGCGGCTGGGTAGCCAGCGCCATGATCAGTTCGAGCTGCTTTTTTTCACCATGGCTCAGGTCTGCGACCCTGGCATCGCGCCGGTCATCCAGCAGACTTCCCGACAGCAGGTGGGCTGTCTCTTCCCAAACCGATTTACGGCCCGCGACATTGTCAAAGACACGGAAATTCCCACCATCGCGAGCCTGCACGGCCAGCCCGACATTTTCGCGCACGGTGAACTCTTCAAGCAGGCTGGTCACCTGGAACGTCCGGCCCAACCCCAGGTCGACCCGGTCGGGCGCGGCCATGTGGCTGATGTCGCGCCCCGCCAGGTGGATCATGCCGTCATCCTGGCGCAATTCGCCGCAAAGCTGGTTTATCAAGGTCGATTTGCCCGCACCGTTCGGCCCGATCAGGGCGTGGATCTCGCCGGTATGGACATCCAGAGTGACATTGTCGGTGGCCACCAGCCCGCCAAAGCGTTTCTGCAACCCCTCGATACGCAGGATCTCGGTCATTGGCGGCCCCCTCTCAACCGGTCGATCATCCCAAGGATGCCCCCCTTGGTGAAAAGCACCACGAACAACAGGATGATGCCGAGGCCCAACTGCCAGTGTTCCGTCCAGTCGGCCAGGTAGAACTCAAGGATAAGGAAGGCCGCCGCGCCAAGGATCGGGCCGAAAAAGGTGCCCAGCCCACCTAGGATCACCATGATGATCAACTCGCCTGACTTGGTCCAATGCATCATGTCGGGGCTGGTAAATCGCAGGAAATTGGCCATCAGCGCCCCGGCCAGCCCCGCGCCCATACCCGCCAGAACAAAGGCATACAGTTTGTAGCGGAAGGTGGCGATGCCCATCGCCTCCATCCGGCGCTCGTTCTGGCGGATGCCTTTCAGCACCTGCCCGAAGGACGAGTTCACCACCCGCCACATCCACGCAAAGTAAAGCACCGCGACGACAAGGATCACGTAGTAAACGGTGGTCTTGTCACGCATGTTCAGGCCCGGCACCTCGTTCGAGCGGCGGATGATGATACCGTCCTCGCCGCCATAGGCGGTGAGCGACACGAACAGGAAGAATATCATCTGCGCAAATGCCAGGGTGATCATGATGAACTGAATACCCCCGGTGCGCAGGCTGAGCGCACCGATGACCAAGGCCGCAAAGCCCGACAACAGCATCGCCGCAGGCAAGGTGATCAACAACTGGTTGCTGCCCGGAAACAGGCCGAAAATCGGCACCTCGGACATCCAGTGCGAATAGAGGATGCCAACCACGTAGGCCCCCACCCCGAAATAGGCCGCATGGCCGAAAGACACCATGCCGCCATACCCCAGGATCAGGTTCAGGCTGGCCGCAGCCATCGCGTATATCAGGATACGCGCCGACAGGGTCTGCAACGCGTTTTGCCCCAATAGGTCGGCGGCCAAGGGCATCAGCGCGAAAATGGCGAGCAGAACGACGGCCAGGATCAATTTGCGCATGGCCTAGCCCCCCGCCGCGAAAAGGCCCTTGGGCCGTATCAGAAGAACGATTGCCATAAGCAGGAAAATTCCCATCGACGAAATTGACGAGCCGAGTGCATCAGCATCAGATGGAGCCATGAACCCGCGTAGAATGGTGGGGAGGAAGGCGCGCAACATCGTATCCACGACACCCAGCCCGATACCCGCGACGAACGCCCCCTTGATCGACCCGACGCCGCCAATCACCACGACGACGAATGTGGCCAGCAATATCTCTTCGCCCATACCAACCTGCACCGCCAGGATCGGCCCCGTCATGTAGCCTGCAAGCCCCGCCAGCAGTGCGCCAAGGCCAAAGACCACCGTGTAAAGCAGCCGCACGTCCACACCCAGCGCACGCACCATCTCGCGGTGGGTCGATCCCGCGCGCACCAACATTCCGATGCGCGTGCGGTTGATCAGGAAATACAGGCCCACCGCCACCAACAGACCGACCGAGATGATCATCAGCCGATAGGGTGGATAGAACAGCCCCGGAATGATCTCGATCGAGCCGTAAAAGACCTCGGGCAACGGTGTGAAAATCGGCTGCCGGCCAAAGATCAGAACGATCAACTGGTTGAAGATCAGGATCAGCGCGAAGGTGGCCAGCACCTGGTCCAGGTGGTCGCGGGCGTATAGTTTTCGGATCACCGTCGCCTCGACGACCAGCCCGACCAGCCCGGCAATCAGCAGGGCCGCGGGGATACCCGGCCAGAAACTGTCCGCCTGCGTGGCGACCCAGGTACCGGCAAAGGCCCCAACCATGTAAAGCGATCCATGCGCCAGGTTGATCACCCCCATGATCCCGAAGATCAGGGTCAGGCCAGCGGCCAGAAGAAACAACATGACGCCGTATTGCAGCCCGTTCAAAAGCTGCTCTAGGAACAGGATCATACCCGTCTCCTGCGTGCAATTTCGTGGGTGGGACGAAAGAAGCCCCGGCCAAGGCGGCCGAGGCCATCAGGTTACATTTCGCACTGCGCGGCGTAGGCATCGCCGTAATTTTCCAGCAGCACTTCCTTGGTCACCGCAACGGGCTTACCATCATCGCCGGCCACGATATCCAGCTGGTACCAGTTATGCACCGGGTGCTGGTTGGGGCCGAAGGCAAATTCACCCCGCACCGAGTCGAAGTCGGCCTTTCGGATTGCCTCGCGCAGGGCATCGATATCGTCAACGCCACCGGTTTCGCGCAAGGCCGAGGCGATCAGCAACCCCGTGTCATAGCCTTGGCTGGCATAGTAGGTGATCGGCCGATCGTAGGTTTCGTTCCACGCGGCAACGAACGCCTTGTTGGACTCGTTGTCGAAATCATAGTTCCAGTGGGCTGTTGCGGTGATGCCGATGGCAGCGTCCCCAACGGCATTCAACACGACGGCATCGGTCGAAGGTTCGGACAGGACCATGGGGATATTCCCCAAAAGACCCGCCTGCTGATACTGGCGCAAAAAGGCAATACCCATGCCACCGGGGTGGAACTGGAACACCACCTCCGGATCGACAGAGCGGATCTGCGCCATTTCGGCCGAGTAATCGGTCTGACCCAACTGGGTATAGATTTCGGAGACTTCGCCTTCGAACGTCCGCTTGAAGCCTTCGATTGCGTCCTTACCCGCCTGGTAGTTGGGCGCCAATGCCATGGCGTTTGTATATCCAAGCTTTTTCGCCGCAGCGCCCGCCGCCTCGTGCAGGGCGTCGTTTTGCCAGCTGACGACAAAGTAATTCTCGTGGCAGCCTTTGCCGGCCAGGTTGGACGGGCCGGCATTGGGGCTGATATAGATCGCGCCGTTATCCACGATCTCGGGGACAGTGGCGCCGGCGACGTTGGAAAAGATGATGCCGGTCAGCAAGGTCATGCCTTCGTCATTCATGAACTTGTCGGCGATCTGACGGCCATTGCCGGGCTTCAGGCCGTCATCTTCGACCACCAGTTCAACCGGAACGCCGCCCAGCTTGCCGCCTTCCATGTCGATGGCCAGTTGCAGGCCGTCGCGCACATCCTGGCCCAGGTAACCCGCCGGGCCACTGAGCGTGGTGATAACGCCGATCTTGACCGCGTCTTCGGCCAATGCCGGGGCCGCGCTGGCAAAGGCCGCCAGCACTGATGCCTTCATGACAGATGTCAGTTTCATTCCAGTCTCCCTGTTTTCCGGGCCTTTTTGGCCCTGATCTTTTCGGGGATGATTCCCCGATTTTTAATTGAAGCCTAAAGTATCGCGGCTTTATTTCAATCCTGAACTATCAGTCCAGCTTGACCCAGCCCTCGGGTGGCTCCTTGCCCGGATGCACCACGCCGCAATTGGGGCAGGTGCGGGCCTCTTCGTCAGCGTAAAACGCCTGGTAGATCGGCGGCAGATCATCCACGATCGACACCAGGTCAACCTCGGCCCGGTGAACGCGTGCGTTACATTCGAAGCAATACCATTCGATGGCGTCCAACGCACCCTCGGGGCGTTTGGGTTCGATCACCAGGCCAACCGAGCCCTCCTGCGGGCGTTGAGGGCTATGGCGCACATGCGGGGGCAACAGGAACACGTCACCCTCGCGGATCGGCACATCGTAGAACTCACCGTTTTGGGTATCGTGGATCTTCAGCAGCATGTCACCCTTGAGTTGGTAAAAAAACTCTTCCACCGGGTCATCATGGTAATCGGTGCGCTTGTTGGGTCCGCCCACGACCGTCACCATCAGGTCGCTATCCTCGAACACCATCTTGTTGCCGACCGGCGGTTTCAGCAGGTGCTGATGCTCGTCGATCCAGTTCTTGAAATTGAACGCGGCCAAGCGGCTCATTTGTCATCTCCCCATTGGTTCAGGTCAGTCTTGCACAGTCTTTCGCGGCTGTCACATTTTCAGGCCACAGGCATCGAACGCCGCGCGGGTGGCGGCCTTTTCATCCTCGGTCAGGGCCAGGATCGGGGGGCGCACATGGCCGCCCGTCTGCCCCAGCAGATCCTGCCAGTATTTCTGATGCGCGTGCGGCTTTTCAGCGGGGCGGGTCGATTTCAACGCATCCCGCACCGGCTGCAAACTGGCCGAGATCTTGCGCGCCTCGTCGGCCCGCCCGGCAAATGCCAGGTCGGTATATTCCTTCATGCGGCGGTCATTCGCCGTCTGGATCAGGTAGGGGGGCGAGGAACACAGGTAGAGCTGCCAGTTCAGCTCAAGGATATTGTCCAGCCACTCCTCTTCGCTGGCGGTCGATACCAGGATCTTGTCGCCCGCCAGTTCGGTCAGCCGCGTATACATATCGCGCGGCACCGAATACTTGATGGCAACCACGGTTTCGATCTCGGCAAGCCGCGCGCATAATTCGGGGCTCATGAGGTAGCCGCTGTCAGGATGCGACCACAGCGCGATGCCGATATCCACCTTGCTGGCAATCGTTTCGTAGTAGCGGATCAGGGTTTCATCCTGTTGTTTCAGGAAATGCAGCACAGGCGCGTGAACGACGATGTAATCGGCGCCACATTCCTGTGCGTGGCGGGCCAGGTCGATCACCACATCCATGTTCTGATCGGAACAGGACATGATCGTTTGTGCGCGGTCGCCCGCACATTCCACCGCCAGATCGAAACATCGCTTTCGTTCCTCGACCGACATCGAGAAGAACTCGCCCTGCTTGCCGGCGACGAAAAAGCCGTCGATGCCCAGGTCGTCGATCCAGTGATCGATGTTGGCGCGAAATCCCTCCTCATCCATCGCCCCATCGGCGCGGAAGGGCATCAGGGCAGCGGCCCATATGCCGCGCATCGTGGCGCGGGAATGGGATTTGGCATCTTTACGAGAATATTTCATGGCAACTCCTCGGGGCAATGAATGGCACGCCACAGCATCTCAGAGGTGGCGGGGATCGGCAGGTCACGACTGGTGAAGGGGCGCACCGCATCCTGCAGAGCGTTCAGAACAGCGGGCGGTATGGCAATACAACCGGCCTCGCCCACGCCCTTGACGCCCAGCGGGTTGGCCGCGCTTGGCGTCGGGCATTTTTCCAACTGCACCGTGGCGGGCATATCTGTGGCGCGCGGCACGGCGTAGTCCATCAGGCTGCCGGTCAGCAATTGCCCGTCCTCGTCATAAACCATCCGCTCGGACAGAACGCAGCCCAGACCCTGTGCCAGACCGCCCCACAACTGCCCCTCGACCAGCAGAGGGTTGATAACCCGGCCCGCATCATCGACCCAGACAATTCGTTCAATCTCCGGCTGGCCGGTATCACTGTCGATGGCCACCTGCGCAAAGGCCGCGCCGCTGGCCCATGCCTCGTGCGGGGCGGTAAAGGTTTCGCTGGCCGTGCGGGCGCCTTCGGGCAGGCGCGCGGCGATGGCGGCCCAATCACATACCGCGCCGTTTGCTGATGCGCCGCACGGAACGGTCGCCAGGTCATTCACCCCCAATGCCTCGGCAATCTGGGTGCGCAGTTTTTCTGCCGCAAGCCGCATCGCGCTGCCGCCGATCGCAGTTGAGCGGCTTGCCAACGCACCAATGCCATTGGGCAAATCGGCGGTATCTCCCTCGGCCACTTCGACCAGATCGGGGGGCACGCCGATGGAATCGGCCACGATCTGCGCCCAGGCGGTTTGCCGCCCCTGTCCCTGCGCCGAACTGCCAGTATGGGCAACGAAATGCCCCTGCGGCGAAAGCGAAATGCGTGCGGTTTCCCAGCCTTGCCCACAAGGTTCGATGTAAAGCGCAAGACCCAGGCCCACGATTTCTCCCGCCGCGCGCCGACGAGCCTGTTGTGTGCGCAAGTCGGCGTAACCGGCAGCCTGCTCCAACTGCGCCAGCAACGCGGGGTAATCCCCGGCATCGCGCCACTCGCCGGTGACGCCCCGCGCCGCCAGGTTGCCGGGTTGCACCACGTTGCGACGACGCATTTCCAGCGGATCGAGCCCCAGTGCGTCGGCCGCCTTGTCCATCAACCGTTCCATCAGCATCGCCGCCTCGGGCCGGCCCGCACCGCGATAGATGTTGACCGCAGCCCCCGCCGTGGGGCGCACCGACAAATCGGCCTGAACCGCGCCCACATCATAGGGCCCCGGCAAGATCCGGCCTGCATTGCGGGGTGGGGCGTAGGCCGAATAGGGCGTCCAATGGCCCAGGCGCCAGTCAAGATGTGCCGCAAGCCCCGCCAGACGCCCCTGTGCATCCACAGACAGCGCACCGTCGAGCCGGGCACCACGCCCCTGCGTTGCGGCCATGAAATCATCCGACCGGGCCGCAACCCATTTGACGGGTTGCCCCAGATCATTTGCGGCCAAGGCAACCATCACGTCCTCGGGATAGACCGAGGCCTTGCCGCCAAAGGCTCCACCGACGTCAGGCGCGATCACCTGCACCTTTTCCGTGGCCATCCCGAGGATGCGCGCGATGTCGTCGCGCCCGCGAAACGGGGTTTGCGTCGACATCCAGATACGCAGCCCATCACCCGAAGGTTCGGCCAGGCAGGCGCGCGGCTCCAACGCCATGGGGGCGACCAACGCGTGGTCGTGCCGGGCCTCGACAGTCAGCGCAGCGGTGCGCTCCCGCCCACCTTGCCAGGAGGCCGTCGGTATCGGTTTCGCGGTTTCCGGGCTGTCCTCGATCTCCAGCATGATAGCTTCGATCGCGTCCAACGCGGCATCGGGCGTCTGGGCGACAACTGCCGCGACCGGCTGCCCGACCGCGCGCACCTTGCCCGCGGCCAGAACGTCGAATGGCCGGGCAAAGGCGTCTACGATCAACATGTTGACGGCCTGCGCACCGTGCAGGGTCAGGTCATCATGGCCATAAACGGCCCGCACCCCGGGCATGGCGCGCGCGTCCTCCAGGTCCAGTTCGGCAATTCGTCCGCCCGCCACTGGACTGCGCAGGAATGCCAGGTGCAGGCACCCTTCCGGCAACAGATCACCGACGAACCGCCCCTGCCCACGCAAAAGCGCAGGGTCTTCGCGGCGGGGCATTGCCTGCCCCGTCCATGCCACGGTCTTTGTGGTGGTGTCTCCGCTGTCCATTATGACATTAGGCCAAAGCGCGTTTCATAGGGCAACTGGGACATGATTTATAAATTGATAATAATAATGATATGAATTGGGCATGAACATTACGCTCAGACAGATCGAAGCCTTTCGCGCCGTGGCCGAGCTTGCCAGCTTTTCGCGCGCCGCCGAACGTCTTGGCACGTCGCAGCCCGCGCTGTCGCAGGTCATCCGCGATCTTGAAACTGCCGTCGGCGTGCGTCTGTTTGACCGCACCACGCGCCGGGTCGACCTGACCGAGGCCGGGCATATCTTTGCCGCATCGGCGCTGACCGCGCTCGACGGTATCGCCCGGGCGGTGACGGACGTTCAGGACATGGGGCACTTGCGCCGGGGCACCGTGCGTGTTGCCGCCCCGCCGCTGCTGGCTGCAACGGCTCTGCCGCAAGCCGTGGCCAAGGTGGCAAAAACCCATCCCGGCCTGACGGTCAAGATCGCCGACCTGGGAACCGACGCGATCGTGGCACAGGTCAGGACCGGCCAGGCCGATCTGGGCCTTGGCACCTTTCCGCCGGGGGCGGACGGGTTGGACCGCGTGCCCGTTTTGCAAGACGAGTTGATGGTATTCACCCACGACCACTGCAACGGCGAGGCAAGAACATGGGCGGGATTGTCGGATGCTCCTCTGATCACGCTGACCCGTGAAAGCGGCATTCGCTTGCTGACCGAGGTTGGATTTGAAACCGCAAAGGCCCCATTGCGCCCGACCTACGAGGTTCACCAGGTCGGAACGGCGCTGGCGCTGGTTTCCGCCGGGCTGGGCCACGCGGTCCTGCCAGCCTATGCCCGCGCCGCGGTTGGCGCGCGCCCAATAAAGGCCGTACCCCTGACGGATCCGGTCATAGCACGCGAGATCACCCTGATCACCGCGCGCGACCGGGCGCCATCACCTGCCACCATCGCAGTGCGCGGCATCATTCGGCAGGTTCTGCGCAGAATTGTCGGTTAAAGGCTGATCGTGCCCACGCTGGCTCCGCCACAGACATACAGAACCTGCCCGGTGACAAAGCTGTTTTCCGGCGCGCAAAAGAACAGGAACGCGTTTGACACGTCACGCGTGGTGCCCAGCCTGCCCACGGGGATGCGTGTGGCCAGTTCTGCCTCGCGGTCTGACCCCTTGGGGACGATACCCCAGAAATTGTCGGTCTGGATCGGGCCCGGCGCGACGACGTTGACAGTGATGCCATGCGGGGCCAGTTCCAGCGCCCAGGTGCGGGCCATGCCGATCATGCCGGCCTTGGTCGCCGAATAGGCGGTGCGCGTGGGCACGCCCAGGGCCGCACGCGAGCCGTTGAACAACACCCGGCCAAAGCCCCGTTCCTTCATGCCCGGCACCACGGCCTGCAAAAGCGTCAACGCCGCGCCCAAATGCAGTTGTGCCAGCCCGGTGATATCGGCCGGCGAGGCCTCTTCCACCAGGTTCGGCCAGATCAACCCGGCATTGTGGATAAGGTGCGTCACGCCGCGCCCAGGCAATTGCGCCGCAACCTCGGCGACAGCTTGCGCATCCAGCAGGTCGACGGGCATCGTTTCAAGCCGGTCATGGGTAAAGCCGGGCGCGTTGCGCGACAGGTTGATCACGCGATATCCTTGGTCAAGCAGACGCTGCGCCAAGTCTAACCCGATGCCTTTTGAAGCGCCGGTAATAACGGCGGTATGGTCAGTCATGCGTCACCCTTTCGGAACAAGCGCCAGAACGCGCAAGGGACTGCCGGTGCCGCCCCTGATCTTGAGTGGTGGGGCAATCAGCACCGCGCCGGTTGGCGGAAGCCGATCAAGGTTGCACAGGCATTGCAGCCCGTATTTTCCCGCGCCATGCAGCAGGAAATGCGCGGGATAAGGCGGGTCGTAATGCGCGCCCTGCCCCGCATCCGTGCCCACGCATTCGGTGCCAAAGCCGCGAATGTCGCGGCTCAGCAGCAGGCGAATCGCATCGGGAGTGGGGCCGGGGCTATGTGGGCCATCTTCGGCCATGTTCAGGTACTCTGCCCCCTTGCGCCGCGACCAATCGGTGCGCATCAGCACCCATGCCCCGGCCGGAATCTCGCCATGCGCGCGCTCCCATGCTTCGATGATGGCCGGCGTCAGTTCGAAATCGTCGTCCAGCGTGGCACCGGCTGAACAATCGATAACGCAAACCGGGCCGATCAGGTGTTCGGCCGGGATTTCGTCCACCGCACCGTTCGGCCAGTCGCGCCCCGACACCCAGTGAATTGGCGCGTCGAAATGCGTGCCGGTGTGTTCGTTCAGCGTAAGGTTATGCCACTTCCATGCCGGGCCGCGATGGTCATAGGCGCTGACCTCTTCCATGCGGAACCGGGCGCATTGGCCGAATTCGGGGGGCAAGACCATGACCGGGAAATCTGGGTCGAGCGCGTGAGTCAGATCGACCACTTCCAGCTCGTCGCCCGCAAGGGCCATGCTAAGTTGCTCAAGAATACTCATGCGCCACCCCCGGTTATTTCGCGTTCCAGCAATGCGGGGTTCTGTTGCCACCGTTCGGCAAGGTCGCGCGCCACGTCGCCGCAAAAAACCTCTTCGTGCCCAAGCTGCAGCCCCTCGACAATGGCGCGCGCCAGCGCCTTGGGCGCGACCTTGGGCGGCGGCAAGGGTTGGTGCCATTCATCATCGGTTGGGCCCGTGTAAACGGCCATGACACGCAGGCCCGCGCCCGCGAATTCAGCCCGCAGGGTCTGCACCACAGACCGTGCCGCCGCCTGCGACGCGTTGAACGCGCCAAAAGCCGGATCTGGCGACAGGGCATGTGCAGACAGGATGGTAATCAGCGCAGCCGAAGCGTTTACACCATCCGCCGTGCGCCCGGCCATAGCAGGACCAAAGGCCTGCGCCAGGCGCATCAGGCCAAGGGCGTTTACCTCCATCTCGTCACGTGCGGCGGTGGTGTCATGGCCCATCACGCCGCCGGGGCGGATATGGCGGGCAGTGTTGATCAGGATGTCGACCTTGCCGCCGATTTCGCTGGCGGCATCCTTGAGGCCTTGCTGGTCGGTCACGTCAAGCGGAACAAGGCTGACATTCTCCAGCCCTTCGACTGCTGCCATTCCAGGCGGTCGGCGCCACATCTCGGGGATACCGGCAAACACATGGTCGGCGCCGGCTGCCATCAGCGCGTCGATCAACGGGCGCGCCACTGGCTGCGTGGCGTCGGAAATCAGGATGCGGCGGTGCTTGGGGTGCGTGCCCATCGCGCGCAGCACGGGGTCGTCTTCCATGTCCTCGCTCCTTTCAACGGGGCGCGCCACCATCACGCCCTGACCGGCGCGGTCCAGACGCAATTCCATCTTAACGCGGTCCCCTCGTCCCACGCCGACCAGATGGGCCAGCACGACCGGCCCGGCCTCCAACCGCACGCTGCCCATGCGCCATGGCAGGCGTTCGCGGAAATATGGGTCGGGCGAGGCCTGAATACGCGTTTCGGCCAAGAGCTTACCGTACGGCTCCGTACCTTTCCACGAAAGCGCGGACGACAGACACGCGGCACAGGCTTCGCGTGGGGGATACTGCACCGCGCCGCATTCGTCGCAATGCTGCAACGCGAATTTCCCTTGGGCCGCCATGACAGCCATGCCCAGCGCCGCGCGCGACCGCGCACCGGGCGGCAGTGTAGGCACCCGCGTTCGTATTTGCGGGTTTTTCTTTTTCGGGCGGTCCAACGTCATTCAACGCCCTCCAGAATACCAACGGCAGAGCAAACGCCGCGATCATAATTGACCATGCCAAAGCCGGACACCATGGCCAGGCGGGCATCGGCGACCTGCGTCGGGCCAGCCTGCCCGGTGACCTGCCGGATCGCCTCGACGAACCCGAGGTACCCCCCCGCGGCCCCGGCCTGGCCCGCCGAAAGTTGCCCACCGCTGGTGTTGTGCGGGAAATCGCCGTCAATCGTCAGGTCATGGTCGCGCACAAAGGCCGCTGCATCGCCCTTGTCACAGAAACCCAGATCCTCGATCTGCATCATCGAGATCACAGGATAGTCATCGTAGGTTTGCAGCAGGTCTATATCGGCCGGACCGCATCCGGCCTGATAGTACAGCGCGTCGATATCCCGCGCCCAGCCACCGCGCAACTGCACGGGGTCATCGGGAAAGGCGTTATGCGCCTCGATACTACCACGAAGGCGGGCAAAGGGCAGGTTGCGGCGAATGGCCTCATCCTCGCGCATGACAAGGAACGCCTCGGAGCCGGCGCAGGACATGACACAGTCGAACAGGCCCACCGGGTCGGAAATCATGCGAGCGTTCAGATACGCCTCAAGCGTCAGCGGTTTTTTCATCAATGCCTGCGGGTTGCGCAGGGCATTGGCGCGTTGGGCCACGGCAATGCGACCGAAATCATCGCGCGTGGCGCCGTACTCGGCCATGTAGGCGTCCATTATCAAAGCGAATGTCGCGTTGGGCCCGCCGAACCCGTAAGGGTAAGACGCGTCCAGAGAGAACCGAGAGAAGGCACTGAGAAGGTTACGAAAACTGTCGATCCGGTTGGCATCACCCGCGACGCAGGCCACGATATCGACATCGCCCGCCTGCACCGCGCGCGCAGCCCTGCGCGCGGCCACCACGCCGCTGGCACCGCCCATCGGGATCGTGTCGAGATAGCGCAGCGACAGGCCCAGGTGCTGGGTCAGGCCGACCGGCGTATCTGGAAACAACGTGAAAGAACTTACCGATAGCCCGTCGATGTCGCGCGGAGAAAGGTCGGCGGCCTGCAACGCCCCGCGCAGGGCCCGCGCGATCCACCAATGCGCGGTTTCATTGGAATAGCGCACATAGGGCACCGTTATCGGGCATGTCAGAACCACTCCGTCGTAAGGGGTGCTCATGCCGCGTTCCGCTTTTTCAGGTGTCGCAGGTCATGCGTGCCGGGCTTGCCCAGCAGCTCGGCGGCCATTGTTTTCAACTGTCCTCGTTGAATTTTCTGCGTTGCGGTCAACGGCAGCTCTTCGACGAAGGCTATATAACCGGGTGCCTTGTAATAGGCGAGTTGCGTCAGGCACCAGCGCGTTATCTCGTCGGCCAGCGCGGCGGTGGGGGCGTCCACCACAAGGCAGGCGAACACCTCGTCCCCTCGCACCGGATCGGGCACTGCGGCCACGGCAGCGTGACGAATGGCCGGGTGGCGCATCAGCACCGACTCCACCTCGACCGCGGCGATATTTTCACCCGATCGGCGGATCACGTTCTTCTTGCGATCGACAAAGAACATCGCGCCATCGGTGTCTTGACGCACGATATCGCCGGTATGAAACCAACCGCCTGCCCAAGCCTCGGCGGTGGCCTCTGGGTTCTTGTAGTATTCCGCGAAAAATCCCCGTTTCGGGTCATTGCCCGCGTGACGCACCAGCAACTCGCCCGGTGCGCCGGCCGTGTCCTGCCCCGCGTCATCGACAATTCGGACTTCCAATTCCGGCCCCGGTTTGCCCAGACAGCTTTCACCTACCCGGCGCGGCAGATCGTTGGCGCAGATCACCGCGCCCGCGCCGGTTTCCGTCATTGCCCATGCTTCCACCAGTGGAAAACCGAACCGTTCCTCGAACGATACGTGCAATTTCGGGTCGACCCCTGCGCCAAAACCGAACTTTACCGTATGGTTCTTGTCCTGAGCGCTTTCCGGCAACCCCATCAGCATGGATGGCATGACGCCAAGATAGTGCAGGCAGGTGGCTCCGCTATCGCGCACCGACTGCCACCATGTGCGCGGATGGAACCTGTCGAGCACGGTGAGGCACCCACCCACGGCAATCATCGACATCAATGAATAGGCCATCGCGTTCATATGGAATATCGGCAGCGGCGTTATCATCCGTTCACCATCCGCCGACAGCGCGCACAACCCGCCGGCCTCGGCATACCAGCGCCCTGCCATCAGGAAGTATTCATTCGGCAGCACGCAGCCCTTTGGCTGTCCGGTGGTGCCGCTGGTATATAGCATCGCGGCCTCGGCCTTGAGCCCATTGCCCTGCGCCAGATGCGCGCCGTCGCGCGGGGCGGGCGGGACATCATCGAGCGTGACGACAGGCATGTTGACGCCCGCGGCCTGGGCCGCATCGGACAGTTCGTCGACGCGGTTCGGTGTCGACACGGCCAGGGCGGGTTCTGCATGGCCGATCATATAGTTCAATTCGGTCGACCGCAGATCGGGGTTCACGGGCACGATCGAAGCACCGATCTTGTTAAGCGCCAGGAACCAAATGAAAAATGCAGGCCGGTTTTCCAATAGCACCATCACCCGGTGCCCGGCACCGTACCCCGCAGCCAGAAGACTGGCAGCGATGGTATCGACACGCTTCGCCACCATGCGATACTGTATGTTTTCTGCCGTTATCCCGTAAACTTCCGCCGTTTCCGGCAGAACCATCAGCAAATCACGATCCGGCCACCGCGATGCGCTGGCAGCAAAAGCGGCGTGCACGCTCGGACATTCTGCCGCGATCATGGCAGCAACTGGATATTGCCAAAGGCTGCATCGCAATTCAGCAAATCCACCCGCTTGTTCGCGATGCGCAGCCTGCCATCGACCAGCTTCAGCTCATGCGTCGCGGTCAGCGCCAAAAGAAATTGTTCGTCCTGGCGGGTTTCCACGTAATGCATGTTGGTATTGGTGACATAGCGGCCCGCCTCGTCGTTCATCTCGTCGACGAACGGGCGCTGGATCACGTGGTGGCACCGGCTTTTGGGTTTCTGGGAAAAGGTACGTGCACCGTTCAGGCGCTCGACACGAAGTTTAAGCATGAACATGTCTTCGAACAAAAACGACGTGACGTGCAGCGGATCGGTTTGCTTCCAATCCAGCGGCATCCAGTAATGTCCGTCGGGCAGCCAAAGCTCCAGCCACTCGTCATAGCGGCCTTCGTCCAGCATCCGCGCCTCGGCATAGACGAAGTCAACCAGGTCATCGCGTTTGATGCTCATTCTGCCGCCTCCTTTTCATTCATGCTGACGGTCATGAACTTGACCCAGGCGTGAAACTGGTTGCGCATCTGGCGCTCGGTGGTGCCATTCTCGACGCGCTCTTCGTCGAAATCCTCGTCTTCTTCGTACAGCCGTTGAACGTTGACCCATTCAAGGCCATCCGCATGCAGCCCCTCTTGCGCGCGCTCGTACATTTCCAGGTCATCATGGCCGACGATCGACGTGGGCGCGTTGATCATGCGGTTATACATGGCCGTGCGCGCGGTTAGTTCATCGGGCGCATCGACAAGCCGGTAGATATAGCTTTCAACCAGCGTCTTGTCGGCAGCCAGCGGAATGAACACGCGCAGCTGCTGGATCGGACCCTTGATCATGATATTTGGAAAATAGACCGTGTTGTGCCGGTTCTCATCAAGGATCGCCTTGGCCTTTTGCTTGCCATAGGCATCGCAAAGCGCCTCGAAATATCCCGGTATGGCCGAGTAATTCGAGTGGATCGAGTGATTCACGCCGGTATGCCCATGCCCGTTGGGCCAGGTGCGTATCCCCATGTTTTCAAAGAATTCATAGGGCGACATGAAGGGCGCGATTATTTCCATCGCCGGGGGCTTGGGATCATCCTCGGTATAGCCAAGCTCGTTCCAGATCTGCACTGCCGTGCCCGCGCTGCTTTCATGGGCCACCATCGGGTGACAGGTGTCGGTCTGGTTCTCGACCAACATTTTCCAGTTGCACCGATGCATGTAGCGTAGCGGCGGGCCCGCAACCTCAAGCCGGCCGGCCGGAGAACGATCAACCATGTTATCGAGCGAAGACAGCGCATTGCCGAAAAATTCCTCGAACGAAATGCCCTCCTCGGCCAACCGCGCGAAAACGAAGCCGCGATAATTTTTCACCGCCCCTACCGCTTTCATGCCTCGGCTTCCCTCGGACTGGTCCAGCCCGGTGCCCTCGTAACCCTTTTTCAACGGAATCGCCAAAAGGCAACCATCGGTCTTGAATGACCACGCATGATAGGGGCAGCGAAAGAACTTGCCAGTGTTTCCGGTCCGGTCGATCGCGATCTTGGTGCCCTTGTGGGGGCAGCGATTGTACAGAACCTTGATCTCGTTATCGGTATGGCGAACCATGATCACCGGCTGATCGCCAACTTGCGTGGTGAAATAATCCCCCTTGTTCGGGGTTTGGCTGTCATGCCCAACGAAAACCCAGGTGTTGGCAAACAGGTGCTTCATCTCCAGCCGGAACACCTCGTCGTCGATATAGACATCGCGGTGCACCTCGCGCCCGCGTACCAGCGCGGCAACGGCCTCGCGGTTGTCGGTATAGCGTCCCATCTCGTCCTCCCTTACAGGTCCAGAACCAGCCGGGCGGATTTCGCGCGGCTGACGCAGATTTGCATGAGCTTGCCCCCGGATTTCTCGGCATCCGACAGCACCACGTCACGGTGGTCGGGCTCGCCCGAAATCACCTCGGCCTGGCAGATTCCGCAATCGCCGCGCTGGCAATCATAGATCAGGTCGTGCCCGCCCTCTTCCAGCACCTCGATGATGGATTTTCCGGGCGGGATAGTGAAAACCTCGCCGGTCGATGCCAGCTCGACCTCGAAAGCCGCATCGTCATCTCGACCGGCGCTGCCATTGTCGAACAGCTCGACATGGACGCGATCGATGGGAATGCCGGCCGCCTCGGCGCGCGAGCGCGTGGCATCCATAAGGCCCTTTGGGCCGCAAATATAAAGATGCCGATCACCCAGGCTGTCGACCACGCGATCCAGGTCAAGCGCGCTGGCCTCATCATCACAATGGATGTGCACCGCATCGCCCATCAGGTCCAACAAATCGTCGCAATAGGCCATAGCGCCACGGCTGCGCCCGGTGTAATGCAGCGTCGCTTCGACACCCTGCGCCTTCAGCGCGGCCGCCATCGAGATCATCGGCGTGATCCCGATTCCCCCGGCCAACAGCACGGCGGGCTCACCCGGAATCACCGGAAAATCGCATTTCGGCGCAAACGCCTGCACCTCGCCGCCTTCGGCCAGCCCGTGCATGTGGCGCGAGCCGCCGGCGCCGCCATCTTCGCGCTGAACGGCGATCGTGTAATGTTTGGGCGCGTCCCGCGCATCATCCCAGGCGATCAACGAATAGGCCCGGTCACCATCCGCGACATCGACACGGATATGCGCGCCAGCCGTCCAGCCGGGCAGCGCCTGACCTTGTGGATCTGCCAGGGTGAACTCGGTGATCCGGTCGGTCAAAGCACGTTTTTTCACAACGCGCAGCGGTCGTTTCGTCATTGTAGCGTCTCCCTTGGCAATAAGTATGAAAATTCATATAATTGCGGTCAAGAGTTTTCTTCAGGGACGCACCAAGGTCTTTTTCGTTGACTTTTCGGGACTTTCCCGGCTTTTCCAAGGGCCGCAACAGGGGACGCCGATGCAAGCAGACCACGATATACCCGACGATCAACAGCGCGACGGAACCGAGGGATTCGTATCATCCTACCTGCTGTACCTGCTGGCAGCCGCATCCGAGGCCGCCAGCGCGCAGTTCCACGCCCATGTTCGAAAGGCTGGATTGCGCGTGCCAGAGTGGCGGGTTCTGGCCTGGCTGCATGATCGCGATGGCGAGATGATCACGCGGCTGGCGCTCATTTCGCTGATCGAACAATCGCGCCTGACCAAGATCATCATTCAGATGGAGGAGCGCGGCCTTGTCACCCGGCAAGGCGACAAGGCAGACCGGCGCCGAGTGCGCGTGTGGCTGACAAAGTCCGGGCGCGACCTTTCGCAACAATTGGTGGCCGATGCGCGCCAGCACGAGACAGGGTTGCTGAGCAAGTTGGAAGGCGGCGATGCCGCGCGGCTGAAACAGGCACTGATCACGCTGCTGGATGTGTTGGAGAACGATAGCACAGCCTGACAGTCAGCCCATCACCGCGGGCAGTTTCGCATAGCCACGGAACCGCATCCGCCCGCCCAGCTCGCGCCCGTCGGTCAAGCGATACCCCGGAAACCGGTCAAGAAGACGGCCGATGGCGATCCGCCCTTCCAGCCGCGCCAGCGTTAGGCCAACGCAGACATGCGGCCCGCCCGCAAAGGCAAGGTGACGGTTGGGCTTGCGCGAGATGTCGAAATGGCCCGGTTCATCGAACATCGCAGGGTCACGGTTGGCCGCCCCGATCACGAGGTGCAAATTTGTACCCTTGGGCGCGGGCACCCCGTCGATCTCGATATCCTGCGTGGTTTCTCGGTTCCCCAGTTGGTTGGGAGAGGCATAGCGCAGGAATTCTTCGATCGCAGGATTGATCAGGTCGGGTTGTTCCAGCAGCCGTGCCCTTTGATCGGGATGGTCATTCAGCAATGCCAGCCCGTTGCCGATAAGGTTGGTCGTGGTTTCGTGCCCCGCGTTCAGGATGAAAATGCAGTTTTGCAAAAGTTCGATCTCGCTCAACTGTCCATCGGCGCCTTCACCGCGGATCAGGCGGGTCAAAACGTCGGTTTCCGGGTCGCCCGGGTTGGCGCGACGGCGGGCAACCAGATCTACCAGATATGCCTTGAACTCGGTCACACTGTCATGGCCGCGCTTCAACTGGTCGTCGGTCAGCGTCGGCTCCAGCGCGCCCAGGATGGCCAGAGACCAATCGCGCAGCGGTCCGCGTTCTTCCATCGGTACGTCCAGCAAGTTGCCGATGATCTGGATAGGGATGGAGCTGGCGAAATCCTCGATCAAGTCCACATTTGCCTTGCCCGCCATCCGGTCCAGCAGATGATCGACCGTGTTCACCAGCCCCGGCTCCATCCGCGCGATGGCCCTCGGCGTCAGCGCCGAGGTCATGATCTTGCGCACACGCGTGTGCAACGGCGGGTCGCTGAACACCAGGGACGTGGTGTGATGCTCATAAAGCGGGCTGCCCGCACCGAATTTTGGTGCAAAAGCCACCTTTTTATCCGAAGAATAGAGCGTCGTGTCCTTGTAGATCCTCTCAAGGTCGGCATGCCGGCTGACCAGGATGGAACCGTCAGGCTGGGGCAGAACCGGCGCGTGCGTCAAAAGTGCATCGTACCAAGGGAACGGGTCATCGACAAATCCCGCCGGCGGCGCGGCCAGATCGAAGGACCGGGCTTGCTTGGCGGTGATCTCCTGTGCTGGCATGTCGTCTACTCTCCTCTGGTTACGCAGCGCATCATTTTCTTGACACAAAAACCGACCGTATGGTCAGCTTTGCAGAATACAGGTTCACAAGCCAGTGATTCTGTGGATATATGAAATTGCATATAATCGCCGAACACAAGGTAACGGCGAAAAACGGGAGGAACTAACATGAAGTTCACACGGATCATGGCCAGCGCCGCAATTGCGATTGCGGCCGCCACTGCAGGCCACGCCAAGGAAAACCTGATCATCTCGAGCTGGCTGCCGCCAAGCCATCCGATCAATGTCGATATGCTGGAAGGGCTGGTCGACATGATGGAAGAGGCCACCGGCGGCGAGGTCACCGGCGAAGTCAAGATGGGCCTGGCCCCGCCGCCCGCCCAGATGGACCTGGTGATGGACGGCGCGGCAGACATGACTGTCATCTTTCACGGCTACCAGCCCGGCCGCTTTGTAGGCACCAAGCTGATCGAACTGCCGGGATACGAAGGCAATGCCGAGGCTGCATCTGTCGCCTATTGGCGTGTGCACGAGGCGCATCTTTCAGAGTTGGACGAACATCGCGGTGTCAAGCTGATCGGTCTTTCCACCCACGGTCCGGGCCAAATCCACTCCAACCAAGCGGTTCAGTCACTTGATGACCTGAACGGCCTGAAAACCCGCCTGGGTGGCGGCGTTTCCGCCGATGTCGGCGCCGAGCTTGGCCTGGTGGGCATCCAGGTACCCGCGCCCAAGGTATATGAAACGCTCGACAGTGGCGCGGCCGATGCCGTGGCCATGAACATGGGTGAGCGGATCAGCTTCAAGCTGAACGAGGTGGCAAAGAACGTCTACGAAATGCCCGGCGGTCTTTATCGTGGGTCGTTCGCCGTGCTGATGAGCCAGGAGCGTTTCGACAGCCTGCCCGAAGCCGCGCAAAAGGCGCTTGAAGAGAACGTATTCGGCGAACCGTTCAGCCGCATGATGGGCAAGGCGTGGGACGAGTCCGACGTTCGCGCCCGCAAGGCGACCGAGGAAGCCGGCGACAATACCATCGTGCAGGCATCGGAAGAGGATCAGGCGAAATTCGCGGAAATGGCCGCGAAGGTGCGCGAAAAGATCCTGGCCGAGATCGCCGAAGCCGGCATCGACGCGCAAGCCGCGTACGAGATGGTCACGGCCGAGATGGCGAAAGAATCGTCGATGTAAACCCCTGCGAAAGGGCCGCCCGGGCGGCCCTTTCCCGCAACTCCGGTCTGCCTGCATGACATTGCTGACACGCCTTGCCCAGCTGGCCGCGGTCCTTCCCATGTTCGTCGCGTCGATCTCGCTTTTCGCGTTGATGGTGCTGACGTTTTGCGATGTGATCCTGCGTTCGGCTTTCAACGCGCCCATCGAGGCCGCGACCGAACTGACCCGTATCGCGATTGCCGTGGTCGTGTTTTCGGCCCTGCCGCTGCTATCGGCGCGCGGCCAACACATCTCGGTCGATCTGCTCGACCCGCTTTTCGCGCGCCTGCGCCTTGGACGTATCCTTGACGGCCTGGTGAACCTGGCCTGTGGGATAATGCTGTATTTTCCCGCAGAACGGGTCATCGACCTGGCCGAGCGCGCGCGCAGCTATGGCGACGAGACCGAGTATCTGAACATCCCCACATTCTATATCGGGTGGTTCATCGCGATCATGAGCTTTGCCACGGCACTGGTGTTCATCTTGCGTGGCGCCGTGATCCTATTTGCCCCTTCCAAGCTGGGATTGATCCGAAATGACTGAATCCCTTATCGGGTTTGCCGCCGTTCTTGTGCTGGTGTTGGTGCGCGTGCCCATCGCTTTTGCGATGGGGCTGGTCGGGCTTGTCGGCTACATGATCGAAACAAGCTGGCGCGGCGCGGTTTCCATGGCAGGACGGCTGATCATCGACACCAGCCAGGATTATGGCCTTTCGGTGGTCCCGCTCTTCATCCTCATGGGGCTATTCGTCAACAAGGGCGGCATCAGCCGCGAGCTTTACGCCGTGTCCAATGCCTTTTTGGGCCATATGCGCGGCGGGCTGGCCATGGCCACGATCTGCGCCTGCGGCGGGTTTGCCGCGATCTCGGGGTCATCGCTGGCAACGGCAGCGACGATGTCGAAGGTCGCGATGCCCGAAATGCGCAAATTCGGCTATTCCGATGGGCTGTCGACGGCGTCGATCGCTGCGGGGGGGACGCTGGGTATCCTGATCCCGCCAAGTGTGATCCTGGTGATCTATGGCATCCTGACGGAAACCTCTATCGGACAGTTGTTCATCGCCGGGATCATTCCCGGCGCGTTGGGCATCCTGTTCTACCTGATCGCCGTGCGAATTACCGTCGCACGCGACCCCAAGGCCGGGCCCGCCGGATTGCGCACCGACTGGGCAGGGCGCTGGAAAGCCATAAAGGGCGTCTGGGCGGTCTTGCTACTGTTCGGCCTTGTTATCGGGGGGCTCTACGGTATCCTGGATTTCTGGCCTATCCACCTGACATTCTCGCCGACCGAGGCTGCCGGCATGGGCGCCATGGGCGCGTTCCTGATCGCGCTGGCCCGCCGCAGCCTGTCCTTTGCCGATTTCCGCGAAGTGCTGTCGGAAACAACCATGACCACCGCGTCGCTTTTCGCGGTGCTGATCGGGGCTTGGATCTTTTCGAACTTCGTCAACATCGCCGGCCTGCCCGAGGCACTGCGCACCATGGTCGAGAACCTCGGGCTGTCACCCTGGATGGTGATGGCGGTGATCCTTCTGATCTACATCATCCTGGGCTGTGTATTCGAAAGCCTTTCGATGCTGCTGCTGACCGTCCCGATATTCTTCCCACTGGTGACAGGGCTTGGCTTTGATCCGGTGTGGTTCGGCATCATCGTCGTGGTCGTCACCGAGATCAGCCTGATCACACCCCCGGTCGGCCTGAACGTGTTTGTCTTGAAGGGCGTGGTTGGCGACGTTTCGACCGGCACGATTTTCAAGGGCGTGACACCTTTCTGGCTGATGGACATCCTCCGGCTGGCGCTGCTTTTGGCGATACCGTCACTGGTGCTGTACCTGCCTTCGTTGATGTGATGCGCCTCAAGCCAGCCCGCGTGCCGGCCACGTCGCAACAGTAGGCCGGGCCGGAAAAAAAGGGGCATCCGGTTTCCACCGTGATGCCCCTGAAAATTTACGGCGCAGGCTTTGCCGCGAAACCGGACCCGCTTGAGACCTTCAGCTTTTGGCCATGCGCGCGTGCAACCCCGAGATCGTGACATAGGCCGAAATTGCCTCGGCGCTGGAGCGCACGGAAAGCAGCGCGGGCCCGTCATGGGCAAGGAAATCGGCGACGATACCGGCAATGTCATCACCCGCCCCGATCCTGAAACCGCGCAACCCGAACGCCTCGGCCCAAGCCGTGAAATCCGGGTTCACCAGGTCGGTGCCCGACACGCGATTAGGGTGGTCGCGCTCCTGGTGCAGGCGGATCGTACCATAGGTGCCATTGTCCGAAACCACGATCTTGGGCTTGGCACCCTTGGCCATTGCCGTGGCCAGCTCGTTCCCGGTCATCAAGAGACCGCCATCCCCGGCAAAGCCCAGAACCGTCTTGTCGGGATGGCGCAACGCGGCCGCAACCGCCCCCGGCACGCCCAGCCCCATGGCCCCGCCCGCGGCACCAATCGCCTGCTGCGTGCCATCCCAGGGCCAAGTCAGGTGGACCCAGCCCGAGAAATTGCCGGAATCCGTGACAACGATGCTGTCGCGCGGTGCCTGCCTTGCCAGTTCGGCCGCAACCGCCCCGAAATTCAGCCCGTCATGCTGGTCGGTGGCGTCGAAGGCGGCAATCTTGCGGGCCATCGCGTTCACCTCTGCGGCCCAATCGGCACGCGCGGGTGGCGCGTCAGAAGGTAGCGCGGTAAGCGCATCACAGAACAGCGCCGGGTCGGCCGCCACCGGAAGATCGGTTTCGAACACCTGCCCCAGAACATCCGCGTCGGGCCAGACGTGAACAAAGGGCTGGTCGGGCCTTGGCGCCTTGGGCAACCGGTACCCCTGGCTGGGCGTGTCGCCCATGCGGGTGCCGATGGCGAGGATAAGATCGGCTTTTTGCAGGGTCTTGACCAAGGGCGCCGGGATCTTGAACCCAAGGTGCCCCGCATAGAGCGGCGACCCGTTGTCGAAAATCTCTTGATGCTTGAAGGTCAACGCCACCGGAATGCCATGCGCTTTTGCCAGGGCGGCCAGCGCGCGGCGCCCCGCCTGACTGTCCAGCCGGCTCCCCGCGATGACAAGCGGGCGCTCGGCGCCCTTTAGCAATTCGGCCGCGCGGGTTACATCCTGCGGCGCGGGCGCGGCGCGCGGCACCCGCACCGGGGCAGGTAGCGCGGCGTCGTCCACGGTGTCGGAAAGCATGTCTTCGGGCAGGGCGATGACCACCGGACCTGGCGTGCCGGAAAGCGCCAACGCCCAGGCGCGCGCAACGGTTTCGGCCAGTTTCGTGCCCTCCGTCACCTCCCATACGCCCTTGGCAATCCCGCCGAACATTTGCGTATAATCGACTTCTTGAAACGCGCCCCGCCCGCGCTCAAAACGGGCGACCTGCCCGATCAGGCAAACCAACGGTACGGCGTCCTGATCCGCCAGATGCAGCCCGATCGACGCATTTGTCGCCCCCGGCCCCCTGCTGACCGCCAATAGGCCCGGGCGGCCCGTCAACTTGGCGTCAGCCACGGCCATCATCGCTGCCCCGCCTTCGTGGCGGCACACAACCGTTTCGATCGCCGACTGGTCATGGAGCGCGTCAAGGAAAGACAAGTATGATTCGCCAGGCACACAGAACATCCTGTCTGCCCCAAGCGCGGCCAAAACCTTTGCCATATGGTCTGCTGCGCGTGTCGTTGCCTGTTCCATTCTTGCCTCCCTTGACTTTTGCGCCATGTGACGGACTATCGCATAGCGAAAACAAATTCCGCAGACAAACTGCGGGGCAATTCAAACGGGGTCAAGCACTCCGCGAGAATGACCAACCAAGGGGAGGAGACTATGAACAGTCTTTTGAAAGTGCTGGCAGTTGCTGGCGCGACAACAATCGTCGCGGGCACCGCGACAGCGCAATCGACAACGGCTGAACTGCCCAGGCAGATGTCATGGACAGCATATGACACGGGCTCGGCCGGGTATAACCAGGCGGTCGCCATCGGTGCCGCGCTGCAAGATGCGACGGGCGTGAACCTGCGCGTCCTGCCGGGCAAAAACGACGTGAGCCGCACAGAACCGCTACGCCAGGGGCGCGTACAGTTTTCGGCCACAGGCGTTGGCGGCAGTTTCATGGCCCAGGAAGGCGCGTTCCAGTTCGGCGCCGAAAACTGGGGACCGCAGCCCATTCGGGTTTTGATGGCCAACAACGGCGGCGCGATCAACCTGGCCGTCGGCGTAGCCGATGACCTGGGGATCGAAGAGTTTTCAGATCTCAAGGGCAAGCGCGTTGCATGGGTCGTGGGCGCGCCGGCACTGAACGTCAACACCGAGGCATATCTGGCCTATGGCGGCCTGACTTGGGACGACGTTGAACGTGTCGATTTCGGCGGCTTCGGCGCTTCGTGGAAGGGCCTGATCGAAGGCCAAGTGGACGCGGCATTCGCTTCGACCAACTCGGGCTTTGCCTACGAGGCCGAGACCGGCCCGCGCGGCCTGTTCTGGCCGCCCATCGACCCTGACAACACCGAAGGTCTTGAGCGGATGCAATCCATCGCGCCCTTCTTTAACCCCAACAAGGCCGTTGTCGGCGCCACGATCGACGGCACCGATGGCTACCAGGGGGCCGGCTATGCCTATCCGGTCCTGGTCGGCACCGACGAGACAGAAGCCGATCTGGCCTATAACATGACCAAGGCCATGGTCGAACTCTACGATGCCTATGCCGGCAAGGCGCCCGGCATCAACGGCTGGGCCCTGGACAAGCAAGACATGACCTGGGTCGTTCCCTACCACGAAGGCGCCATTCGCTATTACACCGAGGCGGGCCTGTGGAACGACGAAGCACAAGCGCATAACGACAACCTGATCGCGCGCCAGGCCGCCCTTCAAGCCGCTTGGGAAGAGCTGAAAGCCGAAGGCCCGGACAACTGGGAGGAAGCATGGGCCGAAAAGCGCCGTGCCGCGCTTGAAGCGGGCGGTTTCTCGGTGGTCTTCTAAAACACCTGCAAAAGATGGCGGCCTCGCGACAGGGTGCGCGGGGCCGTTTTGATATTCCGACTCGGACCGTTTGGGGAGGCAGGCATGGGCGCAAATCAATCCGCGCTGGAACGGGAAACGGATGCCCCGGGCAATCCGGGCATGGGTCACGCGGCGCGCGTGGCAGTGATCGTTGCAACGGTCTTCGGCATTTTGCTTGTCATTAACCAGTTGTTCAATCTGCAGGTGGGCGGCCTTGTTCTGATTGAGGGTCGATACCTTTATATTCTGGGCGGCTTGTTCATGGCCGTGTCGTTCCTGGTTTTCCGCATCAACGGCAGCAAGATGGGCCAGCCGATCTGGCTGGATTGGCTGCTTGCGGCGGCGTCGCTGGGCAGCACGGCCTATCTGGCGCAAACTGCCGAAATGAACCTTGCGCAAGGTTGGGAATATGCCGCACCCCAAACCGCGCAATACGTGGCCTATGTCTTTTTCGCGCTTGTGCTCGAGGCGACCCGCCGCGCGGGTGGGTTGATGTTGTTCACGATCGTATGCCTGTTTGCCTTCTACCCGACATTCGCGGGCCACGTTCCCGACCCGTTTTCGGGCTTTCAAAGCACGCTTAGTGAAGCCGTATCATATCACGTCTACTCGTCCGAAAGCTCTTTCGGGATACCGATGAAGGCGTTCGGCGGCGTGGTGATCGGATTCATCCTGTTCGGCGCGGTCTTGCAACGCACGGGCGGCGGCAAGTTCTTCAACGACCTGGCACTGGCGCTGGTGGGCGGGTATCGCGGCGGCGCGGCCAAGGTGTCGATCTTCGCCAGCGGGTTCATGGGCTCGATGTCGGGCTCGGTCATTTCCAATGTGCTGACCACCGGGGCGGTTTCGATTCCGGCGATGAAACGGTCCGGGTTCTCGGCCCGCACGGCCGCGGCGACCGAGGCCTGTGCCTCGACAGGTGGGGTTTTGATGCCCCCGATCATGGGGGCCACGGCATTCGTGATGGCCTCTTTCTTGTCGGTTCCATACGTGGAAATCGCCATCGCGGCGGCCATTCCATCGCTGCTGTTCTATTTCGCGCTGTTCGCCCAGATCGACGCCTATTCTGCCCGCAAGGGGCTTCGCGGGTTGCCACGCGCCGAGTTGCCGGTCATGCGGCAGATCCTGCGCGAGGGGTGGCTTTATATCGGTGTATTCGCCTTGCTAATCTTCATGCTGCTGGTCATGCGGCGCGAAACATCGGCACCGTTCTATGCCACGGCGCTGTTGCTGGTGGTCAACCAGATCCTGCCGGAAAGCCGTCTTTCGCTAAAGAGGCTTGGTGAAATGATCATGGGCGTGGGCCAGGGGCTGGCAGAATTGACGGCCATCCTGCTTGGCGTCGGGCTGATCGTGGGGTCGTTCAGCGCAACCGGCCTGGCCGGGACGCTTGTGAACGAGTTGATCTTCATCGCGGGTGACAACGTGTTCGTTCTGCTGCTGATGGGGGCAGTTACGGCCTTCATCTTTGGCATGGGCATGACGGTGACTGCCGCCTATATCTTTTTGGCGGTGGTGCTGGCGCCCGCGCTTGAGCAGGGCGGGCTCAACCAGATCGCCGTGCATCTGTTCATCCTGTATTGGGGCATGATCAGCTTTATCACCCCGCCAGTTGCATTGGGAGCCTTTGCCGCTGCTACCATGGCCGGTGAAAACGCGATCAAGACCGGGTTCGAGGCCATGCGCCTTGGCGGCGTCATCTATATCGCGCCATTCTTTTTCGTGCTGAACCCGGCGCTGGTGGCACAAGCCCCCTTGCCCGAGGTCTTGCTTGCCCTGGTTTCAGCGCTGTTCGGGGTTGGCATGATCTCGATGGCATTGCAGGGCCATGTCAGCCTTGTGGGACCGATCCGCAAAGGGCCGCTGGGCTATGGCCTGCGGGTTATGCTTTTCCTTGGCGGACTGTTCTTTGCCCTGCCCGAAACCGATGTATTCGGCATCGGCTTTTTCCAAACCGCGGCCATCGGCCTGGCGCTGTGCGCGCTGCCCCTGTTCATTGCCTTCAGTGATCGCAAGCGCGAGGGCTGGTCAGCCCCCTAAGGGGCCGTATATCAAAGAAAAACGCCGCCTCAACCTGGGCGGCGTTTCCATTTTTGGAGGCTAGTCGTATCAGCCGATGATCGCGTTCAGCGTTTTCGACGGACGCATGACAGCAGCCGTTTTCGCAGGGTCGGTGTGATAATAGCCGCCCAGATCGGCAGGCGCGCCCTGTGCCGTGGCCAGTTCGGCGACGATATCAGCCTCACCCTCTGCCAGCGCCTTGGCGATAGGCGCGAAATGCGCGGCCAGATCGGCATCATCACCTTGCGCGGCCAGCGCATCGGCCCAGTAGCGCGCGAACCAGTAATGGCTGTCGCGGTTATCGGGCTCGCCAACCTTGCGGCTGGGGCTGCGGTTGTTGTCCAGAACACCTTGCGTCGCCGCCTCGACCGCCTCGCCCAGAACCCGCGCCTTGGCGTTGTCCTTCTGGTCAGCGAGGAACTTGAAACTTTCGCCAAGCGCGCAAAATTCGCCAAGGCTGTCCCAACGCAGGTGGTTTTCCTCGACCAATTGCTGAACGTGCTTGGGGGCCGAACCACCGGCACCAGTTTCGAACAACCCGCCACCATTCATCAGCTTGACGATCGAAAGCATCTTGGCCGAAGTCGCCAACTCAAGGATCGGGAACAGGTCAGTCAGGTAGTCGCGCAGCACGTTGCCGGTGATCGCGATGGTGTTTTCACCCTTGGTGATGGTTTCCAGGCTGGCGCGTGTCGCCTCGCGCGGGGCCATGATCTCGAACTTGTCGGTCACGCCCTTGGCTTCGAGAATGGGCTTCACGTATTTGATAAGCTCCGCGTCATGCGCGCGGTTTTCATCCAACCAGAAAATCGCGCGATACCCGGTGGCTTTCTGCCGCTCGATCGCCAGGTTCACCCAATCCTCGATCGGCGCCTTGCGCGCGCTGGCCGAGCGCCAGATGTCACCTGCCGCGACCTTGTGCTCGTGCAACACGGTGGCGTCATCCAGGATCATCTTGACCGTGCCACCCTCGGGGATTTCGAACGTCGTTGGGTGGCTGCCGTATTCCTCGGCTTTTTGCGCCATCAGGCCAAGGTTCTGCACGGTGCCGGCGGTGGCCGGGTTCAGCTTGCCGTTCTCCTTGAAGAACTTGATCGCCTCGTCATAAACGGGCGCGTAAGAGCTGTCGGGAATGACACAGTTGGTGTCATGTTCCTTGTTATCGGGGCCCCAACCCTTGCCGCCGCCACGGATCAGCGCGGGCATCGACGCGTCGATGATCACATCGGACGGTACGTGCAGGTTGGTGATACCCCGATCACTGTCGACCATGTACATCGGCGGGCGCTGCGCGCGGCAGGCCTCGATATCAGCCATGATCTCGGGCTGGTCCTTGACGCGTTCCAGCAGGTCGCCCATGCCCGAGCTCGGGTCCACACCCAGTTCCTTCATCTTCTGGCCATGCTTCTGGAACACCGGCTTAAGCCATTCCTTGACCGCATGGCCAAAGATGATCGGGTCGGAAACCTTCATCATCGTGGCCTTCATGTGCAGCGAGAACAGCGTGCCCTCGGCCTTGGTCTTTTCGATCTCCTCGGCCAGGAAAGCATCAAGAGCGGTCGCGCTCATGTAAGTGGCATCAACCACAGTGCCTTCGGGGAAGGAAACACCTTCCTTCAACACGGTTTCGCCACCGGCGGTTTCCAGCACGATCTTCGCGGTTGCTGCCTTGGGCAGCGTGGCCGATTTCTCGTTCGAAAAGAAATCATCCGCCTGCATCGTGGCCACGCGTGTCTTGCTGTCGGCCGACCAGTCACCCATCCGATGCGGGTTGTTCTGGGCAAATTTCTTGACGGCGGCGGCGGCGCGGCGGTCGCTGTTGCCCTCGCGCAGGACGGGGTTCACAGCCGAGCCCTTGATGCCGTCATATTTGGCACGCACGGCCTTTTCTTCGTCGTTTGCGGGCACTTCGGGGTAGTCGGGCAGGGCATATCCCTGGCTCTGCAACTCCTTGACCGCAGCCACCAGCTGCGGCACCGAGGCCGATATGTTGGGCAGCTTGATCACGTTGGCATGGGGCTGCTTCACCAACTCGCCCAGCCAGGCCAGATCGTCGGGCTGGCGCTGATCTTCGGACAATGCCTCGGGGAAGGTGGCCAGGATACGACCCGCCAGGCTGATGTCGCGGGTATCGACGCTGACACCGGCAGCTGCGGCGAACTTCTGGATGATTGGCAACAGAGACGCCGACGCCAGTTCCGGCGCCTCGTCGACCTTGGTATAGATGATATCGGGTGTTTTCTGATCGGACATCGGACAATCCTTTCCTTTGCTGCCCTCGCCATAGTGCAATCCGCGCCCGGCGTCTACAGCATACAGTAGTATACAATTCGTTTTTGCCACGGTTTGCCGCAGCTTTCATCGCCGCGCGGCGGAGGTCGGCGATCCGGGCTTGCGCGCGTCATCTCTATTCGGCAACCCTGCATCCGGCAACATGGGGACGAAAGACATGGCAATACGAACGGCAATCATCGGCTTGGGCATCATGGGGCGGCGCCTTCTTGGCCAGATGCAGCAACATCCCGGCTACGAACTTACCGCCATGTGGGACCCGGACAAGGCTGCCTGTGCCGCCGCGCAAGACATGGCCCCAGACACCCCCATGGTCGCGTCGGCCGAGGCCGCAATAGACGCGGCCGACCTTGTCTATCTTGCCTGCCCGCCCGGCCCGCGCAAGACCTATGCCTTGGCGGCGGCCAGCGCGGGCAAGGCGGTTTTCCTTGAAAAACCGCTGGGCGTCGACGTGGCCGAAAGCGAAGACCTTGTTGCGCAACTGGCCCAGCATGGCACGCCCGCTGCAGTGAACTTTACCCAGGCGTCAGGCCCCGCGATGACCAACACGGTTGCAGCGGCGCAAAGCGGTGAAATGGGCCAGTTACTGGGGGCAGATATCGTGCTGAACTATGCCGCCTGGCCGCGCGCGTGGCAAAAGGCGGCCGACTGGCTGCGCTTTCGCGACGAGGGCGGCATGACACGCGAGGTGATCTCGCATTTCCTGTTTTTCTCGGAGCGCCTCCTGGGCCCGCTGCATGTTGTCAGCGCCGAGCCGTCATATCCCGATGATCCGGCGCTATGCGAGACGCATCTTTTGGCGCGGCTGGAAAACGAGAATGGCCTGCCTGTCAGCATCCTTGCCAGCGTCGGCGGCGCACAGCCCGATCGGCAGGAACTGACCATCAAGGGCAGTGCACAAAGCCGCCGCATCACCGATTTCTATGTCGAATGGATTTCGGATGGTGGCGACTTCGTGCTTGCCAACTCGCTGCCGGAAGATGCGCGCGCCAACAGTCTGAAACAGCAACTGGACGCGCTGGAAAAATGCATCGCATCTCAACCCAATGCCCTGGCCACCCCGGCCGAGGCGCTGCGCGTGCAAAAACTTGTCGAACGAATGTTGCGCGGCCCAGGCGCATGATCGCTTCAGGCGCCAAGAACTTGGCGCCGGGCCCCCTCACCGCCCCTTGATCTGGATCGAGAAACTGCGCTGCGCGCCCACCGGCGGGCTGGGGAATGGCCCGGCGCCACGCACCAGTCGCAGGGCTGCCTGATCCAGCGCGGACGAGCCCGAACTGCGCGCCAGCGAAACCGAGGCAAGGCGCCCGTTCGGGGCAATCGTGAACGCCACAACAGCCGAGCCCCGCGCATTGACCCGGGGCTTGCCGGCCCGAGACAATGCCCGCATGACCTGCCCGGGGTAATTGCTTGCCGCCGCGTTGCCGCTGGCCTGCTCTTGCCCGTCGCTGCCGCTTTGTGCTGCTTTTGCCTGCGCCTGCCCGCTTTCCGTCCCCGCGCGCGCGTTGCGCGATGCATTACCGCGCTGTGTTGGCCGTGGCTTGGCCTGGGGCCGTGGTTCCGGCGCCGTGCGGTGCGTACGCTCGAACGTGGCGCTGCGCGGCTTGGGCCGCAACGATCTTGCGACTGCCGCACTGTCCGGCTCGGTGCCTTGCAGCGCCTCGGGTTGACCTGCCTTGCGCACCGATGCATCGGCGTCCGCCGGGGCGGGCTTTATGGCCTCGGGTGAGGTTTGCGGGGCGCGGGGCGCGCGGTCGACAGGTTCAGTTGGAACAACGGCCCGCTGTGCAGGCGCGGCCGAGAGCACGTTTGGCGGCGAGGGATTGGCGGCGGTGCGCGCGGGCTGGGCAGTCAACCGTTGCGGTGCGCTTTCCGCACTCTGCTTGTCAGGGCGCGCCGCAGCGATTTTTTCGGGCGGCATAGGGGCCAGCGTACCAGCGGCCATGTCCTGGAACGCGCTACCCAAACGAACTTCGGATGCACCACCCCCGCCCTCGATCTCGACCGGCGCAGGCGCGACCCAGGCAAGCGCCAACACCCCGTGCGCGGCGAGCGCCAGTCCAAGCGCACCGAATTTGGCCACGGGGTTTGACCCGATCATTCAAGCCCCCTTTCGGTTACGATCAGAACCTTGCCTGCCCCCGCCTCGCGCAGGGCACGACCAAGTGCAACTAGGTTTCGTGCGGGCAGGTCACGGTCGGGCACGATGCGCACGCTGTCTCGGGCGTCTTCAGGCAGCGCCGCCAGGAAATCCGCGGCCGAGGCCACTGGCGCACCGGCGCGCGTCAGGCGCCCATCGGCATGCACGACCAGCGCGTCGGGTGGGGCCGTTCCGTTCAGGCCTTTCGTGCGCACCAATGCCAGGTCGCGCTCCAACGCGGGCGCCAGCGTGCCGGCCACTAGGAAGAAGATCAGCATAAGGAAAACGATGTTGATCAGGGCGATCGTGGGCTCGCGGTTCTTCCTGGCACGACGCGGTATCATGAGCCTTCCAATACCGTGACGCTCAGGTTCTTGAGCGGTCGCAAGGCAACCAGAATATCCGTCAGGCGTTGCGCCGTCACATCCGCTTGGGTTGCGATGAGCACGGCCAACGCAGCATCACCATCGCGATGGCCGGCAAGTGCCTCGGGCAACGCCCGCAACGAGGTTGGCGCGCCATTCAGGCGCAGGCTGTCTGCCCCAAGCGACAGGAACACCGGCCTGTCTGGCGCGGTCGCCCCCCCTGCCCCGGCCGAAGCCAGCTCGACCTCGGCAAAACGGGTGAAGGTCGAGGACAACATGAAAAAAAGCAGCAACAGAAAGATGACATCGATCAGTGATGTCATCGACAACCTGCGCCTGCGCCGCTGCCTACGCATGAATCGGCTGCGCCTGTGCCGCTTTGCCATCATGCCGTCGGCTGGGCGCGAGGATCGTGCGCAGCCCCTTTTGCGCCAGCAGGCGATCGGCATCCATGCGTGCCTCGAACCAGCTCAGGATAACCGATGTCGGCATGGCAACAGCCAAACCCACCGCGGTTGTAAGCAGCGCCACCCATATGCCCCCGGCAAGAACAGAAGGGTCCACCTGCGCCCCGGCTTCTTGCAGGGCCTGAAAGGCAGAAATCATCCCCAGGACCGTGCCGAACAGCCCCAGAAGCGGCGCCAACTGCGCAACCGAATCGAGCAGGCGAAACCCGCCTTCCAGGCGGGAAAACCGGGCCTCGGCCTCGGCCTCGAGCCGCGCGGCATCTTGCGGACCATCAAGCGCCATGGCGAAAACCGGCACAAGGTAGCTGCGCGAAGTTTCAAGATATTGCCGCGCGGCGGACCCGTCGCCCGCGTCCCAGGCCGCGATTGCATCCTGCAACGCCCTGTGCCGACCAACGCCCGCCGCCGCGAATTGCCACAGCTTGTAGATTGTGACCGTCAGCACCACAACCGAAAGTCCTACCAAAAGCAGAACGACGGGCCCGCCCAGTTCGGCAAGCTGCACAACCGCATCCCGGAGTGTCACGATCATCCGATTACCTCGACATCCGTGCGGCTGCGCAGCTCCAGGTCGCGGCTGCAGGCGCCTTCGGGCAAGCCGCTGCCAGCGCAGGTCTCGGCACCGTTGATCAGCAGCCGCCCCAATCCGGCGCAGGCCAGCCCCGGCACCACGAACTGCCGCACGCGCGGGCGGTTCGCGGGCAAGACCCCGAAATCGAAAAGCGTCAGCCGGTCAACGCGGCCTTCGGCATCGAACAGGACCGCCTCGTATACGGCTTGCGTGATATCCACGTCGTGCCCATTCTGAACGAAGAAACTGATACGGCACGCGTCATCGAGCGGTTCAAGCGCGTTCAGCTCGATAGAGACATGCGCGCCCTGTGCCTCTTCCTGGGCGAAGGCGGCGCCGGCGCCCAGGCAAATGGCCAGCGCCGCGACGATCGAGCGTTTCGTGAATCCGCGCATGGCATGAATCTCCTGAATCGGGTTTGTCCTTCGGGCAGGACAGATAAAGGATAACTTACGTCGCATCATCATTCGATTGCCATCTTTTCAAAACTTGGCAGAAACAGGTCAGTTCGATGCGGCGGCAAGCGCGTTCTGCCACTGCACATGCAAACCAAGGTCGAAACCGGCCACCTCACCTTCTCGGAATATTGAGTGGCGCGCTTTTCCGGCGCTTTTGCACGCAAATGCCACCTCCGTTGCAGCGCAAGCAAGTTCCGGCAAAAGCCGCTTGGTATCCAGCGAAACGCGTTCTAGATCGGGGCGGGCATGCCCGGGCAGGGGTTGAACAACCTAGGGTCAGGACCCATTGATTTCTGCGAGGCGGCGTGATTCACGGTTCGAAAAACGAGCGGTGAACATGTCTGATCTCTTCTGGTTGACCGACGCCCAG